>NZ_JARZAG010000002.1 GCF_029892155.1 Kitasatospora sp. GAS204B | reverse complement strand
TGGGACCCCCCCCCCCCCCCCCCGCCTCTGCGGGGGCCCCCCCCCCCGGGGGGCGGGGCCCCCCCCCCCCCCCCCGGGGGGGCCCCCCCCCGGGGGGGGGGGGCCCCCCGCTACTTGGTGGCTTTCAGTGCTGCACCCGACTTCGGGTTAGGCCGTCACCGGTGGGGTCGACCGAGCGTCTGGCGGCGCTGCACGTGGGGCAGGTTGACGGTCCGTCGCTGGTGGCGGAGTTGCGCGAGGCGTTGTTGCTGGCGCCGACCGGGAGCGGTGAGCTGCTGGCTGCGGATGCGGCCGGGGTGCGCTGGTTGTACGCGTTCACCGACGAGCCCGCGCTGGCGCGGTTCGCGTCCGCGCGCGGCCTGGATGGCGAGGTGGACTACCTGACGGTGTACGGCTCGCGGCTGCTGGGATGTGGCGGTGGTGGCCCGGTGACGTGGGTGTCAATGCGGGGCGGATTCGGGTCCTGGATCTGCGCGTGACCAAAGCACCCGCCGACGACGCACAGGCAACTCCGGCGCGCGTGCGCGAATTGCTCAGTTGGACCAGAACGGGTCGTCAGTGGTCGGCAGGATGTCCGGGTTGCCGTTGGCGAGGGTGGGCTGTGGGGGCTCGGGGCCGAAGGGGACGGGGGTGAGGGGGATGGGGGTGACGGCGGCGGTGATGGTGATGTTGCCGGGGTAGCCGACCCGAAGGTTGAGCGCGGCTCCGTCGGACGCCCTGGCGTAGATGGCAGGCATGCGCGCGTCCGCGTTCACGCTCTCGATCGTGTAGCCGCGCTCCTTCCAGTGGCGTTCCACCAGACCGAGCAGGGCGCCGTACTTCGCGGACGAGACCTTGGTCATGACGTAGCGATCGAGGGCTACGTTGGCCGTTCCGCTTGGCGCGTCGTTCTCAGTGGTGGTGGGCCAGCCCTCTCTGAACCGGAGAGGGGGAGCGACGGCGGCAAAGGTGTCATCAAGAAGTGCGTGCAGCCTGTTTCGGGCTTCGTCGGGGCTCATCATGGCGGTGGTCACCTTGGGGGAGGTCTGTCGGCAGGCCGTGACGGGCAGCACGGCCAGTACCGAGAGGAGCAGAGCGGCAGGCAGGCGGGACCTCATCGCGGAACCTGAGGCTGCGTTCGGTCCGGATGGCCGGAGATGATCTGCCCGATGTTGTACAACGAGTTCCCGCCGCTGGGGTCCAGGTAGTTCGAGTGGGCCCGGAAGCTCCCTGATGGTCCGTCAGCCACCTCGAATCGGTGAGCCCCGAACTCCGCGCTCGCCGGATCCCTGCCGAACCACCGCTGCTCGTGGTCGCCGACTGCCTCCTTCAGCGGATCGGGCAGGTAGGTCACCGGATCGTTGTCGGCCGCGCCGACCCAGACGTGACCGGCGCCAACGCCCAGCTGCGCCGCCTGCTGGGCACCGGTCCCCGGACTGCCGATCAGGATCATCTCGTCCGCGCCCGTGCCGCCGGAGCGTTGGCCGGCCAGACCGACGGTCAGTGAGCCGTAACTGTGGCCCAGCGCGGTCAAGTGGGCCGGCGGGCCTTCGTGACTGGCCCGCAGGCCGGCCATGAACCGGTCGTAGGTCTCGGCGCCGGCACTGGCACGAGACTTGCCCATGACCGCGAGGGTCTGCGGGTCGAACTTGTCGACCCCCGGAGGCGGGTCGTAGCCGAGCCAGACCATGGAGGCCGTGGTCCGCGTCGGATCCGCGGTGTGGGCGGCAGACCACACGTTGAACGCCCGGTCCCCGTCCTTCCCGCCCACGGACCGCAGCTCCGTCCCCAGCCCTGGGACGTACGCGCTCACGTTGCTCGCCGTGTCCGGGTTGCCGAAGGAGAGGATGCCGCGACCCTGGCCCTCGCCGGAGATGCCGTAGAGCAGCACGGGCGGGGTGGCCGGGCTGCGGTCGAGGCGGTCCTGGATGGCGCGGAAGCCGTCGAGCTTGAGTTGGTCGGTGACGGATCGCCAGCTGCGGGCGGCGAAGTCGGTGAGGTAGCGCTGGAGCAGCAGGCGGTTGGCCTGGTCGCGGGCGGTGGCGGGGAGGCCGTCGCGGTTGCCGATCAGGTCGGGGCGGGTGGTGATGAGGCGCTGCTGCTGGTCCGCAGGGAGGGAGCGCCACCAGGCGGCGACGGTGGCGGGGGAGGCGGACGGGGGTGGGACGGCGTTGCGTAGGAAGTCGGGGGCGGTGATCTGGGGGGAGAGTGGGGCAGGGGTGTACGGGTCGGGGGCGAAGCTGCGGTCGGTGAGGCCGGAGCCGTCGGTGGCGGCGCGGGTGAAGCCGGTGAGCTGGTCGGCCAGGGCCTGGTCGAGCGCGTCGGCCCGGTCGAGGACGGTACGGACGCGCTGGCTCAGTTCGCCGTGCCGGGCCCGGGCGTCGGGGTCGTGGCGTTCGGCGGTCGCCTCGGCGGGGTCCAGTGGGGCCGATCCGTCGGCGTCGACGGTCACTCCGGCGGCCCGGGCGTCGGCCAGCGCGGAGGTCAGCTCGGCCTGGGTGAGTTGCAGGGCGTCGGCGCCGGCCCGCAGGCAGGCGCCGATCCGCCGCAGTTCGGTGCGGGCGGCGATCAGGCGGTCGTCGGTCTGCTGGAGCGAGGCGCGGCAGGCATCGGCGGCGGTGCCGAGCCAGCCGGAGCGGGTGGTGCGGTCGTGGACGCCGGACTGCCATTCGTCGACGTGCTGTTGGAATGCGGCGGCCAACTGCTCGTAGGCCTCGGCGCAGTCCGGCAGCAGCAGCGGGTCGGCCTCCCGCAGGGCGGCGAGCTCCATCAGCGGCCGGCCGGGTGGGTGGCGAAGGGGGCGGCGGCGGCGTGCTGCGGGCCGGGCCGGCCGGGCAGGGGCGTCGGCGGTGCGCCGAGCGCGTCCACCGCGGTGACCTCGCCGTCGCGGTACTGCTGTGCGGTGGTGGCCAGGCGCTGCCCCTGGGCGTCCAACTCGCCCGCCAGGGAGGTCAGCAGGGCCCGCCAGGAGTCGCCGCAGGCCCGCAGCGCGGCGGCCGTGCGCCAGCCCACGAGCCGGGTGGCGGCCGCGGCGCCGGCGGGGGTGAGCTGCTCGCTCTGGCCGGGGATGCGCGTGGCGATCGCCTGCGCGCACTGGCCGGCGCCGGTCAACTCCTCGGGCCGGACCTGGAATCCACCCATGAGGCCTCCGAATCGGGAGCGATTCCCGCCGGTTTCCGGCGGGCACGGTGAGTGGTCGGAGCATAGCGTTCGGTGGCGGGTGGTGTACAAATCATCGCCGCGCACCACCCCGGGGCGTATACGAACGGCGTGCGCCCCCGTCACTCGACTGGCGGCTGCGCGGTGCCCGGTCCGCCCGGCATCGTCGACGTATGGCGATTGACATGGCGTCAGGTGCGTCGGATCAGGGCGCCCCGGACCTCGGCAGTGGCGAGGGCCTGGGGCGGGTGGCGGTTGCCGCCTTCGTCGGGACGGCGGTCGAGTTCTATGACTTCTTCTTGTACGGGATGGCGGCGGCCCTGGTCTTCGGGCGTGAGTTCTTCCCGGTGCTCACTCCGGTCAACGCGCTGCTCGCGGCCTTCTCGGTCTATGCGGTGGCGTTCGTGGCCAGGCCGGTCGGGGCGGTGGTGTTCGGTCACTTCGGGGATCGGGTGGGCCGCAAGGCCGTGCTGGTGGCGTCGCTGCTGATGATGGGGCTGTCGACGGCGGCGGTCGGGGTGCTGCCCGGGTACGGGCGGTTGGGCGTCTGGGCCCCGGTGATCCTGGTGCTGTTGAGGTTCTGCCAGGGGTTCGGGCTGGGGGGCGAGTGGGGCGGCGCGGCGCTGCTGCTCGCGGAGTACGCGCCGGTGCGCCGCCGTGGCCGGTACGCCGGATACCTGCAACTCGGGCCCTGTGCCGGCTCGGTGCTGGCGACCGCGGTCTTCCTGGTGCTCTCGGCCCGGCTCAGCGAAAGCCAGTTCGCGGGGTGGGGGTGGCGATTGCCGTTCCTCGGCTCGCTGCTGCTGGTCGGCGTCGGGCTCTTCGTCCGGCTGCGGATCGCGGAGACCCCGGTCTTCGCCGAGGTCGCGGCCGTGGCGACGGCCCGTGCCGCGGACTCCGCGGACTCCGCGGACGCCGCAGACTCCACGGGTGCCACGGATGCCACCGGAGGCGAGGGGGCCGACGGCGGGTCGGCGGCCCCGCACGCGGTGCCCGTGCTGGCGGTGCTGCGCGAGCACTGGCGGACCGTCCTGCTGGGTGGCGGCGCGCTCTCCTTCGGGTACGCGCTCTTCTATCTCACCAACACCTACGCCCTGGCCTACGCGACCGGTCAACTGGGTCTGGACCGGACGATGATGCTCACCCTGCAACTGCTCGCCGCCCCGGCCGGCGCGCTGGCGGTCTGGTTCAGCTCGGGCGGGTCCGACCGCTGGGGGCGGCGACGAACGGTCCTGGCGGCCACCACGGTGGCGGTCGCCTGGTCGCTGCTCTTCTTCCCGCTGCTGCAGAGCCTGCGGCCGGTCCTGGTGCTGTTCGCGCTGGTCGCCTCCGCCCTGCTGATCGGGTTGCTGCTCGGGCCGGTGGGGGCCTACCTGCCGGAGCTCTTCCCGACCCGGGTGCGCTACACCGGCGCCGCGCTCACCTACAACCTCGGTGGCGTGGTGGGCGGCGGGACGGCACCGCTGCTGGCGACCAGGCTCACGGCCACGTACGGGACGGCGACGCCGGTCGGCTGGTATCTGGCCGGGCTCGGGGTGGCCTCGGTGCTCTGCCTGCTGCTCCTGCCGGAGACCGGCGGACTCGACCTGACGGGTGATCAGCTCCCCGCCGGCCGCCGGGGCCGCCGGGCCGCCAGCCCGCTGAGCGGGGGCCCGGCCATGTGAGCGGAGGTCCTGCGAGGTGGGCCCGGGCGCGCCAGTAGGCCAGTCGACCGGGGTGGCCGGAGGCGCGGCAGCCCTCCGCAGCACAGGTCCGCCGCACAGGTCAGCAGCCCGGGTCCGCCGCCCGTGTCCGGCCGGCCGGCTCGGCGCGCCCCGCGCCGCAGGGCGCGTGAATCCGGGCAGGCACCGATTTCCCAATCCCGCCGATGACCATGTAATGTCTTCCTCGTTCGACCGGTTCGCCCCTATAGCTCAGTCGGTAGAGCGTCTCCATGGTAAGGAGAAGGTCTGCGGTTCGATTCCGCATGGGGGCTCCATCAGAGAAGGTCCTCGCCATCACGGCGGGGGCCTTTTTCGTTATCCTCCTGCCACTGCCTTGAGCGGTCATCATCCGACCCGCCGAGATCTGGCGAACAGGTCCGCGATGCGCTGTGATGGGGCGTCAACAGTGCTGTGGCGTACGGCCGGTACGCATCGCGCGGGTTCGGCTCCGCGCAGGGTACGGGGGAGGGCCCCTTTGGGCGTGCGGCTCGTCGTGGTCGACGATCACCGATTGCTGGCCGAGGCGCTGGCGGCGGCGCTGCAGGTGCGCGGTCACCGAGTGCTGGCGGTGGGCTGCCCGACGGCGGCCGGGCCCGAGCTGGCCGCCCAGCGCCGCCCGGAGGTCTGCCTGCTCGGTGTGGCCCGGCCGGGAGCCCCGGGGGCGTTCGCGCCGGTGCGCCGGCTGCGCCAGGAGCGGCCCGAGGTCGCGGTGGTGGTGCTCGGCCCGGTGGACGACCTGCGGGGGGTGGCCAACGCCTTCGCGGCGGGCGCGGCCGGCTACGTCCGCAGCGACGAGCGGATCGACGTGGTGGACCGCGCCATCATCCGGGCCAGGGCCGGCGAGGCGGCGGTCGCGGTGGAGGTGCTCCAGGCGGCCTTCGAGCGGTTGCTGCACCCGGTGCACGAGCCCGACGACGAGGCGCTGCGGCTGCTCGGCTCGCTGACCCGTCGGGAGGTCCAGGTGCTGGCCCGGATCGCCGAGGGCCAGGACACCCAGGAGATCGCGGCCGGCATGGGGATCGCCCCGAGCACGGCGCGCACGCATGTGCAGCGGGTGCTGATGAAGCTGGGCGCCCGCACCCGGCTGGAGGCGGCGGCCGTCGCGGACCGCACCGGACTGCTGGCCCGGTTGGGCGGCGAGTAGCCCCGCCCTGAGCGTCCGGCGCGTCCCCGGAGGGGTGCCCGACGGGGACCCGGGCGGGCTCGACACGGCCCCAGCGGTGTTCGGTGTGCCCCCGGCCGGTCCGCGAACAGCGCCCGCCCGCCGGGCCCTTCTCATCTTTCTTGGTCGCGCCGTGTCCTGGCACGCCGATCTGCGTCCCGATCTGTTGACTGCTGATGAGTAATGTTTGATTATGTGTGAAGCATTGAACGGCGAATAGCCACAGCGAGGGCGGAGACTGTGCGGAAGACCACGACCAAGCTGGCGGACGGCCGCGAGCTGATCTACTACGACCGGGACGAGTCGGCGCTGCGCGACGTCCGTGACCGGCGTCCGCTGGAGCCGACCGCGAGCCTCGCCGAGATCCGCCGCGACCCCGTGCTCGGCGACT
The DNA here is from genome assembly GCF_029892155.1 of Kitasatospora sp. GAS204B. Lineage (GTDB taxonomy): Bacteria > Actinomycetota > Actinomycetes > Streptomycetales > Streptomycetaceae > Kitasatospora. Next base: position 524,861 of record NZ_JARZAG010000002.1, on the reverse strand, counting down.
GGGTCACCGTGGCCGCGCACCGCCAGGCCCGCACCTACCACCCGCCGGCCGACGAGTGCCCGCTCTGCCCCAGCCAGGGCGACCGCCTCAGCGAGATCCCCGCCGCCGACTACGACGTGGTGGTCTTCGAGAACCGCTTCCCCTCGCTCGCCGCCGACGCCGCCGCCTACGTCGAGGCGACGGGAGAGGCGGCGACCGGCCAGCCGCCGTCCGCCGACCCGTCCACCGTGCCGTCCGCCGACCCGTCCACCGAGTCGCCCGCCCTGCACCTGGCCCGACCCGGTGTCGGCCGCTGCGAGGTGGTCTGTTTCACCGCCGACCACCGCGCCTCGTTCGCGGGGCTCGACGAGGCCAAGGTCCGCCTGGTGCTGGACGCGTGGACCGACCGCACCGCCGAGCTGGGCTCGCTGCCCGACGTCGACCAGGTCTTCTGCTTCGAGAACCGCGGCGCCGAGATCGGGGTGACGCTGGCTCACCCGCACGGCCAGATCTACGCCTTCCCTTTCACCACCCCGCGCACCGTCAAGATGATCACCCAGGCGAACGAGCACCGCGCCCGCACCGGCCGCAACCTCTTCGAGGACCTGCTGGCGGCCGAGCTGGCCGACCCCGTCCGGGTGGTGCTGGCCGGCGAGCACTGGACGGCCTTCGTCCCGTTCGCCGCCCGCTGGCCGTACGAGGCGCACCTCTACCCGAACCGCCGGGTGCCCGCGCTGACCGCGCTGAACGAGGCCGAGCGGGCCGAGTTCCCGCGCCTCTACCTGGAGCTGCTGCGCCGCTTCGACCGGCTCTTCGGCACGGGCGCCGAGGCCCCGGACCAGCTGCCGCCCCCCACCCCCTACATCGCCGCCTGGCACCAGGCGCCCCGCAGGGGCGGTGCCGAGCTGGCACTGCATCTGGAGCTGTTCACGATCCGACGTACGGTAGGCAAGCTGAAGTTCCTCGCCGGCGTCGAATCCGGCATGGACGCGTTCGTCAACGATGTGTCGCCCGAGGCGGCGGCGCAGCGCCTGCGGGAGGTCGCAACATGAGCAAGTACCTGGTCACCGGCGGTGCCGGCTACGTCGGCAGCGTGGTCGCCGCACACCTGCTGGAGGCGGGACACCAGGTGACCGTGCTGGACGACCTGTCCACCGGCTTCCGCGAGGGTGTGCCGGCCGGCGCCGAGTTCGTCCAGGGCCGGGTCCAGGACGCCGCCGAGGTGCTGGACGGCGGCGCCTTCGAGGCCGTGCTGCACTTCGCCGCCTCCTCGCAGGTCGGCGAGTCGGTCGCGGACCCGGAGAAGTACTGGCGCAACAACGTGGCCGGCTCGCTGGAGCTGGTCAGCGCGATGCGCAAGACGGGCGTCCGCAAGCTGGTCTTCTCCTCCACCGCCGCCGTGTACGGCGAGCCGGAGGTCACCCCGATCGCCGAGACCGCCCGCACCTCGCCGACCAACTGCTACGGCGCCACCAAGCTCGCCGTCGACCACCTGATCACCAGTGAGGCGATCGCCCACGGCCTGGCCGCCGTCAGCCTGCGCTACTTCAACGTGGCCGGTGCCTACGGCGCCTACGGCGAGCGGCACGACCCCGAGTCGCACCTGATCCCGCTGGTCTTCCAGGCCGCGCTGGGCCAGCGCCCGCACATCTCGGTCTTCGGCGAGGACTACCCGACCCCGGACGGCACCTGCATCCGCGACTACATCCACGTCGCCGACCTGGCCGAGGCGCACCTGCTGGCGCTGACGGCCGCCAAGCCGGGCGAGCACCTGATCTGCAACCTGGGCAACGGCAGCGGCTTCTCGGTCCGCGAGGTGATCGAGTCGGTCAAGCGGGTCACCGGCCGGGAGATCCCGGTGGTCACCACCGAGCGCCGCCCCGGCGACCCGGCCGTCCTGGTCGCCTCCGCCGAGCGCGCCCACCAAGCCCTCGGTTGGACGCCCGAGCGCCCCGAGCTGGACGCCATCGTGGCCGACGCCTGGGCCTTCACGCTCGCCAAGTTCAACGCCAAGTAGCGGTAGCGACCCTGCGGGAGAGCAGAGAACGTGAGAGACGAGTTCGAGTCGATCTTCGGCGCCGCCCCCACCGGGGTGTGGGCGGCGCCCGGCCGGGTCAACCTGATCGGTGAACACACCGACTACAACGACGGGTTCGCCCTGCCGATCGCTCTCCCGCAGGCTGTGAAGGTGGCCGCCCGGCCGCGCTCCGACGGGCGGCTGCGGCTCTACAGCGCCCAGGGCGACGATGTGGTCACCGACCTGCCGGTGGCCGAGCTGGCGCCCGGCCTGGTGACCAGCTGGGTGAGCTACCCGGCCGGCGTGGTCTGGGCGTTGCGAGAGGCGGGGCACCGGATCGGCGGCGCCGACCTGTACTTCGACAGCGACGTGCCGACCGGTGCGGGCCTCTCCTCCTCCGCCGCGCTGGAGTGCGCCGTCGCGGTGGCCTACCGCGAGCTGTACGGACTCGGCCTCACCTCGGCCGAGTTGGCGCTGCTCGCGCAGAGCGCGGAGAACCGGTTCGCGGGGGTGCCGTGCGGGGTGATGGACCAGATGGCCTCCTGCTGCTGCACCGAGGGGTCCGCACTCTTCCTGGACAGTCGTGACCTGGCGCACCGTCAGGTCCCGTTCCGCCCAACCGAGCAGGGGCTGGAACTGCTGGTGATCGACACCCGGGTCAAGCACGACATCGGGGACGGCGGCTACGCCGCGCTGCGGGCCGGCTGCGAGCGGGCGGCCGAGCTGCTCGGGCTGGCGGCGCTGCGCGACCTGCCCGCCGAGCGGCTGTCCGGTGCGCTGGCCGCGCTGCCGGCCGAACTGGGCCCGCTGGTGCGCCATGTGGTGACCGAGAACGAACGAGTTCTGCGCGCGATCGCGCTGCTGGACCGAGGCGAGTTCGCCCGGCTCGGACCGATTCTGACCGAGGGCCATGCCTCGCTGCGGGACGACTTCCAGGTCTCCTGCCTGGAGACCGATCTGGCGGTCGACACGGCGCTGCTGGCAGGTGCGCTGGGCGCCCGGATGACCGGTGGCGGCTTCGGCGGTTCGGTGATCGCCCTGGCCCCGCAGCAGGCTGCGCAGGCGGTCGGAGCGGCCGTCACGGCGGCGTTCCTGGCGGCGGGGTACGCGGCTCCGCAGGTCTTCCCGGCGAGCGCGAGTGCGGGGGCCCGCCGACTGGTCTGATCCGCTGGTCCGACCTGCTGATCGAACCTGCTGTCGACTTCGCACAGGATGACCGGATCTGACGGAATTTCACCGAACCCCCACCGGCGCGCCCTGCACCCCGTACCCTGAGTCCGGTATCGGATGGGGGCCCGAGCCGAAGCAGGGGGAACAAGATGGGGCGGATCCGCGTCCTGGTGGTCGACGACCACCGGATCTTCGCCGAGGCGCTCGCCACCGCGCTCTCCGCCGAGCAGGAGATCGAGGTCGGCGCCGCGGGTAGCGCGGCCGCCGCCGAGCATGCCCTGGAACGGGCCGCTGCCGAGGGTCGGCCCTTCGACATCCTGCTGGTCGACGCCGACCTGGGCGCGACCGCCGCAGTGCTCGGCCCGCCGCGCCGCCCGCGGCCGGGGGCGGAGCCCGAGGGCGCGGGCCCGACGGCGTTGCGCCGCCCGACCGGCGTCGTGCCGGCCCCGCGCCGGGCCGGCAGCGCGCTGGTCCCGGCCCGGCTGGTCGGCCCGTCCGCCGTCCCGGTGGAGGCCCGCCCGTCCAGCACGGCGGCGCAGCGCCGCCCGGTGGACGGGATCACCCTGCTGGGCCGCTCCTGCCACACCTATCCGGGCCTGCGCGCGGTGGTGCTGGCCGCCGAGGAGGATCCGCGCCGGGCGGTGCGCGCGCTCTACGCGGGCGCGGCCGGCTGGGTGGCCAAGGAGAGCTCGCTGACCCGGCTGCTGACCGTGCTGCGCGGGGTGCTGCGCGGCGAGACCCATCTGCCGCCCTCCCTGCTCACCGGCGTGGTGCGGGAGTTGACCACGGCTCGGCGCGACCGCACGGAGAGCGAGCGGCTGGTCGAGTCGCTGACGCCCCGGGAGAAGCAGGTACTGCGCTGCATGGTGGCGGGCCTGGGCCGGCAGGCGGTGGCCGAGCGGCTCTACCTCTCCCCGCACACCGTGCGCACCCACATGCAGAACGTGCTGGGCAAGCTCGGGGTGCACTCCACCCTGGCCGCCGTCGCGCTGGCCCGCCGGGCCGGGGTCGGGCCGGCCGAGCCGGCGGGCGCGCCGACCTCCTGAGCCGGCCGCGCCCAGTGACTCCGGAGGCCCGTACCGGCTGAACTCGAAGGTCAGCCAGGGATGTTGTCGAACGGCGCGACCAGCTGCCGCAGCAGCGAGGCCAGTTCGGACTGCTGACCGCCCGACAGCTCGGCGAGCAGTTCGCGCTCGTGCGCGAGCAGCCCGGCCAGTGCCTGATCGGCCTTCTCCTGGCCGGTCTCGGTCAGCCGGACCAGCACTCCGCGCCGGTCGTCCGGGTCGGGCAGTCGCTGCACCAGGTCCTTGCCGGCCAGGCGGTCGATCCGGTTGGTCATGGTGCCGGAGGTCACCAGGGTCTGGGTGAGCAACTGCCCGGGGGAGAGCTGGTAGGGGCGCCCGGCCCGCCGAAGCGCCGTCAGCACGTCGAACTCCCAGGGCTCCAGGCCGTGCTCGGCGAAGGCCGTGCGCCGGGCCCGGTCCAGGTGGCGGGCGAGCCTGCTGACCCGGCTGAGCACCTGGAGCGGTTGCACGTCGAGGTCGGGGCGCTCTCGGCGCCATGCTGCGACCAGGCGGTCGACCTCGTCCTCCATGTGGATCAGTGTATCGGGGGTTCTGTCGATATGAAGCCTCTTGACATCGAGAAACCGTTCACCGCCCGTTGATCCGCCGGGAAACCACCCGTCGGCTTAGCGGGTCCGCCAGTTAGGGGGCCGGTCTCAGTTCTGCCGGTCGCCCACCAGCTTCGGGTGCCGCTCCATCCCCTCCAGGCCGTGCCAGGCCAGGTTCACCAGGTGCGCGGCGACCTCGGCCTTCTGCGGCTTGCGCACCTCCAGCCACCACTGCCCGGTCAGCGCGACCATGCCCACCAGCATCTGCGAGTACATCGGCGCGAGCCGGGCGTCGAAGCCGCGGGCCTTGAACTCCAGGCCGAGGATGTCCTCGACCTGGGTGGCGATGTCGCTGATCAGCGAGGCGAAGGTGCCGGTGGCCTGGGCGACCGGGGAGTCCCGGACCAGGATCTTGAAGCCGTCGGTGGAGGTGTCGATGTAGTCCATCAGCGCGAAGGCGGCCTGCTCCAGCAGCTCCCGCGAGTGACCCCCGGTCAGTGCCCCGGTGACCATGTCGAGCAGCAGCTGCATCTCACGGTCCACCACCACCGCGTAGAGCCCCTCCTTGCCCCCGAAGTGCTCGTAGACCACCGGCTTCGAGACGCCGGCCCGTTCGGCGATCTCCTCCACCGAGGTGCCGTCGTAGCCGCGCTCGGCGAAGACGGAGCGCCCGATGTCCAGCAGCTGCTCGCGCCGTTGCTTGCCCGTCATCCGAACCCGGCCCGCTCGCCCGCGGGCCGGGGCCGCCGAGGAGGAGGCCGGGCGATGGCCGTCTGCGCTGTCTCCGTTGCTCCCGTTCACCCCTCCATCATGCTGTAGCCGACGGGTCATGCGGTGCGCCGGGCGTCGATGCGCCCCGCGTCGGGCCAGCGGACGTCACGGGCCCAGCCGGCCTGCTCGAACCAGCGGATCAGCCGGGCGGAGGAGTCCACCTGGCCGCGCAGCACCCCGTGCCGGGCCGAGGTCGGGTCGGCGTGGTGCAGGTTGTGCCAGGACTCGCCGCACGAGAGCACCGCCAGCCACCAGACGTTGCCCGAGCGGTCGCGGGACTTGAACGGGCGCTCGCCGATCGCGTGGCAGATCGAGTTGATCGACCAGGTCACGTGGTGCAGCACCGCCACCCGGACCAGCGAACCCCAGAAGAAGGCGGTCAGCGCACCCTGCCAGGACCAGCTGAGCAGCCCGCCGGCCAGCGGCGGAAGCAGCATCGAGATGGTGGTCCAGAGCCAGAAGAGCCGGGAGACGGCCCGGATGTCGCGGTCCTTCACCAGGTCGGGCGCGTAGATGTGCTGCGGGGTCTGCTCGGAGTCGAAGAGCCACCCCATGTGCGCCCACCAGAGGCCCTTGAGCAGCGCCGGGACGCTCTCGCCGTAGCGCCAGGGCGAGTGCGGGTCGCCCTCCTTGTCGGAGAACTTGTGGTGCCTGCGGTGGTCGGCCACCCAGCGCACCAGCGGGCCCTCGACGGCGAGGCTGCCGGCCACCGCCATGGCGATCTTCAGGGCCCGGCCGGTCTTGAACGAGCGGTGGGTGAAGAAGCGGTGGTAGCCGACGGTGACGCCGTGGCAGGTGAGGAAGTACATGACCGTCGCGATCGCCAGGTCCCGCCAGCCCAGGCCCCAGCCCCAGGCCACCGGTGCGGCGGCCAGCAGGGCGAGGAACGGCACGGCGATGAAGAACCCGAGGGCCAGCCGTTCGGCCAGTCCCTGCTTCTCGCCGCCCAGGGTGGCGGAAACCTCGGAGGCGGGCCGGGCGGCTGGCGCCGGCGCTTGGTCGGCCTGGATCGTCATGGGCTGTCCCTTAGGGATAAGGAGCGGTGCCTACGGTTGCGTAACTTACGGCATCGTAAGTTGCCGGGCCCGCCAAGGGAAGCAGGGCGCGGCGGAGCGGGCCTCGGGTGTCACCCTGGGGATCGAAGGCGATACCCAGCCGGGGGAGGACTCCGGTATGGTCTGAGCAGCCATCCGCCGTGGGGTAATCGGCAGCCCGCAGGCCTTTGAAGCCTTGCAGTGTTGGTTCGAATCCAACCGGCGGAGCACTGCGCGTGGCCGGGGCGGTTCGCCCCGGCCACGCGTGCTGGTGTGCGAGTGTTATCACCTTGTGCGGTTATTCTCAGGACTGGTCATTCTCGGGCCCGGCCGACCGCGCGGTGCGCGGAGTCGCGTCGACGATCCCCGCCCGTCCTCCGGTCACCCCTCAAGGAGCCTCCCGCGTGAGTGCCAACCCCCTTGCCGCCGTCATCGTGCTCGCCGCCGGTGAGGGCTCCCGGATGAAGTCCAAGGCACTGCCCAAGGTGCTGCACCCGATCTGTGGCCGGAGCCTGCTGGGACACGTGGTGACCGCCGCCGAGGAGCTGGCGCCGGAGCACCTGGTGGTGGTGATCGGGCACATGAAGGAGCAGGTCGCGGCCCACCTGGCCGACGCCCATCCGCAGGTGCACTCGGTGGTGCAGGAGGAGCAGCGCGGCACCGGGCACGCCGCCCGGGTCGCCCTGGAGGCGCTGGCCGTCGACGGGATCACGCTGGACGGCACGGTGATCGTCACCTACGGGGACGCCCCGCTGCTGTCCGCCGCCACCCTGCGCGAGCTGGCCGGGCGGCACGCCGCCGAGGGCAACGGCGTCACCGTGCTGACCGCCGAGGTGCCCGACCCGCGCGGCTACGGGCGGATCCTGCGCGATCCGGCGGGCGGCGCGGTCACCGGCATCGTCGAGCACAAGGACGCCGACCCGGTCCAGCTCGCGATCACCGAGATCAACTCCGGTGTCTACGCCTTCGACGGCAAGCTGCTGGCCGAGGCGCTGACCCGGATCGGCACGGACAACACGCAGGGCGAGGAGTACCTGACCGACACCCTGGAGATCCTGCGCTCGGCCGGGCACCGGGTGGGCGCGCTGGTGGCCGCCGACCACCGCGAGATCGTCGGCATCAACGACCGGGTCCAGCTCGCCGAGGCCCGCCGGCTGCTCAACGACCGGCTGCTGGAGACGGCGATGCGGGCCGGGGTCACCGTGGTCGACCCGGCCAGCACCTGGATCGACGCGCAGGTGAGCTACGAGCCGGACGCCGTGGTGCTGCCCGGCACCCAGCTGCACGGCGCCACCCACCTCGGCGCGGGCTGCCAGGTGGGCCCGCACTGCACGCTGACCGACACCGTGGTCGGCGCCGGCGCGACGCTGACCAACGCGGTGGTCGAGCAGGCCGAGATCGGTGCCCGCGCCACCGTCGGCCCGTTCGCCTACCTGCGCGGCGGCGTGGTGCTCGGCGAGAAGGGCAAGGTCGGCACCTTCGTCGAGGTCAAGAAGTCGAGCATCGGGGCCGGCGCCAAGGTGCCGCACCTCTCCTACATGGGCGACGCCACCATCGGCGAGGGCGCCAACGTGGGCGCGGCCTGCGTGACCGCCAACTGGGACGGGGTGAACAAGAACCCCACCGTGATCGGTGCGCACGCCCGGGTCGGCACCGACAACATGCTCATCGCCCCGGTCACCATCGGTGACGGCGCGTACACCGGTGCCGGCTCGGTGATCACCAACGACGTGCCCCCGGGCGCGCTCGGCGTGAACCGCGCACAGCAGCGCAACATCGAGGGCTGGGTGGCGCGCAAGCGCCCCGGCACTGCTTCCGACGAGGCGGCGGCGGCCGCGCTGGCCAAGGCGGCGGCCGAGGCCCCGGAGGCCTGAGCCGCCTGGAGTGGCGAGCCGCACAGGTCCCGGGCCGGGTCCTTCGCGAGCGGGCGCGTAACCTGGTGTACATACGTGCGCCGTGGGGCTGTAGCCCGTGCCGAGGCGTACCCATTCCCTCGTCGACCACCGGCCCGGGCGGCTCCTGCCGTCCGGGTGCGGCGCGGCGACCATGCGGCAGCAACACGAGGAGACGGTGCAGTGAGCGGGATCACGACGTCGGGTGAGAAGAAACTGAAGCTCTTCTCCGGCCGTGCCCACCCTGAGCTGGCGAAGGAGGTGGCCGCGGCGCTGGGCACCGAGCTCGTCCCGACCAAGGCCTTCGAATTCGCCAATGGCGAGATCTACGTCCGCTTCCTGGACTCCGCCCGAGGGGCGGACTGCTTTGTGATGCAGAGCCACACGGCTCCCATCAACCAGTGGATCATGGAACAGCTGATCATGATCGACGCGCTGAAGCGGGCCTCGGCCAAGAGCATCACCGCGATCCTGCCGTTCTACGGCTACGCCCGCCAGGACAAGAAGCACCTGGGCCGCGAGCCGATCTCGGCCCGGCTGATCGCCGACCTGCTGGCGCAGGCCGGCGCCGACCGGATCATGGCGGTCGACCTGCACACCGCGCAGATCCAGGGCTTCTTCGACGGCCCGGTGGACCACCTGTTCGCGCTGCCGCTGCTGGCCGACTACGTGGGTCAGAAGGTCGCCAGCGACAAGCTCACCATCGTCTCGCCGGACGCCGGCCGGGTGAAGGTGGCCGACCAGTGGTGCGACCGGCTGGACGCCCCGCTGGCGATCATCCACAAGCGCCGCGACATGAGCCAGGCCAACACCATCCTCTCCGCCGAGGTGGTCGGTGACGTCAAGGGCCGGGTCTGCGTCCTGGTCGACGACATGATCGACACCGCCGGCACGATCTGCGCCGCCGCCGACGCGCTCTTCGACGCCGGCGCCGCCGACGTCATCGTGGCGGCCACCCACGGCGTGCTCTCCGGCCCGGCCGCCGACCGGCTGAAGAACTCGCGGGTCAGCGAGTTCGTCTTCACCAACACGCTGCCCTGCCCGGCCGAGCTCCAGCTGGACAAGGTCACCACCCTCTCGATCGCCCCGTCGATCGCCGCCGCGATCCGCGAGGTCTTCGAGCAGGGCTCGGTCACCTCGCTCTTCGAGGGCGTGCACTGAACCGTCGGGCGGTTCCCCGCTGACGCCGTGTCAAGTCCGAACGGCGCGGCCTGAACGGTACGGCCCGATCGGCCCCGTCGCTGCTGAGCGACGGGGCCGATTTCACGGTTGACGAGGGGTGCGGTTAGACTCGTGAGACTGCTCGGCGAGGGAAGCCGTGCGCCTTCGGGCGCTTGCTCCGTGATCGACGCGCTGGATCTATATCCGCCGAGCTGCCCCAATGTTCTTGAGGGTGTGGTCTCGGCGGTTTTTCGCTTTCTGCACCCGTTTCACTCCAGGAGTGCAGCATGTCCGAGATCCGCCTTGCCGCCGAGCCCCGCAACGAGTTCGGCAAGGGTGCCGCCCGTCGCGCCCGTCGCGCCGGCTTCGTCCCCGGTGTCGTCTACGGTCACGGCCTCACCCCGGTTCACCTGAACCTGCCGAGCCACGCGCTGATGATGGCCCTGAAGACCCCGAACGCCCTGCTCGTCGTCCCGATCGAGGGCAAGGACGAGTTCGTGCTGCCGAAGGCCGTCCAGCGCGAGGCCATCAAGCGCACCATCGAGCACGTCGACCTGCTGCTGGTCAAGCGCGGCGAGAAGGTCAACGTCGAGATCCCGGTGCTCGTCGAGGGCGAGCTGGCCCCCGGCGGCAACCTGGTCGAGCACGTGCTGAACTCGCTGCCGATCGAGGCCGAGGCCACCCACCTGCCCGAGTCGGTCACCGTCTCGGTCGAGGGCCTGGAGGCCGGCGCCTCCATCACCGCCGGCGACATCGCGCTGCCGAAGGGCACCACCCTGGCCGTCGAGGCCGACACCGTCGTGGTGCAGGTCATCGCCGCCCAGGCCGCTCCGGTCGAGGAGGAGGCCTCCGAGGAGGCCGCCGCCGAGGCCTGAGCCTTGCGGTAGTCCGTAGCTTCAGCGCTGCCCCGACTTCCCGTGTGGGAGTCGGGGCAGCGCTGCGTTCGCGCGATGATGTGGTCGTAACAGGAGGAGTGGGAGATGAGCGACGAGTACACCGGCCCCTGGCTGGTGGTGGGCCTGGGCAACCCCGGCGAGGGCTATGCCCGCAACCGGCACAACATCGGCTTCATGGTGGTCGACCTGCTGGCCCAGCGGATCGGCGCGAAGTTCAAGGCGCACAAGAGCCGGGCCCAGGTGGCCGAGGGGCGGCTGGTCGGGCAGCGGGTGGTGCTGGCCAAGCCGATGACCTTCATGAACCTCTCGGGCGGCCCGGTCACCGCGCTGCGCGACTTCTACAAGGCCCCCGCCTCGGCCGTGGTGGCGATCCACGACGAGCTGGACATCGACTACGCGACGCTGCGGCTCAAGCTCGGCGGCGGCGACAACGGCCACAACGGGCTCAAGTCGATCACCAAGTCGCTCGGCCCGGACTACTACCGGGTGCGCTGCGGGATCGGCCGCCCGCCGGGCCGGATGGAGGTCGCCGACTTCGTGCTCAAGGACTTCTCGTCCGCCGAACGCAAGGAGCTGGACTGGTTCGTGGACCGCTCGGCGGACGCGGTCGAGGCACTGCTGACGGAAGGTCTGGAGCGCGCCCAGGGCACCTACAACACCTGAGAGCCCGCTGGACGATTCCTGAGTGTCCGTCAATCACCGCTGCACGCATGACAGGCAGGGCAACAGTCGTACAACTCTTCCCCGCGGGCACCGTTCGGGGGCCGGAAGGCCGCAGCCGATCGGATACGGTTCACCGGAACTCGGGAAGATGGGGGCGCTGGTGGGCGCGGGCTTGGGTACGGCACGGGTGGCCGGTACGTGGATGGTGGCGGTTGCGGGGCTGCTGGGTGGCGCCGGGTTCGCCTTCGGCGCTGAGCCGAGCGGCTCGCCGGCCCCGTCGGTGAGCGCGTTCCCCTGGCCGATACCGGGCCCCGGCGCCGGCGCGTCGGCCTCGGCCCCCGGGGCACCGCAGACCGGCACGGCGACGCCCAGCGCGAGCCCCTCGCCCACCGCGACGTCCAGCCCCAGTCCCAGCTGCCCGCCGCTGCCGAGCGCGAGCGCCGACCCGTCGCCGAGCGCCACGGCCTCGCCGACGGCCACGCCGTCGCCGACCGTCGCCCCGCTGCCCAGCGGCTGCCCCACGCCGACGCCGACCCCCACGCCGACGGCCACCCGCACCAGGGTGTACTCCTACGGCGGTTCGCACGCCGGCGGCCGGGTCCGCCCGGCCCGGCCTGCCACCGACCCCACCGCGCTGGACGCCCAACTGGTCGACGTCCAGCCGCCGGCCCCCTCGCCCGTCCCGACCCCCATCGCGGTGCCGAACGCGCTCTCCGGGGCCTTCATCTCCACCCTCGGCAGCAACGCCGGCATACCGGCGGTGGCCGGCGGCGTGGCGGTCGCGGCCGGCGGCGGCGCCCTGTGGCTGCTCAAGCGCCGCCGGGGCGAGAAGCACTCCTGAGCGGTAGCCGAGCGGCGAGATACGGATACGGACGGGGCCCGCACGCCTGGACGGCGTGCGGGCCCCTTCCTCGTCCGGTCGTCAGCCGGTGTTGCGCAGGCCGGCGGCGATGCCGTTGACGGTCAGCAGCAGGGCCCGGGCCCGCAGCGGGTCCTCGGGGCGACCCGCGGAGACCTCCTCGCGCTGCCGGCGCAGCAGCGCGACCTGCAGGTAGGAGATCGGGTCGAGGTAGGCGTCGCGGACCGTGAAGGTCTGCTTGAGCACCGGGTTGTGCTCCAGCAGCTCGTTCTCGCCGGTCAGCCGCAGCACCTCGCGCAGGGTCAGGTCGTGCTCGGCGGTGATCTGGTCGAAGACGTGCTGCAGCTCGCCGGGGACCAGCTGCTCGACGTAGTGGCGGGCGATCCGCAGGTCGGTCTTGGCCAGCGTCATCGCGACGTTCGACAGGAAGTTGCGGAAGAAGTGCCACTTGCCGTACATCTCCGGCAGCACGTCGCCCAGGCCCGCCGCGCGGGCGGCGGCCAGGCCCGAGCCGACCCCGTACCAGCCGGGGACGATCTGCCGGGACTGGGTCCAGCCGAAGACCCACGGGATGGCCCGCAGACCGTCCAGGCCGGCCCCGGAGTCGGGGCGGCGGGACGGGCGCGAGCCCAGGTGCAGCGAGGCGAGCTGGTCGACCGGGGTGGCGGCGAAGAAGTACTTCGGCAGGTCCTCCTGCTCCACCAGGGTCCGGTAGGCGGTGTGCGCGGCCTCGGAGACGGTGTCCATCGCGGCGTCCCAGCGGGCCAGCTCCTCGGGGGCCTGGCGCGGGGAGGTGTGCATCGCCGAGGCGGCCAGCGTGGCGGAGAGGGTGAGCTCCAGGTTCTCCCGGGCCAGCGAGGGCAGCAGGTACTTGTCGGAGATCACCTCGCCCTGCTCGGTCACCTTGATCTCGCCCTCCAGGGTGCCCCAGGGCTGGGCCAGGATCGCCTCGTGCGAGGGGCCGCCGCCGCGGCCCACGGTGCCGCCGCGGCCGTGGAACAGGCGCAGCCGGATGCCGTAGCGGTGGGCCACGTCGCGCAGCCGGCGCTGGGCCCGGTGGATCTCCCACTGCGAGGTGGTGATGCCGCCGAACTTGGAGGAGTCGGAGTAGCCGAGCATGACCTCCTGGATGTCCCCGCGCAGCGAGACCAGCAGCCGGTAGGAGGGGTCGGAGAGCATCTCCTCCAGGATCCGGTCGGCCTGCTGCAGCTCGTCGGTGGTCTCCAGCAGCGGCACGATGCCGATCCTGGCCACCCCGGCGTGCAGGTCGATCAGGCCGGCCTCGCGAGCCAGCACGGCGGCGGCGAAGACGTCGTCGGCACCCTGGCACATCGAGATGATGTAGCTCTCGACGATCTCGTCGCCGAACCGCTCGAAGCCCTCGCGGATGGTGGTGAAGACGCCCAGCGTCTTGGTCCCCGCGGCGTCCAGCGGCGCCGGGGTGGGGGCCAGCGGGCGGCGCGAGCGCAGCTCCTTGGCGAGCAGCTTCTGGCGGTACTCGCGCGGCATGTCGTTGTAGCGCCAGGCCTCCTCACCGAGCCGGTCGAAGAGCTGGCCGAGCGCGTGGTGGTGCGCCTCGGCGTGCTCGCGCACGTCCATGGTGGCCAGCTGCAGGCCGAACGCCTCGACGGTGCGGATCGCCCGGGCCAGGCGCCCGTCGGCGATCAGCTCGCCGCGGTGCGAGCGCAGCGAGTCCTGGATCAGCTTGAGGTCGGTGATCAGCTCGCGGGTGCCGAGGTAGTCGCGGCCCGGCAGGTGCGGGGTGCCGGCGGCCAGCCGCTCGCGGGTGTTCTCCAGCTTGAGCCGCACGCAGGTGGCCTTGAGCCGGTAGGGCTCCTCGGCGTTCATCCGCTTGTAGCGCGGGCTCAGTTCGGGCAGCACCTTGAGGTCCGCCTCCAGCGAGGCGAGCAGGTCCTCCGAGGCGCCGGCCAGCCGGACCGAGGTGGAGAGCGTGTTGCGCAGGTCGTCGACGGTGTCCAGGGCGTCCTTGATGCCGTACTCGTGCTGCAGGTTGAGCACGTCCCAGGTGACCTGCGGGGTGACGTTCGGGTTGCCGTCCCGGTCGCCGCCGATCCAGGTGCCGAAGGTCAGCGGCCGCACCCCGTCGGGCAGCGCGACGCCGACCCTGGCCAGCTCCTCGTGCAGCTCCTCCAGCACCTCGGGGACGGCCTCGCGGTACAGCTCGTCCAGGTAGTAGACGGCGTTGCGGGCCTCGTCGGTGGGCTCGGGGCGGGCGATCCGCAGCTCGTCGGTCTGCCAGAGCAGGTCGATCACCTCGGCCAGGCGGCGGTCGGCCGAGCGCCTGGCCGAGGTCACCCGGGCCGAGTCGGTGGGCGAGATGCCGGCGGCCGCGTGCTCGCGGTGGATGCGCTCCAGCAGCTCGCCGATCCGGCGCAGCTTGTTCAGCACGCTGCGGCGGGCCGCCTCGGTGGGGTGCGCGGTGAAGACCGGCCGGACCGCCAGGTGGGCCAGGGTGTCGGCGAGGTGCTTGGGGTCGGCCTCGACCAGCTGGTCGGCGGTCTGCGCCAGCAGCGAGCCCTCGCGGGCCCGGCGGGCGGCGAACTCGCGGCCGCGGTGCACCTGTTCGGTGACGTTGGCCAGGTGGAAGTAGGTGGAGAAGGCCCGCACCAGCTTGGCCGCGGTCTCCAGGTCGATGTTGCCGAGCAGTTCCGCGGTGGCCTCGCCGTCGGTGCGGCTGAGCAGCCGGACCTGCTCGACCAGGCCGAGCACCTCCGCGCCCTCCTGGCGGACCAGGGTCTCGCCGAGCAGGTCGCCGAGGCGGCGGATGTCCGCGCGCAGGGCGGCGTTGTCGGCGGTCGGGTCGGGCGGCGGCAGTTCGTCGGCCGCACGATTGGTGGCCGCGCGATCAGTTGCTGTGGGATCGGTGGTGAGCGGGCTCGGCTGGTCGGCACTCGGGTGGTCGGCCGAGATGGGGACCGGAGCGGTCACGGCTGGCTCCCTGGGGTGGTGGGTGGGCGGCGGCGGACCGCGCTGTCCGACCGGATCAGCATATGTGTCGCCGCTCGCCGCTCGGTTGAGCCGGTCGCATGTCGGACAGCGCGGTGCGCGGCGGCGGTCGGCACGATGCGGAGGTGACCCGGGCGAACCCGTGACGAGAACTCGGTGGGGCGGCCGGGGGCACCTCGCTTAGGCTGTCGCCCATGAGCTTGTCGCCTGGGGCGGGCGCGCAGGACCGTGGCTTCTGGTGGTGGGAGCGGCGGCGCAGCGCGCTCTTGGACGCGCTGCTGGCCGCGCTGGCCGCGCTGGAGTGTGCGACGGGCGGCTACAGCCTGGTCCTGGACCGGATGCACCTGGGGACCGGGTTCGCGGTGGCGGCCGCGGTGATCGGCGCGCTCGCCGGGGCCAGCCTGCTGCTGCGGCGGCGGTGGCCGGCGCTGCCGGTGCTGGTCTCGATGGTCCTGGTGCCCGGGCTCTTCGGCATCGTGCTGCTGGTGGTCGCGCTCTACACGCTCAGCTCGACCTGGGCCTGGCCGGCGGGGCGGCGCCGGGTGATGGCGCTCTCCGCGGTGGTCTTCGTGGAGACGCTGGGCATGGTGCTGTTCGCGATGTTCACCACCAAACCGCAGCCGGGCGACCGGTTGCCGGCCAGCTGGGTCTTCGTGCTGCTCTCGGTGCTGGTGGCGGTCGGGCTGACCGTGCCGCCGGTGGTCACCGGCCTCTACATCGGCGCCAGGCGACGGCTGGTCGAGTCGCTCAAGGACCGCGCGCAGGGGCTGGAGGCCGAGCTGGACCTGCTGGCCGAGCGGGCCAGGGAGCGGGCCCGGCGGGCCCGGCTCGAGGAGCGCACCCGGATCGCCCGGGAGATGCACGACGTGGTCGCGCACCGGGTCAGCCTGATGGTGGTGCACGCCGGCGCGCTGGAGCGGATCGTGGCCAGGGACCCGCAGAAGGCGGCGCAGAGCGCCAAGCTGATGGCCGAGACCGGGCGGCAGGCGCTGAACGAGCTGCGCGAGATCCTCGGCGTGCTGCGGATGAACGAGGACACGGCGGCCGAGAACGTGTGCGGGCTCGCCGACCTGGAGCAGCTGGTGGGCCAGTCGAAGGCGGCCGGGATGCGGGTCACCCTCACGGTGAGCGGCGCCCGTCAGCCGTACCGGGGGGAGGCGGAGCAGACCGCCTACCGGGTGGTCCAGGAGGGGCTGACCAACGCGCACAAGCACGCCGGCGGTGCCCAGGTCTCGGTGCTGCTGGCCTACGTGCCCAACGGGGTGCGGGTGGCGGTGGTGAACGAGAGCCCGGTCGGCGGCGAGCAGGTCCGGCTGCCCAGCGGGGGCAACGGGCTGGTCGGCATGGAGGAGCGGGTCCGGGCGCTGGGCGGCAGCTTCCGGGCCGGTCCGGAGCAGGACGGCGGGTTCCGGGTCGAGGCGCTGCTGCCCTCCCGGCTGGCCGAGCGGGCCGACCGGCTGACCGGCTGAGCTGACGGTGGGTCAGTACTCGTCCGCGACCGTGCGCAGCCGTTCGGGGCGGATGCCGAGCAGCAGGGTGGTGACCGCGTGGTCCAGGTCGGCGCCGAGGAACCACTCACCGGTGTGGTCCAGGCTGTAGACCCGGCCGGCCTCGTCGATCGCCAGCACCGCCTGCCCGAAGCGCTCCTCGCCCAGCGGCGCCACCTGGCTGTCCAGCGCGCGCGAGAGGTCGGCCAGGGTGCGCGGCAGGTGCAGCCCGCAGAGCGGGTCGAGCAGGAACGGGGTGCGGGCCACCTCGCGGCCGGCGCCCGACAGGTCGAAGGAGAGCCCGCCGAACTCGGCCCAGGCCTCGATCGCGGCCGGGAAGACCACGTGCGGGACGCCGTCCGGGGCGGGCCGGCCGAGCAGCTGGTCGGCCCACTCCTCGGCGCGCCGGATCTCCCACCGGCCCGGGTGCCAGCCGGCCTGCTTGAGCGCGGCGGCGACCTCGGCGGGGAACCGGGGCTGGGAACGGACCGGGCTCGCGGTCGTTGAGCTGAGCGGGTTCAGGGGGTACTCCGGGCTCGGGGGACAGGGACCTGAGGCCGGGTCAGGCCTGGGCTCGGGGCCCGACCGCGACGCTCTGCACGGTGAAGTGCTCCAGCAGCGGTGCGCAGGAGCGGCACGGTGGCGCGTGGGTGCCGTGGGCCGGATCGTCGGGCTCGCGGATCCGCACCGTGGTCAGCTTGGCGCCCTTGAGCGCCTTGCGGGCCTCGTGCAGGCTGAGCGGCTTCTTCGCGGCGCGTTTGGAGCGGCCGCTCTCGACCGTGCCGAGGTAGTTGGAGAGCAGGACGGCCTCCGGGCAGCGCCCGGTGAAGCGCTCCCGGTGCTCCACCGGCAGGCGGGTCAGGAACTCGCCGACCAGCGGGTGCAACTCGGGCTCCTGGTCGGCCTTGCGCCCGGCCAGGGTGTGCACGTCGCCGCCGCGCAGCGAGAGGGCGGCGGCCACCGCGGGCAGCAGGCTGTCCCGGTGGTGGCGCAGCAGCGGCGCGGCCGGTGCGGTGTCGTCCACGGCTGCTCCTCTCCGGTCGACGGCGCGCCTGGTCCGGTCGACGGCGAGCCTGGGGCCAGCCTGCCAAACGTCTCGGACAGTGGATCACCCGGGGGGCGGGCAGGTGTCCTGATGGTCCATCAGGTTCACGGATCATTCACAAATCGCGCTGGAGGGTCCGGTTTTCCCGGGCGGCCGGGCCAGGGGACGGCCCGCAGCGTCGACCCCATACCCTGGTGCCTAGCTACATCGGCTTCAGCAGGGGGCACCCAGATGACGACAGGTCGGCCCGGCCTCGCTGCCGCGCCCAACGCGGCCTACGCGGGACAGGTGGTCCACTTTCCCGACCCGGTGCGAGCCGCCAGGTACCCCGAGGGGGTGCGGGTGGACGCCCAGGGCTACCCGGACTTCGGTCCGTACGCCAAGGCCGCCGCCGAGGTCGCCGACCCGCCCGCGGGTTTCGGCGTGGACGAGCTGCGGCTGACCGACTACGTCTCGGCCAACGCCGCGCTGTTCAGCCAGGGCCACGAGCTGTGGGCCGATCAGGAGGTCGCCGTGGCCACCCCGCCCGGCTGGACCTGGCACCACGCGGTGGGCCGCGCGGCGCCCGGCTGGCGGCGGATGGAGCTGGTGCCGGTCGAGGTCAAGGCACTGCTGCGGCACCACGGCGGCCTGGCCACCTCGGCTGCCGACCACTCCCGGCGCGGCACCCGGCCGCTGCAGGAGAGCAAGGCCGCGCACTTCTCGCTCTCCAAGGAGGGCGGCAGCCCGCTGAGCGTCGGCGAGGACCTGGTGCAGGCCGCCGAGGAGAAGCTCGGCTACCGGCTGCCCGGCCCGTACCGCGGCTTCCTCAAGCTGGCCGGCGGGCACGCCCCGGTCGGCGTGGCGCTGGACACCGAGCTCGGCCTGCTGCTCGACCAGCCCTTCCTGACCCTCGGTGAGGAGTACGGGATCGAGGACCTGGTCTATGCCAACAAGTGCCTGCGCGACCATCTGACCAAGGACTACCTGGGCATCGCTTACGCCCAGGGCGGCATCCTCGCGCTCAAGGTGCGCGGCGAGGAGCTCGGTTCGGTCTGGTTCTGCCTCTACGACGACGCCCGCGACAACGGCGCGCCGGAGGAGCCGACCGATCGGGTGCGACGGCTGCTGCTGCGCTGCGGCGACACCTTCGACGACTTCCTGCTCCGGCTGGCCGGCAGTCCGCCGGAGCTGGAGACGGTGGCGGAGCTGATGGTGGACGGCGGGTTCGCCCGCGCGGTGCCGGTGTCGTGAGGCATGCGGCGAGCGGTACCGGTATGGGTGTGACAGCGGTGGCGGACAGGGCGGAGGCGGTCCCGGCATGATGACGTACGCGCAGGCGCAGGACCTGGCGGCGGAGTGGATCAACGGCGGGGTGCCGCCCTTCCAGCAGCGCGAGGTGCGGGTGCGGGAGTTCGACCTCGGCTTCGTCTGCTGGGCGGAGGACCGGGACGGCGGGCCCTCCTCGGACGGCGGTGCGGTCAAGCTGGTGATCGCCCGGGACACCGGGGCGAGCACGCTCTGGCCCGCGCTGCCGGCCAACGAGGTGGTCCGGCGCTACGAGGAGGCCTACGGGCGCCCGGCCGGCGCGACCCCGTCCGGGCTGGCCAAGCCGATGCCCGGACCGGTCGAGGCGACCTCCTTCCTGCTCAGCCCGCCGCAGTGGGTGCTGGACGCCGGAGCGGCGGCGCTGGCGGCCGAGGCCGAGCAGCTGGGTGCGGCGCCGGTCGTTCCCGCGCCTGCCGCGCCTGTTGCGCCTGCCGCGCCGGCCGCGTCGCCGGTGACGCCCGAGCCCGCTCGGCTGACGGCTCCGCCGATCTCCGACCGCCCGGCCGGGGACGCGCCCAGCATGCTCGCCCCGCCGCCCAGTTGGGAGCTGGCGGAGCACGGCGAGGAGCAGGAGTCGGCCCCGCAGACCCCGCCGGACGCGCTGACCGTCCGGATGCCGCCGCCCGCGCGGCCCGTCGCCGACACACCGCAGGCGCCGGCCACGGCCACGCCGCCGCCGGCCCCCGCGCCGGTGGCGCCGCCCGCCCCCGCCGCGCCGGTGGGTGGGTACGCGCCGACCATGCTCGCCGCCGACGGCCCGCCCGGACTGATGGGTCTGCCCGGCGCGCCCGCTCCGGCTCCCGCCGCGCCGCCCGTCGCCCCGC
Source organism: Kitasatospora sp. GAS204B (assembly GCF_029892155.1). GTDB lineage: Bacteria > Actinomycetota > Actinomycetes > Streptomycetales > Streptomycetaceae > Kitasatospora. The sequence continues at coordinate 505,176 of NZ_JARZAG010000002.1, read as the reverse complement.
CGCCGGCCACGCCGTCGCCCCAGAGCCAGGGGCAGGGCGTCGCGTACGCGCCGACCATGCTCTCCTCGGACGGCCCGCCCGGGTTGATGGGTCTGCCGGGCGCGCCCGGTGCCCCCGGCGGGCCGATGCCGCCGTCCGCCGGTGGTGGCCGTGGTGAGGGCAGCGCCCCGCCGCCGCCCGCGCCGCCCGGTCTGCGTGGCGGGCCCGCCCAGGGCGGTGCCCCCGTGCCGCCGCCCCCCGCGGCGGGTGGCCGTGGTGCGGGCAGTGCGCCGCCCCCGCCGCCGCCCGGCGGTCTGCTGCACCAGGGTGGCGGTGGCGAGCCGCACGCCGCACCGGCCGGCCGGGGCGCCGGCAGCGCGCCGCCGCCCCCGCCGCCGGTGGGTCTGCGCGGCGAGCCCGGCGCCGACGAGCTGGCCTCCGCCGCGACCAGCAAGGCGCCCGCGCCGCAGCGTGCGCCGCAGAGCGGCGGTGTCGCGCAGGCCGCGACCCAGCTGGCCTCTGCCCTCCCGGGCGCTCCGGGCGGTCCGGGGTTCCCCGCCGCGCCCGTGCCCGGTGCCGCCGCGCCGGTCCCGGGGCTGCCGCCGCAGGGCGCGCCGGTCCCGCCGGGCGTGCCCACCGTCGGGCCCGGCTACCTGGCCGTGCTCAGCTACCGCGCCCCCGACGGCTCCGAGCAGAAGGTGATGCAGCGCAGCGAGCCCGGCACGCCGCACCCGGAGTGGAAGATCCTGCAAGAGCTGCGCCGCCTGGGCGTGCCGGCCGAGCAGGTGCTGGAGCTGCACACCGAGCTGGAGTGCTGCGACCTGCCGGGCGGCTACTGCGCGCGGCTGGTCGCCTCCTCCTGGCCGAACGTCCGGATCACCCACACGGCCGGGTACGGTCGCGAGCACCAGGCCCGCCAGGCCGGCATGGCCCACCTGCTCAACCATCTGGACGAGCTGCACCAGCTGGCGGCGGGCCCGCGCCGCCCGCGCCCGGTCCGGGTGCCGCTGCCGGCACCCGGGAGCGTCCCGCCCCGGCCGCCGGTGCCGCCACAGCAGCTCGGCGCCGAGCTCGCGCAGTTCTTCGGCCAGGGCGTGTTCCGCTACGAGCAGCGGGCGGTCTCCCGTGCGGGCGTGCCCGAAGTGGTCGCGCAGACCCTGGTCTGGGCCGGTCTGCCGACCAGCTTCGGGCCGTTCTTCTGGGCGCACGCCCCCAAGGACCGGCCGATCCCGACCCTGGCCGAGCTGGCCGCCGAGCGCGGCCGGCCGGCCGCGGCCGACGCGGGCGGTTACCTGGTGCTCGGCAACGACTACGGACGCCAGCTCTGTGTGCAGTACGGCACAGCGGCCGTGGTCGCGGTGGACCTGGAAGGAACCGGAGAGGCCCCGCGCTTCGTCAACAGTGGTGTGCCGGAGTTCGTCCGGTCGCTCGCCCTGCTCGGTCGGATGTGGCCGTTGCGCTACGGCCTGACGCCGGATCAGGCCGGGCGCTGGACCGCCGACTTCCAGGCCGAGTTGGCCGCGCTCGACCCGGCGGCCCTCCAGGCGCCCGACACCTGGTGGGCGGTCCTCCTCGAGCAGTTCTGGGACGGCCTGCTCTAGCCGCTGTGCGGCTGGGGCCGGGGCAGCACGCGGGTGCCGCCCCGGCCGGCGGTGTCGCTTCCTTGGGCTTTACGAATGATCTGCGCAAAATAGGTCAAGAGGACCGCAGCTAGCGAGCACACGATCGAGCCCAGCCAGGCACCGCGCCCAGCCGGCCACTGAGGGGAAGACAGTAGATGAGCGACGCCATCCCGTCGTACGGCTTCACCGCTGCCCGGAAGGGATACGCGCCCGAGCAGGTCGACCGCTCGCTGGCGGCGCTGACCGCCCAGCGGGACCACGCCTGGCACCGGCTGAGCCGGCTCGGCGCCCAGATCCGCGAGCTGGAGGCCGCGCTGGCCGCCGCCCAGCAGGCCGCCGCCGAGGCGCCCGAGCCGGACTACGGCACGCTCAGCGAGCAGGCCGGCGACCTGATGGCGATCGCCGACAACGAGACCCGGCAGATCCGTGAGAAGGCCGAGCGGTTCGCCGTGCAGAGCCGTGACGCGGTCGCCGAGGCCGGCCGGACCCAGCACGCCGAGGCCACCGCCTACGCCACCGCCACCCGCGCCGAGGCCGACGAGGCCGCCCGTCGGACCGAGGTGAGCACCCGCGCCGAGGCCGAGAAGCAGCGCGCCGCCGCCGACCGGGACGCCCGCGCGATCCAGGACGCCGCCACCGCGGAGGCCGCCCGGATCCGGGTCGCCGCCGCCGAGGCGGGCGAGCAGGCCGAGGCCGAGCTGGCCGAGCGGCACCGCGCCGCCGACGAGCGGTTCGCCGCCGAGGAGGCCGCCGCGGCCGCCGCGGACGCCAAGATCTCGCTGGTCGCCGACAGCCGCCTCAAGGAGGCCGAGCAGCGCCGGGAGACCACGCTCGGCGTGATCAAGCAGATCGACACCGACGCCCAGGCCAAGGCCGACCAGCTGATCGAGGCGGCCCGCCGCGAGGCCGAGCAGATCAACGCGCGCACCGCGGCCGAGCGGGCCGAGTTCGAGAAGCGCCTGGAGACGGTGCAGACGCACCTGGACCACATCAAGGGCACGCTGGCCTCGCTCACCGGCAAGGCGGTCGGCATGATCGAGCCGGGCGAGGCGTCCGCCGCACCCGCGCCCGCCGCACCCGCGCCCGCTGCATTCGCGCCCGCCGGGCCCGCGCCCGCCGCACCCGCGCCGGACTCGGAGGCCGAGACCGGCGAGGTCCCGCTGCCGGCCGCCTCCGAGACGGTCCCCGCCGAGTCGGCCGGTGCCGACCAGCCGACCACCGTGCTGCGGATGCCGTCCGGGCCGCTCGAGGCGCCGGCCGCCGCGGCCCAGCCCCAGGCCGACCCGCGCACCGCCCTGCGCGCGGCGGGTGCCGCCCAGCCGCCGGTCCCGCCCCGCCCGGCCACCCCGCCCCCGGTGGCCGCCGCCACCGACCCGGCGGCGGAGACCACGCTGATGCCACGGATCGAGGACGCGCGGCCGACCGAGGGCGCACCGCGCGCCGAGGACGAGACCGCGATCATCCCGAAGATCGTCATCATCGACGACGAGGTCAGCCTGGACTCGCTGCCCAACACGGTGCGACGTCGGCGCACCTGAGGGCTTGGACCTGACGCGGCGTCAGGGTTCGGTGGCGTGCCCGTGGCGGGTGCCTGCGAAAGGGGCTCCGGGCGGCCCGAAGATCACCGGAAAGACCAGCCGGCCAGGACCCGTGGCGCCCTCCAGGAAAGGGCGCCACGACTCCCGACGGTCGGGCGGGTGCCCCCACCCAGGGTCACCCGGCCTCGCACCCCGACCCCCATCGGAGTGCGTGCGGCCCACCAGTCCATCCCCCACGGTTGGAGCGGCGGGCACGTGATCCATCCTGCGCGCTGTCCATGGACTTCCAGTGACAGGAGTATGTCCACTTCTTGACAATCGGCCACTGCGTCCGAACGCATGGTCATCGCCGCCCCTCCGACCGTCATGTGCATGGTCGTGGCTGGCCGCCGTCCGGTCGGCCGCTCGGCGTACTCTGGGAGCCTGACCCGGCCCCTGCGTACCCGCGTGCCGGGCCCATCAAGCTGCCCGGCGGCAGGAACAGGTTCCGCCACCGGGCGCTCCGCCTGGACGCAACGGGACGAAGAGACTCCATGAGCCTGATCGGTTTGCTCGATGTCGTGGTCCGCGACACCGCCCTCGCCGAGGCGATCGAGGCGGCGGCCGGCGGCCACCGCCCTCATCTCGACCTGGTCGGCCCGCCCGCCGCACGGCCGTTCGCCATCGCGGCGCTGGCCCGCTCGCTGGCCGCGGGGGCCGGCGAGCGGGGCCGGCCGGTGCTGGCGGTGACGGCGACCGGCCGGGAGGCCGAGGACCTGGCCGCCAGCCTGCGCTCGCTGCTGCCGCCGGACGCGGTGGCGGAGTTCCCGGCCTGGGAGACGCTGCCGCACGAGCGGCTCTCGCCGCGCTCGGACACGGTCGGCCGCCGGCTCGCGGTGCTGCGCCGGATCGTCCACCCGAGGGCGGACGATCCGGCCGCCGGTCCGGTGCAGGTGGTCGTGGCGCCGGTGCGTTCCGTGCTCCAGCCGCAGGTCAAGGGGCTGGCCGAGCTGGAGCCGGTGGCGCTGCGCGGCGGCGAGTCGGCGGACCTGGGCGAGATCGCGAAGCGGCTGTCCGCCGCCGCCTACGCCAGGGTCGAACTGGTCGAGAAGCGCGGCGAGTTCGCCGTGCGCGGCGGCATCCTGGACGTCTTCCCGCCGACCGAGGAACACCCGCTGCGGGTGGAGTTCTGGGGCGACGACGTCGAGGAGATCCGCTACTTCAAGGTGGCCGACCAGCGTTCGCTGGAGATCGCCGAGCACGGCCTGTGGGCGCCGCCCTGCCGGGAGTTGCTGTTGACCGATCAGGTGCGCGCCCGCGCCGCCGAGTTGGCCGTGGCGCACCCCGAGCTGGCCGAGATCCTGGACAAGATCGCCGAGGGGATCGCGGTCGAGGGCATGGAGTCGCTGGCCCCGGTGCTGGTGGACGACATGGAGCTGCTGCTGGACGTGCTGCCGTCCGGCTCGGTCGCGGTGGTCTGCGACCCGGAGCGGGTCCGCACCCGGGCCGCCGACCTGGTGGCGACCAGTCAGGAGTTCCTGCACGCCTCCTGGGCGGCCGCGGCCGCCGGTGGCGACCGGCCGATCGACGTCGAGCAGATCGACGTCTCGGCCGCCTCGCTGCGCTCGCTGGCCGAGGTGCGCGAGCACGCCGCCGAGATCGGACTGTCCTGGTGGTCGGTCAGCCCGTTCGCGACCAGTGACGCGGATGTCAGCTCCGTCCTGGAGTTCGACGTCAACACGCTGACCCTGGGCATGCACGCCGTCGAGGCCTACCGCGGTGACACCGCGCGGGCGATCGCCGACGCCAAGGAGCGGCTGGCCGCCGACTGGCGGGTCGTCATGGTGACCGAGGGCCAAGGGCCGGCCGCCCGGCTGGCCGAGGTGCTCGGCAACGAGGGCATCGCCGCCCGGCTGGTCCCCGACCTGACCGAGCCGCCCACCCGCGACGTCGTCTACGTCTGCTGCGGCTCGATCGAGCACGGTTTCGTGGACCAGGCGCTCAAGCTGACCGTGATCACCGAGACCGACCTGTCCGGCCAGCGCTCCTCCACCAAGGACATGCGCCGGATGCCGTCCCGGCGCCGCAACGCGATCGACCCGCTGGCGCTGGCCGCCGGCGACTACGTGGTGCACGAGGCGCACGGGGTGGGCCGCTACGTCGAGATGGTCCAGCGCACCGTGCAGGGCGCCACCCGGGAGTACCTGGTGCTGGAGTACGCGCCGGCCAAGCGCGGCCACCCCGGCGACCGGCTCTTCGTGCCGACCGACCAGCTCGACCAGGTGACCAAGTACGTCGGCGGCGAGGCCCCGACCCTGCACCGGCTCGGCGGCGCGGACTGGGCGAAGACCAAGCAGCGGGCCAAGAAGGCGGTGCGCGAGATCGCGGCCGACCTGATCAAGCTCTACTCGGCCCGGATGGCGGCCCCCGGCCACACCTTCGGCCCGGACACCCCGTGGCAGCGCGAGCTGGAGGACGCCTTCCCGTACGCGGAGACGCCCGACCAGCTGACCACCATCGCCGAGGTCAAGGCCGACATGGAGAAGTCGGTTCCGATGGACCGGCTGATCTGCGGCGACGTCGGATACGGGAAGACCGAGATCGCCGTGCGAGCCGCTTTCAAGGCGGTGCAGGACGGCAAGCAGGTGGCCGTGCTGGTGCCCACCACGTTGCTGGTGCAGCAGCACTTCTCCACCTTCGCCGAGCGGTACGCCAACTTCCCCGTGGTGGTCAAGGCGCTGTCGCGGTTCCAGAGCGACAGCGAGGCGAAGGCGGTCCTGGAGGGCCTGCGCGAGGGTTCGGTGGACGTGGTGATCGGCACCCACCGGCTCTTCTCCGCCGAGACGAGGTTCAAGGACCTCGGTCTGGTCATCGTGGACGAGGAGCAGCGGTTCGGCGTCGAGCACAAGGAGCAGTTGAAGAAGCTGCGGGCCAACGTCGACGTGCTGACCATGTCGGCGACCCCGATCCCGCGCACCCTGGAGATGGCGGTCACCGGCATCCGCGAGATGTCGACGATCACCACGCCGCCGGAGGAGCGCCACCCGGTGCTGACCTTCGTCGGACCGTACGACGAGAAGCAGATCTCGGCCGCGATCCGGCGTGAACTGCTGCGCGAGGGCCAGGTCTTCTACATCCACAACCGGGTCGAGTCGATCGACAAGGCGGCCGCCCGGCTGAAGGACCTGGTGCCCGAAGCCCGGATCGCCACCGCGCACGGGCAGATGGGGGAGACCCACCTGGAGAAGGTGGTGGTCGACTTCTGGGAGAAGGAGTTCGACGTGCTGGTCTCCACCACGATCGTGGAGTCGGGCATCGACATCTCCAACGCCAACACGCTGATCGTGGAGCGCGGCGACACCTTCGGCCTCTCCCAGCTCCACCAGCTGCGCGGGCGGGTCGGGCGTGGCCGGGAACGCGGGTACGCCTACATGCTCTACCCGCCGGAGAAGCCGCTCACCGAGACCGCGCACGAGCGACTGGCCACCATCGCCCAGCACACCGAGATGGGCGCGGGCATGTACGTCGCGATGAAGGACCTGGAGATCCGCGGCGCGGGCAACCTGCTCGGCGGCGAGCAGTCCGGGCACATCGCGGGCGTCGGCTTCGACCTCTACATGCGGATGGTCGGCGAGGCGGTGGCCGAGTTCCGCGAGTCGCTGGCGAGCGGCGGCGAGGTGGAGGAGGAGCCGCTGGAGGTGAAGATCGAGCTGCCGGTGGACGCCCACGTGCCGCACGACTACGCCCCCGGCGAGCGGCTGCGGCTGCAGGCCTACCGTTCGATCGCCGCGGTCAACGCGGAGGCCGACATCGACCAGGTGCGGGCCGAGTTGACGGACCGTTACGGCAAGCTGCCCGAGCCGGTGGAGAACCTGCTCCTGGTGGCGGCGCTGCGGCTGTACGCCCGGCGCTGCGGGGTCGCGGACATCACCCTGCAGGGCGCCAACGTGCGGTTCGGGCCGGTGGAGCTGCGCGAGTCGCAGACCTTGCGGCTGAACCGGCTCTACCCGCGCAGCCAGGTGAAGGCGGCCAGCTCGCAGGTGCTGGTGCCGCGGCCGACGACCGCGCGGATCGGTGGGAAGCCGGTGGTCGGGCGGGAGTTGCTGGCCTGGTGCGGGACCTTCCTGAGCACCATGTTCGAGGAGCTGGCGGCGGCGAAGAAGGCGTAGTTCCGGTAGCCCCGCTGGCTGCGGGGGGGGCGGGCGGCGGGTGGCTCGGTGCCATCCGCCGCTTCGTCGTTGCCGCCCCGGCGCACCGTGCCGGGAGGTCAGTTGAGCTTCCACTGGCCGGTCTGGTCCGCGAAGCCGCTGTCCAGGGTGAACTGGGCCTTGACGATCTTGGCGTCGGTGGGGACCTCGAAGGTGATGTAGCCGAGCGCGGTGTCGCCGGGGGCGATGTTCAGCGGGACGGGGAAGCTCTGGCCCGCGCCGGTGTCGGCGATCACCGAGTTGTAGGACTGGCCCTTGTCGTCCACCACGGTCGTGCCGTTCTCGGGGGAGTCGCTGTAGGCGGTGCTGCCGCTGTCCTTGATCTGGAACTGCACGGCGATCCAGCGCTTGCCGTCGGCGGGCTTGCTGATGCCGTCGGTGCTCTGCACGTTGTCGACCACCTTGACCACGCTCACGTCGTCCGAGGCGCCCTTGTCCATGCCCTTGAGCGCGATGGCGTCGCCGACCTTGGCGACCGTGGGGGTCTTGCCGGCCGCGGCGCTCGGGGCGCCCGGGGTGCCCACGCCGGTCGCGCCGGTCGCGGCCGTGGACCGCACGGGCTTGGTGGAGACCGAGGTGGTGGCGGTCGGCCCGCAGGCGGTGGTGGCGAGGGCGAGCAGGGCGCCACCGGCGAGCAGCGCGGTGGTGGTGGAGCGGCGGCGGGCGGTGGCGGAGCTGCGCATGGCGGATTCCCTTGCTTCGACTGGGTCTTGGGCGTGCTGGGTCTTGCTGGTTCTGGGTCTTGCTGTTCGCCCCGTTCGGCGATGGCTCCATCAGACCAGACTGCTGTGAACATCGTCAACAGGGAAATACGGAACTGATCTGTTCACGCGTGAACAGGGATCCCTGTCCCGTCTGGCTATGCTGAGTGGTCACAGCCGCCGTCCATGGAGGAGCCGCCCGATGCCGCCGACCCCCGAGGTGACCGCCGTCGAGATCGCCCGGCTGGCCGGGGTCGGGCGAGCGGCGGTGAGCAACTGGCGCAAGCGGCACGCCGACTTCCCGCAGCCCGTCGGCGGCAGCGAGAGCAGCCCCACCTTCGCGCTCCCCCAGATCGAGGAGTGGCTGCGCCGCCAGGGCAAGATCGCCGAGCTGCCGCTACTGGAGCGCTGCCGCCGGCAGTTGGACGCACTGCGCGACCCGGCCGGCCACCCGAACGCCCCGCTGCTGCCGGCCGGTGCCTTCCTGCTGCTGCTGCACCGGGCCCCCGAGACGTGGGTGGAGCTGGCCGCTGAATCCGACACCCGGCTGGCCCTCGCGCTGCCCCGGGCGGTGGCGCGACTGCTCGCCGAGACGCTCGACCCGGCGGCGGGCGCGCTGGCGGACCTGCCCACGCTCTACGGCAGCACGCAGCTCGAACTCTGCCGCCTGCTCGCCCGGCTGGCCGCCGAGCAGACGCCCGCCGCCGTGTTCGAGGCGCTGCTGGCCGGCGCCCGGCAGCCGGGTCAGCTGCCGCCCGAGGCGGCCGCCCTGCTGCTCGCGCTGGCGGGCGAGGCGGCCAGCGTCCTCGACCCCTGCTGCGGGCTCGGCTCGCTGTTGCTGGCCGCGCCCGCCGGCGCCGTCCGGCACGGCCAGGACCGCGACCCGGTGGCCGCCGGCATCGCCCTGCTCCGGCTGGCCCTGGCCGCGCCCGCCGCCGCGCCAGGACCGTTGCCGCTGCGGCTGCGCGCCGGTGACGCGCTACGGGCCGACGCCTGGCCCGAACTGCTCGCCGACGCCGTGCTCTGCCGCCCGCCCTACAACGAACGGGACTGGGGCTACGAGGAGTTGCGCTACGACCCGCGCTGGCTCTTCGACCAGGTGCCGCCCCGGGGCGAGTCCGAACTCGCCTGGCTGCTGCACTGCCTGGCGCACACCCGCCCCGGCGGCCTGACCGCCCTGCTGCTGCCGCCCACCGTCGCCTCCCGCCGTTCCGGGCGCCGGCTGCGCGCGGAACTCCTGCGCACCGGCGCGCTGCGCGCGGTCGTCGCGTTGCCGGCCGGCGCCGCGCCACCCTACGGAGTGCCGCTGCAGCTCTGGCTGCTGCGCCGCCCCGACCCCCAGGAGACCGCGCCCGCCCGCCGGTTGCTGCTGCTGGACGCCACCGCCACGCAGCCCGGGCAGTTCGACTGGCCGACCCTGCACCGCACCGTGCTGGAAGGATGGCAGGCCTTCGACGGCGGTGCCACCGTGGCGGATCGCCCAGGCGTCTACCGGGTGCTGGACTCGATCGAACTGCTCGACGACGACACCGATCTGGCCCCCGCCCGCCACCTGCCGCCGCCGGCCGCGGCAGGCGGCACCGACGCGCTCACCGGGCTGCGCGGCCGGCTCGGCGAACTCCTGTCCTCGCTGGCCGAGTTGGACCAGGCACTGCCCGCCGTCTCGGCGGCCGGCGAGCGTCCCGGCATGCCGGTGACCACGATCGGTGAACTCGCCCGCGGCGGCGCCCTGGAGGTCCTCTCCTCCGGCACCGGACCGGCCACCCGGCCCCTCGCCGAGGACCCGTCGGCCACCCCCGTGCTGACCGACCAGGACCTGGCGACCGGACGCGGCCCGAGCGCCGCGCTGGCCGACGCCACCGCGCTGTTCGCCCGCCCCGGCGACGTCCTGGTCCCGGCCCTCGGCAGTGGCGCCGCGCTGGTCGTGCACCCCGGCGACCCGGCCGACGGCGCCGCCCTCGGCGCCCGCCTGCACCTGCTGCGCCCCGACCCGGCCCTGCTCGACCCCGAGTTCCTGGCCGGCCGCCTGCGCTCCACCGCCGCCGCCCGCTCCGCCAGCACCCACGCCTCCACCACCTCCCGCCTCGACGTCCGGCGGGTCCAGGTGCCCAGGCTCCCGCTCGAAGCCCAGCGCGCGCTGGGCGAGGCCTTCGGGCGGACCGCCGCCTTCGCGGCCGGCCTGCGCCAGGCCGAGGAGCTGGGGCGGCAGTTGGCCCAGGGCCTGACGGACGGCCTGGCGGACGGCGGGCTGACGGTGGGCTGACCGGCGGGGTCGGGCTACTTGTCCTGCTGCAGCACCGAGAGGACGTTACCCGCCGGGTCGGTGAACCACGCGATGTGCGGGCCGCCGCCCCGGAAGATCCCCTTCTCGTCCGCCGCCAGCCCGGGATACCGCTCGAACCGCACGCCGCGCCCGGCCAACTCGTCGACGGCCTGCTCGACGTCCGCCACCGGGAAGTTGAGGACGGTGAACGACGCCGGGGTGTGGTCGTCCTTCGGGTAGACGAGCACCTCGCCGCCGCCGGACAGGTGCAGCCGCAGCAGCCGGTACTGCCGCTCCATGGTCAGGTCGGAGACCCGCAGTCCCAGGATCTCGCCGTAGAAGTGCTTGGCCTTGTCGAGGTCGTTCACGGAGAAGCTGCTGAAGGCCTTGCTGGTGTCGAACACGGCTGGTTCCTTGTCCTCGGTCGCCCGCCGGGACGGCGCGCGTCGCTGAGTCCGATGATCCGGAGGCGGCCGCCGTCCGACCCGCCAACACGCCGAGCGGCTCGGGAGGTGGGCCGGTGCTGGTCACGGAGCGGTCGCGGTTCCCGGTATGCCCGGCGGCGCGTGGGGCGTGGGCGGTACCGTTGGCGATGATCATCGAGGGCACTCATCGCGCGGGGACGGAGACGCATGGCTGGCCAGTTTCCCGGGCAGTTCGGGCCGGTGGTGCCGACAGCGGCGAAGGGGCCGTTCGGGGTGGGCGCGAAGGTGCTGCTCTGTCTGGTGGCGGTGCTGACGGCGGGGCTGCTCGGGTTCGTGCCCGCGGTGGCACTGGCGGCGCGGCGCAAGCGGCGGGTGGATGTGGTGGGAGCGGTGGTGTTCGCGGCGCTGTCGCTGCTGATGCTGGTGTGCGCGGTGATCGGGGGAGCGGACAAGCACGCGGCGGTGGTCAACGGGCTCGGTGAGGGCACCATGGCACTGCTGGTCTTCGCGGCGCCGACGCACTTCCTGCTGATGGACCGTCAGGTCCGAGTGTCGGTGGCGCCGCTCGTCGCCTGGCCGCTCGCGCCCCAGCCCCCGGCGTACCAGCCGCCGAGCGCCCAGGCCCCCGCCCCCGTTGACGAGTTGCGGCAACTCGGCGAACTGCTGCGCCGGCAGGCCGAGGACGGCGGGCGGTGAGTGCGCACAGCAGCCGGGTGATCGGCGGCCGCTACCGGTTGGCGGAGAAGATCGGGCACGGTGGCATGGGCCAGGTCTGGGCCGGCTACGACGAGCGGCTGGACCGCCGGGTGGCGGTGAAGCTGCTGCGCACCGAGGCGCTGCTCGCCGGGGACGGTCCCGAGGAGGTCGAGGAACGGCGGGCCGAGCTGCGACGGCGGTTCCTGCGGGAGTGCCGGATCACCGCTGGTCTCGACCACCCCGGACTGGTCACCGTCTTCGACGCGGGCGAGGACGCGGGCGAGCTCTACCTGGTGATGCAGCGGCTGCCCGGGGTCGGGCTGGGCGATCTGATCGCCGAGGAGGGCCGGTTCCCGATCGCCTGGGCGGTGGCGGTGGCCGCCCAGATCTGCGCGGCGCTCTCGGTGGTGCACGCCGTTCCGGTGGTGCACCGGGACCTGAAGCCGAGCAATGTGATGGTCCGTCCGGACGGCCGGGTGGTGGTCCTGGACCTGGGCATCGCCACCGCGCTGGACGGCGAGCACACCCGGCTCACCCTGACCGGCGTGCCGATCGGCAGCCCCTCCTACATGGCGCCCGAGCAGGCGCTCTCCGGGGCGGTGGACGCGCGCAGCGACCTGTACGCGCTCGGCTGCCTGCTGCACGAGATGCTCGCCGGCGAGGAGCCGTTCCGGGCGCCGACCGCGCTCGGGGTGCTGCGCCGCCAGGTGGACGACGCGCCGGTGCCACTGCGGCGGCTGCGGCCCGAAGTGCCTGCCGAGTTGGAGGCGCTGGTGCTGGAGCTGCTGGCCAAGCCGCCCGCCGCGCGGCCCGCCGACGCGCAGACGGTGTACCGGCGGCTGCGTCCACTGCTGCCGGCGCCGGAGGCGGGCGCCCACCCCGGGTACGGTCCGGCGCCCGACCCGACCGGGCCGTTCCGCTACCCGCACCAGCCGCTGCCCGGGGCCGCCACCACACTGCCCGCGCCGCCGCTGGTGTCCTCGTCGCCCCCGTCTCCCCCGGCCACGCAGCCGGCGCCCACCGACCTGGTCGCCGCCTGCGGCCAGGTCTCCGACCTGCTGGCCGCGCAGCGGTACGCCGAGGTGATCGACCTCGCCGCCCGGCTGCTCCCGCTGGCCCGGGCCGCGCACGGCGACGGGGCGCCGCTGGTCCGCACGTTGCGCACGATCTACGCCCGGACGCTGCTCCAGGAGGGGCAGTACCGCGCGGCGCTGCCCGAGTACCAGTTGCTGGCCGCCGCCGCGACGGCGCAGGACGGGCCACAGGCGGATCAGGCGCTGGAGCACCGCCGGAAGGCGGCTGCCTGCCTGGAGCAACTGGGCCGGGCGCCGGAGGCGTTGGCGGAGTACCGCGCACTGCTGGCGGACCACACCGCCAGACTGACCTCGGGTCAGGACGCCGACCCGGCCCGCTGCTTCGACCTGCGCGAGCGGATCGGCCTGCTGCTCGCGGGGTCGGGGGACACCGAGGGTGCCTGGGAGTGGCTGCTTGCGCTGCTCTTCGACCGCGAGCCGCGGCTCGGGCCGCACCACCCGGACGTCCAGCGGCTGCGCCAGCACCTGGACCAGCTGCAGCACCACCGCCGCACCGGCCCCCAGTCGGCGCTGCCCGCGGCTGCGGCGTCCCCGTCGTCGCTCCCGTCGCTCCTGCCGCTGGACCCGCGGACCGGTAGCTGGCCGACCCATCCGCCGGCGCCGCAGGCGTCGGCCTGGAACCCGTACCGCGCCTAAGAACTGATGATCCATCAGCTCGACCTGCCGACGCTCACTCATTCGGTGCAACATGTCCGCGCTGGCCGCCCCGGCTCTCTATTGTCGTGTCCCGTCAGGAGTCAGTCGCCACCGCAGCCCCGCCCGGGAGGCCCCGCGTGATCCGCAGCCACTGCCTTCGCCGTACCCCCGCCGCCCCCGCCCGCCCCGGGCCGCGCCGGGTGCTGCCCGCGGTCGGTGCGCTGCTCGCGGCCGCCCTGCTGACCGCCTGTGGGGGGCGGCCGCTGCAGGCCGGGGCGGCGGCGGTGGTCGGCCCCGACCGGATCACCGAGGCGGCGGTGCAGGCCCGGGTGGCCGAGTTCCGGGCGCAGGCGGCCAGGCTGCCGAGCGGGCAGTACCAGGAGCAGGCGGGGCTGGTGGGGGCGACCGTCTCCGGGATGATCTTCAGTGAGGTGGTCGCGCAGGCGCTGGCCGAGCACCGGCTGACCGTCAGCGACACCGAGGTCGCCCAGGCGCGGTCCGACCAGGCGCAGGCCTGGGGCGGCGAGGCGGGGCTGGAGCAGATGCTGCTGCTCAAGCACGCGGTGCCGGCCCGGGAGATCGACAACTTCCACCGCGAGCAGATCGGCCTGCAGAAGCTGGCCGCGCTGGGCGGGCGGCAGATCGGCACCACGGACGGCAACAAGACGGTGCACCAACTGCTGGCCGAGGCCGCCGCCCAGCTGAAGGTGACGGTCAACCCGCGTTACGGCAGCTGGGACGCGCAGCAGGCGGTGCTGGACAGCCCGAGCGAGGACTGGCTGCCGCAGTCGGGTGCCGCCGCCTGAGCGGTAGGTTCGAGGGGTGGAGACCAACACGGACACCCCGAACAGCGCCGACACCCCCAAGCTGACCCTGCTCACCACCACCCACCGGGTCGCCCCCGGCCTGCTCAGCTGGCCCGCCTGGGAGGCGCTGCGGGCAGCGCCCCTGGTGCTGGCCGCCGACCCGGCGCACCCCCAGCTGCCCGCGCTCGCCCAGGCGCGGGTGGCGGTCGAGCTGGTGGCCCGCGACAGTGCCCCGGCGCTGGCCCGCACCCTGGTCGAACGCGCCCCGGTGCTCTTCCTGGGCAGCCCGGACGGCGACCCCGGGCTGACCGACGCGCTGGCCCGGATCGCGGTCGAGGCGGCGGGCCGGGCGCCGGAGATCGAGCTGCTGCCCGGCTCCTACGACCTGCCCGGCGCCCGGCTGCTCGACCTGGTCGCGGTGATGGACCGGCTGCGCTCGCCCGGCGGCTGCCCGTGGGACGCCGAGCAGACCCACGCCAGCCTGGTGAAGTACCTGGTCGAGGAGGCCTACGAGCTGGTCGAGGCGATCGAGGAGGGCGACCGCGAGACGCTGCGCGAGGAGCTGGGCGACGTGCTGCTCCAGGTCTTCTTCCACTCCCGGATCGCCGAGGAGGACCCCGAGGACCCGTTCTCCATCGACGAGGTGGCCGGGGCGATCGTCGAGAAGCTGATGTACCGCCACCCGCACGTCTTCGGGGACTCCGACGCCGCCACCACCGACCAGGTGGAGGCCAACTGGGAGGAGCTGAAGGCCGCCGAGAAGCAGCACCGGGAGTCGGTGCTGGACGGCGTGCCGGCGGGGCTGCCGGCCCTGGCGTTGGCGGCGAAGCTGGTCTCCCGGGTCCGCCGGGCGGGCTTCACCGGCGTTCCCGACGCGCCGTACGCGCTGCCGGCCGAGCTGACCGAGGAGACGGCCGGCGCGCTGCTGCTCGCGGTGGTGCAGCGCGCGCACGACGCGAAGGTGGACCCGGACGCGGCGCTGCGGGCGGCCGCGCGCGGCTATCGGGCGGCGGTGCGGGCAGCCGAGGGGCTGGCCGCCGACTAGGAGCCGGGCCAGGGCGGGCCGTCAGGCGGGCTGCTGGTGGGCGTGCACCTGGCGCTGCGGCGGGACGACCGCGCCGATCGCCTCGCCCAGCGGGTCCAGCAGCTCGGCGAGGCGGTGCAGCTGGCCGGGCAGCTCGGCCATCGCGACGATCCGCTCGCCGTCGGGGCCGCTCACGCAGAACAGGTCGATCGGGCCCAGGTGCTTCTCGGTGGTGTCGACCAGGGCGGCGATGTCGCTGGGCTGGTGGATGTCGGAGCTGACCCCGATCACCGGGCAGCCGATCCGGTCCATGGCGGCGGCCAGGTCCTCGGCCACCCCGGTCCGCGGGTCGGCGATCAGCAGGCCGGCGGCGCCCGCCGCGGCGAAGCGGCGGGCCGGCCCGTCGCCGTCGCCGCCGCTGAGTACCGCGATGACCACCACTGCCCCGGCTACTCGCATGGCCTGCTCCTCCCTGGGGGCGCCGCCGCACTGCAACGCCCGCCAACCACGTATCGGAGGATCGTAGGCTTCTCCTGACCCTCCGCAACAGGGATTACCCGTCAGGTGACCAGGCTCACTCCTCCTGGGGACGGGATACCGTCAAGACATGCCGGACCAGCCCGATGCCATCCCGTTGCCGCCCGCACCACCCCTGTTCACCTGGGAGTTCGCCGCCGACCCGTACCCGGCGTACGCCTGGTTGCGGGAGCACGCCCCGGTGCATCGGACCACCCTGCCGAGCGGGGTTGACGCCTGGTTGGTGACCCGGTACGCGGACGCCCGGCAGGCACTGGCCGACGCCCGGCTCTCCAAGAACCCGGCCCACCACAGTGAGCAGGCACATCGCACCGGACGGGTCGGCATCCCGGGGGAGCGGCAGGCCGACCTGATGACCCACCTGCTGAACATCGACCCGCCCGACCACACCCGGCTGCGCCGCCTGGTCTCCAAGGCCTTCACCCCGCGCACTGTGGCCGAGTTCGAACCCCGGGTGCAGCAGCTGACGGACCGGTTGATCTCCGGCTTCGCGGCGCGCGGCTCGGCCGACCTGATCCACGAGTTCGCCTTCCCACTGCCGATCTACGCGATCTGCGACCTGCTCGGGGTGCCGGCCGAGGACCAGGACGACTTCCGCGACTGGGCCGGCATGATGATCCGACACGGCGGCGGCCCGCGCGGCGGGGTGGCCCGCGCGGTCAAGCGGATGCGGTCCTACCTGGCGGAGTTGATCCACCGCAAGCGGGCCGAGCCGGGCGAGGACCTGATCTCGGGGCTGATCAGGGCCAGCGACCACGGCGAGCACCTGAGCGAGAACGAGGCCGCCGCGATGGCCTTCATCCTGCTCTTCGCCGGCTTCGAGACCACCGTCAACCTCATCGGCAACGGCATGTACACGTTGATGAACCATCCCGAGCAGCGCGCCCGCCTGCAGGAGTCGCTGCGGCGCGGCGAGCGCGAGCTGCTGACCACCGCCGTCGAGGAACTGCTCCGCTACGACGGTCCGGTGGAGCTGGCGACCTGGCGGTTCGCCACCGCGCCGCTGAGCATCGGCGGGGTGGACATCCCGGTCGGCGATCCGGTGCTGGTGGTGCTGGCCGCGGCCGATCGCGACCCGGCCAGGTTCGGTCGACCCGACACCCTGGACCTGGCCCGCAAGGACAACCCGCACCTCGGCTTCGGGCACGGCATCCACTACTGCATCGGCGCTCCGCTGGCCCGGCTGGAGGGGCAGGCGGCGCTGGCCACCCTGCTGACCCGGCTGCCCGACATCGAGTTCGCCGGCGATCCGGCGGAACTGCGCTGGCGGGGCGGTCTGATCATGCGTGGGCTGCGCGAACTGCCGGTTTCTTTCACACCGGAATCCTCGGCCGGCAGCTCCTGACGGCGTGTCGGATGTCTGACGGCGTGTCGGAAGTGTTCCGGCAGGCACGATCTGAATACGCATCAATGCGGACAAACCTGATCGGTTAGTGGACGATCTGACGGCGTCGTAATTCTCGTGTGATGTATGCGATATGAGCTTGTGATTGGTCCGTCAATCTGCCTACCCTCCCAGGAGTTCGCAGCTGCGAACCCCGCGTGCGGTACGCCGAGTCCTGCCCACCGCGCCGTCGGGACGCCGACCTACCTCGGGGCAGGGGCGGGGGACCCAGGATTTTCTGCCGTCTCCCACGGCTAGGGGTGAAGCCGCGTCAGCGGCCGGGCCGACCTCACGGGCCCGAACCCGACAGCTCACCTCGCAGGCGTGCGGAGAGGGACAGTTCATGCTGCTCAAGGGCAATGGCCGTCATCGTCGTCGTACCCAGACCGAGCGGGCGATCGCCGTGGCCGGCGTGGCCGGTGCGGGTCTGGCGGTGCCGCTGCTCACCGCGACCGCCGCGCATGCCGCCCCGGTCACGGTCTGGGACAAGGTCGCCAACTGCGAGAGCACCAACAACTGGAGCATCAACACGGGCAACGGCTTCTACGGCGGTCTGCAGTTCACCTCCTCCACCTGGGCCGCGTACGGCGGCACCCAGTACGCGTCGCAGGCCAACCAGGCCACCAGGGCGCAGCAGATCTCGGTCGCCGAGAAGGTGCTGGCCGACCAGGGTCCCGGCGCCTGGCCGGTCTGTTCGGTCAAGGCGGGCCTGGCCCAGGGCGGCGCCGCAGCCGCGCTGGACGCCAGTGCGCCGGTCGCCCCGAGCCGGCAGCAGACGCGGCCTCAGACGCCGGCTCCGCAGGCCCAGCGGGCGCAGCCCCAGCAGGTGCCGCAGTCCACCGCCCCGGCCTTCCCCGGCAAGGCCGGCTGGGACGCGAAGGGTCAGGTCTACTGGTACCAGAGCGACGGCGGGTGGTACTGGACCAGCCACCAGAGCGTGTACGACCGGAACATGCCCGCCCCGGCGCCCGCTCAGGCCCCGGCCCAGGCACCGATCCAGGCCCCGATCCAGGTCCCGGCCCAGGCACCGGCCGCCGCGCCGAGCGGCTCCGGTCACGACTACACGGTGCGGGCCGGCGACACCCTCTCGATGATCGCCCAGGCCCAGCACCAGACCGGCGGCTGGCAGCAGCTCTACCAGGCCAACCAGCAGACGGTGGGCGGGAATCCGGACCTGATCATGCCCGGCCAGCTGCTGCACCTCGGCTGACCGGCCGACAGCCCGCGCGGGGCCGCGCCGATGCGGCCCCGCGCGAGCGGCTCGCGAAACGACCACCGACACGCATTCAGGTGAACTACCGGCAGGTAGCCGAGCCACACCGTGAGACGGGAGGCAGGTCCGGGTCGTCGCGGTGGCCGGTGCGGTTAGGCTCTGGTCGTAACGACTCCCTACCCACGTCCGCAGGACCGCTTCCGTCTAGGAGATGCCTCGTGCCGTCCATTGATGTCGTCGTAGCCCGTGAGATTCTCGACTCGCGCGGCAACCCCACGGTCGAGGTCGAGGTCGGCCTCGACGACGGCAGCACCGGTCGTGCCGCTGTCCCGTCCGGCGCCTCGACGGGTGCCTTCGAGGCGCTGGAGCTGCGTGACGGTGACAAGAACCGCTACTTCGGCAAGGGCGTCGAGAAGGCCGTCCTCGCCGTGATCGAGCAGATCGGCCCGGAGCTGGTCGGCTACGACGCCACCGAGCAGCGGCTGATCGACCAGGCGATGCTCGACCTGGACGCCACCCCGGACAAGTCCTCGCTCGGCGCCAACGCGATCCTCGGCGTCTCGCTGGCCGTCGCGCACGCCGCCTCCGAGGCCAGCGACCTGCCGCTGTTCCGCTACCTCGGCGGTCCGAACGCGCACGTGCTGCCGGTCCCGATGATGAACATCCTCAACGGTGGCTCGCACGCCGACTCCAACGTCGACATCCAGGAGTTCATGATCGCGCCGATCGGCGCGGAGTCCTTCTCCGAGGCCGTGCGCTGGGGCGTCGAGGTCTACCACACGCTCAAGGGCGTGCTGAAGGAGCGCGGCCTGTCCACCGGCCTGGGCGACGAGGGCGGCTTCGCGCCGAACCTGGACAGCAACCGCGAGGCGCTGGACCTGATCACCGAGGCGATCAAGAAGGCCGGCTACGTGCCCGGCAAGGACGTCGCGCTGGCCCTGGACGTGGCCGCCTCCGAGTTCTACAAGGACGGCGCCTACCAGTTCGAGGGCAAGGCGCTGACCGCCGCCGAGCTGATCGAGTACTACGCCGACCTGGTCGAGAACTACCCGCTGGTCTCCATCGAGGACCCGCTGGACGAGTCGGACTGGGACGGCTGGAAGGCCATGACGGACAAGCTGGGCGCCAAGGTCCAGCTGGTCGGTGACGACCTGTTCGTCACCAACCCGGAGCGCCTGGCCCGTGGCATCGAGACCGGCACCGCCAACGCGCTGCTGGTGAAGGTGAACCAGATCGGCTCGCTGACCGAGACCCTGGACGCCGTCGAGCTGGCCCAGCGCAACGGCTACCGCTGCATGATGTCGCACCGCTCCGGTGAGACCGAGGACGTCACCATCGCCGACCTGGCCGTCGCCACCAACTGCGGCCAGATCAAGACCGGTGCCCCGGCCCGCTCCGAGCGCGTCGCCAAGTACAACCAGCTGCTGCGCATCGAGGAGATCCTCGACGACGCCGCCGAGTACGCGGGCCGCGCCGCCTTCCCCCGGTTCCGCGTCGCGGACTGACCCCCGCGAGGGCCGACAGCCAGCCTGACCGATGCCCCGGTGTGCACCCCGTAGGGTGGATGCCGGGGTATCGGCGCGACTGGGAGGGGTCAGGAGATGGCAGGCTGGAAGATCCCGGGTCTGGGCGGCCGGCCGCGGTTCACCAGCCGGGCCACCGTGCTGGTCCTGGTGCTCTGCTCGCTGGTGGCGATCCTCGCCTATCCGACCCGGCAGTTCATCAACCAGCGCGACCAGATCAGCGCCCAGCGGGTCAAGGCCGAGCAGGCCCGCCGGCAGGTCGAGCAGTTGACCACCGAGCTGGCCCGCTGGCAGGACCCGGAGTTCGTGAAGGCCCAGGCCCGCGAGCGGTTGCACTACGCGATGCCCGGTGAGACCCCCTTCGTCTCGGTCGACCCCACCCCCTCGGCCGCCTCCTCCCAAGCCTCGGGCCGTGGCTCCGCGCAGGCCGCCGCGCAGGCGGCCAAGCCCTGGTACGCCACCGTCTGGGACTCGGTGGACGCGGCCGCCGCCACCCCCGCTCCCGCCCCCGCTCCGTGAGAAGCCCGCCCCGTGAAGAAGACCCGACATGACACTTGAGAACCAGCCGGTCGCCGACCGCGACCTGGCCGCCGTCGCGGCCCAGCTCGGCCGCGTCCCGCGCGGCACCCGGGCGGTGGCGCACCGCTGCCCGTGCGGCAACCCGGATGTGGTGGAGACCGCCCCGCGGTTGCCCGACGGCACCCCGTTCCCCACCCTGTACTACCTGACCTGCCCCAAGGCCGCCTCGCTGATCGGCACGCTGGAGGCGGACGGGGTGATGAAGGAGCAGACCGCCCGGCTCGCCGAGGACCCGGAGCTGGCCGCCGCGTACCAGAAGGCGCACGAGGACTACATCGCCCGCCGCGACGCCATCGAGGTGCTGGAAGGTTTCCCCTCGGCCGGCGGGATGCCGGACCGGGTGAAGTGCCTGCACGTGCTGGTCGGCCACTCGCTGGCGGCCGGGCCCGGCGTCAACCCGCTGGGTGACGAGGCGCTGGCGATGCTGCCCGAGTGGTGGCGCAAGGGCGCCTGCGTGAGCGAGCAGCAGGTCGCGGACGGGATCGAGGCGCTGGTCGCCCAGCGCGCCGAGGCCGAGGACCACGCGGCGGTGATCGCCGCCAAGGAGCGCAAGACCGCCGAGCGGGCGGCCAAGCGCCAGGCCGACCAGCAGGACGACCAGCACGAAGCGCAGCCGGACGAGCAGCGGGAAGAGGGCGCCAAGTGACCGCCACCCGGGTCGCCGCCGTCGACTGCGGCACCAACTCGATCCGCCTGCTGATCGCCGACCTCGACCCGACGACCGGCGAGATCAGCGACCTGGACCGCCGGATGCTGATCGTCCGGCTCGGCCAGGACGTGGACCGCACCGGGCGGCTGGCCCCCGAGGCGCTGGAGCGCACCTTCGCCGCCTGCCGCGAGTACGCCGCGGTGATCGCCTCGTACGGGGTGGGCCCCGAGCGGACCCGCTTCGTGGCCACCAGCGCCTCCCGGGATGCCGAGAACAGCGCGGAGTTCACCAAGGGCGTGCGGGAGATCCTGGGCGTCGAGCCCGAGGTGGTCAGCGGCGACGAGGAGGCCCAGCTCTCCTTCACCGGCGCCACCAAGGAGCTGACCGGCACCGCTGTGCCCGCCCCCTACCTGGTCTTCGACCTGGGCGGCGGCTCGACCGAGTTCGTGCTGGGCGGCGAGCGGGTGCAGGCGGCCCGCTCGGTGGACATCGGCTGCGTGCGGCTGACCGAGCGGCACTTCGCCGGCTCCGAGGTGCCGACGGCCGCGCAGATCGCGGCGGCCAGGGTGGACGTCGAGGCGGCGCTGGACCAGGCCGCCGAGGTGGTCCCGTTGTCCGAGGCGGCCTCGCTGGTCGGCCTGGCCGGCACGGTCACCACGGTGGCCGCCATCGCGCTCGGCCTGCCGGCGTACGACTCCACCGCCGTGCACCACTCCCGGCTCTCGCTGGCGCAGGTCCGCGAGGTGACCGAGCGGCTGCTCGCGGCCACCCACGCCGAACGGGCCGCGATCCCGGTGATGCACCCGGGCCGGGTCGACGTGATCGGGGCCGGCGCGCTGGTGCTGCTCGCGATCATGGAGCGGACCGGAGCCGGCGAGCTGGTGGTCAGCGAGCACGACATCCTGGACGGGATCGCCTGGAGCGTGGCGGTCTGAGGGTCCGTCGGCCGGCTCGCGGACGCCTCGCGTCCACCTGTCGGACCCCCTTGCGGACACCCGGCGGGCCGCCCGGAGCGGTGGCCGCGCCGGGTCCCGCGAGAAAGTTCGTGAATTTCTTCACATGGAGAATAGGACTTTCGGCTCGGTCCGCGGGGCACTTCGTCCGGATTGCGAGAGTGAAGGTCGCCGGTGGCGCCGGCCCGATGGATCCCAGGTGGAGCTCCGGGTCCGCCGGTGCAATCGAAACAGTGCTCGGGAACCTGGTGGGCAGCCGGATCGTTGCTGCTCAACCGGGCTTCCGGAGCCCAAACCTCCGCACGAGCCCGCCGGGCACCGCTTGACCGATCCTCAAGCCCCCAACTGTGGCCGGGCAGTGTAGCAGAGGCTGTCCAGACCCTTGTGACGGGCCTCACGCAGGGTGCTCCAAGGGGTGCTGGATACTTTCCGATATGAGCACCACGGAGCGTCCTCGCATCCTCATTGTCGGCGGTGGTTACGTCGGCCTGTATGCCGCGATGCGCATCCTCAAGAAGATGCGTTACGGGGAGGCGACCGTCACGGTCGTCGACCCGCGGTCGTACATGACGTACCTGCCCTTCCTTCCCGAGGCGGCCGGCGGCAACGTCGCGCCTCGCAACCTCGTCGCCCCGCTGCGCAGCGCCCTGAAGAAGGCTGAGGTGCTCACCGGTCACGTGACCGCTGTGGACCACGCCCGCAAGGTCGCCACCATCGCGCCGCTGGCCGGCGACAGCTACGAGCTGACCTTCGACTACCTGGTCGTGGCCACCGGCTCGGTCTCCCGCACCTTCCCGATCCCCGGCCTGGCCGAGCACGGCATCGGCATGAAGACGGTCGAGGAGGCGATCAGCCTCCGCAACCACGTCATGGCGCAGCTGGACAAGGCCGAGTCCACCACGGACCCGGAGATCCGCCGCAAGGCCCTCACCTTCGTGGTCATCGGCGGCGGCTTCGCCGGCGTCGAGACCATCGCCGAGGTCGAGGACATGGCCCGCGACGCGGCGAAGCTCTACAAGACCGTCAGCCGCGACGACATGCGCTTCATCCTGGTCGAGGCGGCCAACCGGATCCTCCCGGAGATGGGCCCGGACCTCGGTCTGTGGACCAAGGAGAAGCTCGAAGAGCGCGCCATCGAGATCTACATCGAGACCTCGATGGACTCCTGCGTCGACCAGCACGTGGTGCTGAAGAACGGCGTCGAGGCCGACGCCTCCACCATCGTGTGGACCGCGGGCGTCAAGCCCAACCCGGTGGTGGCCAACTTCGGCCTGCCGCTGGGCCCGCGCGGCCACGTCGACACCGCTCCCACGCTGCAGGTCCAGGGCTTCGACAACGTCTGGTCGGCCGGCGACAACTCGCAGGTGCCGGACCTGGCCGCCGGCGAGGGTGCCTGGTGCCCGCCGAACGCCCAGCACGCGGTGCGCCAGGCCGTGGCGCTCGGCGACAACGTGATCTCCGGCATGCGGGGCTTCCCGCAGAAGGAGTACAAGCACAAGAACCTCGGTGCGGTCGCCGGTCTGGGCCTGCACAAGGGTGTGGCGATCCTCTTCGGCAAGTACAAGCTGAAGGGCCGTCCGGCCTGGTGGTTCCACCGCCTGTACCACGGCAGCCGGGTGCCGACCATGAACCGCAAGGTCCGGGTCTTCACCGACTGGACCCTCGCGATGTTCCTCAAGCGCGAGACGGTCGGCCTCTCGGAGATGGAGAAGCCGTTCGGTGCCTTCCAGGAGGTCACCGTCGCCGTCCCCGCGCCGGCCGTGCCCGCCGAGGCCGAGAAGGCCGACAAGGCGCTCGCCAGCAAGTAGGCACAGCACGTAGGCGCGGTACGCAAGCGCAGCAGTAAGCGACTGACCCCGGCGGCAGGGAGCCGGGGTGTGAGTCGGAGGCCCTCCGCCCGGCAGTGTCGCCGGACCACGACCTCCGTGGTGCTCAGCCGGCCGTGCGACCGGGCGGGGTACGAAACGCAAGACGAGCAGGACAAGCAGGACCGCGAGAAGGCCCCGGCCGGTGGCGAGGACCACCGGCCGGGGCCTTCTTGCTGCCCGCCGCACTGACGGGCCGTCAGGCGGTCCCGCCGCCAAGCGGTCCTGCCTCCAGCCCCGGTCGTTCACGGCCGGGTCGGGATCACTTGGTGCGGCCCTTGGCGTCGAAACGACGCATCCGGTCCAGGACGGCGTCGGCGGTGGGGTCGGCCAGCTCGTCGACGATCCGGCCGTCGGCGAGGAAGACGACCCGCTCCGCGTAGGAGGCGGCCACCGGGTCGTGGGTCACCATCACCACGGTCTGGCCCAGTTCGCGCACCGAGTTGCGCAGGAAGGAGAGGATCTCCGCGCCGGAGCGGGAGTCGAGGTTGCCGGTGGGCTCGTCGGCGAAGACGATCTCCGGGCGGCTGGCCAGCGCGCGGGCGCAGGCCACCCGCTGCTGCTGGCCGCCGGAGAGCTGGGAGGGGCGGTGCGTCAGCCGGCCCGACAGGCCCACGGTCTCCACCACCGCGTCCAGCCAGGCCTCGTCGACCTTGCGGCCGGCGATGTCCATCGGCAGCGTGATGTTCTCCAGCGCGTTGAGCGTGGGGAGCAGGTTGAAGGCCTGGAAGATGAAGCCGATCTTGTCCCGGCGCAGCTGGGTCAACTGCTTGTCCCGCAGGCCGACCAGCTCGGTCTCGCCGATCGTGGCCGAGCCGGAGCTGACCGAGTCGAGCCCGGCCATGCAGTGCATCAGGGTGGACTTGCCGGAGCCCGAGGGGCCCATGATC
This sequence comes from Kitasatospora sp. GAS204B, assembly GCF_029892155.1. Taxonomy (GTDB): domain Bacteria; phylum Actinomycetota; class Actinomycetes; order Streptomycetales; family Streptomycetaceae; genus Kitasatospora. The sequence continues at coordinate 480,612 of NZ_JARZAG010000002.1, read as the reverse complement.
GCGGTGAACTCGCCCTGCCGGAACTCGACATCGACCTCGTCCAGTGCCACCACGCGGGTTTCACCGGAGCCGTACACCTTGCTCAGTCGGACGGCTCGGGCGGCGGCCCGGCCGGTTCGCACGGCGGTCGTCGTGGTCACGGGTGCTCCTGGGGGTCGGCCGTCGGCCGGCTGGGGCACGGCGGTTCGGTGCGATATGTCCCTTCATGCTCGCCGGTGCCGGCGCCGGTTTCGTCGCCCCGGCGGACGGTTGACCGGGGGGCCCGCAGGCTTAGCCGGGGCGCTCCGCCTCCTCCTGCGGGATGACACGACCCCCGCTGGCCGGATCCTGTGGTTGCGCTGGCCGAATTGCGGACAGTTCGTCAGATGGCAAGGAAACATGACAACTTCCCCGCCAAGGAACATGCGCGAGGGGGATCGGGACGACTAGGCTCAGGGGTGGCTCGCACACGGGCTCAGCGGTCCCCCGCCCGGATGGTGGAACGCAGACACGGGCAGCTTAAAACTGCTTGGCCGCGAGGCCGTGCCGGTTCGAGTCCGGCTCCGGGCACCAGCATCAGCGCACGTCACAGCGCCCCACCTCTTCGGGAGGCGGGGCGCTGTCCGTTGTACGGGCCTCCCGCGTTTCCTTTACCAACGCATTACCATGGCCCCTGCGGGCGGCGCCGCGCCGCCCTGGGAGGAAGATCATGAGGAGCAGCAACCCGGTCTTCTCGCGGGAGGGGTCGTTCGGCCGCGACACCGGATACGCGGGGTTCGGCGGGCAGCAACAGCCCAGCACCGTCGAGGAACTGGAGCAGCTGTACCGGGCGCCGGCCGCCGGCCCGCGCAGCACCGGCCGGATGACCATGGACGACGTGGTCGCCCGCACCGCGCTGACCCTGCTCACGGTGGTGGCCGCCGGGGCGGTGGCCTGGTTCGCGCTGGGGACCGCGAGCTTCGCGATCGCCGGCCTGGCCGCGCTGGCGGCCTTCGTGGTGGGTCTGGTGGTCAGCTTCCGGCGGAGCGTCAATCCGGCGCTGGTGCTGCTCTACGCGGGCCTGGAGGGCTTCTTCCTGGGGGCGCTCACCAAGGCCTTCAACGCCATCTGGCCGGGCATCGCGATCCAGGCGGTGCTGGGCACGGCCGCCGTCTTCGCGGGCATGCTGATCGCCTACCGGAGCGGCTGGATCAAGGTCACCGCCCGGTACACCCGGGTCGGGCTGGCCATCGCGCTGGGCTTCGTGCTGCTGCTGGCGGTGAACCTGGTGGCCTCGCTCCTCGGCGCCTCGCTGGGGCTGGACTCCGGGCCGTTGGGCATCGTGGTCGGGCTGGTCGGGGTGGGCGTCGGTGCCTTCTTCCTGTCGCTGGACTTCGCGGCGGTGGAGCGGGCGATCGGCGCCGGTGCACCGCGCCGCGAGTCGTGGCGGGCGGCCTTCGGGCTGACCCTCTCGCTGGTCTGGATCTACCTGGAGCTGCTGCGGCTGATCGCGATCCTGCGGGGCGACGACTGACGACTGGCGGCAGGGGCCGGAGCGGGGCCGGGGGCCGGCGCCGGAGCGGCCGTCGGCGGGGCACTAGGCTCGCGGCATGGGTGAAGACGGGCTGCACGGGCCGGACGGCCTGGACGAGTTGGTGACGGTGCTGGACCAGCTGGCGGACCGTTTCCGCGCGATGCCGCAGAGCTACCTGCTCGGCAAGGTCGCGGGCCACCCCTCGCGGGCGACGGCGGGGCTGGCGCTGGCCCGGCAACTCGCGCACTGGGCGCAGCTGGTCGAGGAGGGCGAGGGCGCGGGCGCGCGGCCGCGCGAGATCCCGGACGCCGGGGTCTTCGCGGTCGGCGATCAGCTCTCGGTGGCCGGCCACGACCTGGTCACCGCGCTGGCACAGACGCCGACCGCCGCGCCCGGACTCCTGGCGGAGGCGGTCGCGGCGGTGCGGACGACGATGAAGGCGACGCTCTGACGGATGGTCAGCAGGCGGTCCATCCGGAGCCGGGCTGTCAGATGCTGGCCACCACGCGGTCGGCCAGGACGTAGACCGTCTCCTCGTCGGTCGAGAAGGTCAGCGAGTACGAGCCGGAGAAGCGCGAGCCGCCGAGCAGCCGGACGTCCTCGCCGGCCCGGACCGCGTCGATCAGGCGGTAGGCGGCCTCGCGGTCGCCGGGGGCCACGCAGAGCGTGGTGCCGTCGGCGAAGGCGTACACGTCCAGGGTGCCCAGCGGGCCCGGGCGCACGTCGGTGAGCCCGATCCGCTCCTCGGCGAGCGTGGTCAGCCGGGTGTCGGTCCACTCGCGGGACGGGGCCTGGCTGGGCACGAAGTCCGGGTGCGAGGGGTGCCGGCGCGGGTCGGGCGCGGGCGCCGGGGTGGCAGCGGCGGTCGGATCGGGGTCGAGCAGTCCGGCGTCGAGTCCGGTGGCCAGCAGGTCCGCCTCGCGGGCCGCCCGGGCCTCGTGGGCCTCGCCGCCCGGCGCACCACCGCCCACCGGGCCCGGCAGCGGGCCGCTGTCGCCGATCATGTCCTCCAGCGCCGAGCGCAGGGCCTCGCCGAACGAGGGGTCCATGGTGCCGGCGTTGTCCACGGCCTCCTCCGGGCCGGTCGGGCGGGGGAAGAAGACCGGCCAGCTCTCCACCGGGCCCAGACCGCCCAGCCCGGCCAGCGGCTCCCCGGCGGCGTCCCCGAACGGGGCGTCCAGCAGCGGGTCGTCCTCGGCCGCCCGGGCCTCCTGCTCGGCCCAGAATGCCCGGGCCTCGCTGATCTCCCGCTCGCGGTCGGCCGCCAGCGCCTCGGTGACGGCACGGCGTATCGCGTCCTCGTCCACCGCGCCCGACCCGGCGGGTCGGTCGGCGGCCAGCTTGCGCAGGGCGCGCACCTGGAGCAGCACGGCAGTGCAGACGGAGATCAGGACCAGCAGCAGGGCGACGTACACAGCGCTCACGGAACGTACTCCTCGCGCGGAGTGGAACAGGGGAACGGTTCCACACTGCCGTATGGGTGGGTGGTGCTGCAGTGGAAGATGTCCGAAATGTCAGTGACGTTCGTCATTGTCCAAAAATCTCTGGGGTGCCCTGGTGTACGCTGCGCGGTTGGGCGACTTCGCTGCGTTGAAATCGGGGGGCCTGGAGACGAGTTGAGGGCCGGATCGCACCTCGTGGTGTGATCCGGCCCTCAATTACCGTCAGTGACGCCAAACGGGTGGCGCCGCTTGGTACGGCCTCGGGTTAAGTCCTCGGCGCAGCCCAGGCCTCAGCTCAGTCGCTCGATCACCATCGCCATGCCCTGCCCCCCACCCACGCACATGGTCTCCAGGCCGAACTGCTTGTCGTGCCACTGCAGGGAGTTGATCAGCGTGGTGGTGATCCGGGCGCCGGTCATGCCGAAGGGGTGGCCGACCGCGATCGCGCCGCCGTTCACGTTCAGCTTGTCCAGGTCGATGCCCAAGTCCCGGTAGGAGGGGATCACCTGGGCCGCGAAGGCCTCGTTGATCTCCACCAGGTCGATGTCGTCGATGGTCAGCCCGGCCCGCTTCAGCGCCTGGCGGGAGGCCTCGACCGGGCCGTACCCCATGATCTCGGGGGAGAGCGCCGAGACGCCGGTGGAGACCACCCGGGCCAGCGGCGTGATGCCCAGCTCGCGCGCCTTGGTGTCGGACATGACGACCAGCGCGGCGGCGCCGTCGTTCAGCGGGCAGCAGTTGCCGGCCGTGACCGTGCCGTCGGGGCGGAAGACCGGCTTGAGGCCCTGCACGCCCTCCAGCGTGACGCCCGCGCGCGGGCCGTCGTCGGCCGAGACCACGGTGCCGTCCGGCGTGGTGACCGGGGTGATCTCGCGCTGCCAGAAGCCGGCCTTGATCGCGGCCTCGGCCAGGTTCTGCGAGCGCACGCCGAACTCGTCCTGGTCGGCGCGGGTGATGCCCTTGAGCGCGGCCAGGTTCTCGGCGGTCTGGCCCATCGCGATGTAGGCGTCCGGCAGCAGGCCGTCCTCGCGCGGGTCGTGCCACTGGCCGCCACCCTCCGCGGCGCGCTTGGCGGTGCGGGCGACGGCCTCGTCGAAGAGCGGGTTCTGGGTGTTCGGCATCCCGTCCGAGCTGCCGTTGATCGAGCGCGAGACGGTCTCCACGCCGGCCGAGATGAAGATGTCGCCCTCGCCCGCCTTGATCGCGTGCAGCGCCATCCGCGTGGTCTGCAGCGAGGAGGAGCAGTAGCGGGTGATGGTGGTGCCGGGCAGGTAGTCCATGCCCATCTGGACCGCGATGATCCGGGCCAGGTTGTGGCCCTGCTCGCCGCCGGGCAGACCGCAGCCGAGCATCAGGTCGTCGATCTGGCGCGGGTCCAGCTCGGGGACCTTGGCCAGCGCGGCGGCGATGATCTGGGCGGTGAGGTCGTCCGGCCGGACGTCCTTGAGCGAGCCCTTGAAGGCGCGGCCGATCGGCGAACGGGCGGCGCTGACGATGACGGCTTCGGGCATGACGGCTCCCTGGTGTGTGTCCGGCTGCTACGGAGAGGAAAGTTACTCTCAAGTAGCGCGTACGTCATCCGTGCCCGGCTGTGAGCTGGCCGACTCGCCGGACAGCGGCTGCGCGCCCTCCGGCAGGCCGAACCGCAGCCGGTGCTTGACCAGCGCCCAGCGCTTGCCGCCGGCGCCGGTCGCGGTGGCGGCCACCTCGGTGCCCGACTGCCCGGCCGCGGTCGCCGCGGCCACCGCCACCGGCAGCACCGCCTCGCGCCGGGCCGGCGGCTCCTGCTCGGCCGCCTCGGGCCACAGCCCCAGGGTGGCGCAGAGCGAGGGCAGCACGGCCATCGCGGCGGTGGCGTAACCCTGGGCGGAGGGGTGGAACCGGTCGGAGGCGAACATCTCGGGTCTGGCCGCGAACTCCGGCCCGAGCAGCGAGCCGAGCGAGACGGTCCGCCCACCGGCTTCCACCACCGCGATGGTCTGCGCCGCCGCCAGTTGCCGGCTGACCCGCCGGGCCAGCCAGCGCAGCGGCGGCCGCACCGGCTTGATGGTGCCCAGATCCGGGCAGGTGCCGACCACCACCTCGCAGCCGAGGGTGCGCAGATCCCGGACCGCCTCGCCGAGTTGTCGCACGGCCTGGGCGGCCGGGGTGTGCCGGGTGACGTCGTTGGCGCCGATGATGATCACCGCGACCTGCGGCCGGTGCACCAGTGCGAGCCGCACCTGGCGTGCCAGGTCGTCCGAACGCGCGCCCGAGGCCGCCACGTTGACCAGCCGCACCCGCTGCTCGGCGACCGCCGCCAGCCCGGTGGCGAGCAGCGCGCCCGGGGTCTCCCGGCTGCGCCGCACCCCCAGGCCCACCGCCGTGGAGTCGCCCAGGAAGGCCAGCACCAGCGGCTCCTGCCGCTCGGCGCTGTGGTCGGCCAGCCCCTCCCCGTAGACGCCGTCGGCCTTCGGCGGATCGCCCTCCAGCAGGCCGACCGCGCGCACCGCGAGCCGGCTCTCGGTGAACAGCACTCCGGCCAGTCCGGCCCCCAGCAGGCCGAGCCCGCCGCCGCCGTACGCCGCCGCGGTGGCGATCCGTCGGGCGACCCGCGCCCTCGAATGCTGCGCCCCAGGCATCCGGCTACCCCCTTCGCATCCGTCCGGTCACCCGCGGTACGCGGTGCCGGTCCTCTCTTAACGCGCGGCTCGCCGCTGGTGGGTACTTCACCCTTCTTACAGCGCGTGGACCCATCGCCTCCATACCCTTTGACACCTTCGCGCTATCGGGCGGCATCGGCCATCTGGAGCCATAGGCTTGAGGCACCGAAGAACTGCCAAGGCCAACGACCGGGAGGACCCCCGTGCGGTACCACAATTCGATCATCGAGCTGGTCGGAAACACCCCTCTGGTGAAGCTCACCAAGGTTACCGAGGGCATCTCCGCGACCGTGCTGGCGAAGGTCGAGTACTTCAATCCGGGTGGCTCGGTCAAGGACCGCATCGCGATGCGCATGATCGAGGCGGCGGAGGCCTCCGGCGCGCTCAAGCCCGGCGGCACCATCGTCGAGCCGACCAGCGGCAACACCGGGGTGGGCCTGGCGATCGTGGCCCAGCAGAAGGGCTACAAGTGCATCTTCGTCTGCCCGGACAAGGTGTCCACTGACAAGATCAACACGCTCCGGGCCTACGGCGCCGAGGTGGTGGTCTGCCCGACCGCGGTGGCCCCCGAGCACCCCGACTCGTACTACAACGTCTCCGACCGCCTGGTCCGCGAGACCCCCAACGCCTGGAAGCCGGACCAGTACTCCAACGCGGAGAACCCGGCCTCGCACTACCACTCCACCGGTCCCGAGCTGTGGGAGCAGACCGCCGGCAAGATCACCCACTTCGTCGCGGGCGTCGGCACCGGCGGCACCATCTCCGGCACCGGTCGCTACCTGAAGGACGCCTCGGGCGGCGCGGTCCAGGTGATCGGCGCCGACCCTGAGGGCTCGGTCTACTCCGGCGGCACCGGGCGCCCGTACCTGGTCGAGGGTGTCGGCGAGGACTTCTGGCCGACCGCCTACGACCGCACGGTGGCCGACGAGATCGTGGCGGTCTCCGACAAGGACTCCTTCCAGATGACCCGTCGCCTGGCCAAGGAGGAGGGCCTGCTGGTCGGCGGCTCCTGCGGGATGGCCGTGGTGGCCGCGCTGGAGGTCGCCAAGCGGCTGGGCCCGGACGACGTGGTCGTGGTGCTGCTGCCGGACGGCGGCCGCGGCTACCTGTCGAAGATCTTCAACGACGACTGGATGGCCGACTACGGCTTCCTGCCCACCGCCGAGGACGAGGCGCACATCGGCGAGGTGCTGGCCCGCAAGGACGCCATCGAGCACGAGGGCATCCCGCAGTTCGTCCACATGCACCCGGGCGAGACGGTCGGCGAGGCCGTGCAGGTGCTGCGCGACTTCGGCGTCTCGCAGATGCCGGTGGTCTCGCCGGGTGCTGGGCACCCGGACATCATGGCCGGCGAGGTGATCGGCTCGGTGGCCGAGCGCGACCTGCTGGCGGCGCTGTTCAGCGGTGGTGCGCAGCTGAGCGACCGGTTGGAGCAGCACATGTCGGCGCCGCTGCCGGTGGTCGGCTCGGGCGAGTCGGTGACCGGCCTGATGAGCGTGCTGGAGGCGAACGACGCGGCCGTGGTGCTGGTGGAGGGCAAGCCGCAGGGCATCGTGACCCGCCAGGACCTGCTCGCCTTCATGGCAGGGCGCTCCACGCACTGACGCACCGATGTATTGACGCACCGATGTATTGACGCACCGTCAGCCGAGCCGAGCCGAGGCGCGGTTTACCTGATGGTTCGTTGGCGATCGCGGTTGGTACACCCGCGACATCTGGACGCAGCAACCGGTTAACACCCGTGCGGCACTGTAGTGAGCACGGCAAGACGCCGAACGTGACGGCGGCGGCGACCGGGAGCGGCTCCCCGATCGCCGTGCCGTCGGACACACGGACCGGTCCTGACCCGGTGCACTGTGTCTCCCTCCCGACCCGTCCGCGGGTCGGAGGGGCTCCACGTGGGAGCCGTCGTCGTCCCGCCCCTGCTTCTGCCGCGTCTCGGTGGGGAGGCAGGGTGTGGCGGCTCCCACGGCACCTCGCGCCCTCGGTGGCGCGGCTCCGCGGCTCCCGGGTGGGGGAGCTGGGCGGGGCACCGGCAGGGCCGGTCCCGGGTTTCCCGGGGCCGGCCCTCGTCGTTCTTCCGCTGTCCGCGCCCTCATTGGGTTCCGGACCCGGTTCTCGCCTACGCTCGCCCCATGACCAGCACCGAAGGCACCAGCATCGAAGACACCGACGCCCCTCGCTACGTCCGGCTCAGCATCGAGCTGATCGCCGAGATCACCGACGAGGGCGCCCTCAAGGCCGCCGCGCTCGCCCAGGTCGAGGCCGACGAGTACCTCGACGACGAGGAGCGCGCCCAGTCCGTCGAGGCGATCGAGGTGGACCCGTCGGGTTCGCTCGCCCACTTCATCGACCCGGTCGCGCTGCTCGGCGACGTTCCCGGGATCGAACTGACCCAGGCCACCTGGGAGTCCGCGCAGACCGCGTTCGACCCGGAGGACGACAGCTACGAGTTCGAGGTCGAGTAGCCCACCGTCGCTTCCCGCATACCGCCCGCCGCTTGCCGGTTGGGCGGTATGTCCATTTTTGGCGCACTCTCGGGTCATCTCATACGATCTGATCCTCTTCGGGGGAACCGGTTCGCCCTGAAATGAGTCGTTAGATCCGAATTGGCCATCAGGGTAGGGAGACGGACGTGACGGCGAGCGACGGGACCTGGAGTCGACGCGGGGTGCTGGCCGGGCTGCTCGGGGCGCCGGTGATGCTGGTCGCGGCCTGCAACAGCAAGGGCAAGGTCGGGGGCACGGTGGGTGGGACCGGCGCGTCGGCCGGACCCACCGTGGGTGGCTCGGCGGCGCGGATCACCGTCTCGCCCGCCGACGGCACCGCCGACGCCCCGTTCACCGCCCCCGTCACCGTCACGGTCACCGACGGCACCCTCGGCCAGGTCACCGTCACCGACGCCGCGGGCGGGCGAATAGCCGGGCAGCTCGCGCCCGACGCGCGGAGCTGGACCAGCACCGCGCCGCTGAGCAGCGGCACCAAGTACAGCGTGGCGGCCGCCGCCACGGACGCGCGCAAGCTCGCGGCGGACAGCACCGCCTCGTTCAGCACCGCGAAGCCCGCCAGCACCTTCGCCGGCTCCTTCACCCCGGAGAACGGCGCCACCGTCGGCGTCGGCATGCCGATCTCGATCACCTTCAACAAGCCGGTGACCAACCGCAAGGCCGTCCAGCAGGCGATCACCGTGGCCGCCGACCCCGGCGTGCCGGTGGTCGGCCACTGGTACTCCAGCACCCGGCTCGACTTCCGCCCGCAGCAGTACTGGGCGAAGGGCACCAAGGTGACGCTCAAGCTGCGGCTCAAGGACGTCGAGGGCGCGAAGGGCGTGTTCGGCACCCAGTCCAAGGAGGTGGCCTTCACCGTCGGGCGGGCCCAGACCTCGGTCGTCGACCTCGCGGCCGGCACGCTCACGGTGACCACCGACGGCCGGGTCGGCGCCGTCTACCAGGTGATCGGCGGTGCTCCGGAACACCGCACCTGGGCCGGGAAGATGGTCATCTCGGAGCGTTTCGAGGCGACCAGGATGGACAGCGCCACGGTCGGCCTCGGCGACGAGTACGACATCCCCGACGTCCCGCACGCCCAGCGCCTGACCGCCTCCGGCACCTTCATCCACGGCAACTACTGGTCGCCCGCCTCGGCCTACGGCCACGCCAACCTCAGCCACGGCTGCATCGCGCTGCGCGACGTCAAGGGCGCCGGGAACCCGGGCACCGACGGCGCGAGGTTCTACGCCTCCTCGCTCGTCGGTGACGTGGTGGAGGTGGTCAACTCCGGTGACCGGACGGTGGATCCGGCCAACGGCCTGAGCGACTGGAACCTCTCCTGGGCCGACTGGACGGCCGGCAGCGCGGTGTGACGCCGCGATTAGTCTTGAGTCTCCAGTGACGGGAGACCCCAAGGTGGTGGCCATGGACGACGACACCCTGCGCACCATCGGTGAGCTGGCCCGGTTGACCGGTCTGCCGGTCAAGACCATCCGGTTCTGGTCCGATGTGGGCGTGGTGCCGCCGACCGACCGAACCCCCGCCGGCTACCGGCTCTACGGATCCGACGCGCTCGCGCGCCTGGACCTGGTGCGCACGCTGCGCGACCTCGGCGTCGACCTCACCACCATCCAGCGCCTGCTGGCCCGTGAGGTGACCGTCCCCGAGGTCGCCCACGCGCACGCCGAGGCGCTGGACGTGCAGATCCGCACGCTGCGGTTGCGCCGGTCCGTGCTGCGCGCGGTGGCCCGGCGGGGGGCCACACCGGAGGAGATGGAACTGATGCACAAGCTCGCCAAGCTCACCGATCAGGAGCGCCGCCGCCTGATCAACGACTTCATCGACGAGGCCTTCGAGGGGATCGAGGTGGGGCCCGAGTTCATGGCCAAGATGCGCGCCGCGATGCCCGAGCTGCCCGACGACCCGACGCCCGAGCAGACCGACGCCTGGATCGAGTTGGCCGAACTCGTCCAGGACCCGGGCTTCCGGGCCGGGGTCCGCAAGGCCGCCGAGTACCAGGCCAGGGACACGGCGACCGGGGCCGCCGACGACGTCGCGGCCAACCGGGCACTGGTGGACCTGGTGGTGGCCAGGGCCGGTGCCGCGCTGGACTCCGGGATCGCCCCCGGCGCCCCGATGGCCGTCCCGGTGCTCGCCGAACTGGCCGGCGCCTTCGCCGACTTCTTCGGACGCACCGATGACCCGGAGTTCCGGGCCTGGCTGCTGGACCGGATGGAGAACGGCAACGACCCGCGCTACGAGCGGTACTGGCAGCTGATCGCCACCATCAACGGCTGGCCGGTCAGCATCAGCCTGGGCCCGGCCTTCGGCTGGCTGACCGAGGCGTTGCGGGCCGAGATGCTGCGAGCCGACGTGCTGCGGGCCGGCTGACCCGCAGGCCGACCGCCGGCGCCGGCCCGCCCCGAGACGTCGGGGTGGGCCGTGGCCGCTGCGCGGGAGATCCCGCAGCAGCTCGTCCGTGCGTCGGCTCAGCCGTCGGTCCTGGCCACCCCGATCGGGCAGCTCGCCCCGGTGCCGCCCAGGCCGCAGTAGCCGCCCGGGTTCTTGGCGTCGGAGAGGTACTGCTGGTGGTAGGGCTCGGCGGGGTAGAACGGGCCGGCGGGGGCTATCTCGGTGGTGATCGGGCCCAGGCCGATCGCGGTGAGGGCGGGCTGGAAGGCGGTGGCGGAGGACTCGGCGATGGTCTGCTGGGTCGGGGAGTGGGTGTAGACGGCGGAGCGGTACTGGGTGCCGACGTCGTTGCCCTGGCGGTTGCCCTGGGTCGGGTCGTGCCCCTCCCAGAAGGTCTTCAGCAGCGTCTCGTAGGAGATCAGCGCCGGGTCGTAGACGACGCGGACGGCCTCGGTGTGCCCGGTCTGCCCGCTGCACACCTCCTCGTACGTCGGGTTGGGGGTGTGACCGCCCTGGTAGCCGACCAGGGTGGTCCAGACGCCGGGCAGGCGCCAGAACATCCGCTCGGCGCCCCAGAAGCAGCCGAGGCCGAAGTCCGCGACCTCAAGACCGGCCGGGTAGGGCCCGGTCAGTGGGTGGCCGAGCACGGTGTGCGGCTCGGCCAGGGTGAAGGCGGGCGCCGGGCGGCCTGGCAGGGCCTGATCGGCGGTGACGAGCGCGGTCTTGTGGCGGTTGAACAGCATGTCTGGTGAACGCGCGGCGGCCGCCGGGGATTCCTGGCTGGCACTACGCTCGGCTGCATGACCGATCATCAGCACCCTCAGGGCTTCGAGACCCTTGCCATCCACGCGGGTCAGGAAGCGGACCCCCGTACCGGGGCGGTCGTCCCTCCCATCTACCAGGTGTCCACCTACAAGCAGGACGGCGTGGGCGGCCTGCGCGGCGGCTACGAGTACAGCCGGTCGGCGAACCCGACCCGCACCGCGCTCGAGGAGTGCCTGGCGGCACTGGAGGGCGGGCAGCGCGGGCTGGCCTTCGCCTCCGGGCTGGCCGCCGAGGACACCCTGCTGCGCACGATCCTGGCGCCCGGTGACCACATCGTGATCCCCAACGACGCCTACGGCGGCACCTTCCGGCTCTTCCACAAGGTGCTGACCCGGTGGGGCGTGCAGTACGACGTCGCCGACACCCAGCACCCCGAGAAGGTCCGCGCGGCGCTCAAGCCGAACACCAAGGCGGTCTGGGTGGAGACGCCCAGCAACCCGATGCTCGGCATCACCGACATCGCCGCCGTCGCGCAGATCGCGCACCAGGCGGGCGCGCTGCTGGTGGTGGACAACACCTTCGCCAGCCCGTACCTGCAGCAGCCGCTGGCGCTCGGCGCGGACGTGGTGGTGCACTCCACCACCAAGTACATGGGCGGACACTCGGACGTGGTGGGCGGCTCGCTGGTCGCGGCGGACGCTGGTCTCGGCGACGAACTCGCCTACCACCAGAACGCGATGGGCGCGGTGGCCGGCCCGTTCGACTCCTGGCTGGTGCTGCGCGGGATCAAGACGCTGGGCGTGCGGATGGACCGGCACACCGCCAACGCCGAGCAGATCGTGGCGCTGCTGGCCCGGCACCCCAGGGTCACCCAGATCTACTACCCGGGCCTGGCCTCGCACCCCAACCACGAGGTGGCCGCCAAGCAGATGAAGGCCTTCGGCGGCATGGTCTCGTTCCGGGTCGAGGGCGGCGAGCAGGCGGCCGTCGAGGTCTGCAACCGGGCCAAGCTGTTCACGCTCGGTGAGTCGCTGGGCGGCGTGGAGTCGCTGATCGAGCACCCGGGCCGGATGACGCACGCCTCGGTGGCCGGTTCGCTGCTGGAGGTCCCGGCCGACCTGGTGCGGGTGTCGGTCGGCATCGAGTCCGCCGACGATCTGGTCGCCGACCTGGCCCAGGCACTGAACTGAGTCCAGCAGCTGGTCAATACCGCGTAGGGCGCCGGTCGGCGCCCTACGCTGGCCCCATGCAGAGCTGGCCGATCACCGTGGACGACGTGCGCGGTGCGCAGAAGATGCTCGCCGGGGTCGCCCGGGTCACCCCGATGGAGAGCAGTCGCCACCTCTCCGCGCTGATCGGCTCGCCGGTCCACCTCAAGTGCGAGAACCTGCAGCGCACCGGCTCGTTCAAGCTGCGCGGCGCCTACGTGCGGATCGCCGGCCTCTCCCCGGTGCAGCGGGCCGGCGGAGTGGTGGCGGCCAGCGCGGGCAACCACGCGCAGGGGGTGGCGCTGGCGGCCTCGCTGCTCGGCGTGCGCTCGACGGTCTTCATGCCGCGCGCCGCCCCGCTGCCCAAGGTGGCCGCGACCCGCGAGTACGGCGCCGAGGTACGGCTGCACGGCGCCACCGTGGACGAGGCGCTGGAGGCCGCGCAGCGCTACGCGGAGGCGAGCGGGGCGGTCTTCATCCACCCGTTCGACCACGTGGACATCGTCACCGGCCAGGCCACCGTGGGCCTGGAGATCCTGGAGCAGTGCCCGGAGGTGCGCACCATCCTGGTCGGAGTGGGCGGCGGCGGGCTGCTCGCCGGGATCGCGGTGGCGGTCAAGCCGCTGCGTCCGGACGTCCGGGTGATCGGCGTGCAGGCGGCCGGCGCGGCGGCCTACCCGCCCTCGCTGGCCGCCGGCCGCCCGGTGACGCTGCCCTCGTTCCACACCATGGCCGACGGGATCATGGTCGGCCGGCCCGGCGACATCCCGTTCGAGCTGGTCAGCACCCTGGCGGACGGGGTCCGCACGGTCAGCGAGGAGTCGCTGTCGCGGGCCCTGCTGCTCGGCCTGGAGCGGCTCAAGCTGGTGGTCGAGCCGGCCGGCGCCAGCCCGATCGCGGCCCTGATCGAACACCCCGAGGCCTTCGAGGGCCCGGTGGTCGCGGTGCTCTCCGGCGGCAACATCGACCCGCAGTTGATGCAGCGGGTGCTGCGGCACGGCCTGGCGGCGGCCGGGCGCTACCTGTCGCTGCGGGTGCGGCTGACCGACCGCCCGGGCGCGCTGGCCAACCTGCTGGGCGTGCTCTCCGAGGTGGACGCCAACGTGCTGGACGTCGCGCACGTGCGCACCGACCCGACGCTCGGGCTCTCGGAGGTCGAGGTGGACCTGCACCTGGAGACCAAGGGACCCGAGCACTGCCTGGCGGTGGTCGGGGAGTTGGGCGGCGCGGGGTACGTCGTCTCGCGCTGATGCGCCCGGTGTTCATGATATTCCGGTGGCCCGGCGGGGTCGGGCGCGGAAGAGTGGACCTGTACTGTGCCCGCGACCGTGAGGAGATGGGACAGGCCCATGCCGCCAGCCATCCAAGCCGAGAACCTGGTCAAGACCTTCGGCGACGTACGGGCCCTGGACGGGGTGAGCCTGGACGTGCCGGAGGGGACGGTGCTCGGGCTGCTCGGCCCCAACGGGGCGGGCAAGACCACCACCGTCAAGGTGCTGACCACGCTGCTGCGCCCCGACTCGGGCCGGGCCACGGTGGCCGGGGTGGACGTGCTCAAGCACCCCAACCAGGTGCGCAGTCTGATCGGCCTGTCCGGCCAGTACGCGGCGGTGGACGAGTACCTGACGGGCCGTGAGAATCTCCAGATGGTCGGCGAGCTCTACCAGATGAGCGCGCGGGACGCCAAGGCCCGGGCGCTGGAGCTGCTGGAGTGGTTCAGCCTCACCGAGGCCGCCGACCGCACCGCCAAGACCTACTCCGGCGGCATGCGCAGGCGCCTCGACCTGGCGGCCGCGCTGGTGGTCCGCCCGCCGGTGATGTTCCTGGACGAGCCGACCACCGGCCTCGACCCGCGCAACCGCCTCGCGCTCTGGGAGGTGATCGAGACCCTGGTCGAGCAGGGCACCACGCTCCTGCTCACCACCCAGTACCTGGAGGAGGCCGACCGCCTGGCGCACGACATCGCCGTGGTCGACCACGGCAAGGTGATCGCCCGCGGCACCGCCGACCAGCTCAAGGCGCAGATCGGCGGCGAGCGGGTGGCGGTGGTGGTGCACGAGGCCGAGCTGATCGCCACCGCCGTGGAAGCGCTGAAGAGTTACGCGGTGGGCGAGCCCAGCGTGGAGAAGAACACCCGCCGGATCACCATGCCGGTCAGCGGCGGTGCCAAGGTGCTCGCCGACGTGATCCGCGAGCTGGACTCGCGGGACATCGAGATCGACGACATCGGACTGCGCCGGCCCACCCTGGACGACGTCTTCCTGTCGCTCACCGGGCACGCCACCTTGGCCGAGAACGGCGAGTCGGGCGAGGAGGCCTGAGATGACCGTGAACACCGCCACCGAGCACGCGATCGGCGGAGCCGTCCCGCGTCAGCGGCGCGGCCTCGCCGCGATGATGCACGACTCCTGGGTGGTCGCCCGGCGCAACCTGCGCCGGATGTCCCGGATCCCCGAGATCGTGGTCTTCGGGCTGATGCAGCCGGTGATGTTCGTCCTGCTCTTCTCGTACGTGATGGGCGGGGCGATCAGGATCCCGGGCGCCGGGTCCAGCTCGTCGATCTACATCCAGTTCCTGATGGCCGGCATCTTCGCGCAGACCGTCACCTTCGCGGTGGCGGGCGCCTCGGCCGGCATCGCGGAGGACATGACCAAGGGCCTGGTCGACCGGTTCCGCTCGCTGCCGATGACCCGCTCGGCGGTGCTGGTCGGGCGCACCCTGGCCGACCTGTGCCAGACCGCCTTCACGCTGCTGGTGCTCGCGCTGGTGGCGTTCGCGGTCGGCTGGCGGATCCACAAGGGCGTCGCGGAGGCACTGGCCGCCTTCGCGTTGCTCCTGCTGCTCGGCTACGCGTTCTCCTGGATCGGCGCGCTGATCGGGCTCTCGGTGCGCAGCCCGGAGGCGGCCACCTCGGCGGGGCTGATCTGGCTCTTCCCGCTGACGTTCATCTCCAACGCTTTCGTGCCGGTCAGCAGCATGCCGGGCTGGCTGCAGCCGATCGCCTACTGGAACCCGTTCAGCGCGACCGTGCAGGCCTGCCGGGACCTGTTCGGCAACCAGATCGGGCCGGTGGCCGACGCCTGGCCGATGCAGCACGCGATCGGGGTGTCGATCGTCTCCTCGCTGCTGGTGATGGCGGTCTTCTCCTGGCTGTCGGTGCGCAAGTACCGCTCCGCGGTGGGATAGGCCCGCCCCCCGATCCGCCCGGATACGGCAGAGCGCCCCGGACCGCCTCACGGTCCGGGGCGCTCGCACGTTCGCGGCGCGGCTCGGGTCAGCCGACGTACGGCTTGACCTCGAGGATCTTCACGCCGGCCTTCTTGCCGTTGGGCAGCTCGTACTCGGCGCTGTCGCCGATCCGCTTGCCGTCGATGGCGCGGCCGAGCGGCGACTGCGGCGAGTAGACGTCCAGGTCGTCGCCGGCGACCTCGCGCGAGCCGAGCAGGAAGGCCATGGTGTCGTCCGGGTCGCCGTCGAAGGCCACGGTCACGACCATGCCGGGGGCGACCACGCCGGAGTCCTCGGGAGCCTCGCCCACCTTGGCCCGCTCCAGGAGCTGGGTGAGCTGGCGGATCCGCAGCTCCATCTTGCCCTGCTCCTCGCGGGCGGCGTGGTAACCGGCGTTCTCCTTGAGGTCACCCTCTTCGCGCGCGGCCTCGATCTTCTGCGTGATCTCGGCGCGCATGGGACCGGTCAGCTGGTGCAGCTCGTCCCTGAGCTTGTCGTAGCCGGACTGAGTGAGCCAGGTCACGTTCTCGCTGGTCTGGGTCACGGGTGCTCCTCGTCGGTGCTGGGAGGTGCTGAGGGTATTCGTCAGCAGTGGTACTGGTGCTCTCTACAAAGCAACGCCCACGTCCGAGCCGTGCGGCACGGAAGGGGCGAAACCACGAGCCTAACAATCTCCGGCCCCAGGTGGGAGTCCTGTAGTGGCGCGTTAACGGTCCGTTTGCGACCCCGGCGGCTCCGGACCGCCCGCCGGGCGGCCCGGCCAGGCCGCTGCGGGCTCCGCCGGACCTGCGGAAAGGCCCACCCGCACGGGTTACTTCGCGGGCGTACAGCCCATCAGCTCGGCGGTGGTGCCGCGCGCGGTGGTGCGGATGGTGACCGACTGCACGAAGGAGGTGCCCTGCTTGGGGACCGGCACGTCGAGCTGGCCGACCACCGAGCCGTCCGCGGCCTGCGAGCGGATCGTGCAGGTGCCGCCGGTGCCGGAGTCCTTGAGGACCGACAGCTCGGCCTGCACCTGGCTGTCGGAGACGATGTCGAAGGTCGGCACCGCTCCGTTGAGCTTGCTCGCGGTGACGATGTACGAGCTGCCGAGCCAGGCCACCAGGGCCACCAGCAGAACGGCCAGTGCGATGCCGATCACCTTGAGCGTGCGGTCCGCCTGCTGGTCGCTGCGCCGGCCGTAGCGTCCCTGGGGGAGCGGCCCTGGGGAGGTGCTGCTGGTGGCGGTCATGGCAGGTTCGGTCCCTTCGGTGGCGGCCGCTGGTGGGCGCATCGATTCGCGTACCGAGCGCGGGGAATGTGCCGGGCGTCCAGTCCGTCACTATAGGGGGACAAGCTGAGCCCGGACATTCCCGGAAGGAACCAGGCGTTGACTGAGCAGTTGCGGCTGATGGCGGTGCACGCGCACCCGGACGACGAGTCCAGCAAGGGTGCGGCCACCATGGCCATGTATGTCGCCCAGGGCGTTGAGGTGCTGGTGGCCACCTGCACCGGCGGGGAGCGCGGCTCTGTGCTCAACCCGAAGCTCCAGGGCGATCCGTACGTCGAGGAGAACATTCACGAGGTCCGGCGCAAGGAGATGGACGCGGCCCGGGAGATCCTGGGGGTCGAGCAGGCCTGGCTGGGCTTCGTCGACTCCGGGCTGCCCGAGGGCGACCCGCTCCCGCCGCTGCCCGAGGGCTGCTTCGCGCTGCAGGACGAGAAGGCGGCGGCCGAGCCGCTGGTGCGCCTGATCCGCGAGTTCAAGCCGCAGGTGATCACCACCTACGACGAGAACGGCGGCTACCCGCACCCCGACCACATCATGACCCACAAGATCACCATGCTGGCCTTCGACGCCGCCGGTGACCCGGACGCCTACCCCGAGGCCGGTGAGCCCTGGCAGCCGCTGAAGCTCTACTACAACCACGGTTTCCCGATGGGCCGGATCCGCGCCCTGCACGCCTACCTCACCGAGAACGGGCACGAGTCGCCCTACGGCGAGTGGATCGCCGGCTGGGAGAAGAGCGGCCGGGCGGAGCGCGAGATCACCACCCGGGTGCACTGCGCGGACTGGTTCGAGACCCGGGACCGGGCGCTGCTGGCGCACGCCACCCAGATCGATCCGGACGGCCCGTGGTTCCGGGTCCCGCTCTCGGTGCAGCGGGAGGTCTGGCCGACCGAGGACTACGAGCTGGCCCGCTCGCTGGTCGACACCGACCTGCCGGAGGACGACCTGTTCGCCGGTCTGCGCGCGGCCACCCTGGCCGGGGGCGCGGCGCAGTAGCCCGACACCGCTGGTGGGGCGGGTCGTTCGCGACACGCCCCACCCCGGTGGTCCGGGCGCCGGGCAGCCGGGTCACCATGGAGCCATGAGTACCTCCGTGAACCTCGCGCACGCCGCCACCGAGCTGGCCTACGACCCGAACTCGGTCACCCCCGGCCTGCTCGGTTTCGTCGTCTTCTGCGGCCTCGGCGTGGCCACCTGGTTCCTGCTGAAGTCGATGAATGGCCGGTTCAAGCGGATCGACTTCGTCGAGGACCCGGAGAGCCCCAAGGAGTAGCGGGCTTTCAGCCCCGCTGCTCGGCCAGCCACTGGTCGAAGGTCTGGGTACCGCGCGGCCCGGGGCCGGTGGGCAGCAGGCTGCCGCTCGCCATCGGCCGCCCGGCGGCGCCCGGCATCCGCAGCGGCAGGACCAGGCAGCGCCGCCCCCTGGCCCTGGCCAGTCGGCGGACCGCGTCGACCATCTGCTCCTCGCGCGGCCCGGCCAGCTCCGCCGCCATGCCCTGCGGCGGCCCGTCCACCAGCGCCGCCAGCGCCGCGGCCACCTCACGGACCGCGATCGGCTGGCTGAGCATCCGCGGTGCGACGGCCAGCGGTCCGGGCGCGGCCAGGAACCGTTCGGCGAACTCGTGGAACTGGGTGGTCCGCAGCACCGTCCACGGCACCTCGCCGGCCCGCACCAGCTCCTCCTGGCGCCGCTTGCCCGCGTAGTAGCCGAGGTCGACCCGGTCGATCCCGACGATCGACAGCGCCACGTGGTGCCGCACCCCCGCGCGCCGTTCCGCCGCCAGCAGGTGGCGCCCGGCGGATTCGAAGAAGGCCGTCGCGCCCGCCCGTCGCACGGTCTTGCGGTCGGTGACGTCGATCACGGTCTCGACGCCGTCCAGCGCCTGCTCGATCCCGGTGCCCGCGACCAGGTCGACCCCGCGCGAGCGGGCCAGCACCACCGGCTCGTGCCCGGCCGCCGCCAGCGCGGTGACCAGGTGTCGCCCCGTCAGACCCGTACCGCCCGCTACCGCTACTCGCATCGGTCCACCGCTTCCGTTCCCTGTGATCACTGCTTGCGGTGAAGGGACAAGGCGGCGGCCCGGGTTGTGACACGGCGCCGCCCGGCTGCCACGGGCGCCACCGCCCCTGCCGGTCGGCCGGCAGGAGTGGTCGCATAGCGTGTTCCTCCTCAGTTCGGCTTCAAAGGGTGGACAGCTATGCTGCGCGCCGGGGAACCGAGGCGCGACACGCCGACGTCCCGATAGTCACGACCAGGCACGAACGAAGGCGGCGGACGTGAGCGAGATGCAGGTGGACACCCCCGGTCCCGGGCCCCGTCGTCGTGCCCGCGGTGCCCAGCCCCCGGCTCCGGCGGCCGGCGGCCGGGCGGCGGCGCGCAAGAGCAAGAAGAAGCCCAAGCGCAGAGGCCTGCGGATCCTGGCCTACACCACGGCCGGTCTGGTGCTGGTGACCGCCGGGACCTTCGGCTACATATACGAGACGCTGAACGGCAACATCAAGCACTCGGCGCTCTTCGCCGGCACCTCGGGTGACGCGGGCCACGAGAAGCCCGACGCCTTCGGCCGCACGCCGATCAACATCATGGTGATCGGCTCCGACACCCGCGCCACCGCCGCCGACTGCGCGATCGGCGGCGACTGCGCGAACGGCGGGGCCGGTGCCAACGCCGACGTGGAGATGGTGCTGCACGTCTCGGCGGACCGCAGCAACGCGACCGTGATGAGCATCCCGCGCGACACCATGGCGCAGCTGCCCGGCTGCACGGACACCCAGAACCACACCTCGATGAAGCCGCACCGCGACATCATCAACAGCAGCCTGTCCTACGGCCCGGGTTGCACGGTGGCGGCAGTCCACCAGCTGACCGGTATACCCATCGACCACTTCATGATGGTCGACTTCTCCGGCGTGGTGCAGATGTCGGACGCGATCGGCGGCGTGCCGGTCTGCGTCGACAACAACGTCTACGACCCGTACTCACACCTGAAGTTGAAGAAGGGCAACCACACCCTGCAGGGGATGGCGGCCCTGCAGTTCGTCCGGACCCGGCACGGCTTCGGCGACGGCAGCGACCTGGGCCGCACGGTGGCCCAGCACATGTTCCTCAGCTCGATGGTCCGCCAGCTGAAGAGCGCGGGGACGCTGACCAACCCCGCCGCGGTGCTCTCGCTGGCCAACGCCGCCACCAAGGCGCTGACCGTCGACGACGGTCTGAGCGGCATCACCAACCTGGTGGGCCTGGCCGACGACCTGAACAAGGTGCCGGCGAACCGCATCACCATGACGACGATGCAGAACGACCCCGACACCGTCAAGGGCGAGGACGGTCGGGTGGTGGTCGACCCGGCGGCGAAGAACCTCTTCAGCGCGATCATCAACGACCAGTCGCTGACCGCCGGTGACGGCTCCAAGTCCTCGGCCGCCGCGCAGGCCACCTCGACGGTCGACCCCAACGCACCGTCCTCCTCCGCTCCGGCCGCTCCCGCCAGCCCGGCCGCCCCGGCCGCGGGCGCCGGCGCGCCGAAGAGCGAGATCGCGGTGCACGTGAAGAACGGCAGCGGGGTGACCGGGCGGGCCAGCGACCTGGCCGACGCCCTGAAGACGGCCGGCTACAGCTCGCTCACCGCCGGCACCACCCTGGTCGGCAACGCCGACACCAGCGAGGTCACCTACACCGCGGGCCGGGAGGCCGACGCCCAGGAGGTGGCGGCCTCGGTCGGGCTGCCCGCCACGGCGGTCAAGCCGGGCACGGGCCCCGGGATCACCCTGGTGATCGGCAAGGACTGGACCAGCGGCACCACCTTCGGTTCGGCCCCCGCCTCGGGCGCCGGCACCGCCGCGCAGGCGCCGCCGCCGGTCAACACGCAGGCGGCGCTGAGCAATGCCAACGGGCAGACCGCGGATGACTCCACCAAGTGCGGCCAGGTCAGCACCCAGGACACGGTGGCGATCAACGGCGTCGGGATGAACCCGACCAAGGCCTACGACAAGAGCCCCGGCGTGCCGGACTCCGCGCCCTGATCGGCGTGCCGGACTCCGCGCACCCTGATCGGCGTCCAGGCCTCGGCGCCCTGATCGAACGGCCCGTGTCACTCCGTGTCACGGGCCGTCGCGCACGGTAGAACCATGGCATGTCCAATCTCTCAATGGCCTCCCGCCGCCTGCCGGCCGCACTTGCCGTGCTGGCGCTGGTCGGTGGAACCGGGCCGGCCTGGTCGGCCCCGTCGACCACGCCCGGCGCCCGAGCTGCCCAGTCGCTGCAACGGCGGTTCGACGCAGCCGCACGGGAGTTCGGGGTGCCGCGAGGTCTGCTGCTGGCGCTGGCCTACCAGGAGAGCCGCTGGGAGTCCCACGGCGGGCAGCCGAGCACCACGGGGAACTACGGCGTTCTCGGCCTGACCGGCGTCGACGTCACCGCCGCGAACGCCGCTCGGCCCGCTCGGGCCGGTCGACCGAGCCCGGCAGCCGAGCCGGACGCTCGCGGCGACGGCGCGGTGGCCCGCTCCGCCCCTGCGGCCAGGCGGATCGTGGACTCCCCGGCGCTGCACACGCTCGACGCGGCCGCGGCGCTGATCCACCGTCCGGCGGCCCGGCTGCGCGCCGACACCGAGCAGAACATCCGCGGCGGTGCCGCGCTGCTCGCGCGCTACCAGCGGGAGGCCGGCGGGGCCGCCGTCACGGATCCGGCCCGGTGGTACGCGGCGGTGGCCAGGTTCGGCGGCGACGGCGTGGCGGTGGCCGGGGCGGGCGCGGGCCGGGCGTTCGCGGACCGGGTGCTGCGGACCGTGCGGACGGGAGCGGCCCGGACCACCTCCGAGGGCCAGCGGGTCGTCCTGCCGCCCGACCCCGACCTGCTGCGGCCCGAGCCGGGGGCCATGCCCCCACCGGCCGACCAGCCGGACGGGAGCGAGGAGCCGGCCGAGTGCCCGGCCGACCTCGGCTGCGACGTCACCCCCGCCGCGTACGCGCTGACCGACCCGAAGGACCCGACCTCGTACGGGAACTACAACCCGGCCAACCGCCCCGAGGACGGTCAGGCGATCCGCTACATCGTCATCCACGACACCGAGAGCGACTACGACGGGGCGATCGCCTCCTTCCAGAACCCGCGCGAGCAGGCCACCGCGCACTACCTGGTCCGCGGCTCCGACGGCCATGTCACCCAGCTGGTGCGCACCAAGGACATCGCCTGGCAGGCCGGCAACAAGACCATCAACATGCACAGCATCGGGATCGAGCACGAGGGCTTCGCCCTGCCCACCGACCGGCCGACCTGGTACTCCGAGCAGCTGTACCAGTCCTCCGCCGAGCTGGTGCGCTACCTCGCCGCCCGGTTCGGCGTGCCGCTGGACCGGCAGCACATCATCGGCCACGACGACGTGCCCGGGCCGACCCAGGACTCCGTCGCCGGGATGCACTGGGACCCGGGGACCTTCTGGGACTGGGCCCACTACCTGGAGTTGCTCGGCGCCCCGATCCGGCCCGGCACCGACGTCCCGCCACGGGTCGGCGACACAGTGACGATCGCCCCCGCCTTCGACGCCACCAACCAGCCCCCCGTCGCCGAAGTGGCGGCCCGCCCGGAGAACTTCGTCTATCTGCGGACCCGGCCGCAGGCCGGCGCACCGCTGATCAACAACGGCACCACCAGGGCCGACGACTGGAGCGACAAGGCGGTGACCGGCACCCGCTACGTCGTCGCCGACCGGCAGGGCGACTGGACGGCGATCTGGTACGACGGCCAGGAGTGCTGGTTCCTGGACCCGAACGGCCAGGCCGCCAGGACCGACCGGCGCGCCGAGCCGGTCGCGGTGACCCTGCTGACCCCGCGCCCGGGCCTCGCCACCATCCCGGTCTACGGCCGTGCCTATCCCGAAGCCGCCGCCTACGCCGGCTACCCCGCCATCCCGGTCCTCCCCGTGGAGCCGCTGAAGGCGACCATCCCGGCCGGCCAGCTGTACCTGGCCGCCGACGCCACGCCCCGGCCGGCCGACTACTTCTACGACAAGAACATCGACGGCGACGCCCCCGACGACCGGACCCTGGTGGTGGGCCAGGAGACGTACTACCCGATCCGCTACAACCACCGCCTGGCGTTCCTGAAGTCCTCCGACGTCCGAGCGGTCTCTGCTCCGGGGGACTGAGGTGCCCTGGCTCCGCAGGGAGTTGTCGCGGTTCAGCTGCTCCGGAGGTCGACGTCGACCTGGAAGGGTGCGGCGGCCCGCACGACGCCGGTGAACACCTCGCCGTCGCGGTAGCTCGCGCTCGCGGGGTCGAGGACGCAGGTGTACACGAGCGGAATGCCGTTCGCGGCCTGCTCGATCCGCCAGTAGAACGGGATCCCGGCCCTGGCGTACTGCTCGACCTTCACGATCCGGTCGGTGGTCTCCGACCCGGGCGACACCACCTCGACGACCAGCAGCACGTGTTCCGGCCGGGTGGGCGTGCTGTCGATGGTGTCGGCCCGGTAGACCACCACGTCAGGGCGGCGGTTGGTGAGCGGCACGTCGCGCAGTCGGACGTCGAAGTCCGTGTCGGCGTTCCAGTCGGGGCCCGAGGCGGCGTCCAGGGCGTTCGCCAGCAGCCGGGCCAGCCGGGCCAGCCGGTTGTGCCGCTTGGAGCCGCTCGGGCTCACCACGACCATCCCGTCCACGATCTCGATGCCCGCGCACTGCTCCTCGGACCAGGAGTCGTACTGCTCCGCGGTGATCTGGGAGTGCATCCACGCGGGAGCGACCATCTCGGTGGTCATGGCGAGCCTCCTCTGAGCGTGCTCGAGGGCTTGGTGCTGCTCGGCTCAGCGTACTGGCCCGGGCCTTCGGAATCCGGCGGTGTGCTGCCGTCGGCCATGGGGCGCCGCCGGCGGGGCTGTCGAGCGGATCAGCCCCGCCGGCGGCGCCGGGTGGGTCGAGGGTCAGCTGCCGAGGGTCATGGCGATGTCGTCGATGTAGCCGTCGTCGCCGCTGCCCGCCTGGCGGGTGAAGTTCACGGTGAACTTGACCGAGGCGGTGCCGGTGGGCACGGTGCCGGTGGCCGATTCGGCGAGCAGTTCGGTCTGGTTGCCGCGCTGGGCCGCGGTGACCGGGGCGAGGGTGGCGGTGCCGAGTGACGCGCCGGATGAGCTGAGGAACGTGGCGACGAGTCCGGCGTCGTCTCCCTGGCCGGCGTAGCCGCCGATCCAGGCGGACAGGGTGTAGGGGAGGTTTCCGGCGGCGATCTGGCCGGACTGGGCCGCGACGCTGTCGGTCTGGGTCATCGAGGCGGTGGCGGTGCTCCCGCCGTCGAAGAACGCGTTGCCCGGGGACGCCGGGGCGGTCGGTCCCTGGGCGGCGGTCGGGAAGCCGCCGGAGGCGCTATAGCAAACCTGCTGCGGCGAGTTGGTCAGCGTCCAGCCCTGGGCCGGGGTTCCGGTGCCGATGGAG
The DNA here is from genome assembly GCF_029892155.1 of Kitasatospora sp. GAS204B. Taxonomy (GTDB): domain Bacteria; phylum Actinomycetota; class Actinomycetes; order Streptomycetales; family Streptomycetaceae; genus Kitasatospora. The sequence goes on along the minus strand of NZ_JARZAG010000002.1, from coordinate 456,240 downwards.
GCCTGGCAACTCCCGCTCTCGGCACCCGGGTTGACGATCGGGACCGAGTACGCGGTGCCCGTGCCCCCGGAGTCGACGGTCCAGCTGACGGAGGCGCTGCCGGTCGCGCCGGTGGTGTCGGTGGCGGTGAGCGTCACGGTGGAGTTGCCCGCGGCGGTCGGGGTGCCGGTGATCTGGCCGGTGTTCGGGTCGATCGCGAGGCCGGCCGGCAGTCCGGTGGCGGCGTACGTCAGGGTCTGGCTGCCGTCCGTGTCCGAGGCCTGGATCTGCAGCGGGCTGATCGCGGTGCCGAGGGTGGAGGTCTGCGGGCCGGGGGCGGCGACGGTGACGCTGTTCCCGCCGGTGCCACCGGCGTTGGTGAACACCTCGTTGTACGGGGTGGCCCACTTGTCGTTGTCGGTCATCGTCGTGGTCAGCCCGAGCGCGCCCTCGATGACCCGGGCGGTGCTGTAGTGGTCGTACCGGTTCGGGTCCTGGTACCCGGCCTTGACGGTGCCCTGCGACCCGATCAGGACGGTGGCGACCTGGTTGGTCTGGCCGGGCCCGAAGCCGCCGGGGGAGTTGGCGCCGTCCTCGTCCCAGGTGAGGACGAGCAGCGACTTTTGCTGCGTCCACGCGGGGGAGTTGAAGAGCGTGGGAAGGGTCTGGCTCAGCCAGGTGTCGCCGGACGCGATGCCGCAGCCTTCCATGTCATTGCAGGAGTCCGCGTCGGCCCAGACGAACGCGGGGGTCGTCGTGGTGGACGCCAGGTCGTTGTTGAGCAGTTGGGGCAGCGGCTGCCAGTGCGCCTGGCAGTAGGCGTTGTCGCTCTGCATCTTGGGGTCGTAGTAGAACGGGACGTCGTCGTTCTCGTAGTTGCCGCTGCTGGTGGTCTGGCAGTTGCTGGTCTGGCTCTGCACGTACTGCTTCCAACTCCTGCCGGCCGCATCGAGGTTGTCGTTCAGCCCGGGGTTCGTCGCGGCGCAGGCCGGGTTGGTGATGCAGTCGGCTCCCGGAGTGCTCTTGCTGCTGCGGCCGAACGAGTTGCCGAACGCGATCGCCTCGTAGTTCGGGTCGGAACTGTGCGTGTTGGCGTGGTAGTTCGTCAGCAGCGAACCCATCGGGAGCAGGGTGTTGTTGACGTACGGGGCGGCGGAGTTGCCGATGATCCCGGCGCCGCCGTCGACGGTGTTCGAGCTCGCCGAGTAGTTGTTGTTCTCCATCATGACGACGAAGACGTGGTCGTACCCGGGCACCGTGGAGGCGGGGACGGTCAGGGCCGGGGCGGTGGCGGCGGTGTCCAGGGTCAGCGAGAGGTCGTCGGCCATGCCGTCGTTCTGCGTCCCGGTCATGGTGAAGTCGACCGCGGTCAGGATCGAGCGGGTGCCGACGGGAACCGCGGCGGTGGCGCTGCGCTGCAGGAACTCGGTGGTGTTCGAGCGATCGGCGGCCAGCACCGGGCCGATCGACGAGGTGCCCAGCGCGGCGCCGGACGCGTCGAGGTAGCTGATCTTCACCGCGGCGGCGTCGTTGTAGCTGCCGACACCGCCGAGCCAGCCGGAGACGGTGGAGTGCACGCCGCCGGCGTCGATCGCGGCGGCCGCCGAGGAGACGTCGGTGCTCTGCGTCATCTCCGAGGAGCCGCGCGAGCCGCCCTGGAAGTAGGCGGTGCCCTTGGTCGGCGAGCCGGGGGTGCTCGTGTTGGCGCCGTTCGTCGCGTTGTAGCAGTTGATCACCGGGTCGCCGGAGGTGAGCTGCCAGCCCGGCACGGTGGTCTCCTCCCAGCCGCCGGGGCTGCACCGCGAGGTCTCCGCACCGGAGTTGAGCAGCAGGTTCGCGCTGGTGGTCGCGGCGGCGGCCGGGGTGACGACCGGGCCGACGGCCGGGGCGGCGAGCGCCGCGCCCAGCAGCACGGCCGTCACCGCCCGGCTCGTCCATGGTTTGACTGGACTGGCTGTTCTGAGCTTGCCGTACATCGAGTTCCTCCGAGGGATACGGGATCCGAACCACAGGGCGTCCGTACGTACAATTGGGCTAGCCCAATCGCGATGAGGATCCCGGCGCCGGGCGGACGGCGCACGACCGGAAGCTGCCCGGCAGACGACGGCTCGGCGAACGGCGCGCCGCGCCACACCCCGGCTCGGCTACCGTTGACGAGGTGACCACACGCCGGGCCGAGGCCAGCGCCCCACCGTCCGCCGCGCTGCGGCCTGCCCGCGAGGGCCTGCCCGAGCGCGGCGAGGCTCCCAAGTACTTCCAGGTGAAGCACAAGATCTCAACCGTCCTGGACACCCTGAGCCAGGGCGCCGCGGTGCCCACCGAACGGGAGCTGGCCGAGCGCTTCGGCGTCTCGCGGATGACCGTGCGTCAAGCCATCAGGGAACTGCGCCTGGAGGGCAGGCTCCAGCGCCGCGGCCGCTCGACCGTCGTCGCGGGCCCCAAGTTCGTGCAGCCGCTCATCCTCGCCAGCTATGCCGAAGGCGTCCGCCGGCAGGGCCGACGCCCCGGGCGCCAGCTGCTCACCCTCGAACAGCTCCCCGCCGGAGCCGACCTCGCCGCACTCCTGCGGATCCCGGTCGCCGCCCCCGTGGTGCACCTCGAACGCCTGCTGCTCGCCGACGACGAGCGGATCGGCGTGGAGAGCACCTACCTCCCGGTCCAGCGATTCCCCACCCTCGCCACCGACTTCGACCCGGCCACCTCGCTCTACGCCTTCCTGCGCGCGGCCGGTGTGCAGTTCGCCGAAGCCGACGAACGCATCGAGACCGTCCTCGCCTCCCCCCGCGAGGTCCAACTGATCGGCACCAGCCCGGCCCTGCCCATGCTGCTGATCAACCGGGTCTCCCGCGACCGGGAGGGCCACCCCATCGAGTGCGTCCGCTCCCTCTACCGTGGCGACCGGTTCAGCTTCACGACCCGGCTGACGCCGGAACAGGCGTAGCGCCGCGCGCGGGCCTTCGCCGTTGCCGGCAACGGCGAAAGCGCTGGTGCGCGAGCAGGCAGAACGTCGAAGTCCTGCTGGAGTACTGGCGACTTCACGGCCTCACCGCTGGGCCAGTTCCCTGTCGTCCCACCACCAGGCGATGCCCGGAACCGCAGGTGCGGTCGGCCGGTCGTCCGTCGGCATCATGGCCCACAGCGATGACGGGGGCCGGCCGTCACCGTCGTGGTAGCGAGAAACGCGTCCGCTCCACTCCAGATTGCCCCGGATCAGATGGTCCAGCTGGTTCAGATGCCTGTGTACCCGATCACTCGCTGTCGGCCGAATTCTTTCGCACAGAACCAGGTAACGGCACATGATGCGGTCGTGCAGGGCTACCACCTGGTGCAGCGCCTCTTCTCGAGTGCAGGCGCGCTCGTGCTGCATGACACCGACGATGTTGGACTCCAGTACCTCCTGATCGCTCTCCCGGTTCAGGGAGAACAGATCGTTACCGATCGTCACCAGCATGTTCGCCGCCTGCGTCACTGCCCGAACCGGCGCCGACTCACGCTCGGCATCGGGCAGACAGGTACCCTCGGCGAGCTCGATGAGGGCACCGGTGAGCTTCATCGCCCGGTCTCTGGGGCCGAGGTTGACGTAGTCGGCGAGCGACGGCATCGCACCGGAGGTCCGGTACGCCGTCAGGCAGGCGACCGCGAAGAACCACTCCATGTTCCCCTCGACCCAGCGGCGCACCACTGCCGCAGGCGCACACTCACGGGCCCGGACGGACAGATCGCGCAGGCCTCTGGCGAACGGATCGTCGGGTACCGGTGCTTCGGGGTGGTCCAGGTGTGCCATCAACCGCATGGTCAGCGGAATCAGCACCTGCGGCTGCTGGGCCATGTCACCCGCGTCGAAGCGGCAGTCGTCGATGGCGAATCCCAGGTGCGTCCAGTCCGAGACGATCTGCAGATTGTGCCGGCTGCCGCGCGGCGCTATTCGGCAGGCCCACTCTGCCGCGCTCGTGCGAACCAGCGACTCGCGCAGGCCCGCCTGCGCGAAGAAGCCCAATCTCTCCAGCCATTCGAGGCTGTTCTCACCGATCTCCGCCGCATCCGGGTGGACGGCAGAAGGCAACGGGCAATACAGCGGAGGGACGATGACGCGAGAGCGCTGCTGTGTGGTCACTGGTCGCCGACCGCGGCGGAAGGGGCGTGCGGTGTCATGACGACCCGGTCTGGATGAATCGTGACCCTGGGCACCATACGCGGAACCACACCGGGATCGGCGGTCAGCGTCCAGTGTTTGGCCACCTCGGCCAGGATGATGATCATCTCGCTCCAAGCGAAGTTCTCGCCGATGCACTGCCTGGTGCCGCTGCCGAACGGCTGGTACGCGGTCCGGGGAATCGACCCGACCCGTTCCGGTGACCAGCGGTCCGGGTCGAACCGTCCGGGATGGGGATAGACGTTCGGATCGCGGTGAAGGATGTACGGGCTGAACACCGCTGTCGCGCCCTTCGGAATGGAGAAACCGCCGAGAACCGTCGCCTCGTTGACCGTTCGGGTGAGGAGCCAGGCCGGCCCGTACAGGCGCATGGTCTCCTGGACCACCTGCCGTGTGTAGACCAGCGACGGCAGGTCGGACCCACGTAGGGGCCGTCCCGGGGCGGCCTGCTCGACTTCGGCCCGCAGGCGCTCGTGGACGTCAGGTGACCGGCCGATCTCATGCAGGGCCCACAGGACCGTCGTGGTCGAGGCCTGACCGTTGGTGGTCACAAACGTGATCACCTCGTCCTCCAGCTGCGTTCGACTCATTCCGGCGCCGAGCAGTACGTCGAGGAGTCCGGCCGGTCCGTGGTCCCCGGCGGGACGGCGGCGCTCGTGCGCATCGACGAGATCGCTGATGGATGCGCGCAGTTCGACGAGGCCGCGTTGCTGACGCCGCTGAGTCGGGGTGGGGATTCTCCCCAGGTACGCGGGGAGAACGGTCTGTCGGATGGTGCCCGCCATCACGTCCGGGAGCACACGCTGGAAGCGGCGCCGCACTTCGGCCGGCGGCTCACTTCCCAGCAGCGCGGCCAGGAACACCGAAAGCGTCAACTCCTGCATGTCCTCGTCCAACTCGCGTGGCACGCCCTCGGCCCACGAAGCGACGGCAGCCCGTGCGACATCGAACATCACGTCACCGCGCGCGGCGATGAAGGGTCGGTTGAACATCGGCTGCATGAGCTTGCGCTGTGTCCGGTGCGCCTCGCCGTCGGGCACTGTGGCCAGGCCGTTTCCCGCGAAGCGGCTGAGCGCCTCGATGAGCCGACCGCCCTTGCCGAAACAGCGCGACTGCGATGTCAGCATCTCGTGGGTCAACTCGGCGTCGGTGACGACGTAGACGACCACGCGACCGAGGAGGACGCGCACGACCGGGCCCTGTCGGCGGAGGGAATCCATGAAGTCCAACGGACGGCGGAGCAAGGGAGCCACATGCCCGAGCAACAGACTCCCCCCGATCGCGCGGGGAGCGGTGATGGGGCCGACGGCGTTCAGCGTACGTGTCCGGAACGGTGACGACTGGCATCCGTAGCTGTGAGGATCATGCGATCTCCTCCTCGATTGCACGCGTAGTTCCGGACAGGGTGGCGCCAAGTAGCTGTTGTCGCACCGATCTTAGGGGTTGTCGGTCGAACAGGTGTCCCGATTGTGTGATTGCGGGTGCTTGAGCAACCTGCTCACCCTGATGTACGGCCTGCTCGCGATCGGCGCCGTCGCCGCGGCCGTCCCGGCCCGACGGGCCGCCGCCCTGAGCCCGCTGGAAGCCGCGGCGAGCGGACCGCGTCCGAGAGGGTGACAAGAGGATGACGACCCGTCAGGTCATGACGGTCCACCGTCAGCGCGCGCCCTAGCGTGACGGTATGGATACAGAATGTGCACCCTCCGTAGTCGGAGAACCGGGCAGACCGGGCAGGCCCGGCCACTCGCAGCGGACCGGGCTCTCCGCCGTACTGGTGATGGCCCTGGCCATGCTCACCTTCGCCGCCGTCATCTCGCCGGCCGCCGCCGCGCGGCGCGAGGGCGGCAGCGTGACGGTGAACTTCACCAACAGCAGCGACCGCGCCCTGACACTCGCGAGCTTCACCACGACCAGGGGCTGCCTGATCGGCAGTCAGCCGAGCGCGATCGCGGCGGGCGCCTCCGCCAGCTGGTCGTCCGGGCCCTGCCTCGGTTCGGACGGCAGCGCGGGCAACGCGTCCTTCCGGGTCGCCGGTGAGGAAACCGGCACGGTGCAGGTGAGCTGGAACAGCCCGACCACCGGCCCGAACACCTACACCCAGACGGCACCGGGCGGCTACGTGATCGGTCGCACCGGTGGCGAGGGCTCGAACCCGACCGTCCAGTTCACCTTCGACTGCAACTCCACCACCTGCGACGGGATCCCCGACGACTGGAAGCGCAACGGCGTGACCATCGATCCGGGCGACGGCAGCGGGCCGCAGTTCATCGACCTGCCCGCGATGGGCGCCACCGTGAACAAGCCGGACATCTTCGTCCAGCTCGACTGGATGGCCGACGCGACCCACAACCACGCGCTCGACCCGCAGGCCATCCGCCAAGTGGTCGAGGCGTTCAAGAACTCCCCGTACAGCAAGCACTCGCCGACCACTGGCATCAACCTGCACATCGACGCCGGCTCGGACAGCATCCTCAACTTCGACACCAACGCGACCTGGGGCACCCTCAGCAAGGCGCGGCAACTGCCCGAGCAGGCCAACCTCGGCACCCTGGACGACAACGGCGACTACCAGTGGGACGCCTTCAACACCCTCAAGACGGAGAAGGGCGGCTTCGTCAGCGCCGGCCGCGCCCCGATCTTCCACTACGCGATCTCGGCCGACCACCTGTGGCCCGACTCGACCACCCTCGGCATCGCCGCGCTCCCGGGCAGCGACTTCATCCTCAGCCTGGGCGCCCTCTCGGCCGACATCCCCCTGATCCCCGCACAGGCCGTCGACTTCATGCACGAACTGGGCCACAACCTGAGCCTGCGGCACGGCGGTGACGCGGACCTCCCGAACAACAAGCCGCAGTACTTCAGCGTCATGAACTACTCGTACTCGATCCGGGGCCTGACCGCCGGCACGACCACCGGCATCGCCGACTACTCCCGCGAGGCCCGCGGCCTGAACGAGGTGTTCCTGAACGAGGGCACCTACCCGTTCAGCAGCAAGAACTACGACGTCGTCCACTACTGCCAGAACGACCCGAAGGGCCCGTTCATCACCACCCCGCGGAGCAAGGGCTGGGTCGACTGGAACTGCAACGGCACCCAGCAGCAGGGCTTTGTCACCGCCGACGTCAACGGTGACGGGCAGAAGACCCGGCTCACCGGCCACGACGACTGGGCCGCCCTCCTGCTGCGCGCCGGCACCATCGGCCGAGTCGGCGCCCCCAACCTCCCCGACGCACCCACCCCGAACGACGAGCCGACCATGGAGCAGGAGGAAGGCGTCCTGCCGCTGGACACCACGCCGCCGGTCACCACCGCCGCCACCGACCCCGCCGGCCGGAAGGACCACGTCTTCACGACGGACGTGACCGTCACCCTCACTGCCACGGACGACATCTCGGGCGTGGACCGCACCGAGTACAACCTCGACGGCGCCGGCTGGACGGCCTACACCGGCCCGATCACGCTGACCACGGACGGCCGGCACGAGCTGCTGTACCGCTCGATCGACTTCGCGCAGAACCAGGAGGCCGACAACTCCCTGACCCTGCGCATCGACTGCGACCACGGCCACGACGACGGCCACGGCCACGGCCACGGCCACGGCCACCCGTCGGGCCAGACCTCGTGAGCGTGACGACGGCAGCCACCGGCTGAACCGCACCGCCCGGGTCCGTCCGGCCCCTCGACCAGCCCCCACTCCAGCCGCCCTCCCGCGGAACGGAGCGGATCGGGGCCCGGCGGGCCCGGGCGCCCGGGCACTGCGGTGTCCGGCACCGACTTGCCGGCGCCACCTCTCCGTACCTCTTGCAGCACGCCGACAACCCCGTGGACTGGTGGCCGTGGAGCCCCGAGTCGTTCGCGGAGGCGGCGCGGCGGGGTGTGCCGGTGCTGCTCTCGGTCGGGTATGCGGCGTGTCACTGGGAGGGGCAGGCAAGGGGCGATGTGTCACCCGAATCGGAGGATCAGCGGGCCTGCCGCGTTGTAGCGTGGTAGCGGCCTACACGCACGGAGCAGACGTGACCGCACAGCCGGAGCACCACGCCGAAGAGCTGATCCCGCGCCCGGAGCGGACCATCACCGCTCTCAAGGCTGCCCTTGCCGTTGTAGCCCCGGACCGCCTGCTGGAGATGCAGACCGAGCAGGCCGAAGCGATCACCAAGGCCATCGACTCCGACACCCTCGATCCTCTCCGAGGGTTCCTCCTGCGGTGGGCTGTCGTGGTCGAGATCGAACGGCATCCGGAAACAGCCGCCAAGCTCCGCCGAGCCGAGTACCTCGTGCAGGTGACGGAGGAGCCTGATGACTCTCGGCGTTATGCCCTCACCGCTGCCGAGATCATCCGGGCCGCCTACCGGGTGCTGGGCGCATGACGTGGTCCTGGGAGTACCTCCCCAGTGAGGAATACGTGATCAGCGAAGCACCGCCAGCCTTCGTCGCTGAAGTCGAGAAGAAGGCCGATGAGCTGGTCCGCGTTGCGGGAGGCCTCTATCTCGACGGGACCCGCGTATCGGGGTGAGAACCCCAAGAGCTCCTGCTTCGTGAGGAGGAGGTCGTGTCGTACGATCACCTTCGGGACGAGTAGGAGAGGTTTTCCGTCCGCTATGGGCAATCGCGTCGCGGAGGCATCCCAGTTCCGTCGCTTCGAGTCCCATGCCAGCCCGCAGTAGACATCGTCGACGAGCGGTATCCCGTACATTGCAGCCGTTGACTGCGTATAGGTGGTCAGCATTCCGCGAATCACGCAGGTCGTAATATCCGAGACTATGTCCTTCCCGATCTTGTCGATGAACTGGCAGTAGTTGCCCGATTTCCATTCACTTAACCGCGCCACTTTATCTACCCGCCGGTACGGGTCCATTACTGGCCATGATCGACGAGGTGCGGGCACCCTGCGGCGGAGAACAGCGGTTTATTCGGCCCGGACGCTCCGCGCGGCGAGGTAGATCACCGACCTGTGGACTTTCGTTCGAATAGTGAGGTCAGTTCCGCGGCGTGTTGGCGGGGCAGTCCGCGCAGCGGGCCAGTCGGCTGAGATACTCCGGCCATGGTGAACCGCCTGGCCGATGCCACCTCCCCGTACCTCCAGCAGCACGCCGACAACCCCGTCGACTGGTGGGAGTGGTCCCCCGAGGCGTTCGCGGAGGCGGAGCGGCGTGGGGTGCCGGTACTGCTCTCCGTCGGGTATGCGGCGTGCCACTGGTGTCACGTGATGGCGCACGAGTCGTTCGAGGACGAGGCGGTTGCGGCCTACCTGAACGAGCACTTCGTCGCGGTGAAGGTGGACCGCGAGGAGCGGCCGGACGTCGATGCCGTCTATATGGAGGCGGTGCAGGCGGCGACCGGGCAGGGTGGGTGGCCGATGACGGTGTTCCTCACTCCGGGCAAGGAGCCGTTCTACTTCGGGACGTACTTCCCGCCCGAGCCGCGGCATGGGATGCCGTCCTTCCGGCAGGTGTTGGAGGGCGTGGACGCGGCCTGGCGGGAGCGGCCGGACGAGGTGGCCGAGGTCGCGGGGCGGATCCGGGTGGAGTTGGCGCAGCGGGCTGGGGTGTACGGGGCGGGGGGTGGCAATCCGCCGGGGAAGGCGGAGTTGCACCAGGCGTTGACGGGGTTGAGCCGCAGCTTCGATCCGGTGCGGGGCGGGTTCGGTGGGGCGCCGAAGTTCCCGCCGTCGATGGTGTTGGAGTTCCTGTTGCGGCACCACGCGCGGACCGGGTCCGAGGTGGCGCTGGAGTTGGTGGAGCGGACGGCCGAGGCGATGGCGCGCGGCGGGATCTACGACCAGTTGGCCGGCGGGTTCGCGCGGTACTCGGTGGATGCGGGCTGGGTGGTGCCACACTTCGAGAAGATGCTGTATGACAACGCGCTGCTGATCCGGGTCTACCTGCACCTGTGGCGGGCCACCGGCCAGGAGCGGGCCCGGCGGGTGGCGCTGGAGACGGCGGACTTCCTGGTGCGTGAACTGGGCACGGCGCAGGGCGGGTTCGCCTCGGCGCTGGATGCCGACAGCGTGGACGCCCAGGGTGCGCACCGCGAGGGGGCGTACTACGTCTGGACGCCCGCCGAGCTGGCCGAGGCGCTGGGGGAGGCGGACGGGGCGCTGGCGGGCGAGCTGTTCGGCGTGACCGAGGCGGGCACCTTCGAAGAGGGTGCCTCGGTGCTGCAGTTGCTGCGGGATCCCGAGGACGCGGGCGCGCACCGCCGGGTGCGCGAGCGGCTGTTGGCGGCGCGGGCCGAGCGCCCGGCGCCGGCGCGGGACGACAAGGTGGTGGCCGCCTGGAACGGGCTGGCGATCGCCGCGCTCGCCGAGACCGGTGCGCTGCTGGACCGCCCGGACCTGGTGGCGGCCGCCGAGCGGGCCGCCGACCTGCTGCTGAGCGTCCATCTGACCGCACCGGGGCGGCTGTTGCGCACCTCGCGGGACGGGCACCCTGGGGCCAACGCGGGGGTCCTGGAGGACTACGCGGACGTGGCCGAGGGGTTCCTGGCGCTCTACGCGGTGACCGGGGAGGCCGAGTGGCTGGGGCTCGCGGGCGGGCTGCTCGACACGGTGCTCGAGCACTTCACCGACGATGCGTCAGGAAGCCTGTACGACACGGCGGATGACGCGGAGGAGCTGATCCGGCGCCCGCAGGACCCGACCGACAATGCCACCCCGTCCGGTTGGACCGCCGCCGCGCAGGCGCTGCTGAGCTACGCCGCGTACACCGGCTCCGAGCGCCACCGCACCGCCGCCGAGCGGGCGTTGGGCGTGGTCGGGGCCCTGGCGGGGCAGGCGCCGCGGTTCATCGGGTGGGGGCTGGCGGCGGCCGAGGCGCTGCTGGACGGACCGCGCGAGGTGGCGGTGGTCGGCCCGGCCGGCGATCCGCGGACCGTCGCGCTGCGCCGCACCGCGCTGCTGGCCACCGCGCCCGGCGCGGTGGTGGCCGTCGGCGAGGCGGGTGCGGGGGACGAGGTGCCGTTGCTGGCGGACCGGCCGCTGCTCGACGGCAGGCCGGCGGCGTACGTGTGCCGCCACTTCGCCTGCCAGGCGCCGACGGCGGACCCGGTGGTGCTGGGGGAGGAACTCGGCACGCGGGTCCGGTAATTCGGGTGCGTTCGGCGGGGGCATGGGCCAGCATCGGGAGATGACCTGGACCTTCACCGATTCGCTCGCCGAGTTCCGCGCAGCTGCCGGGGACTTCCTTCAGGCGCACCCGGCGCGGAACACCGTCCTGCTCACGCTGGTGAACCGGCTGGCGGCCGGCAGTGCGGTCGGCGGCGACCCGAACAAGCCCCCGCGCTTCGGCTGGTGGCGCCCGAGTGCCGAGTCGCCGGTGGCGGGGGCCTGGCTGCAGACCCCGCCGCAGCCGCTCCGGCTCGGTGAGATGCCGCCCGAGGCGGCCACCGAGCTTGCGGCCGCGCTGTTCGACGGGCCCGAGCTGACGGGTGTCTCGGGCGGCGTGCGCGAGGCACGGGCGTTCGCCGCGGCCTGGGCCGAGCGCTCGGGCGGCACGGTCACCGTGCAGGTGGAGGAGCGGCTGTACCGGCTGGGCGAGTTGACGGTGCCCACGGTCGCCGGCCGGTTCCGGCAGGCCGTCCCGGCGGACCACGCATTGCTGCTCGGCTGGTTCGAGGCCTTCTTCGTCGAGGTCAACATGACGTTCCACCAGCTGGAGGACCTGGTCGCCCGCCGCACCGCCAACGGTGAACTCCACCTCTGGGAGGTCGCGGGCCGCCCGGTCGCGCTGGCGGGGCTCTCCCCGGTGCTCGCGGGGATGACCCGGATCGGCCCGGTCTACACCCCGCCCGAGCTGCGCGGACACGGCTACGCCAGCGCGGCGACGGCCGCCGTCTCGGCGCTGGCGGGTGAGCGTGGGGCGGCGCAGGTGCTGCTCTACACCGACCTGGCCAACCCCACCAGCAACTCGATCTACCAGAAGCTCGGCTACCGGCCGGTGGAGGACTGCGTGGTCCTCGGCTTCACGCCCAGTCCCACCTGATCCCCAGCAGGCACGGCGCCAGCCCGGCGGCGACCAGGAGCACGCCGTGCTGGCCGTCCAGCGTGAGCTCCTCGCGCTCGTACGGCTCGGCTCCCGGCGTGCTGCTCGCGAAGCGGTGGCAGCGCACCGGGAGCGCGGCCGGGTGGAAGGTCACCTGTAGGACGTACTGCCCGGTGCCGGAGTTGAAGCCGCGCACGAACTCGCCGCTCGGGCCGGGCGCGGGGGCGTCGTCGAAGCCGTAGCCGAGCAGGTGCGTCTCGCCGGTGCGCAGCCGGCGGTCCAGCAGCAGCTCGGCGATCACGAGTCGGGAGGCCTGGTCGCGGCCGATCCGGCCCGGGCGGCAGTTCTCCTCGGCCCGCACCAGCACCCGGGAGACGTCGCAGCCCGGGTCGCCCTGGTAGATCGCCAGGTACCGGTCGATGCCGTCGCGGTGGGCGCGCACCGCGTGCTGCGAGTCGCGGCGCAGCAGTTGGCGGTCGGCGCCGACCCGGATCCGCTCGATGTGGGTGAGGGTGTGCAGGCCGGTGTCGCGCGGCCCGGGGAGTTCGGCGAGCAACTCGTCCACCGCGTCGCCGGGGGAGATCAGGTCGCGGTAGGGGCGGGTGGTCACGGTCGGCGGCGGCTCGGCCAAGGGTGCCCGGCGCGGGCCGAGCAGCCGGGTCAGCGAGTCCGCGGGCAGTCCCAGGACCTCCTCCAACGCCCGTACCGCACGCAGTGATTCGGCCCGCTCGGGGCGCCGCCGACCCTGCTGCCAGTAGCTGAGGCTGGTCACCCCGACGTGCACGCCGCGCTGCGCCAGGTGCTGCTGCACCCGGTGCAGGGCCAGCCCGCGCGCGGCCAGCGCGGTGCGCAGTGCGAGGTGGAAGGGGCCGGTGCGCAGCACCGTGGCCAGCTCGGGTTGGCCGCCGCGCGGTGCCGTGCGGGTTGATACGCGCCCCAAGGCGGCCTCCCAACTGCGGTGATGGTGGTGAATATTCACACGCCCGGCGCCCCTTGTCACCCCTGCGGAGAGCAGCGGCCGGTGGCGTTCACACTCGCGGGACGGCATTCACACCTGACGCGGTGGCGCCGGGAACGCCGTTGACCAGGGCCGGTCAACGGCCTGATGCTCTGTCACACCTCGCCGCCGCCCGCGAACGGCGTCGGGGTTCGCGTGTCCCCCACTTCCTTTCCCTGCTTGCCCGCAAGGAGGAAACGCCATGTCCGCTTCCAGACCATCCCGGGCCACCGGGCGCCTGCGCAAGGCGCTCGCCGTGGTCGCGCTGGCCGCGCTCGGCCCGGCGCTGACCGTGGCCGCCGGCTCCCCGGCCGGCGCCGCCGCCGAGCCCGCCACCGGGGCCGGCGCCACGGCGCAGCGCCCGCTCGCCCAGGCCCGCCCGGCCTTCGCCGCCGGCGCGCAGACGGCCGCCGACGGCAGCTCGAAGACCCTCAACATCGGTATGCAGCAACAGCAGAACTCCAACTGGTGCTGGGCGGCCAGCGGCGACACCATCGCCGCCTGGTACGGCTACAACTACAGCCAGAACCAGTTCTGCGACGCCGCGTTCGGCCGCTCCATCGACTCCTCCTGCCCCAACAGCCAGGCGGCGCTGGACGATGTGCAGAACGCGCTGAGCTGGATCGGCATCAACCCGGGCAGCTACGTGTCCGGGTCCCTCTACTACGGCACGGTGCAGAACGAGATCAACAACAACCGGCCGGTGGAGACCCGGATCCAGTGGTCCTCGGGCGGCGGCCACATGGAGGTGCTCTACGGCTACGACCTCAGCAACAACTGGGTCTACTGGGGCGACCCCTGGCCCTCGGACTACCGCTACAACTGGGCGGACTACAACTACTACGTGAGCAACGGCTCCTTCTCCTGGACCCACTCCCTGTACCAGATCGGCGCGTGAGGAGGCCATCATGACGAACCGTCAGAACATCCTGCGCGCGGTCACCGCGGCCGTGCTCGCCGCCGGTGCCGGGCTGCTCGCGACCCCCCTCGCGCAGGCCGACGCCCCGGGGACGGCCCCGGCCGCCGTGCCGCAGAGCGACCTGGCCGCTGCCCACGGCGCGGTCCAAGCCCCCGCCGTGCTCGACCAGTTGGGGCGCTTCTTCGCCCATGACACGGTGCCCCCGGCGCAGCGAGTGCAGCCGGCCCAGCACCTCGCCGCCGCCCCGGACGCGGCGGCGGCACCGCGGTTGGTCGGTGCCACCGTCCCGGTCTACACGCTGGACCCCGCTTTCGTGGCCGGTGCCAAGGGTGCGGCGGTGGCCAGGCCGGACTTCACCGCCACCAAAGTGGCCACGCCCGACGGCCGCACCGCCTCGGTCTGGACGGTGCGGCAGAACGGCGGCTGGCGGGTGGTGAACATCGCCTCCGGCAGCGACGAGACCGACTACGCGGCGCTCGGCGCGGCCGGCGGCGGTGGCACGGTCTTCCGCGAGCCGCAGGTCAACGCCTGGTACGTGCTGCGCGGCGGGCGGGTGCTGCCGCTGGACGCGGAGGCGCGCAGTTCCGTAGGCGCGGGCGGGGTGAGCCTGGCGGCGTACCAGAAGCTGGTGCACCAGCGGTACGGCGACAAGCTGCCCGGCTCGGCCTACGACAAGGCGGGTCTGGGCGGCGGGTTCTCGGCCACCGGTGCCACGGCCGCCGCCGGCGCCGGCAGTGCGACCGGCGCGGTCGACGTCCCCGCCGTCACCGCCGCCGCGGCCCTCGGGCTGACCGCGCTGACCGGGGTGGGCCTGGCCGTGCGCCGCCGCCGCGCGAGCGCGTAGGCGGCGGCACCCGGAACCGTGCGCGTCCCTGCGGACTCTCCCCCAGCCTTCGGCCGGGAGGCCCCAAGCCGCAGGGGCGCGCACGCCCCTGTTCACCTCCGACCGTCAAGATCTGCGCCAAGTGCCCGGTCGGGCGCGGCTCTTGGGCGCCCGTCGCGGCACCCGGAGTTGATGAAACATTGACGTGCTGTTCGCCCTACCTCGACTACTCCCTGTCACCGTCGGTAGATACGATGTACCACTGGGTCAGAGTGGGGAGAGGTGGCGAGGGCCGTGAAGGATGCGCGGGACCTGCAGTTCTGGGGCATGGTCGCCGTGGTCGGCGCCGCGCTGGCCGTCGTCGCGGCCTACCTGGCCGACGGGGCCGCACTGGTCTGGGTGGTCGCCTCGGTGGAGGCCCTGCTGGTGATGGTCCATGTCGCGCGCCGTTTCCGGCGCGCGGGGCATCCGCCGGTGCACGCCGAGCGCCATGAGGGGCGTGCGGACGCCGCGCACTGCGAGCGCTGCCGGCGGGCGCGCGAACTGGGCGCCGAAGCGGTGGCCCGCCGTGACCAGCAGGCCCGTCAGGCCGGCTGACCGGCGGGCGGGCCTACCTGGCCGTCGGGGCCGTGCACCCCGGTCCATGTGGACGATCTGGAGTGTCGAGTCGAGTCAGCCGGCCACGGTGTAGGCGATCAGCGAGACACCCACGTACTGCACGATGAACGCGCCGAGCGTGAAGGCGTGGAAGACCTCGTGGAACCCGAACCAGCGCGGTGACGGGTTCGGCCGCTTGAGCCCGTAGACCACGCCGCCGGCGCTGTAGAGCAGGCCGCCGATGATCAGCAGCACGACGACCGCGACGCCGCCGGTGCGCAGGAAGTCGGGTAGGAAGAACACCGCGGCCCAGCCGAGTGCGAGGTAGCAGGGCGTGTAGAGCCAGCGCGGCGCGCCGACCCAGAAGACCCGGAAGGCTATCCCCGCCAGCGCGCCGCCCCAGACCAGCCAGAGCAGCAGCTCACGCCGACCGCCGTGCAGCAGCAGGATGGTGAACGGCGTGTAGGACCCGGCGATGATCAGGAAGATGTTCGCGTGGTCGAGCCGGCGCAGGATCGCGTCGCCGCGCGGGCCCCAGGTGAACCGGTGGTAGACCGCGCTGATGCCGAAGAGCAGCCAGGCGCTCACCGAGTAGATCGCGCAGGCGAGCCGCGCCCGGGGCGAGTCGGCGAGGGAGATCAACACGATGCCCCCCGCGACGGCGGCCGGGAACATCCCGGCGTGCAGCCAACCGCGCCAGGCGGGCTTGGCGGGCAGCAGTGACGCCCCCGTGGTCTGGAGCGCGTCCGTGGCCCCGAGCGCACCCGCCTCCGTGGGCAGTGGCAGGCCCGCATCGGCAGCAGCAGCCGCCGAGTTCTGATCCGCAGTCATGCCGCTCATGCTACCTACGCACGCGTAGGTTACTTATAAGTAGGAAGTGGGCTCAGTCACTTTTGGACAATGTGGAGTAGTCGAGTGTGATCGAGGCGACTCCGGGCCCTGACGTAATCGCCCGCTGAACGCCCAGTTTTTGGCCAATGAGTAGCAAAAGTTGAGGCAAGGCTGCCACTGTGCCGTGTTGGGGCTTGAAGGGCGGAGCTACGGTGTAACCACCCTCAACCCCCCGGACGCCTGTCCATGATCGATCAGGCGTGAAACGGAGCGATCGTGTCGTACGAGAACTCTGCCGTCAGCGTCGCGGCACCCACCCGCCACCACCGCCTGCTGGCCTGGGTCAGCGAGATTGCTGAGCTCACCCAGCCCGAGCGCGTCGTGTGGTGCGACGGTTCGGAAGAGGAGTACCAGCGCCTCGCCGACCAGCTCGTCGAGCTCGGCACCTTCAAGAAGCTCAACCCCGAGAAGCGGCCCAACTCCTACTACGCCGCCTCCGACCCGAGCGACGTGGCCCGTGTCGAGGACCGCACCTTCATCTGCTCCGAGCAGGAGAAGGACGCCGGCCCGACCAACCACTGGAAGGCGCCCGCCGAGATGCGGGCCATCTTCTCGGGCGAGCAGGGCCTGTTCCGGGGCGCGATGAAGGGCCGCACGATGTACGTCGTGCCGTTCTCGATGGGCCCGGTCGGCTCCCCGCTGGCCGCGTACGGCGTCGAGATCACCGACTCCGCCTACGTCGCCGTCTCGATGCGCGTGATGACCCGGATGGGCCAGGCCGTGCTCGACCAGCTCGGCGAAGACGGGGACTTCGTCAAGGCCGTGCACACCGTCGGCGCCCCGCTGGCCGAGGGCGAAGCGGACGTGCCGTGGCCGTGCAACACCACGAAGTACATCTCGCACTTCCCGGAGACCAAGGAGATCTGGTCCTTCGGTTCGGGCTACGGCGGCAACGCCCTGCTCGGCAAGAAGTGCTACGCGCTGCGCATCGCCTCCACCATGGCCCGCGACGAGGGCTGGCTGGCCGAGCACATGCTCGTCCTGAAGCTCACCGCGCCCAATGGTGAGGTCAAGTACGTTACCGCCGCCTTCCCGAGCGCCTGCGGCAAGACCAACCTCGCCATGCTCCAGCCCACCATCCCGGGTTGGAAGGTCGAGACGATCGGCGACGACATCGCCTGGATGCGCTTCGGCGCCGACGGGCAGCTCTACGCGATCAACCCGGAGGCCGGCTTCTTCGGCGTCGCCCCCGGCACCGGCGTGGACACCAACGCGAACGCGATCGAGACCCTCTGGGGCAACACCGTCTTCACCAACGTCGCGCTGACCGACGACGGCGACGTCTGGTGGGAGGGCCTGACCGAGGAGCCGCCGGCCCACCTGACCGACTGGCGCGGCAACGACTGGACCCCGCAGAGCGGGACGCCGGCGGCCCACCCGAACGCGCGGTTCGCCGTCCCGGCCGCGCAGTGCCCGACCATCGCTCCCGAGTGGGAGGACCCGGCGGGTGTGCCGATCTCGGCCATCCTGTTCGGTGGCCGTCGCGCCACCGCCGTCCCGCTGGTCACCGAGTCCTTCGACTGGCAGCACGGCGTCTTCCTGGGCTCCAACATCGCCTCCGAGAAGACCGCCGCCGCCGAGGGCACCGTGGGCGAGCTGCGCCGCGACCCGTTCGCGATGCTGCCCTTCTGCGGCTACAACATGGGCGACTACTTCGCGCACTGGATCAAGCTCGGCGCCGCCGCCGACGCCAGCAAGCTGCCGAAGATCTACTACGTCAACTGGTTCCGCAAGAACGCCGCCGGCAAGTTCGTCTGGCCGGGCTACGGCGAGAACAGCCGCGTGCTGAAGTGGATCGTCGAGCGCCTGCAGGGCACCGGCGCGGGCGTCGAGACCCCGATCGGCGTGCTGCCGGCCAAGGACGCGCTCGACCTGGACGGCCTGGACCTGTCGGCCGAGGACCTGGAGCTGCTGCTCTCGGTCGACACCGACATCTGGCGCCAGGAGGCCGCGCTGATCCCGGCCCACCTGGAGCTGTTCGGCGAGCACACCCCCGCCGAGCTGTGGGACGAGTACCGGGCGCTGGTCAAGCGCCTCGGCTGAGCGACCGGCTGAGCCACCAAGACCAGGTCCGGCCGCCGCTGCCCAGTGGCGCGGCGGCCGGACCGCTGACCACCGCACCGGCAACGGTGCGCGAAACGGCCGCGGCCCCCGTGCAAGGGGGCCGCGGCCGTCGCCGTTCCGCGGCGTGCTACGGCTGCACGTACCCCGACAGGAAGTCGCCGATCCGGGTGACCGCGTCCTCGATCTCCTCCGGGCGGGGCAGCGTGACCAGCCGGAAGTGGTCCGGCTCGGGCCAGTTGAAGCCGCTGCCCTGGACGATCAGGATCCGCTGGGCGCGCAGCAGGTCGAGCACCATCTGCGCGTCGTCCTTGATCTTGTAGACCGACGGGTCGAGCCGCGGGAACGCGTACAGCGCGCCCTTCGGCTTCACGCAGCTGACCCCGGGGATGTCGTTGAGCAGCCGGTAGGCCGCGTCCCGGGACTCCAGCAGCCGCCCGCCCGGCAGGACCAGGTCCTTGATCGACTGCCGGCCGCCGAGCGCCGCCGCCACCGCGTGTTGTGCGGGCATGTTGGCGCACAGCCGCATGCTGGCCAGCACGGTCAGGCCCTCGATGTAGCTGCGGGCCCGGTGCCGGTCGCCGGAGAGCACCATCCAGCCGGACCGGAAGCCGGCCACCCGGTAGGCCTTGGACATCCCGTTGAAGGTGACGCAGAACAGGTCGGGGGCCAGCGTGGCCAGCGGCACGTGCACCGCGTCGTCGTAGAGGATCTTGTCGTAGATCTCGTCCGCGTAGACGACCAGCTTGTGCCGGCGGGCGATCTCGACGATCCCCTCCAGCACCTCCTGCGGATAGACCGCGCCGGTCGGGTTGTTGGGGTTGATCACCACGATCGCCCGGGTCCGGTCGGTGACCTTGGCCTCGATGTCCGCCAGGTCCGGGTACCACTCGGAGAGCTCGTCGCAGCGGTAGTGCACGGCCGTGCCGCCGGCCAGGCTGACCGAGGCCGTCCACAGCGGGTAGTCGGGGGCCGGGACCAGTACTTCGTCGCCGTCGTCCAGCAGCGCGGTCATCGCGAGCTGGATCAGCTCGGAGACGCCGTTGCCGAGGAAGACGTCATCCACGCTCAGCCCGTGCAGCCCGCGCTCCTCGTACTGCATGACCACCGCACGGCGCGCGGCGAGCAGGCCCTTGGAGTCGCCGTAGCCGTGCGCGGAGGCGAGGTTGCGCAGGATGTCCTGGAGGATCTCGGGCGGCGCCTCGAAACCGAACGCGGCCGGGTTGCCCGTGTTCAGCTTGAGGATGCGATGCCCCTGCTCCTCCAGTCGCATCGCCTCGTCGAGCACCGGGCCGCGGATGTCGTAACAGACATTGGCGAGCTTGCTGGACTGGATGACCTGCATGCGATCACTCTACGGCTCCGCCGCCGGGGCCCGGGGCGTGTTTTCGACCACGCGGGCGCTGCGGAGCTGTCGAGGGCGCGCGGCCGGCCCGCACACCGGCCGCCGCCCTCGACACCGAGCGGCCTCGTCACACCGGCGGCAGCGCGTAGATCGTCCCTCCGTAGGCGGCGAACAGGCGCTGGCCGTCGGTCGCCAGGTACCAGTCGGAGGTCGCGTTCTGGCCGTTGGTGAAGTTCCAGCGGATCTTGCCCTGCTTGGTGTCGACGGCGTAGATGCCGCCGCCGTCGTTGGACGGCACGAAGAGGGTCTGCTGCACCACCACCGGGGCCGAGACCCAGGAGGCCCGCTGCGGCAACGGGCAGGACCAGAGCTGGTTGCCGGTCTTGACGTCCCAGGCGCCCACCGTCAAGGTGCCGTCGCTGCCGTAGACCACCCCGTCCGCCACCGTGATCGGTTCGAACATCCGCTGCTCGCCCGCCGGGACCTTGATCTCCCACTGCTGGGTGCCGTCGGTCAACCGGACCGCCTGCAGGCCCCGGCCCTCGGCCAGGCAGTACGCCTGGGTCGCGTCGAAGGCGGCCGGGTAGGCGGCCTTGGCGCCGGTGGCGGCGAACCACATCTGGTGGCCGTCCTGGCCGCTGCGGGCGACCAGGTTCTCCTGGTCGTCGGTGTAGTAGAGGTTGCCGCCCCAGGCCTGGCTGTCGACCAGTGGGTCGGTGCCCTTCTTCCGCGGCTGGAACCAGAGCTGCTGCTTGGTCGCGATCGAGAAGGCGACCACGCCGTCGGTCCCGGTGGTGGTGATCTCGCCCTTCGGCAGGATCGCCGCGAACATGTAGACCGCTTTGTCGTCGGCGCCCAGCAGGTTGTCGGTGGAGATCAGGTTGCCGCTCGGGTCGGTGGTCGTGGACTGCCAGACCGGCTGCCCGCCGGCCGAGTCGTAGCCGGCCGCGCCGTTCCCGGCGCTGACGTAGACCTTGCCGCCGCTGGCCGCGGCGTTCGTGGCGTCCACGTCCGGACGGCTCCAGACCACCTTGCCGGTGGCGCCGTCCAGGCCGATCAGTGCCTCGCCCTGCGGGTGCACCATGCCGCCCGAGACCACCACGGGGGAGGAGGAGAGCCGGCCGGTGGCGTTGTAGGTCCACAGCGGCTGCGGCGGGACGCCGTCCGCGCGGCTCTGGGTGGCGGACGGCAACGGCTGGGCGCCGGCCGCGGAGTTGGCCGAGGAGTTGGCCGCGGCGCCGGTCGAGGAGGCCCCCGGCGAGCCGCCGGGGGCCGGCTTGGCCGGGCCGTCGGCGGTCTTCGAGCTGCCGCCGCTCTCGATCGCCCAGGCCGCGCCGCCCGCCGCCGCCAGCGCGAGCAGCCCGCCGCCGGCGAAGAGCAGCCGGCGCCGGGAGTTCGACGGAGCGTCAGACGTGGTGAGCGCTGCGGTGGTCGGCGCGGCGCCGAGCTTCATGGTGCCCTCGAACGGCACCGCCACCCCGTCGGTGCGGGTCGGGGAGTACGCGCTGCCGGTGCCGGCCGTGGCGCTCGGGCCCGCGGCGGTCCCGTGCGTCGGCGTCTCCAGGTCCATCACGGTGGCGGCGTGCCGCGCGATCGCGGAGGCGACCGGCACCGGCAGCCAGCCGTCGCGCAGGATCGCGTCCGCGCCCTCGGGCGCCAGCATCGCGCCGAGCTGCTCGGGGGTGGGGCGGCGGGCCGGGTCCTTGGCCAGGCAGGCGGCCACCGCCTGGCGCAGCCCGTCCGGCAGCGCGGCCAGCTCCGGCTGGTCGTGGATCACCCGGTAGAGCTGCGCGGCCGGGCCGGACTCGCTCTCGAACGGACCGTGCCCGGTGGCGGCGAAGAGCAGCACCGAGGCGAGCGAGAAGACGTCGCCGGCCGGGCCCATCGGCTGCCCGGCGGCCTGCTCGGGGCACATGTAGCCGGGCGAGCCGACCACGATGCCGGTGCGGGTCATCTGGTCGCCGTCCAGCGCACGCGCGATGCCGAAGTCGATCACCCGCGGGCCGTCGGCGGCCAACAGCACGTTGGACGGCTTGAGGTCGCGGTGCACCAGCCCGGCGGCGTGCACGGCGCGCAGCGCCTGCGCGAGCCCGGCGCCCAGCGCGCGGACCGACTGCTCGGGCAGCGGCCCGTGGTCGCGCACGGCGTCGGTGAGGCTCGGCCCCAGCACGTAGCTGGTCGCCAACCAGGGCAACGCCCCGTCAGGTTCGGCGTCCACCACGGGCGCCGTGTACGCGCCGTCGACGGCCCGGGCGGCGGCCACTTCGCGGGCGAAGCGCTCGCGGAACTCGCTGTCGCCGGCGAGTTCGGGGCGCACCACCTTGACGGCGACGGTGCGCCCGCCGGCCGAACGGGCCAGGTAGACCCGGCCCATCCCGCCCACGCCGAGCCGGGAGATCAGGCGGTAGGGACCGATCGCCTGTGGATCGGTGCTGTCCAACGGTTCCATGCTGAGCGTCCCCCTGCTTTGTACGGGCGTACGGGCTTGAGCGCCAAGAGCGTACGGGGGCATAGCCGCACCGCGCGAAGGGGAGGAGGACGAACGTGATCGGACTGATCTTCGGAGCGCTCGCCGGTGCCGCCGCCGCCCCCGTCCTGCGGGCCGCCGCCACCCGGTACGCGGTGCCGGCCGGTGCGCCGCTCGCCGTCTGCGCGCAGTGCGGGCGGGCCGCCTGGTGGCTGCCGCCGACCGGGCGTTGCCCGTCCTGCCGGGCGGGGCGGGGGCCGGCCCCGCTGCTGGTCGAACTGGCCGCCGTCGGCGCCGGGATGGCTGTCGGCGCGGCGGCGGCCTGGCCGGTCGGTCCTGCGCTCGGCTGGGTCGCGCTCTTCGCCGTGGTGCTCGCCTTCGTGGACGCCGCCGTGCACCGCCTGCCGGACGCGCTCACCCTGCCACTCGGCGTCGGCACGGCCCTGCTGCTCGCGCTCGGCGGCTTCGACCGCCCGGGCGTCCTGCTGCGCTGCCTGGCCGCCGGGGTGGTGCTGGGGCTGCTGTACGGCGTGCTGGCGGTGCTCGGCCCGATGGGGCTGGGGGATGCCAAACTCGCCCTGACGCTGGGCGCGTTGCTCGCCTGGTACGGCTGGCGCGCCGTCTTCGACGGCGCCTTCGCGGGCTTCCTGCTGGCGGCGCTGTGGGGCCTGCTGCTCCTGGTCACCGGGCGGGCGAAGGCGAAGGACCCGCTCCCGTTCGGGCCGTGCATGCTGCTGGGTGCGCTGGTGGCCGTGCTGGCGGTGCGTTAGCACGGCTGAACGAGCCCGTACCAGCCGCGAGTTGCCGACCCTCAGCCCTGGTGCTCGACGTCGGTCCGGACAGCGACCATGATCGGCCCGGCCACCTGGGCGGTGATGTCGACGGAGTGGAAGTTGATCTTGCCGTCCTGCTTGTTGTAGAAGGTGATCCCGCCGAAGGTCGTCCCGGTCATCCAGAAGCAACTGGTGTTCTCGGCCGCCATGGTGCCCTGGATCGACCGCGCCTCGTCCATCACCTCGTCGCAGGTGTCCGAGCCGCCGTGCGGACCGGGGTCGACGTTCTGGAAGTTGTTGGTGACCGCGTTGCCGTCGGTGTCCCTGGTCGCGGCCGGTGCGGTGGAGAGCGTGTTCACCCTTGAGGGGTCGAAGCCGCTGCCGCTGACGCCGGTGACGATCAGGTAGGCGTCCTCGGCCTGGTCGTCGTAGACGCCCACCTGCACCTGCCCGTTCGCGCCCACCTTGGCCCGGGTCTGGGCCCAGGAGTCGGTGATCTGCTTCAGCTGGGCCGCGCCGGGGGTGATCCTCGGGTGGCCGGCCACGGTGTCCGGCAGCGAGATCGTCCAGCGCGGGCCGTTCGCCGCGGTGGGGGCGGGCGGGCCGGGCGCGACCCCGCCGCCGGGGGCCGCGTGGCCGGGGCCGGGGCCGGTGGATTGGCAGCCGCCGAGGGCCAGGACGGCGGTGAGTGCCGCCGCGCAGGCGGTGACACGGTGCGGCAGGGACATGGGCCGGACTCCTCGGGGACAGCGGGAACGCGTACAGTCGACCACTGTGGCCCGGCGAGCCCCGCGTGCACAGTTAGCAGAACTGAAGGCCCTCGACAGCAGCGCTAACACGCCCGCCGCCTATATCGGTTGACGCGCGATCGGCGCCCCGCTTGCATCACCCCGTGAGCACCCGCAGACTGCACGCCGACGAGGCCGAGACCGACCCGACCCTGGTCCGGGCACTGCTGGCCGCCCAGTTCCCGCAGTGGGCCCGACTCCCGGTCAGGCCGGCCGACGCCACCGGCACCTCCAACACCATGTACCGGCTCGGCGAGGACCTGGTGGTACGCCTGCCCCGCACCCCGGGAGCGGCGCGCGACGTGCCGCTCGAGCACCGCTGGCTGCCCCGGCTCGCGCCGCTGCTCCCGGTCGCCGTCCCCGTCCCGCTCGGTCTCGGCGTCCCGGGCGAGGGCTACCCGTTCGCCTGGTCCGTCTACCGCTGGCTGCCGGGTGAACCGCCGGCCGTCGGCCGGACACCCGAACCAGCCCTTCTCGCGGCCGACTTGGCCGACTTCATCGCCGTGCTGCGCGGCCTCGACCCCACCGACGCACCGCCGTCCTGGCGCGCCGAGGCGCTGGCCTCCCGCGACGCCTCGACCCGTGCCGCCCTCGCCAAGGTGTCCGGCCTGATCGACACCGACGCGGCCACCGCCTGCTGGGACAGGGCGCTGCGGGCACCCGCCTGGGCCGAGCCACCGGTCTGGATCCACGCCGACCTGCAGCCCGGCAACGTCCTGCTGGCCGACGGCCGCCTCAGCGCCGTGATCGACTTCGGCTGCCTGGGTCTGGGCGACCCCGCCGTCGACCTGATCGCCGCCTGGTACCTGCTCCCCGCCGAGGCCCGCGCCCTCTTCCGGGCCGGGGCCGGGGCCGCCGCCGACGACGACGCGACCTGGGCCCGAGCCCAGGGCTGGACGCTGTCGATCGCGCTCAACGAGCTCTGGTACTACCTGGAGACCAGTCCGGCCAAGGCCGCCCTCGCCCGCCACGTGATCGGCGAACTCCTCGCCGAGGAGTGACCCGCCTCTGACGCACCGTCGACCACGGCGGCCCACCTGCCCGATCCGGGCGGTGGGCCGCCGTCGTTTCCTCATGCCCTTTCGCGCCCACGTCTTCGTCGCCGCCGGCGCGCTGGCCGTGGCCGCGATCCTGCTGCTGATCACCGGCAGCCGGCTGCGGCACTCCTACGACAGCACCCTGGCCGGCTGCCGGACCAGCGGCGGCGCCTGCGGCTCGGCGCTCTCCGCGCTGACCTCCCAGTACGACGTCCAGTACTACGTCGTCAGCGGCCTGGTGGTCGCCGTGCCCGGCCTGCTCGGCGCCTTCTGGGGCGCGCCGCTGATCGCCCGCGAGCTGGAGGCCGGCACCCACCGCCTGAGCTGGAACCAGAGCATCACCCGCACCCGCTGGCTCGCGGTCAAGCTCCTCTTCGTCGGCCTGGTCGCCGTCGCCACCAGCGGACTGCTCAGCCTGCTGGTCTCCTGGTGGGCCAGCCCGATCGGCGCACGGTGGATCGAGCTTCCCGGCATAGCCGGGGGTCCGTCTCTGTTACAGCCTGAGAAGCGAGTGCGACGGACGAGGGAGCACAGCATGCCGAAGGCAGTGCGGTTCAACGAGTACGGCGAGATCGACGTCCTGCAGGTGGTGGAGGTGCCCCGCCCGGTGCCGGGGGAGGGCGAGGTGCTGGTCCAGGTCAAGGCCGCGGGGATCAACCCCGGCGAGGCCATGATCCGCAGGGGAGCGCTGCACGACCGCTGGCCGGCCACCTTCCCCTCGGGCGAGGGCAGCGACCTGGCGGGCGTGGTGGCCGAGGTGGGCCCGGGGGCGGAGGGCTTCGCCGTCGGTGACGAGGTGATCGGCTTCACCTACCGGCGCGGCAGTCACGCGGAGTTCGCGATCGTCGAGGCGAAGGACCTGACCCCGCGGCCCGCGAACGTGCCCTGGGCGGTGGGCGGTTCGCTCTTCGTCGCCGGGTCGACGGCCTACGCCGCCGTCCGCGCCGTGGAGTTGAAGCCGGGCGACACCGTCGCCGTCTCCGGGGCGGCGGGCGGCGTCGGATCCCTGGTCGTGCAACTGGCCAAGCGCGCCGGGGTCGAGGTGATCGGCATCGCGGGGCCGGGCAACCACGACTGGCTGCGCGCGCACGGCATCACCCCGGTGGCGTACGGCGACGGCCTGGACGAGCGGCTGCGCGAGGCCGCAGGTGGCCGGATCGACGCGTTCGTCGACACCTACGGCGGCGGCTACGTGAAGCTCGCGGTCGAGCTGGGCGTCGACCCGACCCGGATCAACACGATCATCGACTTCGCCGCCGTCGAGGAGTACGGGGTGAAGGCGGACGGCAGCGCGATGGCCGACACCGTCGACGTGCTCGCGGAGCTGGTGGCGCTGATCGCCGACGGCGCCCTGGAGGTCCCGATCGCCGCCGAGTTCCCGCTGACCGAGGTGCGCGCCGCGTTCGAGGAACTGGAGCGGCGGCACACCCGGGGGAAGATCGTGCTGGTGCCCTGAAAGTCGGTGAAGGGGCTGGTCGGCCATTGGCACCGTGCTGATGGCCGACTGCCCCCGATCCATCGAACACATTTGCAAGTCTCGTTTCATTCACAGGCGTTGGTATCGGTGAAGGGGTGGTGAGAACCTTCGTCTTTCGCCAATCTGGTAACCCGGGGAAAGCATCTGGACTTATCGAGAAGAGGTCGCCGTGAACACCGAGGACCCTGAGGACCTCACCGCCTCCGACTCCTGCTGGCTGCCGCGCAGCAACCGGTCCCCGGGCAAGGCGCGCCGCTTCCTCACGCGGACGCTCAGTTCCGTCAAGGAGGGCGAACGTTTCCTCGACAAGGGCGAGTTGGTCCTGTCCGAGCTGGTCACCAACGCCCTCGTGCACGGCACCCGCACCGGCCAGCTGATCTGGATCGGCCTCAAGGTCGACGGCGAGCAGCTCTGGATCGCGGTCGAGGACCCGAGCAGCTCTGTCCCCGTGGTCTGCCAAGCCTCCGCTGCCGAGGGCGAATCGGGGCGCGGCATGCTCCTGGTGGAGAAACTCTCGCTCGCGTGGGGGTGCGGGCCGCGCGAGGGGATCGGGAAGCGGGTGTGGGTGCTTGTTGGACCTGATCAAAACTGAAAGAATGCAGGCAAACTGACTGACTATCAGTCACAATCGGGCGATCGGCCGAATCGCGATCAAGCCCGTGCTAGGTTTCTGACAATCTTTCAGAACATGCATGTGCCCCGGCGGTGCTCCAACACCCCGGGGCGCGGCACAAAGAGACTCAGGCCCTCTCCATGCACATCCATCGTAGCGCGCTCTCGCGCGCGTACGCTGCCCTTCCCAATCGCCTCCTCCAGGACCGCACGCTCAGCTACACTGCGCGCGGCCTGCTCGTCGACCTCCTCTCCCGCCCCGACGGCTGGCGCGAGGACGGTCGCCGGATGGCGGACTCCAGCCCCCAGGGCCGCGCGGCGATCCGCCGGGCGATCAAGGAGTTGATCGCTGCCGGCTACTACTGGGTGGTGACCACGCGGTTGTCCGACGGGACCATCCGGAGCGAGATCCACGTCTTCGACACTCCGCAGCTGGTGGCGCCGGGTGTCACCCGTTCGGGACCCGGTGCAGCGGGGCCCGGCCCCTGTGGCAGTGAAGAGAAAAAGGACCAGGTGGAAAAGCCCACCCTCCCCCTGCTCCCGGTCAACGCGGCCATCCGCGAAGCGGTGGCCACGCTCTACCGGGTGCTCCGCCCCGAGCCCCGACTGCGGCTGGGTGAGCGCGAGGCGCACGACCTCGCGCCGCTGGTGGCCCGGTGGTTGGAGCTGGGCAGCACCGCCGCAGACCTCGGCCGGGCGCTGCTGGGGTCGTTGCCCGCCAAGGTCATCGCCCCGGTCGAGTTGCTGCGCTACCGCCTTGAGCGGAAGATGCCGCCTGCTGCGGCGCAGGCGCCCACCCCGTTGCGCGAGTGCGACCGCTGCCACGACCCCGTCCCGCGCCCCGGCCGCTGCCGCGCCTGCGCCGCTGGCGGCGGCCGGGCCGACCCGAGTCGCACGCTCGCCATCGGCGGCGGGGCCGAGCACACGGCGGCGGGAGCGGCCCGGGCCCGCGCGGCGATGCGCGCGACAAGAGAACGCGTGCCCGCCCGCTTCTTGTAGCGACTTCTTGTGGCGACGAGAGCGGGGCCCGCCGCACCTGCTCGGTGCGGCGGACCCCGTCGGCTCGGGAATGCGCTACGGCATCGCGTGGACGTGGTTGCCCACGTTGGTGGAGAAGTCGTTGCCGTTCTTGGCGTCCCAGTTGGTCGACCAGGTCATCGCGCCGCGGATGGTGGGCCACTTGGCCGGCGGCACGAAGCTGCCGCAGTTGGTGCCGCTCGCCAGGCAGTCCAGCGCGTTGTCCACCACGGTCGAGTTGACGTAGCCGCCGCCCGCCGCCTGGCTGGAGGCGGGGACACCGATGCCGATCTGGGACGGGGCGAGGCCGCCCTGCACGTAGGTGCAGACCTGGCTGGTGATGAAGTCCTCGGTGCCCTGGTTGTAGACGGTGCCGTTGCAGCCGGGCATGCCACCGGAGTTGTAGAACTGGGTGTTGACGACGGTCAGGATGTCCTTGACGTTCAGCGAGAGCTGGAAGTAGGCGCTGCTGCTGGTGTACATGTCCAGCGTCTGCGGGGCCATGGTGAGGACGAAGCCGCTGCCGACCTTGCCCGCCAGGGTGTGCAGGCCTTGCGCCATGTAGGTCGGGTTGATCCCGTTCTCCAGGTCGATGTCGACCCCGTCGAACCCGTACTGCTGGACCAGCGAGTAGGCGCTGTTGGCGAAGTTGGCGGCGGAGGCGGCGTCGCCGACGGTGATCGCGCCGTTCTGGCCGCCGACCGAGAGGACGACCTTCTTGCCGGCCGCGTGCTTGGCCGCGATGTCCGCCTTGAACTGGGCGGCGGTGTAGCCGCCGAGGTTGGTGGCCAGCGTCGGGTCGATCGAGAAGGTGATGCCGCCAGGGGTGGACGGGTCGGCGTTGGCGAACGAGACCGCGATGATGTCGTAGTTGCTCTGGACGTCCGCGAGCTTCTGGTCCGTGGCGCCGTTGTCGAAGTCCTGCCAGTAGCCGGTGATGACGTGCTTGGGCAGCCCGCTCGACGGCGGCGTGGTGGTCGGCGTCGGCGTGGGGGTCGGCGTCGGAGTAGGTGTCGGCGTGGGAGTGGGCGTCGGCGTGGGAGTGGGCGTCGGGGTGGGAGTAGGCGTCGGGGTCGGCGTGGGAGTAGGCGTGGGCGTAGGCGTCCCACCCGCCCCCGTCAGCGTGATGTCGTCCGCCCCGTACGCGCTCTGCCCGTACCACCCGTGCACGTACACCGTCAGGCTCGTCGTGCTCGCACCCGTGGTGAACGTGCTGCTCAGCTGGTTCCAGCTGCTCTGGCTCGACCAGCTGCTCGGGTCCCCGCCCGAGGCACCCGTCCCGCTCGCACCCAGGTAGACGTACGGCCCCTGCACCCAATCGGCCAGCGTGTAGCTGGAGTTGGGCTGCACCGCGATGGTCTGGCTGCACTGCGCGGTGTCCGAGCCGCTGGGCGTTCCCAGCAGCGCCTGCGAACCGCTGTGCACGGGCGAGGAGACCGCGGCGGCGGTGCCGGTACAGGTCCAGCCGGCCAGGCCGGACTCGAAGCCGCTGTTGCTGACCAGGTTGCCGACCGCGGCGCTGGCGCCACCGGCGAAGACGGCCAGTCCGGCGCCGGCCAGGGCGAGCGCGGTGGTGCCGGCGGCCAGCGCGGGCAGCGTGCGGCGGCGTCGGCGGTGGGACGGGGGAACGGTACGGGACATGACGAACTCTCCTGTGGGGAGGAGGAGAGGGACCGCCGCGGTGGGGGCGCGGCGGCCCCGCGTGGGGGAGGGGGACCGCAGGAAGGAAGAAGAAGGGGAGAAGGAGGGGACGGCCGGCGGCTGAACCCGCAACTGCTTGCGAACAAGCTGGACTAGACCAATGGCATGCGTCAAGCATCTGGCCGTCGCCTTACGCATTCTTTAAGGAAGCGGGGCTCCGACCGTCTCCGTCACCGCGCCCGACCTGCGGCTTTCCTCCTCCTCACGGAGCCGGAGTACGCTGCTCCAGGACCCGTGGCAGCCAAGGCCACTCGGGACCACGGGGGTCAAGGGGTCAAGCTCAGAGGGGCAACGAATGGGTCTGCGCGATCTCGTCGACCGCACGCCGGGTCTGAGGACCGTTCTCGGCGGCATGTACCGCCTCTACGGACAGCGGGTCGAGGCCCACCTCGGCAGGACCCCGCACCACGTCGGCGTGATCATGGACGGCAACCGCCGCTGGGCCAAGGCGGCCGGCGGCACGGCGGCGTTCGGCCACCAGCGCGGTGCCGACAAGATCACCGAGTTCCTCGGCTGGTGCGACGAGACCAACATCGAGGTCGTCACCCTCTGGATGCTCTCGACCGACAACCTCAGCCGGCCGCCCGAGGAACTCGTCGCCCTGCTCGGCATCATCGAGGACGCGGTGACCGGGCTGGCCGAGGCCAAGCGGTACAAGGTCAACCCGATCGGCACCCTGGACCTGCTGCCGAGCCGGACCGCCGACATCCTGAAGACCGCGGCGGCCGACACCGCGCACCTCGAGGGCATCACGGTCAACGTGGCCGTCGGCTACGGCGGTCGGCACGAGATCGCCGACGCGGTCCGCTCGCTGCTCCAGGAGCACGCCGACCGGGGCACCTCGATCGAGGAGCTGGTCGAACTCCTGGACGTCGAGCACATCGCCGAGCGCCTCTACACCAAGGGCCAGCCGGACCCGGACCTGGTGATCCGGACCTCGGGCGAGCAGCGGCTGTCCGGCTTCCTGCTCTGGCAGAGCGCGCACAGCGAGTTCTACTTCTGCGAGGCGTACTGGCCGGCCTTCCGCAAGGTCGACTTCCTGCGGGCGCTGCGCGCGTACGAACAGCGGCACCGCCGCTACGGCGGCTGAAGAGTTCCTGACCGGCGGCTGAGAAGCTCGTCAAGACGGCCTGACCACCACTGAACGTTCATGAGAAGTGATCCAGGACTTCGCATGAGCAAGCATGCCCGACGCCTCGTCAGGGCATACACATGGCAGACCGGCACCCTGCCCATCGGGGTCGCGGGGGCCGGTGAGCCGCGGGCGACGCAGGGTCGCCCGCCCTGGAGGCCTAGTGGTCAGTACCAAAAGCCGCCGGACACCAGACCGGCGCACGTACGTCCTTGACACCAGCGTGCTTTTGGCCGACCCGCTCGCCATGACGCGGTTCGAGGAGCACGAGGTGGTGCTCCCGGTGGTCGTGGTCACGGAGCTGGAGGCCAAGCGGCACCACCCCGAACTGGGCTACTTCGCCCGCCAGGCCCTGCGCCTGCTCGACGACTTCCGAGTCCGCTACGGCCGACTCGACGAGCCCATCCCGGTCGGGGAGATCGGCGGTTCGATTCGCGTCGAGCTGAACCACTCGGACACCTCGGTGCTCCCGGCCGGCTACCGGCTCGGCGGCGGCGAGGCGGACACCCGGATCCTGGCGGTCGCCCGCAATCTGCAGGCCGAGGGGTACGACGTCACCGTCGTCTCCAAGGACCTCCCGATGCGGATCAAGGCCAGCGCGGTCGGCCTGCTCGCCGAGGAGTACCGGGCGGAGCTGGCGATCACGTCCGGTTGGACCGGAATGTCCGAACTGCCGGTCGCCGCCGACCAGGTGGACGACCTGTTCGGGGCCCCACACGACGCCGCGGTGGCGATCGATGGCGCCGAGGAGCTGCCGGTGCACACCGGGCTGGTGCTCACCTCCGAGCGCGGCCGGGCCCTCGGGCGGGTCACCCAGGACGGGCGGGTCAAGCTGGTGCGCGGCGACCGCGAGGCGTTCGGGCTGCGCGGGCGCAGCGCCGAGCAGCGGGTGGCGCTGGACGTGCTGCTCGACCCCGAGGTCGGCATCGTTTCGCTCGGCGGCCGTGCCGGCACCGGCAAGTCCGCGCTCGCCCTCTGCGCCGGCCTGGAGGCCGTGCTGGAGCGGCGCCAGCACCGCAAGGTGATGGTCTTCCGGCCGCTGTACGCGGTCGGCGGCCAGGAGTTGGGCTACCTGCCGGGCAGCGAGTCGGAGAAGATGAGCCCGTGGGCGCAGGCGGTCTTCGACACCCTGGGCGCGGTCACCACGCCCGCGGTGATCGAGGAGGTGATCTCCCGCGGGATGCTGGAGGTGCTGCCGCTCACCCACATCCGGGGGCGCTCGCTGCACGACGCGTTCGTGATCGTGGACGAGGCGCAGTCGCTGGAGCGCAACGTGCTGCTCACGGTGCTCTCCCGGATCGGCCAGGGCTCGCGGGTGGTGCTCACCCACGACGTGGCGCAGCGGGACAACCTCCGCGTGGGGCGCTACGACGGGGTCGTGGCGGTGGTGGAGAAGCTGAAGGGGCATCCGCTCTTTGCACACATCACCCTCACGCGCTCCGAGCGCTCCCCGATCGCCGCGCTGGTGACCGAGATGCTCGAGGACATCCAGCCCTGAGCGGCCGGTAGGTCTGCCGCATCGGCACACGAACGATCCGCCCGGTTCCCGGCGTTGGCCGCGAACCGGGCGGATCGTCTGCACATCGCACCGCACGGTGTCCGCCGAACGGCCAATTCCCGCTCCAGCGGATGATGTGAGCTTCGCCACGCAATCGGGAATTGCGCAGCCGTGTCCTCGTGCGGCATGGTGAGGTCTCTGTCAGGCCCCGCGTACGGCCCGCTGGTTGGGCGTCAACTGGATATG
Organism: Kitasatospora sp. GAS204B; assembly: GCF_029892155.1. Lineage (GTDB taxonomy): Bacteria > Actinomycetota > Actinomycetes > Streptomycetales > Streptomycetaceae > Kitasatospora. The sequence goes on along the minus strand of NZ_JARZAG010000002.1, from coordinate 423,748 downwards.
GATGGTCGTACGCCGCCCGAACTCCTTGCCCGCACCGGCTCGTCCGGCAACGGGCGCCGGGCCAGTGTCTCCCGTGACCAGTACCAGGTGGAGGCCAGCGACCAGGGGCATGTTGCGTTCCCACGGTCACGCGGGGGCGACGCTGGAAGGAAACCATGTGACTCGGATCTCGGTCCGGGGAGTTGCTGTGGCCTCCGCCACCGCAGTCACCGCAGTCGGTGCCGTCGTTGGTGTGGCCTCGGGCAGCGAAGCCGCGCCCGCCCAGTCGGTCGACGTCGCGGGGTCCACCCTGCTCGCGGACGTCCCGTCAGCCACCCAGGCACAGGCCATCAGTGACAACATCGCCAACCAGTCCGTCGCCCAGCAGCAGGCGGCCGACGCGGCGACGAAGAAGGCCGCCGAGGAGGCTGCCCGCCTGAAGGCGGCCGCCGACGCGCAGGCCAAGGCCGACGCGGACAAGGCGGCGGCGGACGCGGCGGCGAAGGCCGCGGCCCAGGCGAAGGCCCAGCAGCAGGCGCAGCAGGAGGCGGCCGCGCTCGCGAAGGCCAAGTCGCAGATGGCGGTCACCAACGCGGCGCCGCCCGTCTCGGTCAGTCCGGGCTCGGTGCAGGCGCTCGCGCAGGGGATCATAGGCGACAGCACCCAGTTCCAGTGCTTCAGCAACATCGTGACGCGCGAGAGCGGCTGGGACTACACCGCGACCAACGCGGGCTCCGGTGCCTACGGTCTGGTCCAGGCGCTGCCGGGCTCCAAGATGGCCTCGGTCGGCGCGGACTGGCGGACCAACCCGGAGACCCAGATCAAGTGGGGCCTGGGCTACATGAACGACCGCTACGGCAGCCCGTGCGGCGCCTGGTCGTTCTGGCAGGCCCACAGCTGGTACTAGATCCACCACAGCGTGCGACGCCCCTGGCCGTTCCGGCCGGGGGCGCGCGCGTTTTTCGAGCCCGGGCGCCGGAAGGCCGAACCGGGCGGGTAGCGTCGTACCGCACACCGTGGCAGCCGGCCCGCGGTGAACCGGAGGGCGGACCAGATGGCACGGGGTGGGCAGCGCGGCCGCACGACCGCCAAGGTCGTGGCCTGGAGCGCGTCGTTGGCGGGCCGACTGGCGGAGCGCCGTCGGGCCGCCGTCGAGGCGGAGCAGACCGGTTCGCTCGCCGTGCTGCCCGAAGCGGCGACCGAGCCGGCGGCGACGCCGCCGCCGGCCGCACCCGCGCCGCGGCCGGCCCCGACACCCCGCGAACTCCCGTACCGCGAGCAGCCGCGCCCGCGCGACCCGCACCCGGGCCGCCCGGCCAGCCCGGCCGAGGCGGTGCCCTGGGGGCTGCGGGTGGCCGCCGAGTCCACCTGGCGGCTGCTGCTGCTGGGCGCCGCGCTCTACGTCATCTTCTACGTGGTCGACATGCTGCGCCTGGTCGCCTTCGCGCTGCTGGCCGGTGTGCTGATCTCGGCGCTCCTCGAGCCCACCGTCTCCTGGCTCAAGCGGCACGGCGTGCCGCGCTCGCTGGCCGCGACCGGCACCTTCCTGACCGGGTTGGTCGGCATCGGTCTGGTCGGCTGGTTCGTCTTCTGGCAGGTCAGCACCAACATCGCCGAGGTCTCCAACCAGGCCAGCAACGGTGTGCAGACCCTGCACAACTGGCTGCTCAAGGGTCCGATGCACCTGACGGACAAGCAGCTGAACGACTTCACCACCCAGCTCAAGAACGCGATCGCCAGCAACACCAACCAGATCACCTCGCTCGGGTTCACCACCGTGGGCATCGTGATCGAGGTGGTGACCGGCGTGCTGCTGGGCGCCTTCACCACCTACTTCCTGCTCTACGACGGCGCCACGATCTGGAGTTGGCTGCTGCGCGGGCTGCCCCGCCAGTCCCGCTACGCGATGGCCGGCGCTGGGCCGAAGGCCTGGTCCACGCTGACCGCGTACGTGCGCGGCACCGTCTTCGTCGCCTTCATCGACGCGCTCTGCATCGGGATCGGGATCCAACTGCTCGGGGTGCCGCTGGCCATGCCGCTGGCCGTGATCATCTTCCTGGGCGCCTTCGTGCCGCTGGTCGGCGCGCTGGTCACCGGCACCCTGGCGGTGCTGATCGCGCTGGTCACCAAGGACGTCTACACGGCCGGCATGGTGCTGGCGGTGCTGGTGGCCGTCCAGCAGATCGAGGGTCACCTGCTGCAGCCGCTGATCCTGGGTCGCGCGGTGCGGGTCCATCCGCTGGGCGTGGTGCTCGGGGTGGCGTCCGGCTCGATCATCGGCGGGATCGGCGGCGCGATCGTCGCGGTGCCGCTGATCGCGGTCACCAACACGGTGGTCGGCCACCTGCGCCGCCGCAACGCCGCCGCCGACGAGGTCTTCATCGCGCTGGAGGCGGCCCAGGAGGCCGCCCACGAAGCCGCGCACGAGGCCGCGCACGAGGCCACTCAGGACGTGGCGGTGCAATCGGCCCCGAAGCTGTCCGACCTCTCCCCGGAGCAGCCCGTCACCTCCTAAAGTGGCGTCATGTATGTGACCAGGCTGGGCATCTCGGGCATTCGCGGGTTCACACCGGCTCGCGAGGTGCGGCAGCTGGAGCTTCCGCAGGCCGGTTGGACGGTGCTGGCCGGGCGCAACGGGGCCGGCAAGACCACGCTGCTGCGGGCGTTGGCGCTGGCCCTGGGCGGGCCCTCGGTGGCGCGCAGCCTGGTCAGTGACTTCTCCGGCTGGCTGACGGCCGGCGAGCGGGCCGGCTGGGTGCAGGCCTTCGTCCGCCCGGACTGGTCGGTGGACCGGCTGGCGGGCAGCGGCAAGGCGCCCAAGTACGACCTCAAGCTCGGCCTGCAGTGGACTCGCCCCGCCGGCGGCCCGCGTCCGGAGCTGGAGGCGTTCGGCTCGGCCAGCCCCGAGCGCGGCCCCTGGGCGGAGAACCCGCGCGGCTGGTTCTTCGCCGGCTACGGCCCGTTCCGCCGGCTGCTCGGCGGGGCCGGCGAGAGCCAGCGGCTGATGCTCTCGGCGGGCCCGGTCGGCCGGCTGGCCACCCTCTTCCACGAGGAGGCGTCGCTGGCCGAGGGCGTCTCCTGGCTGATCGACCAGCACGTGCGCCGTCTTGAGGGCCGCCCCGGTGCCCAGCAGGCCCTGGACGTGGTCAGCGCGCTGCTCTCGGACGGCCTGCTGCCGGACGGCTTCGCGGTCTCCCGGGTCGACTCCGACGGTCTCTGGGTGCACCGCACCGGGGACGGTGACCTGAACGTCGGCGGGCCCGACTTCCCGCTCCGGGAGCTCAGCGACGGCTACCGCACGGTGGCCGCCCTGGTGCTCGACCTGGTCCGCCAGTTCCAGAACTGCTACGGCAGCCTCCCGCAGGACGAGCACGGCGCGATCACCCTGCCGGGCATCGTGCTGATCGACGAGGTGGACGCCCACCTGCACGTCAGCTGGCAGCAGCGGATCGGGCCGTGGCTCAAGGCGCACTTCCCACGGGTGCAGTTCATCGTCTCCACGCACAGCCCGTACATCTGCCAGGCCGCCGACCCCGGCGGGCTGATCCGGATAGCGGGGCTGGACGAGGACGCCCCGCCGCAGCCGGTCAGCGAGGAGCTGTACCGCCGGATCGTCTACGGCAGCGGCGACGACGCGGTCCTCTCCGAACTGTTCGGCCTGGAGTCGCCCTACTCCGCGCGGGCCGAGGACGCCCGCCGACGGATCGGCGACCTGGAGGGCAAGGTGCTGGCCGGCGACTCCACCGACGAGGAACTGGCGGAGTACCAGGAGCTCACCGACCGGCTGATGAGCTCGCTGACCGCCCGGGTCGACGAGGTCGCCGCCCGGCTGGGACGCGCCAGATGATCCCGCTGCAGCGGCGGCCGTTACCCGAGGAGCTGGCCGACCGGATGGCGGCCCGCACCGAGCGGCTGCCGGAGTACCGGGGCGGCGCCCGGGAGTTGTGGCGCGACAGCCGCACCATCCGGCGCGATCTGAGCACCCAGCTGGTCGCGATGGCCGCCGGGCTCTCCCGCTGCATGTACTGCGGCGACAGCGAGGGCACCAGCATCGACCACTTCCAGCCGATCGCGATGGCCCCGCAGCGCGCCTTCGACTGGCTGAACCACCTGTGGGCCTGTGCCTTCTGCAACAGCAACCAGAAGCGCGACCTCTACCCGACCGACCGGCACGGCCGGGCACTGCTGATCGACCCCACCGCCGACGAGCCCGCCGACCACCTCGACCTGGTGCTCGCCACCGGCGCCTACCGCCCGCGCACCCCCAAGGGCCGCGAGACGATCCAGATCTTCGGCCTGGACCGCCCGGTGCTGGAGCGCGGCCGGGCCCAGGCCTACGTGCGCTGCCGCTCGATGCTGCGCGACCTGGCCCGGCTGGCGGATCACGACGAACGGGACGAAGCGGCGCTGGTCGCCCAGGCGCTCACCGTGCAGCCGTTCGCCGACGTGCTCTACGAGATGCTGCGGCTGCGCACCGCGCCCCGGGCCGCGCTGGTCTTCGGTCCGCAGACGGTGGCGGGCCTGAACACACTGGTGGGGCCCCACTTCGCGAAGTGGGGCCCCACCGGAAACTAGCGGCCTCAGGCCAGTTGCGCCTCGGCGTCCAGCACCGAGGCGACGGCCTGCACGACGGCGGCGATCCGGATCGCGACCTGGATCGTCTCGCGGTCCACGCCGGCCTTGCGCAGCACCTGCTCGTGCGAGTCCAGGCACTGGCCGCAGCCGTTGATCGCGGAGACCGCGAAGCACCAGAACTCGAAGTCGATCTTCTCGACGCCCGGGTTGCCGATGACGTTCATCCGCAGCCCGGTCCGCAGCTTCGCGTACTCCTCGTGGTCCGAGAGGAGGTGCGTGGTGCGGTAGTAGACGTTGTTCATCGCCATGATCGCGGCAGCGGCCTTGGCGGCGGTGTACGCCTGCTCGGAGAGCAACTCCTTGGCCTGCGGCTCCAGCTGGGCCAGCACCGGCTTGCTCGCCGTGGCCATGGCGCAGGAGAGCACGGTGCCCCAGAGCTGCTGCTGCGGGAGGTCCGAGTTGCCGATGACCGCGCTCAGGTTGAGCTTCAGGTCCTTGGCGTACTCGGGCAGTGCCGCCTTCAGTTCGTCGAGCGCCATGGGTCAGCCGGCCAGCAGGGTGGCGGCGTCCAGGGTGTCCTCGCCCTTGGTCCAGTTGCACGGGCACAGCTCGTCGGTCTGCAGGGCGTCCAGCACCCGCAGGACCTCCTTGGGGTTACGGCCGACCGAGCCGGCGGTCACCATGACGAACTGGATCTCGTTGTTGGGGTCCACGATGAAGACGGCGCGCTGGGCGGTGCCGTCCTCGCCCTCGACGCCACAGGCGCGCATCAGGTCGTGCTTGATGTCGGCCAGCATCGGGAACGGCAGGTCGCGCAGGTCCGCGTGGTCCTTGCGCCAGGCGTGGTGCACGAACTCCGAGTCGCCGGAGACGCCCAGGATCTGCGCGTCACGGTCGGCGAACTCCTCGTTCAGCTTGCCGAACGCGGCGATCTCGGTCGGGCAGACGAAGGTGAAGTCCATCGGCCAGAAGAAGACGATCTTCCACTTGCCCTCGTAGGTCTTGTGGTCGATATCGGCGAACGCGGTCGCGGCGTCCAGGTTGACGCAGGCCTTGAGGTCGAACTCGGGGAACTTGTCGCCGATCGTCAGCACGTTCGCTTCTCCTGGGTGTGGAAAATGAAGGGAGTGTGTCCGGATTGCCTATGATTCGACGGATCCCGACGTGATCCAACAGTGACACAGCCGTCAGTGATCAGTGAAATAGCTAGACTCGATCCATCTGATCGGAGTGAGTTATCAGTACCCAGCACGGATCGGGGTCGGCCCGCCCCAGGACGCCGACGCTCGCGCAGCTGCGCGCCTTCCTCGCCGTGGTCGAGCACCGGCACTTCCGGGACGCCGCCGCCGCCGTCGGCACCAGCCAGCCCGCGCTCTCCGGCGCGCTCGCCGCGCTGGAGGAGTCGCTCGGCGCCCAGCTGGTGGAGCGTACGACACGCAAGGTCATCATCACGCCCCTCGGTGAGCGGGTGGCCGTGCACGCGCGCCGGGTGCTGGCCGCCCTGCACGAGCTGACCCAGGAGGTCGAGGCGGCCCGCCGCCCGTTCACCGGGCCGCTGCACCTGGGCGTGATCCCCACCGTCGCGCCCTACCTGCTGCCGACCGTGCTGCGCCTGGTCCGCGACCAGTACCCCCACCTCGACCTGCACGTCCACGAGGAGCGCACCGCCGCGCTGCTCGACGGCCTGGCCGGCGGCCGGCTCGACCTGCTGCTGCTCGCGCTGCCCGCCGGCGGCAGCGCGCCGACCCGGGACATCCCGCTCTTCGACGAGGACTTCGTGCTGGTCACCGCGCCCGACCACCCGCTGGCCGGGCGCACCGACGTCCCCCGCGACGCGCTGCTCGACCTGGACGTGCTGCTGCTGGAGGAGGGCCACTGCCTGCGCGACCAGGCGCTCGACCTGTGCCGCGAGGTGGGCGCCGACCCGGCCGGGGGCTCCACCCGGGCCGCCGGGCTCTCCACCCTGGTCCAGCTGGTGGCCGGCGGACTCGGCGTCACCCTGCTGCCGGCCACCGCGCTGGCGGTGGAGTCCGGGCGCGCCGACCGGCTGGCCGCCGTCCACTTCGCAGACCCGGCACCAGGGCGCCGGATCGGCCTGGCCGCCCGCCCCGGCTCGGCCCGCGGCGCCGAGTACGACCGCTTCGCGGACTCGCTGCGCACCGTGCTGGCACAGCTGCCGGTGCGGATCGTCGGCCCGTAGGGATGCGCCCGACCGGGTGATGCCCGAGGACTCGGTCCACTGATCTGACGGCTCGTCACTTCACTTTCTCATGCCGCCCGGTGACGCCACGCCGGGTCCGCTGCCGGGGTGCGGCCCGGCGCCTGCGCCGCGTCGCCGGGCGGCCGGGGCCACGGTGAGCTGGAGCACGCCAGAGGAGTTCGCGGTCCGCCCCGCCGCACCGGGTTGCCCGCCCGCGACTGGGTGGTGCCGCCAGTGCAGGGAGAGAGTGGCGTGGCATCGTCGACCGAACCCGAAGCGGACCAGCAACCCCAGACCCAGCAATCCCCCACCCAGCAACCCCGGACCGTGGCCGAGGAAGGCGAGGCTCCCCGGGCCCCCGTCCCGCGCCGCCGCGGGTGGCTGCGCCGCCTGCTGCGCAAGCGCCCGGTGCAGGTGACGTTGGGCCTCTTCCTGGTCTTCCTGACCTGGCTCGGCTACTCCCTCGGCAGCGCGCTGCTCGCGCCCGGCAACGACGGCGCCGTCGCCCGGATCGCCGAGTGGGCGCGCGACCACCACCTCGGCCCGGTGGTGACCGGGCTGGAGACCGCCCAGTACAAGATGAACCCGCCCAAGGTCGGCGGCCGTCCCACCATCGCGCTCGCCCCCGGCGGCCTGTCCCCCACCACGCCGTCCGCCGTGGCGAGCGCCGAGAACAAGCACCCCGGCGCCCCGGCCATCGCGCCGATCAACCCGGCCCCGCTGGTCTCCCCGGCCGGCGACCCGATCGCCGGGGAGGGGGCCTGGCACGTGATCGGCAGCTCCCGGGGCGTCCCGTCGGTGCTCAGCGCGATGCTGCGCCCGGACAGCGAGCACACCTCCTACCTGGCCGCCGTGGTCTCGATGGACCAGCGCCTGACCCGCTTCCAGCTGCACCCCGGCACCGATGACCCGGGCCCCGACAACTGGGGCGTGCCGCCGAACATCCCGGCCGATGCCAGGGACGGCCTGCTGGCCAGCTTCAACGGCGGCTTCAAGGTGGCCGAGGCGCAGGGCGGCTTCTACCTCAACGGCGTCACCCACGGCACGCTGCGGGACGGCGCGGGCTCGCTGGTCTTCTACAAGGACGGCCACACCACCGTCGGCAGCTGGGGCGACGAGGTCTCGATGACCCCGGACGTGGTGGGCGTGCGGCAGAACCTGCGCCTGGTCGTCGACCACTCGACCGTGCCCGACGACGTGGACCGCAACGTGGAGAGCGGCTGGGGCCTGACCATCGGCGGCAAGTTCTTCGTCTGGCGCTCGGGCGTCGGCATCACCGAGGACGGCCGGCTGATCTACGTCTACGGGCCCGCGCTCTCCGTGCGCACCCTGGCCGACCTGCTGCACCAGGCCGGCTGCGTGCAGGCGATGCAGCTGGACATCAACCCGGCCTGGATGTCGTACAACTACTACCAGCCGGGCACCGACCCGGCGAACCCCACGTCGACCAAGCTGCTGCCCGACCAGGAGCGGCCCGCCGACCGGTACTTCGAGCCGACCAGCCGTGACTTCACGGCGGTGTACGCCCGATGACCGCGCAGCCGCCGGTGCTCCCGGCCCCCGAACTCCAACCCGCCCCCGACCCCGGGGCGGCCCGGATCGGCTTGCCGCGCGCGGTGCTGCGCACCTCGCGGCCCCGGCAGTGGCCGAAGAACCTGCTGGTCTTCGCGGCGCCGGTGGCCGCCGCCGACCGCGGCCGGATCGAGGGCCTGGGCGGCGCCCTGGTCGCCTTCGTGGTCTTCACCCTGGCCTCCTGCGCGGTGTACTTCGTCAACGACGTGGCCGACGCCGAGCGCGACCGGCACCACCCCGCCAAGTGCACCCGCCCGGTGGCCAGCGGCGACCTGGCCGAACGGCACGCCCTCGCGGTCGCGGTGGCCTGCGTGGCGCTGGCCGAGGCCGGCGCGCTGGTGATCTCCAGTGCGGGCCTGGCCGCCTGCCTGACCGGCTACCTGGCCATGTCCTTCCTGTACTCCGCCACCCTCAAGCACCTCCCGGTGCTCGAACTGACCATGCTGGCCTCCGGGTTCGTGCTGCGCGCGATAGGCGGCGCGGCCGCCGCGGCGGTCGCCCCGTCCGGTTGGTTCGTGCTGGTCTGCAGCCTCGGCGCGCTGCTGGTGGCGATCTCCAAGCGGTACACCGAGCTGGCGGCACTGGGCCCGGCGGCCGTCGGCCACCGGCCCTGCCTGCGCCGCTACACCCCGCGGGGGCTGCGCCTGGCGCAGCGGGCGGTGAGCATGGCGATGATCGGCGCCTACCTCGGCTGGGCCCTGCTCAACGGGTCCCGCTGGGCCGTGGACTGGCACCTGGTGACGGTGCTTCCGCTGGCCGCCGCGCTGCTGCGGTTCGACCGCTTGACCGGCCGGGCCACCATGGCGAAGGTCGAGGATCTGATCACCCGTGACGGACCGATGCTGGGATGCGAGTTGGTATGGCTGGTGCTCTTCGTGGCAGCGGGGACGACATGACGGAAGGTCAGGCGGATGTGCTGCTGCAGGGCTGGGGGCGCAGCACCGGAAGCCGCAGCGAGGTGCACGGCCCGCTGCCCACCGAGGCGCTGGGCGAGCTGATCGCGGGCTGCGCCGAGCGCGGACTGCTGGCCCGCGGGGCCGGCTGCAGCTACGGGGACGCCGCGCAGAACGCCGGGGGAGTGGTGCTCGCCCCGGCCACCGGCCGCACCGTCGAACTGGACGCGCTGGGCGGCACGGTGCGGGCGGCCGGCTCGGTCGGCTTCGGACAGCTACTGGCCCACACGGTCCCGGCGGGCTTGCTGCTCCCGGTGCTCCCGGGGACCAGCCGGCTGACCGTCGGCGGCGCCATCGCCGCCGACGTGCACGGGAAGAACCAGCGCAGCGACGGCAGCATCGGGCACTGGCTGGAGAGCATCGAGCTGCTGGACGGGACCGGGCGGCTGCGGGTGCTGACCCCGGATCAGGACGGCGAGGCCTTCGCGGCCACCATCGGCGGGATGGGCCTGACCGGCGTGATCCTGGCCGCCACCATCCGGCTGCTGCCGCTGGGCAGCGACCGGTTGCGGGTCACCTCGCGGCGGGTCGCCGACCTGGACGCGCTGCTCGACGAGCTGGACGCGGCCTCGCGCGGCAGCCGGTACGCGGTCGCCTGGATCGACACCACCGCGAGCGGGCGGGCGCTGGGGCGCGGGATCGTGGACCGCGGCGACCACCTGGCCTCGGGCGGTGAGCTGCGCTACACGCCGGGGCGTGCGCCGCGCGCGCCCCGGCTGCCGGTCGGTCCCTTCACCCCGTTGACCGCGCGGGCCTTCAACGAACTCTGGTACCGCCGGGCGCCGCGCGAGCGGCACAGCGTGCAGTGCCTGCCCGAGTTCTTCCACCGGCTGGACGCGGTCCGCGAGTGGAACCGGGCGCTGGGCCCGCGCGGCTTCCTGCAGTACCAGTTCGTGGTGCCGGAGCCGGCCGTCGGACTGCTCGGCGAGGCGCTGACCGCGCTGCGCCGGGCCGGGGCGGCGCCGTTCCTGGGCACCGTGAAGCGGTTCGGAACGGCGGGCGCCGGGCCGCTCTCCTTCCCGCTGCCCGGCTGGTCGCTGGCCGTCGACCTGCCGGTGGGCGGCACGCTGGCCCGGGGCCGGCTGCGGGCGACGCTGGACCGGCTGGACCGGCGCGTCGCCGAGGCGGGCGGGCGGGTCTACCTGGCGAAGGACGCCCGCCTCGGGCGCGCCGCCTTCGACGCGATGTACGGGTCGTTGGAGGATTGGCGCGCGGTGCGGGCCCGCCTCGACCCCGCCAACACCATGCGGTCCGACCTGGGACGGAGACTGGGACTGTGTCCTTGAACCACATGACGGATGCGAACCACCCGAGCGAAGCGGCCGAGCACCTGATGGCCGGGACCGGGATCGGCCCGGCGGGTGGTCACGGCCGCCCGCCGGGGCGGATCCTGCTGCTCGGCGGCGGCAGCGAGATCGGCCACGAGATCCTCAAGGCGCTGGACGCCCCGCCCGGCTCCGAGGTGATCCTGGCCGGGCGCGACGAGCAGCGGATGGCCGAGCTGGGTGCGCACCTGCCGTACGAGGTGCGCACCGTGCCGTACGACGCCACCGCGCTCGACAGCCACCAGCGGCTGGTGGACGACCTCTTCGCCACCGGCCCGATCGACCTGGTGGTCTCGGCCGCCGGGATCCTGACGCCGCAGCAGGTGCTGGACGGCGACCCGGTGGCCGCGGGGCGGCTGATCGAGACCAACCTCACCGGCCACGTCACCACGCTGCTCGCCGCCGTGCCGCACCTGCGCACCCAGGGCCGGGGCCTGATCGTGGTGCTCTCCTCGGTGGCGGCCGTGCGCCCGCGCAAGGCCAACTTCGTCTACGGCGCCGCCAAGGCGGGCCTGGACGCCTTCGCCCGCGGCCTCGCGGACTCCCTGCACGGCAGCGGCGTGCGGGTGTTGCTGGTCCGCCCCGGCTTCGTGATCGGCCGGATGACCGAGGGCATGCCGCCCGCCCCGGCCGCCACCACCGCCCCCGCGGTCGGCGCCGCCGTCGCGGCGGCCGTCGCGCGCGGCGCCGCCGTGGTCTGGATCCCCCGCAAGCTCGCGGTCCTCTCGCACGGCCTGCGCATCATCCCGCGCCCGCTCTGGCGCCGCCTGCGGCAGTGACCCGGCGGTTGTGATTCGGCGGGCCCGGCTACGTCGGCCTGCACATCAGGCATCGCCCGCTCTGCGGGCCCCGCGGCCGCCGAAGGCCCGGGGCGGCAGTTTCTGCTCGAACCAGACCATCTTGCCGCCGCCGAGCCGGGTCGAGCCCCAGTCGTCGGCGCATTTGGCGACCAGCTCCAGGCCCCGGCCGCGCTCCTCATCCAGGCCCGCCCTGCGGCGGCGCGGCAGCTGCGGGCTGTCGTCGCCGATCTCGCAGCGCAGCACCGAGGTGCGCACCAGACGGAGCGTCACCGGCTTCTTGGCGTGCTGCACGGCGTTGGTGACCAGCTCGCTCACCATCAGCTCGGTGTTCTCCACCAGCTCGTCCAACCCCCAGCGGCGCAGCGCGTGGCCGACCAGCCGGCGGGCGCGCCCGGGGGTCTCGTTGCGCGGTTGGAGGTACCAGTACGCGACGTCGTCGGCCGGGATCCCGTCGAAGGCGGCCGCCAGCAGGGCGATGTCGTCGCCGCGGTCGCCGGGCGGCAGGATCCGCAGGGCCTCGTGGCAGAGCTGCTCGGGGGAGTGCTGGTGCACGCCGGAGAGCCGTTCGCGCAGCCGCTCAAGGCCGCTGGCCAGCGGGCGGCGGCGGGTCTCCACCAGGCCGTCGGTGAAGAGCAGCAGCGCCGAGCCGGGCGGCGCGTCCAGCTCCTGGGAGGCGAAGTCGACGCCGCCGACGCCGATCGGCGCGCCCGCCGGCAGCTCCTCCAGCAGTTCGGCGCGGCCGTCCGGGTGGATCAGCGCCGGCGGCATGTGTCCGGCGTTGGCCACCACGATCCGGTTGGCGATCGGGTCGTAGACCGCGAAGACGCAGGTGGCCAGGTGCTGTTCGCGGCCGAGGCGCTGGGCCTGCTCGTCCAGGTGGTAGAGCACCTCGTGCGGCGGCAGGTCGAGCGCGGCCAGGGTCTGCGCGCTGGTCCGCAGTTGACCCATCACGGCCGCCGAGGTCAGCGAGTGGCCCATCACGTCGCCCACGATCAGCGCCACCCGGTTGCCGGGCAGCGGGATCGCGTCGTACCAGTCGCCGCCGACCTGGGAGTCGGCCTCACCGGGCAGGTAGCGGTGGGCCAGTCGTACCCCGTGCGGCTGGGGCAGGTCGTCCGGCAGCATGCTGCGCTGCAACTTGTTGGCGATCTCCGACTCGCGGGTGTAGCGCTGGGCGGTGTCGACCGCGAGGCCGGCCAGGGTGGCCAGGTGGGCGGCGGTCTGGGTGTCGGCCGGGTCGAAGCGGGCCGGCTCCTTGCTCTGATCGCTGTGCCGGGTGTGCGCGTGCAGTCGGTGGTAGTCGTCGTCCGGCTTGCCGGGGCGGCGGACCAGCACCAGCAGGCCGAGCACCGAGTCCGCCCGCCGCTGCCTGCCGTCGGCCTCCTTGCCGCGCTTCTCCCGACCGCGCAGCGGCAGTGCGAGCAGCGCCGTGCCCCGGGCCAGCCCGGCCAGCGCGCGAGCGCCGTACAGCTCGGCGAAGAGAGGCCGCAGCCGCTCGCCCTCGGCCGTGCCCAGCACCACCGGGCCGGCCGGCGCGGCCTCGCGCAGCGCCCGGTCCAGCGCGCCGCCGGGCTGCGCGGTGACGACCCGGCGGCCGTTGCCGAGCCGGGTGCCCTCCGCCCGGTGCAGCCGCAGCTCGACCGGTCCGCCGCGGTCCCGGCGCGGGCCGCCGCCCAGCACCGGCTCGCGCAGGTGGACCAGCGCCGCGTCGGCCAGCGCCGGGACCAGCACCTTGGCCAGGCTGCGGACGGTCGCGGCCGGATCGAGGCTGGTGTTGATCTGCCGGGTGGCGTCGTTGAGGTAGCCGAGCCGCTCGGTCACGGCCTGGCGGACCCTCAGGTTCAACGGCGTCGCGATGGCGGCGGCGGGCTGCCCGGGCGGCGGACGGCGCTGGGCCGGGACGGCGGGCGGCTGGCCGGCCTGAGGAGAGGGAAGGTCGCGCACGGCTGCCTGTTCTTACTGGTCGGATCTGGTCTAACTGGTTCTGCTGGTCCCGCTGGACGAGCCGGTCGGAGCTGGGTGCCACGGGTACTGCGGGTGCTGCGGGTACGTCAGGCGGTGCGGCGACAGTGCAGGAAGAGCTGCTCCTCCGGTGGCAGGGTGCTGCAAGCCGGGGCGTACGGACGGCCGTTCAGCTCCTCCACCGTGAAGCCGGCCTGACGGAGCAGCTCGGCCAGCTCCTCGCGCAGGAACCCGCTGATCCGGATCTCCTGGCCGAGGAAGCGCATCGGGTAGTCGTCCAGGTCGGCCTCGACCATGCCGAGCGCCAGCAGGCCGCCGGGCCGCAGCAGTGTCCGGATCCGCCACAGGGCCAGCTGGATCTCCCGTTGCGGCAGCAGGATCAGGGAGAAGAAGGCGGTGGCCGCCGCGAAGCCGCCGGCCCCGGCCGGACCGAGCGCGGGCAGCCCCCAGGCCGTCTCGGCGCGCACGGTGCCCAGGTCGTAGAGGTCCATCCGGTGGTAGTCGGCGGCGCCGGGCAGGGCCTGACGGGCGAGCGAGAGCATCCCGTCGGAGAGGTCGATGGCGGTGACCCGCAGGCCGGCCTCGGCGAGCTGGCGGGTCGTCGGATCACCGGTGCCGCAGCCGATCTCCAACACCGGCTCGCCCGGCCGGAGTTCGGTGAGGAGCCGGCGAGTGGCCGCCAGCTGGCCGGACTTGGCGGGGAACGCCTCGCTGTACCGGGCGCCGATCGCGTCGAAGGCCACCGCCTGCAGCGCGCGTTCCGCGCTGCGGTCCGCACGGTGGCAGGTCGGGGCAGCCCCGGCGGTCCCACCCCGGGCGGGGTCCGATATCTGTCCCGTCGTCACGATTGAGAGGCACCTTTCCCACCTGGCCACCCGCCGCCGCGCCGTGCGCCGGTCGTGGTGTCCCGCTCCGCGCTGCCTGTCGAGCCCTCAGCCCACTCCGCCCTGGTCCGTATCGACACGCCGGAAACCGCACGTGCCACCTGGCCTCTGAGAATATGCGCGATCACCGTGCTGTGGAGTCCCTTTCCGGCCAACTCATCCCGACGGGCGCCGATTCGCCGGTCGGCTGCCTGGTCGGGGGCGGGTCGATACCGGGGCGGCAGGCGGTCACCGGGGGGCATGACGGGGCGGATCGGGGTGGTGCGGGTCCCGCCGCACGCCCGCATGGCGCGAGGGGTGGTGCGCGACAGCCGGGCCGCTGAGCTGACAGTATGCCTGGTTGGGTCGACGTGCGGGGGCGGTTAGTCGTCGTTTATCGAACGTCAATCGCGGACTGTCAGAGTCTTCTCAGCGCCGGGGAAGCGCGTAGAGGTGCTCCCGCAGCCGGGGGGCTGCGGGGTCACCTCGTCCGGGGGGAGAGAGTGCTTCCCACACGGGGGAAATCGGGGGACACCGGGGTATCGGGGGAGCGGGGCACGGGGGCCCCGCTTGGGGGGACCCGGTGTTACGGCGCGCTGGTGGTGGATGAGGGCTCGGTGTGCTGTTCGTCGATGAGGCTCCGCACGGCGTGGGCCTCCGGCACACCGAGCCGCGTGAAGATCTCCTGGGCCTCGGCGAGGCAGGCGAGACCACGCACGGGGGTGCCCAGGCGGAGCAGTGCCTCACCGAGGGCGGCGTTGGCGAGGCCTTGGCAGTAGGCGGTGTCCATCTCCTGAGCGATGGTCAGCGCCTCCTCGGCGGCCTGGGCGGCCTCCGTCAGCTGGTCGTCCGCCAGCAGCGAGCCGGCCAGGCGGGCCAGCGACAAGCCTTCCCAGAGCCGCTGTTGCTGGTCCTGGTAGAGCTGGTGCGCCTCGCGCAGCTGGGTGGCGGCCTCCGCCGGTGAACCGGTGGTCCGCAGCACCACGCCGAGCTGGTAGAGGGTGTCGGCCAGGCAGCGCACGTTCCCGGAGGCGCGGGCGGTGGCGACCGCCGAACCGGCCGACTCGACGGCGGCGTCCCACTGCTCCAGCTTCAGGTGGACCCGGGCGATGTTGCCCTCGATTCGGGCGGCGCTGCCCATCGCGGCGAGGGTGGTCGACAGATCGCGGGCTTCCTCCAGGAACGGCAAGGCCTCGGCCGGGTGGCTGGCCGTGGTGAGGACGGTGCCGAGCAGACTGCTCGCTGCCGACCGGAGCCTCGGCGTCTGCGTGCCCAGCACGGCCAGGCAGTCCCGAAGCGCCCGCTCGGCTTCGGGATAGCTCCCGGTCAGGTAGGCGAAGAAGGCCAGCGTGTAGCGGACCCGGGCCAGCGCGTCGGTGTCGCCGTGTTCGGCCGAAGCTGTCTCGGCCACCGCGAGGGCACGCCGGATCCGCTGCGCGTGGTTCGCCTCCTCCGCCACCGTGTTCAGCGTCACCAGCAGGTCGATGGAGAGCCGGAGCTGTTCCGCCGGCCCGTTGATCGACTCGTCTATCGCGCCCAGGATCAGCGCCAGCTCGGAGCGGAGCCAGCCGCGCGCCGAGTCGGCGCCGTTCAGCTGTTCGCCGGGGTGGGTGACGACCTGCAGCGGTTCGCTCAGCTGCTCGTCCGGCTCCAGGATCTGCGCGGCGTTGCGGACGGTGGCGACCAACAGGGCGAGCAGCCGCAGCAGCGCGGCCTGGGTGTCCGCCAGGTCCGCCTCCTTCTCCCGCTGCTTCTGCGCGAAGAGCCGGAGCAGGTCGTGGTACCGGTACCGGCCGGGCGTGAAGCACTCCAGCATGTTGGCCTCGACCAGCGCCTCGGCCAGGTCCTCCGCCTCGTCCTCGCCGGTGCCGAGCAGCGCGGCCACCGCCGAGAGCGGCAGGTCCGGGCAGTCGACCAGGGCGAGCAGGCGAAACGCCCTGGCCTCTTCGGCCCGCAACTGCCCGTAGCCGAGGCCGAGCGTGGTCTCCACCGCCAGGTTCCCGAGCTGCAGTTCGTCGAGCCGGCGCCGCTGGTCCGCTAACCGCCGGGCCAGGTCCGCGACGGTCCAGCGCGGCCGGCTCGCCAGCCGGGCCGCGGCGATCCGGACCGCCAGCGGCAGGAACCCGCAGGAGGTCACCACGGCGAGCGCGGCGTCCGGCTCCGCCTCGACCCGGTGCCGGCCGGCGATCGCGCCGAACAGCTCCAGCGCCTCATCCGGCCGCAGCTCCTCGACATCGAAGAGGTGCCCGCCCGGGATGCCGGCCAGCCGCGAGCGGCTGGTGGCCAGCACCGCGCACCCGGCGACCCCCGGAATCAGCGGCGTGATCTGCTCCGCGTCGTGCGCGTTGTCGAGCATGATCAGCATCCGCCGGTCGGCCAGCATCGAGCGGTACATCGCCACCCGCTGCTCGAAGGACTCCGGCGCCTCGGTGACGCCGAGCGCGAAGAGGAAGTCGCCCAGCACCACGGCCGGGTCGGCGGGTGTGGCGCTGACTCCCCGCAGGTCGACGTAGAGCTGGCCGTCGGGGAACTCGGACCGCACGCCGTGCGCGACGTGCACGGCCAGCGTGGTCTTGCCGACCCCGCCGATCCCGGCCAGCGAGGTGACCACGACCGCCTGACCGGAGGCCCGCCGCAGCAGCTCGCGCAACTCGCCGACCAGCTTCTCGCGGCCACTGAAGTCCGAGACGTCGGCGGGCAACTGGGCGGGTGGCGCCAGGGCTACGCTCTCGGCGGCCGGAATCCGCAATTCCGGTGCGGAATTCATCAGGCTCGGGTCGGCGGAGAGGATCCGGGAGTGCATCGCCGCGAGCGCGGCACCGGGCTCGACACCGAGTTCCTCGATGAGCAGCTTTCGGGTCGCCGCGTACACGTTGAGGGCCTCGGCCTGCCGACCGCACCGATAAAGCGCGAGCATCAGCAGTTCGCGCAGCCCCTCGCGCAGCGGGTGCTCGGCGGTCAGGTTGCTCAATTCGCCGACGATTTCCGCGTGCAGGCCGATTTCGAGCGCGACCGTGCAGCGCTCTTCGCGGGCCGCGACCTGATGGTCCACCAACAGTTGACGCTGCGACTCCGCATAGGGGCCCGGAATCCCGGCCAGCGGCTGGCCGTTCCAGAGCGAGAGTGCCGAGGTCAGCAGGTGGTGTGCGGCTTCGGGCTGGCCGGCCTGCCGGGCGCCGGCGGCCTCGGCGGTTCGAGCGTTGAAGATCGCCAGGTCGAGCGATTCGTCCGGAATGCGCAACGCATATCCGTCCCGTACCGAAATCAGCAGTTCGGCGGGCTTTCGGACTTCGCGTCCGGGTTCGACCACGGAGCGGAGCCGGGAGATGTAGGTGCGCAGCGCGGCCACGGCCTGCGGCGGCGGGCGGTCTCCCCACAGCCCGTCCACCAGTTCCTGGGTGGTCACCGGCCGGCCGTGGTGCAGCAGGAGGGTGGTCAGCACGGCCTGTTGTTGCGGAGATCCCAGCGCGAGCGGCTGCTCGTCGCGCCAGGCCTGGACGGGTCCGAGCACCTGGAAGCGCGGCACGGCATCGTGCGGCGTCGCCTGAAGCTCCATGAGGGTCCCCCGAAGGCCTGGTACTTCGAATCTCGAAGCGGTGCCCTCCATGGTCCGGCCGCAATGCCCCGTCAGGAAGGGCAAAACGGGCGGATTGTTCAGCGGGAGGGCTGTTTATAAGACATTTAACGAACCCTACGATACTGTCCCCACGCCGCGGCCAGACCGACCGGGGCGGTCCAGTACTGACACCCGAGAGGTGGTCCGGCGATGGCCGATAACGACACTCCGATCGCGCTGCCCGAGCAGGCCGACGAGGCGGACAGCGTCCTGACGGGCGCGATCCAGGCGACGGAGCAGGCTGCCGACCAGCAGGTTGAGCCGGCCGAGGATGCTGGGTCGGCGGCCGCCGCGCCGGCTCGGCAGCGCGAGGCCGGCACCGTTCAGCCGGACGGCCTGATCGTCAACACGCACTGACGAACGGCCGTACAACCCGCCGACTTTGGCCTGATTGCATCGCGTACCTGTCCAGCGACACTACGCGCGGAGAGCCCCCGGTCACCCGGGGGCTCCGACGTCTGTGCGACCGCCGCTCAGGAGACCGGGATCTCCAGCGGCCGGCTGTTGTTCAGCGGGTTGGGGTCGTCCTCGCTGGTCACCATCACCAGGCCGCCGGTCAGCACCGTCCCGTGCTGCACGTTCCCCTCGATCCGGGTCGGGATCAGCGCGCTCGCCGTCCGCCCCGGCTTCAGCCCGGCCGGGAAGGTGCAGCGCACGCTGTGGCCGCCCATGCCCGGCAGGCAGCCCGCAGGGAAGAACGGTGCCACGGCGTAGCTGCCGAAGGGCAGCGTGACCGTCACCGTGAAGGAGTGGGCGGTGGTGTCCGGGCCGTCGTTGGCGACGAAGCCGGAGACGGTGGTGAGCCCGCCGGGGGGAGCCGCGTTCGGGGTGAGCTCGACGACTTCGAGGTCCGAACGGGACGGCGGAGCCGCGCTCGCCGCCGCCGCGGGCGCCAGGGCGAGGGTGAGGGCGGCACCGGCGACCAGCAGGCGGCGGGCGGGGTGAGGGAGCAAGCTGCGGGTCATGCGGCACCTGCCTTGCGATCACGTGGAACTGGCATCTACTCAGATGATCGACGCCTCCCGACCCGGACCTCGGCGACACCCGAGCAGGCCATCCCTACGAGTGAACGCCCGCTGCGCGCTCGCCGCGCCGCCGGGGCTGAGCCGGCGGAGGGACCGGCGCGGTGCTGCGCCGTCCGCCCGGCGCGGGCGTGTGTGAGAGTGCTGGCATCCCCCGGAGCGACCTGTTGAGGAGCCGTCAGATGACCATCGCCCCCGCCAAGCTCACCGACCCGACCGTCCGCTCGCTGGTGACGGCGATCAACGCCAACGACCGCGTGGCGTTCCTGGCGCTGCTCACCGACGACGCGACGATGTCCGACGACGGCTCGGACCGCGACCTGCACGACTGGATCGACCGGGAGATCTTCGCCACCCGCGGTCACATGGCGGTGCAGAGCGAGTCGGACGGCGGGCGGGCGCTGATCGCCGACTTCCGCAACGAGACGTGGGGCGAGATGCGCACCGCCTGGCGGTTCGAGGTCGTCGGCGGCAAGGTCAGCCGGTTCGAGACCGGGCAGGCATGACACCGCCCCGGCGCGGCGGGCGCGCCGGGGCGGGGACGCGAGTTACGAGCGGACCCGGATGCTGGTGATCAGCGGGCCGTCGGTGACCTCGGCGAAGAAGTCGTTGCCCTTGTCGTCCACCACGATGAAGGCCGGGAAGTCCTCGACCTCGATCCGCCAGACCGCCTCCATGCCGAGCTCCGCGTACTCCAGCACCTCGACCTTCTTGATGCAGTCCTGGGCGAGGCGGGCCGCGGGGCCGCCGATCGAGCCGAGGTAGAAGCCGCCGTGGCTGGCGCAGGCCTGGGTGACCTGCTTGGAGCGGTTGCCCTTGGCGAGCATCACCATCGAGCCGCCGGCCGCCTGGAACTGGTCGACGTAGGAGTCCATCCGGCCGGCCGTGGTGGGGCCGAAGGAGCCGGAGGCGAAGCCCTCGGGGGTCTTGGCCGGGCCGGCGTAGTAGACCGGGTGGTCCTTGAGGTACTGCGGCATGCCCTCGCCGGCGTCGAGGCGCTCCTTGATCTTGGCGTGCGCGATGTCGCGGGCCACCACCAGGGTGCCGGTCAGCGACAGGCGGGTCTTGACCGGGTGCTTGGACAGCTCGGCGCGGATCTCCGACATCGGCCGGTCCAGGTCGACCCGCACCACCGAGTCGTCGAGGTGGTCGTCCGTGGTCTCCGGCAGGTACTTCGCCGGGTCGGTCTCCAACTGCTCCAGGAAGACGCCCTCGGCGGTGATCTTGCCGAGCGCCTGTCGGTCGGCCGAGCAGGAGACGGCCATCGCGACCGGCAGCGAGGCACCGTGCCGGGGCAGTCGGATGACGCGCACGTCGTGGCAGAAGTACTTGCCGCCGAACTGGGCGCCGATGCCGATCTGCTGGGTCAGCTCGAGGACCTTGGCCTCCAGCTCCAGGTCCCGGAAGCCGTGCCCGGTGGCCGCGTCGCCGCTGGTCGGCAGCTGGTCCAGGTAGTGCGCGGAGGCGTACTTGGCGGTCTTCAGCGCGAATTCGGCGCTGGTGCCGCCGACCACGATGGCCAGGTGGTAGGGCGGGCAGGCGGCGGTGCCGAGCCCGCGGATCTTCTGCTCCAGGAAGGAGAGCATGCTCTTCTCGTTGAGAATCGCCTTGGTCTCCTGGTACAGGTACGACTTGTTGGCGCTGCCGCCGCCCTTGGCCATGAAGAGGAACTTGTACGCGTCGCCGTCGGTCGCGTAGAGCTCGATCTGGGCCGGCAGGTTGGAGCCGGTGTTCTTCTCGTCCCACATGGTCAGCGGGGCCATCTGCGAGTAGCGCAGGTTGAGCTTGGTGTACGCGTCGAAGACGCCGCGCGCGATGGCGGCCTCGTCGCCGCCCTGCGTCAGCACGTTCTGCCCGCGCTTGCCCATCACGATCGCGGTGCCGGTGTCCTGGCACATCGGCAGGATGCCGCCGGCCGAGATGTTGACGTTCTTCAGCAGGTCCAGCGCGACGAAACGGTCGTTGGGGCTGGCCTCCGGGTCGTCCAGGATCCGGCGCAGCTGGGCCAGGTGCGCCGGGCGCAGGTAGTGCGAGATGTCGTGCATCGCCTCGGCGGTGAGCAGCCGCAGGGCCTCGGGCTCGACCCGCAGGAAGCGCTGCCCGTCCGCCTCGAAGATGCTGACGCCCTCGGAGGTCAGCTTGCGGTACGGGGTGGGGTCGGCCCCGAGCGGGAGGAGGTCGGAGTAGGCGAAGTCTGGCGTGGGTGCCATGCGAGGTCCTTCACGGATTGAGGGTGCTGCGTCGGCGAAGCGCCTTCCAGGTTAGAGGCGGCGGCGCCGGACGCCGCGGGCGGGTGAGCGGGGGTGACCGGGGTCACGCCGACCCTGAGGCGGGCCGGGCCGACCCGGAGAGCACCCGGAGACGACCCTGAGACCCCTCGTTCCGTGCAGGGCCAGCCCCTAGGCTGGGCGCGTGGAGAACTCGCCGTCACCCGAGCCGTCCGACCAGTCCCCCGAGGCGCGGCCCGTCCCGCTGCGCAAGGCCGAACCCGCGCCGGTGGCGCCGCCGGAGACCCGGCCCGCCGAGGCCGAGCTGCGCGCCTCCGACGCCGACCGGGAGAAGATCGCCGAACTGCTGCGCGACGCCTACGCCGAGGGCCGGCTGACGGTGGACGAGCACGCCGAGCGGATCGAGGCGGCCTACAGCGCCAAGACGCTGGGCGAGCTGGCCCCGCTCACCCGGGACCTGCCGACCCACCAGCCGATCGCGCCCGGAGCCGAGCGGCCGCAGCCGGCCGCGGGCCGGCAGTTGCCGCCGGCCCGCGAGGAGCCGGCCAACCTGGTGGCGGTCTTCGGCGGTTCGGCCCGCAAGGGGCGCTGGCGGGTCGGTTCGCACATCCGGGCGACCGCGGTCTTCGGCGGGGTGGAGCTGGACCTGACGGACGCGGTCTTCGAGTCGCCCGAGGTGCTGATCGAGGTCTCGGCGGTCTTCGGCGGGGTGTCGATCCGGGTGCCGGAGAACGTCACCCTGGTCGGCAGCGGCGTCGGCATCTTCGGCGGCTTCGAGGTGCGGGAGCAGACCGCGCCGGACCCGTACGCCCCGGTGGTGCGGGTGAAGGGCGCGGCGGTCTTCGGCGGTTGCGACGCCAAGCCGCGCCGGGGCACGAAGGTCAAGGAGTGGGTGCGCAAGCAGCTCGACGGCTGAGCCGGACCGCCGCGCGGAACCTCACGTTCCGTCAACTCCTGGCCCGGCACCCGGGATTGACTCGAGTGCAGGCTGTGCCCGGGTGAACACGGTGTGCATGAACCAGGATCGCGCGGGGTAACTCCTGGGGCACATCGTTTTCTTGAACGGCTGCGGTCAGACGGCGTCGTACGGCACTCAGGGCGGCAGCCGGGCAGTGACGCGCGCCTTTCCCGAGCTGTGTCAGGAGTCGCCGTGCTGCACCCGATCGAGCCCAGCACCACCGACGTCGTCCGGGCCGCCACCGAGCGGCGCGGGCCGGAGCGTGCCCGACTGGGCGCTCCCGCGAGTGCGCGGCTCGACCACATGGAGGAGGAGAACCCCTGGCACACCGGCGCGGCCTGCCGCCGGGACGAGGCCGGGCTGTTCTTCGCCCCGTCCAAGGAGCCGACGGCCGCCCGGCTGGCCCGCGAGGAGCACGCCAAGCGGGTCTGTGCCCGCTGCCCGGTGCTGCTCTCCTGCCGCGAGCACGCGCTGGCGCAGCCGGAGCCGTACGGGGTGTGGGGCGGGCTGACGGCGGCCGAGCGGCGGGTGGTGCTGGCCCGGCGGCGACGCCGCGAGGTCGAGTTGCGGGCCGAGGCCCAACTGGTGGCCGGCCAGCGCGGGTCCGGACGGCGGGTGGTCGCCGAGCCGGGGCGGATAGCGGGGTGACAGCAGACGGCGGGCTGACGGGTCTGTCAGTTCGCCCGGTCGAAGTCGATCGCACTGTAGGCCCGCAGCTTGGACAGCTTGTGGGTGGAGTCGATCTGCCGGATCGTGCCGCTCTTCGACCGCATCACCAGCGAGCTGGTGGTGGCGGTCTCGTGGCGGTAGTGCACCCCGCGCAGCAGCTCGCCGTCGGTGATGCCAGTGGCCACGAAGAAGACGTTCTCGCCGCTCACCAGGTCGTTGGTGCTCAGCACCCGGTCCAGGTCGTGGCCCGCGTCCAGCGCCTTCTGCTTCTCGGCCTCGTCCTTGGGCCAGAGCCGGCCCTGGATCACACCGCCCATGCACTTCATCGCGCAGGCCGCGATGATGCCCTCGGGGGTGCCGCCGATGCCCATCAGCAGGTCGACGCCGGTGCCCTCGCGGGCGGTCATGATGGCGCCGGCCACGTCGCCGTCCGAGATGAACTTGATCCGGGCGCCCGCCTCCCGGATCTCGCGGACCAGGCCGTCGTGCCGCGGCCGGTCCAGGACCATCACCGTGACGTCCTCGACGGCGCTGCCCTTGGCCTTGGCGACGCGGCGGATGTTGACGGCCGCCGGGGCGGTGATGTCGACGAAGTCGGCGGCCTCGGGGCCGGTGATGAGCTTGTCCATGTAGAAGACGGCGCTCGGGTCGAACATGGTGCCGCGGTCGGCGACCGCCAGGACGGCGACGGCGTTGGCCATGCCCTTGGCGGTCAGCGTGGTGCCGTCCACCGGGTCGACGGCCACGTCGCACTCGGCGCCGGTGCCGTCGCCGATCCGCTCGCCGTTGTAGAGCATCGGCGCCTCGTCCTTCTCGCCTTCACCGATGACGACGATGCCGTTCATCGAGACGGTCGAGACGAGGGTGCGCATGGCCTTCACGGCCGCGCCGTCGGCGCCGTTCTTGTCGCCCCGGCCGACCCAGCGGCCGGCTGCCATGGCCGCCGCCTCGGTCACCCGGACGAGCTCCAGGGCCAGGTTGCGGTCCGGTGCTTCAGGGGCCACCTCCAGCGAATGCGGCAGGTGGGAGGGGTGCTGCGTGGTCATCGTCGTTACCTCTCTGTACGCGACGGCCAGTCAGCGCATCGACATACTGTCTGGTCGAGCGCTGCGATGAGGGTCCCCCGATCGTAGCTGTGGATGGGATGACTGTCTGTGGCGCGGGTCCCGCCGACCTGCGGTGCAGCCCGCCGGGCGGCCGGCTGAACCGCGCCGGTACGGGCGCATCGCGCCGCGACGGCGACCCCGGTGGTCGGGTAGCGCGGCACGATGGGTCACCATGTGGGGGTGGCAGCAGGCAACAACAGACGAGGCCGGCAGACCGTCCGGGACATGATCCTGTCGATGGTCGCCGTGATGGGCGTGGCCATGGTGGCGTACCTCACCATCCCGCACAGCAGCAACGGCGACGGTGTACGCGTGGTGGACTACAGCGCGGCGCTGGCTTCGGCCAAGCGCGCGGCGCCGTATCCGATCCTGGCGCCCGCGGGACTCTCCGACCAGTGGCGGGCGACCTCGGTGAGCTATGACGTGGACCCGGACGGCCACGCCGGCTGGCACCTGGGCTTCGTCACCCCCGACGGCAAGTACGCGGCGGTGGAGCAGAGCAACGAGCCCAAGCCCGACCTGCTCAAGAGCGTGGTCTCGGGCTACGCGCCGGACGGCAGCGCGAGCATCGCCGGCCAGGACTGGTCGCGCTACCAGGGCGACCACTACCGCGGCCTGACCGTGGCCACCGGCCCGGCCACCACGCTGGTCACCGGCAGCGCCTCGTACCAGGAGCTCGACCAGCTGGCGCAGGCTCTGAAGCCGTAGGTCCACCGAACGCAGCAGGGCCCGGATCCCCAAGGGGAATCCGGGCCCTGCGTGCTTAGACCGACCGGCCTAGGCGGGTCAGACGGTGGTGACGACCTCGTCGTAGGCCAGCCGCGGCGAGCGCGGGTACCAGGCGTCGGCGCCCGGCTTGCCGATGTTCACCACGGCCAGCACCGAGTGGTCACCGTCGGCGAAGAACTCCTTGTTGATGCCAGCGGCGTCGAAGCCGGTCATCGGGCCGGCCGCCAGGCCGGCGGCGCGCACGCCGATGATGAAGTAGCCGGCCTGCAGCGCGGCGTTGAAGCCCGCCGACTTCTCGCGCGCCGGGCGCTCGCTGAAGAAGAGGTCCTTGGCCTGCGGGAAGGCCGGGAACTGGGCCGGCAGCTCCTCGTGGAACTCGTTGTCGGCGGCCAGGATGGCGACCAGCGGCGCGGTCGAGGTCTTGGCCTTGTTGCCGTCCGCCATGTGCGCCACCAGGCGCTCGCGGGCCTCGGCGGAGCGGACCAGGACCACTCGCAGCGCCTGCTGGTTGAAGGCGGTCGGCGCGTACTTCACCAGGTCGTAGATCGCCTGCACCTGCTCCTCGGAGACCGGCTCCTCGGTGAAGGTGTTGGCGGTGCGGGCCTCGCGGAAGAGCAGGTCCTGGGCGGCGGCGTCGAGGACGAGTGCGTCGTTGGCGATGGTCATCGGGGCTACACCTCATGCGGGATCGGGAAGGGCGGCTGGGTGCCGTTCACCTGATTCAACATGAGTGAAGTTTCAACGATTCCTCGGGCGGCCGTGATCTGGCTCACATCCGGTGGGACTCACTCCGCCGAGGGCTGCTCCTGCTCCCGCTCGGCCGCCAGCGCGGCCTCCAGCCGGGCCCGGGCACCGTCCAGCCGGCGCTGGCAGACCTTGGCCAGCTCCTCGCCGCGCTCCCACAGGGCGAGCGACTCCTCCAGCGTGATGCCGCCGGT
This sequence comes from Kitasatospora sp. GAS204B, assembly GCF_029892155.1. Lineage (GTDB taxonomy): Bacteria > Actinomycetota > Actinomycetes > Streptomycetales > Streptomycetaceae > Kitasatospora. Next base: position 398,253 of record NZ_JARZAG010000002.1, on the reverse strand, counting down.
CTCCAGCCGCCGGACCACCTCCATCAGGGCGTCCCGGGCCTGCTCGTAACCCAGCTCGCCGGTCCTGGTGCTGCTCGTCGTGCTCTCCGCGTCGGCCATGGAGCCAGCCTAGAGCCAGGTCCCGACAGCGCCCCGCAGCCGAAACCTGGCTGCGTCCGGGGCGGCCGCTCGTTAGGGTCCAGCGCCATGAGCGAAGTACGACAGGCCCGGCCCGAGGACGCTTCGGAGCTGGTCCGGCTGCGGCTGCTGATGTTCGAGGCGATGCAGGGCCAGGCACGCCCAGGGCCCTGGCAACAGACCGCCGAGGAGGTGCTGCGCGAGCGGCTGGCCGATCCGGCGGCCACCACGATGCCCGCCTTCGTGGTCGACGATCCGCAGCGGGCGGGCCGGCTGGCCGCCTGCGCGGTCGGCACCCTGGAACAGCGGTTGCCCGCCCCCGGGCACCCCGAGGGACGCTTCGGCTTCATCTTCAACATCTGCACCGACCCGGCGCACCGCCGCCGCGGCTACGCCCGGGCCTGCACCGAGGCGCTGCTGGCCTGGTTCGACGAGCACCGGGTGACCCGGATCGACCTGCACGCCACCGAGGGCGGCGAGCAGCTCTACCGCGGCCTCGGGTTCGCCGAGCACTCGGTGCCGCTCTCCCGCAACCGGCTGGTCGCCGACCCGCCGCGCAGGGCCGCCCCGCCGCTCAGCGCTGACCCGGTGCCGGCGGTCGACTGACCGTCACCTCGAAGCCGCCGCCCGCCACCCGGGCGTGCAACTCCTGGCCCGCCGCGAGCAGCGCCGGGTCGGTCACCACCTGCCCGTCCGGGTGCTGCAGCACCGCGTAGCCGCGCTCCAGCGTCGCGGCGGGGGAGAGCGCCACCACCCGGGCCAGCGTGTGCCCGAGGTCCGACTCGGCCCCGTCGAGGCGGTGGCCCAGGCACCGCCGGGCGCGCTCGACCAGCGCCGTCAGCTCCTGCGAGCGCTCGGCCACCAGGCGGTGCGGCGCGGCCAGCGCCGGCCGCTCGCGCACCGAGGCCAGCCCGGTCTCCTCACGCCGCACCAGGTCGCCGATCAGCCGCCGGGCCCGGTCGCGCAGCTGCTGCACCTTGGCCTGCTCCTCGCCCACGTCGGGCACCACCCGCTTGGCGGCGTCGGTCGGGGTGGCGGCCCGCAGGTCGGCGACGAAGTCCAGCAGCGGCTGGTCCGGCTCGTGCCCGATCGCGCTCACCACCGGTGTGCGGGCCTGCGCCACCGTCCGGCACAGCTCCTCGTCGGAGAACGGCAGCAGGTCCTCGACGCTGCCGCCGCCGCGCGCCACGATGATCACGTCCACCTCGGGGTGGCCGTCCAGCTCGCGCACCGCCGCCACCACCTGGCCGGCCGCCTGCGGGCCCTGCACCAGCACGTTGCGCACCTCGAAGCGGACCGCCGGCCAGCGCCGCCTGGCCACCTCCAGCACGTCGCGCTCGGCGGCCGAGGCGCGGCCGGTCACCAGGCCGACGCAGTGCGGCAGGAACGGCAGCGGCCGCTTGCGCTCGGCGGCGAACAGCCCCTCGCCGGCCAGCTGCCGCTTGAGCCGCTCCAGCCGGGCCAGCAGCTCGCCGAGCCCGACCAGGCGGATCTCGGTGGCCCGCAGCGAGAGGGTGCCGCGGGCGGCGTACCACTCGGGTTTGGCGTGCACCAGCACCCGCGAGCCCTCGTGCAGGGTGTCGGCCAGCGGTTCGAGCACCGAGCGGAAGCAGGTGACGCCCAGCGAGACGTCCTGGTCGACATCACGCAGCGTCAGGAACTGCATCCCCGGGCGGCGGCTGAGCTGGGTGATCTGGCCTTCCACCCAGATCGCGCCCAGCCGGTCGATCCAGCCGCCGATCAGCTGGGAGACCTTGCCGACCGGGAGCGGGGCGTCGGGTGAGCTGCTGTTGGCCATGCGTCCGAGGCTAGCGCGGCTCGCCGACAGCACCGTCGCGTTGCAGCAGCACCACGAGCAGTCCCGCCGCCAGCCACACCAGGCCCACCAGCTGCGCGGTGTGCGCCGCCTTCACCACCACCGCGACGATCACCGCGATCCCCAGCAGCGGTAGCACCAGATGTCGCATCCGGTGCCGCGAGCCGTGCTTGACGGTGTACCAGCCGATCACCGAGGCGTGCAGCAGCGCGAAGGCGCACAGCGCGCCGATGTCCACCACCGAGGTGAGCTGGTCGAGCCCGTCGGACCGCCGGGCCGCCCAGCCCGCCGCCGCCAGCGTCAGCACCGCCGCGCTGAGCAGCGCGACCCGCGGCACGCCCGAGTCCCGGTCGACCGCCGCCAGGGCCCGCGGCAGCCGCCCCGCGCGTCCCATCGCGAAGAGCAGTCGCCCGGCCGCGGCCTGCCCGGCCAGCGCCGCGAAGGCCGCCCCGATCGCCTTGCTGACCGCGACCAGGGTGTGCAGCCAGTGCCCGACCGCGCTCTCCACCGTGTCGTAGAAGGCCGAGCCCTGGGCGGCCGGCTGCTCGGCCAGCTGCTCCGGGGTGAGCGGCTCCAGCAGCGCCGCGAGGTAGGTCTGCGCCACGAACAGCGCCCCGGCCAGCGCCAGGCAGAGCAGCACCGCCCGGGCCACCGCGCGCGAGGCTCCCACCGCCTCCTCCACGAACGAGGCGATGGCGTCGAAACCCAGGTAGGAGAGGACCGCCACGCTCACCGCGCCGAGCACCGCCGAGGTCGAGAAGCCGCCGACCCCGGTCAGCGGCGAGAGCGCCGGGCGCACCGTCCCGTCCCGGAGCAGCACCACCAGCGCCGCCACCACGAAGACCGCCAGCACCACGAGCTCCAGCGCCAGCACCGCGAAGCCCACCGCCGCCGCCGTGCGCACCCCGGCCAGGTTGAGCGCGGTGGTGACCAGCACCGCCAGCACGGTCCAGACGAACCGCGACACGCCCGGCACCAGCGCGTGCAGCGCGATGCCGGAGAAGAGGTAGGCGACCGCCGGGATCAGCAGGTAGTCGAGCATCGCCATCCAGCCCGCGATGAAACCGGCCCGCTCACCCAGGCCGGCCCTGGCATAGGCGAAGACCGAGCCGGTGCGCGGCACCGCGCGCACCATCTGCGCGTACGAGAGGGCGGTGAACCCCATCGCCACCGTGGCCACCAGGTAGACCGCCGCCACCGCCCCGTGGCTCTTGGCGTCCAGCACCCCGAAGACGCCCACCGGGGCCATCGGCGCGATGAAGAGCAGCCCGTAGACCACCAGGTCGCGCAGCCCCAGGCTGCGCCGCAGACCGCCGGAATCCACTGGATCGTTCATTCTTCAGATTTGAACATCCGACCGGCCGTCCGTCCCCGCACGCCACGGCCTTTCGGTACCGCGCACCGGCCGCCGTGGCCGCCCGTACGATAGGTGCCATGTCGACCACCGCTCAGCGCCGCGTCCTGCTCGCCGCCCCCCGGGGCTACTGCGCGGGCGTCGACCGCGCCGTCATCGCCGTGGAGAAGGCCCTGGAGCAGTACGGGGCGCCGATCTACGTCCGCAAGCAGATCGTTCACAACAAGTACGTCGTGCAGACCCTGGAGAAGCAGGGCGCGATCTTCGTCGACGAGACGGAGGAGGTGCCCGAGGGCGCGATCGTGGTCTTCTCCGCGCACGGCGTGGCGCCCTCGGTGCACGACGAGGCGAAGGCCGGCAAGCTCGCCACCATCGACGCCACCTGCCCCCTGGTGACCAAGGTGCACAAGGAGGCCGTCCGGTTCGCGGACGAGGACTACGACATCCTGCTGGTCGGCCACGAGGGCCACGAGGAGGTGGTCGGCACCATGGGCGAGGCCCCGGAGCGGATCCACCTGGTGGACGGCCCCGAGGACGTCGCGAACGTGCGGGTCCGCGACGAGAGCAAGGTCGTCTGGCTCTCCCAGACCACCCTGTCGGTGGACGAGACCATGGCCACCGTCGGCGAGCTGAAGAAGCGCTTCCCGCTGCTGGTCTCGCCGCCCAGCGACGACATCTGCTACGCCACCCAGAACCGTCAGGTGGTGGTCAAGCAGATCGCTCCCGAGACCGACCTGCTGATCGTGGTCGGCTCCAAGAACTCCTCCAACTCGGTCCGGCTGGTCGAGGTCGGCCTGGAGTACGGCGCCAAGGCCGCCCACCTGGTGGACTTCGCCGACGAACTGGACGAGGCCTGGCTGGCCGGCGTCACCACGATCGGCCTGACCAGCGGCGCCTCGGTGCCGGAGATCCTGGTGCAGGGCGTGCTGACCTGGCTGGCCGAGCGCGGCTTCGAGGACGTCCAGGTGGTTCGCACGGCCGAGGAGACGCTGACCTTCTCGCTGCCCAAGGAGCTGCGCCGCGACCTGCGCGCCGAGGCGGCCGGCAAGCTCTGAGCCCCGTCCGGCGGCTGACGCTGTGGCAGGTTCCGAGCTGCTTTCGTCGGCGCGCTCTCGTACGGTGAAGGTCGGCTGATCCGGGTGGGTCGGCCGATCCGGTCGAACGGCTGATTCCTCCAGGAGGCTCGACGTGGCGGCAACCGAAGTGTTCGGCGTGGACATCGGCGGCTCCGGCATCAAGGGCGCGCCGGTCGACCTGGAGCGCGGCGAGCTGTCCGCGCCCCGGCACAAGGTGCTCACCCCGCACCCGGCCTCGCCGGAGTCGGTGGTCGCCGCGGTCAAGGAGGTGGTCGAGCACTTCGACCACCGCGGGCCGGTCGGCCTGACCTTCCCCGGCGTGGTGATCGACGGCCACACCCGCAGCGCCGCCAACGTGGACCCGGGCTGGATCGGGCTGGACGCCGCAGGCCTGTTCCGCGAGGCGCTGGACCTGCCCGCCACCGTGCTCAACGACGCGGACGCGGCGGGCCTGGCCGAGGTCGCGCACGGCGCGGGCCGTGCCGCGCGCGGTGTGGTGCTGGTGCTGACCTTCGGCACCGGGATCGGCAGCGCGCTCTTCGTGGACGGCACGCTGGTGCCCAACACCGAGCTGGGCCACCTGGAGCTGCGCGGCAAGGACGCCGAGCGGCGGGCTTCGGCCGCGACCCGGGAGCGGCACGAGCTGAGCTGGTCCGAGTGGGCGGTCCGGGTGGACGAGTACCTGGATCTGGTGGAGCGGCTGTTCTCGCCGCAGCTGGTGATCATCGGCGGGGGCGTCAGCCGCAAGCACGAGAAGTTCCTGCCGCTGCTCACGAAGCGGGCGGCCACCGTGGTCCCGGCCGCACTGCGCAACGACGCCGGCATCGTCGGCGCCGCGATGGCCACGCTCAGGCCGGGGAACTGAGGCCCCGCCGGCTTTCGGGGGTCGGCGGCCCCGGTGTCAGCGGCCCCGGCGGATCCGGCGCTGGGCGACGAACCGGGCCGCCACGATCAACGCCGCCAGGCCCGTCCCGGCGAACAGCCAGGCGGCCCGCAGCGCCAGACCGGCGCAGAGCGACAGCACCTGCCCGACCACCCCGGGCACCGTCACCGGGTCGAGCAGCGCCACCGTCAGCGCGAAGGCGAGCGGACCGCTGACCGGCGCGGCCGGCAGGTCGGCCAGCCGGACCCGCACCGCGGTCTGGAAGCAGACCAGCAGGAAGCCGATCTCGAACAGCAGCCCCAGGCTGCCGAACAGCCAGTGGTCGAGCAGCCCGAAGGCGAGGGTGCCGAGCACCGACAGCACGCCGGCGCCGATCCCGGTCAGCCGGGCCGGTCGCCCCGGCGGTCGCCCGGTCGCCGCCCCGCCCCCGGCCATCCGCTGCCGCAGTCGGGCCAGCGGGGCGGCACTACCGGAGGCGGGCCGGAGTCTGGAGGGCCGCGCGGTGACGGCATCGCGGGGCGCGGCCGGCCCCGGAACGGCGGCCTCGCGGGACCCGCCGCCGGCTGGCGGTCGGGGCCGGGGCCCGGGCGGCTGGGTACGGATGCTCTGCTCCACACGCCCAACGTACGGTCCGATTTACATCACCTTGGGTAATGACGCCTCAAGACCTCGTGCGTGTCCTGCCCAACCGGCTGCGGCAGCGCAGTCACCGGCCCACCCCGGCTCCCCGGTCGGTCTCCCGACGGTGGGCCGTAGACTTGGCGGTCGGCCCGTACGGTGCCGCTCCACGCCCTCCAAGCCCACGGGATCGCGCTTCATGTCGCTCACGATCGGAATCGTCGGTCTGCCGAATGTCGGCAAGTCGACCCTGTTCAACGCCCTGACCAAGAACGACGTCCTGGCGGCCAACTATCCGTTCGCCACCATCGAGCCGAACGTCGGCGTGGTCGGCGTCCCGGACGCCCGGCTCGCCGTGCTCGCCAAGATCTTCGGCTCCGAGCGGATCCTGCCCGCCACGGTCGACTTCGTGGACATCGCGGGCATCGTCCGCGGCGCCTCCGAGGGCGAGGGCCTGGGCAACAAGTTCCTCGCCAACATCCGTGAGTCGGACGCGATCTGCCAGGTCATCCGGGCCTTCAACGACCCCGACGTGGTCCACGTGGACGGCAAGGTCTCGCCCAAGGACGACATCGAGACCATCAACACCGAGCTGATCCTGGCCGACCTGCAGTCGGTCGAGAAGGTGCTGCCGCGCCTGCAGAAGGAGGCCCGGCTGAAGAAGGAGTCGGCCGCCACGCTGGCCGCCGCCGAGGCCGCCCAGAAGGTGCTGGAGTCCGGCAAGACCCTCTTCGAGGTCGGCTTCGACTCCTCCTCGGTGCGCGAGCTGCACCTGCTCACCACCAAGCCCTTCCTCTACGTCTTCAACGTCGACGAGGAGGAGCTGACCGACGAGGAGTTCAAGGACGGCCTGCGCGGCCTGGTCGCCCCGGCCGAGGCGATCTTCCTGAACGCCAAGATCGAGTCCGAGCTGATCGGCATGGACGACGACGACGCCCTGGAGCTCCTCCAGTCGATGGGCCAGCAGGAGCCCGGCATGGCCACCCTGGGCCGGGTCGGCTTCGCCACCCTGGGCCTGCAGACCTACCTCACCGCCGGCCCCAAGGAGGTGCGCGCCTGGACCATCAAGAAGGGTGCCACCGCCCCCGAGGCCGCCGGCGTGATCCACACCGACTTCCAGAAGGGCTTCATCAAGGCCGAGATCGTCTCCTACGCCGACCTGGTCGACTGCGGCTCGATCCCGGAGGCCCGGGCCAAGGGCAAGTCCCGCATCGAGGGCAAGGACTACGTGATGCAGGACGGCGACGTGGTGGAGTTCCGCTTCAACGTGTGAGCGGATGACATAACACCACGTTGCTGACGTGGCAAACACGCAGGTCGCACGGGGTCCGGCTCTACCGAGTCGGGCTCTGCTGGTTTCCCGTGCTGGGATGGTGCTGGGAAATCTGGCTGCCCGTCAGCTGTTCACCCGCCGAGCGAACGTCGAGAGTGGTACGTTATTAGGTACCACTTGAGGGAGGGGTCAGGTCATGTCCATAACTGCGAGCGAAGCCCGCAAGGAACTCTTTCCGCTGATCAAGAAGGTCAACGAGAACCACGAGGCCATCGAGATCGTCTCCAAGCACGGCAATGCCGTACTTGTCTCGGCCGAGGACTACGCGGCGTTGAGTGAGGGCTCGTACCTGCTGCGCTCTCCGGCGAACGCTCGGCGGCTCCTCAAGGCGTATGAGAACGCCCTGGCCAACGTCAACCTGTCGGAGCGTGAGCTGATCGATCCCGAGTCGACGGACGCAGGTGCGGGTGCCGCGTGAGGCTTGTCTTCGAGGATCAGGGCTGGGAGGACTACACGTCCTGGCTCAAGAACGACCGCAAGATGCTCGCCCGGATCAACAAGCTCATCGAGGACGTCAGACGTGACCCCTTCACGGGCATCGGCAAGCCGGAGCCGCTGAAGTATCACCTGCCGGGGGCCTGGTCACGGCGGATCGATGACGAGCACCGCCTCGTCTATCTGGTGACGGACAAGGAGATCGTCATTCTCGCGGCCCGGTACCACTACTGAACTCTCATGCCGGCCGGGTAGTGCTGGGATGTGTTCCCGTGCTGGGGCAGTGCTGGGATGGCCCCCTCTAAAGAGACGTTTCCGCAGGTCGGAGCTCTGTGTTCGACATTCCGCTTCAACGTCTGACCCGCTTTCAACGTCTGACCCGCGCACCGCCGCGCCGGCGGCCCGCCTCTTCGGGGTGGGCCGCCGGCGTTTCACTGTCCGGCAGGTCAGCTCTCGTAGTGGTAGCGGCACTGGGCGATCAGGATCGAGTCGTCGGTGACCTTGTAGATCAAGCGGTGCTCGTCGTTGATCCGCCGTGACCAGTAGCCCTGGAACCCGTGCTTGAGCGGTTCCGGCTTGCCGATCCCCTCGTTGCCGTTGCGCGCGACATCGGCGATGAGTGTGTTGATCCGCTTGAGGATCTTGCGGTCCTGGAGCTGCCACCACAGGTAGTCCTCCCAGGCCCGGGAGGCGAAGGTGATCTTCACTCCGGGTCCGCCAACTCCCGTACGGTCCCGCCGCCGCTCTCCAGTTCCTCGATCGAGGCCAGCAGCCGGCGCGCGTTCGCGGGGCTGCGCAGCAGGTAGGCGGTCTCCTTCAGGGACTGGTAGTCCTCCAGCGAGACGATGACCACCGGCTCGTGTCCGGCGCGAGTGATCACTATCTCCTCGCGGTCGTCCGTGACCGCGTTGAGCACCTCGGCGTAGCGCGCGCGGGACTCCGAGTAGGTCATCGTCTTCATGGCTGCGCTCCTCCGGTAGGTACAAGAAACTGTACGCCCATGCCGATATGGCGACAAGGGAGCGAGCACCCGTCCGGCGGCCGTGGGCCCGGTGTGGGGTCAGGCGGTGACCTGGACCAGCACCGTGCCGTCCGGGCCTGCGGTGAGCCGAACCTGCTCCAGGGTGTCCACGTGCAGCGTCGGCCGGTGCGCCGCCGCGCGGGGGCCGACGCCCAGCACCCGCATCCCGGCGGCCCTGCCGGCGGCGATGCCGGCCTCGGAGTCCTCCAGGACCAGGCAGTGCTCCGGGGCGACGCCGAGTTCGGCGGCGGCCTTGAGGAAGCCCTCGGGGTCGGGCTTGCTGGCGCCGACCGACTCGGCGGTGATGGCCAACTCCGGCATCGGCAGGCCGGCCGCGGCCATCCGGGTCCGGGCCAGCGCCAGGTCGGCGGAGGTGACCAGGGCGTGCGGGAGGCCGGCCAGCGCGGCCAGGAAAGCGGCGGCGCCGGGCACCTCGACCACGCCCTCGGTGTCGGCGGTCTCCAGGGCGAGCATCTGCCGGTTCTCGGCCAGGTTCTGCTCCATCGGCCGGTCCGGCAGCAGGATCGCCATGCTCAGGTGGCCCTGGCGGCCGTGCACCACGGACATCGTGTGGTCGCCGTCCAAGCCGTGGTCGGCGGCCCAGCGGCGCCAGCAGCGCTCGACGACGGCGTCCGAGTTGACCAGGGTTCCGTCCATGTCCAGCAGCAGGGCGCGCACGGACAGTTCGGTGGCGACGGTCATGCCGGGGCTCCTCGCAAAGCGATGGTTATGTTTCCTCAGGATACAAAAGGTGCCGGTTGACCTCCCGGGCCGCCCCGGCCAGCTCCGGCAGCTCCACCACCTCGACCCCGGCGGCGGTCAGCCGGTCGACGCCCTCGCAGCCGGTGACGAAGAGGTCCGGCTCCCGCCAGGCGACCACCACCCGGGGGATCCCGGCGGCCAGCACCAGGTCGGCGCACGGGTGCGGGCGCGAGGCGCGGCGGCTGCACGGTTCCAGCGAGCTGTAGAGGGTGGCGGCACGCAGCCGCGGGTCGCCGGACGGCAGCTTGCCGAGCGCGGACTCCTCGGCGTGCACCACCGGATCGTCCTCGCGGCTGTGGCCCTCGGCCAGCACGGTGCCGTCCGCGCCGACGATCACCGCGCCCACCGAGAAGGCCGTCGCCGAGGGCGGGCAGTGGCGGGACAGCTCGATGGCGCGGGCCAGGAAGGACAGGTCACTCACGCGGACTCCTTGGGGGCGTACCGGAGCAGGACGACGTCGCCCACCGTCCGGGCGGCGAGCAGCCGCAGCCGACGGCCGCTGCCGCCGGGGAACTTGGCCGGGTTGACGAAGCGGGGCGCCGAGGCGTGCCCGACCAGCAGTGGCGCGACGGCCAGTTGGAGCTCGTCGGCCAGCCCCTCGGCGAGGAACTGGGTGTGCACCGAGCCGCCGCCCTCCACCATCAGCCGGCCCACCCCGCGCCGTCCGAGGTCGTCGAGCAGCGCGCCGAGCCCGACCCGCTCGCCGAGCCCGGTCACCTCGGCCAGCCCGGCCAGCCGCTCCCGCAGGCCGGCCGCCGCCTGGTCGGTGGTGTACACCAGGCGTTGCTCGCCGGTGTGCCAGAACCGCAACTCGGGCGAGAGGTCGCCGCGCGCGCTCAGGGTCACCTTGAGCGGGTGGGCGGAGCGCCCCGCGGCCACCCGGGCAGCCCGCCGGTCGGGGTCGTTGACCAGCAGCCGGGGGTTGTCGCGGCGCAGGGTGGTGGAGCCCACCAGGATCGCGTCGCAGTCGGCGCGCAGCTGGTCCACCCGGTCGAAGTCGGCCGGGTTGGAGAGCAGCAGGCGTTCGGGAGAGGCGTCGTCCAGGTAGCCGTCGATCGACATCGCGGCGCTGAGCAACACGTACGGGCGGGTGGGCATGGTCCCAACCGTACGATGCCCGGGCAGGCGGCCCGTTACGGGCGGGGTGGCAACGGCAGCGGCAAGCCCGGCAGGCCGTCCACGCTGACGCCGACGAAGTCCTTCTTCTCGCAGTACTCGGCGAACTCCGCCTCGCTCTTGCGGTCGAAGTAGTCGGCGTGCAGCGCGCGGTCCTCGCGGTACTCCAGGTACGGCACCGCGAATCCGCAGGAGTCGCTGATCCGCTCGGCACGCACCAGGACGACCGCGCGCAGCCCGCCGCCGTCCGCCGTCGGGGCGAAGTGGCCCAGCAGCTCGGCGAAGCGCGGATCGTCGCGGAACACCGGCTCGCCCCGGCCGTGCACCCGGACCACGGTGGGTGGGCCGGTGAAGGCGCACCACATCAGCGTGATCCGGCCGTTCTCGCGCAGGTGGGCGATGGTCTCGGCGTGGCTGCCGCCGAAGTCCAGGTAGGCCAGGGTCAGCTCGTCCAGGACGGCCAGGGTGCCGGCGCGGCCCTTGGGGGAGAGGTTCACATGGCCGTCCTCGGACAGCGGTGCGGTGGCGGTGAAGAAGATCGGCTGGGCTTCGATGAAGGAGCGCAGCCTGCCGTCGATCCGTTCGTAGCTCTTTCCCATGGCTCGATTATTCGCGCGACCGTCCGCGAGGTGAACCGCTTTCCATGGAGTCTCGCACTTCGGGACGGATATTCTTGATCCCTGAGACGATCGCTAGGCTCAGGATCCTGCCGGAAGTCCAGTGAGCCTTGGAGGAACGAGCCATGACGGAGCATCAGGCGATCTACACGCACGGCCATCAGGACGCGGTGCTGCGCTCGCACCGCAGCCGCACCGCGGCCAACTCGGCCGCCTACCTGCTGCCCGAACTGCGGGCCGGGCAGACGCTGCTGGACGTCGGCTGCGGCCCCGGCACGATCACCGCCGACCTGGCCGAGCTGGTCGGACCGACCGGGCGGGTGGTGGCGGTGGACAGCTCGCCCGAGGTGCTGGCGCAGGCCGCCGAGTACCTGGCCGGGCGAGGGCTGGACAACGTCGTCCTGGCGGTCGGTGACATCCACCGACTGCAGTACGCCGATGGTGAGTTCGACGTGGTCCACGCCCACCAGGTGCTGCAGCACGTGGCGGACCCGGTGGCGGCGCTGCGGGAGCTGCGCCGGGTGGTGGCGCCCGGCGGCGTGGTGGCCGTGCGGGACGCCGACTACCAGGCGATGACCTGGTATCCCGAACTGCCGGAGCTGACCGCCTGGCTGGACCTGTACCGGCGCACGGCGCGGGCCAACGGCGGCGAGCCGGACGCCGGGCGCCGGCTGCTGGCCTGGGCCCGGGCGGCCGGCTTCACCGAGGTGACGGCCGGCAGTTCCAGCTGGACCTACGCGACGGCCGGCGAGCGGCTCTGGTGGGGCGAGTCCTGGGCCGAGCGGGTGGTGAGCTCCGGGCTGGCCGCCACCGCGCGGGAACGCGGCTTCGCCGACGACGCCGAGCTGGCCGTGATCGCCGACGGCTGGCGGCGCTGGGCGGTGGATCCGGACGGCTGGTTCGCCGTGCTGAACGGGGAGGTGCTGGCCCGGGGTTGAGGCCCGCCCCGGCGCGGTGGGCCGGGTCGGCGGGCCCGGGTCGGTGGACTTCGTGCAGTACGGATCGGCCGAGTCGGCGCTGACCTGTGACCGGACTAGACCTTGCGCCACGGCGGGAGCCGGTCCACCCTTGCGATAGCCGTACGCGTGGCGTCCTTCGCTCACGCGTCGGCCGAACGGGGGCGAACGGGGGCAGTGTGCGCGTCAGTGGGCGGAAACCGATGCGGGTGACGCATCGGCCGAGCCGGTCGAATACGAACCGGGCGGTCAGGGGGAGCGGGCGACGCCCGCCCGACCGGACCCCGCGGCTTACCCGCCGTTAACCCGGCTGTCCGGGTGCGTGACGGCACCGAAACCTCGTCCGTACGTCCCGTTAGCGGGCCGTCCCTAACCTCGGGTCAGGGCCGGCCGACCCGCCCGGGCCCGACTCGACCCCCACCGAGCCGGGCCCGGCGCGCTGCCGCCACCAGCGAGGGAAGCCCTAAGCTCCCCGGCATGGAGAACCGGATCGTGGTCGGCGGCGCGCTGATCCACCAGGGCCGGGTGCTGGCCGCCCGGCGCAGCGCGCCGCCCGAGGTGGCGGGGCGCTGGGAGTTCCCCGGCGGCAAGGCCGAGCCGGGGGAGAGTCAGCAGCAGGCGTTGGAGCGCGAGCTCTTCGAGGAGTTGGGCGTGCGCGCCCGGGCGCTGCACCGGCTGGCGGGGGAGTGGCCGGTCCGGGCGGGACTGGTGCTGCGGATCTGGACGGCGGAGCTGCTGGAGGGCGAGCCGCAGCCGCTGGAGGACCATTCCGAGCTGCGCTGGCTGGGGCCTGACGAGTTGTCGGCGGTGGACTGGCTGGAGCACGACCGCGCGGTGCTGCCGGAGGTCGCCCGGCTGCTGGCCTCCGCTGACGCGTCGTGAGCCGAGCCCGGCTGACCGGGCGAGCCGCTCGGCCACTCCTGGGACCAATCGGAAAAGATGACCCGAACGCATGGATAGTGCGTGATCCCTTGGGGTATGTCACAGTTCGGCATGATCTGTGACGATTGGTGAGTCACGCGTACTCCGTCCGAGTCGGTACTTGGGAGGCCCCGCCGGTGACCAGCACGGGTAGCGGCGGGCGAGCGCGGCCCCGCCCCGCGCGGACGGGTGGCGCCGCCGCCCGCGCGCGCCTGCGGGTCAGCGCTCCGACCACCGCGTCCGGCGGCACCGGCGCCCCCGCCGCCGACCCCCGCCCGCCGCGCTCCACGGCACCCACCACCGCGCCCGCCGCCCGCCGCGGCGGCCCCGCCGCACCGTTCCCCACCGCCGGCCCCACCCCCGGCCCGCCGCCCGTCCCGGGCCACCCGCACGGCGAGCACACCCAGGGCAGCCTCTTCGACGTGGTCAAGGTCGCCATCGCGATGCTCGACACGGCGGGCCGGGTGGTGCTCTGGAGCCCGGCGGCCGAGGAACTGCTCGGCTGGCCCAGCGAGGTGCTGGTGGGCCGTCGGATCGAGGAACTGGTGGTGGACGAGCAGCAGGTCGCCGACCTCCGTGAGGTGTTTCGGGCGGCGCTGCGCACCGGCAGCTGGCAGGGCCTGACCCAGCTGCGGCACCGGGACGGCCCGAGCATCCCGGTGGAGGCCCGGATCTCGCTGCTGGTGGACGGCGACGGCACCCCGTTCCTGCTGGTCGCGCTGGCCGAGGCGCGCACCCTGCAGGCCGTGGAGCGCGATCTGGCGGTGCGTGACGCGCTCTTCGAGCAGTCCGCGCTCGGCATCGCGGTGCTGGACACCGACCTGCGCTACACCGCCGTCAACCAGACGCTGGCCGAGATGAACGGGGTGGCCGCCGAGGACCACGTCGGGCGGACCACCGGCGAGACGCTGCCCGAACGGGCCGCCGACGAGATCAGCGTGATCCAGCGTCAGGTGCTGGCCACCGGCGATCCGGTGATCGACGTCACGCTGGCCGGCCCGAGCACCGCGCGCTCCGGCTACCGGTCGATCTCCTACAGCCGGCTCACCGACCGCGGCGGTCGGGTGCTGGGCATCTCCGGCACCGTGATGGACGTGACCGAGCGCTACCGCGCGGTGGCCAAGGTCGAGCACGCCCGCCGCCGGCTCGCCCTGCTGAACGAGTTCGGCTCGCGGATCGGCGACCTGCTGGACGCCGCCCGGATCGCGCAGGAGCTGGCCAGCGCGGTGGTGCCGCGGCTGGCCGACTTCGCGGCGGCGATCCTGCTGCAGGCGGTGGCGCACGGCGACGACCTGCCCCGGCACGGGCACGACCGGCGAACCTCGCTGCTGCAACTCGGCGTGGCGGCCGCCCAGGACGGTGAGGAGGTGGAGGTGATGCTCCGCCGGGGCGCTCGGATCAGCTTCGCCGAGGAGTCCTGCTACGGCCGGGTGCTGCGCACCGGTGTTCCCGAACTGCTCTCCGGTGCCGAGGAGTTGGAGGACGCCACGTACCCCGGGGATCCCAAGGTGCGGGCCGCCCTGACGCTCGGCGCGCACTCCGTGCTGGTGGTCCCGCTGCGGGCCCGGGGCATCGTGATCGGCCTGCTGGTGCTCAGTCGGGCGGGGCGGCGCGAGGCCTTCGACCGGGACGACCTGGCCTTCTCGGTGGAGCTGGCCGACCGGGCCGGCAGCTCGCTGGACAACGCCCGGCTCTACGTGCGCGAGCGCACCGCCGCGCTCACCCTGCAGCGCACCCTGCTGCCGCAGCAGGTGCCGCAGCCCACCGGTGTCGAGGTGGCCTACCGCTACGTGCCGGGCAGCAGCGGCACCGAGGTCGGCGGTGACTGGTTCGACGTGATCCCGCTGCCCGGCGACCGCACCGCGCTGGTGGTCGGCGACGTGATGGGCCACGGCCTGCGGGCGGCCGCCACGATGGGCCGGCTGCGCACCGCCGTGCGGGTGCTCGCGGCCCTGGACCTGCCGCCCGACGTGCTGCTGCGGCACGTCCACGAGTTGGCCGACGATCTGGCCCAGGGGCCGGACGAGGCGCTGCTGGCCACCTGCGTCTACGCGGTCTACGACCCGGCCACGGCGCGCCTGACGGTGGCCAAGGCCGGCCACATCCCGCCGGTGCTGATCCACCCGCCGACCCCCGGCCCGGCCCGCACCGGCAGCCCGCTGCTCGGCGGCGAGGGCCGGGTGCTGGACCTGCCCTCGGGCGCTCCGCTCGGGGTCGGCGGGGTGCCCTTCGAGTCGGTCGAGCTGCTGATCCCCGAGGGCAGCGTGCTGGCGCTCTGCACGGACGGCCTGGTCGAGTCCAGGGACAAGGACCTGGACGTCGGCCTCGGGCGGCTGCAGGCGGTGCTGGAGAAGCCGTACGGCTCGATCCAGCACGCCTGCGAAGCGGTGCTCGACACCATGGAGCAGGGCCGTGAGCCGGACGACGTGGCCCTGCTGCTGGCCCGGCTCGGCCGTGGCGAGGAGGGGGCCCGCACCGTCGGCTGGACGCTGCCCGCCGAGCCCACCGCGGTCTCCCGGGCCCGCCGGCTGGTCCGCGGCGCGCTCCAGGAGTGGGACGCGGAGGAACTGACCGACACCGTCGAGCTCCTGGTCAGCGAGCTGGTGACGAACGCGGTGCGGTACGCGAGCGCGCCGATCGGGGTGCGGCTCACCTACGGCGAGACGCTGCTGGTGGAGATCTCCGACCCGCTGCCCGATCCGCCCAGGGAGCGGCACGCGGCGGCCGCCGACGAGGGCGGCCGAGGCCTCGAACTGGTCCGCAGGCTGGCCCTGCGCTGGGGGGCGCGTGCCGAGGGAATGGGCAAGGTGGTCTGGTTCGAACAGGAATTGTCGGGGAAGGAAACGATTCACGATTGAATCGGGCGATGGTCGCTCAAATTTTCGAATGCTCAGACCTGCTCATGACAGATATCCTTGGCCGGCGCACGGCGGTGGACCAGGGGCGCGCACGTGGCAGGCTGGTAGCGCGAGGCTGGGGGCAAAAACCTTCGCCCGATTTGATGTTGTGATGTTGAGGGCGTGTGCGCCCGCCCTCGGATGATGAATACTCGGTCATCTCAGGTCTTCTCGACATCCGAATGGGCGCGGGTTGGAGGGGTCGGTCCTTGAACAGCATGCCGGCGCGGGAAGCGCTGACTGGTAGCGGTCATGCCGCCGTGCCCGGGCAGGCGGGCGCACCGGTCACCACCGGCGTCCCCGACCCGGTCGCGCACCGCGCCGACCCCGCCGCACCCGCGCCCGGCCCCGCGCCGCGCTGGGGCGACACCGACCCCGGCTCGATCTACGAGTACATCCGGGTCGCCACCTTCGCGATCGGCCCCGACGGGCGGATCAGTCAGTGGAGCGAGCGGGCCGCCGACTTCTTCGCGCTGCCCGCCGCCGAGGCGCTCGGCGCCGACCCGGTGACCACCCTGGTGCCGCGCGAGCTGTGGCGCCGCGGCCGGTCCCGGCTGGAGCTCACGCTGGCCGGCGAGGAGTGGGTGGGCACCGTGCCCTACCGCGAGCCGGACGGCGGCGAGGGGTTGGCCGAGGTCTACCTGATGCCCGCCGTCGCCCAGCACGGCCCGGACGGCGAGGTCGCCGACGGCCCGGGCGGCGCGCTCTGTCTCGCCGTCGACCTGGGCAAGTTGCGCCGGATCGAGACCGACCTGGCCGCCTCCGAGGCGGTCTTCGGGCAGACCCCGAGCGGCTTCTTCCTGTTCGACCGGCAACTGCGCCTGCAGCGGGTCAACCAGGCCTTCGCCGGCGCGGTCGGCGTCGAGCCCGACGCGCTCTGCGGGCTGACCGCGCACGACCTGTTCTCCTCCTCCGAGGCCGAGCGACTGCAGGCCGCGCTGCGCCAGGTGCTGGAGAGCGGCGACCCGGTGGTCGACCTGCGGTTCAACGGCACCGTGCCGACCCGCGGCGGCGAGCGCCGCTGGGCGATCTCGCTCTACCGGCTGACCGGCCCCGGCGAGCGGCCGATGGGCGTGGCCGGCCAGGTCAACGACGTGACCGGCCGGCACGTGGCCGAGCGCGAGGCCGCCGGGGTGCGCCGCAACCTGGCCCTGGTCAACGAGGCCAGCGCGCACATCGGTTCCACCCTGGACCTGGAGACCACCGCCAAGGAACTGCTGGACGTGGTCGTCCCGCAGTTCTGCGACCTGGCCACGGTCGACCTGTACTCCGCGCTGCTCTCCGGCGAGAGCGGCCCCTCACTGGCCGGCAGCGCCCCGTACGACGGCAGCGGCGAGCTGCGCCGGGTCGCGGTCTCCAGCGTGGTCGGCGGCGCCTCCTCGATGGACTTCGGCTCGCTGCTCGGCGGCGACCAGGGCTTCCCGGAGTCCTACGGCGCCCGGCTGGCCGCCGCCGAGGCCGGCGGCACGCTCTGCTACCCGCCGCGCTCCCCGCACGCGCGGGCGCTGCGCACCGGCCGGAGCGCGATCCCGGACCCGGGCCCCGACCCGCTGCTGCGCAGCACCCTGGTGGTCCCGCTGGTGGCCCGGGACGTGGTGCTCGGCCTGGTGCAGCTCTCCCGGGCGATCGGCAGCGAGCCGTTCGACGCCCGGGACGTGGCGATCGCCGAGGAGATCGCCGCCCGGGCCGCGGTCTGCGTGGACAACGCCCGGCTCTACCGGCGCGAGCACGAGCGCGCGCTGATCCTGCAGCGCAGCCTGCTGCCCCCGGGCAACCCCGAGGCCAGCGGCCTGGAGATCGCCTGCCGCTACCGCCCCAGCAACAACAACACCGAGGTCGGCGGCGACTGGTTCGACGTCATCCCGCTGCCCGGCAACCGCACCGCGCTGGTGATCGGCGACGTGATGGGGCGCGGACTGCGCGCCGCCGTGGCGATGGGTCAGTTGCGCACCGCGGTAAGGACCTTGGCCATGCTCGACCTGGAGCCGGCCGAGGTGCTCGGCTCGCTGGACGAGATCGCCCGCGGCCTGGGCGACCCGGGCCCCGGCCCGCTGCCGGGTTACGGCGGCGCGGCCCGCCCGGGCGACGAGGACGCGGTCGAGGTCTACCTGGCCACCTGCGTCTACGCCGTCTACGACGCGGTCACCCACCGCTGCGTGTTCGCCAACGCCGGCCACCTGCCACCCGCGCTGCTCAGCCCGGGCGAGCCGGCCCGGATGCTCGACGTGCCGCCGGGCCTGCCGCTGGGCGTGGGCGGCGAGCCGTTCGAGGAGGTCACCCTGGTGCTGCCGGACGGCGCGCTGCTCGGCCTCTACACCGACGGCCTGGTGGAGTCGCGCAAGCACCAGCTGGACGAGGGCCTGCACGCCTTCCGCACCGCTCTGGAGAACGGCGCCCCGGCCCTGGAGACGCTCTGCGACCAGGTGCTCAACGAGCTCGATCCGCACCACGGCGAGGACGACATCGCCCTGCTGATGGCCCGGGTGCGGGCGCTGCCGGAGAACGCGGTGGGCGACTGGAAGCTGCCGCCCGAGCCCACCTCGGTGGCCAAGGCCCGCGAACGGGCCTGCGCCTGGTTGCTGGCCCGTGGTCTGGACGAACTGGTCGACACCACCGAGCTGCTGGTCAGCGAGCTGGTGACGAACGCGCTGCGGCACGGGCGCGGCGACATCCGGCTGCGCCTGCTGCGCGACACCGCGGTGGTCTGCGAGGTCTGGGACGACGGCTACGCCCAGCCCCGCCAGCGCCGGGCCCAGGAGACCGACGAGGGTGGGCGGGGCCTGCAACTGGTCAGCCTGCTGGCCGAGCGCTGGGGGAGCCGGCGCACCCCGCACGGCAAGATCGTCTGGTTCGAGCTGAGCATCTGAGCCCCGCGAGGGGGCCCAGACGCGGGCTCAGCTGTGGGCTCGGCCGCGGCCTCAGTCCCGGGGCCGCCGACCGATCTTCGACCCGAGCCAGACCAGCGGGTCGTACTTGCGGTCGGCCACCCGTTCCTTGAGCGGGATCAGGGCGTTGTCGGTGATCCTGATGTGCTCGGGGCAGACCTCAGTGCAGCACTTGGTGATGTTGCAGTAGCCCAGCCCGTGCACCTCCTGTGCGCTCGCCCGGCGGTCCAGGCCGTCGGCCGCGGCCGCGTCCAGCGGGTGCATGTCCAGCTCGGCCACCCGCATCAGGAAGCGCGGGCCGGCGAAGGCGCCCTTGTTCTCCTCGTGGTCGCGCACCGCGTGGCAGGTGTCCTGGCACAGGAAGCACTCGATGCACTTGCGGAACTCCTGCGAGCGCGCCACGTCCTCCTGCCGCATCCGGTACTCCCCGGGCGCCAGGCCGGCCGGCGGTACGAAGGCGGGCACCTCGCGGGCCTTGGCGTAGTTGAAGCCCACGTCGGTGACCAGGTCCCGCACGTGCGGGAAGGCGCGCAGCGGGGTGAGCACCACCGGCTGGTCCGGCGGCAGCGCCGACAGCCGGGTCATGCAGAGCAGCCGCGGCCGCCCGTTCACCTCGGCGCTGCACGAGCCGCACTTGCCCGCCTTGCAGTTCCACCGCACCGCCAGGTCCGGCGCCTGGGTGGCCTGCAGCCGGTGGACCAGGTCGAGCACCACCTCGCCTTCGTCGGCCGCCAACCGGTAGGAGACGAAGCCGCCCTCGCCGCCCTCCCCGCGCCACACCCGCAGCTCCCGCTCATCGCTCATCTGCCAGCTCCTCCGGGGTGAAGTACTTCGCCAGTTCGGCGCGGTCGAACAGCGCCAGCAGATCGGCGCGGAACGGCGGGTTGGCCTGCCGTTCCACGGTCAGCCGCTCCTCGTCCAGCGAGCAGAGCAGATTCACCCGCCGCCAGTCCCGGTCCATCCCGGGCCAGTCCTCCCGGGTGTGCCCGCCCCGGCTCTCCCGGCGCAGCAGCGCCGCCCGGGCCACGCACTCCGAGACCAGCAGCATGTTGCGCAGGTCCAGGGCCAGGTGCCAGCCCGGGTTGAACTGCCGGTGGCCCTCCACCGCCACCTGGTCGGCCCGCCGGCGCAGCCCGGCCAGCCGGTCCAGCGCCTGCTTCATCTCGCCCGCCCGGCGGATGATCCCGACCAGGTCGTTCATGGTCTGCTGGAGCTCCTGGTGCAGCGCGTACGGGTGCTCGACACCCTCGCCGAAGGGCGCCAGGGCCTCGGCGGCGGCCGCGTCCAGCTGGGTCCGGTCGAGCGTCGGACGCTGCGTCAGTTCGCTGACGTACCGCGCCGCGTGGAGTCCGGCCCGACGTCCGAAGACCAGCAGGTCGGAGAGCGAGTTGCCGCCCAGCCGGTTGGAGCCGTGCATGCCGCCCGCCACCTCGCCCGCCGCGTAGAGACCGGGCACGGCGGGGCTGGCCGCGGTGTCCGGGTCCACCTCGACCCCGCCCATCACGTAGTGGCAGGTCGGGCCGACCTCCATCGGCTCGCGGGTGATGTCGACATCGGCCAGTTCCTTGAACTGGTGGTGCATCGAAGGCAGTCGCCGGATGATCTCCTCGGCCGGCAGCCGGCTGGAGACGTCCAGGAAGACCCCGCCGTGCGGGGTGCCGCGGCCGGCCTTGACCTCGGAGTTGATCGCCCGGGCCACCTCGTCGCGGGGCAGCAGCTCGGGCGGTCGGCGGTGCTTGCCGGGGTCCGCGTACCAGCCGTCCGCCTCCGCCTCGGTCTCGGCGTACTGGCCGCGGAAGACCTCGGGCACGTACTCGAACATGAACCGCTTGCCCTCGCTGTTGCGCAGCACCCCGCCGTCGCCGCGCACCGACTCGGTGACCAGGATCCCCTTCACGGAGGGCGGCCAGACCATGCCGGTCGGGTGGAACTGGATGAACTCCATGTTCAGCAGCCGGGCGCCGGCCAGCAGCGCCAGGGCGTGGCCGTCGCCGGTGTACTCCCAGGAGTTGGAGGTCACCTTGAACGACTTGCCGATCCCGCCGGTGGCCAGCACCACGGCGGGCGCGGCGATGGTGAAGAACTGCCCGCTCTCCCGCCGGTAGCCGAAGACGCCGGCCACCTGATCGCCGTCCTTCAGGATCCTGGTGACGGTGTACTCCTGGAAGACCTTCAGGCCCGACTCGTAGTCGCCACTCTCGCGATGGTCGGCCTGCTGGAGTGCCACGATCTTCTGCTGCAGGGTGCGGATCAACTCCAACCCGGTCCGGTCGCCGACGTGCGCCAGCCGCGGGTACTCGTGCCCGCCGAAGTTGCGCTGCGAGATCCGCCCGTCCTTGGTCCGGTCGAAGAGCGCGCCCCAGGTCTCCAGCTCCCAGACCCGCTCCGGCGCCTCCTTGGCGTGCAGTTCGGCCATCCGCCAGTGGTTGAGGAACTTGCCGCCGCGCATGGTGTCGCGGAAGTGCACCTGCCAGTTGTCGCCGCTGTTCACGTTGCCCATCGAGGCGGCGATCCCGCCCTCGGCCATCACGGTGTGGGCCTTGCCGAAGAGCGACTTGCAGATCACCGCGACCCGCATGCCCTGCTCGCGGGCCTCGATCGCGGCCCGCAGCCCGGCCCCGCCGGCGCCGACCACCACCACGTCGTAGCTTTCGTAGTCGTCCACTGGGCTCCTCAGAAGAACTTCGGATCGGCGAAGGCGCCGGACGAGACCAGGTACACGTAGAGGTCGGCGAGCCCGACCGAGGCCAGCGAGGCCCAGGCCAGCTGCATGTGACGGGAGTTCAGCCGTCCCACCAGCTGCCAGGCCCGGTAGCGCACCGGGTGCTTGGAGAAGTGCCGCAGCCGACCGCCGACGATGTGCCGGCAGGAGTGGCAGGAGAGCGTGTACGCCCAGATCAGCGTCACGTTCACCAGCAGCACCAGGGTGCCGAGCCCGGCGTGCCCCCAGGCGCCGGCCGCGTCGCGGAAGCCGAGCACCGCGTCATAGCTCAGGATCGCGGCCACCGGGATCGCCAGGTAGAAGAAGTACCGGTGCAGGTTCTGCAGGATCAGCGGGAACCGGGTCTCGCCGCTGTACCGGGCGTGCGGCTCGGCCACCGCGCAGGCCGGCGGCGAGGACCAGAAGGCCCGGTAGTAGGCCTTGCGGTAGTAGTAACAGGTCAACCGGAAGCCGAGCGGGAATACCAGCACCAGCAGCGCGGGGGAGAGCCGCCACCAGTCGCCGATCACCGCCCAGTCGGCCCCGCCGCGCATCGGCACGCAGTTCGCGGCCAGGCAGGGGGAGTAGAACGGCGAGACGTACGGCGCCGCGTAGTAGTGCGCGCCTTCGAAGGCTCGCCAGGTCGAGTACCCGATGAAGACCAGCAGGCCCGCCGCCGTGCTCAGTTGGGGCAGCCACCAGCGGTCGGTGCGCAGGGTGCGTTCCGGGATCGCGGCACGCTTGGTCGTTATGGCCATCCTGTGAGTGTGACCTTGATCACAGCTGCTCGGAAGACCTTGGACAGGGATTCGCTGCGCCGATCGGAGGACAGCTTGTCGTGTCGTCAGTTCTTCGCCGGCGGGCTGGAGTTGAGTGGACGCCATGAAGAGCATCAGGGTGCTCGCCGCCGCCGCGCTGCTCAGTGCACTGGCGGGCTGCGACAGCGCGCCGGCCCCGGTCCCGCCGCCGTCCCAGTCCGCCTCGGACTTTACCCCGGCCACCCGCACGGTGGTGCGCCAGGGCGGCACGCTGCGCTGGGCGGTGGACCAGGTGCCCGCCTCGCTGGACGTCTACCAGAGCGACGCCACCGCCGACACCGCGCTGATCGCGCACGCGCTGCTGCCCAGCCTGTACCGGCTGGACGACCACGCGCGGCCGGTCCCCGACCCGGACTACCTGGTGAACGCCGAGCAGGCCGATCGGACGGTCACCTACCGGCTGAACCCGAAGGCCGTGTGGAGCGACGGAACGCCGGTGACGGCCGCCGACTTCACCGCGCAGTGGACGGCGCTGCGCGCCGACCACCCGGGCTACCGGGCGATCGAGTCGATCGCGCAGGGCGTCGATCAGCACCAGGTGAAGGTGGTCTTCCGGCAGTCGTACGCGGAGTGGAAGTCGCTGTTCAGCCCGCTGAACCCGGCGGCCGGCCTGCCGCTCAGCGCCGGGCCGCTGCTGCTCCAGTCGCTGGACGCCAAGGGCGGCAAGGCGGCGCTGGTCCGCAACCCCCGCTGGTGGGGTGACGCCGCCAAGGTCGACGAGCTCGACTTCCTGGCCACCCCGGACCGGCTCGACGCCCTCTCCCAGGGCCGGATCGACGTCGCCGCGCTGGAGGGCGCCGTCGACCACCCGCCGGCGGCCAAGTCCGCCGACGCGCTGGACTCCGCCACCCAGGCGCTGCGCCGGGCCAGGGCGCTGCCAGGGATCACCCTGCACCGGGCCGCGGCCCCCGCCTTCACCCAGCTCACCCTGAACGGCGGCCGCGGTCAGCTGGCCGAACCCGCGCTGCGCCGCGCGGTCGCCGCCTGCGTGGACCGCGGCAAGATCGCCGAGGCCGCGCTCGGCCCGCTCGGCCTGCCCGCCGCGCCGCTCGGCAACCACCTGCTGATGACCGACCAGCTGGGCTACCGCGACAACAGCGCCTCGCTCGCCGCCACCGCCAAGTCCATGCACCTGGAACTGAGCCTGCTCTACCCCGACGGCTCCGCCACCGCCCGCCGCACCGCCGACGCCCTGGTGGCCCAGCTCGCCCCGTACGGCATCACGGTGCACCCGCAGGCGGCGGCGCCCGACAGCTTCGTCCGCGACCACCTGGCCACCGGCGACTGGGACCTGGCGCTCTTCTCCTGGCCCGCCACCGCCTTCCCCGCCACCGACGAGCAGCCGCTCTACGCCAAGCCCCGGCCCGGTGCGGACGGCAAGGCGGTGATCGGCCTCAACTACGGCGGCGCCGGCACGGACGAGATCGACCAGCTCTTCGCCAAGGCCGAGGCCGAGTCGGACGCCGTCCGGCAGACCGCGCTGCTGCAGCAGGCCGACCAGCGGATCTGGCAGCTGGGCCACTCGGTCCCGCTCTACCAGCGTCCCGAGCTGGTCGCCGTGCGCACCGGGGTGGCCGGGGCGGGCGCGTACGGCTTCGGTTGGCCGCGCTACCAGGACCTGGGTTTCCTGCGCTAGCCGGTCCTCACTTCGCGGGTCGTCCCGGCGGCCACGTACGATAGGACAAGCCGTGGCATGGTAAGCCCGGCGGGTGGACCGGAACAGGCCGGGGCGCCACAACCCACGACTCCGGGAGAGTTCGCTCCGCATGCCCACGCGCAATGACATCCGCAACGTCGCCATCGTCGCCCACGTCGACCACGGGAAGACGACCCTGGTAGACGCGATGCTCAAGCAGGCCGGTGCTTTCGCGGCTCACCAGCACCTCGACGACCGCATGATGGACTCGAACGACCTGGAGCGCGAGAAGGGCATCACCATTCTCGCGAAGAACACCGCGGTCAAGTACCACCCCAAGGAGGGTGGCGCGCCGATCACCATCAACATCATCGACACCCCCGGCCACGCCGACTTCGGTGGCGAGGTCGAGCGCGGCCTGTCGATGGTCGACGCGGTCGTGCTGCTGGTCGACGCCTCCGAGGGCCCGCTGCCGCAGACCCGCTTCGTGCTCCGCAAGGCGCTCACCGCCAAGCTGCCGGTGATCCTCTGCATCAACAAGACCGACCGTCCGGACTCCCGGATCGACGAGGTCATCAACGAGACCTACGACCTCTTCCTGGACCTGGACGCCACCGAGGACCAGATCGAGTTCCCGATCGTCTACGCCTGCGCCCGTGACGGCGTCGCCTCGCTGACCAAGCCGGAGAACGGCACCGTCCCGGCCGACAGCGACAGCCTGGAGCCGTTCTTCTCCACCATCCTGGCGCACGTCCCGGCCCCGGAGTTCGACGCGGACGCCCCGCTGCAGGCGCACGTCACCAACCTGGACGCCGACAACTTCCTCGGCCGCATCGCGCTCTGCCGCGTCGAGCAGGGTGAGCTGCGCAAGGGCCAGCAGGTCGCGTGGATGAAGCGGGACGGCTCGATCCAGCAGGTGAAGATCACCGAGCTGCTGATGACCGAGGCGCTCACCCGCAAGCCGGCCGAGGTGGCCGGCCCCGGCGACATCTGCGCCGTCGCGGGTATCCCGGACATCATGATCGGCGAGACCCTCGCCGACCTGGAGAACCCGATCGCGCTGCCGCTGATCACGGTGGACGAGCCGGCCATCTCGATGGTCATCGGCACCAACACCTCGCCGCTGGTCGGCAAGGGCGGCAAGGGCCACAAGGTCACCGCCCGGATGGTGAAGGACCGCCTGGACCGCGAGCTGATCGGTAACGTCTCGCTGCGCGTGCTGCCGACCGAGCGCCCGGACGCCTGGGAGGTGCAGGGCCGTGGTGAGCTGGCGCTGGCCATCCTGGTCGAGACCATGCGCCGGGAGCTCTTCGAGCTGACCGTCGGCAAGCCGCAGGTGGTCACCAAGGTCGTCAACGGCAAGGTGCACGAGCCGGTCGAGCGGATGACGATCGACAGCCCCGAGGAGTACCTGGGCGCGATCACCCAGCTGATGGCCGTCCGCAAGGGCCGCATGGAGACCATGACGAACCACGGCTCCGGCTGGGTCCGGATGGAGTTCATCGTCCCGTCGCGTGGCCTGATCGGCTTCCGCACCCAGTTCCTGACCGACACCCGTGGCACGGGCATCGCGCACAGCATCTTCGAGGGCCACGAGCCGTGGTTCGGCGAGCTGCGGATGCGCAACAACGGTTCGCTGGTGGCCGACCGCGCCGGTGTGGTGACCCCGTTCGCCATGATGGGCATCCAGGAGCGCGGCACGCTCTTCGTCGAGCCCACCACCGAGGTGTACGAGGGCATGATCGTCGGCGAGAACTCGCGCCAGGACGACATGGACATCAACATCACCAAGGAGAAGAAGCTCACCAACATGCGTGCGGCTTCCTCCGACACCACCGAGAACCTGGTGCCGCCGCGCAAGCTGTCGCTGGAGCAGTCGCTCGAGTTCTGCCGCGAGGACGAGTGCATCGAGGTCACGCCGGAGACCGTGCGCATCCGCAAGGTCGTGCTGGACCAGAAGGAGCGCGGTCGCACCGCCTCCCGCGCCAAGAAGAACTGACGCCGACTCAGTCGGACCCAGTCGCAAGGCCGTCAGCCGGTTCCCCCTCGGGGGAGCCGGCTGACGGGCTTTCAGTCACCTGTTCGGCGGCACCAGCTGCCCGAGTGGCCCTGCTGCGGGTGCGTCGCCACCGCCCGGCCCTTCGAATGGGGTGTGATGCCTCACACACCCCCGAGGAGGTCCTTCATGCCTTCAGCCACCAGAGTGCGCTGGGCCGTGATCGCAGTGACGTCGGCGGCCCTGGTGGCCACCGGTTGCAGCAGTAGCAGCAGTAGCGGCTCCGGTTCGAGCGGCGGCGGCACCGTCCGCGCCTGGTGGGGCGACCCGCAGAACCCGCTGGAGCCGGCCAACACCAATGAGGTGAACGGCGGCGCGGTGATGAACATGATCTTCGCCGGCCTGATCCAGTACGACCCCAAGACCAGCGCGGCCAGCAACGCCAACGCCGACTCGATCACCTCATCCGACCAGCAGAACTGGACGGTGACCCTCAAGCCCGGCTGGAAGTTCAGCGACGGCACCCCGGTGACCGCCTCGTCCTACGTGAACGCCTGGAACTACGGCGCGCTGTCCACCAACAAGCAGGTCAACGCGAGCTTCTTCCAGTACATCCAGGGCTACAACGACGTCGCGCCGGCCAGCGGTTCGCCGACCGCGCAGACCATGTCGGGCCTCAAGGTGGTCAACGACAACACCTTCACGGTGGCGCTCACCCAGAAGTTCACCACCTGGCCGCAGACCCTGGGCTACAACGCGTACTACCCGCTGCCCGCGAGCTTCTTCAGCAACCACGCCGCCTACCTGAACAAGCCGGTCGGCGACGGGCCGTACATGATCCAGTCGTACACCCGCAGCCAGCAGATGCAGCTGGTGCCGAACCCGGACTACAGCGGCAGCAACAAGCCGAAGAACGGCGGCATCAACCTGGTCGTCTACACCGACCCGAACGCCGCCTACTCCGACCTCCAGTCCGGCGCCCTCGACGTGGACAACACGCTGTCCAACACGGCGATCAAGACCCTGGCGGGCGGGCCGAGCGGCGGCCGCTTCCTCAACACCCCGGCCGGCATCATCCAGACCATCTCCTTCCCGCTGTACCAGCCGCAGTGGAGCACCGCCAACGCGAAGCTGGTCCGCCAGGGCATCTCGATGGCGATCGACCGGGACACCATCGTGAAGAACATCTTCACCAACACCCGGACCTCGGCCACCGACTGGACCTCCCCGGTGCTCGGCGCCAACGGCTTCAAGGCCGGCCTCTGCGGTGACCTCTGCACCTACAACCCCACCATGGCCAAGCAGCTGATCCAGCAGGGCGGCGGCATCCCGGGCGGCCAGCTGACCATCAGCTACAACGCCGACGGCCCGCACAAGGACTGGGTCGACGCCACCTGCAACAGCATCAACACGGTGCTGGGCAACAACAACGCCTGCGTCGGCAACCCGATCGGCACCTTCGCGGACTTCCGCAACCAGATCACCAGCCAGAAGATGACCGGCCCGTTCCGGACCGGCTGGCAGATGGACTACCCGCTGATCCAGGACTTCATGCAGCCGGTCTACACCACCGGCGGGTCCTCCAACGACTCGCACTACAACAACCCGCAGTTCGACAGTCAGGTCAACACGGCGAACGCGGCACCTGACGCGGCGACCTCGGTCACCGACTTCCAGACCGCCGAGAAGATGCTCGTCACCGACGTGCCGGCCATCCCGCTCTGGTACCAGAACGGCACCGTGGCCTGGTCGAGCCACGTCAGCAACGTGATGCTCGACCCGTTCAGCGTCCCGGTCTACACCGAGATCACCGTCAGCTAGTCAGCAGCGGCGGCCGGCTCCCGAGCGGAGCCGGCCGCCGGTCTTCGCCAGCTCTGTGGAGGTTCGCATGGGACGCTACGTCCTGAGGCGCCTGCTCCAGATGATCCCGGTGTTCATCGGGACCACCTTCCTGATCTTCGTCATGGTGCACGCGCTCGGCGACCCGGTGAACGCGCTCTTCGGTGACCGGGCGCCCGACCCGGCTGTGGCCGCGCAGATCCGCGCCCAGTACAACCTGAACGATCCGCTCTGGCTCCAGTACGTCAAGTACATGGGCAAGCTCTTCCAGTGGGACTTCGGTACCACTTTCAGCGGTCAGACGGTGACCTCGCAGCTGGCGGCCGCCTACCCGGTCACCCTCAAGCTCACCGCGGTGGCCTTCACCATCGAGGTGGTCTTCGGCATCGGCCTCGGGCTGCTCAGCGGTCTGCGGCGGGGCAGGATCGCGGACAACTCGGTGCTGATCCTCACCCTGGTGGTCATCTCCATCCCGACCTTCGTCACCGGCTACGTGCTGCAGTACCTGGTCGGGGTGAAGTGGGGGATCCTGCCGGCCACGGTCGGCTTCGACGTGACCTTCCAGTCGCTGCTCCTGCCGGGCATCGTGCTGGCCTCGGTCTCGCTCGCCTACGTCGCGCGGCTGACCCGCACCACCGTCGCCGAGAACACCAAGGCGGACTACGTGCGCACCGCGGTGGCCAAGGGCCTGCCCAGACACCGGGTGGTGATCAACCACCTGCTGCGCAACTCGCTGATCCCCGTCGTCACCTTCCTCGGCACCGACCTGGGTGCGCTGATGGGCGGCGCGCTCGTGACGGAGCGCATCTTCAACATCCACGGCGTCGGCTACACCCTCTACCAGGGGATCGTCCGGCAGAGCACCAACACCGTGGTCGGCTTCGTGACCATCCTGGTCATCATCTTCCTGCTGGCCAACCTGCTCGTCGACCTGCTCTACGCGGTCCTGGACCCGAGGATCCGGTATGCCTGACCAGGAGAAGTACAACCGGTCCGACCCCATGGCGGGGGCCGGGGACGAAGACGAGGAGATGCAGAGCGCGGTCGAGAGCCGGACCCTCGACCTCGGCACCATGGAGGGCGAGACCCTCATCAAGGCCGAGCGGCTCGGCGACCACCCGGAGACCCCCGCCGCCGGCGAGGAGCGGGTGGCGCCGCGCAGCCTGTGGCAGGACGCCTGGCGCGACCTGCGGCGCAACCCGATCTTCATCATCTCGGGACTGCTGATCGTCTTCCTGGTCATCGTGGCGATCTGGCCAGGATTGTTCACCTCGACCAACCCGCTCAACTGCGACCTGACCAAGTCGCAGCAGGGCCCCACCTCGGGCCACCCGTTCGGGTACGACACCCAGGGCTGCGACGTCTACGCGAGGACGATCTACGGCGCGCGTGCCTCGATCACCGTCGGCGTCTGCGCCACCGCCGGGTCGGCGCTGGTGGGCACCCTGCTCGGCGGTCTGGCCGGCTTCTTCGGCGGCTGGTCGGACTCGGTGATCTCCCGGGTCGCCGACATCTTCTTCGGCATCCCGATCCTGCTCGGCGGTCTGGTCTTCCTCTCGGTGATCACCATCAGGTCGATCTGGATCGTGGTGGCGTTCATCGTGGTGCTCGGCTGGCCGCAGCTGGCCCGGATCGGCCGCGGCGCGGTCATCACGGCCAAGCAGCAGGACTACGTCACGGCGGCCAGGGCGCTGGGCGCGGGCAGCGGGCGGCTGATGCTGCGACACATCCTGCCGAACGCGGTGGCGCCGATCATCGTGGTGGCCACCATCGCGCTGGGCACCTACATCGCGCTGGAGGCCACGCTGAGCTACCTCGGCGTCGGCCTGAAGCCGCCGACGGTCTCCTGGGGCATCGACATCTCGGCCGCCTCGGACAGCTTCAGCATCGCGCCGCACATGCTGCTCTTCCCCGCCGCGGCGCTGAGCATCACCGTGCTCGCGTTCATCATGCTCGGCGACGCGGTCCGCGACGCCCTCGACCCCAAGCTGCGCTGAGAGAGGGTCCCACCACCGATGAGTAGCAGCAGCACCAGCGCCCAGCCGCGCGAGGCCACCGCGGACACCGTCGAGTCCCCGCTGTTGGAGGTCCGCGACCTGCACGTGGAGTTCCGCACCCGGGACGGGGTGGCCAAGGCCGTCAACGGGGTGAACTACTCGGTCAGGGCCGGTGAGACGCTGGCCATCCTGGGCGAGTCGGGCTCCGGCAAGTCGGTCACCGCCCAGGCCGTGATGGGCATCCTGGACAGTCCGCCCGGCTTCGTGACGGGCGGTCAGATCGTCTTCAAGGGCCGCGATCTGCTGACCCTCGGCAAGGAGGACCGGCGCAAGGTCCGCGGCTCGCAGATGGCGATGATCTTCCAGGACGCGCTCTCCTCGCTCAACCCCGTGCACAGCGTCGGGTCGCAGCTGGGCGAGATGTACCGGGTGCACAAGGGCAGCTCGCGCCAGGACGCCAAGGCCAAGGCGATCGAGCTGATGGACCGGGTCCGGATCCCGGCCGCCAAGGCCCGGGTCGGCGACTACCCGCACCAGTTCTCCGGCGGCATGCGCCAGCGCATCATGATCGCGATGGCACTGGCCCTGGAGCCGGACCTGATCATCGCGGACGAGCCGACCACCGCACTCGACGTCACCGTGCAGGCCCAGGTGATGGACCTGCTCGCGGAGTTGCAGGGCGAGTACCACATGGGTCTGATCCTGATCACCCACGACCTCGGGGTGGTCGCGGACGTGGCCGACAAGATCGCGGTGATGTACGCCGGGCGGATCGTGGAGACCGCCCCGGTGCACGAGCTGTACGCCAAGCCGGCCCACCCGTACACCCGCGGGCTGCTGGACTCCATCCCCCGGCTCGACCAGAAGGGGCAGGAGCTCTACGCGATCAAGGGCCTGCCGCCCAACCTGTTGCGGATCCCGCCGGGCTGCGCCTTCAACCCGCGATGCCCGCGGGCGCAGGAGATCTGCCGGACCACCGTGCCGCCGCTCTTCGAGGTGACGGACGAGGCGGGCACGCCGCGACCCGGCCGGGCCAGCGCCTGCCACTTCTGGAAGGAGACCCTCGATGACTGACGGTGCCACCGCGCTCAGCGCGCCCGTGCCGCAGGGGGCGGCCTTCACCAAGCCGGTCCCCGAGGGCGAACCGATCCTGCAGATCCGCGACCTGGTCAAGCACTTCCCGCTGACCCAGGGGGTGGTGGTGAAGAAGCAGATCGGCGCGGTCAAGGCGGTGGACGGGGTCTCCTTCGACCTGCGCAAGGGGGAGACCCTGGGCATCGTCGGCGAGTCCGGCTGCGGCAAGTCGACGCTGGCCAAGGTGCTGATGAACCTGGAGCCGGCCACCAGCGGCTCGGTCCGGTACAAGGGGGAGGAGATCTCCCGGCTCTCCGGCGCCGCGCTGAAGGCGGTGCGCCGCAACATCCAGATGGTCTTCCAGGACCCGTACACCTCGCTCAACCCGCGGATGACGGTCGGCGACATCATCGGCGAGCCGTACGAGATCCACCCCGAGGTGGCGCCCAAGGGCGAGCGGCGCAAGGCGGTGCAGGACCTGCTGGACGTCGTCGGGCTCAACCCGGAGTACATCAACCGCTACCCGCACCAGTTCTCCGGCGGTCAGCGCCAGCGGATCGGCATCGCGCGCGGCCTGGCGCTCAAGCCCGAGGTGATCATCTGCGACGAGCCGGTCTCCGCGCTGGACGTCTCGGTCCAGGCCCAGGTGATCAACCTCCTGGAGAAGCTGCAGAACGAGTTCGAGCTGTCGTACATCTTCATCGCGCACGACCTCTCGATCGTGCGGCACATCTCCGACCGGGTGGGCGTGATGTACCTGGGCAAGATGGTGGAGATCGGCAGCGATCTGGAGATCTACGACCACGCCACCCACCCCTACACCCAGGCGCTGCTCTCCGCCGTCCCGGTGCCCGACCCGGCCGCCCGGCAGGTCCGCGACCGGATCGTGCTCACCGGCGACGTCCCCTCGCCGGCCGACCCGCCCTCCGGCTGCCGCTTCCGCACCCGGTGCTGGAAGGCCCAGGAGAGGTGCGCGATCGAGGAGCCGCTGCTCGCCGTGCCGTCCTGGCTGGACGGGCTGGCGGCGCACGAGTCGGCCTGTCATTTCGCGGCGGAGCGCGAGATTGAGCAGAGCGCGGCGGAGCGCGAGATTGAGCAGAGCGCGGCGGAGCGTGGGGCCGAGGGCGGGACCGAGGCTGAGACCGAGCGGGCGGCCGGCCAGGAGGACGGGAGCGCGGACGGCGACGACGCGCGGTAGCGCGGACGCGACAGGGCCCCCTCCACGTGGAGGGGGCCCTGTGCTTGAGCGGCGCGGTCGATCAGTCCTTGGCCAGGCGCGCGGCCGGGATCGTGTCGGCCGGCTTGGCACCGGGGGCGACGCCGTCCTCGGGGAAGTGGCAGGCCGTCAGGTGGCCGTCGACGTTGCCGCCGAGCTGGATCAGCGGCGGCTCCTCCGTGGCGCACTTCTCCTGCGCCTTCCAGCAGCGGGTGCGGAACCGGCAGCCGGACGGCGGGTTGAGCGGGGAGGGGACGTCGCCGGTGAGCCGGATCCGCTCGTTGGCGGCGGTGTCCGGGTCGGCGTCCGGCGCGGCCGAGAGCAGCGCGTGGGTGTACGGGTGACGCGGCTTGTTGTAGAGCGAGTCGCGGTCGGCGATCTCGACCACCTTGCCGAGGTACATCACCGCGACGCGCTGCGAGAAGTGCCGCACGATCGACAGGTCGTGCGCGATGAAGACGAAGGCGATGCCCAGCTCGCGCTGCAGGCCCTGGAGCAGGTTGACCACCTGCGCCTGGATCGACACGTCGAGGGCGGAGACCGGCTCGTCGGCGATGATCAGCTTCGGGTTCAGCGCGAGCGCGCGGGCCACGCCGATGCGCTGGCGCTGGCCGCCGGAGAACTCGTGCGGGAAGCGGTTGTAGTGCTCCGGGTTGAGCCCGACGATCTCCAGCAGCTCCCGGACCCGGGCCTCGCGGCCACCGGGCGGGTTGATGTTGTTGATCTCCATCGGCCCGGAGATGATCGTGCCGACCGTGTGCCGCGGGTTCAGCGAGGAGTACGGGTCCTGGAAGATCATCTGGATCTCGGACCGGATCGGCGCCAGCTGCTTGCGGTTGGCGTGCGTGATGTCCTGGCCCCGGTACTTCACCGTCCCGCCGGTCGGCTCCAGCAGGCGGGTGAGCAGCCGACCGGTGGTCGACTTGCCACAGCCGGACTCACCGACCAGGCCCAGGCTCTCGCCCTCGCGGACGTCGAAGCTGACGCCGTCGACTGCCTGGACAGCGCCGACCTGGCGCTTGAAGGGGAAGCCACCCATCACGGGGAAGTGCTTCGTGAGGCCGTTGACCTCCAGCAGGACGTCGCCGGGGGCCGGCACCGCCGCGGACTGCTCGTCCAGAGTCTGCTCTGCGCTCATGGGATTTCCTTGGCTCCTTTACCGAGGCTCAGCTGCTCAGCCGGGGCAGGATCTGCTCGGTGAGGATGGACTGCTTCTGCGCGGGGGTGAGGTGGCAGGCCGAGAGGTGGCCGTTGGCCAGCTCCAGCGGCGGGCGCTCGGTCACGCACTTGTCGCCGACCACCAGCTCACGGTACGTGCAGCGGGGGTGGAAAGCACAGCCGGACGGCGGGTTCAACAGTGACGGCGGGGTGCCGGGGATCGGCATCAGCGGCACGTCGACCGAGGCGTTGATCCGCGGGATCGAGCTCAGCAGGCCCCAGCCGTAGGGGTGCTGAGAGCTCTTCAGCACCTCGCGCATGGTGCCGCGCTCGACCGCGCGACCCGCGTACATCACCAGCACGTCGTCGGCGATCTCGCGGATCACGCCGAGGTCGTGGGTGATGAAGATGATCGAGGTGCCGGACTCCTGCTGGAGGTCCTTGAGCAGGTCGATGATCTGCGCCTGCACGGTCACGTCGAGCGCGGTGGTCGGCTCGTCGGCGATCAGCATCTGCGGGTCGCAGACCAGGGCCATGGCGATCATGGCGCGCTGGCGCATACCGCCGGAGAACTGGTGCGGGAAGTCGTCGACCCGGGTCTGCGGCTGCGGGATGCCGACGCGGCGCAGCATCTCGATCGCGCGGTCGCGGCCCTCCTTCTTGCTCGCGCCGGTGTGCTTCATGAACGGCTCGGCGATCTGCCGGCCGATCGTGTAGTACGGCGAGAGCGCGGCGAGCGCGTCCTGGAAGATCATCGACATCTTGTTGCCGCGGAGCTTCTCCAGGTCCTTCTGCGAGGCCTTGAGCAGGTCCTGGCCGTCGAGGGTGATGGAGCCCTCGATGGTGGTGTTCTTCGGGTTGTGCAGGCCCATCACGGCCAGGTTGGACACCGACTTGCCGGAACCCGACTCACCCACGATGCCGAGGGTCTTGCCCTGCTCGAGATCGAAGCTGAGATTGTTGACGGCCTTGACGATGCCGTCCTCGGTACGGAAGCGGACCTGCAGGTCGCGCACCGAGAGGAAGGCGTGGCCGGCCTCGGGCGCGGGGATGGACTCGGACTTGGTGAGGGTGCTCACGGTCGGATCTCCTCGGGGGCGGGGTGGTGCGGTTCGGTCACGGGCGGGGCGGAGGTCATCCGATCCGCACCCGGGGGTCGAGGAGACCGTAGGCGGCGTCGACGATGATGTTGAAGAGCAGGATGGAGACCGAGCTGAAGATCAGCACGCCCAGCTCCAGGTAGAGGTCGGCCTGGTTCACCGCGATCACCGCGAGGTAGCCGAGGCCGTGCACACCGAAGGTGACCTCGGTGATGATCGCACCGGAGAAGACGGCGCCGAGGTCGAGGCCGAAGATGGTGATGATCGGTGCCATCGCGCCGCGCAGCGCGTAGCGCCACCAGACGTAGGTGTTCGACATGCCCTTGGCGCGGGCCGCCCGGATGTGGTCCTCGGAGAGCTGCTCCAGCATCAGGGAGCGCACCTGGCGGCTGTAGTTGGACCAGAAGATCACCGACATGACCGTCCACGGCAGGATCATGCCCGTGAAGCAGCCCCACGGGTCCTGGGTCCACGGGATGTACGCCGGCTGCGGCAGCCAGTGCAGGTTCACCACGAACAGGGCCATCGCGAGCGGGCCGAGGAAGTAGATCTGGGTCGACTGACCGACCAGCCCGATGGCGGTGGCGGCCTTGTCCGCGAGCTTGCCCTGCTTCCAGGCCGCGATCATGCCCAGACCCACACCGACGGTGAGGAAGATGGCGGCGCCACCGATGGCGAGCACGAAGGTCGCCGGGTAGTTGGCGACGATGCGGTCCCAGACGAAGCTCTGGGTGTTGTACGAGTAGCCGAAGCACGGGGCCGCGCAGTGCCCGGCGGTGCCGAAGTCCTGGCCGACGAAGAGGCCGCTGAAGTAGTTCCAGAACTGCTGGTAGATCGGCAGGTTCAGGTGCATGTTGGTGCGGATCTGCGCCAGCAGCTCCGGCGTGCAGCCCTTCGAGCAGGCCAGCCGCGCGGGGTCGGTGGGCAGCGAGAAGAACGCGAAGTATGTGAGCGCGATCAGCAGGACGATGATGACCAGCGCGCCGAGCGCCCGGCGGATGAGAAATCGGAGCATGGAATGAGCTCTTCCGAGAGAGGGCGCCCTAGGCGGCCACGTCGTGGAGAGTGCGATCCCCCGGATCACGGGTGATCGGCACGTGGCCCGGGCAGGACCACCTGCGGTGGTCCTGCCCGGGGAAGCGGGCCCGGAGGCCGGCTCCGGATCCGGTGCTTACTTCTTGACGAAGATGCTGTTCAGGTCGATGGTGCCGAGGACCTGGTTGTAGCCGACGCCGCCGAGACCGGCACCGTAGACGTTGAAGTACTTGTCGTAGTAGGTCGGGATCTGCGGGATGTCGGTGGCCAGGATCTTGTCCGCCAGCTGCATCCACTGCGCGTCCTGCGTGTTGATGTCCGTGATCTGGCCGATCCGGTCCATCTCGCTGTTCATCGCCGGGTTGTTGTAGTGCGAGTAGTTGTTACCGCCGTCGCTGATCAGGCGGCCGTCCAGGGTGGGCGGGATGACGGTCGAGGCCATCGGCCAGTCCGCGGCCCAGCCGGTGCGGTACAGGTCGAAGCCGTTGTCGGCCTTGCCCACCTGGGTGTAGTAGCTGGTGGTGTCCAGCGGCTTGGCCTGGACGTTGAAGCCGGCCTGGGTCAGCGCGTCGGAGACGGCGGTGGCGACCTGCTGGCCGGTCGGGGTGTTGGAGTACGCGTAGACGATCGTGGTGTTGAGCTTGCCGGCGGCCTGCAGGATCGCCTTGGCCTTGGCCGGGTCACCGGCCGGGTTGGCCTTGATGCCCAGCGGGTCGGTGTCCTTCCAGCCGGCCACGGTCGGGCTGACCAGGTTGCCGGCGATCTCGCCGGTCGCGTTGCCACCGTTGATCTTCTGGACGTTGGCGACCGGGAACGCGGTCGCCAACGCCTTGCGCACGTTCAGGTCGGTGACCCGGGTCATGTTGATGTCGTACGTGTCGACGAACGGCAGGAACTTGTTCATCGTGCGGCTCGCGTACTGCGGGTCGCTCTCGATGGTCTTGATGCTGGGGCCGTCGGCGTTGAGCGCCATGCTGACCGCGTACTTGTCGTCGCCCTGGCCGGCCATCAGGCGCTGGGTCATCAGCTGGTTGTCGATGCCCAGGTCGAAGACCCAGCTGTCGACGTACTGGTGGCGGATCGGGTCGGTCTTCGGGTCCCACATGGGGTTCTTGACCAGGGTCAGGGTCTTGCCGGCCTGGTAGTTCGAGATCATGTAGGGGCCGATGGACTGCGGGTGCGCGTTGTACTTCGCGCCGTCGTCCTTGGACTTCTCGATCGCCGTGATGTTCGACATGCTCGCGGCGTAGGAGGCGTCGGTGTGGGCCGCCTGGAAGTGGAACGTGACGGTCTTGTCATCGGGGGTGCTGATGACACTGTCCGGCAGGTCGGTGCCGCTGCTCGGGCCCTTGTAGGTGGTGCGGTAG
This sequence comes from Kitasatospora sp. GAS204B, assembly GCF_029892155.1. GTDB lineage: Bacteria > Actinomycetota > Actinomycetes > Streptomycetales > Streptomycetaceae > Kitasatospora. The sequence continues at coordinate 361,509 of NZ_JARZAG010000002.1, read as the reverse complement.
TTCGCGCCGGACAGCCAGGTCTGGAAGTAGACCGGACCCTGGGTCTGGTAGTCCTCGTACAGCCGCTCGACGGCGTACTTGACGTCCTTCGAGGTGATCGGGGTGCCGTCCTGGAACTTCAGGCCGTCCTTGAGGTGCCAGGTCCAGGTCTTGCCGCCATCGCTGGTGGTGCCGATGTCGGTGGCCAGGTCGCCGACCAGGGTGACCTTGCCGGTGGCCGGGTCGGTCTTGTAGCCGGTCAGCGAGCGGCTGTACAGGCTGCCGACTTCCTGCTGGTTGTTGACGTACTGCTGGCTCGGGTCCAGGTAGTCGAAGCCCGAGTTCTCGATGTCGTGCGCGGTGCCGCCGGTGACGGCGCCGGGGATCGCCGGGGCCGGGCCGACCGAGTCGGCGGCGGTGCCGGGCAGGAAGTTCTGCACGCTCGCCGAGGCCTGCGCGCCGGTGGTGCCCGCCTTGCTGGTGCCGCCCCCACCACAGGCCGTCAGCGTGAGCGCGCTGACCGCCACGAGCGCCGGCATGAGTGCTGCCTTGCGAAGTCTCATTGTTCCTACCTGTCACTGGTCATGTCGGGTCTGGCCAGCGCGGACCGGCGGGGCGGTACTGCCCCGGGGTGGCCGGACTGGGTTACAGGGGTCCTGCGGGGGTGATGTGGAGCGGCACTGCGGGTGGAGCGGCTTAGCGGATCGTCTTCGGGTCGAGTGCGTCCCGGACGGCGTCCCCGAAGAGGCTGAAGGCGACGGTGAAGATCGTCAGCGACAGACCGGGGAAGAGCAGGTAGGTCAGGTCGTTCTGGTAGTTGTGCACCGCGTCCTGGAACATCAGGCCCCAGTCGGGGGTGGGCTCCACCATGCCGACGCCGAGGAAGGAGAGGCCGGCCTCGGCGGCGACCATCGCCGGCAGCAGCAGGGTGACCTGCACCAGCATCGTGGTCGCCAGGTTCGGCATGAGCTCCTTGGTGATGATGCGCCAGGAGGAGGCGCCGGCGATCTTGGCCGCCTCGATGTACTCGCGCTCCCGCAGGCTCAGCGACATGCCGCGCAGCAGACGCGAGGTGGCCATCCAGCCGAGGAAGGCCTGCACGATGACGATCGCCATCACCCGGATGTGGACGGGGGTGGCACGGTCGGCCGGCACGAACATGTTCAGCACGACCGGGGTGAAGGCGATGTAGAACAGCTGGCTCGGCAGGCCGAGCAGCAGGTCGCTGAAGCGGCCGACCAGGTAGTCGAAGCGCCCGCCGAGGTAGCCCTGGGCCACGCCGATGACGATGCCGAGGATGCTGGAGACGATCGTGATCAGCAGGCCGATGCCCAGCGAGGTGCGGATCCCGTAGACCAGCTTGGAGAAGATGTCGAACCCGGAGGTCGGCGTGATGCCGAACCAGTGGGTCGCGTTCATCCCGCCGTTGGCGCCGATCGGCACGCCGAAGTCGTCCAGCAGGTTGGGGTCCCGGAGGCCGTACGGGATGTAGGGCGACTGACCTTCGAGGCCGGCGATGACCGGCGCGAGGATCGCGATCAGGATGAACGCGATCACGATGAAGGCGCAGACCACACCAGTGCGGTTGCGCTTGAAGCGGCTCCAGGCAATCTGGCGCGGGGTGCGCCCCAGGAGCGCAGCCGGCTTGTCGCCGCCGTCCCCTGTAGCGGACGCGACGAGGACCGGATCGGTCTCTGTCGTGTCCTCAGTTGGCGTCGTCATGGTGCGAAAGCTCCCGCCGGTGTGGTCTGTGCAGCAGCAACGTGGAAGAAGTTGGTCGAACGGACTCTCGCAACTCGTTTATCGAACGTCAAGAGTTTCTCTGTAGCTGGACAGGCAGTTTTGGCTTCGTTCTGGAATGTCCACCAGGTTGTAGCTTTCAACCACTTGACAACCCCCTGGTGAGACCTGCTAAATCGGACATATGCTGACAAAGCTCGTTCATAAGTTCGTAACGAGCACTTAGCAACACCGGTATCTGGACGCACGACCCCTACCTTTAGGAGGTTGACGCGCATAGATAAGGCTGTCCGTTTTAGGCAGATTGAGTGGATTACCCGCCGGTTTTCAGCGTTCGATAATCGGACGGATTTGGCGGGAAGCCGCCGCTGGCGACTATTCGTCACCCTTTGAGCGCCCTTCCCGGAATCCATCGGGTGGTTTGCTGCCCATCCCCGGTGTCGGTTACACGCCACTGGCGAGATGTCGCCGGTAAACGCGGTGGAGCCCCGGAACGAGAACGTTCCGGGGCTCCATTCGAGGCATTTTTGACATGCTCACATATGGAACTTGAAAGTGCGCTCCGCGACGCTGTTCTTGTCGTAGACGGAGGCGATCCCATCGGCCACGTCCTGGGTCGTGATGGTCGCCAAAGTACCGTCGGACTTCCGGAACTTGACCTTGTCGAAGGTGCTGCCGACGGCGGCGCCCAACTGGTCCAGATCCCACTTGGGGCCGATGTTCCCGCTGGCGTCCGGGGCCAGTGTCAGCGCCTTGGCCGCGATCGCCTTGGTGAAGACGAACCGGCGGCTACCGGTGGGAGACTGCACCGTGACATTGCCGCTGATGATCGCCTTGCCCAGCCCGTCGGCGGCCTGCTGCAGGGCCGTGGTGGAGACCTTGGGCTGGGCGGCCGTCACGGCCAGCGTGATCGGGGCGTCCGTCTTGCCGTTGGCCCGGTCCTGGTAGCTCTGCACCACCTGGTTGACGGCCGCGTCGCCGTTCACCGCCTGGCCGGCCTGCCCGGGCACCACCGTGGGGTCTCCGCTGTCGCTGAACTGGACGTACCCCTCCTTGAGCCCCTGCGCGGTGGACGCGGCCAGGCTGTCCAGTGCGGACTTGAGCTTGGCCCGGTCGATGTTCACCACCGGCGGTACGGCCTTGGAGCCGCCGGCCAGCGAGCCGATCACCGTCTGGGGGTTGTAGCTGTGCTTGGTCAGCCCGTCGACGGTGGCGGTGGTGTCGAAGCTCAGGCCGGCGGTGGTCGGGTCCAGCGGCAGCGTCTGGTCGCCGATCTTCAGCTGGATCGGCTGTGCGCCGATCTTGCCGACGGTGCCGTCGAGTTGGTGGACCGCCTGGTCGCGGCTGTCCCCGCCGATGCCGGTGCCGAGCACGGTGGTGCCGCGCGGGACGTCGGCCTGGTTGAGCATCAGACCGGTGCCGTACGCGGCGGCACCCAGGAAGAGCACCCCGCCGAGCCCGGTGGCCAGCAGTTTCTGCGCCTTCGGGCGCGGCTTCGGCTTGGCGGCGGCGGGTGCCGGCGGCTTCGGCGCGGCAGGGGCCGGCTCGCTCTCGGGGGCGGCGGCCGGCGCCGGGGCTCCGAACGGGGCGCCGGCCGGCTCGGCGGCGGACGGGTTGAGCGTGCCGGGGGCGGGCGGGGGTCCGGCCGGGTACGCGGCGTTCGGCGCGCCGGCGGTGCCGCCCCACGCGTCGCCGGGCGCGGTGCCGTACCGGCCGGCCACCGGCAGCCCAGGTATGGCCTCCGCCGGCAGCTCGCCGGAGATCGGGTCGAAGCCGCCGATCTGGGTGTCCTCGGGCTCCTCGCCGTGCGGGCTGCGGCCGAACGAGCCCGGCGGGTTGACCGGCGGCTGCGGCTTGGCGAATCTGCCGGGTGCGCCCGGGGTGCCGGTGGGGCGGGGGTTGGCGGTGGTGCCGAACGGGTCGGCGGTGGCGCCGTGGTCCGCGGCGGGCAGCGGCTGCGCGTGGTCGGGGGTGTACGGGGCCTCGGGGGCGCCCTGGTACGGGTCGCCGGCGTACGGGCCGGCGTTGGCGTACGGGGCGCTGACCGGGTACGCGCCGCCACCCTGGTAGCCGCCCTGGTAGTGGCCGGCGTACGGGTCGCCGCCCGCCGCGTACGGGTCGGCCGGGTATCCCGCCTGACCGGGCGGGGCGAACGGCGAAGCCGGCGCGGCGGTCGGGTGGGGCAGCGGGGTCTGCAGGGTGCTCTCCGCCGAGAACACCGGCGCGGCCGGCGGTGCGGACTGCTGGTAGACCGATCCGGCGGGGGCGCCCTGGGCGCCCGGCGGTGCGGCGGACGTGGGGCCGCTGCTCGGCACGCCGGTGCGCGGTACGGCCGAACCCACCGACTCGGGCCGGGACTTCTGCCGCGGCCGGAACCACTCGCCGGTCGACTCCGCCTCCGAGCTCTCCGGCGCGCCCTGCGGCGTGCGCCACTCGGCCGGCAGGTCCGGGGGCGTGGCGCTGTGCCCGCCGGCCTCCATCACCCCGAGCACGGGCGAGGCGGGCGGCGCCGCGCGGTGCCGCGGACCACCGACCGCCGGCGGCTCGCCGCCCTGCTCCTCGGGCTTGACGGTGCTGCGCACCACCACCGGCGGGATCGGCCGGGAGCCGGGGATGTTGATCGAGATGCGGGTGGTCAGCGTGGTCTCGGTCTTGGGGACCTCGTCGTCGCCGGCCCCGGTGCTCCCGGTACCCGGCGCGCCCGGCTGCTGCACCCGCGCGGCGGGATCGGCGGCGAACGGGTCGAAGCCGTTGCCCAGCCCCGGGATGCCGTACGGCGGGGTGCCCGACGGATAGGCGTCGGCCCCCTCGCCGGTCCTGTGGCCGGGGGTCGCCCCCCGCCGAGAGGACGGGTAGGCGCTGTCAGATTCGCGGCTGCTCAATGCTGCTCTGCTCCGGGTTCGCGGCCGGACGGCTCGTCCGACGTTGCTGCGGCACCACCATACTGGGAACGCCAGGGTGGCGAACTGCTTCCCTTAGAACCCGATACGTCCGGTTCCAGAACCCGAAACGTCCGGTTCGGCAACGCCGAGCCTACGGGCCCCGCACGCTGACTGCCCGTCGGCCCACGGTCCCTCAGTCGCGCTGGCGCGGGATGCCGAAGGAGAACGGCGCGCGGGTCGGCAACAGCGCGCAGACGAGCCCCGGCACCCAGCCGAGCAGCACGAACGCGTAGGCGTCCGCGTAGGCGGCGAGCACGATGTCGCCCTCCGGGCGCGGTGGCAGCATCACCAGCACGACCAGGAACCAGCCGACCAACGGGACGCCCGAACCGAGCTTGGTGCCGGTCAGCCGCAGGCCCGCGTAACAGACGGCGCCGTTGGCCGCCAGGGCGAGCAGCAGGCCGAGCGGACTCCACAGAGCCTGCACAAAACAACCGCAGAGCGAGACCAGCGCGCCGAGCACCAGCAGCACCGCGTAGCACAGGATGCGGACCCGCTTGGGGGGCAGCGGCTCGGCCAGCCGCTGCGCGCGGGTGCCGAGCAGCGTGTGCAGCGGGTTGTTCATCGGGTCTCGGCTCCGGCTTCCTCGGTGCCGGGCAGCCCGGCGAACAGGTCGGTCAGCGGTCGGTCGGGGCCGGCCTCGCCCTGGGCCAGCTGGTAGTACTCGTCGACCACCAAGGGCTGCCAGCGGTCGTTGCTGAGCGCGAAGAAGCCGCCGTCCACGGTGATCTGGGTGACGTGCGCGCGCATCGCGGCGGCCTTGCGGTCGCCGTACGCCGCGCCGTCCAGCGCCGCGTCGACCAGCTCGTCGCCGACCACGCCCGGCACCTCGTCGGGATCGGCGGCCAGCGGGAAGCGCTCGGCGGCCGCCCGCAGCCCGGGCAGCAGCACCGAGCGGGGCATCCGGTTCCAGAAGGTCCTGACGATCCGCCAGGCCGCGCCGAGCTCGGGACGGAAGGCGGGGTCGGCGGCGAGTTCGGCGGCGCGGGTCGCCACCCGGTGCGCCTGGATGTGGTCCGGGTGCCCGTAGCCGCCGCGCTCGTCGTAGGTGACCAGCACCTGCGGGCGCACCTCGCGGATCACGGCGACCAGGTGGCCGGCCGCCTCGTCCAGCTCGGCCTGCCAGAAGCAGCCCGGGCGCTCGTTGTCGGGCTCGCCCATCATGCCGGAGTCCCGGTACCGGCCGGGTCCGCCCAGGAAGCGGAGGTCGGACACGCCGACCTCCCGCAGCGCGGCGGTCAGCTCGCCGATCCGATGCGCGCCCAGGGTGTCCTGCCGGTCCGCCGTCAGGTGGGCGAGCCCGGGCGGGATCACCTCGCCGCCCTCGCCGAGGGTGCACGTCACCAGGGTCACCTGGGCGCCCTCGGTGGCGTAGCGGGCCATGGTGGCGCCGTTGCCGATCGACTCGTCGTCGGGGTGGGCGTGCACCAGCAGCAGGCGGCGAGCGGCAGCGGCGGTCATGGGGAGCAGCCTAACCACCGCTGCCGGGTGGCCCGGCGCCGCCGTCAGAGCTTCAGGTCATTGAGCATTCCCGCCAGGTTGCTGGTCACCTGCTGGATCGAGGGGGCGATCGAGCTGGAGGCGAGGTAGAACCCCAGCAGCGCGCAGACGATCGCGTGGCCCAGCTTGAGGCTGGAGCGGCGGACCAACACCACCACGATGACCAGCATCAGCATGGCCGCGGAGATGGACAGAGCCATGACGGCTCACACCCCTTCCCGGGTGTGCCGCCCTGGGCGGGCGGCGGCTCGGACTGTGCGGGACAGTGGCGATCCGGACATCGACCATCCGGATCACTCCACTAGGAATACCCGATCAGTGAGCTCGGCATTACTGTCCGTGAGTCCGGGGTGTCCGGATCGCGGGGGCGTCCAGGGGGCGCAAGGCCCGGTCGGAGGGGGTGTGCGGGGCTGACCGGGGGACTTCCCGGGGCTGCGCCGAACGAGTGATCATCGGGGGGCGGACGCCGTAGGGTGCGGCCATGACCAATGACGTTCACGCTGCTACCACCGCCGCGGACACCTTCCCCCGGCAGTACGCGCGGACCCTGCGCTACACCGTCGGCCAGCCCCGTTCCTTCGCCGTGGCCCCCGACGGCGCCCGGGTCGTCTTCCTGCGTTCGGACACCTCCAGGGCGGGCGGCGGCGCCCGGGCCAACCTGCTCTGGACCCTCGACCCGGCCACCGGCGCGGAGGCCGTCGCCGCCGACCCGCTCGCGCTGCTCGGCGGCGGTGACGAGGACCTCTCGCCCGCCGAGCGGGCCCGCCGCGAGCGCAGCCGGGAGGGCTCGGCCGGCATCGTCGGCTACGCCCTGGACAGTGCGGCCGAGCTCGCCGCCTTCGCGCTCTCCGGACGGCTCTTCGTCGCGGACCTGGTCGGCGGCGGCGCCCGCGAGCTGCCCGCGGGCGGCCCGCTGCTCGACCCGCGCCCCTCGCCCGACGGCCGCTGGATCGCCTACCCGACCACGGGCGGCGCGCTGCGCCTGATCGCGGCCGACGGCAGCGGCGACCGTGCGCTGGCCGAGCCGGAGGCCGCCGGGGTGACCTGGGGCCAGGCCGAGTTCATCGCCCAGGAGGAGATGAACCGCGACCGCGGCTACTGGTGGTCGCCCGGCGGCGATGCGCTGCTGGTCGCCCGGGCCGACGACACGCCGGTCCAGCGCTGGTGGATCGCCGACCCGGCCAACCCGCAGGCGGTGCCCGCCGAGGTCGCCTACCCGGCCGCCGGCACCGCCAACGCCGAGGTCACGCTCTGGCTGCTCGGCCTGGACGGCTCGCGCACCGAGGTCGTCTGGGACCGGGCCGCCCACCCCTACCTCGGCCGGGTGCACTGGTCGGCCGGCGGCCCGCCGCTGCTCCTGGTGCAGGCCCGCGACCAGCGCTCGCAGCTGCTGCTCACGGTCGACCCGGTCACCGGCGCCACCAGCGAGCTGCTCACCGAGCGGGACGCGGCCTGGCTGGAGCTCTTCACCGGCGCGCCGGCCTGGACGCCGGACGGCCGGCTGCTGCGGATCAGCGACGAGCCCGGCCACCGTGCGCTCTTCGCGGGCGAGGCCAAGCTCACCGACGACACCCTGCACCTGCGCGCGGTGCTGGCGGTCGAGGCCGAGCAGGTGCTCTGCCTGGCCAGTGCCGGCGAGGGTGCCGAGGACCAGACCCCCGGCCTGCAGGGCCTCTACGCCGTGCCGCTGGACGGCTCGGGCCCGCGCCTGCTGCACCGTGGCGCGGCGCTGGACGCGGTGCGCGGGGGCGAGGTCACCGTGCTCTCCAGCGCGGCCCTGGACCGCCCGGGCCGCCGGGCCGAGGTGCTGCGCGGGGCGGAGCGGCTCGCGGTGATCGCCTCGCACGCCGAGACGCCGGTGCTGACCACCCGACCGCAGTTCCGGCTCGCCGGCGAGCGCCGGATCCCGGCCGCGGTGGTGCTGCCGACCGGCTACGACCGCGAGCGCGACGGCCTGCTGCCGGTCCTGATGGACCCGTACGGCGGGCCGGGCGCCGCGCTGGTGACGCAGGCTCACAACGCCTTCCTCACCTCGCAGTGGTTCGCCGACCAGGGCTTCGCGGTGGTGGTCGCCGACGGCCGCGGCACCCCGGGGCGCAGCCCCGCCTGGGAGAAGGCGATCGCCTTCGACTTCGCCGGGGTGACCCTGGACGACCAGGTCGAGGCGCTGCACGCGCTGGCCGAGGAGTTCCCGCTGGACCTGGCCCGGGTGGCGATCCGCGGCTGGTCCTACGGCGGCTACCTCTCCGCGCTCGCGGTGCTGCGCCGTCCCGACGTCTTCCACGCGGCGGTGGCCGGTGCCCCGGTGACCGACTGGCAGCTCTACGACACCCACTACACCGAGCGCTACCTGGGCCACCCCAGCGAGCGGCCCGAGGTCTACCAGGCCAACTCGCTGATCGCGGACGCGCCCAAGCTGGAGCGGCCGCTGATGATCGTGCACGGCCTGGCGGACGACAACGTGGTGGCCGCGCACACCCTGCGGCTCTCCTCCGCGCTGCTGGCCGCGGGGCGTCCGCACACCGTGCTGCCGCTCTCCGGCGTCACCCACATGACGCCGCAGGAGCAGGTGGCGGAGAACCTGTTGCTGCTCCAGGTCGACTTCTTGAGGTCCGCGCTGGGGCTGTGAGTGTGGGGGCGGCATGACATCCGTCATACGCAGGACGCGACGGTGCGCACTGCCGCCCCCACCCCGTCAGCGGGAATCCTGGTCGGGTCAGCACGGATCCGAAGCGGACGACGGGACGGGGAGGCGCCATGGCCGAGGAAGTGGCCGCGTTCAGGCAGGTCAGCAAGAGCTACGGGCGGGTCAGGGCGGTGAACGGCCTCGACCTGGCGCTGTATCCGGGTCAGACCGTGGCGCTGCTCGGTCCCAACGGGGCGGGCAAGTCCAGCAGCCTGGACCTGCTGCTCGGGCTGCGCGAGCCCGACCAGGGGCAGGTCACCCTGTTCGGCGCCGCGCCGCGGGCGGCGATCGAGGCCGGGCGGGTCGGCGCGATGCTGCAGAGCGGCGGGCTGATGACCGACGTCAAGGTCCGCGAGTTGGTCCAGCTGGCCTGCGACGTCCACCCGCGCGGCCACCGGGTCGCCGAGGTGCTGCGCGACGCCGGGATCGAGGAGATCGCGGAGCGCCGGGTGGACAAGCTCTCCGGTGGTCAGGAGCAGCGGGTCAGGTTCGCGCTGGCGGTCGCCGGCCAGAACGACCTGATCGTGCTGGACGAGCCGACCACCGGCATGGACGTGTCGGTCCGTCAGCAGTTCTGGTCGGCGATGCGCCGGCAGGCCGAGCAGGGCCGCACCGTCCTCTTCGCCACCCACTACTTGGAGGAGGCCGACTCGATCGCCGACCGGGTGCTGGTGCTGCACCGCGGGCGGTTGATCGCCGACGGCTCCTCGGCCGAGATCAAGGCCAAGGCCGGCGCCCGCCGGGTCAGCTTCGAACTGCACGACGCGGACGGCCTGATCGAGGAGGCCGCGTTGCGCGCGCTGCCCGGCCTGGTGGCGCTGGAGGTCAGCGGCCAGGGCACCGGGGTGCGCACCGTGCGGATCCGGTCCACCGACGCGGACGCCGTGGTGGCCGCGCTCTACCGGACGGGCTGCTACCCGCGCGGTCTCGAGGTCACCAGCCTCGGCCTGGAGCAGGCCTTCCTCACCATCACCGGAGAACAGGACGAGCAGGACTCGCAGACCGCGAGCCCCAGCGGGACGGAGAGCGTGCGATGACCACCCTGATCAAGCTGGAGATCCTGCGCACCCTGCGCAACCGGCGGTACCTGTTCTTCACCGTCCTCTACCCGGCGCTGATGTACTTCTTCTTCGTCAGCGCGTACGGCAACGGCATGCCCGGCGGGGTCAGCGCCAAGTCGTACTTCATGGTCTCGATGGCCACCTTCGGCGCGGTCGGCGCGGTGCTCACCGGCAGCGCGCAGCGGATCTCGCTGGAGCGCAAGAGCGGCTGGGTGCGCCAGTTGCGGCTGACCGCGCTGCCCGGGCGGGCTTACGCGGTGGCCAAGATCTGCTCCTGCGCGGCGACCACGCTGCCGGCCATCGTGGTGGTCTTCGCGCTCGGCGCGGCCGAGGGCGTGCGGCTGGAGGCCGGGCAGTGGCTGGGGCTGGTCGCGGCGATCTGGCTGGGCAGCTTCGTCTTCGCGGCGCTCGGAGTCGCGCTCGGCTACGCGGCGGAGCCCAGCGCGGTGCAGCCGATCGTGATGATCGTCTACATGCTGATGTCCGCCTTCGGCGGCACCTGGTTCCCGGTCTCCGGGACGCTGAAGAGCATCGCCCGGTTCAACCCGGTCTACCTCTACAACCAGCTGGCCGCCTTCATCCGGCCCGGCGTCGGGTTCGACACCACGGCCGCCGCCGGCACGCTCGGCTTCCTGGTGGTCTTCGTGGCCGCCGCCGGCGTCCTGTACCGCCGGGACACCAGGCAGGCATGATGTCCCGCATGCTCGCCGCGCCTTCGGACCACCGACCCGACCAGCTCGGGCAGGAGGGCCGGCGGCGCTCCCATCCGCCGTCCTATCCCGGCTCCACCCCGGAGACCCGCAGGCAGACGCTGGTGAAGCTCTGCTGGATGCTGCTGTGGATGGCCTACCTGTACTACCCGGTGCGGGACCTGCTGACCGGCGGCTACTGCGTGCCGGTGCAGGTGGTCGGCTGGGTGGCGCTGGCGATCTTCCTCGGCGGTTACCTGGTCCTGGTCTTCTTCCGCTCGATGCGAGGCGTCCTCTGGCCGGGGAGCTACCCGCTTCTGGCGCTGATGGCGTCGATCGCGGTCATCACCGGGTGCACCCTGAGCGGCAACTGGCTGGGCCTGTTCCCGTACCTGTCGGTCGCGGTCGGCGCGGTGCTGCCGCTGCGGATCGCGCTCACGGGAGTGGCCGTCACCACCGCGGTGGTGGCCGTGGAGGGGCTGGCGACCGGCGCCGGCAGCGGGTCGCTGGCCAGCCTGTTGGTCCCGACCTTCCTCAGCGGAGCGGCGATGACCGGCATGCAACGGCTGGTCGGCGCGATGCGCGAGCTGCGCGAGGCACGCGAGACCGCGGCCCAGCTGGCGGCGGCCGAGGAACGGCTGCGGATGGCCCGCGACCTGCACGATCTGCTCGGGCACTCGCTCTCGCTGATCACGCTGAAGAGCGAGCTGGCCGGGCGGTTCATGGACGCCGAGAAGGGCGAGGCCGCCCGGACCCAGGTGGCCGAGATCGAACAGGTGGCCCGGCAGTCGCTGATCGACGTGCGCAGTGCGGTGAGCGGCTACCGCAAGCCCACCCTGCCGGTCGAACTGGCCGCCGCGCGCAGCGCGCTGGCCGCCGCGGGGGTCGGCCTGGTGGCGCCGGCCCAGCTGGCCGAGGACCAGCCGGGGCTCGGCGCCGCCGAGGCCGAGACGCTGGCCTGGGTGCTGCGCGAGTCGGTGACCAACATCGTCCGGCACGCCGCCGGTGCCACCCTCTGCAGCCTGGCCCTGGACGAGACCTGGGACGGCGACGGCGCCCGGTTCGTGGTCCTGGAGATCACCGACAACGGCCGCGGGCCCGGCAAGTCGGCCCCCGGCAACGGCCTGTCCGGGCTGGACGAGCGCCTCGCGCTGGTCGGCGGCCGGCTGGAGGCCTCGCCCGGTCGCGGCGGCAAGGGCTTCCGGCTACGAGCACTGGTGCCGCTCGGTGTCAAGGTCACCACTTAGCCAACGTTAGGGTCGGCCGCATGACTGATGATCAGAGCGCGGGCGGTATCCGGGTACTGCTCGCCGAGGACCAGGGGATGGTCCGGGAGGCGCTGGCCGCGCTGCTCGGGCTGGAGGGTGACATCGACGTCGTCGCGCAGGTGGGGCGCGGGGACGAGGTGGTCGAGGCCGTCCTCGCGCACCGGGTGCAGGTGGCGGTGCTGGACATCGAGATGCCCGGGATGACCGGGATCGAGGCGGCGGCCGAACTGCGGCGGCGCAGCCCGGGCACCAGGGTGGTGATCGCCACCACCTTCGGGCGGCCCGGCTACCTGCGCAAGGCGATGGAGTCGGGGGCGGACGCGTTCCTGGTCAAGGACGCGCCGGCGGCCGAGCTGGCCGAGGCGGTGCGCAGGGTGCTGCGCGGCGAGCGGGTGATCGACCCGACGCTGGCGGCGGCCGCGCTGGCCGAGGGGGCCAACCCGCTGACCGGGCGCGAACTGGAGGTCCTGGCGGCGGCCGCGGACGGTGCGGTGAACGCCGAGATCGCCCGCCGGCTGCACCTGTCCGAGGGCACCGTACGCAACTACCTCTCGATGGCGATCCAGAAGACCGGGGCCCGCAACCGCGCCGAGGCGGTCCGGATCGCCGCGGCGAAGGGGTGGATGTGACGGCGGGTCAGGACGGGATCCGGGGGCGGGCTCAGTTCAGCCGGTGCCGGGCCGCCCTGGCGTCCCGGCGGACCCGGGCGGCGGACTCCGGGTCGAAGGCGTCCAGGATCCGCGCGTAGTCGTCCATTTCGGCCGCGCCGCCGAGGAAGTCGCCGGTGCGGACCAGCAGTTCAGCCCGCTCCAGGCGCAACTGGGCCGGGTGGCGCGGGAGCAGCAGGGACAGCTCGGTCGCCCAGAGCTGGACCCTGGCCTGCTCCGGCCGCTCGCCCGCCCAGGCCCGGATGTTGCCCAGTACCCGCAGCGTCACGTCCAGCGGCTGGGCCGGTGTCAGGAGTTCGGGCGTGAAGCGGTGCCCGGCGGCGATCACGATCGCGGCGGCATCCTCGGAGGAGAGCAGCCGGCCGCCGTGGAAGGGGTCGGCCAGCACGTACTCGTCGTCCGGTACCGGCCCGCCGACCGCGACGATGAAGTGGCCCGGCAGCGCGATCCCGTGCACGGTCAGCCCGGCCCGGGCGGCCACCGCCGACCAGACCAGGGACAGCATGATCGGCAGCCCGCGCCGGCGCCGCAGCACCTCGGGCAGCAACGAGGACTCCAGCCGCCGGTAGTCCGAGGGCTGCCCGTGGAAGCGGTCGCGCCCGCCGAGCACCGCCGCCAGCAGCGCGGCGGTCTCCTCGGGGGTGGCCGGACAGCGCTCGGCCACCGCGTGGCGCACCGCCGCCGCGTGCCGGTCCAGCGCCGCGTGGCAGGCGGCCAGCAGCGCCTCGAGGGTCGGCGGCGGCTGCGGGTCGTCGTCCGGGGGCCAGCCGGAGTCGGCCAGGGTGTGTTCGGCTGCGGCCAACAGGCAGAGCAGCACCGGATCGGGCTGCTCGGACCTGGCCTCGGCGCGGAAACGGGCTCTGCTCTGCTCGGTCACGGTGGCTGCGGCGGCTTTCGTGCGTGACGGCTCTCGGCGTACGGGGCTCACTGGTTCCCGGGCTGTGGTCAGCCCGTCTGGGCAACGGCGTCTGCGGGGAACCTACGCGGACGGGTACGCCTGCGGAAGACAGGCGTAGTGGTAAGTGTGACTGGTCGTGAAGCCGAGTCCGTCATAGAGCGTGAGCGCACCGCTGTTCTCGGCCTCCACCTGCAGGTAGGCGCCGCGCGCGCCCTCCTCGGCGGCGCGCGCCGCCAGCGCTGCCATCACGGCCGTCGCCAGGCCCTGCCGGCGTGCCTCGGGGCGCACCTCGACGGCCCCGAAACAGGCCCACGGACCGTCGATGACGCACCGTCCGATCGCGAGCGGCGCCGGGCCGTGCGGGTCGGGCACGGTCGCGAACCAGACCGAGGGGCCGCCGTGCAGCACCTGGCGGGCGGCCCGGTCCTGGGCCGGATCGCCGCTCGCCCGCCGGTAGACCGAGAGCCAGTCGGCGCCCGCCTCGCGGGACAGTCGCACCCGGTCGGCAGCGCCGCCGCGGCCCGCCTCGACCAGCGCGGCCGGCGACGCGGTGCGCACCTGGGTGGGGGAGTACCTGGCGCCGAGCAGGTCCAGCTGCTCGGTCAGTCCGGCCGGCGAGCCGGGCACGGTCACCTCGACCCAGGCGGGCAGCGCGCGCTCGGCGTACCAGGCCCGGACCCGGTCCAGGGCCTGCGGCAGCGGCAGGCCCGGGTCGCCGAGCGCCTGCACCGAGTTGGCCCGGCGGGTGAAGCCGGCCGAGGCCCGCAGCGTCCACTCGCCGAGCGGCTGCTGCTCGACGGCGGGCCAGCCGCGGGCGGCGATCCGCTGCAGTTCGACGGGGTCGACCGCGGGCAGCGGCACGGTCCTGGCGGGGAAGAGCGGGACCACCTTGCCGGCGACCAAGCGATTGACCGGAATCCGCGTTTCGGAGCGGTCCCTGGCGACTACGATCAGCTCATGATCGTTCCACGAAGTGAGCACACCGATCACATCGCGGAACGACGCCCGCCCGGTGGCCGGGTCGACGGCCGCCTCGATCCGCCGTACGGAGACGCGTCGTCCCACGTCAGAGGGGTCTATCCGGACCTCGGGTTTGGCGCCGACCGGAATCGGGGTGCCGCTCAAGCTGACCTCCGGTGCATTTGTGGTCTCTGACCCGCGATACTAGGGGCGGGCATCGACGACGCCGCGCTCACCCGCGCACGCAAGAAGATAGTTTGGGCACCGGCCCAACCGAGGAGGAACGACAGCGTGACCTACGTCATCGCGCAGCCTTGTGTCGACGTCAAGGACAAGGCGTGCATCGAAGAGTGCCCGGTTGACTGCATCTACGAGGGCGAGCGCTCGCTCTACATCCATCCGGATGAGTGTGTCGACTGTGGCGCCTGTGAGCCGGTCTGCCCCGTCGAGGCGATCTTCTACGAGGACGACACCCCGGAGGAGTGGAAGGACTACTACAAGGCGAACGTCGAGTTCTTCGACGACCTCGGTTCGCCCGGTGGTGCCTCCAAGCTCGGCCTGATCGAGCGGGACCACCCCTTCATCGCCGCCCTGCCGCCGCAGAACCAGGACGAGCACTGAGCCAGTGAGCACCAACGAACCGCGCGCGCCGTTTCCGGGTCACCCGGGGGCGGCGCGCCGCGTATCCGATCTGTTGCCGGTCTTCCCCTGGGACAAGCTGGAGCCCTACAAGGCGACGGCGCTGGCCCACCCGGACGGGCTGTGCGACTTCTCCGTGGGCACGCCGGTGGACCCGGTCCCGGAGCTGATCCAGAAGGCGCTGGCGGCCTCGACCGACACCCCCGGCTACCCGACCGTCTGGGGGCCGCTGGAGCTGCGCGCGGCGATCGCCGACTGGCTGCGGCGGCGCTGCGGCGCCGAGGTCGAGCCGACCGCGGTGCTGCCGACCATCGGCTCCAAGGAGCTGGTGGCCTGGCTGCCCGGGCAGCTCGGCCTGGGCCCCGGTGACCAGGTGGCCTACCCGCGGCTCGCCTACCCGACCTACGAGGTCGGCGCCCGGCTCTGCGGCGCCGAAGCGGTCGAGTACGAGGACGTCGCGGAGCTGGACCCCGCGCGGGTTCGGCTGCTCTGGCTGAACTCGCCGTCCAACCCGACCGGTCGGGTGCTGACGGCCGATCGGTTGCGGCGGACCGTGGCCTGGGCCCGGGAGCACCGGGTGCTGCTGGTCAGTGACGAGTGCTACCTGGAGCTGGGCTGGGAGGCGGAGCCGGTCTCGGTGCTGCGCGCCGATGTCTGCGGCGGCTCGCACGAGGGGCTGCTGGCCGTGCACTCGCTCTCCAAGCGTTCCAACCTGGCCGGTTACCGCGCCTCCTTCGTGGCGGGCGACCCGGTGGTGGTGCGGGAGTTGCTGGAGATCCGCAAGCACGGCGGCATGATCGTGCCGGCGCCCGTGCAGGCGGCCACCATCGCGGCGCTCGGCGACGACGCGCACGTGGCGGAGCAGCGGGCCCGGTACGCGGCGCGGCGTGCGGCGCTGCGTGCGGCGCTGGAGGGGCACGGCTTCCGGATCGAGCACTCCGAGGCCAGCCTCTACCTGTGGGCCACCCGGGACGAGCCGTGCTGGGAGACCGTGCGGCACCTGGCCGAGCTGGGCATCCTGGTGGCGCCCGGGGACTTCTACGGGCCGGCCGGCGAGCGGTTCGTCCGGGTCGCCTTCACGGCGACGGACGAGCGGGTCGCGGCGGCGGTGCGGCGGCTGGGGGGCTGACGGGCGTGGGCCGTCGGCAATGGGCCGGCGGTGTCGCGCTGACGTCAGCGGGATGACGTCATCCCGCAGCCGTCGTCCCACTAACGTCAGTGGGCTGGCAGAAACGCGAGAGCGGATGACGGCTGACAGATATCAGACTCTGTCAGCCGTCATCCGCTCTCTGCTTTCCAGCGAATGTCCCGGCGTACGCCCGGGGTCAGTTCACCGTGGGCAGGTGCTGCGTGGTGCCGCCCAGCCCGCCCAGCAGGTTGGTCACGGCGCCCAGGTCCGGGATCCCGCCCAGCCGGTGGGTGCTCTCGCCGGCCTGGCCGGTCAGCTCCTGCAAGTGCAGCGCGTCGGCGGCCTGGGTCGGGTGCATCAGGTCACCGCTGTTCGGCATCCCGTGGGTCAGGTGGTCGGCGCCCGGCAGCGTGCCCAACTGCTGGGCGACGGGCAGCTGGCCGCCCAGCTGGTCGACCAGCGGCACCGAGCCGAGGGTGTTGCCGGTCGCGGGCAGCGAGTCCGCCAGCCGGCCGGTGGCGGGCAGCGCGGAGGCCACCCGGTCCTCGCTCGGCAGCGAGCCGGCCAGGCTGCTGGTGGCCGGAATCTGCCCCGCCAGGTGACTGGCGGCGGCGATCGGGTTGTTCAGCGTGTCGGCGTTCACCACCTTGTCCACCCCGCTCACGGTGGGCGGGGCGGGCAGCGAGCCGACGCCGGAGAGCGGCGAGGAGGGCAGGCCGGGCATCGAGGACGTGGCCGGCATCGCGCGCGGCGCGCCACCCGGCAGCGCGCCGCCGGTCAGCGGCGCCAGGGTGGAGAGCTTGCCGGCCAGATCGGTCAGCGGGCCGTCGGCGGCCGTGGTGGCGCCGTCGTGGTGGCCCAGCGGGTCCAGCAGCCGGCCGCTGTCCGGCAGCTTGTCGCTGGCGGCCGTGGCCGCGGCGTCGGTGGCGGCTGGCAGCGCCGTCCCGCTCACCACCGCGCCGGTGGTGCCCAGCGCTTGGCCCAGCTGGTGTGCCTCGCCCTTCAGGTTCGAGTTCGCGGTGACGCCGTCCAGCCTGCTGATCCCCTTGCCGAGGTCGGTGCCGTGCGGCACCAGGTCGGCGGCGGACGCCGACCCGGCGGCGACCAGCGGGGTCGCTCCGGCCGCGACGAGCAGTGCGGCCTGGGCGATCCGGCGCGTGAGGGGGAGGGACATGGTGCTCCTAAGAAGTGACGACACGACAGGTCCGCCGGGCGGACGCCGTGATTACCGCTTGAGGAGCGAGAAGGTTTCGGCGGCGGAGCGTAAAGAGCGACTAAAGATCGCATGATCGCTTTTCTGCCGCCCTGCTCGCGACGACGCTGCCGGACCCGACCGAAGAAACGTCACTGCCCTTGCCTGACCAGCTCGGTGTGGCGCGTGACGATGGGCCCGGCGGCCGTCGTGGCGGGTGTCGCCACCTCCTTGGATGCGTCAAGGTGGCGTGACCAGATTCACCCGTCGGAGGGGCACTCGGCTGAGCATTCGTCAACTCTGGCTGACGAGCGCTTGACAGCTCACTTCTTGGCGGTGGGCATCCCGAGCGTGACCAGCACCTGGTTCGTCGAGCTCGCGGTGCTCTGGGCCTGCCAGCCGGAGGCCGAGCGGTCGATCCGCCAGCCCTTGCCGTCGTAGGCCACGCTGCCGATGCCCAGCTCCTGGGCGTGCGCCACCGCCCACTGCGCCACCGCCCAGCCGCTCTGCGTCTGCGCGGCCGGGCCGGAGTCGGTGTTGGCCGACTGGTTGGGAGTCAGGGCCAGCGCCGTACCGGGGGTGCCGTTCCCGGCGCTCGGAGCCGCGCTGACGGCCTGGCCGAACTCGCGGCGCACCCGGTCGGTCAGCTGCCGCGCCGCGTCGGAGGTCGACGACGTCGCGCCGGCCGTGGGGCCGGGCGAGGAGTCGCTGTTGTCGGCCGTCAGCGGCTGGGCGAACTCGTGCACCGTGCAGCTGAACGCGGCCGGCGCCCGGCCGGTCAGCGCCTCGGCCAGCGCGGTGGCGTCCGCCTCGTGCCTGGCGTAGGCGCCGGGGTAGCCGCTCTTCTGCACGTCCTGGGCCGCCTCGGTGAGCGGCAGCCGGGCGTAGCCGGGCACCTTCACCAGCGCGTCCAGGAACTTGTTGGTCGAGTACACCGGGTCGAGGATCTGCTGCTCGGTGCCCCAGCCCTGGGACGGCCGCTGCTGGAAGAGGCCGACCGAATCGCGGTCACCGCCCGCCAGGTTGCGCAGCTTGGACTCCTGCAGCCCGGTGGCCAGCGCGATGGTCAGCGCCCGCTCCGGCAGGCCGCGGGAGATCGTCACGGCGGCGATGGTCGCCGCGTTCGAGCCCTGGTCCAGGTCCATCGAGAGCGGCTGGCCGCCCGCCGGTGTGACCGTGCACTGTTCGGCCGCCAGCGCGTTGTGGTTCCGGTTCCACAGCACCAGGCCCGCGATCACCGCGCCCACCAGCAGCAGCGCCGTCAGCACCCAGCGCAGCGGTCGCCGCCGACGCCGACCGCCATGGGCCGTGTCCTCCTCGATGGCCACCGTGGCCCCTCTCGCCTCGCGTTGTCCTGGCACACCGTACTCAGTCACCACCAGTGCGGACGAATGTGCGGTCCGCAGCGGTTGCACCGTGCCACCGTCTCGACCCGCGGCGCGTGCCGCAGCAGCCCCCGCCACGCACGCCGCGGGGTGCGTGCCGCAGCAGCCCCCGCCACGCACCCCGCGGCGTCAGCCGGTGGTGTCGCAGCCGACAGGATCGACCGGACAGGATCTAGGCTTGCCGACCATGAGCAGCCTGTCCGAAACCAGTGTCCCGACCGCCCTCGACCTGACGCTGGACGGGGGTGCGCTCACCGCCCAACTGGTCGACTTCCCCTCGGTCAGCGGTGACGAGCGGGCGCTCGCCGACGCCGTCGAGGCCGCGCTGCGCACGCTGCCGCACCTGACCGTCGACCGGTACGGCAACAACGTGGTGGCCCGCACCCGGCTGGGCCGGGCCGAGCGGGTGGTGCTGGCCGGCCACCTGGACACCGTGCCGATCGCCGACAACGTGCCCTCGCGCCTGGACGGCGACCTGCTCTGGGGCTGCGGCACCGCGGACATGAAGTCCGGGGTGGCCGTCCAGCTCCGGCTGGCCGCCACGCTGCCCGAGCCCAACCGCGACCTCACCTTCGTCTTCTACGACTGCGAGGAGGTCGACGCGGTGCGCAACGGCCTGGGCCACCTGGTGACCCGGCATCCCGACTGGCTGGCCGCCGACTTCGCGGTGCTGATGGAGCCGAGCGGCGCGATGGTCGAGGGCGGCTGCCAGGGCAGCCTGCGGGTCAAGGTCATGCTGACCGGGGTCCGGGCCCACTCGGCCCGCAGCTGGAACGGCGAGAACGCCATCCACCACGCCGCCGAGGTGCTCGGCCGGCTCGCCGCCTACCAGGCGCGCCGGGTGGAGATCGACGGCCTGGAGTACCGCGAGGGCCTCAACGCGGTCGGCATCACCGGCGGCGTGGCCGGCAACGTGATCCCCGACGAGTGCGTGGTGACCGTCAACTTCCGGTTCGCGCCGGACCGCACCGTGGCCGAGGCCGAGGCACACCTGCGCGAGGTCTTCGCGGGCTTCGCGCTGGAGGTGGTGGACATCTCGCCCGCCGCGCTGCCCGGCCTCTCCCAGCCGGCCGCCCAGGCCTTCCTGGCCGCCACCGGGGGCGAGGCCCGGGCCAAGTTCGGCTGGACCGACGTGGCGCGGTTCAGCGCGCTCGGCGTGCCCGCCGTCAACTACGGCCCCGGTGATCCGAACCTGGCGCACAAGCGGGACGAGCACGTCTCGCTGGCGGCGATCGCCGACGTCGAGCGCAAGCTGCGCGCCTGGCTCACCGGCGGCGCGTGACGCGGTGGGCGGGCGCCGAACCGAGCGGGAGGTGAACAAGGCGTCGCCGTCCCGTCAGCTGCCCGCCTGCCAAAGGTTCCCCGTCAGGAACCCGGGCCGGGCGTAGAGTTTCGTCATGACAGGGACATCAGCGCAGGACGGCGCAGACGAACGGAGCTTCGGGCACGGCCCGGAGCTGGTGGAGCCGACCCCCGCGGGGGCGCAGCCGCCGAAGAGGACCTGGCCGGAGCGGCGCAAGGGCCCGGTGCTGCTGCGCCGGGACCAGGTCGAGCCGGGCACCACCGACCAGCGCCTGCTGGACACCACCGGACCGACCGACTGGCTGCACACCGACCCCTGGCGGGTCTGGCGGATCACCTCGGAGTTCGTCGAGGGCTTCGGCGCGCTCGCCGAACTCCCGGCGGCGGTCAGTGTCTTCGGCTCGGCCCGGACGCCGGTCGACTCGGCCGAGTACGCGTCCGGGGTGGCGATCGGGCGGGCGCTGGCCGAGGCCGGCTTCGCGGTGATCACCGGCGGCGGCCCCGGCGCGATGGAGGCCGCCAACCGCGGCGCCTCGGAGGCGGGCGGTCTCAGCGTCGGTCTCGGCATCGAGCTGCCGTTCGAGCAGGGGCTCAACGAGTACGTCGACCTCGGCCTGAACTTCCGCTACTTCTTCGTCCGCAAGACGATGTTCGTGAAGTACGCGCAGGGCTTCGTGGTGCTGCCCGGGGGCCTGGGCACGCTGGACGAGCTGTTCGAGGCGCTGACCCTGGTGCAGACGAAGAAGGTCACCCGGTTCCCGGTGATCCTCTTCGGCAGCGCCTACTGGAGCGGCCTGGTCGCCTGGCTGCGGGACACCCTGGTGGCGCAGGGCAAGGCCTCGGCGGCCGACCTGGACCTGTTCCACGTCACCGACGAGATCGACGAGGTGCTGAAGATCCTCGCCGAGTCCCGCCGGCCCAACGGGGAGATCTGAGCGGGCGTCGGGCCCGGCCGGTCGGGTGCGTCACATCAGCCCCCGGCGGGCCACCGCCGGGGGACGGGTGCCCTGGATCGAGGCGACCATGTCCAGCACCTGCCGGGTCTCGGCCACCTGGTGCACCCGGTAGATCCGGGCGCCCAGCCAGGCGGAGACGGCGGTGGTGGCCAGGGTGCCGAGCAGCCGCCGGTCGACCGGCTGGTCCAGGGTCTCGCCGACGAAGTCCTTGTTGGAGAGCGAGACCAGCACCGGGAACCCGGTGGCGGTCATCTCCGGCAGCCGCCGGGTCGCCTCCAGCGAGTGCCGGGTGTTCTTGCCGAAGTCGTGCCCGGGGTCGATGATCAGCGCGTCCCGTCGCACCCCGAGCGCGGCGGCCCGCTCGGCCAGCTGGACGGTGACCCGCAGGATGTCCGCCATCACGTCCTGGTAGCCGACCCGGTGCGGCCGAGTGCGCGGCTCGGCGCCGCCGGCGTGGGTGCAGACCAGGCCCACGTCGAAGCGGGCGGCCACTGCGGCGAGCTCGGGGTCGACCCCGCCCCAGGCGTCGTTCAGCAGGTCGGCGCCGGC
Organism: Kitasatospora sp. GAS204B; assembly: GCF_029892155.1. Taxonomy (GTDB): domain Bacteria; phylum Actinomycetota; class Actinomycetes; order Streptomycetales; family Streptomycetaceae; genus Kitasatospora. Next base: position 339,966 of record NZ_JARZAG010000002.1, on the reverse strand, counting down.
CTCGCAGACCGCCTCGCCCACCTCGTGCCGCCAGGTGTCCACGCTGATCACGGCCTCGGGGTGGCGCTTGCGCAGCTCGGCGACGAACGGCACGGTGCGCCGCAGCTCCTCCTCGACCGTCACCTCCTCGCCGGGCCCGGCCTTGACCCCGCCGATGTCCAGGATCGCCGCGCCCTCGGCCATCGCCCGGTCGGCGGCGGCGAAGGCGGCCTCGTCGGCGAACGTGGCGCCGCGGTCGAAGAAGGAGTCCGGGGTGCGGTTGACGATGGCCATGATGACCAGTTCCTCCGCGCCGAACTCACGCGGTCCCAGGCGCAGTGCCACCCTCGCTCCTCCAGTCATCACAGGCGGGTATCGCGGGTCTCGCCGGTATCGATCCAGGGGGACCCTGGTGCGATGATGGGGCCCCGGCCTTCCCAGGGACCATGATCCCTCACTCGGCCGCATACTCACGTGTCGGGAGGACAGCTCGTGTTCTGGGTGATCGTGGTGGCGATGGCCGTGGTGGTCGGCGGTGCCGCGCTGGTGGCGCTGGGCGGCGGCGGTGCGCTGCCGGAGGCCGTGCACGACCGGATCGCCGGCAGGCTGCCGCAGGAGCGTCCGCTGAGCCGGCAGGACGTCGACGAGATCCGGCTGCCGATGGCGGTGCGCGGCTACCGGATGGACCAGGTGGACGACGTGCTGGACCGGCTCGGCGCCGAGCTCGCGTACCGCGACTCGCGGATCGCCGAGCTGGAGGCCGCGGTGGCGGTGCGGGAGGGCGCCGAGCCCGGCGCGGCGGCCGAGGGGGCCACGGTGGTCGAGCACGGCGCCGCCCACGCGCACGGCGCCGACCGCGCGGACACGCCCGGACGCGCGGAGCAGGAGTGACGATCCTCCAGCCCGGCCCGGACGGCCTGCTGCGCTGCCCCTGGGGCGAGTCGACCGACGACTACCGGGTCTACCACGACACCGAGTGGGGCAAGCCGGTGCACGGCGACGACGCCCTGTTCGAACGGGTCTGCCTGGAGGCGTTCCAGTCGGGCCTGTCCTGGATCACCATCCTGCGCCGCCGGGAGGGCTTCCGGGCCGCCTTCGCGGGCTTCCGGATCGCCGAGGTGGCGGCCTTCACCGAGGCGGACGAGGCCAGGCTGCTGGCGGACGCCGGGATCATCCGCAATCGGCTGAAGATCGCCGCGGCCGTCGCCAACGCCCGCGCCGCCCAGGACCTGGACGGCGGCCTGGACGCGCTGATCTGGCGGTTCGCCGGTGATCCGGCCCGGCCCGCGCCGCGGACCCTGGGCGAGGTGCCGGCGATCACGCCGGAGTCCACGGCGCTGGCCAAGGAGCTCAAGCGGCACGGCTTCCGGTTCGTCGGCCCGACCACCGCCTACGCGCTGATGCAGGCCTGCGGGCTGGTCAACGACCACCTGGCCGACTGCCACGCCCGCTGACCCACCGTCAGCCGGTCGAGCTGCCGGTCGGGCTAGCGGCCGACGTACTTCGGCGTCTCCTTGGCCAGGAAGGCGGCCACCGCGATCCGGTGGTCCTCGCTGGCCCCGGCCAGGGTCTGCAACTCGTCCTCCTTGTCCAGCGTCTCGCTCAGCGAGTGCGCGGCGCCGAAGTCCAGCGCGGCCTTGATCGCGCCGTACGCCACGGTCGGCCCGTTCGCCAGTCGCAGGGCGAACTCGCGCGCGGTGGCGGCGAGTTCGGCGGACGGGACGACCCGGGTGGCAAGGCCCAGGGTGAGCGCCTCGGCGGCCTTGACGGTGCGCGGGAACATCAGCAGCTCGGTGGCCCTGGCGTGGCCGACCAGCCGGGGCAGCGTCCACGACGCGCCCGAGTCGGTGGTCAGTGCCACGCCCGCGAAGGAGGTGTTGAACCCGGCCGTCTCGGCGACGATCCGGAAGTCGCAGGCGAAGGCGAGCGAGGCCCCGGCGCCGGCCGCCACCCCGCCGACCGCGGCCACCGTCGGCTTGCGCATCCCGGCCAGCGCCCGCACCAGCGGGTTGTAGTGCTCGGCGACCGTCTTCAGCGGCGGCTCGCCCGTCTCGTCGGCCCGCTTGAGCAGCCCGAGGTGCTCCTTGAGGTCCTGGCCGACGCAGAACGCCTTGTCGCCCGCGCCGGTCAGCAGCACCGCGCGCACCGCCGGGTCCGCCGCCGCCTCGGTCACGGTGTCGCGCAGCGCCACCTTGGTCGGGACGTCCAGCGCGTTCATCGCCTCCGGACGGTTGATGGTGATGACGGCCAGCGGGCCGTCGAGCTCGTACAGGACGGAGTCGGACATGTGTGGGGCTCCCAACCGATCGGTAACACCGCGGACCTGAGTCAGCATGCCGGAGCCCGCCGGTCGGCGGGAGTGTGAGGTAGCGCACCTTTACGGCCCCTTGCGTGCGTCCGGTCGCTCGACCGCCCGCAGGGCCCCGGTCGCCCGGATGGTAGCGGGCTCGGGCAGGCCTGGCCCGGCAACTGATGAGTCTTCGCCCGGTCGGGCGAGGGGGGATCTGAGGCGGAATCAGCCCCTCTGTGATGGTGTGCTCCCTGGTGCGTAAAGAGTGATGTTGGTCATCGGGGCGCCGAATGCGGGATAATGGCTTCCGATCAATGCGTTCGATACCGGCGGTGGACGGACTGCTGGTACGTAGCTGAGCGGTTGCAGGAAGGGGAACGAGCATGGCGGCCATGAAGCCGCGGACGGGTGACGGCCCGCTCGAGGTCACCAAAGAGGGGCGGGGCATCATCATGCGAGTTCCGCTCGAAGGCGGCGGTCGCCTGGTGGTGGAGCTCACTCCGGACGAGGCGAACGCCCTGGGTGAGGCCCTGAAGCAGGCCTGCGGCTGACTCTCGCGCTTTGCGCGCGCAGCGCGCCCCACGGGGCCCGGAGCCACTGGTGCGAACCAGCGGAACCGGGCCCCGCCGACGTGCCCGTGCGGACCGGCGGCCGGGCCTGCCGGCTGCCGAGCGGTCGCTTGCAGGACGGTCGGGTGCCGGGACGCCCAGCTGCCGGGACGCTCAGCGCTTGACCGCGCAGAGCAGCCCGTCGCTGACCGGCAGCAGCGCGGGCAGGAGCTGCTTGCTCTCCCGCACCGCCTGCACCAGTTCGCGCATCGCGCCGGTGGCCGGGTCGTCCAGCGCGGGATCGGTCAGCCGGCCCTGCTGGAACACCCCTTCGAAGCAGACCACCCCGCCGGGTCTCAGCAGGCGCAACGATTCTGCGAGATAGGCCCGCGACTCGGCCGGATCGCCGTCGCAGAACACCAGGTCGTACTGGCCGTCGGCGAGCCGCGGCAGCACCTCCAGTGCGCGGCCGGGTATGAACCGGGTCCGGCCGGCCGCGAAGCCCGCCGCCAGGTAGGCCTCGCGGGCGAACTCCTGGCGGATCGGCTCCGGGTCGACGGTGGTCAGGATGCCGTCCGGGCGCATCCCGCGCAGCAGGTAGACGCCGGACACCCCGGTGCCGGTGCCGATCTCGGCCACCGCCTTGGCGCCCAGCGCGGCCGCCAGCAGCCGTAGGCAGGCCCCGCCGCTCGGGCCGATCGCCCGGACCCCGGTGCGGGCCGCCTGGGCCCTGGCGTAGGTCAGCACGGCGTCCTCGCCGACGTACGTGTCGGCGAGGGTCGCAGCCGCGGGCCCGAAGTCGATGATCTGGTCCTGGGGAGTAGGGGCGCTGCAGGATGTCGATATTTCCTGCGACAGATTACTGGCCGGGTGGGAACCGCGTCCGGCGGCGGGCCGTTGGACCGGGCAGAGAGCGTCTCGGCCGCGTCGATGGGACTGCCTCGACGGGACTGCCCGCGGACCCGGTGTGGGTCCAGTGTGGGCCCAGCACGGCGCCGGTGACGAGGGGCGCGGCGGGCCGCACGCCATGCGGTCGGATGGATGAGCACACTTTTATCCAGAACTGACGGGTGAGGTGGATATGGTGGTGGCCCTGCTGGGCAGAAGAGCCAACCGAGGAGGTGTGGCCGAGGGCGACGTCCCTGTGCGGCGGCATCTCCGCGGCACCTCGTCGGCCCGTACGCCGAAGCCCGTGATGAACCAGTCTGCGCACACCCCCCTGGACCAGTCGTTCGACGGCACCACCGCCGAGTCCTCGGCCCCCGCCGCGCTCGCGACCTTCACCGACGGGGCCGACGCGCAGGGTTGGACCCCGCCCAGCTGGGAGGAGATCGTCGAGGCGCACAGCGCCCGGGTCTACCGGCTGGCCTACCGCCTGACGGGCAATCAGCACGACGCCGAGGACCTCACCCAGGAGGTCTTCGTCCGGGTCTTCCGCTCGCTCTCCACCTACACCCCCGGCACCTTCGAGGGCTGGCTGCACCGGATCACCACCAACCTGTTCCTGGACATGGTCCGCCGTCGGCAGCGGATCCGCTTCGACGCACTGGCCGAGGACGCCGCCGAGCGGCTGCCCAGCCGCGAGCCCAGCCCGGCCCAGGCCTTCAGCGACACCCACTTCGACGCCGACGTGCAGCAGGCGCTGGACACCCTGGCCCCGGAGTTCCGGGCCGCCGTGGTGCTCTGCGACATCGAGGGCCTCTCCTACGAGGAGATCGCCGCCACCCTGGGCGTCAAGCTCGGCACCGTGCGCAGCCGGATCCACCGCGGCCGCTCGCACCTGCGCGCCGCGCTCAAGCACCGGGCACCGGGCGCCGCGCCCGGTCGCGTCCGGCGCGGCGGCTCGGAGCAGCCGGAGCCGGCGATCGCCGTCGCGAGCGCCGCCGAGGCCGGTGCGGGCGGGAGCGGGCGGAGGCGATCGTGAGCGGCGCAGGCCGGTCCGGCGCCCGGCGCCCGGCGCCCGCCCGGCAGGATCAGATGCGGCAGGAGAGCACCCGTCAGGAGGTCCCCGTGCTGCGGCCGATCGCCGTGCGCCAGAGCGAGCCGTCCGCGGTGGAGGAGCACCACCTCGGCGAGCGGTTGACCGCCTACCTGGACGGCGAGCTCGGCCATGACGACCGCGAGCGGGTCCAGGCGCACCTGGCCACCTGCCCGCAGTGCCTGAGCGAGGCCGAGGAGGCCCGCTCGGTCAAGCACCGGCTCACCACCACCGAGCCGCCCGGGCCGTCGGGGCTGCTGATGGCCCGGCTGCTGGCGGTCGCGGCGCAGCCCGACGACCTCGACGGCGGGCCGGGCCGTCCCGGTGGCGGCGCGGGCCTGACCGGCCTGCCGGGCCTGCCGGGTTTGCCCACCCTGGGCGGCAGCCGGCTGACCGGTGGCACCTTCGGGCGCGGCGCGGGTGCCTCGTTCGGCGGCGGCGCGCTGGGCGCCGACACTCCGCTGCCGGGCCTCGACCCGCGGTCCGGCCACGGATCCGAGCCGCGGCCGTGGACCGGTCGACGCGGCTCGGCCCGGTCGGACGGCACCGCCGAGCGCCAGCGACCCGCGGTGTCGCTGCCCCGCTCGGGCCCCGGCGGCCAGCCGCGCGGTCGACGGCTGGTGGTCGCGGCGGCCGGCGCGTTCTCGGTGGCGGCGGTGGCGCTCGGCGGCTTCGGCAGCCTGGGCCTGGCCGCCGTCGCGGGCGACAGTCCGAACCCGGCCGACGACCAGCACGGCACGGCGGTCACCCCGCAGGTGCCCGGCGGGGTGCCGGCGGCTCCGCTGAGCGGTCCGCTGACGGTGGACCTGCCGCTCGGCGCGCCCGGCGGCCACTCCTTCGACCTGTTGACGCCCGGGCCGACGGCGCGGGCCGTCAACCCGGTGATCCACGGGCACGTCATGCTGCCGTGAACCAGGGCGGGCCTGCATGACAGGGCCACCAGCGGGTCTTTACCACGGATTCTTCGGTCCGTGGGCCGAGGACCCGCTGGTGGCCATTACGCTGTAGTGAGCCGGTGTCGCGGGCCGAACCGGGATCGTCCGCCAGCAGCTGGGAGTTCACGTGTTCTTCGACATAGGCCCACTCGAGCTGATCACCCTGGTCATCATGGCCATCGTGATCTTCGGGCCGGACAAGTTGCCGAAGCTCATCCAGGACGCGACCGGTTTCATCCGCAAGGTTCGGGCCTTCGCCGACAGCGCCAAGGCGGACATCCGCAGCGAACTGGGCCCGGAGTTCAAGGACTTCGAGTTCGAGGACCTCAACCCGAAGACCTTCGTGCGCAAGAACCTGATGGGTGGCGAGGACGACCCGCTGGGTCTGAAGGACCTGCGCGAGGGCCTGGACCTCAAGTCGGTGCTCGACGACAAGCCGGCCAGCACGGTCGCCACCAGCAAGACCGCCGCGGCCGCGGGCGGGATCAACATGCTGAAGACCGCCGACGCCGGTCCGCCGCTGGGCGCCGGCGAGCGCCCGCCGTACGACCTGGACGCCACCTGAGGCTCCGCCGACATGCCGGTACCGACCCCGCCGCCAGGGTCTGTCTGACAATTCCCGTCGGGCGCGCGACGCGAATTGTCAGACAGACCCTAGTCCGCCACGATGACGACACCCCGCCCCGCTCCTCGCCGGACGGGGTGTCGCCGTTCGGCGCCGCTATTGTGCTGAGTGCCCGACAGGTTGCCAAGGAGGCCCGGATTGGACGCTACGAGCAGTCGCGCGGTGGGAACGGCCACCGCCAAGGCGGCGGCGGAGGTACCGGGTCGGCGGACCGCCGAGCCCACCGACCCGCTGGCGCCGTACCAGGCCGCCGACTTCCCCTGGTACGGCCTGGACGAGGGCTGGACCGGGCGGCGCTGGCTGCTCCAGGCCGGTGCGGGCGGTCACCGCGCCGGCGTGCCGCGCAGCATCGACTACGGCTCGCTGGGCCACGGCGAGCAGCCGCCCAAGCAGCCCGAGGCCCCCGGCCCGCGCCGGTTCGCCGTGGTGGTCACGGTGGCCCGCCGCCCCGGCCGGCGCAGCGCGGACGGCACCGGCGTGCTGGAGGCCACCTCGGCCTCCTCGGCCGCCTGGCTGGCCGGCTCCGGCCTGCTCACCGTCACCTGGCCGGGCCAGCTGGCCCGCGGCCGCCGCCAGGAGTGGCTCGACCAGCAGACCGCGCTCGCCTGGGACCTGGCCGACGACCTCGGCGGCGCCGGCTGGTCCCCGCTCACGCTGCCCGTCAACGGCCTGCCGCAGCCCTTCCGCTACCGCGAGTCCGAGTACGGCTGGGTGCTGGCCGGCGAGGCACCGGGCGTGCTGCTGGGCGCCTACGGACGCGGGGTCAGCGCGTACGGGGTGGGGTTCAGCGCCGTTCAGGACCTGGCGTCCTACACCAGGCCCTGAACGAGCGGTTGCTGAGACCGGGTCAGAACTTGTTCTTCGGGGTCAGCCCGAGCGAGAGGCCCGACAGGCCGCGCTGGCGGCCGCCGAGCTTGTCGGCCACCGCGCGCAGCGCGGCGCCGGCGGGGGAGTCGGGGGCGGCCAGGACGACCGGGTTGCCGTCGTCGCCGCCCTCGCGCAGGCGGACGTCGATCGGGATGCTGCCGAGCACCGGGACGGTGGCGCCGGTGGCCCGGGTGAGCGCCTCGGCGACGATCTGGCCGCCGCCGGTGCCGAACACGTCGACGATCTCGTCGCAGTGCGGGCAGGGCATGCCGGACATGTTCTCGATCACGCCGACGATCTTCTGGTGGGTCTGCAGCGCGATCGTGCCGGCCCGCTCGGCCACCTCGGCGGCGGCCATCTGCGGGGTGGTGACGATCAGGATCTCGGCGTTCGGCACCAGCTGGGCCACCGAGATCGCGATGTCGCCGGTGCCCGGCGGCAGGTCGAGCAGCAGCACGTCCAGGTCGCCCCAGTAGACGTCGGCCAGGAACTGCTGCAGCGCGCGGTGCAGCATCGGGCCGCGCCAGACCACGGGGGCGTTGCCCGGGGTGAACATGCCGATCGAGATGACCTTCACGCCGTGCGCCGACGGCGGCATGATCATGTCCTGGACCTGGGTCGGGCGCCCCTCGACGCCCAGCATCCGCGGCACGCTGTGGCCGTAGATGTCGGCGTCCACCACGGCGACCTTCTGGCCCTGGGCGGCCAGCGCGGCGGCCAGGTTGACGGTGACCGAGGACTTGCCGACCCCGCCCTTGCCGGAGGCCACCGCGTAGACCCGGGTCAGCGTGCCGGGCTTGGCGAACGGGATCTCGCGCTCGGGGGCGCCGCCGCGCAGCAGCTGGGAGAGCTCCTTGCGCTGCTCCTCGCTCATCACGTCGAGCTCGACCTCGACCGTGTCGACCCCGGGGACCCGGCCGACCGCGGTCTTCACCCGGTCGGTGATCGTCTCGCGCATCGGGCAGCCGGAGACGGTCAGGTAGACCGCGACCCGCACCGTGCCGCCCGCGAGCTGCACCGATTTCACCATGCCGAGGTCGGTGATCGGGCGGTTGATCTCCGGGTCCTGCACGGTCGACAGCGCCTCGCGGACGGACTCCTCCGTCACGCCGGTCGCCACCTCTGTCTCATTGGCCATGCCTTGATGGTACGGCTCGGCCGCGGGCCCACTGACTGACCGGTAGCGTGCTGGTGATCACAGCCGGTCAGGCCACCTCGGAACCGCCCTGCCGCTCCTCCAGCTCCTTGAGCAGGCTCTGCAGTTCGGAGCGGATGAAGTCCCGGGTGGCCACCTCGCCCAGGCCCTGGCGCAGCGCGGCGACCTCGCGGGCCAGGTACTCGGTGTCGGCGATGTTGCGGTCGCTGCGGGCCCGGTCCTGTTCCATGTTGACCCGGTCCCGGTCGTCCTGGCGGTTCTGCGCGAGCAGGATCAGCGGCGCGGCGTAGGAGGCCTGCAGCGACAGCACCAGGGTCAGGAAGATGAACGGGTAGCTGTCGAACCGGGCCGACCCCGGCAGCAGCGTGTTCCAGAGCACCCAGATGATGATCACCACCGTCATCCAGACGATGAACCGCCCGGTGCCCAGGAAGCGCGCGATCCGTTCGGAGAGCTTGCCGAAGGCCTCCGGGTCGTAGGCGGGCAGGCTGAAGAAGCCCGGTCGTGCGGTGCGCGGCTGGTCGAGCCGGGAGCGCACCGAGGTGCCGTGCACGGTCTGGGTCCGGCTGCCCTCGCGGGCCCGCAGCTCGCGCAGCTGCCGCAGGTCGCGCAACTCGCCCTGGAGGCGCTGCTGTCGGGCGGGCTCGTCGCGAGCGCCCGAGCGCTGCTTGCGGTCACTGTCCACCGGGCGCCTCTCTTCCGTCCTCGTTGTCGTGGTGCTCCCCGCCGCCGTGCAGCGCGGCCTCGCGCCAGTCCTCGGGCAGCAGGTGGTCCAGGACGTCGTCGACCGTGACGGCGCCCAGCAGGTGGTCCGCCTCGTCCACCACCGGGGCCGCCACCAGGTTGTAGGCGGCCAGGAAGCTGGTGACCAGTGGCAGCGGGGTGTCCGGCGGCAGCGGGTCCAGGTCGCCGTCCACGATCGAGCCGACCAGCGTGTAGGGCGGCTCGCGCAGCAGGCGCTGGAAGTGCACCGTGCCCAGGTACTTGCCGGTCGGGGTCTCGTTCGGCGGCCGGCAGACGTAGACCTGGGCGGCCAGGGCCGGCTTGTGGTCCGAGATCCGCACCCGGGCCAGCGCCTCGGCCACCGTGGCGTCCGGCTCCAGGATGATCGGCTCGGTGGTCATCAGACCGCCGGCCGTGTCCTCCTGGTAGGTGAGCAGCCGGCGCAACGGGGCGGCCTCCTCCGGTTCCATCAGCTGGAGCAGCCGCTCGGCCTCGTCGCCGGGCAGCTCGGAGAGCAGGTCGGCGGCGTCGTCCGGATCCATCGCCTCCAGCACGTCGGCGGCCCGCTCGGCCTGGAGCTTGCCGAGGATCTCCACCTGGTCGTCCTCGGGCAGTTCCTCCAGCACGTCCGCGAGCCGCTCGTCGTCCAGCGCGGCGGCCACCTCGGCGCGGCGCTTGGCCGAGAGGTGGTGCAGCACGCCGGCCAGGTCGGCCGGGCGCAGCTGCTCGAAGGTGGCCAGCAGGTTGGCCGCGCCCTGGCCCTCCTCGGCCAGGGTGAAACCGGTGACGGCGGCCCAGTCCAGGGTCAGCGCCTCGCCGCGGTTCTTGCGCAGCCGGCTGCTGCGGCCGCGCTGCACGAAGACCTTGCTGATCTCCCACTCGCGCAGCCGGGTCTGCACCATCGCCACGTCCAGCACGGTCGCCTCGGCGCCGGAGGCGGTCTCGGTGACCCGGCGGTCGAGCAACTCGGCCAGCACCAGGGTCTCGGTCGGGCGCTGCTCGAACCGGCGCATGTTGATCACACCGGTGGTCAGCACCTGGCCCGACTCCAGGCTGGTCACGCGGGTCATCGGCAGGAAGATCCGCCGCCGCCCGACCACCTCGACCACCAGGCCCAGCACTCGCGGTGGGCGCCCGCCGATCCGCAGTGCGACGACCACGTCCCGGATCCGGCCGACCTGGTCGCCGTTCGGGTCGAACACCGCGACCCCGGCGAGGTGGGAGATGAAGACCCGGCTGCTCTGCCCTGCCATCGAGGTCCTCTCGCTCGTCTTTGGACGTCAGGGTATCCAAACGCCTTCTTAACCCGTCCAGCGCGTCCAGCACCGCTGACCACGGCGTGCGGCGCGCCCCGTACCCTGTGCGGCATGGACGGAACGACTGCGACCGCTGACGACTTCCTGGACCGTGCACTGCTGGAGGAGGCCGTGAAGAAGTCCGGCCTGCTCTGGGTGCGGGCCGAGGGTTCGGCCGAGCGTCGCCCGGTCTGGCACGCCTGGCACGACGGGGCCGTCGTCCTGGTCGGCGACGGGGGCGAGCAGCCGCTGCACGGCCTGACCGCCGGAGCCGGCGCCGAGGTGACCGTCCGCAGCAAGGACAAGGGGGGCCGACTGGTCTCCTTCGCGGTCCGGGTGGTCGTCACCGAGCCGCGCGGCCAGGCCTGGCAGGGTGCGGTCGACGAGCTCAAGGGCAAGCGGCTGAACGCGCCCGACACCGACACCATCGGCGAGCGCTGGGCCCGCGAATGCCGGGTGCTGCGGCTGGAGCCGAGCGGCCCGCTGACCGAGCGTCCCGGCGCCATGCCGCAGGACTCGCACGCCGCCGCCCCGCTGCCCAGCACGGTCACCACCCGGCAGCCGATCCCGGCCGGGCTGCCGAAGCTGGTGTTCGGGCGGCGCAAGCGCCGTGGCTGACCGACTGCTCGACCGGACCGCCTCCGCGCCGACGTCGGTGTCGTCCACCGCCGCGCCCCGGCTGCCGAGGGCGGACCTGCTGCTGCTCGCGGTCTCGATCGCGGGCATCTCGCTCTCCGCGCCGCTGATCAGCGCCACCGCCGCGCCGGCGCTCGCCATCGCCTGCTGGCGCAACCTCATGTCGGTGGGCGTGCTCGGCCCGTACGCCCTGCTGCGCCACCGCGCGGAGCTGCGCGCGATCGGCCGCCGCGCGCTGCTGCTGGCGATGGCCGCCGGGGTGCTGCTCGCGGCGCACTTCGCGCTCTGGATGCCCAGCCTGCGGATGACCTCGGTGGCCTCCTCCACGGCGCTGGTCACCACCACCCCGCTGTGGACCATCCTGCTGCTGCGGATCACCGGGATCCGGCCGCCCCGGCTGGTCTGGCTGGGCATGAGCGTGGCCTTCGGCGGCGTCCTGGTGCTCACCGGGGTCGACCTGTCGCTCTCCTCACGGGCGCTGCTGGGCGACGCGCTGGCGCTCGGCGCCGGGCTGGCGGCGGCGGGCTACCTGCTGCTGGGCGCCGAGGTCCGACGGACCGTCAGCACCACCGCCTACACCCTGGTCTGCTACACGACCACGGCCCTGGTGCTGCTGGTGGTCTGCCTGGTCGGCGGCGTCCGCCTGGGCGGTTGGCCGGCCGGCGCCTGGGGCCAGATCGCGCTGCTGATGGTCGCCGCCCAGCTGCTCGGCCACTCGCTCAGCAACCGGGTGGTGCGCACCCTGGGGCCCTCGGTCACCTCCACCGCGATCCTGCTGGAGACCCCGGGCGCGGCACTGATCGCCGCCGTCTGGCTCGGCCAGCGGCCGGCGGCGGCCGCCTACCCGGCGGTCCTGCTGATCCTGCTGGGGCTGGCCCTGGTGGTGCGCGGCGGGCGTCGCTGAGAGCGCGGCCACCGAGGCCGAGCCGACGCTACCGAGCGGTACGCTCGCGGGTATGGCCCATGACTTCCCGCTCTTCGGCGACCCGAGCCAGCCGCACGGCCCTGCGGGGCCGACCCGCGAGGAGGTGCTGGCCGCCGTCGAGGCACGACTGCTCACCACCTTCGGCGAGCCGAGCGGCCGGGCCGCGATCACCTTCCTGGGCGCCGAGCGGATCGAGCTGCTGCGGTTCGGCCCGGACGCCGAGGGACTGGTGCGTTACGCCACGCTCGGCATGGCGGCGGCGCCGATGGCCGACCCCACCGCGACGCTGACCGACCCGGTCCGCGGTCCCCGCGCCGAGCTGCTGCTGACCCTGCGCGGTCCGCGCGACGACGTGCTCCGCGCGCTCGCCACCTTCGCCGCGACGCCGCAGGTGGAGGGCCTGGTGGTGGCGCCAGGCAGCTCGCTCGACCTCGGCGAGCCGCTCTGGGAGGGCGCGCCGTTCACCTCGGTGCTGGCGGCCGAGAGCGGCGGCCTCGTCGCGGACCTCGAGCTGGACGAGCCGGCCGACCCGGTGCGCTTCCTGCCGCTGCTGCCGATGACGCCCAACGAGGCGGCCCACAAGCGGGTGCACGGCGCCACCGCGCTGCAGGAGCGCTGGCTGGAGCGCGGTACCGACCTGCGGGACCCGCTGCGGCGTGCGGTGGCGCTGGACTGACCGGCCGTCAGCCGACGATCGGCCGGGCGCCGGTGGCCTGGTCGAGCAGCGCCTGGTAGTCCTGCGGCGCGGTGGTGAACTCGCCGAGCCGCACCGTCTTGCGCGAGCCGTGGTAGTCGCTGGATCCGGTGGTGAACAGGCCGAGCTCGGCGGCCAGCGCGCGCAGCCGGGCCCGGGTCGGCTCGTCGTGGTCGATGTGGTCCACCTCCAGGCCGCCGAGCCCGGCTGCCGCGAGCTCGCCGATCACCTGGTCGGAGACGGTGCGGCCGCGCTTGACGGCGCCGGGGTGGGCGAAGACCGGCACCCCGCCGGCCGCCCGGACCAGCTTGACCGCCTCGAACGGGTCGGTCTCGTGCTTCGGCACGTCGGCCCGGCCGCGGTCGGCCAGCCAGTCGGAGCTGAAGGCGTCCGAGACGGTGGCCACCACGCCGGCCTCGACCAGCGCGCTGGCGATGTGCGGCCGGCCCACCGAGCCTGCCTGGGCGATCCGCTCGACCTGCTCCCAGGTGATCGGTGCGCCCAGCTCCTGGCAGCGCTCGACCACCAGCCGGGCGCGCCGGAACCGGTCGGTGCGGGTCAGCTCGCGCTCCTGGGCGAAGGCGGGCTCCTCGGGGTCGAACAGGTAGGCCAGCAGGTGCATGCTGATCCCGTCGACCCGGCAGGAGAGTTCGGCGCCCGGCACCAGGGTCAGCCGCCGGCCGGCGGGCAGCGCCTGGACGGCCGCGATCGCCGCCGGGTAGCCGGAGATGGTGTCGTGGTCGGTCAGCGCGACCACGTCGAGTCCGGCCGCGACGGCCGCGGCCACCAGCTCGGCCGGGGTGTCGGTCCCGTCGGAGGCGTTGCTGTGGGCGTGCAGGTCGATGCGCACGGGCGGACTCCAAGGTGCCGACGGACTGGAGCAGCCCAGAATAGCCAGCGTGACCGGTCGACCGGAACGGCTGATCGGACGGGCCGACCGGAGGGCCGGCCGCAGTGGCTGGGCGAGCCGCGGCTCAGCCCAGCAGCCTCGGCGAGAGGGCTCCGCAGGGCAGCAGGTCCAGCTCGGCGCCGGCGTCCCGCAGATCGGTGATGACCAGCTCGTCGTACATCAGCAGCGCGGACTGCTCGGGCCAGGCGATCGCCCAGAGCCAGAGGCCCAGCGCCTCGCCGACGTAGACCGCGCGGTTGTCGGGGACACCCTGGACGTGCCACATCGGGGTGGGGCGCCCGGCCGCCATCAGCTTGGTGTCGGCGGGTTTGTGCAGCGAGATGGCGTCGCCCGGATCGGGGCCGGGCAGCCCGGCATAGCGCGCGCCGAGGCCGACGCCCAGCTCCTCGGCCACCAGGACCAGCTCGCCGAAGCCGCCGAGCGGCGCGGGCCCCGAGCAGGCGACGGCGGTGGCGCGGGCGCCCGACACGTCGTCTCCGGCATGACCGATGCCGGTGTACAGCCAGTTGACCGGTAGCGGCCAGGGCAGCCAGACCGGCACCTGGGAGCGGGCCACCGCGACGCCCAGCGCCTCCACGCTCGGCGGCAGCACCGGTTGCATCGGATGGACTGCTCCGTGCGTGTCGCACTGCCAGGTGTCGGAGAAGAGCCCGGGGGCACGCACCCGACCGCCGCACCTCGGGCAACTCGGCTCGCCCCTCATGACAGCCAACGCTCCTCCCTCCGGTCCGCCGCGTCAAGGACGATCACCCGTACGGAGGGCGTCGGCTTGCACATCCGGGTGTCCTGGACGGGCGAGCCGGGGCGGCGGCCCCCGCTAGCGGATGTCCCGCGCCGCTCGACGGCAAACGTCGACCGGGGCGCGCCAGGGTGCGGCGAGCGCCGGGCAAGAGCGCCGACGCCCCGTCATCGAACGATCGATGACGGGGCGTCAGGAATCCGAACGGCCGGGGCGGGCGGCCGGTGCGGGGTCAGGTGCTCTGGCACGGGCGGATGTAGAGGCGCTCGCCGGTGCGGGCGGCGTCCTCCACCAGGCGGCGGACGGTCTCCGCGTCGGCGATCAGCCGATCGGTGGTGGAGCTCTGCGGGTCGTCCAGTCGGAGGATCTCGAAGCGCATGGGCGTCTCCTTTCCTGGCCTCGACGGCTGCCGAGACGGTGGTGGGGTGGTGCTCATCGGTCGCGGTACGGCGGTCGGTGTCATCGGGTCCCCCTCGCTGCCGGTCTCCCTGCCGGGTCGGCGGACGGGCGGTGAGCCCTGTCCGCCAGCGTGATGCCGGGTGTTTGCCCCGGGGTTGCCCGCTGATGAAGTCGTTGTTTCGCCTGGCATCCGTCGTGGATCAACCGCGCGGGCGGGGGCATTCATTCCCGGTCTGAATCAAATATTACCGTAACTAAGGATTTTTGACCCATGACTTCCGCTCGAGCGCCGTGGCGCCCGGGTCCGGGTGGTGTCCGGCGGGGGTGGGCTCAGCCGGTGGTGACGGAGGACCAGAAGGCGAGCAGCTCGGCTGCGGTGCGGTCCGGCTGCTCGGCGTTCGGGGAGTGCCCGGCGCCGGGCACCACGACGTGCCGGCTGCCCAGCCGCTCGGCGGTGCGCGCCTGCTCCTCGACGGGCCAGGCGTAGTCGGCCTCGCCGGAGACGTAGAGCTTGGGCAGCGGGACCGCGGCCAGCTCGTCGGTGCGGTCGGCCTGGCCGACCAGCCGCTCGCCCATGGCCAGCAGCGCCTGCGGGACGTTGGCCAGCCAGCGCCGGTGCAGGAACTCGGAGAGTTCGGGCGCCAGTTCCTCGGTGGAGTCGTCCTCGCCGGCCGCCATCTGCTGCTTGACCTGCCAGATGGTCTCCAGGTCCCACACGGGCAGGGCGTCCATCAGCATCCTGGTCCGGTCCGCCTCCGGCGGATCGAGCGGACCGGGCCCGGTGGAGAGCAGCACCAGCGAGGCCCACGGCAGCGGGGCCGGCGCGGCCAGCACGGCCTCGCGCGCCACCATGCCGCCGAAGGAGTGCCCGAGCAGGTGCGGCAGGCCGGCGCCCTCGGCGGTCAGCGACTCGGTGACCGCCAGCAGGTCGAGGGCCAGCTCGGGCAGCGCGTAGGCGTCCTGGTCGGCCGGCCCGCCGGTCTCGTACTGGCCGCGCTGGTCGTAGCCGACGGCTCGGAAGCCCGCGTCGGAGAAGGGTTCGAGCAGCCCGATGAAGTCCTCCTTGCTGCCGGTGAACCCGGGCACCAGCAGCACCGTGCCGCGCACCGGCCCGGCCGGCTCGGCCCGCAACACGGCGAACTCCCCACGCGTGGTGGCCAACCGCACGGCGGCGGCGCAGGCGGGCAGGTCGAGGAAGGGCGGCGTGCTCATCGCGAGGTCCTCCTGGGTCGGCCGGGCGGCGGAGCCGTCCCGAGCATAGGGCGTCGCCCGTCGGCCGGAAACGCGCGGGGCGGGCGGGCCAGCCGGCCCGCCCGCCCCGACACCGCGTCAGGTGGTGCCGCGTCAGTCGGTCGCCGGAGCGGCGGCCTTCCGGGTGCGACGGCGCGGGGCGGGGACCGCCTCGGCGGATTCCGCGACCTCCGCGACCTCGGCGGCCGGGGCCTTGGCGACGGCCTTCTTGGCCGCCGTCTTCCGGGTGGTCGCCTTCTTCACCGCGGCGGGGGCGTCCTCGGTGGGCGCGACCTCGGTGGCGACCGCTTCGGCGGTGGCCTTCTTGGTGGTGCGCTTGCGGGGCTTGGTCTCCTCGGCGGCCGGGGCCTCCTCGGTGGTGACCTTCTTGGTGGCGCGCTTGCGCGGCTTGGTCTCCTCGGCGGCCGGGGCCTCCTCGGTGGTGACCTTTTTGGTGGTGCGCTTGCGCGGCTTGGCGGCCGGGGCGTCCTCGGTGGGCGCGACCTCGGGGGCGACCGCTTCGGCGGTGGCCTTCTTGGTGGCGCGCTTGCGGGGCTTGACCTCCTCGGCGGCCGGGGCCTCCTCGGCGGGCGCGACCTCGGCGGCGACCGGCTCGGCCACGGTCTTCTTGGCCGCCGTCTTCCGGGTGGCCGTCTTCTTCGCGGCCGCCTTCTTGACCGGCTGCTCGACCTCGACCGAGACCGCGACCTCGACCGGGGCCGCAGCCGCGACCTCGGCCGCAGCCTCGGCGGCGACCGGCTCGGCGACGGCCTTCTTGGCCGCCGTCTTGCGGGTCCGGGTGGCCTTCTTCGCCACCGGAGCGGTGCTCTCCGCAGCCGGCGCGGCCGGCTGGCTCGGCAGCACCGCAGCGGCCACCGGCGCCTCGACGACCGCGGCCGGCGCCTCGGCAACCGGTGCCGCGGTCTCGACCGGAGCCTCGACCGCGGCCCGCACCGGTGCGGCCTCGCCCGAAGCGTTGCCGCGCGAGCGACGTCGACGACGCCGTGGCGCCGTGCTGTCGCCGTCCGCCGCGGGACCCGCGGGCGACGCCGGCCCCTGCGCCACGGCAGTGGTCTCGGCGGCTGACGTCAGCGGCGTGGCCGCCCCCTCGGCCGCACCGTTCAGCGTGGAACCGCCGCGGGTGCGCCGCCGGTTGCGCGGTGCGCGGGCCGGCCGCTCCTCGCTCGCCTGCTGCTGCTGCTCGCCCGCTCCGCCGCGCCGCCCGCCGGAGCGGTCCGTGCGGTCGTTGCGCTCGGTCCGCTCGGGGCGGTCCGAGCCGCCGCGCCCGCCGCGCGGGCGCTCGCCCCGGCCGCCGGTGCGCGAGCCGCGGCCGCCGGTCTCGCCGAGGTCCTCGACCTCCTCGGCGGCCAGTCCGGCCCGGGTCCGTTCGGCCCGCGGCAGCACGCCCTTGGTGCCCGGCGCGATGTTCAGCAGCTCGTACAGGTGCGGAGACGTCGAGTAGGTCTCCTCCGGCTCGCCGAAGCCCAGCTCCAGCGCCTTGTTGATGAGCTGCCAGCGCGGGATGTCGTCCCAGTCCACCAGCGTGACCGCGGTGCCCGAGGCACCGGCCCGGCCGGTGCGGCCGATCCGGTGCAGGTAGGTCTTCTCGTCTTCGGGGCACTGGTAGTTGACGACGTGCGTGACACCCTCGACGTCGATGCCGCGGGCCGCGACGTCGGTGCAGACGAGCACGTCGACCTTGCCGCTGCGGAACGCCCGCAGGGCCTGCTCGCGCGCGCCCTGGCCGAGGTCGCCGTGCACGGCGCCGGCCGCGAAGCCGCGCTGCGTCAGCTGGTCGGAGACGTCCGCCGCGGTCCGCTTGGTGCGGCAGAAGATCATCGCCAGGCCGCGGCCGTCGGCCTGCAGGATGCGCGAGACCAGCTCGACCTTGTCGAGCGAGTGCGCCCGGAAGATGTGCTGGGTGGTGTTGGCCACGGTGTGGCCGCTGTCGTCCGGCGCGGCGGCGCGGATGTGGGTCGGCTGGCTCATGTAGCGGCGGGCCAGGCTGATCACCTGTCCCGGCATGGTGGCCGAGAAGAGCAGGGTCTGCCGCTTGGCGGGCAGCATGGTGATGATCTTCTCGACGTCGGGCAGGAAGCCCAGGTCGAGCATCTCGTCGGCCTCGTCCAGCACCAGCGCGCGGACCTTGGAGAGGTCGAGCTTCTTCTGCCCGGCCAGGTCGAGCAGGCGGCCCGGGGTGCCGACCACGATGTCGACGCCCTTCTTCAGCGCCTCCACCTGCGGCTCGTAGGCCCGGCCACCGTAGATGGCCAGCACGCGGACGTTGCGGACCTTGCCGGCCGTCTGCAGGTCGTTGGTGACCTGGGTGCACAGCTCGCGGGTGGGGACCACGATCAGCGCCTGCGGGCTGTCGCAGAGCTGCGCCTCGGTGGCGCGGCCGGCGTCGACGTCGGCGCGCACGATGGCGCGCTCGATCAGCGGCAGGCCGAAGCCCAGGGTCTTCCCGGTGCCGGTCTTGGCCTGGCCGATGACGTCGTGCCCGGTCAGCGCGACCGGGAGGGTCATCTCCTGGATCGGGAACGGGTGGACGATGCCGACCGCTTCGAGCGCCTCGGCGGTCTCCGGGAGGATGCCGAGTTCGCGGAACGTGGTCTTCGTGGGTTCGGTCGTGGTGGACAGGGTGCTGCCTCTTCCGTGTGGCGGGCCGAGGGCGAGAGGACGGCGGGCAGCCGCGCGGCCGCGTCCCGGCCCGGTGGGCCTGGTCGCGAGCTCGCGAGGTCGTGCACGACCGCGCCGGTCCCTGCGGCGTCCGGGAGGCCGGCCCTGGCTGGGCCGCGGCGTCCCGTGGCGCGGGGAAAGGTCCCGTGAGGGGTCCGGCGCGGGACCAGCGCCCTGCGGCGCGGTCCGCGGCGGCCCTCGCTCGGCCACTGATGCGGTGCCTGGCTTGGGGTCCAAGCCAAGGTCGGAGCCGATCGGGTCTCCGACCGGGCATCCGCGTACGTGAGTCCCCGGGCGCCGCGTGCCGGAATCCTCCGGACGAGGCGAACCCGCGCGGCTTGCGCACCGTGCGGGTATACGGGTCTCTGCACCACTGTACCGTCAGCCGCCGACTCGAACACGTGACGCGTCTGACATGGCCGCTGACCAGCGCTCGGTGCGCCCCGCGCGGCGGTCTAGAGTTTGGGTCTATGGAGACTCAAGGCGAGGCCGGCCAGGTCGGCTCGATCGGTGACTGGACGACCTGCTCGGCGGACCCCGACTACCGCGCCGCGGTGCTCGACCTGCTGGGCGCACTGGCCTACGGCGAGCTGAGCGCGTTCGAGCGGCTCGCCGACGACGCCAAGCTCGCCCCCGGACTGGCCGACAAGGCCGCGCTGGCCCGGATGGCCTCGGCCGAGTTCGCGCACTACCAGCTGCTGCACGACCGGCTGGCCGAGATCGGCGCCGACCCGACCGAGTCGATGACCCCGTTCGTCGAGCCGCTGGAGAACTTCCACCGGGTCACCGCGCCCTCGGACTGGCTGGAAGGCCTGGTCAAGGCGTACGTCGGCGACTCGATCGCGACCGACTTCTACCGCGAGGTGGCGGTCCGGCTGGACGACGACACCCGGGACCTGGTGCTGGGGGTGATGAGCGACACGGGGCACGCGCAGTTCGCGGTGGACAAGGTGCGGCAGGCGATCGAGGAGAACCCGCGGGTCGGCGGCCGGCTCGCGCTCTGGGGCCGGCGGCTGATGGGCGAGGCGCTCAGCCAGGCGCAGCGGGTGGTGGCCGAGCGCGACGCACTCTCGAACCTGCTGGTCGGCGGCGCCGAGGTGCGCGGGTTCGACCTGGTCGAGGTCGGCAAGATGTTCAACCGGATCACCGAGGCGCACACCAAGCGGATGAGCGCGCTCGGGCTGGCCTCCTAGGGCCGCTCCGCAGGCCCTGGCCGCTCTCCGGAGCTACGCGGCGTGCCGCCGGCGCCGGTGGCTGCCGCGCCGGGCGGCCAGGTCGGGGCGGGCCAGCACCGAGGTGAGCAGCGCGGTGCAGATCACCGTCGCCGCCAGTGTCTCCGCCAGGTCCCCGGCCAGGGTGAAGCGCGAGACCAGACCGCTGAGGAGGGCGGAGACCAGTGCGGTGCCGATGGTCAGGCCGCGCGCCATCGGGAAGTACTCCGGGACCGCGAAGAGGGCCACAGCCCCGGCCAGCAGGCCGATCAGCGCGAAGACGACGGCTTCGACGGGCAGCGGCACGGCGGCCTCCGGGGGAAGGACTTGGGGCGGATCGCGGTGGGGGGACCGCAGTGGCCCACCCATACCCCCGGCTGCGCTGATCCAATCACACTGCCCGCCACTCCCCAAGGGAGTGGCGGGCAGTGTGGTGAAGCCCTCAGCTGTCCGCTGTGCCGGTCGCTCAGATGGTGCCGAAGCCGACCTTGCGCGCGGCCTGCTCGCCGATCTCGACGTACGCCAACCGCTCGGCCGGGACGATGATGCGGCGGCCGTGCTCGTCGGTCAGCGAGAAGAGCTTCGAAGTGCCGTCCAGCGCCTTGGCGACCGCGTTCTCCACCTCATCAGCGGTCTGCGGGCTCTCGATGACGATCTCTCGCGGCGCATTCTGCACGCCGATCTTGACCTCCACGGCTTCCGTCCCTCCGGGGTTCATGCCAGCCACGCACGATCGCCGGGTCGTCCGAACCGGAGTCCTCGGCTGCCGTGCCGTACGGCTTCACCTTAGAGCAACGGCACGGCTGCCAGGTGGATCAGTTGGCCGATCAGCCCGCGACCGGCGGCTGGCCGCCTTCGCCCGGGTGCATCGGGAACCCCTTGAGGCCGCGCCAGGCCAGGCTGGCGACCAGCCGCACGGCCTCCTCGCGCGGGATCTCGCGACCCTGCGAGAGCCAGTAGCGGGCGGTGATCTGGGCCAGTCCGCAGACGCCGGCGGCCAGCAGCTTGGCCTCCGCCTCGGGCAGGTCGGTGTCCTCCGCGATCACCTTGCTGACCAGGGTGGCGCTCACGTCGGCGGCCCGGTCGACCCGCTCGCGCACGGCCGGCTCGTTGGTCAGGTCGGACTCGAAGACCAGCCGGAACGAGCCGGACTCGCTGGCCACGTAGTCGAAGTAGGCCTGCATGGTGGCCGCGACCCGCTGCTTGTTGTCGGTGGTGGCGTCCAGCGCGTTGCGGGTGGACTCGACCAGCGCGTCGCAGTGCTTGTCGAGCAGCGCGAGGTAGAGCTCCAGCTTGCCGGGGAAGTGCTGGTAGAGCACCGGCTTGCTGACCCCGGCGCGCTCGGCGATGTCGTCCATCGCGGCGGCGTGGTAGCCCTGTGCGACGAACACCTCCTGCGCGGCTCCGAGCAACTGCTCGCGGCGGGCGCTACGCGGCAGCCGGGCGCCGCGTGGGCGGTCCTGGGCCTCCTGGATGGCCGTCACGGCGCTCCTCACTTCTGGCTGGCGGTGGTGCTCGGGCAATGGGGAGTGATTCTACTTTCGGGTAACCCGGTGCGCGCCTGCCTGTGCAGGGAAAACTGCTGCTCTCGGGTTGTCGAGAGCCCACAATACGGCGCGCGGCCCCGGTGGGCGCCAGAGTCTCACTACCATCTTCTCCCATGAGCACTGAGCAGCGGGAACGGGCCGGGGCACAGCGGTGGTCGGGCGGCGACGGCGGCGCGGATCCGCGGCCGGCCGACCGCTGGGCGACTCGGACCGTCGAGGTGCCGGGCGCGCTGCTCTCGGTGACCGGGCCGACCGCGGACGCCTCGGCCGGCCTGCCCGAGGCCCTCTTCGTGCACGGGCTCGGCGGCTCCTCGGACAACTGGACCGAGCTGATGGACGAGCTGGTCGGGGTGGTCCGTGGTGAGGCGCTGGACCTGCCGGGCTTCGGCTGGTCGCCGCCGCCGGTGGACGGCAACCTCTCGGTCTCCGGGCACATGCGGGCGGTGATCGGCTACCTGGAGGCGAGCAGGCGCGGCCCCGTGCACCTGTTCGGCAACTCGCTCGGCGGCGCGGTGGCGGTGCGGCTGGCCGCGCTCCGTCCCGACCTGGTGCTCAGCCTGACCCTGATCTCGCCCGCGCTGCCCGAACTGCCACCGCAGCACACCGCGCTGCCCACCGCCGCGCTGGCGGTGCCCGGCGTGCCCAGGCTGCTGCGGCGGATCCCGGCGGACGGGCGCAGCGTGGAGCAGGCCACCGACGGGCTGCTCGACCTGGTCTACGGCAACGCGCGGGAGATCCCGGTCGAGCGCCGCGAGTCGGCGGTGGCCGAGTACCGGCGGCGGCTGGGGCTGCCGTACGCGATGCAGGTGCTGGTCGGCTCGGCGCGCGGGATCGTCTCGGCCTACACCGAGCGCGGCGACCAGGCGCTGTGGCGGCAGGCCCGGCGGGTCGAGGCGCCGGTGCTGCTGGTGTACGGGCTGCGCGACAAGCTCGTCTCGTACCGCTCGGCGGCCCGGGCCTGCGCCGCCTTCCAGGACGCCCGGCTGCTGGTGCTGCCGGAGTCCGGGCACGTGGCGATGATGGAGCACCCGGCGCAGGTGGGGCGGGCGGTAAGGGAGTTGCTGCGTGAGGTGACGGGCTGACCGAACGTCAGGGGCCGAATGAGGTTACGGACGTTCACTCGTTCAGGTGGCAGGCGGGCCGCTGAGCGTCGTCCGGCGGGCAGTGCGCTCTACCTTCGTGGTGTCGGACCGAACAGATGTGGGGGGCGTGGCCGCCGGTGAGCCGGGGCGGGCGCCCGAGGGTGTGTTTGAAGTGAGCAGTGGGCGGGGGTTGCCCCGTCGGGGCCGGGTGATCGCCCGGTGGCGCGGCCGTGGGGGTTGGTCGTGCGGTGGGGGCGCGGGGGCGCCCCGAACGTGACTCAAGGGCGGGTGCTCCCGCCGTTCTGACCGGCCGTCAGGGTCGGGGTGTCCCTGGTGCCGCAACAGCGGGTCCGGCCGCGTCCACCGCGTTCACAGTTCTGCCATCGGAGGTCGTCATGCGCATTGCCCTGCTCACCGAGGGTGCCCGCCCGCCTGCCCAGCGTGCCGCCGGCTGGTGCGAGCGGCTCACCGCCGGGCTGCCGGAGCACGAGTTCGAGCGCTTTCTGCTGCTGCCCGAGGCCGAGGCCGAGGCCGAGGCCGACGCGGCCGAGCCGCAGCCCGGAGTGCGCACGCTGGTGCTCGGCGGCCCGCCGCGCGGGGGGCGCGGGCCGGGTGCGATCCGCCGCCGGCACTATGCCCGCGCCTACGAGGACCTGGTCAGAGCCCTGGTCCTGCCGCGCGAGCGGGCCGGCTTCGCGGCAGGCCTGCACGCGTTGGCCGAACTGGCCCAGCAGGACGGCGCGTTGCCCGCGTTCCTGGCCTCCGAGCACGCACACCAGGTGCTGGAGCGGGTCTGGACCGCACCCGGCGCCGACACCGCCGCCGGGCAGCCGCTGCTGCGTGATGTGTTGGTCGCCGGGGACCTGCTCGAGCAGTGCCTGCGCCCGCTCGCGGCCGACTGGTACGGCACCGGGCCCGGCGGCCTGGGCGGCGCCGACCTGTGCCATGTGGTCGGCGGTGGGCCCGCCGCGCTGCCCGCGCTGGTGGCCAAGCGGCTGCACGGGGTCCCCTTCGTGCTGACCGAGCACGGCCTGCACCTGCGCGAGCAGTACCTGGGCTACCGGCAGGCGCCCTACCGCTGGCCGGTGCGGGCGCTGCTGCTCTCCTTCTTCCGGCTGCTGACCGTGGAGACCTACCGGCAGGCCGCGCTGCTCACCCCCGGCAGCTCCTACGACCGCGACTGGCAGTTGCGCTGCGGGGCCTCCCAGGAGCGGATCCGGGTGGTCTACCGGGGTACGGCGGCGGTGGACCGCCCGGCGGCCGGTGCCGAGCCGACCCGGCCCACGCTGCTCTGGACCGGGCGGCTGGAGCCGGCCGGCGATCCGGAGCTGATGCTGCACGCCTTCGCCCAAGTGCGCGCCGAGTCGCCGCAGGCGCGGCTGCTGCTGCGCGGCCCCGAAGGGGTGGCCGGGTACCGCGAGCACTGCGCGGAGCTGGCCCGGCGGCTGCGGCTGGGGGACGCCGCGGTCTTCCAGGGTGCAGCAGGGGAGGCTGCCGGCGACTGGGCGGACGGGACGGTGGCGGTGTTCTCCGCACGGGCCCGGCGAGGTCCCGGGGCACTGGTCTCGGCGATGCTCAGCGGGCGGGCGCTGATCGCCACCGATGTCGGGGTGACCCGTGAGGTGGTCGGGCCGACCGGGCTGCTGGTGCCGCCGGGCGATCCGGCGGCGCTGGGCGTCGCCTGCCTGGCGCTGCTCGGCGACGGGGAGCGGCGGGCCCGGCTGGGGCTGGCCGGGCGGTTGCGGGCGCAGGAGCGTTTCGCGGTGGAGCCGGTGGTGGCCGCGTTCCGGGAGATCTACCTGGAGCTGGTCTCCCGCTGGCCGGCCTTCCCGGCCGCCGAGCGCCGCTTCGGCGCGCTGCCGCGGCCGTTCGCGCGGCCGGCCGAATTCTGGGTGGCCGGCACGGCGGCCGACACGATGGCGCGGGCGCACTGATGGGCGGGGGCGGGGCCGACCCGGTACGGGAACTGCTGGCGGAGCACCGGGAGTTGTGCGAGCGGGCCACCCACCCGTGGGAGATCGCCGCCGTGCTGGAGGAGGCCGGCCTGGGGTCCGCCGCGGCCCGGCGCTACCGACACGCGGACGTCTTCTCGCTCGCCGAGGAGCTCTACGCCCGGGTGCCGCGCAAGCCCGCGGACGACGAGCCGCCGCCCGGCACCCCGACCGTGGCCGGGCCGCTGGCGCCGCAGCGCGCCTCCGGGTGGCGCCACCGCTGCTGGGCCCGGGGCGCGCTGCTCGGAGCGCTGCTGCTGCCGCTGGTCACCGTGCTCGGCGCCGCGGCCGGGAGACCGGGCCCGGCGGCGGGGTCGGCCGGCTCGAGCGGCCCGTCGCAGGTCGGTACGGCGGCGGCGCTGGTGCTCGCGGCCTGGGCGGCCTGCGGTGCCGCCGACCGGGCGGCCCGCTGGGTGCGGCACGCGGGCCAGGTCCAGCTGCGCACGGTCGGCACGCTCGCGCAGTTCCGGGCCCGGATGCGTCCGGTGCTGCCGGTGGCCCTCGGGCTGCACCTGGCGGTGCTCGCGCTGACCAGCTTCACCGCGCTCGCGGTGCTCACCGCGATCGCCCCGCGCCCGGGCCCGGCCGCCGGCGGGCTGCTGCAGGCCGTGATCCACCGGGCCGGCCCCACCCAGTGGGTGGCCCAGGCCTCGCTCGGCCTGCTGATCGCGGTCGCCGCCGCGCTGCGCCGCTGCGGTCGGCAGAGCGTCGCGCTGGCCGGCTTACTCACCGCCGACGGGCTCGGCGCGGGCCTGTCGGCGGTGCGGTCCTGCGGCCTGCTGCCGGCCGGCTGGGCGGCGGCCCCGGGCGCGCTGACGACGCTGGCCACCGGCACGGCGGCCGTGGTGCTGCTGCCGTACGCGTGGGTGGCGCTCGGCCGCCCGCAGGCGCACCGGTGAGGCGGCGGTGCGGTGCGGCGGTGCGGGGCCGCCGGCTCGGGAACCACGTCAATCAATCGAAGGCAATGGTCAGGAGTCTGGGATGAGGGTGCTGCTGCTGGGTGCCGGCGGCTACATCGGCCGTCGGGTCGCCGATCGGCTGCTGGTGGATCGCGACCTGCAGGTCACGGTGCTCGGGCGGCGGGATTCGGCCGACATCAGGTTCGACCTGGCGGCCGGGAGCCCCGGAGCGCTGGCCCGGTTCCTGGACGCGGTGGCGCCACAGGTGGTGGTCAACTGCGCCGGTGCCACCTACGGGACCTCGCGGGCCCTGGTGCGAGCCAACGCGCTCGCCGTGGCGACCGTCTGCGAGGCGATCCGGCGCAGTCGGGAACCGGCCCGGCTGGTGCACATCGGCTCGGCCGCCGAGTACGGCTCGGTGCCCGTCGGCGCGCCGGTCGCGGAGAGCGCCGAGCCGCGGCCGGTCGGCCCGTACGGGGTGTCCAAGCTGGCCGGCACCGAGCTGGTGCTCTCCTCCGGGCTGGACGCGGCGGTGCTGCGGGTCTTCGACGTGGTCGGCCCCGGCACGCCGGCCGCCTCGCTCTTCGGCCGGCTCGCCGAAGGGCTGCGCCGGGCCCTGGAGCAACAGGAGAGCCAGGTCCGGATGCCGGACCTGTCCCCGTTCCGGGATTTCGTCGATGTCCGCGACGTGGCGCACGCGGTGCTGGCGGCGGCGGTCTCGGCCGCCACCGGGGTGATCAACATCGGCAGCGGGCACGCCGTCCGGGCTCGTGAGGCGGCGGAACTGCTGGTGCGGGCGGCGGGATTCGAGGGCGCGCTGAGCGAGGAGATCCGCACGGTGGCGCTGCCCGCGCAGGCCGCCGCGGAGCCACTGCTCTCCGGCGCCGCCGTGCTCGCGCCCCCCGAGCCGCGTCCGGTGGTCGAGCCGGTGCCCTGGCGGCAGGCCGATGTCCGCACCGCGCGCGAGCGGCTCGGCTGGCGGGCCCAGACCCCACTGGAGGAGTCGCTGGGCGATGTCTGGCTGGAGACCGCCTGCCGGGTGTAGCCGGGCCGGCCGGGCGCGCCGCGGGGCCGGTGCCCAGCATCCGGCGGTGGCTGTCTCACCTGCCGGACCTGCTGTCTCGGAATACCGCACCGGCATGACACTGTTGGTCGAAGGAAAGACCGTATAGACGACCATCGGAGTCCCCGTGTCGCTGCCACCCCTGGTCGAGCCGGCCGCCGAGCTCACCGTAGACGAGGTCCGCCGGTACTCCCGCCACCTGATCATCCCGGACGTCGGGATGGCCGGGCAGAAGCGGCTGAAGAACGCCAAGGTGCTCTGCGTGGGCGCCGGCGGCCTCGGCTCCCCGGCGCTGATGTACCTGGCCGCGGCCGGTGTGGGCACGCTCGGCATCGTCGAGTTCGACACCGTCGACGAGTCGAACCTGCAGCGGCAGATCATTCACGGTCAGTCCGACATCGGCCGCTCCAAGGGCGAGTCGGCGCGGGACTCGGTGCAGGAGATCAACCCGTACGTCAAGGTGATCCTGCACGACGAGCGCCTGGACAACGACAACGTGATGGAGATCTTCTCCGGCTACGACCTGATCGTCGACGGCACCGACAACTTCGCCACCCGGTACCTGGTGAACGACGCCGCGGTGCTGCTCGGCAAGCCGTACGTCTGGGGCTCGATCTACCGGTTCGACGGCCAGGCCAGCGTCTTCTGGGCCGAGCACGGCCCGTGCTACCGCTGCCTCTACCCGGAGGCGCCGCCGCCGGGCATGGTCCCGTCCTGCGCCGAGGGCGGCGTGCTCGGGGTGCTGTGCGCCTCGATCGGCTCGATCCAGGTCACCGAGGCGATCAAGCTGCTGACCGGAGTCGGCGAGCCACTGGTCGGCCGGCTGATGATCTACGACGCCCTGGAGATGAACTACCGCCAGGTCAAGGTCCGCAAGGACCCCGACTGCGCGCTCTGCGGCGAGAACCCGACGGTCACCGAGCTCATCGACTACGAGGCGTTCTGCGGGGCGATCTCGGAGGAGGCCCAGGAGGCCGCGCTCGGCTCGACCATCACGGCCAAGCAGCTCAAGGAGATGCAGGACAACCACGAGGACATCCTGCTGATCGACGTCCGCGAGCAGAACGAGTACGAGATCGTCAGCATCCCGGGCGCGGTGCTCATCCCCAAGAACGAGTTCCTGATGGGGAACGCGCTGGAGAAGCTGCCGCAGGACAGGAAGATCGTGCTGCACTGCAAGACCGGGGTCCGCTCGGCCGAGGTGCTGGCCGTGCTCAAGGCGGCGGGCTTCGCCAACTCCGTCCACCTGGGCGGCGGCGTGATCGGCTGGGTCAACCAGATCGAGCCCGAGAAGCCGGTCTACTGATTCGACGCACGGCCTGATCTGACGTACAGCCTGATCCGAAGCACAGCCGAAGAGGCCGGTCCCCCTCGTGGGGGCCGGCCTCTTCGGCTGTCCGCCGCCGCCGTCCTAGATCGCGCCCGTGCGTTGCAGATAGCTGTAGGCGATCCAGCCGGGCAGCACCGGCAGCCAGAAGGTGAGCGCCCGGAACAGGAAGACCGCCGAGGTGGCGGTGGCGGCCGGCAGCCCGAGGGTCACCAAGGCGACGATCAGGGCGCCTTCGATCGCGCCGATGCCGCCCGGGGTCGGCACGGCGGACCCGGCCGCGTTGGCGGTCAGGAAGATCACCGCGACGGTGGCGAAGCTCATCGAGCCGCCGAAGGCCTTGACCGAGGCGTCCAGGCAGGCGGTGAAGGCCAGGGTCAGCAGCAGGATGCCACCGAAGCCCGTCACCAGCTTGCTGGGGGTCTGCATCAGGTCGAGCATCCGCGGCACCACGCCGAAGAAGAGCGAGCGGACCCGGGTCACCACGAACCGGCGCAGCGGACCGACCGCCGCGATCACCAGTGCCAGCACCGCCGCGGTCAGCACGCCGATGATCACGGCGCGCTCGCTGCCGATGTCCCCGGCGCCCTGGCTGCCGGTGATCAGGCCGAAGCAGAACAGCAGCAGCAGGTGCCCGCCCAGGCCGGCCAGCTGCGAGGCGCCCACACTGGCCACCGCCTGCCCGGGCCGCACGCCCTGCTTCTGCAGGTAGCGGGTGTTGAGCGCGATGCCGCCGATCGCGGCCGGGGCCACCAGCTTCACGAAGGAGCCGGCCAGCTGCGCCGCCACCGTCCGCCTGAACGGCAGCCGCTCGGGCACGAAGCCGGTCAGGCTCATCGCCGCGGCGCCGTAGCTCGCCGTGGCGGCGGCCAGCGCGGCCGCGGCCCAGGCCCAGTTCATGTGGGAGAGCTTCAGCTGGCCCGGCTGGATGGTGGTGACCGCCAGGTAGCCGGCGAAGGCCAGCGCGATCACCGTTATCAGCGTCTTCGGCTTGAGCCGCTCCAGCTTGGCGGGAGCCAGCGGGGCCTCCGGGGCGATCTCCAGGATCTGGCCGCGGATCCGGCTCAGCAGATCCTCGCCGGCCGCGGCGATGTCCTCCTCGGCCGCCTCCCGGGTCTTCTCGCCGGCCGCCACCTGCTCGACCGCCAGCGCCTGCGCGGCGGCCTTGCGCTCCTTGGCCTGCTTGGCCAGGTCGGCACGGGTCTGCCGGCTCATCCCGACCGGCTGCAGCAGCGGCAGCGCGGCCGCCACCTTCTCGGCGCCCAGCACCCGGTTGGCGATCGCGACCGAGCGCTCGGGGCCGATCCGCAGCGCGAAGGTGGTCAGCAGCTGCGCGATGTCGATCCGCAGGGTCAGGTCGCCGGCCGCGATGTCGCCGCCGGAGAGGTTGACCAGCGTGCCCAGCTTCTCGTCCACCACCAGCAGCGACTCGCCGGTCAGCCGGCGGTGCGCGATCCGGCGCTGGTGCAGGGAGCCGACCGACTCCCAGAACGAGGCCATCACCTCGTCGGTGATCTGCTCGTCGGGCAGTTCGTCGAGGATGCGGCCCTCGACCTTCTCGTAGACCAGGACCGCGGCGTCCGGACCCAGCTCGGAGGTGGCCACCAGCTGCGGGGCGCGGGCGCCGGCCGCCGCCGCCGCGTAGGCGATCAGCGCCTCCTGTTCCAGCGCCTGGCGCAGCGACTGCGGGCTGCGCCGCACCGCCACCGAGCGCAGCCGGGCCCGGCGCCAGACCCGGTAGAAGAAGCCGGAGGCCTGCTGCTCGCGGTCGATGATGTGGACGTCCAGCGCCGGGGCGTCCTGCTGGTTGACGAAGTACCGCCGGGTACCGCCGGGGGCGTCCGGTGCGCGGTGCGCGTTGCGCGGCGTGAAGCCGAGCCGGCGCAGGCCGAGCATCAGGTGCTGCCCGGTCGGCCGGATGTTGGGCGAGCCGATCGCGTAGAGCGTGCCACAGGCCACCGACCAGCCGATCAGCACGGTCAGCAGCAGCGAGAGCGGGGTGGTGTCGCTGCCGATCAGCTCGGCGGCGCCGCTGAGCAGTACGACGGACCAGAGCGCGAGCCGCCAGCGCGGCCGGCTGACCATGCCGACCGCCGTCATGTAGGCGATCACCGGCGCCAGGTAGCCGTGCACCGGCTCGCTGATCGGGCCGCCGGCCACCGTCGGCAGCCGGGTCAGCGCCTTGCGGATGTTCTCCGAGGCGCCCTCGGCCACCCACCAGTCCACCGCCAGCGTCACGCCGTAGGCGAGCACCGAGGCGAGCACGCCGTCGGCCACCCGCAGGCCGTCCCGCTTGATCAGCCGCTCGACCGCGAAGGCCACGGGTACGGCCAGCACCGCCACGGTGGAGACCAGGCTCAGGACGGTGGTCAGCCAGGGCGCCACGTGCTTGACGTTGGCCTGGATGTCCGTCGAGATGCCGCTGGTGGTCGAGGTGGCGATGCCCGCGATGACGAAGACGGCGATGATGCCGAGCAGGCCGGCCACGAAGCGGATCAGGTCGGAGGGGCGGTGCGTGCGGGCGGCGAGCAGCGGCTCGTCCACCGCGAGGCGGTCGCCGTCGTCCTCGTCCTCGGCCGGCACCGGCAGCAGCGGGGCCGGCACTGCCACGGGCTCCGGCGCGGGCGTCGCCGCCGGATGCCGTCGCGCCGCCGGCTTCACCAGCGAGACCTTGGGCTCCTCGGTCGGCGGGATCGTGGAGCCGGATTCTCCGGCACTCTCGTCCACGTCCACGTCAACCGTCCCGGTCATCTGGTCTTGTCCTCGTATCACCACTCACCGCCCCGAAGATGGTGGCATGCTCCGTGACCGGTCGCCGGACAGGGGCCGGACCGGGCGCGGCGAATACCCCGCAGGTGCTCCGGGACTGGTCCGGATGGGCAAGAATGCCCGGGTGACGGACAACAGCGCGGGCCCTCGAGCCGCCGCCGACCTGCCCCCGTTCGCCGAGCTGGTGCTCGAACTGGTCGACCGTATCCCGCCGGGGCGGGTCATGACGTACGGGGATGTCGCCGAGTACCTGGAGCAGGGCGGGCCGCGCCAGGTCGGCACCGTGATGGCCCGCTACGGCGGCACCGTCGCCTGGTGGCGGGTGGTCAGGGCGGACGGCGCGCTGCTGCCGGGCCACGAGCAGCGGGCGCTGGCCGCCTACCGGCAGGAGGCGACGCCGCTGCGCAGCACCGCGGGCCGAGGACCCGCCCGCGGCTCGCAGGCGGCCGAGGACCTGCCGCGGGTCGACCTGCGGCAGGCCCGCTGGGACGGTCGGTAGCACGGGCACACCAGCATCCTGCCTCGCCGAACGCCCCGGCGGACCAGGGACGGGCGCACCCGTTCCCGCGCGCGCCGGTGGATCTCGTAGGCTCTAAGACCGACCGCCCACCATGTGCCGGTCGGTCTGAGGACTCCCTCTCTTCCAGGGGATCCCTTCGTCGCCGACCCGCAGGACTTCCGTGGCCTCTCCCTACCGCTTGGTGCGCAGCCCGCTCGCGACGCCCGAGCCGCCCGTGCTGGACGAGTACCAGCGCGCGGTGGCCGAGCACGCGGGCGGTCCGCTGCTGGTGCTCGCGGGGCCCGGCACCGGGAAGACCACCACCCTGGTCGAGGCGGTGGCCCGGCGGATCGAGCGGGGCACCGATCCCGAGCGGATCCTGGTGCTCACCTTCAGCCGCAAGGCGGCGATGGAGCTGCGCGACCGGATGGCGGTGCGGCTGGCGGCGGCGCCGCAGGCCACCACCTTCCACTCGTTCTGCTACGCGCTGCTGCGCGCCGAGCAGGAGCCCGAGCGGTTCGCCGAGCCGCTGCGGCTGCTCTCCGGCCCCGAGCAGGACGTGATGGTGCGCGAGCTGCTGGCCGGCGGCGCCGAGGACGCGGCGGCCGGCCGGTCCCGGATCGGCTGGCCGCTGGACCTGCGGGCCTGTCTGACCACCCGCGGTTTCGCCGACGAGGTGCGCGCGGTGCTGGCCCGCAGCCGGGAGCTGGGACTCGGCGAGGCGGAGCTGGCCCGGTTCGCCGAGGGCGTCCAGCGGCCCGACTGGGCGGCGGCCGCGCACTTCCTGGCCGACTACCTGGACGTGCTGGACCTGCGCGGGGTGCTGGACTACGCGGAGCTGGTGCACCGCGCGGTGCTGCTCGCCGAGCGGGCCGGCGGGGCGGCCGAGGACCTCGCCGCCCGCTACGACGTGGTCTTCGTGGACGAGTACCAGGACACCGACCCGGCCCAGGTGCGGCTGCTGCGGCAGCTGGCGGGCGGCGGGCGGGACCTGGTCGCGGTGGGGGATCCGGACCAGTCGATCTACGCGTTCCGCGGGGCCGACGTGAACGGGATCCTGGACTTCCCGCAGCAGTTCCGGCACCGCGACGGCCGGCCGGCCGAGGTCAAGGTGCTGCGGGTGTCGCGCCGCTCGGCGCCGACGCTGCTGGCGGCCTCGCGCGAGCTGGTCGAGCGGCTGCCGATGGGCCGGCTGCCGGCCCAGAAGCTGGCCCAGCACCGGGCGCTGCTGCCCGGGCGGGCGGGCCCCGCCGGGACGGTGGAGATCTACACCTATCCCACTCCGGGGACCGAGCTGGAGAGCATCGCCGACCTGCTGCGCCGCGCGCACCTGGAGGACGGCGTGCCGTGGGGCGAGATGGCGGTGCTGGTGCGGGCCGGCGCGCGGGCCATCCCCGGGGTGCGGCGGGCGCTGAGCGCGGCCGGTGTCCCGCTGGAGATCGACGGCGACGACCTGCCGCTGCGTGAGGAACCGGCCGTGGTGCCGCTGCTGCTCGCGCTGCGGGTCTGCGCGGAGGGGGCCGTGTGGCAGAAGTCGGACGGGTCGACGTCCGGCGACCCGACCGACCCGGCTGATGCGGCCGGGCCGCCGGATCCGCTCACGGTGGAGCTCGCGCACACCCTGCTGACCGGTCCGCTCGGCGGTCTGGACGGCTCCGACCTGCGCCGGCTGGGGCGGGCGCTGCGCGAGGAGGAGCGGGCAGCGGTCCTGGCGGCGGCGGAGGAGGAGGAGGCCGGCCAGGGCGGGCCGGCCGCCATGGTGCGCCCCTCGGACGAGCTGGTCCGTGAGGCGCTGGCCCACCCCGAGCAACTGGTCACCCTCGACCTGCCGCCCGCCCGGCGGGCCCGCGAGCTCGGCATGCTGCTGCGCAAGGTGCGCGACCTGCTGGTCGGCGGCGGCACCGCTGAGGAGGCGCTCTGGGAGCTCTGGGACGGCAGCCCCCGCTGGCGCGAGCGGCTGGAGCGGGCCGCGCTGCGCGGTGGCGCCGTCGGCCGCAACGCCGACCGCGACCTGGACGCGCTCTGCGCGCTCTTCGAGACCGCTGCCCGGGCCGAGGACCAGGTCACCGGGCACCGCGGCGCCCTCGACCTGCTCGCCGAGGTCGAGGCCCAGGACATCGCCGCCGACACCCTGACGGTGCGCACCGCCCGCTCCGAGGCGGTGCGGCTGATGACCGCGCACCGGTCCAAGGGCCTGGAGTGGCGGCTGGTCGTGGTGGCCGGCGTGCAGGAGGGGCTCTGGCCAGACCTGCGCCGGCGCGGCTCGCTCCTGGAGGCCGACCGGATCGGCCGCGACGGCCTGGCCGAGCCGCTCACCCCGGGCGCCCTGCTCGCCGAGGAGCGCCGGCTCTTCTACGTGGCCGCCACCCGGGCCAAGGAGCGCCTGATCGTGACCGCCGTCAAGGCGCCGGCCGAGGACGGCGACGAGCCCTCCCGGTTCCTGCGCGAGCTCTACCGCGAGCAACTCGACGCCCGCACCGGCAAGGTGCTGCGCCGCACCCCGGACGTCACCGTCGAGGACGTCACCCACCGCCCGCGCCGCCCGCTGTCGGTCGCCGCGCTGGTCGCCGAGCTGCGCGCGGTCACCGTCGATCCGGCCCGCTCGCCCGAGCTGCGCCGCACCGCCGCCGAGCGGCTCGCCGTCCTCGCCGCCGCGCGCGGCGAGGACGGCACCGTGCTGGTGCCGGCCGCCCACCCCGACCGCTGGTGGGGGATGGCCGAGGTGACCAGCAACCCGGTGCCGCTGCGCGAGCCCGACCGCCCGGTGCAGCTCTCCGGCAGCGGTCTGGAGCAGCTCGACGCCTGCTCGCTGCAGTGGTTCCTGACCAAGGAGGTCAACGCGCAGACCGCCACCTCCGGCGCCCAGGGCTTCGGCAACGTGCTGCACGCGCTGGCCGACGAGGTGGGCTCCGGGCGCTCGCCGGCCGACCTCGCGGTGCTGCTGGACCGGCTGGACACGGTCTGGGACGCGCTCGCCTTCGACGCCCCCTGGAAGTCGGCGCAGGAGAAGACGCAGGCCAGGGCCGCCCTGGAGCGGTTCCTGCACTGGCACGTGCTGGAGCGCGGGCGCACCACGCTGGCCACCGAGCACGGCTTCGACCTGACTCTGCCGGTGGGCGAGCTCGCGGTGCGGATCCGCGGCGTGATGGACCGGGTCGAGCAGGACGCGGTCGGCCGGGCGTACGTGGTCGACTTCAAGACGGGCAAGCGGGTCCCGAGCGACAAGTCGCTGCCGGAGCACAAGCAGCTGGCGGTCTACCAGCTGGCGGTCCGCGCGGGGGCGCTGGACGACCTGGTGAACGACCGGCCGCCGCTGGGCGGGGCCGAGCTGGTCCAGCTGCGCTTCGAGGACAAGAAGCTGCCGGACGCTCCCAAGGTCCAGCACCAGCCGCCCGCCGACGGCGAGCCGTGGATCGAGAACCTGCTCGCCGACGCGGCGGGCCGGGTCCTGGCCGAGCGCTTCGTCCCGACCACCGGGGACGCCTGCGGGAACTGCACCTTCAAGCGCAGTTGCTCGGCCCAGCGCGACGGCCGCCAGCTGATCGACTAGGCGCTGTGTCGGCGGGCCCGACTACCGTGTCCCCATGCTCAGCCACCCCGACCAGCTCAAGGAGCTGCTCGGCATCCCCTTCAACCGGGAGCAGATGCGCGCCATCGGCGCCCCGCTGGAGCCTGCCGTGATCGTCGCCGGGGCGGGCTCGGGGAAGACCACGGTGATGGCCGCCCGGGTGGTCTGGCTGGTCGGTTCGGGGGCGGTGCGCCCCGATCAGGTGCTCGGGCTGACCTTCACCAACAAGGCCGCCGCCGAGCTGGCCGAGCGGGTGCGCACCGCGCTGGCCCGGGCCGGCCTGCGGGAGGACGCGGCGGTCGTCGGCGAGCCGGAGATCTCCACCTACCACGCCTTCGCCGGCCGGCTGCTCAAGGAACACGGCCTGCGGATCGGCATCGAGCCCGATGTCCGGCTGCTCGCCGACGCCACCCGGTTCCAGCTGGCGGCCCGGGTGCTGCGCTCCGCCCGCGGCCCGTTCCCGCATCTCAAGGACCGCTTCTCGGCCCTGGTGAGCGAGCTGACCGCGCTCGACGCCGAGCTGGCCGAGCACCTGGTGGAGCCCGCCGTGCTGCGGGCCTTCGACGCCGAACTGCTGGCCGAGCTGGCCGGCGTCAAGCTGACCAACCAGGAGCTGCGGGACGTCCCCGAGGCCGCCCAGGGCCGCCAGGAGCTGCTCACCCTGGTCGAGGAGTACCGCCGCCGCAAGCGCGCGGCCGGCCTGCTGGACTTCGGCGACCAGATCGCGGCCTCGGCCCGCCTCGCCCAGCAGCGCCCGGAGGTCGGCCGGCTGCTGCGCGAGCAGTACCAGGTAGTGCTGCTGGACGAGTACCAGGACACCTCGGTCGCCCAGCGCCTGCTGCTGGCCGGCCTCTTCGGCGCCACCCCGGCGTACCCCGGCGGCCACCCGGTGACCGCCGTCGGCGACCCCTGCCAGGCGATCTACGGCTGGCGCGGCGCCTCGGTGGCCAACCTGGACGACTTCCCCGCCCACTTCCCGAAGGCCGACGGCGGCCCGGGCGCCCGCTACGCGCTCAGTGAGAACCGCCGCAGCGGCGGTCGCCTGCTGGCCTTCGCCAACGAGCTGGCCGCTCCGCTGCGGGCCCGCCACCAGGGCGTCGAGGCACTGCGACCGGCCCCCGGCGCGGAGCGGGACGGCCTGATCCGGGTCGCCCTGCTGCCCACCCACGCCGAGGAGATCGACTGGCTGGCCGACTCGATCGCCCACCTGGTCCGCACCGGCACCGCGCCCGGCTCGATCGCGGTGCTCTGCCGCGGCGGCGCGGCCTTCCCCGACATCCACGCCGCGCTGGTGGCCCGCGAGGTCCCGGTCGAGGTGGTGGGTCTGGGCGGCCTGCTCCAGCTGCCCGAGGTGGCCGACCTGGTCGCGGTCTGCGAGGTGCTGCAGGACCCCACCGCCAACGCCGCCCTGGTGCGGCTGCTGATCGGCCCGCGCTGGCGGATCGGCCCGCGCGACCTGGCCCTGCTCGGCCGGCGTGCCGCCGGGCTGGTCCGCACCGCCCGGGCGGGCGGCGCCGACGCGCTCTCCGCCGCCGTCGCGGAGACCGACCCGACCGAGGTGGTCTCGCTCTGCGACGCGCTGGAGACCTTCGTCAACGCCGGCGAGCAGCCGGACGAGCTGCCCTTCTCGGCCGAGGCCCGGACACGCTTCGCCTACCTCGCCAGGGAGATCCGCGACCTGCGCCGGGCGCTGGCCGACCCGCTGATGGACGTGCTGCACCGGGTGCTCGCCGCCACCGGCCTGGACGTCGAACTCTCCGCCTCCCCGCTCGCGCTGGCCGCCCGCCGCCGCGAGACCCTGCAGGCCTTCCTGGACGTCGCGGCCGGCTTCGCCGACCTGGACGGCGACCCGGGCCTGTCCGCCTTCCTGGCCTTCCTGCGCGCCGCCGAGGAGTACGACCGGGGGCTGGACAGCAGCCTGCCCGGCGGCGAGGACACCGTGAAGGTGCTCACCGCGCACAAGTCCAAGGGCCTGGAGTGGGACGTGGTGGCGCTGCCCGGACTGGTCAAGGGTGCCTTCCCGAGCAGCCGCGGCCGGGAGCGCTGGACCAGCCGCCGGGCGGTGCTGCCCTACCCGCTGCGCGGCGACGCGGCCACCCTGCCCGAAGTGGCGGACTGGACGGCCAAGGGCATGACCGCCTTCAAGGCCGCCCTCAAGGACCAGACCGGCACCGAGGAACTGCGGCTCGGTTACGTCGCCGTGACCCGTCCGCGCTCGCTGCTGCTGGCCGGCGGCCACTGGTGGGGCCCGACGCAGAGCACCCGGCGCGGTCCCTCCGAGTACCTGGAGGCGCTGCGCGCGCATGCCGAGCAGCCGGGCGCGGGCGAGGTCGAGCAGTGGGCCGAGCCACCGGTCGAGGACGCCGAGAACCCCGCGCTGCGCCCGGCCGGCGAGACGCCGTGGCCGCTGCCGCTGGACTCCGGCGCCCACCTGGCCCGCCGGCGGGTGGCCCAGGTGATCGGTGCCCGGCTGGCGGGCGCCCCGGCTCCCGCGCCGGAGCCGCTCGCGCCGGAGGAGCAGCGCCAGGTGGACTCCTGGGACCGCGACCTGAACGCGCTGCTCGGCGAGCTGGAGCGCGCCCGGCGCACCGAGCGCGCCGTGCCGCTGCCCCCTGCGCTCTCCGCCACCCAGCTGATGCGGCTGGCCGCCGACCCGGACGGCCTGGCCCACGAACTGGCCCGTCCGATGCCCCGCCCGCCGGCCGGCCCGGCCCGGCGCGGCACCCGCTTCCATGCCTGGATCCAGGCGCGGTACGCCCCGCTGCCGCTGCTCGAACCGGACGCGCTGCTGGGCCCCGAGGACGCGGCGGACGACGGGATCGAGGACGAGCGCGATCTGGAACGGCTCAAGGAGGCCTTCCTGCGCGGCCCCTACGCGCACCGGCGGCCCTACCGGGTCGAGGCGCCGGTTCAGGTGGTGCTCGCCGGGCGGGTGGTGCGCGGCCGGATCGACGCGGTGTATCGGGAGCGTGACGACGACACTGGGTCACGAGGTGGTTACCGTTACGAGGTGGTGGACTGGAAGACCGGCCACCAGGAGGACGCCGACCCGCTGCAGCTGGCCATCTACCGCCTCGCCTGGGCCGAGCAGCGCGACCTGCCGCTGGAGCAGGTCACCGCCGCCTTCTGCTACGTCCGCAGCGGGCGGATCGAAAGACCGACAGGACTTCCTGACCGGAATGCGTTGGAAACGCTTCTGGTCGGGAAGAGTGACTAATAGGTCACAGAGAGCATCCATCTCGTCACGGAGTCGCGCGAAACCGATGCGTCGTGCACGTTTCGCGCCTATGGTGGGGTCGGTAACCGGTCACCCGCGTCTGCTCGGCCGCCGGACAGGCCCCGCCCCTCACCCTCAGTCATTGCCGCAGGTGCTCAGCGAGCACCGGGCGCCTTCTGCTGGAGACACCTAAGTTGAGCGCCACTGGGAAGTCGAGCGCGACCGGTTGGTTCCGAGACCGGTTCGCCGGTCCGACCCGAGGCCCGGCGACCGTCCGCCCGACGGGCACCTGGCCCAGGACCGCACTGGCCCTGCCGTTCATCGGCATGGCGCTGGTGGTCTGCCTGGACTACTTCAGCACCATCGAGGTGACGGTCGAACCGGCCCTCACCGCCGTGCCCGCGCTGGCGGCGATCGTCAGCCGCCGGGTCTGGTACCCGATCCTGACCGGCCTGCTGGCCGAGTTCGCCGCCTTCGCCCTGGCCGGCTACAACCACGTGCTCGGCGAGTCGGTGCACAGCGCCACGGTCTTCGCGATCGCCCTGGTCACCGCGATCAGCTGGGTCAGTGCCACGCTGCGGGTCCGCCAGGAGCAGGCGCTGGCCGACGCCCAGCTGGTGGCCGAGATCGCCCGCCGGGTGCTGCTGCGCTCGGTGCCCGACCGGGTGGGCAGCGTGCGGGCCGCCGTGCACTACGCGGCCGCCGCAGCGCATGCCCGGATCGGCGGCGACCTCTACGAGGTGGTCAACACCCGGCACGGGGTGCGCGCGGTGGTCGGCGACGTGCGCGGCAAGG
Organism: Kitasatospora sp. GAS204B; assembly: GCF_029892155.1. GTDB lineage: Bacteria > Actinomycetota > Actinomycetes > Streptomycetales > Streptomycetaceae > Kitasatospora. Next base: position 301,390 of record NZ_JARZAG010000002.1, on the reverse strand, counting down.
GCCTGAGCGCGGTGGAGACCGCCGCCGCCGTGCTCGGCGCCTTCCGCGAGGCCGCGCACCAGGAGCCGGCGCTGGACAAGGTGGCGGGCTGGCTGGCCGTCAGCCTGGACCGGGCGCTGCACGAGCACGAGCACCCCGGGGTGGAGGAGGAGTTCGTCACCCTGGTGCTGATCGGGGTGGCCCCGGACGGCAGCGCCGAGATCGTCAACTGCGGCCACCCCGCTCCGCTGCTGCTGCGCGCCGACGGCGTGGTGCGGGCGCTGGAGCTGGCGGAGACGGTGCCGCCGCTGGGCGTGCTCGACCCGGCCGACGTGGCGCCGCCGGTCCAGCGGGTGCCGTTCGAGCCCGGTGACCGGGTGCTGCTCTTCACCGACGGCGTGATCGAGGCCCGGGACCGGGCCGGCCGGTTCTACCCGCTGGCCGAGCGGCTGCCCGGCTGCGCGGCCGGCGGCCCGGTGGACGTGCTGGACCGGCTGCACGCGGACGTGGTGCGGCATGTCGGGCGGCAGCTCGGGGACGACGCGGCGATGCTGCTGCTCCAGTACGAGCCGGTGGTCAACGGCGGGCCGCAGCAACTGCCGCACCAGAACGGCCGGCTGGCCCGCCAGTAGCGCGGTCCGGCCGGCGGTCGAGGGGTCGCGGCCGCTCGACCGGCTGAGCTCGCGTCAGTTCGGCCTCTCGGCCGGGTCGGGACGACGGATCACAGCTCCACCTCCACCAGCAGCGGCCGGTGGTCCGAGACCCCGACCCGGGGCGCCGACACGGTGCCCACCGCCGTGCGCGGCACGCCCACCGCCAGCACGTGATCGAACTGCACCGCCGGGCGGTGCGAGGGGTAGGTGGGGGTGCGGGCCAGGTCGTGCCAGCCGCGCAGCTGCGGCGAGCCCTCGCGGCCCGGGCGGCGCCGCGCACCGGGCAGCGGGCGGGAGCGGCGCAGGGCGCGCGGCTCGCGCGGGCGCCGGCGGGTGCCGGGTGTGCGGTCCAGCGCGGTGGCCCCGCCGAGCACGGTGCGCGGGACCGGGCCGACCAGATTGAAGTCGCCGAGCACCAGGTAGGGGCGGGGCAGGTCGGCGATCCAGCGGCGGATGCCGGCCAGTTGGGCCATGTTCCAACCGGGCACGAAGGACAGGTGGGTGGCGACCACGGTGAACGGGCCGCGGTCGCCCTCCAGGACGGCCGCCAGCGCCGCCCGCGGCTCGTCGGGCACGGGCGTGAGCCCGCGCCGCCCGGCCACGCGCAGCGGCAGTCCGAACGGGGCGGGGGCGAACCGCCGGGCCCGCCAGTGCCGCACCGGCAGCCGGGTGAGCAGCGCGGTGCCGTAGGAGGGCAGCTCGGTGGCGGTCTCCACCTCCTGGGGCCCGTAGACCCGCAGGCCCGGCACCGCCGGTTCGCGCAGCCAGCCGGCCACCGGTGCCGGCCTGCCGTGCAGTGCGGCCGCGAACCGCCAGTCGGTGGCGCCCATCGCCTTGGCGGCCACCGCGCTCTGGTCGCTCAGGCCCGACCGCTGCTGGTACCGGTCCACCTCCTGGAGCGCCAGCACGTCGGCGTCCAGCGCGGCGATCGCCTCGAAGAGCGGGTCGGCCGCCTGGTCCGGGTAGGGCAGCGGGCTGCCGTCGGCGGCCAGCGGCTGGCCGTGCAGCAGATTGAAGGTGGCGATGCGAAGCGGGCTCACACCTGGTGACGGTACGCCAGGCAGGCCGGAAGCTTGAGACTGCGCTGCATACCGGGTATACATACGTGGTATGTCCATCAGACACGGTCTGCTCGCCCTGCTCGACCAGGGACCCCGTTACGGCTACCAGCTACGCACCGAGTTCGAGGCCAGAACCGGTGCCACCTGGCCGTTGAACGTCGGTCAGGTCTACACCACGCTCGGTCGCCTGGAGCGCGACGGCCTGGTGGTCCCCGACGGTGAGGACGAGGAGGGTCACCTCTTCTACGCCGTCACCGAGAAGGGACGCACGGAACTGCGCGCCTGGTTCGACACGCCGGTGCCGCGGACCAACCCGCCCCGGGACGAGCTGGCGATCAAGCTCGCGATGGCGGTGACCGTGCCCGGGGTGGACGTGCACGGGGTCGTCCAGGCCCAGCGCCGGCACAGCATCCAGGCGCTGCAGGACTACACCCGGCTCAAGGCCCGGGCGCTGGCGGGCGAGGCGGCCGCCGGCGGGGTCGAGGGGACCGAACTGGCCTGGCTGCTGGTGCTCGAGCAGCTGATCTTCCAGGCCGAGGCCGAGATCCGCTGGCTGGACCACTGCGAGACCCGGCTGGCCAACCACCGCGAGCGGCAGACCGCTGCCGCCCCCGCCGCCGAGGCGCCCAGGCGGCGCCGCACCAAGCAACAACTGGGGGAACGTTGATCGACACCGGCTTTCGGGACCGCACCGAACCCGTGCTCCACCTGGACCAGGTGAGCCGGGTGCACGGGCAGGGCGCCGCGGAGGTGCACGCGTTGCGCGAGGTGGACCTGCGGGTCTACCCAGGAGAGTTCGTCGCAGTGATGGGGCCGTCGGGGTCGGGCAAGTCGACCCTGCTGACCTTGGCGGGCGGCCTGGACAGCCCCAGCGGGGGGCGGGTGGTGGTGGAGGGGCGTTCGCTGGGTGAGCTGTCGCGGCGTCGGCTGGCGGAGGTCCGGCGGCGGGCGATCGGCTACGTGTTCCAGGACTACAACCTGATCCCGGCGTTGACGGCGGTGGAGAACATCATGCTCCCGCGGGAGTTGGACGGGGTCTCCACCCGGGCGGCGCGCCGGGAGGCGCAGGCGGCACTGGACGAGGTGGGGATCGGGGAGCTGGCGGATCGTTTCCCCGACGACATGTCGGGCGGCCAGCAGCAGCGGGTGGCGATCGCCCGGGCACTGATCGGGGAGCGCCGCCTGGTGCTGGCGGACGAGCCGACCGGGGCGCTGGACTCCACCACGGGTGAGGCGGTGCTGGCGGTCCTGCGGGCGCGCTGTGACGCGGGGGCGGCCGCCATGATGGTCACCCACGAACCGCGCCACGCCGCCTGGGCGGACCGCGTGGTCTTCCTGCGCGACGGCCGGCTGGTCGACGAGACCGGCCGGCGCAGCGCCGAATCGCTGCTGATCACGGCGGCCACCAACAGCCTCAACCGGCCGGAGGCGTCGTGAAGTTCACCTCCTGGCGAGTGGCGCTGCGGATCGCCCGCCGCGATGCCCTGCGAGCCAAGGGCCGCAGCCTGCTGGTCCTGGCCATGATCGCGCTGCCGGTGCTCGGCGTGACCGGCATCGACGTGGTCTACCACAGCGGCACCCTGACCGCCGCCGAGCGGGCCGATCGCGAACTGGGCCGCGCCGACCTGTTGCTGGAGTCGCACCTGCGCGGCGGCACCATCATGCAGGCACCGTTCGCCAGCGCCGGCGAGAACGACGAGCCGCCCGGCCCGCAGCCCACCGAGCAGCAGCAGCGCAGCCTGCACACCGACCCGGCCGTGCTGGCCGCCCAGCTGCTGCCGCCCGGTTCGGTGCTGACGCCGCTGGCCGACAGCCAGGACGTGCAGGCCGGCAGCGTGGCGGGGCAACTGCAGGCCACGGCGACCGAGGCCGACCTGACCGATCCCGTCTGGCACGGCCGGCTCAACCTGATCCGTGGTCAGGCCCCGGTGGACGGTCACCAGATCGCCGCCACCCAGCGCTTCCTGGACGACTCCGGGCTGAAGCTCGGCGACACCACCACGCTGCGGCCGCTGGGCGGCGCGCCGTTCACCATCACCGGTGTGGTCGAGAACCCGGACAACCTCGCCCTCACCGCCCTGATCGCCCGCCCGGGCGCGCTGAGCGGCGGGCAGCCGGCTGCGGCCGGTTCGGACACCGGTTCGGACGTCGGGTCGCCCGCGAGCTGGCTGGTCCGGCTGCCGGCCGGTGCCACCGTCGACTGGGCCAAGGTCCAGGAGCTGAACCGGTACGGCTTCGCGGCCACCTCGCGCAGCGTGGTGCTGCACCCGCCGGCCCGTGCCCAGGTGCCGTACTACGTCCAGCAGGACGCCTCGCCGAACGGCGGCTACTTCAACCAGACCGTCGTGGTGGTGCTGGTCACCGTCGCCGGCATGGCGCTGCTGGAGATCGTGCTGCTCGCGGGCCCCGCCTTCGCCGTCGGGGCCCGGCGCTCCCGGCGGCAACTCGGCCTGCTGGCCGCCGCCGGCGGTGACCGGGCGCAGGTGCGCGCGGTGGTGCTGGGCGGCGGGGTGGTGCTGGGCATCGCCGGGGCGGTGATCGGGGTGCTGCTGGCCGTGCTGCTGGTGGCGGTCACCCGGCCGTGGACCGAGCCGCTGGCCGGCCGGCGGTTCGGGTCGCTGCGGGTGGTGCCGCTCGACCTGCTCGGCATCGTCGCGATGGGCCTGGTCACCGGGCTGCTGGCGGCCGTCGTCCCGGCCGTCCAGGCCTCCCGGCAGGACGTGGTGGCCGCGCTCACCGGCCGCGGCGGGATCAAGCCGCCGTCGCGCCGGCTCACCCTGCTCGGACTGCTGATGCTGGTCGGCGGAGCGGCACTGGCGCTGCTCGGCGCGACCCGTGGCATGGGCACCCGCAGCACGGCCGTGCTCGGCGGCTCGATGCTCGCCGAGCTGGGCATGGTCGCGTGCACCCCGATGGTGGTCGGCCTCTTCGGCAAGCTGGGCCGCTGGCTGCCGCTGGGCCCCCGGCTGGCGCTGCGCGACGCGGTGCGCCACCGCGGCCGGACCGCACCGGCGGTGGCGGCCGTGATGGCGGCGGTCGCGGGAGCGGTCGCGGTCGGGATCTACACCACGAGCTCCGACGAGGCCAACCGGCAGGCCTACCACCCCTCGGGACCGAGCAAGTCGGTCACCCTCGCCTTCTACCGGGCCAAGGCCGGCTCGACGGTCTTCGCGGACCAGCGGGCCGCCATTGAGCGCTCCATCCCGGCCCTGGGGCCGCGGGCCGACATCGGGACCATCAGCTACCCGGCCGGCTGCGACCAGGCCGCCGACCACTGCGGCCAGTCGATGGCTGAGCCGGCCGTCGCCCAGCGGTGCCCGCTGGACGACGCCGGGAGCCACGGTCCGGACGACTACCGGCAGGCCGAGAGCGATCCGCGCTGCGCGGACGAACTGCCCTACGGCAGCGCCTTCGGCTCGGTCGTGGTGGGCGACGCCACCGTCCTGCACAACCTGTTCGACCTGCACGACAGTGCTGCCGAGCAGGCGGCGGCCGACGGCCGGGTGCTGGTCTTCCAACCGCGGATGCTGCAGGACGGCAAGGCCTTCCTCCGCCTCCAGGAGCCCTACCAGAACGGGGACTACTCGACGACGCCGCCGAGCCACGAGATCACGGTGGACGCGGCCTTGGCGCCGCTGCCCGACGCGCCCGCGCGGATGTTCATGACCCCGCAGACGGCCGCCCACCTCGGGCTGGCCACCACCGACGCCGGGTCGGTCTGGCTGCCGGCCGCGATGCCGAGCTCGGCCGCCGAGCAGCACGCCCGGGCCGAGGCCGGGGCGGTCGCGGGGAACGGCTGGAACCTCAGGGTCGAGCGCGGCTACCAGCCGCAGCACACGCTGATCGAGCTCGGCCTGACCGGCTTCGCGGTCCTGGTGGCGCTCGGCGCGGCGGGCATCGCCACCGGGCTGGCCTCCGCCGACTCGCAGCAGGACCTGACCACGCTGGCGGCGGTCGGCGCGGCGCCGCGGATCCGGCGCACGCTCTCCGGGTTCCAGTGCGGGGTGATCGCGGCGATGGGCGCGGTGCTCGGCACGGTCTGCGGGATGGTGCCGGCGGTGGCGCTGCGCCGGGTCGAGGGGATGGCGTCCTCGCCGCTGGACCACTCGCACACGGTGATCGCCTTCCCCTGGACGAGCATCGCGCTGACCCTGGTCGGCCTGCCGCTGCTGGCGGTGCTGCTGGCCGCCCTGCTGACCCGCTCGCGGATCACCCTGCTGCGGCGTGCGGCCTAGGGAGAGGGGTGACGGAGGTTACACGTCGCTGTGGTCCGCCTCGCGGACCACAGCGGCACGCGGCCGGTCGGGCGAACTAAAGTCGTCCGTATGACGAAAACCCCGGACAGCGCCGTCCGTTCCTTCATCGATCAGCACGAGGCCGCCTTCCTGGCGGACCTCACCGACTGGCTCCGCATCCCCTCGGTCGGGGCGGACCCGGAGCGGGCGGGCGATGTCCGCCGGTCCGCCGAGTGGCTGGCGGCGAAGCTGCGGGAGACCGGGTTCCCGGTGGCGGAGGTCTGGGAGAGCGACGGGCTGCCGGCGGTCTTCGCCGAGTGGCCCGCGGGCGAGGCCGACGCGCCGACCGTGCTGCTCTACGGTCACCACGACGTGCAGCCGGCCGCCAAGGCGGACGGCTGGGACACCGAGCCGTTCGAGCCGGTGGTGGTCGGCAACCGCCTGTACGCGCGGGGCGCGGCCGACGACAAGGGCCAGGTGTTCTTCCACACCCTGGGCCTGCGCGCCCACCTGGCCGCCACCGGGCGGACCGCGCCGGCCGTCAACCTCAAGCTGCTGATCGAGGGCGAGGAGGAGTCCGGCTCGCCGAACTTCGGCGCCCTGCTGCGCCGGGAGGCCGACCGGCTCGCCGCCGACCTGGTCTTCGTCTCGGACACCGGGATGTGGAGCGAGACCACCCCCACCGTCTGCACCGGGATGCGCGGCAAGGCCGACTGCCAGATCGACCTGTTCGGCCCGGACAGCGACATCCACTCCGGCTCGTTCGGCGGCGCCGTGCCCAACCCGGCGACCACCGCGGCCGAGCTGGCCGCCGCGCTGCACGACGGCGACCGCCGGGTCGCGGTGCCCGGCTTCTACGACGGTGTGATCGAGCTGACCGAACGGGAGCGCGAACTCTTCGCCAAGCTGCCGTTCGACGAGTCGGCCTGGCTGGCGACCGCCAAGTCGCACGGCACCCAGGGCGAGGCCGGCTACTCGACCCTGGAGCGGGTCTGGGCCCGGCCGACCGCCGAGGTCAACGGGATCTGGGGCGGCTACACCGGCCCCGGCAGCAAGACCATCGTGCCGGCCCAGGCGCACCTGAAGATCTCCTTCCGGCTGGTGGCCGGGCAGGACACCGAGAAGGTGGAGCGGTCCATCGCCGACTGGGTGGCCGGACAGCTGCCGGCCGGCATCCGGCACGAGATCACCTTCCGCGCGGCCACCCGCCCCTGCCTGACCCCGCTGGACCACCCCGCGCTGCGGTCCACCGTGCGGGCGATGGAGCGGGCCTTCGAACAGGAGATCCTCTTCACCCGCGAGGGTGGTTCCGGGCCCGCCGCCGACCTCCAGGACGTGCTCGGGGCGCCGGTGCTCTTCCTGGGCATCTCGGTGCCCTCCGACGGCTGGCACTCGGTGAACGAGAAGGTCGAGCTGGACCTGCTGCGCAAGGGCGTGGAGGCCGCCGCCTACCTCTGGGGCGACCTGGCCGAGAACTACCGGCCGGTGGCCGGGGACCACTGATGATCTGTGATCGGGGACGGACCGACCAATGAGCACCTTGCCTGACACCGAAACACCGCCCCGGCTCGCGCTCGCCCGGGCGGGGGTCGACCGGGCCGCGCAGCATCGGCTGGACGAGCCCTGGCTGGCCGCCGCCTGGAGCCACCCGAGCACCAAGGTGCTGCCGATCTCCGGTGGCGAGGCCTTCGTGGTGGACACCGACCACGGCTCCGAGCTGGTCCTGCTGCCCTCCTTCGAGGCGTCGCAGACCGGTGACCGGTACTTCCTCGGCACCGACGACGACGGCGTCTCGTACTTCGCGCTGGCCGGCGAGACGCTGCCCGGGCGGCTGGACGGCGACGCCCGGCCGGCCGGGCTGCGCGAGGTCGGCGGCAGCCTCTCGGACCGCGACGCGGGCCTGCTGGTGCACGCGGTGGCGCTGGAGCACTGGCACCGGCTGCACAGCTTCTGCTCGCGCTGCGGGCACCCGACCGAGAAGGCGGGCGCGGGCCACCTGCGCCGCTGCACCTCCTGCGCGGCCGAGCACTACCCGCGCACCGACCCGGCGGTGATCATGATGATCACCGACGAGCAGGACCGCTGCCTGCTGGGTCGTCAGGCGCTCTGGCCGGAGGGCCGCTGGTCCACCCTGGCCGGGTTCGTCGAGCCGGGCGAGTCGATCGAGCAGGCGGTGGCCCGCGAGGTCTTCGAGGAGGCCGGGGTGCGGGTCGGCGAGGTCGGCTACGTGGCCAGCCAGCCCTGGCCGTTCCCGGCCAGCCTGATGCTGGGCTTCGTCGGCCGGGCCGAGCCCGGTGGCACCGAGATCACCGTGGACGGGGAGGAACTGGCCGAGGCGCGCTGGTTCTCCCGCGAGGATCTGCGGGCCGGGATCGAGTCCGGGGAGATCCTGCCGCCGTCGGGGATCTCGATCGCCCGGCATCTGATCGAGCGCTGGTACGGCGGCCCGGTGCCGAGTACGGCGCGCTGGTAGCGGAAATAGCAAGGGGGGCGCGCGGAAATTAATCCACGCCCCCCTTTGCCAAGCTCTGCCATCAACTGCTCTGATCGGCCATCAGGTCCGACAAAATAGCAGGTCAGCGACCTTGTGTGGGCTCACGGACCAATTTCCGGCCGGGCAATCATGGCCCATTATGGTCGGTTTGGCTGAGACGGTCTGGGTGGAATCGCTACATTTCCAGAGTGACCATCTCCAGTGGAAGCGTTCCGTCCCCCAAGTACCAACGACTGGCCGCCGACCTGCGCCGCCGGATCGCCGCCGGAGAGTGGCCCGGCGACACCGCCCTGCCCGTGGAGTCCGAACTGGAGCAGCAGTACGGCGTGGCCCGCAACACCGTCCGGCTGGCGGTCGACGTGCTGGTCAACGAGGGGCGGCTGGTGCGCCTCCAGGGCAAGGGCACCTTCCTGCGCGAGCACCCGGTGCTGGACCACCGCGCCTTCGGCCCGCCGTTGGCCCGGTGCACCGGCGCCGCGGCCGGTGAACCGGTGCTGCCCGCCCAGCGGGACGGTCTGGCCGCGCCCAGCGAGGTCTACAACGCCGAGGCCGACGCGGCGGGTCGGGCGCTGACGGCCGAGTTCGAGATGCTGATCGTGCGGGCGCGGGTGGACGTGGCCGAGCGGCTCGGCCTGCGGCCCGGGGAGGCGGTGGTGGTCCGCCGGCAGCTGCGGCTGATGGACCGCGAGCCCTACTCGATCGAGGAGAGCCACTACCGGGCCGGGGTCGCGGCCGGTACCGCACTGATGGAGCCCGATCCGGTCCCGGGCGGGGACGAGGCGGTGCTGGCGGCGCTCGGGCGCCTCGAGATCGGCGCGGTGGACCAGGTGGTCGCCCGGATGCCGGGCCCAGAGGAGGCGCAGTGGTTCCAGGGCGGCCCCGGCATCCCGCTGCTGGTGCAGACCCGGGTCACCTACGACCGGCGCGGCCCGGTGCGGGTGATCGAGACCCGGTACTCGGCCGACCGCTGCCGGCTGGTCTACGGGCTCGGCGAGCTGACGGCACGTCAGCGTCCCTGATCCGGCAGGTATGACGCCCGCGTCATGATCTTGACGCATCGCACGGTGGAGAAGCGGCGGGCCCGGTGCGGCTGACCGCCACCGGACCCGCCTGGACCGAACGCGGGTCAGACGGCCAGCGCGGCCTGAACCTGACGCAGGCTCGGGTTGGTCATCACCGTGCGCTCGCCGCTGGCGGAGACGACCAGGACGGTCGGGACGGTCTGGTTGCCGTCGTTGACCGACTCGACGAACTGCGCGGACTGCGGGTCCTGCTCGATGTTGATCTCGTCGTAGCCGATGCCCTCACGGGTGAGCTGGCTCTTCAGCCGCTGGCAGTATCCGCACCAGGTCGTGCTGTACATCGTCACGCTGCCGGACATCGAAAGGGCTCCTTCGTCGCGGGTGGTTCGCCAAGGGTGGGTCTCGCGCTGCACAACGTACGCGAGGCCGGGTCCATTCCGGCGGGTGTGCGGGCTCCGCCGCAAGCGCGGGCCGATCGTCGTACCGGGCCTGTGGACAACTCGGGGCGGGTTGTCGGCGATTCCTGTCAGGATGTCCGGACCGGGCCGGTCGGCCCGCCGGGCTGAGAGGATGGAGCCCATGCAGGAAGAGCTGTCGATCGACTCCCAGGGCGGCCCCGGCGGCTACGGCGTCCGCCCGGCCGACCCGGACGCCGTGCTGGCCGGGCTCGACCCGGAGCAGCGTGCCGTCGCCACCGCGCTGCACGGACCTGTCTGCGTGCTCGCGGGCGCCGGGACCGGCAAGACCAGGGCGATCACCCACCGGATCGCCTACGGGGTGCGCAGCGGCGTCTTCCAGCCGCAGCAGGTGCTGGCCGTCACCTTCACCGCGCGGGCGGCCGGCGAGATGCGCGGCCGGCTGCGCCAGCTCGGTGCCGACGGCGTGCAGGCCCGCACCTTCCACTCCGCCGCGCTGCGCCAGCTGCAGTACTTCTGGCCCCGCGCCGTGGGAGGCGAGGTGCCGCGGCTGCTGGAGCGCAAGGTCCAGCTGGTCGCCGAGGCCGCCGGGCGCAGCGGCCTGCGGGTGCAGCGCACCGAGCTGCGCGACCTGACCGGCGAGATCGAGTGGGCCAAGGTGACCCAGATCGTGCCGGACGACTACCCGGTCGCGGTGGTCAAGGCGGGCCGGGACGCGCCCCGAGACCCGGCCGAGATCGCCCGGGTCTACGCGACCTACGAGCAGGCCAAGCGCGACCGCAACGTCATCGACTTCGAGGACGTGCTGCTGCTGACCGCCGCCATCCTGGAGGACCGCCCGGAGATCGCCGAGCGGGTTCGCGCCCAGTACCGGCACTTCACCGTGGACGAGTACCAGGACGTCTCGCCGCTCCAGCAGCGGCTGCTCGACCAGTGGACCGGCGGCGGTGCGGGCGCCAGTCTCTGCGTGGTCGGCGACGCCAGCCAGACCATCTACTCCTTCACCGGTGCCACCCCCGACTACCTGCTGAACTTCCGGGTCAAGCACCCCGACGCCACCATGGTGAAGCTGGTCCGCGACTACCGCTCCACCCCGCAGGTGGTGCACCTGGCCAACGGGCTGCTCGCGCAGGCCCGTGGCGCGGCCGCCCGGCACCGCCTGGAGCTCGTCTCGCAGCGCCCGGCCGGGCCCGAGCCGGTCTACACCGAGTACGCGGACGAGCCCACCGAGGCGGAGAGCACCGCGCACCGGATCAAGGAGCTGCTCGCCCAGGGGGTGCGGGCCAGCGAGATCGCGGTGCTGTTCCGGACCAACGGCCAGTCCGAGGTCTACGAGCAGGCACTGGCCGACCTCGGCCTGTCCTACCAGCTCAAGGGTGCCGAGCGGTTCTTCGAGCGGCCCGAGGTGCGCGAGGCGGGGCTGCTGCTGCGCGGCGCGGCCCGGGCCGGCAACGATCCGCTGACCGCCGACGCGCCCGACCTCGCCGCCCAGGTCCGCGCCGTGCTGGCCACCCGCGGCTTCACCGCCACCGCTCCGGCAGGCTCCGGCGCGGTGCGCGAGCGGTGGGAGTCGCTGGCCGCCCTGGTCCGCCTCGCCGAGGAGTTCGAGACGGCCCGGCTGGCCGCCGGCGAGCCGGCCGACCTGGCCGCCTACGTGGCCGAGCTGGACGCCCGGGCCGCCGCCCAGCACGCCCCCGCGGTGGAGGGGGTCACCCTCGCCTCGCTGCACGCCGCCAAGGGCCTGGAGTGGGACGCCGTCTTCCTGGTCGGCCTGACCGAGGGCACCCTGCCGATCATCTACGCCAAGACCGACGAGCAACTGGAGGAGGAACGCCGGCTGCTGTACGTCGGGGTGACCAGGGCGCGCGAGCACCTCTCGCTCTCCTGGGCGCTGTCGCGTTCGCCCGGCGGCCGGGCCAGCCGCAAACCGAGCCGGTTCCTGGACGGACTGCGCCCTGGCTCGGCCGCGGGCGCCGGGCGCTCACCCGGCGGTCGCGGTGGTGTGGAGGGCGGGGCGGAGCGCTCGGCGGGGCGCCGAGCGCCGCGCGGGCCGGTCAAGTGCCGGGTCTGCGGGCGCACCCTGACCGAGGCGGTGGAGCGCAAGCTCCGCCGCTGCGAGGGCTGCCCCTCCACGATGGACGAGGGCCTCTACGAGCGGCTGCGCGAGTGGCGCTCCAAGCGGGCCAAGGAGCAAGCGGTGCCGGCCTATGTGGTCTTCACCGACGCGACCCTGATGGCGATCGCCGAGGACGCCCCCACCAGCACCGGAGAGCTGAGCCTGATCTCCGGAGTCGGTGCCATGAAGCTGGACAAGTACGGGGCCGCTGTGCTCTCGTTGTGCGCGGGGGAAGACCCCGATGAGGAGCAGGCCGCCGAGGCGGACGACCTCTCGGGTGAAGCCGTCGGCGACCTCGCCGCGGATGACGCGGAGCAGGCTCGGCAGGAGCCGCCGGGGGAGCCGTCCGAAGGGCCCGGGGAGCAGTCCCGAAACTCGCCGGAAAAATAGTTTGCGCGCTGTGCATGAAGCGCAATAGCCTGCCGGAGCGGTCAAGGGGACGAGACCGCGAAGCCGATCGGGAGCTCTCCTGGACCGGCTTACCCCTGCGTACCACCGCATGACCTGCTTCACCCCTGCCTCGCGGCAGGGCAGCTTCGCCGCAGGACAGTAGGACCGACCGAATATCCGAACACCGGAGCCCGGGAGACTGGGCACCGCGAGACGCCGAGAGGAGGCGAAGACAGTGAAGATCCAGATGAGCGCCGAACTGACTGGCCAGGCCGCTGTTTCCGCTTGCTCGCGTCTCTCCGTCCCGGGTGCCCGCACCACCGGTGCCCCCGTCGACGGTGTCTCGCTGTCGGGTGTTCGCGGCGGTCTGGGTCTCGACTCCACCCGTGTCGTCGCGACCGGTACCACCGGTGCCCTGCGCACCAGTGTGCTCTCCGGTAGCACCACGGGGACGGCTGTCGAGAACGGTCTGTCCCTCGGCTGGGCCCAGGTCGCCTTCGACTCTTCGCCTGTGATGCGCGATGAGCGACCGACCGAGGCACCGAAGGCAGTGGAAGCGGCGGCCAAGCATGGCGCCTATCTGCTGGCCGTCGGTGCCGGAGCCGCCCAGAAGCAGGACGAGCAGCTGATCAACCAGGCCAAGGCCGCCTTTATCGGCGCCGAGGCCATCCGGATCCGGGCCTTCCGCGGGCCTGAACCCTGGAGAGAGCGAACCTGAGGAACCCTCAGGTCGGCACTCCAGGGCCGCGGAACCCGTATACCGGGATCCGCGGCCCTTCTGTTTTCTCCGGTACGACAGACCACCAGGCCCCTCGGGGCCTCCGGTCCAGCCCGACCAGTCGGCTGGACCGGAACCACAACCAAGACGAGGAAGACGCAAACAGTGTCCACGGTCATCACACCGCCCCTCCCGTCCGTACCGCTGACAACGCCGACCCAGGCCGCGCCCGCTCCATTCCCTCCTCCGGAAGGCTCTCTCATGCAGATCACCGCGCTCGACGACGCCGAGACTCTCGGCGCTCCCATCCCCTGCCGTTCGTTCGACCCCGAGGTCTTCTTCGCCGAGACGCCCGCTGACGTCGAGTACGCGAAGTCCCTCTGCGGCACCTGCCCGGTCAAGGAGGCCTGCCTGGCCGGCGCCCTCGACCGCCGCGAGCCGTGGGGTGTCTGGGGTGGCGAGCTGTTCGTCCAGGGTGTCGTGGTGGCCCGCAAGCGGCCGCGTGGCCGCCCGCGCAAGACCGAGGTCATGGCGTGAACCCGGCGCACCGAGCAGCGACAGTCCACCGGGAATGCCCCCCGGCGGACGGCGCACTGCGCCACTCCGTCCGCATCGCCCTTGCCCAGGCTGATGCCGCGGTACAGACCCCCTACCCGACCACGCACCACGAGCAGGACCACGACATGGCGATCACCGCAGGGCCCAGCGCCCGCGCCGACCAGACCACTGAACTCTCCATCCAGAACAGGACCCTTGAGATGCATCTCATGCACGAAAACCTGGCCCGTGCCCATATGCAAGAACGCCTCCAGGAGGCTGAGGACCAACGCTTGGTCCGCGCCTTCCGGCTGCGGCGCAAGGCCGAGCGCGCCTCGCTGCGGGCCCGCAAGGCCCTGGCCGCGGCGGTGCTCTGACCTGCGGTCAGCACCGGTACCGACGGCTCCTTGACACAACCGTGCCCGGCCCCCGCACAGCGGGGGCCGGGCACGGTCGTGCGCGGTTCGGCCGGCGGCTCAAATCTCGGCGAAGCCGGGGAGCCAGGCGAGCATCTCGTTGCGGAACGGGGCCTGGGCGCCCAACTGGCAGAGCACGCCGATGGTGCTCAGGGTGACCCGGTGGATCAGCAGGTAGTCCGGCGGCAGGTTGAGCTGCTTGCCCAGGTTGTACGCGGGGGAGCGGGGATCGGCGATCCGGGCCGCCTGGGAGCGCATCCAGGCCCGGGTGAAGTGGAAGTCGTCCACCGCGGCCGGCTCGATGATCGGGCGCAGGTAGTCCAGCACGGCGTCCGGGTCGAGCTCGATGTTCGGCTTCACGAAGCCCTCGGCCCGCAGCATGTCCAGCACCCCGACCGCGTCCCCGGCCAGCGCCATCCGCAACGAGTCGCCGATCGGCGCGGGCAGCCCGCCGGGCAGCCGGTCGACGGTGCCGAAGTCCATCACCCCGAGCCGCCAGCCGCTCGCCGGGCCGTCGTCCTTCAGCAGGCGGAAGTTGCCCGGGTGCGGGTCGGCGTGCAGCAGCCCGGTCCGGGCCGGGCCGGCGAACAGGAACCGGGCCAGCAGGTGCCCGGCCCGGTCGCGCTCGGCCTTGGTACCGCCGGTGATCACCTCGGCCAGCGGGGTGCCGTCCAGCCACTCGGTCACCAGCACCTGGTCGGCCTGGGCGACCACGGCCGGCACCGTGATGTCCGGATCCTCGGCGAACTCCTCGGCGTGCACCTGCTGGGCCTCGGCCTCCAGCGCGTAGTCGAGCTCCTCGGCGACCCGGCTGCGCAGCTCGGTGATCAGCGGCTTGATGTCCAGACCGGGGATCAGCGGCCCGAGCAGCCAGGCCACCCTGCTGAGTTGGGCGAGGTCGGAGAGCAGGGCGTCGCCGGCGCCGGGGTACTGGACCTTGACCGCGACCCGCCGCCCGTCCTGCCAGACGGCCCGGTGCACCTGGCCGATCGAGGCCGCGGCGGCCGGACGGTCGTCGAAAGTACGGAAGTTGGCCCGCCAGTCCCGCCCGAGCCGCTCGGCCAGCGCGGTGTGCACGCTGGCGGCCGGCATCGGCGGAGCCGCGTCCTGAAGCTTGGTCAGGGCGGCCCGGTAGGGCCCGGCCACCTCCTCCGGCAGGGCCGCCTCGAAGACCGAGAGGACCTGCCCGAACTTCATCGCGCCGCCCTTCAGCTCACCGAGGACCTTGAAGAGCTGGTCGGCGGTGGCCTGCTGGAGCTCGGCGGTGACGACCTCGGCCGACCGGCCGCCGATCCGCTTGCCCAGCCCCAGGGTGGCCCGGCCCGCTATCCCCAACGGCAGGGCGGCGAGCCTTGCCGTGCGGGTCACAGCCTTGCGCGGAAGATCGCTCACCGGGGCCTCCCAATCGAACGTGCGCCGACAGCTGCCGCGGCTGCGGCGGCTGAGGGACGGTGGTCACGGTGCCATTGTGCCCGTTCCTCCCCAAGACCCGGCCGGGGCCCGTGCCGTGGGTCTTCGGCGTCCCGGGGACGGGCGTCGACGGCTGCCGGTGGGCGCCGGCCGGTCAGCGCCAGAAACAGCCGCACTCGGTGTGCGGCGGCAGCCGGAGCCGGCGCACCATGCCGTCCAGGGCGGAGACCTCGCACCAGCCGTCCACGCTCGGCGGCCGCACCCCGTCGAGCAGCAGCAGCGCGTGCAGGCCGGCCAGACCCGCCACCGCCGCGGCCACCGCGCCGTCGCAAGCCACCTCGCGTGGCTGGGCCGGACCCGTGGCGGAGAGTTGGGCGAGCACCCGGGGCCAGGCCGCGTCCCGGTCGGTGCGGGCCAGCCCGAGGCAGCGACCGCAGGCCGAGGCACCGGGCAGCACCAGCGGCCCGACTACACCCAGGTGCTCGATCACCCCGAGATAGAGGTGCGGGGTGCCCGCCTGCATCAGGGTGTGTGCCTCGACGGCATCTCCCGCGTAGGCGCCGCTGCCGTCCCGTGGGGCGAGCACCACCAGATCGGGCGGGCGGCCGGCGGGCTCGGTCCGCGCGGACCGGGACGCCGCCGTGGCCTGGCCGGGGAGGCCGCCCGCGCGCCGCACCGCCTCGCGGGCCGCCGCCGCCCTGGTCCGCCCGACCTCCTGGGCCGGGATACCGCCGGGTGCGCAGTCCCCGGGCAGCACCCGTCCCTGGTCCACCACCCGCACCTCGCCCACCCCGCCGGCCGCCAGCACCGCCGCCACGGCCGTGCCGACCCGCCCGGCACCGCGCACCTCCACCCGCAGCCCGGTCCGCCTGGCCAGCACCTGGGCGCCGCCGCCGGGGCGGGGATGGAGCAACGAGAGCGAGGCGAGATCGGGGCCGAGCAGCTCCCGGCGGCTGGGCGGTAGTTCGGCCAGCGCCTGCTCCACCGCTGCCGCGTCGTCCAGCAGGCCCGTCTCGGTCAGCGAGCGCAGCGCCTGCGTGACGTACCCGGGGGCCAGCCCCAGGCCCTCGGCCGCCGCCGCCACGGCCGGGCCGTCCCGTTCGCCGTCGAGCAGGTCGAGAAAGGCGCAGAACCGCTCATCGGCCTGGTCCACCACGTGGGCCCGCTCGGGCTCGGTGCCGAACTGCAGGGTCTGCTTGTCCCGCCAGGTCCGGGACAACGCGGACTTGAGCATCGGACGCATGGCGACCTCCTCTCCCGGTGTCCGAGCGAAACCACTCGGTCGCTTCAGGTGATCAAAGCCTGCCCCAGCTGCGGGAATTCGCCAAGCCGGTTATCCACAGGCAGTGGAGAACAACTGATGAGTGTTCAAGACGTTCATCCTTCTCGTCAGCCCGGCGTCGACCAGCCGCCGTCCACACCCGACCGTTGTTGAAAACAATTCGGCCGGGGCAGCGGACTTCTGTCAGTGCCAGCGGGTAACGTCGTGTGCCATGGCAGCCGAACGGGACTCCCAGCCCTCGGCGTCGCCTCGGCGTGCCCGTGCAGCGGCCGGGTCGGGAGTCGCGACGCCTGGTACGCGCGGGCGGCCGGCAGGGCAGGGCGCGTCGGCAGGGCAGAGCCCGCCAGTACCAGGCCTAGCAGCACCAGGCCTAGCAGCACCGGCCCCATCGGCACCGGCATCAGCGCCGGGCCCGGGCGCACCGACCACCGGCGCCCACCCCCAGCACGGTCCGGTCGAGGTCCGCCGCAGTGCCCGCCGCAGCCGCACGGTCTCCGCCTATCGCGAGGGCGATCGCACGATCGTGCTGATCCCGGCCCGGATGTCGTCAGCCGAGGAGCAGCGCTGGGTGCGCCAGATGCTCGACAAGCTGGCCGCCCAGGAGAGCCGCCGCACGCTCGGCGACGACGCGCTGGCCGAGCGGGCCGCCCGCCTCTCCACCGCGTACCTCGACGGCCGGGCCCGCCCCGACCAGGTCCGCTGGGTCACCAACCAGAACTCCCGCTGGGGCTCCTGCACCCCCAGTGAACGCACCATCAGGCTCTCCCACCGCCTCCAGGGCATGCCCGAGTACGTGCTGGACTACGTGCTGCTGCACGAACTGGCGCATCTGCTCGTCCCGGACCACGGCTCCCGGTTCTGGGCGCTGCTGGAGGCCTACCCGCGCACCGAGCGCGCCCGCGGCTACCTGGAGGGCGTGGCCGGCGCCGCCCGGCTGCCGCACGTCCCGGGCGCACGGTCGGCCGGCGCGCCCGAGGCGCCGGCCGAACCGGGCGAGGTCTGCGGCTGAGGCGGCTGAGGCAGCGTCAGAACGCCCAGTGGATCGGACCGGTCGGTCTCAGCCGACCAGCTTGCGCCCCAGCTGCACCAGCCGCCGCAGCGAGGCGTCCGTCAACTCGGGCAGCGCGTCGAACCCGAACCAGCGAAGGTCGAGTGACTCCTCGCTGATCTCCTCCTGTGCGCCCGCCGGGGCCAGCGCCAGGAACTGCACGTCCAGGTGGGTGTTCTCCGGCTGGTCCTTGCCGGCGCAGCGCACCTGGTGGCTGTCCAGCAGCACCGGCGCCGGCTCCGCCGCCCCGCCGACCGCCAGCAGCCGCAGCCCCGCGATCCCCGACTCCTCGGTGGCCTCGCGCAGCGCCGCCGCCGCGAGCGTCTCGTCGCCGGGCTCGCAGTGGCCGCCCATCTGCAGCCAGAGCCCGACCTTGGGGTGCAGGGTGAGCAGCACCCGCCCGGCGGCCGGGTCCACCACCAGTGCGCTGGCCGTGATGTGCGCGGGCCGGCAGGAGCGCCACAGGCCGTCCGGGTGCTCGGCCAGGTGGGCCAGGTAGTCGTGGCGCAGCTGCTGCTGGCCGGCCTCCTCGGGCGTCCAGGCGTTCAGTACCCGGACGGCGTCGGCGTGGATCATGCCTCGGGCTCGTCCTTCTGCTCGTCCTTCTGCTCGGCCTGCCCGCCAGAGCCGTCCTGGGTGTCCGGCTTGCCCGGCGCGCCCTCTTCGTCCTGCGTCGCGCGCTTCCCGCCCCGATCGGCCGCGGCCTCGCCGAGCAGCTTGTCGATCGCGTCGAAGTCCAGACCGCCCTCGGCGATCTCGGTGCCGCCGGGGTGCACGAAGCCGTCCGGGTCGTCGAGGTCGCTCGCGGTGGGCAGCATGTCGGGGTGCTGCCAGAGCCCGTC
The DNA here is from genome assembly GCF_029892155.1 of Kitasatospora sp. GAS204B. GTDB lineage: Bacteria > Actinomycetota > Actinomycetes > Streptomycetales > Streptomycetaceae > Kitasatospora. The sequence goes on along the minus strand of NZ_JARZAG010000002.1, from coordinate 282,771 downwards.
GCGACCCTCGATGCCGCGCGCGTCGGCCAGCGAGGCCCACAGCCGGGAGGCGTCGCGCAGCCGGCGCGGCCGCAGCTCGAGGCCGACCAGGGTGGCGAAGGTCTGCTCGGCGGGGCCACCGGTGGCCCGGCGGCGGCGCAGCGTCTCGCGCAGCGCGGAGGACTGCGGCAGGTGCGGCTCGGCGGCGGCGTGCACCACCGCGTCGACCCAGCCCTCGACCAGCGCGAGCGCCGTCTCCAGGCGGGCCAGCGCGGCCTTCTGCTCGGGGGTGTCCTCGGGCTGCAGCAGGCCGCCGGCCAGCGCGTCCTGCATCGCCTCGGGGTTCTCCAGGTCGAGCCGGCCCATCAGCTCCTCCATCCGGGAGGTGTCGACCTTGATCCCCCGGGCGTAGGCCTCGACGGCGCCGAACAGGTGCGCCCGCAGCCACGGCACATGGGCGAAGAGCCGCTGGTGGGCGGCCTCGCGCAGGGCCAGGTAGAGCCGCACCTCCTCGGCCGGCACGTTCAGGCCCTCGCCGAACTCGGCGATGTTCTGCGGCAGCAGCGCGGCCTTGCCGGCCGGTGCGAGCGGCAGGCCGACGTCGGTGGAGCCGAGCACCTCGGCGGCCAGCGCGCCCAGCGCCTGCCCGATCTGGGTGCCGAACATGGCCCCGCCCATCGAGCGCACCACGCCCATCAGCGGCCCGGCCATCGCCTGCATCTCCTCGGGCAGCACGCCGCCCATGGCGTTGCCGACCCGCTCGGCGACCGGGTCGACCAGCTCCTGCCAGACCGGCAGGGTGGCCTCGATCCACTCGGCCCGGCTCCAGGCCACCGCGCGGGCGGAGGAGGACGGGAACTCGGTGGCCGAGTCCAGCCACAGCTCGGCCAGCCGGACCGCCTCCTCGACGGCCGAGCGCTCGGCGGCGCTCACCGACCGGTCCTTCTGCTTACCCTCGACCGGCTCGGCCACCACGGTCTGCCGGGCGATGTCCTTGGCCAGCTGCCAGTTCACGGGGCCGCCGTCGAAGGAGAGCATCTGGCCGAGCTGCTGGAAGGCGGCACCGAGGTCGTTCGGGTTGAGCCCGCCCATCATCGCGGCGAACGGGTTGTCACCCGCGCCGCCGGCCGGGCCGCCGGCCCCGCCCATGCCGAACAACGCGCCGAACGGGTTGCCGCCGAAGCCGAAGGGCTCCGGCTGCCCGGGCTGGTCACCGGACGCACCGGACTTCGCCTGGTCGTCCTTGTTGCCGTCGCCGCCCTGGTCCTTGCCCTCCTCGGGCTCCTCGGGCGGGACACCGAATCCGAAGGGGAGGTCGCTCACGGGGTCCTCGATCTGGTCGGCCGTCACGCGCTGGGTGGTGTGGCGGGAAAGCAAGTGGGAGTAGCGGGTTCGAGCAGGTGGTCGGACAACTCGCGGAGCGGACGGCGGGCTCGCCCGCGCCGGGTGCACCGCCAGGCCCTCTCCTCGGGCAGGATGGACCGTACGTGACACTCGTACGTACGCACATAAGCTAACCGTGGAGGATGGCCGGTGAGTTCCCCGCCTTCGGACGTTCGCTCTGGGCTGACCGGAGGCGAGCAGGCGCAGGTGGCGCCTGCGTCCGCGTCCCCAGCCTACGGCGGCCGACCGCTCACCGTGGCCGTCACCGGCGCCGCCGGCGTGCTGGGCGAGCGGGTCACCGCCCGCCTGACCGGCTCGCCCGGGGTGCGCAAGGTGCTCGCGATCGACGATCGGCGCGGTGAGGCGGCCGGGGTGCAGTGGCGGGTGCTGGACGTACGGGACCCGGCGGTGGCCGAGCGGCTGCGCGGGGTGGACGTGGTGGTGCACCTGGCGATGGACCTGAACATGGAGTCCGACCCGCGGGCCCGCAGCGCCTACAACGTTCGGGGCGCGCAGACCGTGCTGACCGCCGCCGCGGCCGCCGGTGTGCACCGGGTGGTGCTCTGCACCTCCGCGATGGTCTACGGCGCGCTGGCGGACAACGAGGTGCCGCTGGCCGAGGATTCCGAGCTGCGGGCCACCGAGGAGGCCAGCCTGGTCGGCGACCTGCTGGAGATCGAGCGCCTCGCCCACCGGGCGCCGCGGGCGCATCCCGGGCTGCAGGTCACCGTGCTGCGCCCGGCCGTGGTGGTCGGTCCCGGCGTGGACACCGTGCTGACCCGGCACTTCGAGGCGCCCCGGCTGCTGGTGGTGGCCGGCTCGCGGCCCTGCTGGCAGTTCTGCCATGTCGACGACCTGGCCGGCGCGCTGGAGTACGCGGCGCTCGGGCTGGTCGAGGGCGAGGTGACGGTCGGCTGCGACGGCTGGCTGGAGCAGGAGGAGGTCGAGGAGCTCTCCGGGATCCGCCGGATGGAACTGCCCGCCTCGCTGGCCCTGGGCACCGCCGCCCGCCTGCACCGGCTCGGCCTCACCCCGGCCCCGGCCGGGGACCTGGCCTACACGATGTACCCGTGGGTGGTCTCCGGCAGCCGGCTGCACGAGGCCGGCTGGCGGCCCAGGTACAGCAACGAGGAGGTGCTGGCCGAACTGCTGGCGCAGGTCGCCGGCAAGCACGCGGTGGCCGGCCGGCGCCTCGGCGGCAAGGAGGCCGCCACCAGCCTGGGCGCGGCGGGTGCGACGGTAGCCCTGGTGGGCACCGCGGCGCTGGTGCGCCGGGCCCGCAAGCGCCGCCGGATCTGAGCGGGTCCGCCAGTAGCGGGCCGGGCGAGGCCGCGACGGGGAGCCGGGCCGGCTTGGACGACCCGACAATTGCCGCCGCCCGCCGGGGATGACGGATCATGGGGAGCATGTCCGATAACCACGACCCCATCCGTCTGCTCGCGATCCGCGACACCCCGCTCTCGCTCGACGAGGTCTACGCGGCGGTCGGCGACGACGCGGCCGGCGGTACCGCGATCTTCGTCGGTACGGTCCGCGACCACGACGGCGGCAAGTCGGTGGCCGCCCTGGAGTACAGCTGCCACCCGAGCGCCGAGCAGGAGATGCGCCGGGTCGCCGAGAAGGTGGTGGCCGACTACCCGGTCCGGGCGCTGGCCGCCGTGCACCGGATCGGCCGGCTGGACATCACCGACGCCGCCGTCATCGTCGCGGTCTCCTGCCCGCACCGCGGCGAGGCGTTCGCCGCGGCGCGCAAGCTGATCGACGACCTCAAGCACGAGGTGCCGATCTGGAAGCACCAGGTCTTCACCGACGGCGAGGAGGAGTGGGTCGGCGCCGGTTCCTGCTAGTGCCGCGAGCCTGTCCGCCCGGGAACCCGTTCGGCGGTGGGGCGGTCCTACGAATACGTCCACGGGGTGGCGGTCTGCGCTTCGCCGTAACCCGGATGGCGCCACGGCCGTTCTCACGCCGGGCGGTTAATGTGCTGATAGGCACGACGGATTCGGAGGACCGGACATGGGAGCACTGGCCTGGTTGGGGATCCCCGTCGCGGCGGGCGTGATCGCCGTCCTCTGGGCGTCCTGGGCCGCACGACCGCGCAGGGCGGTCGGTGACGGCGCCTCACTCGCCGAGCACCAGCGGTTCCTGGCCGCGATGGAGCGCAGCACCGCCGGCCAGCGGGCCGATGGCGGTGGCACGGACAGCTCCCCTTCTTCCTAGCCCGGCGGGCGGCGGCAAGCGCTGGTCCCGTACTGTCGTGGCATGCCACGCCGCTCTGCGACGATGCTCGCCGCCACCCTGATGCTCATAGCGCTGCTCTGCGTCTCCGTGTTCCTGTCGGTGCCGTACTCCGAGCTGAGCCCCGGGCCGACGTACAACACGCTCGGCGCCCAGGACAAGGCCGGGACCCCGGTGATCAGCATCACCGGGCACCAGACGTACCCGACCAGCGGGCACCTGAACATGACGACCGTCCAGGTCACCAGTGCCGACTACCAGCCGAGCCTGGTCTCGGTGGTGGTCGGCTGGCTGCGTTCGGACGTCCTGGTGGTGCCGCACGACAACCTGTACCCCAAGGGCCAGACCGAGCAGCAGGCCGAGCAGCAGAACGCCGAGGAGTTCACCAACTCCCAGGACAGCGCCAAGGCGGCGGCGCTGACCGAGCTCGGCATCCCGGTCGGCTCCGAGGTGGTCGTCTCCTCGGTGGTGGCCGGCGCTCCGGCGGACGGCAAGCTGCACGCGGGCGACCGGATCGTCGCGGTGGACGGCACCGCGGTCACCGGTCAGGACCAGGTGGCCGGGCTGGTCACCAAGCACAAGCCAGGCGAGAGCGTGGTCTTCACGGTGGTGCCGCAGGCCAAGGACAGCGGGACGCCGACGCCGGCCGACGAGAACCAGGTCACCATCACCACGGCCACCTCGCCCAGCACCGGGAAGGCCTTCGTCGGCATCCAGCCGGAGGAGGACCACAGCTTCCCGTTCAAGATCGACATCGGGCTGCAGGACGTCGGCGGGCCTAGCGCCGGGCTGATGTTCTCGCTCGGCATCATCGACAAGCTGACCCCCACCGACCTGACCGGCGGCAAGTTCGTGGCCGGCACCGGGACGATCGACGACAAGGGCAACGTCGGTCCGATCGGCGGCATCTCGATGAAGGTGATCGCCGCGCGCAACGCCGGCGCCCAGTACTTCTTCACGCCGAGCGACAACTGTGCCGAGGCCGGCGCGAACACCCCGAAGGGGCTCCGGCTGATCAAGGTGGACACGCTGAACGACGCGCTCAAGGCGCTCGGTCAGATCCGGGCCGGGCAGGAATCGGCGCTCGCCTCCTGCCCGGCGAAGTGACCGGCGACTGAGACGGCCGGGGTCAGGAGAAGGTCGCCAGCAGCGCCTTGGTCAGCCCCGGCACCAGGTCGGGGCCGGTCAGCACCTCGCGTGCCAGGTCCTTCTCGCGCAGCCGCAGCGCGATCTCGCGCTTGCCGTCGCGCAGCACGGCGGCGGTGATCCGCACCTCCTGGCGGTTGGGGTGGTTGGCCACCCACTCGGCCAGCTGCGCCTCGGTGGCGCCGGCCGGGCGGCTCTTCTCGGCACCCGGCGGCAGCATCAGCCGCTCGACCACCAGCGCGCAGCCGGCCACCATGTCCGGCCAGGCGATGGTGCCGAGGAACTCGTCCAGCGCCGTGCCGGGCGGCAGCTCCTCCTGCTCGACCGGGGTCAGGTTGCCCGCCGTCTCGCCCTCCAGGCCGAGCTGCTTGGCCACGGCCGGGTCGCTGCGGCGCAGCTGGGCACTGTCGACCAGGGCGAACAGGCGGGCCGGCTTGTCCCAGCCGAGCCCCGCGACGTACTCGTCGATCTCCAGGGCGGCGCGGGTGAGCGGGGTCGCGGCCGGCGGCAGGCCGTCCGCCGAAGGGGTGGCCGGAGTGGGGGTGTTACGAGCATCGGACATGGCTCCATCCTCACATGTCGCCGCGCGGCCCCTGGCCGGACCCGCGCGGAACGCGCCCTGCGCCTGGGAACTCGGTGAGAGCCTGATTAAGTTGCACTCCGGGGCGGGCGGATTGGCGTTGCCTGTCCTTGAGGCCCGTTCCGATCCGGTCGAGTCCCCGTCCTGTCCGACAACCCGACTTCAACAGCAGAGGTGCCGTCTTGGTATTCCAGATGCCCGACCGCGGCGGGCAGGGTTTCCGGCCGAGGGTCGGTCCGCCATCCCGTCGCGCCAAGGTCCTGCTGCTCACCGTGGGCGTCCTGGTCCTGCTGTTCCTGGGGTTCGTCCTGTTCGCCGGTCTCTGGACCGACTGGCTCTGGTTCAAGTCGGTCCACTACTCGAGGGTCTTCAGCACCGAGCTGCGCACGAAGGTCGCGCTGTTCGCGGTCTTCGGGCTGGCGATGGCGGTGGCCACCGGGGTGAACATCTGGGTGGCGCACCGGCTGCGGCCGCCGCTGGCGGCGATGTCGGTCGAGCAACAGAGCCTGGACCGTTACCGGATGGGCGTGGCGCCGTTCCGCAAGTGGCTGCTGATCGGCATCTCGCTGCTGGTCGGCCTGATCGCGGGTTCAGCGGCGGCCGGCCAGTGGCGGCTGTGGCTGCTGTGGACCAACGCGACCGACTTCGGGGTGAAGGACAGCCAGTTCCACCTGGACGTCGCCTTCTACGCCTTCGACCTGCCGTGGTACGAGTTCCTGCTCGGCTTCGCGTTCAGCGCGGTGGTGGTCTCGCTGATCGCCGGAGCGCTGGTGCACTACCTCTACGGCGGCCTGCGGTTGCAGGGTCCCGGGCGCCGGGCCACGGCCGGGGCGCAGGGCCATCTCGCGGTGCTGCTCGGCCTCTTCGTGCTGCTCAAGGCGGTCGCGTACTGGCTGGACCGGTACGCGCTGGCGGTGAAGACCGCCTCGTACAAGGGCGTGCCGGGCTACACCGGGCTGCGCTACGTGGACGCCAACGCCTTCCTGCCGGCCAAGACCATCCTGTTCTGCGTGGCGATCATCTGCGCGCTGCTCTTCTTCCTGACGCCGATCCGGCGGACCTGGGCTCCGGCGCTGATCGGCTTCGGCCTGATGGCGCTCTCCGCGGTGCTGATCGGCGGGCTCTACCCGACGATCGTGCAGCAGTTCCAGGTGAAGCCGAACGAGCAGGCCAAGGAGACGCCGTACCTCAAGCAGAACATCGACGCGACCCGGCAGGCCTACGGCATCGCCGGTAGCCAGTCCCAGGTGTACTCGCCGAACGGGGCCGCGGCCGCCTCCGCCGTGCAGCAGGACAGCCAGACCATCTCGGACATCCGGCTGCTGGACCCCAACCTGGTCTCGCCGACCTTCCAGCAGATGGAGCAGCAGCGCTCGTACTACGGCTTCCCCGCCACCCTGGACGTCGACCGGTACAGCGGCGCGACCGCCGGTCCGAACGGCACACCGGGCGTGCAGGACACCGTGATCGGGGTGCGCGAGCTGAACCCGAACGGCGTGCAGCAGCACAACTGGATCAACGACCACTTCAAGTACACCCACGGCTTCGGCGTGGTGGCGGCCAAGGGCAACCAGGTCAACAGCAACGGCCAGCCGGTCTTCACCGAGTCGGGCCTGCCCACCACCGGTGACCTGGGCGACTACCAGCAGCGGATCTACTACGGCGAGAACACCAACACCTACTCGATCGTCGGCGGCTCCAACCACGAGATCGACAACACCGCCGACGGCGGCGCGCAGACCTACCAGTACACCGGTGACAGCGGGGTCTCGCTGAACAACCCGATCACCCGGGCCGCCTACGCGGTCAAGTTCGACGAGCCGCAGATCCTCTACTCGGGGGCGATCACCACCGGCGCCAAGGTGCTCTACGACCGCACGCCGCAGGAGCGGGTGGCGAAGGTCGCGCCCTGGCTGACGATCGACGGCGATCCCTACCCGGTCGTCCAGAACGGCCAGTTGACCTGGGTGCTGGACGGCTACACCACCTCGGACGGCTACCCCTTCGCCTCCAAGACCACGCTCGGCGACGCCACCAAGGACTCGCTCAGCAACCAGCGCGGCCAGGTGGTCGGCGACGCCGGCCAGGTCAACTACATCCGCAACTCGGTCAAGGCCACGGTGGACGCGTTCACCGGCAAGGTGACGCTGTACCAGTGGGACGCCGGTGACCCGGTGTTGAAGACCTGGATGAAGGCGTTCCCCGGCACGGTCCAGCCGACGAGCGCGATCCCGGCCGCCCTGCTGCCGCATCTGCGGTACCCGCAGGACCTGTTCAAGGTGCAGCGCGACCTGCTGGGCATGTACCACATGACCGACCCGACCGCCTTCTTCAACGGTACGGACATCTGGCAGGTGCCGGCCGACCCGACCAACAGCGGCAACCAGGCCCAGCCGCCGTACTACCTGACCCTGCGGATGCCGGACATGGCCGCCGCCACCTTCTCGTTGAACAGCACCTTCGTGCCCAGCGGCCGGCCCAACCTGGCGGCGCTGATGTCGGTGGACTCGGACCCCGGCCCCGACTACGGGAAGATCCGGATCCTCACGGTGCCCAGCGACAGCAACACCCCGGGGCCCAGCCAGGTGCAGGCGAAGTTCAACTCCGACTCGGTGGTGGCTTCGCAGATCACGCTGCTGAAGAACGGCAGCGACGCGAACCTGGACTACGGCAACCTGCTGACCCTGCCGGTGGGCGGCGGGTTCCTCAACGTCGAGCCGGTGTACGTCAAGGGCAGCGGCTCCAGCTACCCGGTGCTGCAGAAGGTGCTCGCGGTCTACGGCAACGACAACGTGGGCTTCGAGAACAACCTGGGGGCGGCGCTGACCGATGCGCTCGGTACGGCGCCCGGGGCGACCGGGGTGCTGCCGGCCGGCGGGGGGACCAGCACCGTCGGGAGCACGACGCCGCCGGCCACGGGCGGTGGTGGTGGCACCGCTGGTACCGGTGGTACCGGTACCGGCGGCGGCACGGTCGACCCGGCGCTGAAGCAGGCGCTGGCCGCGGCGCAGAAGGCCGAGACGGATTCGCAGAACGCGATGAAGGCGGGCGACTGGGCGGCCTACGGGACGGCGCAGAAGGCGCTGCAGGACGCGCTCAACGCGGCGGCGGCAGCGGCCCAGAAGGACACCGGCGGGCCCGCCGCCCCGCCGTTGCCGACCGCGCCGGCACCGACTGGTACGCCGAGCGCGAGCGCCTCGCCATAGCCGCTGAGCTGCGCCCCTGCGCCCATCGCCGGATCGGTGGTGTGCGCAGGGGCCGCCGCGAGCGTGCTATGGTTGAGACACAACGACGCGGGGTGGAGCAGCTCGGTAGCTCGCTGGGCTCATAACCCAGAGGTCGCAGGTTCAAATCCTGTCCCCGCTACTTAAGTCGAAGGCCCGGAGGTTCTCCTCCGGGCCTTCGGCCTTTCTGTCGTTCGGTGGCGTCGCCGTGTCGTGTCCGTGTCGTGTCCGCCGGGGCTCGATGTCGTTGCCGCGCACCGGCGTTGTCGCTCGCGCGACAAGTATTTCTCCCGGGCGTGTTGACGCCGCCTCTGGTCTAGTCCACCGTGGGTCCACCCCGCGGGCGGCTCCCACGGGTGAGGGGAGCGGAGGAATGGTCGCGCGGGCCGGGGTGGGTGAGCTGCTCCGCTACGAGCTGCTCGGGCCGTTGCTGGTCCGCCGGGCCGGGCAGGCCCGCGATCCGGGGCCCGCCATGCAGTGCGCGGTGCTGGCGGTGCTGCTGCTCAGCGCCAACGAGCCGGTGCCCAGGGAGCAGATCGTGCAGGCCGTCTGGGGCGTCCGCGCCACCGTCAACTCGCCCGGCCTGGTGGCCACCTACGTCTCGCGGCTGCGGCGGATCCTGGAGCCGCAGCGGCCGCCGCGGGCGGCGGGTGCGGTGCTCACCTCGTACGGCGCGGGCTACCGCCTCGCGGTCGGCGCCGGCGAGTTGGACCTGTACGAGTTCGAGGCGGCTCGGTCGCGGGCCCGGGCCGAGCGCGCGGCGGGCGAGACGGCCCGAGCGGCCGACACCTTGGACCGGGCGCTCGCGCTCTGGCGGGGCGGCGGACTGGACGGGCTGCCGGGGCCGTTCGCCGCGGTGCACCGCAGCCGGCTGGCCGAGCTGCGGCTGGCCACCCAGGAGGAGCGGTTCGAACTGGCGCTGCTGCTCGGGCGCCAGCACGAGGTGGTCGCCGAACTCGGCCTGCTGGCCGCCGCGCACCCGCAGCGGGAACGGCTGCGGGGGCTGCTGATGCTGGCGCTGTACCGGGCCGGCCGGCAGAGCGAGGCGCTGGCGGTCTTCGCGGAGACCCGCCAGCACCTGATCGACAGTCAAGGGCTTGAGCCCGGCGGCGACTTGGCGCAGCTGCAACGGCTGATCCTGCGAGGTGACCCGAGCCTGGAGCTGGACCGCGGCGCGACGGCGCCCGGGCCCCGGCTGCGGGTGGTCTGCCGTCCGGCCCAACTGCCCTCCGATCTGCCGGACTTCACCGGGCGGGTGGCCGAGGCGCGGTTGCTCATCCGGAGTCTCGCGGCGAGCCGGGGCCGCCGGGGCGGGGCGGTGCCGGTGGCGGTGATCAGCGGGCCGCCGGGGGTGGGCAAGACCGCGCTCGCCGTGCACGTGGCGCACCGGTTGCGCGAGCGGTTCCCGGACGGCCAGCTCTACGCCGGGCTGCACGAGGCCGACGGGCGGCCCGGCGAGGTGGGCGCGCTGCTGGGCGCGCTGCTCGGCGACCTCGGGGTGGCGGCCGAGGCGCTGCCCGCCGAACCGGCCCGGCGCGGCGCGTTGTTCCGTTCGGTCACTGCGGGGCGCCGGTTGCTGCTGGTGCTGGACGACGCGCGGGACGAGGCGCAGCTGGCGGCGCTGCTGCCGGGCTCACCCAGCTGCGCGGTGCTGGTCACCGCGCGGGGGCGGCTGGCCGGGCTGCCCGGGGGCCGGCCGGTGGCGCTGGACTGCCTCGGGGCCGGTGACGCGCGGCGGCTGTGGCGGCGGCTGGTCGGGGAGGCGGGGGAGGGCGAGGACGAGGGCGCGGTGCTGGCCGCGTGCGCCGGGCTGCCGCTGGCCCTGCGGGTGGCCGGGGGCCGGCTGCTGGCCCGCCCCGGACATGGACTCGGCGCGCTGGCGGCCAGGTTGGCGGACGAGGAGCAGCGGCTGGCGGAGCTCAGCCCAGGCGGTGCGGGAGTGCTGCGGGTGCTGGGCTCGGCCCGGGCCCGACTGCGCCGAGCGCCGGGCGGACCGGCCGCCGCCGCCGCGCTGCGGGCGCTGGCGCCACTGGGCTCCGGCGGCTTCGAGGTGGCGGCCGCCGCCGGGCTGCTCGGCCGTCCCGAACCCCGGGTCGAGCCGCTGCTGGACCTGCTCGCCGAGCACGGCCTGCTGCTTCCCACGGCGGACGGCCGCTACCGGATGCATCCGCTCACCGCGCTCTTCTGCCGGGACGTCGGACCCGGTTGCCCAGGGCGCCGCTGAGCGGGCGTCCGATGGACGGGGGATGGAATCCGGATGTCACCCGCCCCGTCCCGCAACCCGCCGCAGCACGGCTGACCGGCCCCGATGCGGTGTCAACCGGCATCGCCTCAGCTGCGCGCGCACTTGACGAGCGCTCTGCCGATCCCGGCCACGCGGCTCCCCTTGACCGGCTATTTGGTCTAGTCCACTCTGAGTCCCGTCCGCGAGGACAGCACTCCCCACCCGCCTGTGCCCTGCCGTCCGGGTGGGGCGTCCGGGCGCGGCCCGGTCCGGCCGCGCCGTCCTGCCGATCCGAGGAGCCGCACCGTGCAACGTGCGACCAGACAGACCCAGAGAAGACCCGGCGCGAGCGAGCGGCGGCCGGCGGCCACGCGCTCCGCGGTGGCCGGGGTGGCGGCCTTCGCCCTGGCGGCGAGCGGTGCGGTGCTGCTCGCCGCCGGTGGCAGTGCCAGCGCCGAGGTGGTGAACCTGCTGCAGAACCCGGGCTTCGAGCTCGGCAGCCTGGCGGGTTGGAGCTGTTCGGCGAACTCCGGCACCGTCGTCACCAGTCCCGTCCACAGCGGAACGTACGCGTTGCAGGCCACTCCGGCCGGCAGCGACGACGCCCAGTGCACCCAGCAGGTCTCGGTGCGGCCCAACTCCACCTACACGCTGAGCGGTTGGGTGCAGGGCAGCTATGTCTACCTGGGCGACAGCGGCACCGGGGGGACGGACACCTCCACCTGGAGCACCAACTCCGCCTGGAACCAGCTCAGCACCAGCTTCACCACCGGCGCCTCGACCAGCAGCGTGACCGTCTACCTGCACGGCTGGTACGGGACCGGCGCGTACGGTGCGGACGACCTGGTGCTCAGCGGTCCGGCCGGTCCGAGCCCCACCTCGACCACGACCGCGACCGCCACGCCCACCCCGACGCCCACTCCGACGCCGACTCCCACCCCGACGCCCACCTCCACGCCCACGGGACCTGGCGGCGGGAACAAGCACCTGCTGACCGGCTACTGGCAGGACTTCGACAACGGCGCGACCGACCAGAAGCTCAGCGACGTCAACCCGGCCTACGACATCATCGCGGTGGCCTTCGCCAACCAGGACCCAAGCAGTCCCGGCGGCATCACCTTCAGCCTGGACAGCACCCTGGCCGGCAAACTCGGCGGCTACACCGACGCGCAGTTCAAGGCCGACATCGCGGCCGAGCACGCGGCCGGCCGGAAGGTGGTCCTCTCGGTCGGCGGCCAGAACGGCACCATCTCGGTGAGCGACTCGACCTCCGCGACCAACTTCGCCAACAGCGCGTACGCGCTGGTCCAGAAGTACGGCTTCGACGGGGTCGACATCGACCTGGAGAACGGCGTCAACTCGACCTACATGGGTCAGGCGCTGCACTCGCTGGCGGCGAAGGTGGGCAGTGGCTTCGTGCTGACCATGGCGCCGCAGACCATCGACATGCAGTCCACCGGGACCGAGTACTTCAAGCTGGCGCTGGGCACCAAGGACATCCTCACCGTCGTCAACACCCAGTACTACAACTCCGGTTCGATGAACGGCTGCGACGGCAACGTCTACTCCGAGGGCAGCGTCGACTTCCTCACCGCGCTCGCCTGCATCCAGCTCCAGGGCGGCCTCGCACCGAGCCAGGTGGGCCTCGGGGTACCGGCCTCGACCAGCGCGGCGGGCAGCGGCTACGTCTCGCCGTCCACCGTGGACAACGCGCTCGACTGCCTGGCGAGCGGGCGCAACTGCGGCTCGTTCAAGCCCACCACCAGCTGGCCCGGCATCGGCGGCGCGATGACCTGGTCCACGAACTGGGATGCCAGCAACGGCAATTCCATCGCGACCACGGTCGGCGGCCACCTCCACAGCATGCCCTGACCGAATCTCTCGTCCCCCACAAAGAGAGAAGAGACCTCCGAATGCGCAGAACCAGAAGATCGGCCGGGGCAGTGACTGCGGCGGCCGCCGTGCTGCTCGGCGGCGCGCTGTCCATGCTGGGCATGTCCCACGCCCAGGCCACCCAGAGCCCTCCGGTGACCACCACCGCCCCCACCAACACCACCGGTGCGCCCGCCACGTCGGGCGGCATCAAGGTCGCCTACTACGACCAGTGGTCGGTCTACCAGAACGCGTTCTACCTGAAGAACGTGGACACCACGGGTGAGGCGAGCAAGCTCGACTACCTGATCTACGACTTCGAGAACATCGACCCGACCAACCTCACCTGCTTCGAGGCCAACTCGGCCGCCTCGCAGGACGAGAACAACCCCAACGCGGGTGACGGCGCCGGTGACTCGTTCGCCGACTACGGCAAGACCTTCGCCAACGGCAACTCGGTGGACAACTCCACCGACACCTGGAACCAGCCGATCGCCGGCAACTTCCACCAGCTCCAGGAGCTGAAGGCGAAGTACCCCAACCTCAAGGTGGTTCTCAGCCTGGGCGGTTGGACGTACTCCAAGTACTTCTCCGACGCCGCCGCCACCGACGCCTCGCGCAAGAAGTTCGTCTCCTCCTGCATCGACATGTTCATCAAGGGCAACCTGCCTTCGCAGGGCGGCTACGGTGGTGCGGGGACCGGCAAGGGGATCTTCGACGGCTTCGACATTGACTGGGAGTACCCGGGCGGCGGCGGTCACCTGGGTAACCACTCCTCCACGGCGGACAAGCAGAACTTCACCGCGCTGCTTGCCGAGTTCCGCACCGAGCTGAACGCCCAGGGCGCGGCCGACGGCAAGTCCTACTCGCTCTCCGCGGCCCTGCCGGCCGGCCAGGACAAGATCTCGAACGTCGAGACCGACAAGATCGGCCAGTCACTGACCTTCGGCGACCCGATGACCTATGACATGCACGGCGGTTGGGAGCCCACCGGGCCGGCCAACCACCAGTCGCCGATCTACCAGAACCCGGCCGACCCCTCCAACCCGATCGCGCCCGGGACCTCCAAGTACTCGATCGACGAGGCGATCAAGGCCTACACGGTCGGCGACCCGCAGTACGGCATCCCGGGCGGGTTCCCGGCGAACAAACTCACCATGGGCGTGCCGTTCTACTACCGCGGCTGGACCGGTGTGCCGGCCGGCGGCAACCACGGGCTCTTCCAGACGGCCACCGGACCGGCGCCGGGCGCCGCGGACTCCGGCAACGTGGCCGGCACCCGGATGTACAAGGAGCTCTCCGGGGTGGTGGACAACCCCTCGGACACCTTCTGGGACCCGGTCTCGCAGGCCGCGTACTTCTACGACGGGACCAACTTCTGGACCGGTGAGGACGCCCAGTCGATCCAGGCCAAGGCCGACTACCTGCACTGCAACGGCATGGGCGGGACGATGATGTTCTCGCTCTACGACCTGGACCCGGCGGCCACGCTCTTCAACGACGTGGTCAACGACACCAACGGCTCCGCGTCCACCTGCCCGGCGCCGACCCCGACTCCGACGCCGACCCCCACGCCCACGCCGACCCCCACGCCCACGCCGACACCCACGCCGACTCCGACGCCGACCCCGACACCCACGCCGACGCCGACGCCTACGCCGACACCCACGCCCACCGGTCCGGGCGGCGGCATCGTGGCCAACGGCGGCTTCGAGTCCGGCTCGCTCGCCCCGTGGACCTGCTCCGGCAACCTGGGCTCGGTGGTGAGGAGCCCCGCGCACTCCGGCTCGTACGCCCTCGCGGGCGCCGCGAGCAGCGGCGACGACGCCCAGTGCGCGCAGACGATCACGGTCAAGCCCAACACCGGCTACACGCTCTCCGGTTGGGTGCAGGGCAACTACACCTACCTCGGGGTGACCGGCTCCGGCGCGGACTCCTCGACCTGGACCAGCGGTTCCGGCTGGTCCCAGCTCTCGACCAAGTTCACCACCGGCGCCTCGGTCACCTCGGTGACCGTCTGGGTGCACGGCTGGTACGGCCAGGGCACCTACTACGCGGATGACATCAGCGTGAGCTGAGACTTCGTGAGGTGAGTGACTGTGAACTGACGGAGGCGGTGTCACCCGTAAGCGGTGGCACCGCCTCCGGTACTATGGGCGAACAAAACTCGGTACATTCCCCGGCGCCGTTGGGTTTGTGGGGTGCAACTGTCGGGAAATCGACAAAGCGCTGAAGCAATCTCGCCCGCTTCGGTTCGGCCCGGCAAAATCGCCCGCGCCGGTGTACGCGAGTCTTCGGGTGATGCGACGATGGACCACATGGGGGACGGGGCACGGCAGTTGACGAGCCGTGGGTGGGAGTCGGCATGAGGCGCAGCGAGCACCGGCAGCAGGACCTCGACGCCGTGACCAGGCCCGCCGTGCCCACCGAGCCCGCCGTGGCCACCGAGTCCGTGGTGGATCCGGCGTCCCTGACCGCGCCTGTCCCCGCGCAGCGTGGCAGCCGGCCCACCGAGGCCGGGCGGGCCTACGGCCCGCAGAGCCTGGTGCACGTCCCGGTCCCGCAGGTGGCCGGGCGCTACCCCGCGCCCACCGACCCGGCCCCGACCTCGGTGGACGAGCCCGGGAGCGACTTCGACACCGCCTCCTTCGAGACCGAGCTGGCCGCCCGCGAGTCCGCCGCGCTGGAGGCCAGGCACCGGTCCGCCGCCGATGCGGGCGACACCAGCGCGGCCAGCCAGCTGGGCGCGCTGCTGCTGCGCCAAGGCGATCTGGACGAGGCTGAACCGTATCTGCGCAAGGCCGCGGCGGCCGGCCTGCGGGCCGCCGCCAACAACCTCGGCGTTCTGCTGCACCAGCGCGGCCACCGGGCCGAGGCCGGCGGCTGGTGGCGGCAGGCCGCCGTGGCGGGCAGCGCGCCGGCCGCGCACGCGCTCGGCCTGCACCTGCGCGACCACGGCGACGAGGAGTCCGCCGAGTACTGGCTGCACTTCGCCGCCGAGCAGGGGCACGCGCTGGGCGCCTACGCGCTGGGCGATCTGATGGAGCACCGGCGCGACGTGCGCGCCGAGCGCTGGTTCAAGGCCGCCGCCGACGCGGGCCACCGCGAGGCTGCTTACCGGCTGGCCCGGATGCGCGAGGCGGCGGGGGACAAGGAGAGCGCCGAGACCTGGTACCGCACGGCGGCCGTCCGCAGCCACGCCCGGGCCTCGCTGCGTCTGGGCGTGCTGGTCGAGGAGCGCGGCGCGCGCGACGAGGCGGCCCGCTGGTACCGGCAGGCGGCGCAGAACGGCGAGCCCCGGGCGGCCTGCGCGCTGGGCTTCCTGCTGCGCGACTCCGGCGACCTGCCGTCGGCCGCCGAGTGGTGGCAGGAGGCCGCCGAGGCGGGCGACGGCAACGCCGCCAACGCGCTCGGCGCGCTGCACGCGGGCCGCGGCGAGGACGGTGCCGCCGAGCGCTGGTACCGCGCCGCGCTGGAGGCCGGTGACCACAACGGCGCCTTCAACCTCGGCCTGCTCTGCGCGAGCGCGGGCCGCCAGGCGCAGGCCGAGCAGTGGTACCGCCGAGCTGCCTACGCCGGGCACCGGGAGGCCTGCAACGCGCTGGCCGTGATGCTGCTGCAGCGTGGCGACGAGTCCGGGGCCGAGCCCTGGTTCTCCAAGGCCGCCGAGGCCGGCAGCGTGGACGGCGCCTTCAACCTCGGCATCCTGCACGCGAACCGGGGCGAGCAGCAGCAGGCCCAGGAGTGGTACGCCAGGGCCGCCGCCGAGGGCCACGGCGAGGCGGCGCTGCAGCTCGCGGTGGTCAAGGAGCAGCGCGGCGATCTGACGGCCGCGATGGAGCGCTACCGTCAGGCGGCCACCGGCGGCTCCGCCGAGGGCGCCTTCCGGCTGGCCTCGCTGCTGGACCGGCGCGGGGACGCCTCCGAGGAGGCCGAGCACTGGTACGCGGTGGCGGCCGACGCCGGCCACGGCCGGGCCCAGGTGCGGATGGGCGTGCGGGCCGCCGAGCGCGGCGCGTTGGAGATCGCCGAGAGCTGGTACCGCAGGGCCGCCGAGACCGGCAGCCGCAGCGCCGCCTTCAACCTCGGCCTGCTGCTGGCCCGCCAGGAGCGCGAGGCGGAGGCGATGCTCTGGTACACCAGGGCCGCTGATGCCGGGCACGGCCGGGCCGCGCTGCGCCTGGCGCTGCTGGCGCTGCGCCGCGGTGAGCCGGTGCAGGCGGAGAACTGGTGCCGGCGGGCGACCGACTACGGTCCGCCGGAGGTGGCCGAGCGCGCGGCCCGGCTGCTGGACGCGCTGCGCCCGGAGCTCAGCGCCTGACGGTGGGTCAGGTGGCGGCGCGGCAGTCCGGGCAGAGTCCGCGGTAGGTGATCTCGGCGCCCGAGACGGCGAAACCGAACCGCTCCGCGTCCGGCAGCGCGGCCAGCGGGTCGGCGCTCGGGTGGACGTCCCGGATGGTGCCGCAGACGGAGCAGATCAGGTGCTGGTGGGCATGGTGCGCGTTGGGGTCGTACCGCTTGGCCCGGCCGTCCGTGCTGACCTCCAGCACCTCGCCGAGCTGCACCAGCTCGCCGAGGGTGTTGTAGACCGTCGCGCGGCTGATCTCGGGCAGGCGGTCGACCGCGCGGGCGTGCACCTCGTCCGCGGTCAGGTGGACGTGCTCGCCGTCGAGGACCTCGGCCACCACGCGCCGCTGTGCGGTGAGGCGCCAGCCCTGCTCGCGCAGACGGGTCAGGAGATCGCTCATGACTGGAACGATAGCAAGTTCTGAACTCGGATCCAGTGTTGACTTAGACAAAGTCCAAGTTAGGATCGAGTCACACGACCGGATGACGCGGAGGTGCTCCATGACTGCTGCCCACGAAGAGCTGCGGCCGACCCTGACCACAGAGGCCGGCGCGCCCGTTGCCGACAACCAGAACACCGAGACCGCCGGCATAGGCGGCCCCTCGCTGATCCAGGACCAGCAGCTGTTCGAGAAGCTCGCGCACTTCAACCGCGAGCGGATCCCGGAGCGCGTGGTGCACGCCCGCGGTGCGGCGGCCTACGGCACCTTCACGGTGACCGCGGACCTCACGCCCTACACCCGGGCGAAGTTCCTCTCCGAGGTGGGCAAGCAGACCGAGACCTTCCTGCGGTTCTCCACCGTGGCGGGCAACCTCGGCTCGGCCGACGCGGTGCGCGACCCGCGCGGCTTCGCGCTGAAGTTCTACACCGAGGAGGGCAACTACGACCTCGTCGGCAACAACACGCCGGTCTTCTTCATCCAGGACGCCAGCAAGTTCCCCGACTTCATCCACACCCAGAAGCGCGACCCGTACACCGGCTCGCAGGAGGCGGACAACGTCTGGGACTTCTGGGGCCTGTCGCCCGAGTCGACCCACCAGGTGACCTGGCTCTTCGGCGACCGCGGCATCCCGGCCAGCTACCGCCACCTGAACGGCTACGGCTCGCACACCTACCAGTGGCAGAACGAGGCCGGCGAGTACTTCTGGGTGAAGTACCACTTCAAGACCGACCAGGGAATCAAGAACCTGACGGCCGAGGAGGCGGGCAAGCTCGCGGGTGAGGATCCGGACAGCCACCAGCGCGACCTGCGCGAGGCGATCGAGCGCGGCGAGTTCCCGAGCTGGACCGTGCAGGTGCAGATCATGCCGGCCGCCGACGCCGCGGACTACCGCTTCAACCCGTTCGACCTGACCAAGGTCTGGCCGCACGCGGACTACCCGCCGATCGAGATCGGCAAGCTGGAGCTCAACCGCAACCCCGACAACATCTTCGCCGAGGTCGAGCAGTCGATCTTCTCCCCGGCGCACTTCGTGCCGGGCATCGGGCCCTCCCCGGACAAGATGCTGCAGGGCCGCCTGTTCGCCTACGCGGACGCCCACCGCTACCGGGTCGGCATCAACGCCGACCACCTGCCGGTGAACCGCCCGCACGCCACCGAGGCGCGCACCAACAGCCGCGACGGCCACCTCTACGACGGCCGGCACGGCCGCCAGAAGAACTACGAGCCGAACAGCTTCGGCGGTCCGGTCGAGACCGGTCGTCCGCTCTGGGCGGCCACCGAGGTCAGCGGCCCGACCGGCACGCACGCGGCGCCCGCGCACCGCGAGGACAGCGACTTCGTCCAGGCCGGCAACCTCTACCGGCTCTTCGCCGAGGACGAGAAGCAGCGGCTGATCGCGAACCTGGCCGGCTTCATCGCCAAGGTCTCCGCCGACCGCGAGGACATCGTCGAGCGCGCGATCGACAACTTCCGCCAGGCCGACGCCGACTACGGTCAGCGCCTGGAGGCCGCGGTGCGCGAGCTGCGCAAGCAGCGGTAGCGCCCACCCCATGACAGCGGTCCCCGACGATCAGTTGACTGGTCGTCGGGGCCCGCACCCATGTCCGCTGCGCTGACGGTGCGCTGACGGTGCGCTACTGACGTCGCGTCAGACGCTCAGCCGCCGCAGCGCCTCGTCGTGCAGCAGCCCGTTGGAGGCCACCGCGTCCGCGCCGCCCGGGCCGTCGATGCCGTCCAGGCCGGTGAACCGGCCGCCCGCCTCCTGCACCACGATGCACGGGGCGGCCATGTCCCACAGGCTCAGCTCCGGCTCGGCAGCGATGTCAACCGCGCCCTCGGCGAGCATCATGTACGACCAGAAGTCCCCGTAGGCGCGGGTCCGCCAGCAGGCCCGGGTCAGGTCCAGGAACGGGTCGAGCCGGCCGCGCTCCTCCCAGCCGCTCAGCGAGGAGTAGGAGAGCGAGGCGTCCTCGAGCCGGGAGACGCCCGACACCTTGATCCGTCCGGCCTTGGCCAGGCTGCGCCCGGCGTAGGCGCCCAGCCCCTTCGCCGCCCACCAGCGCCGGTGCAGCGCGGGCGCCGAGACGATCCCCACCACCGGCTGCTGCTCGCCGTCCGGGCCCTCCTCCAGCAGCGCGATCAGGGTGGCCCAGACCGGCACGCCACGGATGTAGTTCTTGGTCCCGTCGATCGGGTCGATCACCCAGCGCCGCGGCCCGGACCCGGCCAGCCCGAACTCCTCACCCAGTACCGCGTCCCGCGGCCTGGCCCGCTGCAGCACCCCGCGCACGTGCTCCTCGGCGGCCTTGTCGGCGTCGCTGACCGGCGTCAGGTCGGGCTTGGTCTCGATCTTCAGGTCCAGCGCCCGGAAGCGCTCCAGAGTGATCGAGTCGGCCGAGTCGGCGAGCACATGGGCGAGGCGGAGATCATCGTGGTAGTCGGCCATGGGTCGAACAGTAGCGAGCCGTCCGGTGAATCGACAGTTCGGCTCGCGTGGCGGACGGCCAGGACGGCCGGCTACTCGTAGACGGGGAAGCCGCTGGTGTCGAGCGTGAAGCCGAAAGGCTCGGGCAGATGGATCCCGCGGCCGAAGTCGAGGGTGACCGCGTCGGTGTAAGCGCCGAGTTCCACGAAGCAGTGCAGGGTGCAGAGTCGCTTGAACGGGTCGACGATCAGGTAGTACGGGATACCGAAGCGGGCGTAGAGGTCGACCTTGTCGACCAGGTCGGTGCCCCTGGTGCTCTTCGACAGCACTTCGGCCACCAGGGAGATGTGCTGGGCGGGGTAACTGCCCTTCAGATCGACCGGGGTCTCGGAGGGAAGGGCGAAGAAGTCGGGCTGAGGTTCGTCGGAGTACTCGGGGTGCCTGATGGTCTGTTCGGCGGCGACCTCCCAGCCCGAGCGTAGGGAGAACTGCCGGAGCAGATCGAGCTGGATCTTCCAGTGCAGGGGCGTACCGGATGGCGACACGACGATGTTCCCGTTGATGAGTTCCACCCGGTAGCCCTCGGGGACCTCGATCGAATCGAGGATGCGATGGCCACGTTCGTCGATGACGCTCATCGAGACCTCCTGAGAGCCGTTGCTGGCTCCCATGCTGGCACATCGCACCGACAGCCCGGAGTCAATGCCCGGACCCGCTCAGTTGCAGGCCCACCACGCCCGCGATGACCAACGAGATCGACACCAGCTTGAGGGCGGAGGAGGTCTCGTCCATCCAGACGATGCCGTAGATCGCGGTGCCGGCCGCGCCGATGCCGGTCCAGACCGCGTAGGCGCTGCCGACCGGCAGGTGCCTCAACGAGAGGGTGAGGAGGCCGAAGCTGCTCAGGGCGAAGAGCGCGAAGGCGATGGTCGGGCCGAGCCGGGTGAAGCCGTGGCTGAGCTTCAGGTTGATCGCGAAGCCGGTCTCCAGCAGCCCGGCGAGGATCACCATGAGCCATGCCATCGGGTCCCTCCTCGGCGATCGGCGGACCTTCGTCGGCGGACCTTTCAATGATCGCCAATCACCGGGTCGTCGCCACCTCGGATCGCTCAGTCGCCCTCGTGGGCCTCCTTGCTGGACAGCAGCCGGCGCAGTGAGTAGAGCCGGGCCTGATCGGCGTGGCCGTCCGCGACCCAGGCGTCCAGCGCGCAGTCGGGCTCGTCGTGGCTGCAGGCGCGCGGGCAGTCGACGGTGCCCGGTTCCAGGTCGGGGAAGGCGTGGATGACGCGGGAGGGGTCGATGTGCGAGAGGCCGAAGGAGCGGAAGCCGGGGGTGTCGATCACCCAGCCCGGGTCCAGCGCCTTCTTCGAGCCGGGCTTGACCCCCGGGGGCGGGGGCAGCCGCAGCGCGAGGGCCGAGACGGTGGTGTGCCGACCGCGCCCGGTGACCGCGTTGACCTGGCCGGTGGTCCGCTGGTGCAGCGGCACCAGGGCGTTGACCAGGGTGGTCTTGCCGACGCCGGAGTGGCCGATGAAGACGGTGGAGAGCCCGCGCAGCCGCTCCCGGACCGCCTCCGCGCCGGTGGTCGCCAACTCCTCGCGGCTGGTCACCACGTACTCGATGCCGAGCGGGGCGTAGGACTCCAGCAGCGGGGCGGCCGAGGCCAGGTCGGCCTTGGTGAGCACCAGCAGCGGGGTCATGCCAGCGTCGAAGGCCGCCACCAGGCAGCGGTCGATCAGCCGCGGGCGCGGCTCGGGGTCGGCGAGTGCGGTGACGATGGCCAGCTGGTCGGCGTTGGCCACCACGATCCGCTCGTACGGGTCGTCGTCGTCCGCGGTGCGCCGCAGTACCGAGGTGCGCTCCTCGACCCGGACGATCCGGGCCAGCGCGTCCGGCTCGCCGGAGAGGTCGCCGATCACGCCGACGATGTCCCCGACCACCACGCCCTTGCGGCCGAGCTCGCGGGACTTCATCGCGACGATCTCGCGTTCCTGCTTGGTCCCGGCATCGACCAGGCAGGTCAGCCGGCCCCGGTCCACGGTGAGGATCATCGCCTCGTCGGCGTCCTCGTGCTTGGGCCGGATCCTGGTCCTGGGCCGGGAGCCCTTGCGGCCCGGGCGGTTGCGGATGTCGTCCTCGTCGGCGTCTTTGCCGTAGCGGCGCATGGTGCTGTACTCCCGCTCAGTCCCGCGCCGTCGCCGGATCGAGCAACTCGCTCCACATCGCCGGGAAGTCCGGCAGCGTCTTGGCGGTGGTCGCCACGTTCTCCACCTGGATGCCGGTCACGGCCAGGCCGAGCACGGCCGCGGCGGTGGCCAGCCGGTGGTCCTCGTAGGTGTGGAAGACGCCGCCGTGCAGCGTGCGCGGGCGGATCCGCAGGCCGTCCTCGGTCTCGCTGACGTCGCCGCCCAGCTCGTTGATCTCCTTGGCCAGCGCGGCCAGCCGGTCGGTCTCGTGCAGGCGCAGGTGGGCGATGCCGGACAGGTGCGACTCGGAGTCGGCCAGCGCGGCGAGGGCGGCGATCACAGGGGTGAGCTCACCGACGTCGTGCAGATCGGCGTCGATGCCGTGGATCACGCCGGTGCCGCTGAACTCCAGGCCCGCGTCGGTGAAGCGGCATGAGCCGCCCATCCGGGTGTAGATCTCGCGCAGCCGGTCGCCCGGCTGGGTGGTGTGCCTGGGCCAGTCGCGGACGGTGACCCGGCCGCCGGTGACCAGCGCGGCGGCGAAGAACGGCGCGGCGTTGGACAGGTCGGGCTCGACCACCAGGTCGCGGCCGCGCAGCGCCCCGGGGGTGACCCGCCAGACGTCCTTCTCGCCGCCGTCCTCCGGCGCGTCGACCTGGACGCCGGCCAGCCGGAGCATGTCGACCGTCATCCGGATGTGCGGCAGCGAGGGGACCGGCCCGCCGATGTTGCGGACCTCCACCCCCTGGTTGTAGCGGGCGCCGGAGAGCAGCAGCGCGCTGACGAACTGGGAGGAGGCCGAGGCGTCCAGCTCGACGGTGCCACCCTCCAGCGCGCCGGTGCCGTGCACGGTGAGGGGGAAGCCGCCGCGGCCGCCGTCCTCGATCCGGGCGCCGAGGGCGCGCAGCGACTCGATCACGCCGTGCTGCGGGCGCTGGTGGCTGCGCGGATCGCCGTCGAAGTGCACCGGGCCGTCGGCCAGGGCGGCCAGCGGCGGCAGGAAGCGCATGACCGTTCCTGCGTTGCCCACGTCCACCTGGGCCGGGCCGCTGAGCTGCCCGGCCGGGATGATCCGCCAGGCGTCGCCGCCGCCGGTGCCGCCCGAGGAGTTGTTGACCTGCTCCTCGATGCCGACGCCGAGGGCCCGCAGGCCGTCCGCCATCAGCTGGGAGTCGCGGCTGCGCAGCGGCCGCCGCACCCAGCCCGGCTCGGCCGCCAGCGCGGCCAGGACCAGCGCCCGGTTGGTGACGGACTTGGATCCGGGGATGGTGACGGTCGCGTCGACTGCGGTGGTCGCGACGGGGGCGGGCCACGGGGTCTCGGTCATGCGGTCAGTTTAAGGGCGGGCCGGAAAAGGGCTTCGCCACCGTTTCGTCCTGTGGACAACTCAGGTCCTGTGGACAACCGCCTCAGCCCAGCAACTGGCTGCCGCCCGCGAGCAGGCAGGCCAGCGCCACCACCAGGAAGAGCGTGACCCAGAGCAGCGCGCCCACCCCGGTCAGCCGGGCCAGCTGGTCGGCATCGGAGTCGCGGGCCCCGCCGAGCCGGCGCTTGCGCTGCAGCTCGATCACCGGCCGCACCCCGGCCAGCAGCAGGAACCAGACGCCCAGGTAGGCGAAGGTGGCCTGCAACTGGGCGCTGCCGTACCAGGAGACGGCGAAGAAGGCGCCGCCGGTGAGCACCACCGAGAGCAGCCCGAAGGCGTTCCTGATCATGATCAGCATGGCGGCGAGCAGCAGGATCGAGATCCAGAGCAGCGCGGTGATCCGCCCGGCGGCCAGCAGCGCGGCGCCGCCCAGGCCGAGCAGCGAGGGGGCCAGGTAGCCGGCGGCGGCGGTGAGGATCATGCCGGGCCCGGTCGGCCGCCCGGAGGAGACGGTCAGCCCCGAGGTGTCCGAGTGCAGCCGGATGCTGTCCAGCCGGCGCCCGGTCAGCAGCGCCACCAGGCCGTGACCGCCCTCGTGCGCGATGGTCACCACGTTGCGGCTGACCCGCCACAGCGGGTGCGGGAGTATCGCCAGCAGCGCGGCCGCGGCGCAGCCGAACACCAGCCAGTGCGGCGGGTCCGGCTGGGTGCCCAGGACCCGCTGCCAGACCTCGCTGATGCTGTGGTTCATGATCGTCCTTGCCGTGCCCGGGTGTTGAGGAAGCCAGCAGCCTCCCATGCGAGGACCACAAGGGGGTAGCCGCCGGTTCCGGGTCGGCGATGAGTCGGCGATGAGTCGGTGATCAGCAGGGGATGAGTCGGTGGTGCGCGGGCGGTGCGGCGGCGCCGCGCGGCGGCCCGGAACAGCGGCCGACGGGACGTGGGAGGCTAGCGATATGTGTGGTCGATTCGCGGCGAGCACCAAGCCGGAGGACATCGTCGAGCTCTTCGACGTCAGCGGGTGGGACCCGGCCGACACCGTGCCGCCCAGTTGGAACGTGGCCCCGACCGATCCGGTCCTCGCCGTCCTGGAGCGGGTGCCCAAGGGCGAGCGCGAGCCGGTGCGCCAGCTGCGGCAGCTGCGCTGGGGCCTGGTGCCGGCCTGGTCGAAATCGCCGGAGACCGCGGTCAAGATGATCAACGCGCGGGCCGACACCGTGCACGAGAAGCCCGCGTACCGGCAGGCCTTCGCCTCCCGCCGCTGCCTGCTGCCGGTGGACGGCTACTACGAGTGGCAGACGATACCGAGCGTCAGCGGCGGCAAGCCGCGCAAGCAGCCCTTCTTCGTCAGCCGGGTGGACGGCGCGCCGCTCGCGCTGGCCGGGCTGTACGAGTTCTGGCGGGATCGCTCCGTCCCGACCGACCATCCGCGAGGCTGGCTGGTCACCTGCACCATCGTGACCACCGAGGCCGAGCCGCTGCTGGCGCCGATCCACGAGCGGATGCCGCTCTTCCTGCAGCGCGAGACCTTCGACGACTGGCTGGATCCGGGGCTGGACGACGCCGAGCACGCCCGTTCGCTGCTGGTGGCGCCGGCGCCCGGGCTGCTCAAGGCGACCCCGGTCGGCTCGGCGGTCGGCAACATCCGCAACAACCACCCGGGGCTGACCGAGCCGGCCACCCCGGAGTCCGAAGGGGCGCTGTTCTGATGGCCGTCGAGCGGAGCGTCGAGCACGGCGCGGTCGAGCACAGCCTGGTCGAGCACGGCATGGTGGACACCCCGGCGGGCCCGGCGCGGATCAGCCGGTACCCGGCCCGCGGGCGGGCCCGGGCGGTGCTCGGCCTCGGGCACGGCGCGGGCGGCGGGATCGAGGCGCCGGACCTGGTGGCGCTGGCCGCCGCGCTGCCGGCGCACGGCATCACCGTCGCGCTGGTCGAGCAGCCCTGGCGGGTGGCGGGCAAGAAGCTGGCCCCCGCGCCGAAGACGCTGGACGCCGGCTGGCTGCCGGTCGCCGAGCGGCTGGCCGCCGAGGGCCTGCCGCTGGTGGTCGGCGGCCGCAGCGCGGGCGCCCGGGTGGCCTGCCGGACCGGCGCGGCGAGCGGGGCCGTGGCGGTGCTGGCGCTCGCCTTCCCGCTGCACCCGCCCGGCAGGCCGGAGCGCTCCCGGGTGGCCGAGCTGCTCGGCACCGGGCTGCCGACGCTGGTGGTGCAGGGCGAGCGGGACAGCTTCGGCACGCCGGCGGAGTTCCCGGCCGAGCGGCGCCCGGTGCCGATCCCGTACGCGAACCACGGCTTCGCGCTGCCCAAGTCGGCGCCGCTCGGGCAGCCGGCGGCGCTGGAACTGCTCTGCGCGGCCGTCGCCGACTGGCTGGCCGGACTGCCGCTGGACTGAACGCTCTACGGCTCGGCGGCCGGGCGGGCCGGCACCCGGCCCGCTGGCGCGTCCGGGGGATCCGTGCGCGCCGGGAATGCGCGGGCGAGCAGGTTGGTTGACGCCATCGTCAGTGGTGCCCAGGTGGAAAGGCGGCGCACATGGGTTCGATCGCGTGCCCGGAGCGGCCCGAGGAGCAGAGCGCACAGAGTGCCTTCCTCCCATGGTCGGAGTGGCTGGTCGCGGGCGAGAAGCCCGCGAGCCCGATATCCTCCGTTCCGGGTCGGCTCGCGGTGAGCCGTGCTCGATTCAGCGAGGAGGTGGGTCCGGTCGTCGCGACCGAGGACGAGCCGAACATGGACCTGGGCGGGGACGAACCGCAGACCGGGTCCGGGCAGTCGGCCGAGCCGCCCGCTGCCGAGTGGTCCGCCACGGAGCCGCCGAGCGGTGACGAGCTGGCAGAGGCGATCGGGGAGGACACCTTCCGGGTGTCCGCCGAGGAGACCGAGGAGGCGCGCCGAGCGCGCTTCGAACGGGACGCGCTGGGCTACCTGGACCCGATGTACTCGGCCGCGCTGCGGATGACCCGCAACCCGGCCGACGCCGAGGACCTGCTGCAGGAGGCCTTCGCCAAGGCGTACGCCTCCTTCCACCAGTTCCGGGAGGGCACCAATCTCAAGGCCTGGCTCTACCGGATTCTGACCAACACCTTCATCAACTCGTACCGCAAGAAGCAGCGGGAGCCCCAGCGCACCGCCGCCGAGGAGATCGAGGACTGGCAGCTGGCCCGGGCCGAGTCGCACATGTCGACCGGTCTGCGCTCGGCCGAGACCCAGGCGCTCGACCACCTGCCGGACAGTGACGTGAAGGACGCCCTCCAGGCGATTCCCGAGGAGTTCCGCATCGCGGTCTACCTCGCGGACGTCGAGGGCTTTGCATACAAGGAGATCGCCGACATCATGGGGACCCCCATCGGTACGGTGATGTCCCGGCTGCACCGAGGCCGCCGCCAACTGCGGGGCATGCTGGAGGACTACGCCCGCGAGCGCGGGTTGGTCCCGGCCGGCAGCGGGGCTGGGCGCGAGGCGAAAGGCACGGGCTCATGAGCTGCGGAGGTCCGCACGCCACGGACTGCGGCGAGGTGCTTGACCACCTCTACGAGTTCCTTGACAACGAGATGGCCGAGGGCGACTGCGCCAAGCTGCGCGAGCACTTCGACGAGTGCTCGCCCTGCCTGGAGAAGTACGGCCTCGAACAGGCCATCAAGGCCTTGATCAAGCGGTCCTGCGGGTGTGATGACGCCCCGTCGGATCTGCGCAGCAAGGTGCTGGCCCGGATCGACAGCATCCGGGCCGGGCAGCGCGGCGGCGAGCCGGTGGTCGAGTTGGACCCCGCCGCCCCCGTGCACGGGGACGCCGGAGTGCTGACGGCCTCGCAGACGGCGACGCCGGCCGAGTAGTCGAGCCGAGTAGTCGATCGAGAGGTTCGGCAGTCGAGTGGTTCTTCGCGTGGGGCCCGGGAGCGATCCCGGGCCCCACGGTTGTTGCCGCGCGGTGCCGCCACTCCCCGGTCGTGACAGGGCGTCAGTTCCCTTGTCTCACTCGATCGGGTGAGCGTGTCCCGCGCTCCGGCGGGTATCGAGCGCTGACGGGCCCAGCCGCCGCGGTGGAGCCCTATCCTCCTCAGACGAGCCTGTCGGCGAGTTGGGGAGGCTGAGATCGCTGTGGATCGCGGGGGCCGCGCGCTCCCTGAGCAGACACCGGCGCGGCTCCCCGCGGCGGCTTTCGGCTATGTCCTGCTGGTGCTCGGGGCGGCCGCGCTGGCGCCGCTGCCGCTGCTGCCCGGGCTGACGGCCCGGCTCGGGCTGCCCGGCTGGCTGGGCGGCCCGGTGGACTGGCCCAAGGTCGCGCTGCTCGCCTTCCTGCACGCCTGCTGGGAGTCGGTGGCCCAGGGCCTGCCGACCCCCTGCCTGCGGCTGGCCCGCGGGCTGCACCGACTGCTCGGCCGCGGCGGTGGGCCGCGGGCCGGGCTGGGGCCGGAGCCGGTCCGGCCGAGTGCCCACACCTTCCTGCCGGTGCTCTTCGCCGGGGTGCTGATGCTGCCGCCGGCCGCCGCCGCGCTGGTCGCCCTGCCCGCCGCGCTGACCGGTGCGACGGCCGCCCCCCGGGTGCTGCGCCGGGCCTGGAACGCCGCGCAGTTCGCGCTGGCGGCTTGGCCGGCCGCGGCCCTGTTCCATCTGCTGGGCGGTCCCCGGCTGCTGTTCGGCTCCCGCTACCCGGCGGCGCTGCTGCCGGCGTTGGCCGCCGTCCTGGTGTTCTGCCTGGTCAACGGGGTGCTGGTGGCCGGGATCCGGCTGCTGGCCGAGCGCTGCCCGCCGGCCGAGCTGCGCCGGGGCGCGCGCAGCGTGCTCAGCCCCGCCGCCTTCGTGCACGCGCTCGGCGGCCTGATGGTGGCGGTGCTCTGGCAGGGCCCGTACGGCGCCTTCGCGGCGCTGCTCGCGCTGCTGCCGCTCTCGGTCTCGGCCTGGGTCTTCGCCCAGGGGCACCGTGAGCGGGCCGCGCACCGGGCCACCGTGGAGGCGCTGGTGCAGGCGGTGGAGATCAAGGACGCGTACACCCGGGGCCACAGCGAACGGGTCGGCCGGGCCTCGGTGCTGATCGCCGGTCAGCTCGGCATGACCGGTGAGCGGCTGCGCACCCTGCATTTCGCGGGGACCCTGCACGATGTCGGCAAGCTCGGCGTGGCGACCGAACTGCTGCGCAGGAACGGTCCGCTGACCGACGCCGAGCGCCGGGCCGTGGAGGTGCACCCCGAGTACGGGCACGATCTGGTGCGCGGCATCGACTTCCTGGGGGAGGCGCACGCCGCGATCCTGCACCACCACGAGCGGATGGACGGCCGCGGCTATCCGCATGGGCTGGCCGGTGACCGGATCCCCGAGTTCGCCCGGATCATCGCGGTGGCCGACGCTTTCGACTCGATGACCTCCACCCGCTCCTACCGGCGCGGCCGTCCGGTGTCGGAGGCGGTGGCCGAGCTGCGCCGCTGCGCGGGCAGCCAGTTCGACCCGCTGATGGTGGAGGCGCTGGTCACGGCGGTGGACCGGTGCGGCTGGCAGCCGGTGCTGCCGCCGGCCCCGGTGGCCGATGAGGCCGTGCCGGACATCCCGCTCGGAGTCCCGGAGCCGGCGCCCCGGACGGCGGCGCGGTGAGCGCGGCCGGCGGGACGCGGCGGGTGCTCGCCGCCGCTCCCGACCGGGCGGTGAGCGGGGCCTCACTGGTCCGGGCGGCGGCGCTGCTCCTGCTGGCCGGCGCCCTCGCCGCCGTTCTCGCACACGGCCTGACGGACCCTCAAGTTGCCCTGGCCTTCGGTGTCCTGATCGCGATCGGCGAGGCGGCCCGGGTGGCCGACGCCGGCGGGGGTGGGAGTGGGGGCCAGGCGCCGCTGGGTGCCGCGGCCGGGCTGGCCTACGCGCTGCTCGGCCCGCTGCGTGGCCTGCCGACCGGGCACGGGGTGCTCCAGGTGGTCGCCGTGGCCGGAAGCGGGCTGGCCCTCGGGGCGCTGGTCCGGGCCCTGGTGCGCGGCGGCGGGCGGTTACGGCGCGCGGAGCGTGAGCGGGAGCGCGCGCTGGGCGCCGTGCCGCGCCCCCGGCGGACACCGGTCGGCGGGCCGCTTCGGGGCGCGGCGCGGGTGCCCGTCCGGGAGCCGGGTGGTGCGCCGGCGGAGCCCGTTCGTCCGCAGCCGCGGCACGCTCGGCCGCCTGCCCGTTCAGCGGGTCGATTCTCGGCCTGGGCGTCCGCCCGGCTGCCGGGCCGGGTGCCCGGCCACGGCCCGGTCACCCGCTACGACGGCGCCGCCCGGCGGCTGCTCACCGTGGCCTTCGCCGCCACCCTCTTCCAGCCGCTCTACAACAGCGGCGCGCTCGATCGGATCCCGCTGGCCGGCCCCGCCTACGGCGTCTTCCTGGTGCTGGTCGCCGCGCTCGCCGGCCTGGCCGACGTGGTGCTGGCCACCTGCCAGCGGCGCGGCGGCGGCCGGTTCGGCCCCGCCCTGGAGGCGGAGCTCCGGGCGCTGTCCGGGATCGGCTCGGCGATCGCCGCCACCGGGATGCTGGTCAGCCTGGCGGCCGGCGAGGTCGGCCTCTGGGCGTTGCCGGTGTTCTGCCTGCCGTTGCTGCTCGCCCAGGCCTCGTTCCGGCGGGCCGCCGCCGTCCGGGCCACCTACGGGCAGACCATCGCCACCCTGGCCAAGGCCACCGAGGTGGCCGGCTACACGGCGCCGGGGCACGCGCGCCGGGTCGCGGACACGGCGTGTGCGCTCGGCCGCGAGCTGGGCCTGAGCACCCATGATCTCGCCCTGCTGGAGTACGCCGCGCTGATGCACGACATCGGTCAGCTCTCGCTGGTCGAGCCGGTCCGGGGCGGCGCCACCGCCGTGCTGCCCGAGCCCGAGCAGCAGCGGATCGCCAGGCTGGGCAGCGAGGTGATCCGCTGCACCGGGGCGCCGGGACCGGTCGCCGAGCAGGTGGCCCGGCTGGCCGACCCGCTGCTCGGCCCGGACGGCCGACCGGACCGCAGCCTGCCGCTGGCCGCCCGGATCATCCGGGTGGCCAACGCCCACGAGGACCTCACCGGACCGGCGGAGCAGGGCGAGGCGGCGCTGCGCGTGCTGCGCGCGCAGAGCGGGCGGACCTATGACCCGGTGGTGGTCGCGGCGCTGGAGCGGGTGCGGGCCGCCGGTGGCGGGCCGTGCGCGGTGGCCCGGACCGAGAGCGGGTGACCCGGCAGTCGGTGACGCAGCGTGATGGATTGCGTGGGAAGCGCACCCTGCCGCCGCCGTGGTTGGATGCGGTCGTAGCGTGGAACACCCGAGCAGGGGCCACCCGCCCCCTCGGTCCCGACCACAGCAACGGGTAGCACACCGTGCGGAACGCGAGTCGGCCGTCCCCGGCAGGAAGTGCCGGGAGCGGTCAGGCTCTCAGAGGACTCAGCAGAACCGAGCGGACAGGCGGCAGGGCAACGTGAAGATCTTCCACCGGGCACGGCATCGGCCGTCCGCCACCTGGCGGCAGACGACCGACCGGGCCTTCACGCTGATCGGCGACGGGCGTTACGAGGACGCCGGCGCACTCCTGGTGATGGCCGCCGACCTGGAGCCGTGGCTCTCCGACTCCTGGTTCAACCTGGCCCTGCTGCACAAGTTCCGCCGGGACTGGGAGCAGGCCAGAGTGGCGGGCCTGCGCGCGGTGGCGCTGCTCGACCGCGACCAGGGCGCGCCGGACTGGTGGAACCTGGGGATCACCGCCACCGCGCTGCAGGACTGGCCGCTGGCCCGCCGGGCCTGGCAGGCCTACGGCCTGCGGGTGCCCGGCAGCGGTCCGGCGCCGGACGCCCCGGTCCAGCTGGACCTGGGCACCACGCCGGTGCGGCTCTCGCCGGAGGGCGAGTCCGAGGTGGTCTGGGGCCGCCGGCTCGACCCGGCCCGGGTGGAGGTGCTCTCCATCCCGCTGCCCTCCTCCGGCCGCCGCTGGGGCGAGGTGGTGCTGCACGACGGTGCGCCGCACGGCGAGCGGGTCGCGGCCGGCACCGCGTACCCCGTCTTCGACGAGATCGAACTGTGGGCACCCTCCCCGGTGCCCACCTACGTGGTGCTGTTGCAGGCCGCCACCGAGGCCGACCGGGACGCGCTGGAGCGGCTGGTGGCCGAGGCCGGCTACGCGGCCGAGGACTGGACCTCCTCGGTGCGACTGCTCTGCCGGGCCTGCTCGGAGAGCCGGATGGCCACCGACGACGGCCGCACCGCGCACCACGACCCGCACGACGACGGCGACGCCGCGCACCCGGGCCACCTGAGCCACCTCAGCCAGGGCAGCGGCGGCATGGCCTGGTTGACCGAGCGCGAGTGCGGGATCGCGGCGCCGGCCGGCCTGGTCCGGTTGTTGCTGGACCGCTGGGTGGCGGCAGCACCGCCCAGCCGTGCCTACCGGGACGTGGAAGAGGTCTGCTGACGCGGTCTAGGCTGGTGGGGTTCCTGAGCAGGCCCACAGAAGCGGAAGATCGATGGCGGAGCAGCACGAGCACACGCACGACCACGAGCACGGTCATGACCACGCGCAGGCCGAGCCGGCCGAGCAGGCTCCGGTCAAGGTGATCGGCGAGGAGCCCGATCTCACCAAGGGCACCGCGCGTCCGATCACCGTGGTCGGCAACCCGGTGCTGCACCGCGCGTGCAAGGTGGTCACCGAGTTCGACGGCGGGCTGTCCGCGCTGATCGACGACATGTTCCAGTCGATGTACGCGGCCGCGGGCGTCGGTCTGGCGGCCAATCAGATCGGCGTGGACGCCAAGGTGTTCGTCTACGACTGCCCGGACGACGACAACGTCCGGCACATCGGGCACGTGATCAACCCGGTGCTGGAGGACCTCCCGGTCGACCGCCGCACCCTGGACGACGGCAACGAGGGCTGCCTCTCGGTGCCCACCGCCTACGCCGAACTGGCCCGCCCCGACTACGCGGTGGTGACCGGTCAGGACAAGGACGGCAACCCGATCCGGGTCGAGGGCAACGGCTTCTTCGCCCGCTGCCTGCAGCACGAGACCGACCACCTGAACGGCTACCTCTACATCGACCGGCTCTCCAAGCGTGACCGCAAGGACGCGCTGCGGCAGATGGCCGAGGGCACCCCGACCTATGCGACGGTGCCCAACGACTGACGGCCCCTCGGCCGTTGAACGCGATCGCCCCGCCGGCAGCTGCCGGCGGGGCGATCGCGTCAGGCGCTGCGGCCCGGGTGGCTCAGAAGTCGTCGTCGAAGGCCACCGAGCCCTCGACGGCCACCTGGTAGGCGGAGACCCGGCGCTCGAAGAAGTTCGTCAGCTCCTGGACGTTCTGCAGCTCCATGAAGCCGAACGGGTTGGTCGAGCCGTAGCGGATCGGCATGCCCAGGCGGGCCAGCCGCTGGTCGGCGACGGCCTCCAGGTACTGGCGCATGGACTCGGTGTTCATGCCCGGCAGGCCCTCGCCGCACAGGTCGCGGGCGAACTGCAGCTCGGCCTCGACGGCCTCCTCCAGCATCGCGGTGACCTGCTCGGCCATCTCGTCGTCGAAGAGGTCGGGCTCCTCCGCGCGGACCGTGTCCACCACCGAGAAGGCGAAGTCCATGTGCATGGACTCGTCGCGGAAGACCCAGTTGGTGCCGGTGGCCAGGCCGTGCAGCAGGCCGCGGCTGCGGAACCAGTACACGTAGGCGAAGGCGCCGTAGAAGAAGAGGCCCTCGACGCAGGCGGCGAAGCAGATCAGGTTGAGCAGGAAGGCCCGGCGGTCCTCCTTGGTCTGCAACGAGTCCAGGTGGTCGACCGCGTTCATGTACTTGAAGCAGAACTGGGCCTTCTGGTGGATGGAGGGGATGTTCTCCACCGCGTCGAAGGCCGCCGCGCGGTCGTCCGGGTCGGGCAGGTAGGTGTCCAGCAGCGTCAGGTAGAACTGGACGTGCACGGCCTCCTCGAACAGCTGCCGGGACAGGTAGAGCCGGGCCTCGGGCGAGTTGATGTGCTTGTAGAGGCTCAGCACCACGTTGTTGGCGACGATCGAGTCCCCGGTGGCGAAGAAGGCGACCAGCCGGCCGATCAGGTGGCGCTCGCCCTCGCTCAGCTTGGCCAGGTCGGCGACGTCGGAGTGCAGGTCCACCTCCTCGACGGTCCAGGTGTTCTTGATCGCGTCGCGGTAGCGGTCGTAGAACGACGGGTAGCGCATCGGACGCAGGGTCAGCTCGAAGCCGGGGTCGAGCAGCATCTTCTCGCGAGCTGGGGTACTCACTGGCAGGCCTCGCAGGACTCGGGGTTCTCCAGGGAGCAGGCGATCGCGTCCTGCTCGGCCTGGCTCATGGTGGGAGCGGGCAGGGGCGCCGCGGTGCGCGCGGCGCCGGAGGCGGCCTGGGCGATCCGGGTGGCCGGGCGCGAACGCAGGTAGTAGGTGGTCTTCAGCCCCACCTTCCAGGCGTAGGCGTACATCGAGCTGAGCTTGCCGATGGTGGGGGCGGCCATGAAGAGGTTCAGCGACTGGCTCTGGTCCAGGTACGGCTGGCGGGCCGCGGCCAGGTCGATCAGTGCGCGCTGCGGCAGCTCCCAGGCGGTGCGGTAGCGCGAGCGCAGCTCGGCCGGCAGCCAGGAGAGCTCCTGCACCGAGCCGTTGGCCTCGCGCAGCGCGTCGCGGGTCTGCTGGTCCCAGACGCCCAGCTCCTTCAACTCGCGCACCAGGTACGGGTTGACCTGGAGGAACTCGCCGGAGAGGGTCTCGCGCTTGAAGAGGTTGGAGACCTGCGGCTCGATGCACTCGTAGACGCCGGCGATCGAGGCGATGGTCGCGGTCGGCGCGATCGCCAGCAGCAGCGAGTTGCGCAGGCCGGTGCGGGCGATGGTGGCGCGCAGCGCCGTCCAGCGCTCGGTCCACTGCGGGGCGGCGCCGGCGAAGTGGTCGATGTGCAGCTGGCCGCGGGCCGCGCGGGTCTCGGCGTAGGCCGGGTGCTGCCCGAACTGCTCGGCCAGCTCGCTGGAGCGCTCGTAGGCGGTCAGCATGATCCGCTCGGCGATCAGCGTGGAGAGCCGCTTGGCCTCGGCGGAGTCGAAGTCCAGGCCGAGCTGGAAGAAGACGTCCTGAAGGCCCATCACGCCCAGACCCACCGGGCGCCAGCGGGAGTTGGAGGTGGCCGCCTCGGTGGTCGGGTAGAAGTTGATGTCCACCACGCGGTCCAGGAAGGTCACGGCGGTGCGCACGGTGGCGTCCAGCCGCTCCCAGTCCATGGCGTCCACGAGGTCGGCCGCGGTGGCGCCGGCGGCCACGTGGGCACCGAGGTTGACCGAGCCCAGGTTGCAGACCGCGGTCTCCGAGTCGTCGGTGACCTCCAGGATCTCGGTGCACAGGTTGGAGGAGTGCACCGTGCGGCCGGGCAGCGCGGTCTGGTTGGCGGCGCGGTTGGCGGCGTCCTTGAAGGTCATCCAGCCGTTGCCGGTCTGCGCCAGGGTGCGCATCATGCGGGCGTACAGGGTCTGCGCGGGGATGGTGCGCACGGCCTTGCCGGCCAGCTCGGCCTTGCGGTACGCCTCGTCGAACTCCGCGCCCCACAGGTCGACCAGCTCGGGCACGTCGGCGGGGGAGAAGAGCGACCAGTCCTCGTTGGCGTTGACCCGGCGCATGAACTCGTCCGGGATCCAGTGCGCCAGGTTGAGGTTGTGGGTGCGGCGGGCCTCCTCGCCGGTGCTGTCCCGCAGTTCGAGGAACTCCTCGATGTCCGCGTGCCAGGTCTCCAGGTAGACGCAGGCCGCGCCCTTGCGGCGGCCGCCCTGGTTGACGGCGGCGACCGAGGAGTCCAGGGTGCGCAGGAACGGCACGATGCCGTTGGACTTGCCGTTGGTGCCGCGGATCAGGCTGCCGCGCGAGCGGATCCGGCTGTAGGACAGGCCGATGCCGCCGGCGTGCTTGGAGAGCCGGGCGATCTGCGCGTACCGGGAGTAGATCGAGTCCAGGTTGTCCAGCGGCGAGTCCAGCAGGTAGCAGCTGGACATCTGCGGGTGCCGGGTACCGGAGTTGAACAGGGTCGGCGAGCTGGTCAGGTACTCCAGACGGCTCATCAGCTTGTACAGCTCGGCCACCTCGGCCACCGACTGCTCGCTGTCGCCCACCGCCAGGCCGCAGGCGACCCGGAGCAGGAAGTGCTGCGGGCGCTCCACCACCTTGCGGGTGATCGGGTGGCGCAGCAGGTAGCGGGACTGCACGGTGCGCAGGCCGAAGTACTCGAAGCGGTCGTCGCCCCGCTCGTCGATCAGCGCGTCCAGCGCGGCGGCGTGCTTGGCCACGAAGGCGGCGGTGGTGTCGCCGATCAGGCCCTCGGCGTGGCCGACGGCGATCGAGGCGGTGAACGAGGTGGCGCCCTGGCCGTTCGCCTCGTCGGCGATCTCCTGGGCGAGCAGCCGGGCGGCCAGCTTCGAGTACTGGGGGTCCTCGGCGATCATCGAGGCGGCGGCGTCCACGGCCAGCCCGCGCAACTCGGCGAAGTCCGAGCCGGCATGACGGCCGCGCAGCGCGGCGGCGGCGACGTGGCCGGGGTCCACCTGGGGGAGGTCGGCGCTTCGGTCGGTGAGCAGCCGGAGCAGCGCGGTACCGGGGTCGGTCTGGGCGGCATCGGCGTTTCCCTGTGAGGGCAGGGCAACTGAGGCAGCGACGGTCAAGGCGCTCTCTCCTGGGGCGGCGGCGGACTGGGGGCGTCCGTGGCCTGCGCGCCGGGCAGGGGAGATGGGCACGCCGAATCGTTCCGGCGCGCGCGTCGTCACCCTGGCCTGCCCGCGAGGCCGGACGGTACAGCTGTGCGTGAAAGGCCTCTGCGGGGAGGCCGGGCGGCACACCGTCGGCAGGTACTCGGACTGGCGGACCACCCGGGGGCAGCCGCTCACCGCTGCGGGGCAGTCCCGGATTCGCACCGGGTTCCCCTGCGTCGACAGCGAGAGTGAGCATACATGTAGTGGTGCCCCCTTCGAGGCACCCCATATGTAGTGTCGTGCACAAGGTGGAGGTGAACACCGGGTGACGCCGAGGAGCTACCCGGCGTGCCCGCCGCGGCCGTTGGAGCGGGCGCGGTGCGGCCCGCCCCGGGAGGCTGCGGACTCATGCCGCCGGTCTAGGCTGTGCGGCATGGTGAAGCACACGGGGAGAAGGCAGCGCCTGCTGGCAGCGGTGGTGGCGTTCATCGTATCGGCGGTCGCGACTGTCCTGGCCGGCACCGCCACCCCGGCCTCACCCTCCGTCCGGGCCACCGCCAAGCCGGCGCCGGACGCCGCCGCCTCGGCGCCGCCGAGCCAGGCGGGGGACCCGGGCAAGCCGCTGCGGATCGGCATCTCCTACGGGGACACGCTCACCTGGAAGGACGACCCGGGCCTGGCCACCGGCCTGGGCGACGCGGTGGACACCGGGGCCAAGTGGGTCCGGGTCGACCTGTCCTGGGACGACATCCAGCCGGACAGCTCGAAGACCTACGAGTGGCAGCGGTTCGACCGGGTGCTCAGCGCCGCCAAGGCCCGCGGGCTGGAGGTGCTGCCCACCATCGGCTACACGCCGAAGTGGGCCCGCAAGGCGGGCTGTACGGACGACAACTCCTGCCCGCCGGCCAACCCGGCCGCGTTCGCCGCCTTCGCCACGGCGGCCGCCAAGCGGTACGCGCCGCAGGGCATCCACACCTGGGAGGTCTGGAACGAGCCGAACATCCCGTTCTGGGCCCCGGCCCCGGACCCGGCCGCGTACACCCAGTTGCTCGCCGACACCAGCAAGGCGCTGCGCGCGGCCGACCCCAAGGCCTACATCCTGCTCGGCGGGCTGGCGGCGGTGAGCACCGGTCAGGACACCGGCTACGTCTCGCAGGGCGACTTCCTCACCGCGGTCTGCAAGCTGGGCGCCAACAAGCTGGTCGACGCGATCAGCTACCACCCGTACACCTATCCCTACCTGCCGAGCGCCAAGACCTCCTTCGGCACCGCGATGGAGGACATCAGCAGCACCCCGGGCAACCTGGTGGCGATCCTGACCACGTACGGCACGCCGAACATGCCGATCTGGATCACCGAGACGGGCGCTGCGACCAACGGCCCCGGTACCGTCACCGACGGGACGAACATCACCCCGCAGACCACCCACGTGACCGAGCAGTACCAGGCCGCGATCGCTTCCGACACCATTCGCGCCGCCGCCGCCAACCCCCATGTGGCGGCCGTCTTCTGGTTCTCCGACCAGGACACCGGGCAGGCCTCCGACAAGCAGCACCGCTCGGAGTTCTACGGACTGCGCCGCTACGACGGCAGCCCCAAGCCGGCGCTGGGCGCCCTGAAGGACGCGATCGGCGCCTACGAGAAGGGGTCGTCGCAGGGCGGCTGAAGGACGGTGCGGAACAGCTCCAGGTAGCGGTCGGTCAGCTCGTCCCAGTCGTAGCGCTCCTTGGCGCGCCGCCGCCCGGCCGCACCGAGCCGGTCGGCGAGCGGGCCGTCGGTCAGCAGCTCGCTCAGTGCGGCGGCCAGTGCTGCCGGGTCGCCGGGCGGCACCAGCAGCCCGTTGTGACGGTCCGTCACCACGTGCGGGATGCCGCCGACCGCCGAACCGACCACCGGGGTGGCGCAGGCCATCGCCTCGACCAGGGCCGTCCCGAAGGACTCCGCCTCGGTCCGGGACGGCAGCGTGAGCACGGCGGCCTCGCGCATCGCCGTCACCAGCGCGGTGCCGCCCAGTTCGCCCTCGGCGACGACCCGGTCGGCGATGCCCAGCCGCTCGGCCAGCGCGAGCAGGTCGGGCAGCGCGTCGCCGCCGCCGACCAGCCGCAGCCGCGCCCCGGGGACGTCGGTGAGCTGGGCGAAGGCGTGCAGCAGGACGTCCACGCCCTTCCAGGCCGAGGAGCGGTCGAGCCGGCCCACGTAGAGCACCACCGGTGCCCTGGTCGAGGCGGCCGGCCCGGGGGTGAACCGGGTGGTGTCCACCCCGGGGGTGATCTGCGTCGCGTGCGGGTGCCCGGCCGCGAGCGAGACCGGGGAGACCGCGACCAGCCTGGTGGCACGCGCGAAGACCCGGGGCAGCAGCAGACGTTCGTACCAGCCGATCAGCCGGTCGGCCACGCCGCTGCCAGGCTCGCCCTTGTGCATCGAACCGGCGTGGTAGGTCAGCACGGTGGGTCGCCGCCCGGCCACCGCGACCGCGAGGTCGCCCAACCCCGGCACCGGCGCGTGGGCGTTGACCAGCTCGGCTCCGGTGCGGCGCAGCCAGCGGCGCAGCTGGAGCGGCCAGAGCGGGCTGAGCGGGGTGTTGGAGAGCCGCAGCCAGGCGGCCAGCCGCACCACCCGCACGCCGTCCTCGATCCGCACGGTGCTGCGCAGGCCGCCCTGGCGGCTGGTCAGCACCACGGGGCACAGGTCGGGGGAGTCGGCCAGGGCGCGGGCGATCCGGGCCGCGTAGTTCTCCACCCCGCCGACCTTCGGCGGGTAGTAGGGCGTCACGACGGCCACGGTCCGGCGGTCCATCACGCCAGCGCCTCCTGGGGTTGGGCCGGCGACCCGGCCGATACCGGGTCGGCGGGCGGCAGTTCGGCACGGAGCAGGTCGACGAAGTCGTCCGCCCGGGCCGCGTAGCGGGGTATCTCGGCGGCCAGGTAGCGCCGGTAGCCGGCGCCCTCGGCGAGCAGCCGGTCGAGCAGCGCGATCAGGGCGTCGGGGTCGGCCTCGGCCATCGGGAGCACCCAGTGCTCCAGACTCAGGTCGGCCATGATGCCGCGGGTCTTGTGGTCGTACTCGATCGCCGCGCACGGGACCTGGGCGATCAGCCCGAAGATCACCGAGTGGAAGCGGGTGCCCAGGATGAAGTCCGCGGCCTGGTAGAGCGCGAAGATCTCGTGGTGGTCCAACTCGCCGTCGTCCAGCACGCGCAACCGTGGGTCGGCCGCCAGTGCGGCGATCCGGGCGTTGACGATCCGGTCGTCGTCGTCCTGGTAGGCGCAGGTGACCTGCGGGGCCAGCACCACGGCGCAGCCCCGGTCGAGCAGGTGGGTGATCGCCGTCGCCATCGCCCGCTCGTACCCGTGCTGGGCCTCGCTGAGCAGGAACTGCCGCGCCGTCACCAGGACCAGCGGGGTGGCCGGTCCGATCGCCAGCGCGGTGCGCCAGTCGCGCCGCGAGCGGCCGCGGAACGCGAAGGCGCTGTCCACGCCGCGCACCACGTTGGTGCCGGGTACCCCGACCTCGGCGAGCCGGTGCACGCTGATCGACTCGCGGGCCACCACGCGGTGGCACGAGGCGAGAGCGTGCCGGACCATCAGCCGCTGTGCCCGGGTGGGGAACGGACCGAAGGACTGCGGTGCCAGGATCACCGGCACCCGGAACCGGCGGGCCAGCCAGAGCGGCAGCACCAGGAAGAAGATGCTCAGGTCGCTGGGCAGGTCGGCCCGCCCGTTGAAGTGGCCGCCGCCCACCCCGAGCACCAGGTCGGCCGCGCCCAGCGCGCGCACCTCGGCCCGGATCTCGGTCGGCAGGATCCCGGCCAGCGCGCGCAGCGCCCATCCGCTGCCGGGCAGGGCGGCGAGCCCGGCCAGTGCGCAGGCGAGCAGCTTGCGGCCGATCCGCCGGGCCCGGGGGACCTCCTCGTCACCCACGTACCGGCGGATCGAGCCCAGGTTGGGGACTCCGTCGAAGCTGGGCCACTGGCGCGGGGACTCGAAGCCGGCGATCTCGATCAGAGCACCGGGGTAGGCCTCGGCGAGCTGGCACAGCAGCACGCTGAGCAGGGCCGCATCGCCTCGGTTGTCGCGCCGGAAGGCATTGACGACCAGGATTCTCATGCGCTGCCTTCCCCTTGTCCTCTCGTCGCGGGCTCGCCCGTGTTGCCGCTGACCTCGTGGTAGTGCCGCTCCAGGGCATCGAGGAACTCCGCGACCCCGTACCGCCCGGCTCGGGCCGCCGAGCCCGCGCCCAGGCCGGCCAGCAGCTCGGGTCGGCCCAGCAGCTGGCCCAGGGCCGAGGCCAGTGCGCCGGGGTCGCCGGGCGGCACCAGCAGGCCGTTGTCCGGCCCGACCAGCTCGGGTAGACCACCGACCGCGCTGGCCACCAGCGGGCGCCCCAACTGCAGCGCCTCCAGTGCCACGGTGGGGAAGTTCTCCGGCCAGAGCGAGGGCAGCACCACCACGGCGGCGGTGCGGATCCGCTCGCGCACCCCGTCCGGTGGCAGCCAGCCGGTGAAGGCCACGCTGCCCTCGGCGACCAGGTCGGCGGCCGCGGCCTGCAGAGCCGCCCGCGCCGATCCGTCGCCCACGATGGTAAGGCGCGCGCCTGGGTGATTCCTGATCAGTTCCCGAAAGGCGTCGAGCAGCACCCGCACGCCCTTGACCGGCTCCAGCCGCCCGACGAAGACCAGCTGCTCGGGGTCGCCGAGCGGGGCCGGCGCCGGGCCGGGCTCGATCCCGTTGGGCAGCACGTGCACCGGTACCCGGCCCACATCGCGCCGCACCGCCTCGGCGAAGTGGCGGCTGGGCGCCAGGACCCGGTCCAGCCGGCGCAGTCGGGGCAGGTAGCCGGGCCGCTGGAGCAGTCGCAGGTAGAGGTAGCGGGCGGTGTCCGCCGGGCTCAGCCGACCGCCGGCGGCGGCGCTCGGCAGGTTCCAGCGCAGCAGCCGCAGGGTCCAGTCCTCGGGGCCGTGCACGGTGAGCAGCCGCGGCACGCCGCGGGTGGCGGAGAGCACCGAGGGACTGAACTCGCCGATGGTGTGCAGGTGTACGCAGTCGGGGCGGAACTCCTCGACGGTCCGCCGCACCTGCTGGTAGCCGCTCCGGTACCAGGCCTTGGCCAGCAGCCGGCGCACCGGGTGGCCGGCGATACCCGGGACCAGTTCGTCGGCGAAGAGCTGTTGGCCGTCGGCCAGCAGGTCGGTGGCGATCACCCGCACCTGGTGGCCGCGTCCGGTCAGGCCCTCGGTGATCAGCCGCACGCTCTTCTCGGCACCGCCCGCCTCGAAACCGAGGTTGACGATCTGCAGGATCCTCACAGCGCCACCGCCTGCGCCGCCGGCTGCGCGGCGCTCTGCCGGGCGCGCCGCCTGCCCAGCAGCGCGACCAGCGCGACCAGTCCGGAGACCAGGTTCCCGGCCGCCCAGGACCAGCCGAGCCAGGGTAGGCCGCGCGGGGCCCAGAGCACCGCGAGGCCGATCGCGACGACCGCGTAGACGGTGTTGCTCAGCACCAGGGCTCCCATCTGCCGGGTCAGCTTGAGCGCGAAGCTGGTCCAGGTGTTCAGTGCCACGGCGAGCGCGGCGAGGGCGAAGACGAGCAGCAACGGCCGGGCCCGGGCGGTGTACTCGCCGCCGAACAGGGCCAGCAGCAGCCCGCCGGCGCCGGCCACCGCCGCCGCGGCCGGCAGCTGGGCGCCCGCCATGATCACGGCGGAGCGGCGCAGCAGGACCTTGATCCGCGCGGGGTCGTTGGAGGCCTCGGCGAAGACCGCCTCGCCGACCGAGAAGGAGACCGCGTTGAGCAGGCTGGCGATCTGGAAGGCCACGTAGTAGTAGCCGGCCGCCGCCTCGCCCAGCCGCTGCAGCACGATCAGCGGGATCGCCAGCTGCGGGGCCAGGTTGAGCAGGCTGGACAGGTAGTTGGCGACCGAGAAGCCCAACTGTTCGCGCAGCCGGGTGCCGCGGGCCCGCAGGTCCAGGCGGAAGCCCAGCTTGCGCCGCATCAGCAGGATCGAGGCGGCCACCGCCACCAGGTAGCCGCCGCCGGTCGAGCCGAAGATGCCGAAGACCCCGAACCCGGTCAGCGCGATCGGCAGCGCGAGCTTGGCCAGCCCCTGCAGCAGGCCGTCCACCAGCACGTTGTACTGCGGCAGTCGGGCGCTGATGAAGACCGAGTCGGTCAGCAGGTTGATCGCGGAGCAGACGCAGAAGAGCACGAAGACCACGGCCTGGACCAGGTGTTCGCGCACGAAGAGCAGCTTCGGGCCGTACAGCGGCAGCCCCAGCAGGTAGCCGGTGCCGACGACGGCGGCGACCAGTGCGACCAGCGCGATCGACTGGCTGACCTGGGCGTTGCGGGCTTCGGGCGGGGCCGGGAACCGGATCAGCGTGCTGTTCAGGCCGAACAGGCTCAGGTACGAGATCAGCGAGGTCGCCGAGATCAGCGAGGTGGCCAGGCCCACCTGGGAGGGCGAGTAGAGGCGGGCCACCAGCACCCAGAAGACGAAGCCGAGCGCGGCGGTGGTGACCGTCGCGGAGAGCAGGAAGAACGAGCTGCGGTACACCTGGTCCGGCGGCCGGGCGTGCTTGCCCCGGTGTTTAGCCACGGCCGGCCTGGTCCTGGCTGCCCGGGTGCTGGTCGTCGGGGTGCTGGTCGTCGGGGTGCTGCTCGTCGGGGTGGGGGCCGTCCTGGTAGTGGGTCAGCAGCCGCTCGGCATGCTGAGGCCAGCCGAAGGCCGCGGCCGCGTGCTCGCGGGACCAGCGGCCCATCCGGGCGCGCAGCTGCTCGTCCGCGGCCAGCTCGGCGAGCGCGGCGCGCAGCGCGTCCCGCTGCCGGGGCAGCAGCCGCACCTGCGTGCGGTCCAGCTCGTACGGCGCGTAGCCGGGGTCGTCGGTGGTGAGGACCGGCAGCCCGGAGGCCATCGCCTCCTGCACGGTGAGCGGGAAGCCCTCGGCGGTGGACGGCAGCGCGAAGACGTCGCAGGCGCGGTAGGCCTCGGCCAGCGCCTCGGGTGCCAGGGTGCCCAGGTGGTGCACGCCGGCCCGGCCGCGCAGCGCGGCGGCGTCGCCGTCCCCCGCGAAGACCAATTGGTAGCCCGCCGCCGGGTCGTGCGCGTCGAGCAGCAGCTGGTACCCCTTCTTCGGGACCAGCCGCCCGGCGAAGAGCACCAGCACCCCCTCGGCGGGCAGGCCGAACCGGGCCCGGGCGGCGGCCTGTTCGGCGGCCGAGCCGACCGGGCGGAACAGCGCGGTGTCCACGCCGTTCGGCAGGTGCCCGACCCGTTCGGGCCGCGCGCCGTAGCCGCGGACGAAGTCTGCCACCGAGGCGTTCAGGGTCAGCACCCGCCGGGCCCGGCGCAGCAGTGCCCGCCCTGCCACCGCGTACACCACCCGCTGCACGCCGCGGACCAGCGGCGAGGGGTGCTCGACCAGGGCGACGTGCTGGGTCAGCAGGTGCGGCGTGCGGGTCAGCGCGGCGGCCGCTCCGGCGGCCCAGCTGGTCAGGTAGAGGCAGTCGTGCAGGTGGACGACGTCCGCCCAGCGGGCCCAGCGCAGCGCGGCGCTCAGCAAGGCGGGGGAGAGCACCGGGAAGGGCACCCCGGCCCGCTGCTCGATGCCGTTCCAGGCGGCCACCCGGACCACCCGCACGCCGTCCGCCGTGCCGACCTCGGCGCGCTCGCCGCTGGTCAGCACGGTGACCTCGACGCCCCGCGCGGCCAGGTGCAGCGCTTCCTGGCGGACCACGTTCTCGATCCCGCCCAGGTGCGGCGGGTAGTAGTGGCTGACCAGCAGAACCCGGTACGGCCTCATTTGTAGATCTCCGCCCCTTCGCTGCTGTAGATCTCGTTCTTGGTGGAGTCGAGCAGGCCCTTCGGGTAGCGGTAGGTGACCAGGTCGCCCTGGTAGGAGAAGGTCACCTCGCCGCTGCGGACCGTGGTGCTGCCCAACAGGACGTACGGATTGGTGCCCAGCTCGGTCGGGAAGACGTCGCCGATCGCCGGACCGGTGATCAGGGTCTGCAGCCGCCCGAAGGTGTAGGACTCGGCCTGGACCACCGGCACCGGCTTCTGGTCGGCGATGTCCTGCTCCAGCCGGTAGGCGGCCAGCCGCTCCTCGGTGGTCGGGTAGTAGATGTCGTAGTACTGGCCCGCGTTGTTGAGCTGCAGCTGCGCCGGATAGCCGCCGAGCAGCTGCGGCACCACGCCGGTCAGGTCCAGGAAGAGCCCGAGGACCAGGGCGCAGGCGATCGGTACCGCCCGCCGTCCGGCGAACCGGACCACCCAGAGCGTGCCGGCCGCGATGAACGGGGCGAAGAAGAACAGGCCCTGCTGGAAGGCGCGCAGCACGCTGTAGTCGACCGAGAGTTGCGGGACCACGGTGAGCAGGGCGATCACCCCGAGCGCGCCGGCCGTCAGGGTGACCTGGTCGCGCAGCGGCCGAAATCCCCGGCGCCGGGCCCGCAGCGTCACCACCACCCCGAGCAGCAGGAGGAGTTGGAGCAGCGTGGCGGCGCCCTGGCGCAGCATCCCGTTCAGGCCGACCACGTCGAGGCCGGTGGCCTTCAACGCCTGCCCTGCCCAGGTCAGCGGCAGGTTCGGCGGCGCGATGGCGGTGACCGGGTAGGCCTCGACGGTCTTCAGCGGCAGGTAGGCGCCGGCCGCCCGCTGCTGCGCGGTCTGCGTGATCGTCTGCTGCTGGTAGGCGGTCAGCCGCTGCTGCGGGCTGACCTGGTTGCCGCCGAAGAGGCTGTACCGGGTGTCCGATGAGCCGCTCTTGCCGCCGCCGCCCCCGAGGTGGGTGAGCTGCTGGTAGGCGGCGCTCAGGGTGTTGTGCAGCTGGCCGCTGGTGTGGGTCACCGGGCCGGCCCAGAGCAGCGCCGCCGCGGCGGGCAGCAGCACCATCCACCAGGTGATGAAGGAC
Source organism: Kitasatospora sp. GAS204B (assembly GCF_029892155.1). GTDB lineage: Bacteria > Actinomycetota > Actinomycetes > Streptomycetales > Streptomycetaceae > Kitasatospora. The sequence continues at coordinate 237,832 of NZ_JARZAG010000002.1, read as the reverse complement.
CTGGCGTGCGGCCCGCCCACGATCCGGGGCCGTCGGCGCCGCCCGCGCCGCTCGGCCAGCCGGCTGATCAGCCGCCAGAGCAGGTCGGTGCCGACCGCGATGCCGAGGACCGCGACCACCACGTAGGTGGTCGAGTAGTGCGACAGCACGATGCCGCCGAGCAGCACGCAGAAGGCGATCCGGCGGGCGCGCAGCGGGCGTCCGGCGTCGGTGAGCACCAGCAGCGCGCAGCCGAGCAGGACGAAGGCGACCTCCTGGCGGCCGAGGAAGGTCATGTCGGTGAAGAAGGTCGGGAACGCCATGAAGTACAGCGCCGACAGCAGGGCCACCAGCTGCGGCGCGACGTTGCGCACCGAGCGGAAGACCATCACCGGGGTCAGCGCGAAGAGCACCGGCAGCACGAACTTGAAGACGTAGATGTCCTGGATCGAGGTCAGGCGCACCACGCTGACCGGTAGCAGGGTGATGCTCAGACAGGCGTTGTAGGCGTCCGGGTAGGTGGAGACGTTCCACAGCGAGCCGCCCAGGGTGAGCCGGAAGTACTCGTACTCGCGCTGGATGTCGTGCCCGGTCAGGTACCAGCCGCGCAGCGAGTTCAGCAGCAGCAGGCCGGTTGCGGCGACGAACAGGCCGCTCTGCAGCACCGCCGGCGAATAGCGCCGGCGGCGGAGCAGCAGCAGGAGCAGCAGGGCCGCGATGGCGACCAGGGCGAGCACGCTGACGGTGCCGCGGTGGCCGTTGTTGAGCCGGATCGGCCCGGCGACGGAGAGCAGCAGGGTGAGCGCGCCCAGACCCGCCACCGGGAGCAGGCCGGGTGGCCGTCGTCCGATCGGCAACGCGGCCAGCCGCTCGACGAGTCGGCGTGGCGGCGCCTGGGCCCGTGGCTCCTCGGGCAGCACGGTGCCGAGCACGATCAGCACCAGCGTGGTGGCGCCGGTCAGCGCGGTGCGGGTGAGCGGGTGGGCGTCGCCGAACCGGGGGAGCAGCGTATTGACGCCGAGGGCGGTGACCAGGTCGGTGATGACCGCCAGGCCGACGGCGAGCAGCAGGTTCGCGTCGCGTCCGGAGACCGCCTTGGCTGCCGTTCCGCGCCAGAGCGTGGTCGGGGCGCCGAAGAGCAGCCACAACCCGGCCAGGGTGCGGAGCAGTCCGGGCGTGCCGGGCAGCTGCTCGAGCACGCAGGCGAGTCCGACGGAGAGCAGCAGGGCTTGGCGGCCGCGCAGCAGCTCGCTCGGCGGGCCGCCGAGCCGGCCGGTCAGCGGGCTCGGCAGCGCGCGGCGCCGGCTGCCGGAGCGGGTGGGCGTGCTCCGTCCGCTCGGGGTGCCCGTGGCGGGCGGCGCGGACTTCGCGGCGCGGGTGCCGAGGGCGCTCATCCGGCCGCCCCGGTCGGCGCTGTGCTGGTCGGTGTCGCGATGCCGAAGACCGCGTCGTAGATCTGCTCGACCCGCTCGGCCACCGCAGCCCAGGAGTACCGCCGCGCCGTCTCGGCGCTGCGCTCGGCCAACTGCGCCCGCAGCTCGGCATCGCCGGCCAGCCGGTCGATCGCGGCGGCCAGTGCGGCCGGCTCCGGGGCGGCCAGCAGGCCGACGCCGCGCACCAGTTCCGCGCTCCCGGGCACTTCGGTGGCCAGCACCGGCAGCGCCGCGGCCATCGCCTCCAGCACGGCCAGCGGCATGCCCTCCTTGTCGGAGGGCAGCACGAAGGCGTCCGCCCGGGCGTAGGCGTCCAGCAACTCGGCGCCGAGCAGCCCGCCGGCGAACTCCACCCGCTCGCCCAGCCCTAGCCGGGCCGCCTGCTCGACCAGCTGCCCGCGCAACTCGCCGTCCCCGACGACGCGCAGCCGCACTGGCTCGCGCACCAGGCTCAGCGCGGTCAGCAGCCGGGCGACGTTCTTCTGCGCGCCCAGCCGCCCGACGAAGAGCAGCCGCAGCGGCTCGCCGTGCTCCGCGCGGGAGGCCGGGCGGGAGGCCGGGCGGGGGGCCATGAAGTACTCCTCGCCCACCCCGTTGGGCACGACGAAGATCCGCTCGGCGGGGACCCGGTAGGTCGCGCGGACGAACTCGCCCTGGGCCTCGGTCAGTACCGCCACCGCGGCCGCGCCACGCAGCACCCGGCCGAAGAGGTGCTTCTTGTAGAGCGGCAGCAACCGGCCGAGCGGCCCCGAGGCATCGACGTCCAGGTGGAAGTGGAGCAGGTAGCGCTGCCCGCGCAGCCGGGCGGTCAGCGCGACCAGCTCCGGCAGCAAGGCGTGCGCGCAGTGCAGGTGCAGCACGGCTGAGCGGGGTGCGCGCAGCAGGGAACCGGGCAGGCCGGGGGCCAGCGGGGTGTGCGCCAGCTCGAGGGCGCGGTGCCGGCGGACCGTCACGCCGTCCGCCGTGGCGAGCCGCCCGGAGCCGCCCGCCCCGAGCGTGGTGGTGACCACCCGCACCCGGTGCCGCGGTGCCAGCTCGTGCGCCAGGTGCTGCACCACGCGCTCCAACCCGCCCAGGTGGGGCGGGTAGTAGGGGGTGACCTGCAGGATCGTGCGCATCAGGGAGGTTCCAGGGCTCAGGGGTTGGCGGTCGGCTGCTTCCCGAAGTGGAAGTGCAGGGTCTGCGGATGGCCCAGCAGGTCGACCCGCACCATGGCCGCAGCGTCATTCGTCTGCAGGCGCACGACGACTGGCACCGGGGTGCCGTCCTTCGGTACCAGGCTCACCGTGTCGGTGGCCGAAGCCGAACCGTTCGGGGATTCTAGCGTCACCTTCAGTTGATAGGACCGGGCACCCGTGCCGTGGTCGGTCACCGTGATCGGTACCACCACGGTGGCGCCCTGGATGGTGGGGTCCGTGGTGAAGTAGAGCTCGGTGAAGGAGCTGCCGCGCTCGGTGAAGGAGTCGAGCACCTGGGAGCGCAGGGTGGGGACCGACCAGAGCCAGCCGCCCAGACCGACCAGCGCGAGCACGGCCAGCAGCGCGGCGGCGACCTTGGTGCGCGGGCCCGCCCCCCGCCGCCGGCGTCCCCGGCGGGAGGCCGAACCCCGGGCGGGGCGGGGCGTGGGCGACTCGGGGGCCTGGTCCTCGGCCTGGTCCTCGTCGGGGGCCTCGGCCTGCTCCGGGTCCTGCTCCCGAGCCTGCGCGGTGGCGCCGTCGGGCTGATCGGGGTCGGCGTCGACGGACGCTCGCGCGGCTGGTCGCTCCCCCGCTGCCGCTTTGCCCGGTTCATCCCGTCCTCTGCTCATACCGACTCGAACTTACGCTGCGTCGGAAGCGCGACCTGCCCTTGATCCGGCCGGCCTGCGCCGGACTGCTCGGCGCCGGGCTGTTCCGGACCCGACTGCTCCACGCTCGGCTGCTCCGGATCCGACTGCTCCGCGTCCGGCCGCGCCACATCGCGCTGCTCCGCGCCGCGCTGCTCCGGAATCGGCTGCTCCGCACCAGGCTGCTCAGCACCAGGCTGGGTCGACCGGCGGAAGCGGTGCTCGAAGAGCTGGCGCAGGTTCGCCACGCCGTCCGGCAGCGCGTTCAGCTTCACCTCGCCACCGCGCTGGCGGTACTCGATCGGCACCTCCAGGAAGCGGTAGCCGGCACGGGTGGCGGCGTTCTTGATCTCCTGGGAGAAGGCCATTCCGGTGGAGCGGACGTCGAGTCCGTGCCAGACGTGCCGCCGGAAGATCCACATGCCGGACTGCGAGTCGCGCAGCCCGTTGCGGAAGAGCAGCCGGCTCAGCGCGCTGAGCGCGTGGTTCGCCATGGTGTGCGAGCGCTTCATCGCCTCGCGGTTCTCCCGGCCCAGTCGATCGGTGGTCAGGAACTCGACGTCCTGCTCGACCAGGGTCCGCAGCAACTGCGGTAGCGCGTCGAACGGGTAGGTGCAGTCGGCGTCCCCGGTGGCGATCACGTCGCCGCTGGCGGCCGTGAACCCGGCCAGGTAGGCGTTGCCGTAGCCGCGGGCGGGCTGCGAGACCACCCGGGCCCCGAGGGAGCGGGCCACCTCGGCGGTGTCGTCGGTGGAGGCGTTGTCGACCACCAGGATCTCGGTCTGCCAGCCGGCCTCGGCGAGCGCGTCGACCGGCACGGAAGCCATCACCGTGGCCAGGTTGGGGGCCTCGTTGAGCGCTGGTATGACGATCGACAGCGTGTTCACGAAAGGCCCCCGGTATGCGGCTGCTGCGGATGGGGCGGCAGCGCTGCTGCGCCCCGATGGTCTGCGGGTGGCCCTGGTGCGACTGCCGTCACGGCAGGTGATTGCGGCCCCCGCGGACCGTCACTTTAGCCCATGCTTATGTCCCGATCATCTGTCAACCCCATCCGCTGGCGGGATCGTCGGGCGATCAGCGGGCTGACCAGGCCTCAGACGCGGTGCGCCGTACGGCGACCGGCGGAAGCCGTTGATTTCCCGGGCGCTCGCCGACGCCTGCTCGACCGACCGCTGACGGCCGGGCAGCCGGGCGACCGCGGTCGCCCGGCTGCCCGAAGGCCGTGCGGCTCAGCCGACCAGCCAGGAGGCGATCGGCTTCGCGGACTGGCCGGTGCCGCCGTTCTTCAGGTCCGCCACCTGGGTCGGGCTCAGCGCCTGGTCCCAGACCAGGATGTGGCCGATCACACCGGCCCACATGCTGCCCCACTGGGCGTGCTCGCGGCTGCGCCCCAACTGCAGCGGACCGGGACCGGCCCAGACCGCGCCGGCGCCCGGGAGCGGAGTGGTCTGGGCGGGCTGCCCGTTGACGTAGAGCGTGATGCTGTGCAGGTTGGCGTCGTAGACGCCGGTCAGCAGCGACCACTGGCCGACCGCGGAGGCGCTCGCCGACGAAGCCTGCACCGCGCTGCTGTCGTTTCCGCCGTCGGCGGTCTGGACCCGGAAGACCCAGCTCTTCTGGCCGTTCGCCGCGTCGAGTCCGAGTTCGAAGGAGTACGACACCCCGTCACCCTGGCTGATCGCGATCCGCGGACCGTCGGCCGCCTCGTTCTCCACCCAGGCCGAGACGCTGAAGCTCCGGGTCACGTCCACCACCTGGTTGGCGGACTGCGCGAAGGAGTTGCTGTCGGCCTTGAACCGCACCGCGTAGCCGCCGGTGACCTGGTTCACCTGGGAGTCCGGACCGAGCGCCACGTTGGCCTGGCCGGAGTGGTCGGCGAGCAGGTTCGGCTGGCCGGGCACGGTCGGCGAGCTGGCCGGCAGCGTGGAGTTGGGGTGTGCCGACGGGGAAGCGGCACCGGTCGTGACGACCTTCGGCTTGCCACCGCCCTTGCCCAGACCGCTGATCACCAGAGTGCCGGCGCCGACGCCGAGCACGCAGGCGACCACCACGATGCCGATCGTCAGCATCCGTCGCTTGCGCCGGGCCTGGCTCTCGTTCCGGCTGGCCATCGCCTCCCAGTCCGGGGCCTGCCCGGCGGGCAGCAGGGAGTTCTGGGCCGGCGGCGGCCCGGGCTGCGGCTGCGCGGCGAACGCGGGCGCCGGGAACGGCGTGGGTGCCGGCTGCTGGGCGCCGGCGGGAGCCGCGGGGCCGGCCTGCGCGGGTTGCTGCTGCGCGTAGGGGTTGCCGGGCTGCGGGTAGCCGTAGGGCGGCTGGGCCTCCGGCAGGGTCGGGGGCTGCGGGTAGCCGTACGCACCGGGTGCGCCCGGTGCTGTCCCGGCCGCGTCCGTCCCCCGCTCCTGCGAGGGGAACGCGGGCTGCTGGGCGGGGGCGGCGGACTCTCCCCGGTGTTCCGTGCCGTCAGTCATAGACCGGATGCTAGAACATGATCCGCGCGGCCCCAATCGTTAGGGCCGAACTCTGTTCCGCACAGCTCCGCCGGGGCCGGCGGTGGCGGGTGTCAACGCAGCCCCGGGGCACGGTCCGTCGTCCGCACCGCCGGCGGCCGCCGGCTCGGCGGGAACGCGGACGGGGGGACCGACTCCGTCGTTCGACCGACGGTCAGAAGGACAGGCTGTACACCCACAGTTCGATCTCCGGCCGCGGGTACCAGTCCCGCTCCGGGGCGCGCCGGAAGCCGACCCGCTCGTAGATGCGGTGGGCGGCCTTCATGCCGGGGCGGGTGGAGAAGGCCATCCCGGTCAGGCCGAGGTCGAGGCTGCGCTGGACGCAGGTGCGGACCAGGGCCTCGCCGACGCCGCGGCCGCGGGCGGCGGGGGAGGCGGCCAGCATCCGTATCTCGCCCTCCTCGGGGGTGGCGATGTCGGCCCATTCGGTGCCGCCGACGGCGAAGGTGACGCAGCCGAGGACCCGTCCGGTGGGGCCGGCGGAGAGGTCGGCGGGGTCGACGGCGACCAGCAGTTCGGCTTCGGTGGCGCGGCGGTGGGCGTCGGCGAGCAGCGGGACGTACGGGGTGCCGGGCTGGGTGTGGCCATCGCCGACGAAGGCCTCGACGGTCAGCGCGCCCGCGGGGTCGAGATCTGCTGCGGTCGCGGTGCGGATGAGGATGTCCATCGAACCAGTGTGCCAAGATCCGGCTCGGAGCCGGCGGCACGGGTGCCGGGCGGCCGCCGCGCCGGGCCGGGGCGAGAGCGGTGTGCTCGCCGGTGGCCTGGCAGGCTGGGCGGCATGGCGGCTGCGGCGATTCGAGGGGCCCGGGAGCGGGCGCGGGCGGAACTCACCAGGGAGATCAAGCGCGAGGCGCGGCGCCAGCTGGCGCGGGACGGTGCCCAGCGGCTCTCGCTGCGGGCCGTCGCGCGGGAGCTCGGGATGGCCTCCTCGGCGCTCTACCGGTACTTCCCGAGCCGGGACGAGCTGCTGACCGCGCTGATCGCGGACGCCCGGAGCGAGCTGGCCGAGGCGGTCGAGCGCGCGGTGGCGGTGGTGGGTGGTGGGGTTCCCGGCGGTGACTCCCGGGTCCGCTGGCGGGCGTACTGCTCGGCGCTGCGCGACTGGGCCAGGGCGCGCCCGCACGAGTACGCGCTGCTCTACGGCAGCCCGGTGCCCGGCTACCAGGCGCCTGCGGAGGCCCTCGCGCCGGCCGCCCGGATCCCGCTCGCCGTGCTCGGCGTGCTCCGTGCCACCGCTCTGGGCCCGGCGCAGGCCGCCGGCGGCCCGCAGCCCCCGGCGCTCTCCGCGCCGCTGGCCCGGTTGGCCGCCCAGCAGGCACCGGAGCTGCCGCAGGGCGTGGCGGCCCGGGCGGTGACCGCCTGGACGCAGTTGTGCGGGCTGGTCGGGTTCGAGCTCTTCGGGCAGCTGGACGGCATGCTGGAGTCGAACGACGCGTTCTTCGCACAGGCGGTCGAGCAGCTGGCCGACTTCCTCGGCCTGCCACAACAGGCCTGACGCGCCGGGCACCGCTGCCACCCGCCCCGGGCGCGGGTGGCAGCGGTGCCCGGACGAACCGTCAGACCGGCAGGGACCAGGCCTGGTTCGCCTGGTGGTCGCCGCAGGTCCAGACGTCCAGTCGGGTGCTGTCCGCCGTGCCGCCGCCGTGGACGTCCAGGCAGAGCCCGGAACTCGCGGCCACCAGCGTGCCGTCCGGCTGCGCGGTCCACTGCTGGCCGCTCGCGCCGCAGCCGCTCAGCGTCACCCAGGAGCCGGCCGAACTGCCGGCGGCGGTCAGGCACTTGCCGAGCGTGGTGATACTCCCGTCAGTGTTCAGCGTCCAGCGCTGGTTCGGGTTGCCGGTGCAGCCGTAGAGGATCACCGGGTTGCCGTCCGTCGTCGAACTGCCCGAGTCGTCGGCGCACTTGGCGCCGTTGCCGGTCAACTGGCCGGTGGGCACGGGGGCCGCGCAGCCGTGCGGGGTGAGCCGCCAGATCGCGGTGCCGTGCGCGGGGACGGTGGCGGTGAGCGCCGAGGAGGTGGTCGAACTCGCGCCGGTCCACAGGTCCTTGGCGCTCACCGTGCAGCCGGGCAGGCCGACCGAGGCCAGCGTGGTGCTGACCGAACGGGCGCTGCCGGTGCGGTTGAGCACGGCCACCGCGCGGTCGCCGTTCGCCAGTGGCCGGGCCAGCACGTCGGTGTTGCCGTCCGTGGAGACCACGCCGGCCTGCTTGCCCGCGCTGTCCTGGTCGACGGCGACCAGGTCGGTGTTGCCGAGCGCGGCCAGTGCGGTGGGGGAGAGGTTGGCGACGTCCGAGGAGAGGATCATCGGCGCGGCCATCATCGACCAGAGCGCGACCTGGCTGCGGGATTCGTCGGCGGTCAGGCCGCCGTCCCCGGCGATCAGGAAGTCCGGGTCGTTCCAGTTGCCGGGCTTGGCGTAGCGGCCGATCCAGCGGTTGTAGCCGTAGTTGGAGAGCACCGAACTCCAGCGCGAGGCGCTCGGGTTGTTGGCGTCGAAGGTGGCGATGTCATAGCCCTCGCGCCAGAGCTGGCCGTCCTGGCCGACCCAGCCGAGCACCGAGAACCAGCTCGGGTTGCCCCACTCGCCGCTCTGGAAGTAGGCCGGCGCGGACTCCGAGAAGGTGATCGCCCGGCCGCTGGCGCCCAGCGCGGCCGCCTCGGCGTCGTAGGCCTGGCGGTAGGCCTGCTCCTGGGTCTGGCCCGGCGCCGTCCACACGTTGCAGCCGTCCAGCTTGAGGTAGTCCACACCCCAGGCGGCGAAGGTCGCGGCGTCCTGCGCGAAGTGGTCCGCGCCGCCGCCGTTCGGCTGTCCGCTGCCGGGGTAGCCGCCGCAGGTGTTCGAGCCGGCGTCCTCGTAGATGCCGAACTTCAGGCCCCGGCTGTGCAGATAGCTGCCCAGCCAGGCCATCCCGTGCGGGAACTTGACCGGGTCGGCGACCAGGGTCCCGTTGCCGTCGCGGCTGCTCGCCATCCAGCAGTCGTCCACGGTGACGGTGGTGTAGCCCTTGGCGGCCAGGCCGCTGCTCACCAGCGCGTCGGCGTTGCCGGTGATGGTCGATTCGTCGATCCCGCACTGGTAGTGCGCCCAGTCGTTCCAGCCCATCGGCGGGGTGGCGGCCAGAACGGGAGCGGCCGCAGCGGCCGGAGCGGTGGAAGCGGCCGAGGCGGGGGTGACGGCGCCGGCCAGCGGGAGGGCGAGCAGGGCGCAGGCGGTGACGAGCTGGCCGAGGGCACGACGTGCCGAGGGCATGGCGGCTCCTTCTGGGCGTGGGGGCAGGGGGAAGCGCGCAACCAGTGCATCCTTGACGCTCATTCATGTCAAGAGAGTCGCCAAAACGCGCAAGACTGCGCAGTTCCCTGTGCACTTCCCTGCTGGGCCGCCACCCTTTCGCGCACCGCTCCTGCGCGCTGCGGCGCCGGCCCCGCTACCCCGACGGCTCCGCCCCTACGCCAGGTGCCCCGTCGCGTTCCACAGCTCCGGCTGCAGCCGCCCGTTCGCCGGACGCCACACGCTGGCCGAGCAGTTGAGCACCGGCGCGAGCTCCGGCAGCCGCTGCTCGGTGAGCCGCTCCAGCACGTAGCGCAGCAGCAGCACCACGGTGTCGTGCGCCACCAGCAGCACCGGGCGCCCGGCCTCCTCCGCGCAGAGGTCACGCAGGCAGTCGCGCACCCGCAGCGCCACATCCGACCAGCTCTCGCCGCCCGGCGGCCGGTAGTACAGCTCGCCCATCTTGCGCCGCCGGGCCGCCTCTTCGGGATGCCGCTTCTCGATCGCCGCCGCCGTGAGCATCTCCAGGATGCCCAGCTCCCGGTCCCGCAGCCGCTCGTCCTGGCGCACCGCCAGCCCCACCGGCACCGCGCCGAGCCCGGCCGCCTGGGCGATCGCGATCCGCGCGGTCTCGGTGGTGCGCAGGTAGGGCGAGCACCACACCGTGCGCGGCCGGTCGGCGCTGGGCAGTTCGGCCCACCAGCGGCCGAACGCCTGGGCCTGGGACTGCCCGCGTATCGAGAGCGGGATGTCGGCGTCGCGGCAGGTGATCGGCACGTCCAGCGCGCCGGTGGCCTCGGCCAGCTGGAACTCCACGTTGGCGGTGCTCTCGCCGTGCCGGGTGGCGATCAGCAGGGAGGGCAGGGCGAGGGCGGCGGTGGACCCGGCGGCGGCCGCCGCGCCGGCCGTGGGGGTGTCCTGCCGCGGGCGGCCGTTGAGGATGGTGCTCAGCTCTGGCATGGCGTTGCTCCCCGTTGGTGTCTAGAGCCCGTCTGGGGCGGTGTCTCGGGCCTGCCTCGGGTCTGTCTGAGGCCGGTCTGGCGCACAGCAGGCGGCTACCACCGGTTGTCCATACCTATGATCGCGCCGCCACCTCCTCAGTGTTGAGCGAGGTGACGGCGCGATCACAGGGCGCGCGACGGGGCGCTTAATGCGCCGCGACCGGCTGGGGCGCGCCGGAAAGCTCGGGGTCGCCCTCCTCCGCGCTGTAGTCCGCCGCAGCGGTCTCGTCCACGCCCTCGGGCGTCTTGGTCGCCTTGAACACCAGGGTCAGCACCACCGAGACCAGGACGTTGAGCACGAAGGCGGTCAGCCCGATGTAGCCGATCTCGCCGATTCCCGGGATCGTCGCGCTGGACCCGCCGAAGTGCTTGGTCGCGGGCGAGGCGATGCCGTACGCCTTCCAGGTCCCGTAGACCATGCCGACCAGCCAGCCGGCCAGCAGCGCCCAGCGGTGGAACCAGCGGGTGAACAGCCCGGCGACCACCGAGACGAAGGTCTGCAGGATCCAGATCCCGCCGAGCAGCTGGAGGTTGATCGCGAGCTGCTTGTCCATCCCGAGCACGAAGACCAGCGCGCCGACCTTCACCAGCAGCGAGACCAGTTTGGCGACCTTGGTCTCCTGCTCGGGGGTGGCGGCGGGCCGCAGGAACTCCTTGTAGATGTTGCGGGTGAACAGGTTCGCCGCCGCGATCGACATGATCGCGGCCGGCACCAGCGCGCCGATCCCGATCGCCGCGAAGGCCACCCCGGTGAACCAGTCGGGGAACAGCCCGGCGAACAGCTGCGGCACCGCCAGCTGCGGGTTGTAGCCCTTGACGCCCTTGCCCACCCCGGCCGCGATGGCCAGGAAGCCGAGCAGCGCGAGCAGCCCGAGCATCAGCGAGTACGCGGGCAGGATCGCCATGTTGCGGCGCACGGTGGTGCGCGACTTGGCGGCCAGCACGCCGGTGACCGTGTGCGGGTACATGAAGAGCGCCAGCGCCGAGCCGAGTGCCAGCGTCGCGTACCCCCACTGCGCCTTCGGGCCGCTGACCATCGAGCCGACCGGCTGGTGGGTGACCGGATTGACGGTGCTCATCTTCTTCGCGGCCGCGTCGAAGATGTGCCCGTAGCCGCCCAGGCGCATCGGCAGGTAGATCACCGCGACGATGATCACGATGTAGACCAGGATGTCCTTGACGAAGGCGATCAGCGCGGGCGCCCGCAGCCCGGAGGAGTAGGTGTAGGCGGCCAGGACCGCGAAGGCCAGGAAGAGCGGCAGGTCCTTGACGAACCAGTTGGCGTTCGCCCCGCCGCCCACCCCGAGTGTGTCCAGCACCGCCTGGATGCCGACCAGTTGCAGCGCGATGTACGGCATGGTGGCCAGGATCCCGGTCACCGCCACGGCCAGCGACAGCGCCCGCGAGCCGTACCGGCCGCGCACGAAGTCGGCCGGGGTGACGTACCCGTGCACCCGGGCGACCGACCAGAGCCGGGGCAGGAAGAGGAAGACCAGCGGGTAGGCGATGATCGTGTACGGCACCGCGAAGAAGCCCGAGGCCCCCGCGCCGTAGATCGCCGCCGGTACCGCGATGAAGGTGTACGCGGTGTAGAGGTCGCCGCCGAGCAGGAACCAGGTGACCCAGGTCCCGAAGCTGCGGCCGCCCAGGCCCCATTCGTGCAGATGCAGCTCGTTGCCGGTGCGCCGCCAGCGCGAGGCCAGGAAGCCCATCACGGTGACCAGCAGGAAGAAGAAGACGAACACCACCAGGGCGACCGTGTTCACGCCGTGGTTCATCGCGCACCTCCTCGGGCGGCCTTGCGCTGCCGCGCGTCGTGGTTCAGCAGCAGGTAGGCGGAGCCCGTGAAGAGCGCCGAGACCGGGATCCAGAGGATCTGGTACCAGTAGAAGAACGGGATCCCGCCGAGCCTCGGCGTGAGCGAGGCGTACGACGAGACCCAGAGCAGCGCGACGACCGGGACGGCCAGGCTGATCCCGGCCAGCACGCGCGCGGGGGTGACGACCGGCAGCTGGCCCGAAGGCGCTGGCGGCGCGTCAGGTTCGGTGGACATGGGGCGACTCCGGCACAGGCAGGGATCCCAGCGGCGCCGCAACGCGCCGGCCGACGGCTGGCGCGCACGCCGAGCAACGCCCATGGTGATCGGCTTGACCCGGAATGTAGGGCACCTGACACCTCCGTGTCACTGGGAAAACGCGCGATCTCGGTCAGTGGACCGCCGCGGCCTCGGCCGGTGCCGGCGGCTGCTCGGCGCGGGCCGGCCAGCGGATCCGGGTGGCGCAGAGCGAGACCACGATCGCCGAGGCCGCCACCGCGCCCATCCCCCAGACCAGGCCGCTGCCGTTGGCGATGAACCCGATCACCGCCGGTCCGGCCAGCAGGCCCACCGTGCCCATCGCGGCGACCAGCGCCAGCGCGCCCGCGCCCTGCCGCGCGGCGGCCACGTACACGCAGGGCGTCACGGCCGCGATGCCGAGCCCGACGCAGGCGAACCCGAGCAGCGCCGGCACCAGCCCGCCGGCCAGCAGGGCGAGCGCCAGGCCGACCCCGGCCAGCGCGCTGCCGGCCCGCACGATCCGCCCGTCGCCCCAGCGTTCGCGCCAGCCGTCGGCGAACAGCCGCGCCAGCACCATCATCACCGAGACCACCGCGATGCCCATCGGCGCCAGCGCCGAGGCCGCGTCGGCGACATCCTTCAGGTAGAGCGCCGACCAGTCGTTCATCGCGCCCTCGGTCACCGTGCCGAACGCCATGGCGCAGCCCATCCAGAGCGTCAGCCTGGCGGGCAGGCTCCAGGCCCGGCGGGTCTTCTTCTCCTCAGCCGTGGCGGGCTGCTGATCCTCCGCCAGCAGTCCGGGTCGGGCGTAGCCGATCAGCAGGAGCAGCAGGACGGCGGCCGCGCCGAAGTGCGCCACCAGCGCCGAGGCGAAACCGGTCAGGCCCGAGGCGAGCAGCGCGGCGCACAGCGATCCGGCGCTGAAGGTCGCGTGCAGCTTGGCCATCGCGGTGCGCTGGTACCTGACCTCCAGTGCGGCACCCTGCGCGTTCATCGCCACGTTCAACGCCCCGACGGCCACGCCGTCGCAGCACATCACCAGCAGCGCGACCGGATAGTTCGGCAACTCGGCCATCGCGAGCAGGATCACGCCCAGGCAGAGCGCCGAGAGGACCGCCAGGCGCCGCGAGCCCAGCCGCTTCATCAGCAGCGTCACCAGCGGGAAGGAGGCCGCCGCGCCCACGCCGGTGGCCATCAGCAGCAGGCCCACTTGCGCCGCGCTCAGGCCCAGGTGGGCCTTGATGGTGGGCAGCCGCGACGCCCAGGTGCCGTACTGGAACCCGAGGAAGCAGAACAGCGCGGCAATCGCCAGCTGGGCCCGGCGGAACGGATCGCGGACGCGGAACACGTGCATCAGCCCTCTTCGTTGATCGGCTTCGAATTCGACCGCTCGGCCCGGTCGCCCGGAACCGCTGTCGACATGTAGACCGCGTCCGGTCCGTAACTCACCGGGAGTTGGACATCGGGGTGGGCGCTGAACCCGTTCGCCGACCAGAAGGTGTCGGCGCCGCCGACGGCGACCAGCGAGATCCGCTCGAACAGGTGCGACTCGGCGGTCGCGGCGAGCCGGTGCAGCAGCCGCCTGCCCAGCCCCCGACCGCGAAGGCGCTCGGCGATGACCAGATCGTGCAGGTGCAGGTTGCGGGACCGGACGGCGGTCCCCTCCAGCCCGGCCAACTCCAGCCCGCTCAACTCCGGGTACTGGAACGCCGGGTAGGGCAGCGCCAGCAGGTAGCCCGCCAGCCGCCCCGCGCAGTCCAGCGCGAAGCAGGTGGCCGGCGAGACGCGCCCCCGGGACTCCAGCGCCGCCCGGCCCTCCGACAGGCCGCTGTCACGGTAGGTCGCGGCCTCCAGCGCGGCGATCTCGTCCCAGTCGCCGTCCGATATCCGCCGGATCAGGATCGCGTCGTTCATCCGGCCGCGCCCTCGCCGTCGAGCCATGCGCCCTCGCCGTCGATCCAGCCGTACGGCAGCGGACTGAAGCCGTTGAACCCCTGGGTCATGTAACTGGTCGCGTAGGCGCCGCAGGAGAAGATCCAGACCGGATCACCGGAGGCCGCCGCCCTGGGCACCTGAACCGGGTCCCCGTCGGGAAAGTAGGCGTCGTCACTGTCGCAGGTCGGCCCCGCGACGACCGCCGGCACGTAGTCGGCGTCCGGGTGCGACGGGAATTCCAGCCGGTACCGCAACTGGTCCATCTCGAACAGCCCGTTGAACTTCCCGCAGCTCAGGTAGAGCCAGTACTGGCTCTCGCCGCCCCGGACAGGACCTGGCTGCCGGCGCACCGTGAGCCGGTAGACGTGCGCTCTGATCGCGCCGTGGTCGGCGACCAGGTAGCGCCCCGGCTCCATCAGGAAGTCCAGCGGGGCCGCCGACACCGCAGCGAGCTGCTGCATGCCCTCGCGGATCGCCGCGAAGATCTTGTCCATCGGCGGATCGAGCGGCACTCCGCGCCGGTCGAGGTAGCCGCTGGCGGGCAGCCCGCCGCCGAGGTTGACGTGGTCCGGCAGGATCCCGCGCCGGTTCAGCGCCACCAGCACGTCCGCGAGCAGCTCGAAGGTCTCCCGCCAGGCGTCGGCCGTCATCTGCTGCGAGCCGACGTGGACGGACAGGCCCGCCGGCGTCAGCCCGGCGGCCCGTGCGGCCTCCAGCACCTGGACGGCGTCGGCGGCCGTGGCGCCGAACTTCCGGCTCAGCCCCCAGAGCGCCCCGGTCCCGGTGGTGGCCAGCCGGCAGAACACCCGGGCGCCGGGCGCGTGTTCGGCGATCGCGGCCACGTCCGCCAGGCTGTCGGTGGCGAAGTCCCGGATCCCGAGGCGGTGGGCCTCGGCGATGTTCCGGTCGGACTTGACGGTGTTGCCGTAGTGGATCCGGTCGGCCGGCACGCCGGTGGCCAGGGCCTGGGCGATCTCGCCCGGACTGGCCGCGTCGAAGCCGGCCCCCGCGGCCGCCAGGCAGTCGAGCACCTCGTCCACCGGACAGGCCTTCATGGCGAACCGCACGGCGATGCCGGGCAGTTCGCGCAGCAGAGCGGCATAGCCCCGCTCGATCGCGGCGAGATCGAAGATCAGCTGGTCCTCGGTGGCGGCGGCCAGGGCGGCACGTAGCTGGGCGTTCTCAGCGGCGTTCTCATGGGCGATCTCAGGCATGAGCGTCGGTGGCCTTGCTCGCCCGCACCAGCGCTGCCCACGCGTCGATCAGCAGAGCGAAGTTCTCGATGTCCAGCCGCGCCTCGTCGAGCAGTTGCCCGCGCCGGGCGGCGATCAGGTCGGCGAACGCCGCGTACCGGCCCCCCAGGGTCCGGTAGCAGCGGTCCAGCCGCTCCAGCCGCTGGATGTTCTCCGCCCGGTCCAGGCCCGCGCTCTGCCGGACGATCTCGGCGACGGTGCCGGCCCGGACCTGCTGCTGCTCGTCCAGCAGCGACTCGCCGGCCGCCGCCATCCGGGCGTAGCAGGCGTTGAAGTAGAGCATCGACAGGAGGAACTTGGTGAACCGCAGCTGGTAGGCCAGGAAGCCGGCGTCGGTGCGCCGTTCCCCGGTGTAGAAGTTCACGATGTTGCGGTTGTGCAGCACGCCGGGCAGCCTCGCGTCCTGGACCAGGTGCAGCAGGAAGTAGTCGCTGCCGATCGTCTCGGTCGCCGGTGGCAGCGGCACCCGCTCGTGCACCTGCTGGAAGCTGACGTTGCACATGTCCACCCGCATCGGGTCCAGCACGGCCAGCGTCGCGTGGTCGCGGGTGAACGCTTCGGTGCCGGCGCCGGTGAAGGACTCCTCGACCAGCGCCCGCTTCTGCGCCGCGGACCAGTCGGCCGGGGCCCAGAGGCTGACCACGTCGTGGTAGACCTCGGGGTCCAGCTCGCGGATCTCACTGATGTCCACCGACAGTTCACCCACGAACGAACTGCCCACCAGCACCACCGGCTTGTCCGCGTGCGCCGGGGCGAGGGTGCTCTTGGTCACCTGGGCCGCGGCGTCGCCCGCCCGCTTGCCGAGCGAGCGCAGCTCGTGGTGGATCGGGAAGATCCGCTCGCCGTCCAGTACTTGGTAGTCGCTGTCCGAGTCGCGGCGGTGCACCGACGCGCAGCCCAGCGCGCTGCCGATCAGGAACGCCCGGTTGGTGCAGGCGCCGTAGGAGACGGCGGCCGGCAGCATCAGGTCCAGGATCAGCTCGGGCTCGGCGACCCCGGCCTCCTTGATCAACCGTTGCAGGAACGCGCGCTGCGCCGCCTCGTCCAGGTGGTGCACGAGCACGTTCGGCAGCGGTGCCGCCGCGGCGACCACCCTGGCGTGCTCGGCGAAGGTCCGCTCGTCGGAGGAGTCGAGGATCAGCAGGTGCACCTCGACGTCGAACTGCTCGGCGGCGTACCGCGCTTCCTCGTGGATCGCCGAAATCGTGGCCACGCAGGCCCGGTTGGTGGGCAGGGTCAGGCAGATTCGGCGCATGCCGGGTCTCCCTCGACGTTCTCGCCGTGCCAGGAGCGCAGCCCCAGCAGCTTCTCGCCCAGCTCGTTGAGCGTGGCGGCGCCGTACCGCAGCGACTCGTGCTTCGTCGCGTCGCCGACCAGTGTCCGGTTCCAGGTCGGCGTGCTGACCTCACGCCAGGACTCGATCCGGGAGCGGCGCAGCTCCTCGGCCTCCTCCAGCGCGGGCATCATGGCGAGGTACTGCACCGAACGCACCCCGCCCGCCGAGCTGTTGCGGGCCACGCCGTGCGCCAGCAGGCCGTTCCAGATCAGCAGGTCACCGGCCGTCAACTCCGGTCGTACCACCGGGAACTCGCTCCGGTCCACGTCCGGTCTGATCGGATCCCGGTCGGCCGGCTGGTGCAGCTTCCACTCCTCGAACCGCCGGAACAGCTCGGGGTCGCACTGGAAGCCGCCGTGGTCCGGGCGGGTGTCGTTCAGCGCGATGATCCCCTGCACCCGCTGCGGCAGCACGCCGAGCGTGGTGTCGACATCCCAGTGCAGCTCGATGTCGAAGCCCGTGTCCGTGGGGGCGATCAGCGCGCGGTCACGGTTCCCGACGTTCGGCGGGTTCAGGTTGAGCCGGTCCAGCGTCACCCACAGCTCCTCGCAGTCCCACACGTCCACGAACGCGTCGTAGACGCGCCGCGACTGGCGGCTGTCCCAGATCAGCTGGTGGTGGTACGCCTCGACGAACCCGTAGATGTGCAACTCCCGGTCCAGGTCGTCCCGGTACTCCCGCTCCTCGTACCAGGTCTCCGGTCGCTCGGGGTCGAGTCCCTGGAACTCCCAGGCGAAGTCGAGCAGGCGCCGTGCCGCGGCGGCGGGGATCGCCTCCTTGACGACGACGTAGCCGTAGGTCTGCCAGTGCGCGAAGTCCGCCTCGGACAGGACGCGCAGCGGCCGCGATTTCTTGAGGTCCCGCAGCGGGGTCTGCGCGAGGTACCCCTCGGTGTCCGCGCTGAAGTAGGGGGTCGAGGAGGCGGCGCGGTGCAGGTGGCGGGCGTCGGGCGTCGGCATGCGGTCACTCCTGAGCTCGAAACGTGTGCTGTGGCTGAGGGGGGGAGGGGCCGACCGGCCGACGGCCTGATCCAGGGCATGGCGTAGCTGCGGTCGGCCGTCGATCATCCGGGGGCGAAGCCGCGTTCCAGGCGTGCTGTCTGCAGAGGACCCTAACCGGGCGTCAGGTTGATGGTCCAGACCAATTTGGGTGATCGGGGGACTACACGGCGCAGGAACCGGCGGGTAGCCGCAGGCGGAGGTCACTCCGATCGCGCCCGGCCCTCGCCGTGGTGACCTGGGGATTGGGTTGAGACGCCGCAGCGGAGTACGGTGATCACGCAGTGTCAATTCCGATCCTGGGGGCACAGTGACAGGGTTAGAGATCGCGGTCGGGTATCTGTTCGGTTGGGCGGTGCGCAAGTCCAGGCGAGTGGCTGGCCGGGCGGACGCGGAGGTCGACCGGGGGCTGGACGCGGGGATGGACAGGCTCCACGAGCTGGTCAGCCACAAACTGGGGCAGGATTCGGCGCTGCACAGGCTGACCGAGGAAGCCGAAGCGGGCCAGGAACAGCCAAGTGACCGCACGCGGCAGCGTGTTCAGCTCGCGCTGGAAGACGCGGCAGAGCAGGACGCCGGCTTCGCCGAAGCCCTGGAGCGGGCAGTGGAGCAGCTGACGCAGCTCCAGGCCCAGGCTCCCACCGCCGGCGGGGTGTCGGCGGGAGACGGTGGTCAGGCGGTGGGCGGGAACGTGGCCATCGACGCCCGGCACGGCTCCGTCGCCGCGGTGAAGATCGCGGGCAACGTCACCCTCGGTGGCCCGGCGCAGCCAGAGGCGGCAAACCCTTCGCAGCCGGCTTCGCCCCAGGGCTGAGCGAATCCGGCACCGCCTCGCAGAGCCCCTCCGCCCCTGGTCGAAGCACCGGCATCACCGCCGACCGCGGCAGCTTCGCCGTCGGCGGTGATGCGCAGATCACCATCTACCCCCCGCCGGTGACCGGCGACCGGCGCGGGCAGCTGGTGAGCGTGCCGCTCGACGCGGTCACGGACGCGTACGCGGTCGAGCACCTCGGAGTTCGGCAGCGCGCCACCACAGCCGGCGACACCACCGGCGTGCTGCCGCCGTACGTCCGCCGCAACCACGACGAGGAACTGGCAAGCGCCGTACGGGAGGCGCGGACCCGCGGCGTCATGCGCGTGCTGGTCGGCGGCCCCGGCAGCGGAAAGACGCGCGCGCTCCTGATGTCGCTGGACTCCCTGCGATCGGAGCCGAAGTGGCGGCTCTGGCACCCGCTGTCCGCCGGGCAACTCCTCGACACGCTCAGGCAGGACCAGGTGGCGCCGTACACCGTGATCTGGCTGAACGAGTCCCAGCGCTACCTCCTCGCGGACCCGGACGAGCAGGTCGGCGAAGAACTGCGCCGCCTGCTGGCCAGGGCCCCCGGGCCGATGCTCGTCCTCGGGACGCTGCAGACCGAGGACCACCGCCGGCTGACCGCCCGTCCCACACCCGCGGCCGCCGACCAGTACGCCCAGGCCCGCGAACTCCTGGCAGGGCGCTGCGTCACCGTCCCGGACGAGTTCGGCGATGACGACCTGCGGGCAGCGGCAGACCTTGCCACTGATGACGGCAGGCTGGCCGAGGCGCTGCGTTACGGCGGGCGGCGGATCACCCAGTATCTGGCCGGTGGCGCCGCCGAAGCCCTGGCCGAGCCCACGCCGCAGCCACCGTCGGACAGCCCGCCCTGGCTGCGGGAAGCGGCCAACGTCCTTGCGGAGCAGGTGTATCGGCAGTGGAGCACCGAGTGGGAGCGGCGACGTCTGCACCTTCCGTCCGCCACGCTGGCCGTGCGCTTCCGGAACGCGAGCACCGGTCGCTTCGACAGCTGGGCCGCAATCCGCAACGCGCCGCCCGGGATGGATCCACCGCCCCTCGAACTGGCCGACCAGTTCGACGAGATCGTGGCGGTGTACAAGTCCGTCCCGTCCGGTCGGCTGGTGGTGCTCGGCGAGGCGGGGGCGGGCAAGACCGTACTGGCCCTGCGCTTCGTCCTCGGCCTGCTGCGACTGCCGGACGCCGATCGCGGCGACCGGGTACCAGTGATCTTCAGCTTCGGTTCGTGGGACCCGACCGCCACCTCGCTGGACGACTGGATGTGCGACCAGCTGGTGCGCGACCACCCCGGCCTGGCGGCTGCGGCCGAGGACGGCAGGAGCCTGGCTCGCGTCCTGGTCGCCGCGGACCGGATCCTGCCGGTACTCGACGGGCTTGACGAGATAGCCGCCAAACTGCGCGGCAAGGCGCTCGAAGTACTCAACGACACCAGCAGGCCGCTGCTGCTCACCAGCCGCCCCACGGAGTACGACGCGTCGGAGCAGGTGCTCAGCGCCGCCGCCGGCATCCAGCTGGACGCCCTCGCCTCGGCTGACTTCGCCGACTACCTGCGCCGCACCAGCCGACCGACGGCGGACGGTGCCCTGCACAGCACCGCGTGGGAACCAGTCCTGGCACGGCTGAGCGAACGGCCGCGCAGCCCGGGCGCGGAGAACCTCGCCCTGGCGCTGACCACCGCGCTGATGGTCACGCTGGCCCGCATCGTCTACAGCGGCGCGGCCGGACGCGACCCGCAGGCCCTGCTGGACACCGAGCGGTTTCCGACCCCGGACGACGTGCAGAGCCATCTGCTGGCCGCGTTCGTCCCGGCCGCCTACCGCCGCCCCCTGCCGGCCGGCCCCGGCCGGCGACGGCGGCGGCACTGGGACCCCGAACGGGCCGAACACTGGCTCCGCTACCTTGCCCGGCACCTCGCCCAGAGCAGGAAGCACGACCTGGCCTGGTGGGAACTGGGCACCACCATGAGCCTGTTGTCGCGCACGCTCCTCATCGGGTTCCTCGGGGCACTGGCCTTCGGGGTCACGACCGCGATCGGCAACCTGCCCGTGGACCTGGTCGCCACCTCGCACGGGCTCGGGTTCGCGCTCGTGCGAGGACTCGTGGTCGGGCTCCTGCACGGCCTGGCGGCCGGCACGATCTGCGGTCTCTCGTACTGGCTCGCGTCCAGACAGGAGGACCTCAAGCCGTCGCCGGTCCGCCTGCGGATCGGCGGCGGGACCGCCAAGGCCCCGGGCAGAGTGCTGCGCGGGTTCGCGATCGGTCTGGGGGCCGGGCTCACGGCGGCGCTCGGACTGGCCCTCATCGACCGGGTCCTGGTCGCCGCGCTCGGCCTCGACGACGGTCTGGGGGGCCCGCTCGCGCAACTGCTCGTGTTCCTGGCCGAGGTCGGTCTCGGGGCCGGTCTCGCGATCGGGCTCATCACCCTGCTGGAAGCTCCCATCGAGCCCGAGTCCACCGTCCGGCCCACCGACGTGCTGGACACCAACCGCAGGAACGTGGTGGCCCGGCTGCTCGTGTGGGCGGTCGTGTTCGGCCCCGCGCCCGGGCTCGTCTACGGGCTCACACACGGGCCGGTGCGCGGGATCGAGTTCGGGCTCGTGTTCGGGCTCGAGGGCGCGTTCGCCGGCGGGCTCGGGTACGGGCTCGTCCTGACCGCCTGGGGCCAGTGGGCGGCCCTGTGCCGCATCTGGTTGCCGCTGACCGGGCGGCTGCCGTGGGCACTGGTCGCCTTCCTGGACGACGCCCACGACTTGGGGGTGCTGCGCCAGGCCGGCGCGGTGTACCAGTTCCGCCACGCCCGGGTCGAGGAGCACCTGAGCCGCAGCGAGAAGCCGATGGAAGGTGGATCATGAGTTCCAGGCGCAGCACGGGAACGTTACGGGCCAGGATCGCCCTTGGGGTCGTGACGGTCGTCGGGGCCGCCGGCACGATCGTGGGAGGCCTCGGAGCCGGCAGCGCGGCCGCGCAGACGGTCTCCCTCACGCTGTCGTACACCTGCACGTTCCCGGTGATCGGCGGCCAGTCCATCGCGATGAGGATCGACTCGGACATCCCGAACTCGGTCGCGGCGGGCCAGTCCAACCCGAATTTCGCCTTCCAAGCGGTGGTGACGGCGGGCGACGGAGTCGCCCAGGGGCTCAGCGTCATCGGCGTGCGGATCGTCGAGGGCTCTGGGGACGCCGACGTCAGCGTGGCCGTGCCAGGCGGCCCGATGGCCGTCACCGTGTCCGCCCCCATCCCCAAGACCCCCATTCCGCCCGCCGGTTCCTTCGACATCAAGGCGGCCGGCACCGCGCCCGCACTCACGTTCAACCAGCCGGGCCACGGGACGATCACCATCGGCGGCATCCTCCTGCACCTCGTCCCGGAGGACGCCAACGGCAACCTGACCTTCCCGGGCAAGATCGACGTGCCGTGCGCGCTGGACGCCGGGCAGAACAACCTCGTGGCGACCTTCGACATCACGACCCCGCCCCCACCCCCCGGCCCGACCACCCCCGCGCGCCCTACTCCCACCCCCACCACGAGGACACCCGCCCCGCCCACCACCAGGCCGAGCACTCCGCCCAGCACGGTCACCTCGGGGTCGCCCGTCTCGGGCTCCCCGGACCCGACGAGCCCGACGAGCCCGACGAGCGCCGCGGCCTCGACCGCGTCCGACAGCCCGAGCCCGAGCCCGAGCGACTCGGGGAGCCCGCCCAGTTCGGCCGCCGCCGCACCGCCGGGTTCGACCAGCCTCACGAACAGCCCGACGGCCAAGGCCGGTGGCCCGAGCGCCATGGACCTCGGCCTGACCCTGCTGGCCGTTGGCGCTCTGGTCGCGAGCGCCGTCGCGTACCGCTACGGCTGGTCGCGGAGGAACCGCCGGCGCACGGGCGGCGGCTGAGGCGGGAGGCGACGCCGGGGGTCCGGTCAGCAATGCTGCCGGTGCCGGAGATTGGTCATGCTCTGCCGTCCAGCGCCATGGCGTACACCCCTTCGCACAGGTGGGTGAACCCGTGCCGTCCCCAGGCTTTCCGCAGCGCTGCCGTGGCTTCTTCGTCCGGCCGCCGCACCTCCGGGTCGTCGGATGTGAAGCTGCACGGCTCGTCCGGCCCATGCGTGTGGATCGGAGCCGGATAGCAGGCCGCGACGGTTCCCGGGACCGCCAGCCTGCGTAGTGCGGTGACCGCGAGGGCCATGCCGACGCCGGTGCCGCGCCACTTGTCGTTGACCTCCACGGACTCCAGCAGGAGCAGCATCGCCGGGGCCATCTGGCCTAGGGCGGGGGCCAGTTCACCTTCATCGGTGAAGAGGACGCGAGGGATGCGGTCGAGGAGACCGGGATCGGCCTCCAGTGCGAGACGGGGGTTGGGGGTGACACCAGGGAGGACGCGGGTGATCACGGCGGTGCCGATCTGCGACTCACCCGGCGTGTAGAACGTCGCCGTCCACCTGTCGGCGCGTCCGCTCCAGGTCTCATCGGCGAACTGGTGCATGGTGTAAGCGATGTGGAGCCGGTCCGGGTTCCCCATGGGCTCTCCTCCGGAATGAGGGTAGGCCCCTCGCAAACTACCCGAGAGGCCTACCGCAGGAAGTGCTACTTCGAGGGGGCCGACGGCGGGGACGGCGGCGTGGGCTGCTCCGGCGCCGGGTTGCCCCGGTGCTTCGGCGGCGACTTGTGGTCGCCCTTGTGCTTCATCTCGGTGGTCACGATGGTTCCTCCTAGTCGGTGGGCGAGGTCTCGGTGGTGCGCTTGCTTCCCGGCGGCGGCATGGGACCGGGCGGACGGTCGGTCGGAACGGTCATGCTGATGACCCCTCACTCGATGGCGGTGATGAAGCTCCATCAGCAGAACCGTAAGGAGCGCGCGAATTTCGCGGCTATGAAGTTCCACGAGATTTCACACGGGATGGCATGGCTCACCTGAGCTCCTGGAGAGCCGAGTTGATCAGTGCTCGCGCGGCCGCACCGTAGACGGCCAGACTCTGCAGCTCCTGGAACGCCTTCAAGTACTGGGCCAGCTCGGTTGGTGCGGTGATGTTGACGGCAGCGGTGAGCAACTCGACTGATGCCAGAGACTCGTCGTAGATGCTGAACGTCTCGATCATCCACATGCGCCGCAGCGAGCCTGACGGGATCACGCCGAGGGAGACGGACGGAAGCCTGGTGGCCTCGAGTAGGAACGCGAGCTGGCTCTTCATCGTCCGGGCATCGCCCACCAGGTGGCGAAGCGCTGCCTCCTCCATCACCAGCGCGAACGTGTGTCCACCCTCGTACAGGACACTGGACCGCTCGACCCGCGCTCTGGCGGCTTCGGGCACGTCGTTGGGGGTCCCGTGAAACTCGGAGATGGCCGACAGCAGTGCTGCGGCGTACTCGTATGTCTGGAGCATCCCCGGCACGACGTTGGAGCAGTAGGCGCGAAATCTGCGGGTGCGCGCGAAGAGCGGGACATACGACTCCTGGAGCCGGCGCATTCCGGCGCGCTGGACCCGTCGCCACTCGACGTACATGGAGTCAGCCGAGCGCGCGGCCGCGATCAGATCAGCGGCCTGATCATCTGCCCCGCAGATTCGACACCACGTCCGGATGTCGTCGTCGGACGGTGGCGTGACGGCATTGATCAGGCGAGACGACTTGGATGGAGCCCAGCCGGCCAGCTCGGCCAGCTGACGCCCGGTCAGCCCCGAGTCATGAAGCAGATCTCGAAGTCGCTCGGCGAGCATTTTTCGTGCGGCTTGTACGCTCGACGATGGAGACTGACCGGGCATGAGCTGATAGGTCCTGTATTCGCGCTGCCGTCACACCTCGAACCGGTCGTGCGGTACGGCACGATCCCAGACGGCCGCGAACGCCGCCGAGCACAGCGAGGCCAAGCCCGGGTCCTCGGACACCTCTTCGCCCGCCAAGGCCCCGTCTCCGGTGAAGAGGTTGAGCATCACCACCTGCTCGTCGAAGAGCCAGAAGTCGTTGCCGGGCAGGGCCAGGTCGGAGGCGTGGCGACGCGGCAGCCAACGGACCTGTTCACCGGCGGCAAGGTTCTGGAAGGTGCATGAGTGTTCGTAGCGAATGTAGTCGCTCACGGGTTCTGACACGATCCGGGCGCGCTTGAACTCGACGCCCCGGCCGACCGCGTCACTGACGAGCTGGTGGAAGTCGTTCCACCAGGATGCACGGTTCTCGCGATCGGGACGCCAGCCTGTCAGCCAGTCGGCAAACTCCGACGCCTCTTCAGCAACACCGTACGAGTCCCGCAGCTCAAGGTGCACCGCGCTCTTCTGGGCGCGAGCCACCAACTCAGTGAACGACCAAGCGCTCTGCGACATCACAAGCCTCCCTGATGGCCGCCACCATGCGGATCGGCAGCCTTACCACCGCTTCTCCGTCCGGGATCGGACCAGCGGCCAGACAGAGGGCTTCCAGTGCCTCGCTTGCCTTCCAGCCTTGAATGACGAACTCCCGCGCCTCGTCATCAACCCAGACCGTGGGGCAGTGCTGCCCGTTGGTCTCGGGGTCCTTGGCGATGAACCGTAGTGCCATGATGCCCTCCGCTGCCTACTCGGTTGGACGGACTTCCATGACGATTCCGTCCGGACGGCGGGGTAGTCAAGAGCGCAGAGCGGAACGGTATGCGCCCGGTTGGTTGCTCCTCGCGATCGCCACGGGGTGGCCAGGATCAGACGGCGTACTGCTCGTGCGGGACGCCCCGCTCCCACACCGCCGCGAAGGCCGATGCGCAGAGCTTCACCGCGCCGGGGTCCCCGGTGAAGCTGTGGCCGGCCCAGGCGCCGTCGCCGGTGAACCAGTGGAAGAGCACCAGACGGTTGTCGATCAGCCAGAAGTCGTTGCCCGGCAGGGCGATGGTCGACGCCTGGCGGCGCGGGAGCCAGCGGACCAGCGCGCCCGCCGCGAGGTGCGCCGGCGTACGGGTGTGCTCGCGCCGGACGCAGTCGGTCACCGGCTCGGAGACGATCCGCGCGCGGCGCAGCACCACGCCCCGGCCCACGGTCTCGCGGACCAGCGGGACATCGCACTCGCGGTCGTCGGTGGCGCTGTAGCTGTCACGCATCTCCAGATGCACAGCCGTGCTCCGCGCGCCCCTCAGCAGCGTGGTGAAGTCCGGTACGTTCCGTGCCATCGCCAGCCCCCTTTTCGATCACCGTCTCCCAGAGCGGGTGTGCCGGTCAAGGGGCGCGCGAGGGTCTCATGGTGACTCAGGCGGGGTGGATGGCACCGGACTTCAGGCTCGCGACGAAGGCGACGAAGGAGGTGGCGGGGAAGACGAGTGCGGGGCCGGACGGGTCCTTGGAGTCGCGGACGGGGACGACGCCGGTGAACTGACCGTCGGCCACTTCGACACAGGCGCCATGGTTATCGCTGTAACTCGACTTGCGCCAGCGGGCGAGGGTCAGCTCGTTGCTCATGAGTACATGTCCTGTCTGGCTTTGCGGATCAGGTCCAGGGACGCCTCCTGCGAGAGGGAAGCGATCTGCAGGAGAGCATACTGACGCTGCCAGAGGCTGACCTTCGCGTGATCACGCACCAGCGACCCCTCGTGCAGAGACTCGCTATATCCGACTACCGATCCGTCAGGAAGGTTCAGAAGATGGAGAGATTGCCACATCGGAGAACGCTCGCCCAATGACATCGGCGCTACCTGCAGCGCGACGTTCGGAAGCTCGGCAGTCACAAGCAGATGATCCAGCTGGTCGCGCATCACCTCTCGGCCACCGACCGGCCGCAGCAGCGCACTCTCGTCAATGACGAAGAACGCAAAGGTTGGGGCCTCCGAGGTGAGGATTCGCTGCCTGTCGAGGCGTACAGCGATTGTCTCCTCCGCCGTGTCCGGGGCGTCGTCGAGGAGGAGCGCCCCGGTGGAGAGCAGCGCGCGGGCATAGGCAGGAGTCTGGAGCAGCCCCGGGATGCATGAGGTCTCGAAGTTCCTCAACTCAACGGCTCTGGCCTCTTCGTCCACAAAGTCCATGAACCCCTCCCGAAACGCTGCGGCCAGCCGCTTCTTCACGTACGGCATCAGGAACGTCAACGCCCCGCCCGTATCAAGGATCTCGTCGCACCGCTCCGCGAGCCCACCCTTCGGCGCCCGGGTCCCGCTCTCGATCCGGCTCACCAGGCTGTCGTCGCACGGAATCCGCGCCGCCAGCTGAGGCTGCGACAGCCCCCTCAACTCCCGGTAGTGGCGCAGCATTCCACCGAACAGACTTCCGGGTGATTCGCTCGGATCCAGCTCATTCTTTCGACCCGCCACCGCGTTTCCCTTTCCTGCCAGGGGTGTTAGTCGCATCCGTCAACGGTTCGTCAGATCCGTCAGGATGTCGGCCCTGGCGAGAATATGCCCGCGTGCCGATCCTGGAATCACACAGTCACCGCACAGTCGCACTGCGCACTCCAGAACGGACCGACATCCCCATGTCCTCTCCCTCTCCCTCCCCACTCGCCCGTGAGCTCCGCGTCGCCCGCCAGGAGGCCGCCGACGCCCTGGACGACTTCCTCGCCACCCTCACGCTGGCCGGTGTGCTGCTGCCCAGTGTCGGGGTCAACTGGCGGATGGGGGAGGTGACCGGCTGCTTCCTGATCGACCTCGGCGCCGCCCGCCCGGACGTCGTCGTGAAGCTCACGAACGTGATGCGCAAGGGAATCGAGTCCGGCGGCTGATCGCGCCATTGATCAAGAGCAACGGCCCCCTGTGCGAAAGGAACCGAAGCACCCATGAGCAGGCGCAACAGCGGCAGCCGCATGACCCTGCACGTCTACCGCATCACCAGCACCGGCAAGCGCGTGACCATCGTCCCCAAGCGCACCGTCCGGGGCGAGCCCGGCTTCTTCCAGTCCCGCCTCTTCGACCAGTGGCCCGACTGCGCCTGCCCCCGCCACGCGCGCACCCAGCCGTCGTGACCCGCTCGGACCTACCTGTCAGACCTTCCTGATCTCGGCGAAGTCCTCGGCGAACGCCTTCATATCGTCGTCGGTCGTCACCAAGGTGACCGGCCGAGGGCAGCGGATCTTGGCGGTGGCCGCGATGATCGCGTCGATCGTGTACTTCGTGCCGTGTATCCCGGTGCTGTCCACCAGAGCTCGGGCCTCGCCGATGATCTCCGGGTCGGTGTCGATCACCTTGACGCCGGCGAGTTTCCAACGGGCCGTCGATGCCCTGCCGCCAGGGCGGTGCGCCTCCACCAGGACGACGCCGGCGGTGGCGACCAGTTGTCCGCGGGCCTGGGCTTGTGCGACGAGCAGTTGCACATCTCGGCCCTCCTGCCTGGTGGTGATGAGCAGGCTCAGTCCCTGGCTGTCGAGGAACAGCGTTCCGACTGATGAGGTGTCAAGCTGCGTGGCCTTTTTCGCGGCCATGGTCTGCGTCCCCTTCGAGCTGCGCTCGGTCAGGGGACGAGCCTACGCCGAGTTGAGCGGCGCGCTGGAACATCGCGTCGTACTCGCGCTCCTCTTCATCGGTCGGGGCACCGTACGCGGCCTTGTACTCCTCGGCGACCCTCGCCAGCGTCGCCTTCCGGATGGCGTCCGCCACCAACTCGGCGACGTACTGCGCGGTGTCCTGGTCCCCGGAGAGGTGGTCCAGCGTCTCCAGGACGTCTGGACCGACGATCAGCGCGATCTCCACCTGGTCGGTCCCGAGATCGTGGGTGGTCGTCGGAACGCCCTCGCCGGCGGTACGGATCTCAGCGAGCACGGGATGCTCCTCTGTGTGCGCTCGGTCCGGGGTGCTTCCCCGGCAGGCGGCCCGCACGGGGGCCGTGAACTCACAGTAGCGCCGAGCCTGCCGCTGCCGCCCGGGTCGGGCCGCAGCGGCTCCAATGGTCTCAGCTGTTCGGCCGCTGCAGCCGCGTGATGAACTTGTACCGGTCCCCCCGGTAGATCGACCGCACCCACTCCACCGGCGCCCCCTCGGCATCGAACGAGTGCCGCGAGAGCTGCAGCATCGGCAGCCCGAGGTCGGAGCCCAGCAGCCCGGCCTCGCGCGGGTTGGCCAGGGTGGTCTCGATGGTCTCCTCGGCCTCGGCCACGACCACGTCGTAGACCTCGCGCAGCGCCGCGTAGAGCGAGTTGTGCTTGACCAGGTTGCGGCGCAGCGCCGGGAAGCGCTTGGCGGAGAGGTGGGCGACCTCGATCGCCATCGGGTCGCCGTTGGCCAGCCGCAGGCGCTCGATCCGCAGCACGCGGCTGCCGGGCTTGATGTCGAGCAGCGGGGCGAGGTGCTCGTCGGCGGTGATGTAGCCGACCTCGATCAGCCGGGAGGTGGGCTCCAGGCCCTGGGCGCGCATGTCCTCGGTATAGGAGGTGAGCTGCAGCGCCTGGGCGACCTTGGGCTTGGCGACGAAGGTGCCCTTGCCCTGGATGCGCTCCAGCCGGCCTTCGACCACCAGCTCCTGAAGGGCCTGGCGGACGGTGGTGCGCGAGGTGTCGAACTGCGCGGCCAGCGCGCGCTCCGGGGGGACCGGGGTGCCGGCGGGCTGGGTCTCGGTGAGCTGGAGCAGGTGTCGCTTCAGTCCGTAGTACTTGGGCACGCGCGCGGCCGCGGGGTCGGCGCCCATCGGGCCTTGGGCGTCCGGCTCGCCGGCCTTGGGCTCGTCCGCCCGAAGCTGGGCCGTGGTGCCCCCGTCGCTGCTCATTGGCCGCTTCTCCAGTCCTCGCGAGGCCGCCTCGGCCCCACTACCTCGTTAACGGCACACATCGTTGCACGTATGCCTGGGCGACGGGGAGCGCATCACGCGATGAACGATGAGCGGTGTCGGCTTGATAACGGCTCGTCCCGATTGCTTGTCGGCCCGTTGACACCTCCATTGGTCTAGGCCAAGCTCCAGGCATCTGGTCTACACCACTGCAGGCCAACTCATGAATCCCCAGACCATCTCAGGGTTCGCGACATCACTTCCTCCCGTTCCGCGGGGGTATGCGGGGGTATGTCGCCGGCCACCGATGGGGGGCACCCGGGCATCCCTCAGGAGGATGGCGTGAAGCGTCAGCTCATCGCGGCGGTCGGCGTCGCGGCAATGGTCGTCGGTGTCGCGGCCTGCGGCTCGTCCGGCAAGTCGGGCGACAGCGCGGGCAAGCCGGCCAACTACAACGGCAAGACCGTCACCGCGTGGCTGATGGACGGTTCCGCTCCGCAGGCGTGGCAGGACGGCGTGAAGGCCGACTTCGCGACCCAGTTCCCGGGCGCCAAGCTCAACATCCAGATCCAGAAGTGGGACGGCGTCGGGGCGAAGATCACCACCGGCCTGTCCGACAACTCGGTCGACGTGCTGGAGGTCGGCAACACCCAGACCGCCGGCTACGCCTCGACCGGCGGCCTGATGGACCTCACCTCGGCCAAGGCCGACCTCGGCGGCAGCGACTGGGCCGCCAACCTGAACGCCTCCTCGGTGCTCGACGGCAAGCAGTACGCCGCCCCGTGGTACTTCAGCAACCGCGTCGTCATCTACAACAAGGCGCTGTGGACCAAGGCCGGCATCACCGGCACCCCGAAGACGCTGGACGAGTTCTACGCCGACCTCGACAAGCTGAAGGCCACCCAGGGCGTCAGCCAGCCGATCTACCTGCCCGGCCAGGAGTGGTACACCTACTTCGGCCTGATCGCCGGCGAGGGCGGCCAGATCGCCAAGCAGAACGGCTCGGCCTGGGCCGGCAACCTGGAGTCGGCGGAGGCCAAGGACGCCTTCGGCACCTACACGAAGCTGCAGAGCTACTCCACCGCGCCCAAGGACAAGGACGAGGCCACCCCGCCGCAGACCGACGTCTTCTCCAAGGGCGACGTGGGCGCGATGATCGGCCTCGGCTGGGAGGCGCCGGCCGCCAAGGACATGCCGGCCGACAACGTGGGCTACTTCCCGCTCCCCGGCAAGACCGCGGACAAGCCGTCCGGCGTCTTCCTCGGCGGTTCCAACCTGGCGGTCGCCCAGGACACCAAGAACCCCGACCTGGCCAAGGGCCTGCTGAAGATCATGCTGTCGGACAAGTACGAGAGCATGATGGCCTCTTCGGGCCTGATCCCGAACAAGACCTCGCTGAACTCGCTGGCCACCACCCCGTTCGCGCAGGCTGCCATCGCGGCCTCGGCCAACGGTGCCACCACGCCGAACCTGGCGAACTGGACGAGCGTCGAGAACCCGCCGTCTCCGATCAAGGAGTTCATGACCGCCGTCCTCCAGGGCGCGGACTACGACTCGACGGCCAAGAAGTACGACGACCAGATCACCACCCTGCTGGGCCAGAAGCAGTAGTACCGAGCGGCGTCGCTCACCGGCTCCCCTGACGGAGCCGGTGGGCGGCGCCGTACCCCTGTTTCACGGCCACCCAGTCCGGCCAGGCGTGAGGAAGAGAGAAATGGCTGTTCAGTCGGAACCGGTGCGGGTGAACTCCCCTGGGAGGAGCGGGGCGCAACAGCCCCCGAAGAGTCGTAGACCGGCCGCCGGTCCGAGCCTGCTGAGCCGCATCGCGCCCTACCTCCTGCTGCTGCCGGCCATCGTGGCCACCCTGGCGCTGCTCGGCTGGCCGCTGGTCAAGACCGTGCTGCTCTCCTTCCAGAACCTGAACCGCCGTCAGCTGGTGCAGCACACCACGGAGTGGAACGGGTTCGACAACTACAAGCAGCTGCTCACCAGCGCCGAGTTCTGGCACACCACCGGCCGCTCGATCGCCTTCACCGCGGTCAACGTGGTGCTGATCATGGTCGGCGGCACCCTGGTCGGGCTGCTGCTGAACCGGCTCGGCTCGAAGATGCGGCTCTTCCTGCAGATCGGCCTGGTGCTCGCCTGGGCGATGCCGATCGTGGCCCAGACCACCGTCTTCACCTGGCTCTTCGACTCGCGGTACGGCGTGGTCAACTGGTTCCTGAACCAGCTCGGTTGGCACAGCATGGCCACCTACAACTGGTACAGCAGCCAGCTCTCCACCTTCTTCGTGATCGTGCTGCTGATCGTCTGGGGTTCGATCCCGTTCGTCGCCTTCAACATGTACGCGGCGCTGACCACGATCCCCAACGAGCTCTACGAGGCGGCCCGGCTGGACGGCGCCGGCTCGGTCAAGATCTTCACCAAGGTGGTCTTCCCCAGCCTGAAGCCGTTCTTCCTCGGCACGACCTTCCTCGAGGTCATCTGGGTGTTCAAGTGCTTCACCCAGGTCCTGGCCATCAACAACGGCGGGCCGGAGCGGCTGACCGAGACGCTGCCCGTCTACGCCTACATCGAGGGCAGCGGGAACTCGCACTACGGCATGGGATCGGCGATCGCCGTGCTGACCATCCTGATGCTGGCCGTGCTGATGGCGTACTACTTCCGGATCATTCTGAAGCAGGAGGACGAGCTGTGAGGCGCTCGCTCATCGGACGCAGCTGGGCCAACATCGTCGCGGTCGTCCTCTTCGTCTTCTTCGCCTTCCCGGTCTACTGGATGGTGACCACGGCGTTCAAGCAGAACTCCGACATCATCAGCAAGACCCCGGTCTTCCTGCCGCTCGGCGGCACCCTGGAGCACTTCACCACGGCGAGCGGCGCCGCCCAGTTCTGGGAGATGGTCGGCAACAGCTTCATCGCCACGCTGGGCGCGGTGCTCGGCTCGCTGGTGATCGCCACGCTGGCCTCGTTCGCGATCTCGCGGATGAAGTTCCGCGGCCGCAAGGCCTTCGTGCTGGTGATCATGATGGCCCAGATGGCGCCCTGGGAGGTCATGACGATCTCGGTCTACATGATCGTCCGGGACCAGTCCATGCTGAACAGCCTGGTCCCGCTGGTGCTCTTCTACATGATGATGGTGCTGCCCTTCACGATCTGGACGCTGCGCGGCTTCATGGCCGCCGTGCCCAAGGAGTTGGAGGAGTCGGCCATGGTGGACGGCTGCACCCGCGCCCAGGCCTTCGTCAAGGTGGTCTTCCCGCTGCTGGCCCCGGGCCTGATGGCCACCTCGCTGTTCGGCTTCATCACCGCGTGGAACGAGCTCCCGCTGGTGCTGATCCTGAACAAGTCCACCGGTCCCGGCAGCGCGCAGACCCTGCCGCTCTGGTTGACCTCCTTCCAGAGCACCTTCGGCGACGACTGGGGCGCCACCATGGCCGCCTCCACCATGTTCGCCATCCCGGTACTGCTCATCTTCCTGATCCTCCAACGCAAGGCTGTCGGTGGTCTGACCGCCGGCGCAGTGAAGGGCTGACCGACCGCCGTGAGCATCCTGATTCCGAGCATTCCGGACAGCGACCAGCTGCACCGTGACGCACTGACCGTCCTGCAGCCCGGCTTCGAGGGCACCACCGCCCCGCCCGACTGGGTCCGCCGCCACCTGGCGGCCGGCCTGGGCTCGGTGGCGCTCTTCGGCCGCAACGTCACCGACCAGGCCCAGCTGGCGGCGCTGACCGCCCAGTTGCGCCAGGAGAACCCCGACCTGCTGATCGCGATCGACGAGGAGGGCGGGGACGTCACCCGCCTGGAGGTCGGCTCCGGCTCCTCGTGGCCGGGCAACCTGGCCCTGGGCGAGATCGACGACCCGGCGCTGACCCGGGACGTGGCCCGCGAGCTGGGCCGCGCGCTGGCCGAGTGCGGCATCAACTACAACTGGGCGCCCTCGGCGGACGTCAACTCCAACCCGGGCAATCCGATCATCGGAGTGCGCTCGTTCGGCGCGGACCCCGAGCTGTGCGCACGGCACACCGCGGCCTGGGTCCAGGGCCTGCAGTCGGCCGGCGTGGCGGCCTGCGCCAAGCACTTCCCCGGCCACGGCGACACGGCCATCGACTCGCACCACGGCCTGCCGATGATCGGCGTGGACGAGGACCTGCTGCGCTCGCGCGACCTGGTGCCGTTCCGGGCCGCGGTCGAGGCCGGGGCCAAGGCCCTGATGAGCGCCCACATCATGCTCCCGGCGGTGGACCCGGTCTACCCGGCCACGCTCAGCAAGGCCGTGCTGGGCGGCCTGCTGCGCGGCCGCCCGCAGGACGGCGGGCTCGGCTACACGGGCCTGATCGTCACCGACGCGATCGAGATGGGCGCGATCGCGAACACGTACGGCATCGAGGAGGGGACGGTGCTGGCGCTGGCCGCCGGCGCCGACGCGATCTGCGTCGGCGGCGGGCTGGCCGATGAGGAGACCGTGCTGGCCCTGCGGGACGCGATCGTGGGGGCGGTGCGCGCGGGCCGGCTGCCCGAGGAGCGGCTCGCCGACGCCGCCGCGCGGGTCCGCGAGCTGGGCAGCTGGGCTCGGATTTCAGCGCAGGGGGCGCCGACCGAGCCGGACCTGTCGATCGGCCTGCGGGCCGCGCGCCGGGCGCTGCTGGTGACGGCCGATCCGGCGCAGCCGTTCGTGCCGGTGACGGACCGTCCGTACGTCGCCTCCTTCTCGCCCGAGCCCAACATCGCGGTGGGCGACGTGACCCCGTGGGGCGTGGCCGGGATGCTGGCCGAGCGCTTCCCGGGCACCCGGGTGCGCAGCGTCTCGCCGGCCGACGTGGCCGCCGAGGGGCAGCTGGACGAGCTGGTCGCCGCGGTGCTGCGGGA
Source organism: Kitasatospora sp. GAS204B (assembly GCF_029892155.1). GTDB lineage: Bacteria > Actinomycetota > Actinomycetes > Streptomycetales > Streptomycetaceae > Kitasatospora. The sequence continues at coordinate 203,903 of NZ_JARZAG010000002.1, read as the reverse complement.
GGCCGCGGACCGCCGGCTGGTGCTGGTGGTGCGCGACCTGCACCGCCACGCCTGGATGGCCGCCGCGGTGCACGGCGTGCTGGCGGCCCGTCCGGACGCCCTGGTGGTGGAGATGGGAGTGCCGCAGGCCGCCCCGGTCGGCGCGCTGCACATCGCCACCCACGGTGCGGCCCGGGTCTGCGGCCTGGCCGCCGTCGAGGTGCTCACCGGCCAGCCGACGGTGCGTGCGGCCGAGGTGCCCGAGTAGATCTTTCTGACGGCCGCTCAACAGCGAGGCCCCGTGGAGGAATTCTCCTTCACCGGGCCTCGCTGTGTTTTCTCCGGCAGGAGTTTTTCGGACTTCTCGGACTGATCGTCCATCAATTGTCATGCCTTAAGCAAGCATTAAGACACGAATGCGCAACGGCGTCCCGAAAGAACTCCGGAATGCGTTGACAGCCCCCATTGGTCTAGGCCAGGCTCCAGCAATCTGGTCTGAACCACTCGGAGGATCATGTGAAGCGCCGTCAGCTGCTGGCCGCGTCCGTCGTCACCGCGCTCGTCGTGGGCCTGGCCGCCTGCGGTGGGAACGGCGGGCCGCAGGCCAAGCGGTCCGCCGACCCCAAGGCGGTCAGCGGCACCCTCACCGTCTGGCTGATGAGCGACGCGCAGACCAGCTGGCCGGACCTGGTGCAGCAGGTCGACGACGAGTTCGGCGCCGCCTATCCGAACGTCACCCTCAAACTGAGTTACCAGAGTTGGTCGAACAAGGTGCAGAACCTGGACGCCGCACTCGGCCGGGGAAACGCGCCGGACGTGGTCGAACTGGGCAACACCGAGACCATGAAGTACATCCTGAACGGCTCGCTGGCGCAGGTGGACAAGTCCGACTTCGAGAACTCGGACAGCTGGATCCCGGGCCTGGAGAACACCTGCGGTTACAACGAGAAGCTCTACTGCGTGCCGTACTACGCGGGCGCCCGGGTCGGCATCTACAACACCGCGATGTTCCAGCAGGCCACCGGCAGCGCGACCTTCCCCACCACGGAGTCCGACCTCACCGCGGCCCTGGACAGGATCCAGGCGGCGCACAAGGACGACAAGTCCTTCTCCGCGCTCTACCTGCCGGGCCCGTACTGGTACGCCGCGATGTCCTACGTCGCCGCGTACGGCGGCACGATCGCCCGCTTCGACTCCGCCGGCAACTGGCACGGCACCCTGGAGGACCCCAGGGCGCAGCAGGGCATCCAGCACTTCGTCGACCTGGTGAAGCGCTACAACCACGGCGATCTGACGGCCAATGAGCTGCACCAGTCCGACGTGCTGGGCAAGCAGGAGGCCGGGGTGATCTACGGCAACGGCTGGGAGGCGACCAGCGCCGCCACCCCGCCGGCCGGCGATCCGGCGCTCAAGGACAGCCTCCAGCCCGCGATCTTCCCCGGCCCGAACGGCAAGCCGCTGCCCAGCTTCATCGGCGGCTCGGACCTCGCGATCACCGCCAAGTCGCAGGTCACCGACGCGGCCAAGGCCTGGATCAAGCTCTTCACCAGCGCCAAGTCCGAGGCCGTGCTGGCGAGCAAGAACATCCTGCCGAACAACCTCGACCAGCTGGACCCGCTGAAGTCCAACCCGCAGACCGCGGCCGCCGCCAACGCGGTGCCGGACGCCTGGTTCACCCCAGTGGCGCCGGGGTGGGCGGCGATCGAGAAGAAGAACATCCTGGTGGACATGCTGAACGCGATCCTGGCCGGGCAGTCGGTGGACCAGGCGACCAAGGCCGCCGACGCGCAGATCAACCAGTTGATCAACAACCAGTCCTAGGGCCTCTCATAGGATCGGGATTCGTAGGTGTCCGCGACCGTCGCACCAGCCAGGCACCGGAGGCTCTCCTGATGTCCGACCAGCAGTCGCACCTTCCCGGGAAGATCATGGCGGCCGAGATGGCCGAGCAGCCGGCGGTGCTGCAGCGCATCCTCGACGAGGGCGCCGCCCGGATCCAGGAGATCGCCGCCGAGATCGCCGCCCGCGAGCCGCGCTTCGTGCTGCTGACCGCGCGCGGCACCTCCGACAACGCGGCGCTCTACGCCAAGTACCTGATCGAGGTGCTGCTCGGCAAGCCGGCCGGGCTCACCTCGATGTCCACCACCACCGCCTACGGTGCCAAGCCGGACCTGCGCGACGTGCTGGTGATCACGGTCAGCCAGTCCGGCGGCTCGCCCGACCTGCTCGCCTCCACCAAGGCCGCCCGGGAGGCCGGCGCGATCACCCTGGCGGTGACCAACAACGCCGCCTCGCCGCTCGCCGAGGTCTCCGAGTTCCACATCGACGTGCTGGCCGGACCGGAGAAGGCGCTGCCGGCCACCAAGACGTACACCGCCGAGCTGCTCGCCCTCTACCTCCTCGTGCAGGGCCTGCGGGGCGACGACTTCGCCGCCGCCAAGGGACTGCCGCAGCTGGCGGCGGGGGTGCTGGCCCGCCACGCCGAGGTGAAGGCGCTGGCCGAGCGCTACCGGTTCGCCCAGCGGCTGGTGATCACCTCGCGCGGCTACGGCTACCCGACCGCGCGCGAGGCGGCGCTGAAGCTGATGGAGACCACCTACATCCCGGTCACCCCGTTCTCCGGCGCGGACCTGCTGCACGGGCCGCTGGCGATGGTGGACAACGTCTCGCCGGTGATCGCCATCGTGCCGGACGGCAAGGGCGGCGAGGCGCTGCAGCCCGTGCTGGACCGGCTGCGCGGCCGGGGCGCGGACCTGGTGGTGGTCGGCCAGCAGGACCAGGTGGACGCGGCCTCGGCCGGCTTCGCGCTGCCCGCCGGGGTGCCGGAGGAGGTCCAGCCGATCCTGGAGATCCTGCCGTTGCAACAGCTCGCCTACGAGATCACCATCGCCCGCGGCCAGGACCCGGACGCCCCGCGCGCGCTGGCCAAGGTCACCGAGACCCGCTGACCCGGCAGGGCGGCGGTCGCGCGCGGAAAGCACTACGGGCCACGGCGCCGACACAGGACCCTCAGCCTGTGCGGCACCGCAGCCCGGAGCTGTCGTCGGCCGCCTCGTGCGCTCCCGGAACTGTGCGGGGTCCCGGTAGTGCGGCGGCCGACCGGGGAGCGGCCGCGCGCGGTCAGGGCAGTGTGCGCGAGTGGCCTCTCCTTGGTGCCCTTCCATTGTGGACTAGACCAATCTGGAATGTCCAGGAGTCGCCGGGCATTGGTCTGGACAAGCCGTGGTCCCGGCCGTCCGGCGGGCTACCCTCGCCCTGTGCCCTCGTTGAACGAACTCGTCCGCCGCCACACCACCCTCACCGGTGCCGATGTGGAGTGGCTCCACCTGCTGGTCTCGGAGTGGCAGCTGCTCTCCGACCTCTCCTTCGCCGACCTGGTGCTGTGGATCCCCACCTGGGACGGCATCCGGTACGTCTCGGTGGCCCAGATGCGCCCCAACACCGGGCCCACCTCCTACCAGGACGACATGGTCGGCCACCTGGTCCCGCGTGGCCGTCGCCCGCTGCTGGACGCCGCCTTCGACGAGGGGCGGATCGTGCGTGAGGGCGACCCGGAGTGGCGCGAGGAGGTGCCGGTGCGGGTCGAGTCGATCCCGGTCCGGCGCGAGGGCCGGGTGCTCGGCGTGATCGCCCGCAACACCAACCTGCTCACCGTGCGCACGCCGAGCCGGCTGGAGCTCACCTACCTGCAGAGCGCCTCGGACCTGGCCCAGATGATCGCGGCCGGCACCTTCCCGTACGCCGGCGAGCAGGTCGACATGGACGCGGCTCCCCGGGTCGGCGACGGCCTGATCCGGCTGGACGCCGACGGCATCGTCACCTACGCCAGCCCCAACGCGCTCTCCGCCTACCACCGGCTGGGCCTGACCACCGACCTGGTCGGCGGTCACCTCGGCAGCACCACCGCCGAGTTGGCGCCACCATCGCGCGGCGCGGTGCACGAGGCGCTGGTCAAGCTGGCCAGCGGGTGGGCGCCCCGGCAGACCGAGGTGGAGGCCCAGGGCGGAGTGGTGACGCTGCGCGCGATCCCGCTCAAGCCCAAGGGCGTGCACACCGGTTCGCTGGTGCTGGCCCGGGACGTCACCGAACTGCGCCGCCGCGAGCGGGAGCTGATGACCAAGGACGCCACCATCCGGGAGATCCACCACCGGGTGAAGAACAACCTGCAGACGGTGGCCGCGCTGCTGCGGCTGCAGTCCCGCCGGATGGGCGACGACTCGGCCCGGGCCGCGCTGGACGAGGCGGTGCGCCGGGTCGGCTCGATCGCGATCGTGCACGAAACGCTCTCCCAGACGCTGGACGAGCAGGTGGCTTTCGACGAGATCGCCGACCGGGTGCTGGCGATGGTGATGGAGCTGTCCCAGGACGGCCAGGTGACCACCCGGCGCAGCGGCAGCTTCGGCATCCTCTCCGCCGAGGTGGCCACCCCACTGGCGATGGTCCTCACCGAACTGCTGCAGAACGCGCTGGAGCACGCGTTCGGTCCCAAGGCGGCCGGCAACCTCTCGGTCAGCGCGCTGCGCGGGCGGGCGCCGGCCACCGGGATGGGCTGGTCGGACAGTTGGAACGGGGGAGCGAAGCCGGAGGAGTACCTGCTGATCACCGTGCAGGACGACGGGCGCGGGATGCCCGAGGGCTTCGACCCGCAGGAGGGCGGCAACCTCGGGCTGCAGATCGTGCGCACCCTGGCCGGCGGCGAGTTGGGCGGCACCTTCGACATGGTGGCGGCGCCCGGCGGCGGCACCAAGGTGGTGCTGGAGATCCCGGTCCGCTGACCGGATGCGCCGGCCGGACCGCAGGCGGGGGAAACGAAACGAGGCCCTGTCGACCGGGGGGGAGGGTCGACAGGGCCTCTCAACCCGTTCCGGCCGTCGGGGGGAGTCGGCCGGAACGGGGGCTCTGTGGTGCGCGACACCTTGCGGTGTGCGTCGGTCACTGCCAGGTCGCCCGTCCCGTCAAACTGCGTACGGTGAGCGTCCCAGGTCCACGATATTGCTCTGCGTGAACAGTATCAAGTGTCCGGACCTAGCGGGGGCAAGGTGTCGGGGTCGCCACGCCGATCGGATTCCCGATGCGTGACGGCTCCTGCGGAAGGCTTCGACGGAGTGGCGGTCGAAGCCTGTGATCATGTGTTGATCGGCAATGCTTCTGTCCAGCAACGCTGTTGATCGGCAACGCTGTTGAACGGTCGTACTCTTGAACGGTCGTACTGTTGATCGGTCGTGCGTCAGCTGCCGTGCGTCGGCTGAGCGGTGCGCGAGGCGCTCGCTCAGGCAGTGCGGGCGCGGTTGCGGGCGGCGCGGCGCTTCATCGCACGACGCTCGTCCTCGCTCATGCCACCCCAGACGCCGGCGTCCTGGCCGGTCTCGAGGGCCCACTGCAGACACTGCTCCATGACGGGACAGCGGCGGCACACGGCCTTGGCTTCCTCGATCTGCAGCAGAGCAGGACCGGTGTTCCCGATCGGGAAGAACAGCTCCGGGTCCTCTTCGCGGCAGACAGCGCGGTGGCGCCAGTCCATGGTCGTCCAACTCCTCCTGCCGGCAGGCGGTGGCCCGGCCGACACTATCGATGGCTTGTGAATGTGAACGCTTTCACGAATCCCACAACGGCAAAAGGGACCTAAGGCCTTTGCGGCCCGGCAGTCTGTGCAGAAGGGGGGTTCGGGCGCATCCTGAGGTACTGCTCAGCAGGTACTACTCACCTCGAGGGCCCCCAGCAGCACGTAGGTGCCAGGAGATGCTCAAGGGGGCCGCCTCGCTTGTCTCGCTGCGACGCGTCCCGATCGCCATGTAGAGGTTCGCAAACCTCGGGCTCGGATACAACCCCCTTCGAGGAGGAATTTTTGATTCTTCGGTGTCGCCTACCTCACAGGCCGTACTTCTATGGGGTGAAGGGGGCTAGCGCGTTCGAGAAGAAGGGCGGGACCCCCTTCTGGTCACACAATCACACGCAGTGCCCGTCGTACGCCTGTGAAACTGACGCGACTCCTCTCTCCAAGGTGGTCCCCGTCGACCTGAAATGGGGCCGGTTCCTGTGAAACCAAGGTGAAGTGTCTGACGTCGTGATAGGAGACGAGGTGCTTCCCGGTCGGCCCGGCGTCGTTCTGGGATTGCTCCGAAGGAGTGTGCGGCCGCAGAATCTGACGGACCGTACGAGCGGTTCCGAACGCCGTCATTCGAGTGATCCCGAAGATGTCAAGGTCGGTTTCGAAGGAAGCCGACGGCGAGGGCAACACCGGGCGATTACCCAGGAAAGTCCACGGCGAGGTGTTCGACACTATGGTCATCACCAGTCCCGGCTGCGGTGCGCGGCCCGGGATTTCCAGGGTGACGGGGCCGCTCCTGCGATGGTGACGCTCGGTGACGTAGTGCCGGAGCGCTTCGCGGACGTAGAGCGCGTGCGTGGACTTGCGCCCCGACCGGCGCTGGTCCTCCACCCGGCCGACCACCCCCGCGTCGAAGCCGAGGCCGGCGGTGAAGGTGAACCAGCGGTCCGGCAGCCCCTCGGACATCGCCTTGCCGAGTGAGATGGCCCGCTCCCGGCGGTTCTCCAGGGCGTCCAGCAGCTGCCCGGTGGCCTCCACCGGATGGTTGGGCAGGCCCAGCGCGCGGGCGAACACATTGGTGCTGCCGCCGGGCACCACGGCCAGCCGGGGCACCCGTTCGCCGGGTCCGTGCGCGAGCAGTCCGTTGACCACCTCGTTGACGGTGCCGTCGCCGCCGAGCGCGACCACCAGGTCCACCGTGCCGTCCGCCGCCGCCTCGCGGGCCAGGTCGCGGGCGTGGCCGCGGTAGCCGGTGACCGCGACCTCCAGCTTGAGATCGCTGCGCAGCGCGTGGGTGAGCACATCCCTGGTCCGGCCACTGGTGGTGGTGGCTTTCGGGTTCACGACCAGGAGCGCGCGCATGAGGTTCAGCCTACGGCTCACCGCTCGCGGGGCGGCGGCTACCCTGCTGGAGTGACCGCAGAAACCTCCTCCGCCGCCCCCGCCGACAGCTCCGCGTCGGCCCGCCCGGGCGCCCTGCTCGCCGCCGTCGCGCTGACCGCCGCCGAGGGCGCCGCACTGACCGCCTGGGGGGGCTACATGATCGTGGCCGGGCTGGTGGAGACCACCAGGAACCAGGGCCTGGTCGAGTACGGCGGCTCGGTGATCCTGCTGCTCGGGCTGCTGCCGCTGTTCGCCTCCTGGGCGCTGCTCCGGCTGCGCCGCTGGGGTCGCAGCCCGGCGGTGCTGACCCACTCCACCTGCCTGCCGGTGGCGTACTACATGTTCCAGAGCGGCGGCATGATGCCGGCGGTGGGCGCGCTGGTCGGCCTGGCCGGCCTGGCGGGCCTGGTGACCACGCTCCACCCGCGGGTCACCGCGCTGCTCTACCAGCCCGAGAGCTGATCGCCCCGCAGGGGGAAGCGAGCGCGGCCCGCCGCCCGGTGCTGACCGGGCGGCGGGCCGCTTCGTACCTCTGGTCCTACTCCTCGACCAGCAGCTTGTCCCGCAGCTGGGCCAGGGTGCGGGCGAGCAGCCGCGAGACGTGCATCTGCGAGATGCCCACCTCGGCGGCGATCTGAGACTGCGTCATGTTGCGGAAGAACCGGAGCACCAGGATCTTCTGCTCGCGCTGCGGGAGTTGGGCCAGCAGCGGCTTCAGCGACTCGCGGTACTCCACCCCCTCCAGCGCCTCGTCGGTGGCGCCCAGCGTGTCCGCCACGGCCGGCGACTCGTCGTCGCTGTCCGGCACGTCCAGCGAGAGGGTGGAGTAGGCGTTGGCCGACTCCAGGCCCTCCAGCACGTCCTCCTCGGAGATCCCGAGGTGCTCGGCCAGCTCGTGCACCGTGGGGGAGCGGCCGTGCCGCTGGGAGAGCTCGCTGGTCGCGGTGGTCAGCGAGAGCCGCAGTTCCTGCAGCCGACGCGGCACCCGCACCGCCCAGCCCTTGTCCCGGAAGTGCCGCTTGATCTCGCCCACGATGGTCGGGGTGGCGTAGGTGGAGAACTCCACCCCGCGCTCGTGGTCGAACCGGTCCACCGACTTGATCAGGCCGATGGTGGCCACCTGGGTCAGGTCGTCCAGCGGCTCGCCGCGGTTGCGGAACCGCCGGGCCAGGTGTTCGACCAGCGGGATGTGCATCCGGACCAGCTGGTTGCGCAGCTCCACCCGCTCGGTGGAGCCTTCCGGGAGCGCGGCCAGGCGCACGAAGAGCGCGCGCGCCGCCTCCCGGTCCGGTGCGGCGCTGCGGTGACCGGTCCCCTGGACGGGTAGCGCGGCCCGCACCACCTCGGCGGCCAGCGCCTCCTCGGCCGCCTCTTCGCCCACGGGGCCGGTCTCGTCGGCCGGCGGGCGTGGCCCGGCCGTCGGCTCCGGCGTCGGGTCGGTCGGCTGGCTCATCCGTTGGGCGTCCTTCGGGTGCGCGTCGTAGGGAGAGGCGGGGGCGGGCACGGTGCGACGCACGGCCGGCCGGCCGGCCGTGGCCCGGCCGCCGGCGGACACCTCGTCCGCGGGTCGGCCGTCCACGGGCAGCGGCCCGACGGCAGAGTTGCGATCCAGATCACTCACGGCGATCCCCCGTTCCGTTCCGGGAGCGCCCGGGCCGCCGGCGCGGCCGGGCCATCACATTGGTTGTACCGCGATCGGGCCCCGGAGCGGGAACGCCCCCGCCCCCGGAGGGGTCGTGGCAGTGCCCCACCGGTGCCCTGCGCGGGTCAGGCCGGGTGGCCGGATCACGGCTGGAGGATCGTCCCGCCGCGCTTCTTGTGCAGGCTGATGCTGACCGTCCGGTCCTCGGCCACCGAGGACTCCACCTCGCCGGCCAGCGCGGAGAGCACCGTCCAGGCGAAGGTGTCGCGCTCGGGCGCCCGGCCGTCCGTGGTCGGCGCCGAGACGGTGACCCGCAGCGCGTCGCCGACCAGCCGGAACTCGCAGGTCAGCACCGAACCCGGCACCGCCTGCTGGAGCAGGATGGCGCAGGCCTCGTCGACTGCGATCCGTAGGTCCTCGATCTCGTCCAGGGTGAAGTCCAGCCGGGCCGCGAGGCCGGCCGTGGCCGTCCGCAGGACCGAGAGGTAAGCGCCCTGGGCGGGCAGTCGGACCTCCACGAAGTCCTTGGCGGCCGTTTCGTCCCGCGACTCGGCAGCGCCGTCGATCTGGGACACCCTCACCTCCTGGGTGACGCGCTGTGCTGGTGACCCGAGGGCCTCGGCACGTTCTGTTGCTTGGCTCAACTGCTTCGCCCCAACTGTCTTGAGGGGTGGTGCGGTACGTCCCAGTCCTACCCAGTCGGGCGGTGCCGGACGCGGGCCGTCCGCCGAGACGTTACCGCGATCGGCCGATGGATGTCGCGACCTGTGACCGGATTCGCCGCAGGTCGTCAGCGCTTTCCCAGCTCCGCCAGCGGCTCGCCGGTCAGCCGGAACACCGTCCACTCGTCCATCGGTTCGGCGTGGAGCGACTTGTAGAAGCCGATCGACGGCTCGTTCCAGTCCAGCACCGACCACTCGAGGCGCCCGTAGCCGCGCTCCACCGCGATCCGGGCCAGCTCGGTCAGCAGGGCCTTGCCGTGACCGCCGCCGCGCGCCTCGGGGCGCACGTAGAGGTCCTCCAGGTAGATCCCGTGACTGCCGGTCCAGGTGGAGAAGTTGCGGAACCAGAGCGCGAAGCCGACCGTCTCGGCCGTCCGGTCGTCCTCGGCGATCAGTGCGAAGACCGCCGGGTGCTCGCCGAACAGCGCCTCGCGCAGCTGCTCCTCGGTGGCTCTGGCCTGGTCCAGGGCCTTCTCGTAGTCCGCCAGTTCGCGGATCAGTTCGATGATGGTCGGGACGTCCTCGGCGACGGCGGCTCTGATCATGCCTCCGAGGGTACTTGGCTCCGGTCACGACCGATGCCCTTCGCTCGAAAGAGCGAAGGGCATCGGCGTCAGCTTGACCCGGGCCGGGTTCAGGCCTGCTTGGTCTCCCAGAAGATCTTGTCGATCTGGGCGATGTAGTCCAGCAGGGTCTGGCCGGTGGCCGGGTCGGTCGAGGCCTTGGCGGCCGAGGCGGCCTTCAGGGCGTCGTTGAAGAGCTTGTGCAGCTCCGGGTACTTCTCGAAGTGCGGGGCCTTGAAGTAGTCGCTCCACAGCACCGACAGGTGGTGCTTGACGGCCTCGGCGCGCTGCTCCTTGATGATGATGGCGCGCGCGCGGAAGTGGGCGTCCTCGTTGGCCTGGTACTTCTCCTGAGTACCCTTCACCGACTCGGCCTCGATGCGGGCCTGGGCGGGGTCGTAGACACCGCAGGGCAGGTCGCAGTGGGCGTGAGCGGTGACCCGCGGTGCAAACAGACGAGAGAACATGGGAGTCCTTCCTTAGATCGTCTTCCCGGGCCGAGACTACCCCGCGACCCCCCGGATCTCTCGGTCGGGACGGGGACCTAGGGCAAAAGGTTGAGTCGGAACCGGTCGATATCGGGCACACGTTGACGATGCGGGATGCTGGTCCCGAGGACGGGAGCCGGCGGGCGCGACAAGGAGGTACGGCGATGCGGCGACGGGGCACTGACGCGGGCCCAGAACCTGCGGAGCGTACGGGAGGCGGCTTGCTGCCGTTGGGGCTGATGGACGTGGCCGGGCCTTCGATGGTGCCCACCCTGTACCACGGCGACCGGCTGCTGGTGCGGTACGGCGCCCGGGTGCGGCCCGGCGCGGTGGTGCTGGTCCGTCACCCGCTGCGCCAGGACCTGCTGGTGGTGAAACGGGCCACCGAGCGGCGGGCCAAGGGCTGGTGGCTGCTCTCCGACAACCAGTTCGTGGAGAACGACAGCCGGGAGTACGGCGCGGTACCCGACGATCTGGTGCTCGGCCGGGTGCTGCTGCGGCTCTCCCCGAACCCGGTCTGGCTGGCTCCGGCCGGCTGGCTGGAGCGGCTGCTCTGCACCCGGCCGCTGGGCCGCTGGCCGGGCCTGGCGGCCCGGTTCGGGGTGTTCCGGCGGCTCAGCCCCGAGCTGTAGCGGTGGCCGCCTCGGCTGCGGCTGCGGCCTCCTGCCGCTTGCGCGCCCGGTAGGCCGCCACGTTGGCCCGGGTCGCGCAGCGGTCCGAGCAGTACCGGCGCGAGCGGTTGGTCGAGGTGTCCAGATAGGCGTTGCGGCACGGCGCGGCCTGGCAGATGCCGAGCCGGTCCGCGCCCAGCTCGGTGAGGTGGATCGCCAGGCCCATGCAGGCCACCGCGGTGAAGGCGGCGGTGGCGCTGGCCGCGTTGTCCGCCAGGTGCAGGTGCCAGCGCGGCCGGCCGCTCTCGTCCAGGTAGTCGTGCCCGGAGACCAGCGGGCTGACCGGGTACTCGATCATCAGTTCGTTCAGCAGATCGACCCCGCGCACCTCGTCGCCGGCCGCAGCGGCCTCGAAGACCGCGCGCAGCCGGCCGCGCACCGCCCGCAGCCGGGGCAGGTCGGCGGCCTCGGTCAGCCGCGCACCGCGTGAGGTCGGGCTGCCGAAGAGCGCGCGCACCGCGTCCACGCTGACCAGCGCGTCGGTGCCGCGCTCCGGCTCCTCGCTGTTGACCAGCCGGACCGCGTAGTCGGCGTACAGGGCGAGCTCCACCGGGAAATCCTCCGCAGCGCGTAATGGGTAGTCTGCTTGAAGCCTATTACCTTTTGCCGGGAACGCGTACGGGCCGACAGCCCAGGGCGCCGGCCCCGACCGGGACCGGCGCCCTGACCTGCCGCGACCACGGCTGGGGCCGGCCTCAGAGCACCTTGGACAGGAAGGCCTTGGTGCGCTCGTGCCGTGGATTGGCGAGCACCTCGCGCGGGCTGCCCGACTCGACCACCACCCCGTCGTCCATGAAGACCAGCGCGTCGCCCACCTCACGGGCGAAGCCCATCTCGTGGGTGACCACGATCATCGTCATGCCCTCCTCGGCCAGCCCGCGCATCACGTCCAGCACCTCGCCGACCAGCTCGGGGTCGAGCGCCGAGGTGGGCTCGTCGAAGAGCATCAGCTTGGGCTGCATCGCCAGTGCCCGGGCGATCGCCACCCGCTGCTGCTGGCCGCCGGAGAGCTGGGAGGGGTAGTTCCTGGCCTTGTCGGCCATCCCGACCCGCTCCAGCAGCGCCATCGCCTGGTCCCTGGCCTCGCCCTTGCTCCGCTTCTTGACCTGGACCGGCGCCTCCATCACGTTCTCCACGGCGGTCATGTGCGGGAACAGGTTGAAGCGCTGGAAGACCATGCCGATGTCGCGGCGTTTGACGGCCACCTCGCGGTCCCTGAGCTCGTAGAGCTTCTCGCCCTTCTGGCGGTAGCCCACCAGCTCGCCGTCCACCCAGAGCCGGCCCGCGTTGATCTTCTCCAGGTGGTTGATGCAGCGCAGGAAGGTCGACTTGCCCGAGCCGGACGGGCCGACCAGGCAGAACACCTCGCGCGGGCGGACCTGGAGGTCGATCCCCTTGAGCACCTCGACCAGGCCGTACGACTTGTGCACGCCCTCGGCCCGCACCATGGCATCGCCGGCCGGTGCGTCGCTCTGCTCGGTCATACGTGACCACCTCCCTCAAGTCCCGGTACCACGTCGGACTTGGTGCCCGGGGTGGGCTTTCCGGCGATCAGCCGCCGCAGTCGCTGGAGCGGGGTGGGCGGCAGCACCCGGTTGGCGCCGCGGGCGTAGTACCTCTCAACGTAGTACTGCCCGACGGTCAGCACGGAGGTCATGAACAGGTACCAGATGCTCACCGCGATCAGCACCGGGATGGTCTGGAACGTGCGCGAGTAGATGTCGTGGCCGGCCGTGAACAGCTCCTGCAAGGAGATGACCTGGACCAGTGAGGTGGTCTTCAGCATCGAGATGGTCTCGTTGCCGGTCGGCGGGATGATCACCCGCATCGCCTGGGGCAGCACGATCCGGCGCAGTGCGGTGGTCTGGCTCATGCCGAGCGCGTGGGCCGCCTCGGTCTGGCCCTCGTCCACCGACTGGATCCCGCCGCGGACGATCTCGGCCATGTAGGCCGCCTCGTTCAGGCCCAGGCCCAGCAGCGCGGCGGTGAAGACCGGGATCAGCGTGTTGGTGGTGCCGGACCAGAACTCCGGGCCGAACGGGATGCCGATCGACAGCTTGACCCAGATCGCGCCCAGGAAGTTCCAGAACACCAGCTGCACCAGCACCGGTGTGCCGCGGAAGACCCAGATGTAGATCCAGGCGACGGTGGAGAGCAGTGGATTGGGCGAGAGCCGCATCACCGCGAGCAGCACGCCGCCGACCACGCCCATCAGCATCGACAGCACGGTCAGCTCCAGGGTGACCCGGACACCGTGCAGGATCTGCGAGTTGAACAGGGTCTGGCCGACCACGTGCCACTCGAAGGCGGGGTTCTCGATCAGGGCGTGGATCAGCATCGCCGCGAGGACCGCGACGACGATGGCTCCGGCCCAACGTCCGGGGTGGCGGACCGGGACGGCCTTGATGGCCTCAGGCCGTCCTGGTTCCGCCGCCCCCTTCTCTGTTGCGTTCACAGCGTGGCCTCAGGGGATTGAGTCGGGGGAACCGGGTCAGCTGGTGGCACCGTTGATGACCGACTGGTTGACGGCGCCGGCCTGCACGCCCCACTTCTCGAGGATGGCCTTGTAGGTGCCGTTCGCCATCAGCTCGGTGACGGCGCCCTGGACGGCCAGGCCCAGCGGCGAGCCCTTGGCGACCACGATCCCGTAGGGGGCGGTGTCGGAGACCGAGCCGATCGTCTCCAGCTGGCCGTTGGTCTGCTTGACCGCGTAGTCGACCACCGGCGAGTCGGCGAGCATCACGTCGTCGCGGCCCGAGACCACCGCCTGGGTGACGTCGGTCTGCAGGTCGAACTGGTCGCCGTTGTTCGGGATGGTCGGCTTGCCGGCCTTGCTGCAGGCGGGGTTGAGGACGTTCTTGATCTCGTCGGCCTGGGTGGTGCCGGTCTGCACGGCGACCTTCTTGCCGCACAGGTCGTTGGGGTCCACCTTCTGCGGGTTGCCCGCCTTGACCGCCGTGCTGGTGCCGGCCGAGAAGTAGGTCACCATGTCGACGGTGCCCTCGCGCTCCTTGGTGTCGGTGAAGGAGCTCATGCCGAGGTTGTACTTGTTCGAGGTGATGCCCGGGATGATCGAGGTGAAGTCGGAGTTCTGCACGTTGGCGGTCAGACCCAGCGTCTGCGCGATGGCCTTGGCCAGGTCGACGTCCATCCCGACGATGTTGCCGTTGGCGTCCTTGAACTCGTTGGGCGCGTACGAGGCGTCCGCGGCGACCACGAGCTGGCCGCTGGACTTGATGCCGGCGGGGACCTGGGCGGCGAGCGAGGCGACGGCGCTGGGGGTGGGTATCGCCGAAGAACCGCTCGAGGTGCTCTTGCTGCTACTGCTGCAACCGGTGACGACCAGCGTGCCGGTGATGAGAAGCGCCCCGAGGGCAGCGGTGTTGGAGCGACGGGTGCGGGTGCGCATGGGGGGAGCCTCCTGGTGAGAGGTGATGCCGATGGGCCGCGGTACGGGTCTGCTCGGGTGGACCACCCTCCGCCGAGGTGGTGGGGGAATCCTGCCATCACCGAACTGTTGAGCGGAGCACTATTGAGATCAAAAATGCGTAACGTGATCGCTCCGCCGTGCTTTTCCTGCCAGGTTCTCATCGCGGGTCGGCTCCCGCCCGGTGATGCGCCCGGGCGGGAGCCGACCGCGGCACCCGGCCGGTGCCGACGGCGGCTCAGCGGGCGGCTCAGAAACCGCCGTTCTCGGTGGAACTGGGCACGGCGCCGTCCCGGGCGTTCCACTTGGTCAGGATCTGGTCGTAACCGCCGTTGCGGATCAGCTGGTCCAGGGCCTTGGCCAGCACGTCGCGCAGCGCGGTGTCCGACTTGTTGACGGTGATTCCGTAGAGGCTGGTCTGCATCATCGCGCCGACCACCTGGTACCGGCCGCCGCCGTGGTCGGGCTCGGTGTTGTAGGCGGCGACCGGGTAGTCGTTGAGGTCGGCCGCCGCCACGCCGGAGTCCACCTCGGCCAGGGCCTGCGCGTCGGTGGCGAACTGGTCGATCTTCAGCGACTTGCCGGCCTTCTGGCAGGCGGGCACCTGGCGGGCGGCGATCTCGGCCTGGATGGTGCCGCTCTGCAGGGCGATGGTGCGCCCGCAGAGGTTGTCCAGGGTGACGATGCCGAGCGGGTTGCCCGCCTTCACCAGGATCGAGGTGCCGGTGAGGAAGTAGTCGACGAAGTCGACGCCCGGATTGCTCCGCGCGCCGGTGTCGTCGGTACCCAGCTGGCGGTCCGGGGTGTCGATCACGGCGGACACCGCCAGGTCGAGCCTGTTGCTCTGGACATCGGGGATGAGCTGGGCGAACGGCTCGTCGACGAGCTGGATCCGCAGACCCAGGTAGTTGCCGAGTGCATCGATGAGGTCGATGTCGAGCCCGCTGGGCTGGTTGGTGCCGGGGTCCTTGAAGTCGACCGGGGCGTAGTTGAGGTTCGAACCGACCCGGAGCACGCCCGCGGTGCGCAGCTCCTTCGGCAGCTGGGCCAGCAGGCCGGGGCCGGTGACCACGGGGGCGGTGGGTATCGAGGCGCAGGCGGTGAGTAGCAGGACGCTCACAGCGAGTGCGGGTACGAGTGTGCGGTTGCGCATGGCTGGACTGGACTTCCTGAGGGAGGGAAGAGCGAGTGAGGTCCGCCACGGCGGGGCTGCTGGGGTGTGCAGCGCGACCTCGGTATGCCCAGGTGGCCGCAGGTGAAGGGGTGCGCGGCCGGTGTCCGTCGAGGTTGCCGATTGGGGGGCGGGGAGGGTGATCCTGCCATCCCCGTCTGCCGGACCGAGCGCCGGGTGTGTCAGAATCTGCTATCGGGTGATCCCCGGTACCGAACAGAGACCCGCCGGCCCGCGACAGGGCCGGGGTGCGCAGGACCGGAAGTCATGACGCCGACTCCGTAGCCGACGCACCAGCTCCCCTCCGGGCCCTCCTGTTCACCCCTGCGGATAGTGCGTGACGAATCACCATGGCTGGTGAACAGTGCGTGACGAGAGACGATGGCACAGGTGCGGTGCCGTCGCCCCGTCCTAGGCTCTGCCGGAAAGCACCAGCGCAGGCTCATCAAAACCCTCACTCGAGGCCGCCGTTCGACGTGCCCGTTCGACGCCGTCGCACCACGCGCCCTCGCTGATCAATGACGAAGAGGTCATCGTGGCAGCGGAGATCATCCACCCTCGTACCGAGGACACCGACGATCCGGTCGACGCCGTGTTCGCGCTTCACCGCGGCGGCAAGATGGAGGTGCGCGCCACGGTTCCGGTGCGCGACGCGGACGACCTGTCCCTGGCCTACACCCCCGGGGTCGCGCGGGTCTGCACCGCCATCGCCGAGCGGCCCGAACTGGTCAACGACTACACCTGGAAGGCCAACACGGTCGCGGTGGTCACCGACGGCACCGCCGTGCTCGGCCTCGGTGACATCGGCCCGCAGGCCTCGCTGCCCGTGATGGAGGGCAAGGCGATCCTCTTCAAGCAGTTCGGCGGCGTGGACGCGGTCCCGATCGCGCTGGACTGCACGGGCGTGGACGAGATCGTGGAGACCGTGGTCCGGCTCGCCCCGTCCTTCGGCGGCGTCAACCTGGAGGACATCTCCGCCCCCCGCTGCTTCGAGATCGAGCGCCGGCTGCAGGACGCGCTGGACATCCCGATCTTCCACGACGACCAGCACGGCACCGCGATCGTCACCACCGCCGCGCTGTGGAACGCCGCCAAGGTGACCGGTCGGGAGATCGGTTCGCTGCGCGCGGTCATCTCCGGCGCCGGTGCGGCGGGTATCGCGATCGCCAAGATGCTGGTGGCGGCCGGGATCGGCGACGTCTCGGTCTGCGACCGGCGTGGCGTGGTGTACCAGGGTCGCGGCGACCTGACCGACGTCAAGGCCGAGATCGCCGAGCTCACCAACAAGACCGGGCTCAAGGGCACCCTGGCCGAGGCGCTGGCCGGGGCGGACGTCTTCATCGGCGTCTCCGGCGGCACCGTGCCGGAGGAGGCGGTGGCCACCATGGCCGAGGACTGCTTCATCTTCGCGATGGCCAACCCGAACCCGGAGATCCACCCGGAGGTCGCGCACAAGTACGCGGCCGTGGTGGCCACCGGGCGCTCGGACTTCCCGAACCAGATCAACAACGTGCTGGCCTTCCCCGGCATCTTCGCCGGTGCGCTGCAGGTGCGGGCCTCGCGGATCACCGAGGGCATGAAGCTCGCCGCCGCGCAGGCGCTGGCCGCCGTGGTGGCCGACGAGCTGACGGCGCAGAAGGTGATCCCCTCGCCGTTCGACGCCCGGGTGGCGCCGGCGGTCACCAAGGCGGTCGCCGAGGCGGCCCGGCGCGAGGGCGTCGCGCGGATCTGATCCGCCGACAGCACGGACTGGTCGGACCGGTCGGCCCGGAACACGCGGTGGAGGTCACACCCTCGCGTGGTTCCGGGCCGCGGCCGTTCTTGGCTAGTGTCCGGTCCATGTTCGCCGCCTACGCAGCCCGCATCGATGCTGACGACCCGTTGAGTGCCCTGGAGCTGGGGGAGTTGCCCGAGCCCGAGGCCCGGCCCGGCTGGAGCGTGGTGACCGTCAAGGCCGCCACCCTCAACCACCACGACCTCTGGTCGCTGCGCGGGGTGGGCCTGCCCGCCGAGCGGCTGCCGATGATCCTGGGCTGCGACGCGGCCGGGATCGACGAGCAGGGCAACGAGGTGGTGATCCACTCGGTGATCGGCCAGAGCGGCCACGGGGTCGGGCCGGACGAGCCGCGCTCCATCCTGACCGAGCGCTACCAGGGCACCTTCGCCCAGCGGGTGGCGGTGCCGACCTGGAACCTGCTGCCCAAGCCGGCCGAACTCTCCTTCGCCGAGGCGGCCTGCCTGCCGACGGCCTGGCTGACCGCCTACCGGATGCTCTTCACCAACGCCGGGGTCAAGCCCGGTGACACCGTGCTGGTGCAGGGCGCGGGCGGCGGGGTGGCCACCGCGCTGATCGTGCTGGGCAAGGCCGCGGGGCTGCGGGTCTGGGTGACCGGGCGGGACGAGGCCAAGCGGGCCCGGGCCGTGGAACTCGGCGCGGACGCGGCCTTCGAGAGCGGCGCGCGGCTGCCCGAGCGGGTGGCCGCGGTCATGGAGACGGTCGGGGCGGCCACCTGGTCGCACTCGGTGAAGTCGCTGCGGCCCGGCGGGACCATCGTGATCTCCGGTGCCACCTCGGGCCCGAGCCCCAAGTCGGCGGAGCTGAACCGGATCTTCTTCCTGGAGCTCAAGGTGGTCGGCTCGACCATGGGGACCAAGGAGGAGCTCGCCGGCCTGCTCGCGCTCTGTGCGCACGCGGGCGTGCGCCCGGTGATCGACTCGGTCCTGCCGCTGACCGAGGCGCGCGACGGCTTCGCGCGCCTGGCCAAGGGCGAGGTCTTCGGGAAGGTCGTACTGGAGCCCTGAACGGCGCGTGGCCCGTTGCGCGCGCCGGGGCGCGGGCAACGGGCCACCAGTTGATGCCCGATCAGCGGATCAGCTGCTCAGCGGATCAGCCGAGCAGGCGGCGCAGGCGTTCGGCGGCGCCGGCCAGCACCGACTGGGCCTCGGCCAGCTGATCGGCCGTCAGTCGGCCGCTGTCTCGGGCCGCGTCCCTGGCGGCGTCGCGGACCTGGTCGCGGAACCGGTCCAGCAGCCGGTCCAGTTCACGGGCCGGGTCGGCGTCGGGCTCGGTGCGGGCCCAGTCGGGCAGGTCGCTCGGGGCGTCCTTGCCCAGGTCGACCTTGGCGGCCGAGCCGGCCGCCGCCGTGTCGCCCCAGCGGGACGGGTCGGCCAGGCCCGCCAGGCCCCGGGTCAGCTCGGAGAGGCCCTCGGCCAGGCCGGTCGGCCAGTCGCCCTTGCTGACGTGCTCGCGGACCTGCTGCTCGACCTTGCGCTTGATCCGCAGGGCCTCCTGCTGGGCCGCCTGCCGGACCGCCTGGGACTGTTCGCGGGCCTTGCGGGCCTCTTCCTTGGCCTTCTTGGCCTGCTCCTTGGCAGCCCGCTCCTGCTCCTTGGCCCGCTTGGCCTGGGCCTTGAACTCGGAGAACTCCTCCTTGGTGCGCTGCCAGCCCGAGTCGCCGCCCGCCGTCGCGCCGCGCCAGGCGGCAGCCGGGTCGGCCGCCTTGGGCGCGCTGCGAGCCGCGTCGCGCAGCTGCTCGCGCAGGTCCTTGGCGGAGTCCCGGACGTCCTCCCGGATCGCCCCGGCCAGCTGCGCGACCGAGTCGCTGATCTCCACCTCCAGCTCCGCCAGGTCGTCCTGACGATCCGTCAGTTCCTGGCGGCCCGCCTCGGTGATCCGGTAGACCTTGCGGCCGCCTTCGGTGCTGTGCTCCACGAGCCCCTCCTGCTCAAGCTTGGCCAGTCGCGGGTAGACGGTGCCGGCGGACGGCGCGTAGAGCCCGTGGAAGCGTTCCTCCAGCAGGCGGATCACCTCGTAGCCGTGCCGCGGCGACTCGTCGAGCAGCTTCAGCAGGTAGAGCCGCAGCCGGCCGTGCGCGAAGACGCTGCTCATGCCTGCTCACCCTTCGGTTCGTCGGTCGCATCGGTCGGGCCGGTCGTGGCCTGTTCGGCGGCCTCGTCGGCCTCGTCGGCCTCGTCAATGGGGGCGGTCAGCTCCTTGACCAGGTTGGGCCCCTCGTCCTCGGGCTCCGGGCGGCGCAGCACCGAGATCGCCCCGGAGACCGTGGTCACCTGGAGCCGGCCGGTGCCGGCGCCGAGCTTGCCGGTGAGCTTCTTCGCGCCCCAGCTGCCGCCGACCGTCAACTCCTCGAAGGCGGTGGCGAACTGGCCGTTGGTGCTGCCCGCCTCGACCGTGGTGTCGGCCGGCTGCGGCAGGCGGACCGCGACGTCCCCGTTGACCGTGTTGATCCGCACGTCGGCCGAGCCGGTGCCGGCCAGGTCCAGGGTGACGCCGCCGCCGACCGTGCTGGCGTGCAGCGAGGCGGGGGTGCCGGAGATGACGGTCAGTCCGCCGGAGACGGTCTTGACCAGCAGGTCGCCGGAGACCGACAGGGCGTCGATGTCGCCGGAGACCGACTTGGCCTCGATCCGCCCGGCCAGGCCCACCAGCGTGGTGCTGCCGGCCACCCCGCCCACCGAGGTGCCGCCGCGCACGCCGGAGACGGTGGCCTCGGCGGAGACGGTGCCGACCTTGACCTCGGCGTCGGCCGGCACGGTCAGCGAGACCACGGCCCGGGCCCGGCGCTTGCGGAAGAGCGAGTCCAGGATGCCCTTGACCGAGTCGACCGACTTGAACCGCTCCCGGTCGCCGAAGTCGCTCCAGCTCAGGTCGGGGTAGGTCACGGTCAGCACGCCGTCGGTCAGCGTGACCTGCAGCGGTTCGCCGTCCAGCTCGGTCACCTCGAGCCGGGCCGGACCCTCGGCGGCGACCACGTTGACCGCGCCGCCGATGATCCGCACCTCCAACGCCCGCACCGCCTCGTCGAGCGTGATCCGGTCGGGTTCGCTGACTGTCCACTGGCTCATCTGTTCGTCCTCCCGTCTGGCGGCCGCCGTCGTACCCTGGAGGGGCGACGATCCGGCGAGTCGCGATGTATCGCGTCTTCCAAGACACACGATATATCGCGTGGCGGCGAAGTCAAGTACTTCTCCGTGCCGAGAACGCAGCAGGGCCCGGCAGGCGGTTGCCTGCCGGGCCCTGCTGCGTGTCGCGCGGCCGGAGTGTCCGGTCTGCTCAGTCCTCGTCCTCATCGTCCAGCCGGGCCAGCCAGGTGGCCAGCCGCTCGACGGGAACCTCGAAGTCGGGGTTGAGGTCCACGAACTCGCGCAGGCGTTCGGCCAGCCACTCGAAGGTGACCTCCTCGTCGCCGCGCCGGCTCTCCAACTCCTCGATGCCGCGGTCGGTGAAGTACACGGTGCGCTCCGGTTTGAGATGGGTCGGGTGGTGCTCACGGGCCAGGATAGGCGGCCGGAAGGGCCCGGTCCGCGCGCGGACCGGGCCCTTCCGGGGGTGCTGCTGAGCCGACGTCAGAGGCTGAAGACCTCGTCGATCAGCCCCTGCTGCTCGGCGGCGTGCCGCTTGGCCGAGCCCACGGCCGGGGCCGAGGCGGACTGGCGGGCCACCCGGCGCAGTCGGCCGCCGCTGGCCTTGCGACCGATCACCACGTCCAGGTGGTCGACCAGGTTCATCGCGATGAACGGCCAGGCGCCCTGGTTGGCCGGCTCCTCCTGGGCCCAGATGAACTGGACGTCCTCGCCGTAGCGCGCCAGCTCCTCCTGGAGCTCGGCGATCGGCAGCGGGTAGAGGCGCTCGACCCGGACGATCGCGGTGTCGGTGACGCCGCGCTCGGTGCGGGCCGCGGCCACGTCGTAGTAGAACTTGCCCGCGGTGATGACCACCTTGCGCACGTTCTTCGGGTCGACCGTGGTGTCGCCGATCACCGGGCGGAACGAGCCGGTGGTGAACTCCTCCGCCGCACTGGCCGCGGCCTTCAGACGCAGCATCGACTTCGGGGTGAAGACGACCAGCGGCTTGTGGTGCGGGTTGTGCACCTGCCAGCGCAGCAGGTGGAAGTAGTTCGACGGCAGGGTCGGCATCGCGACCGTCATGTTGTTCTCGGCGCACAGCTGCAGGAAGCGCTCGGGACGCGCGGACGAGTGGTCCGGCCCCTGGCCCTCGTAGCCGTGCGGCAGCAGCAGGGTGACACCGGAGTGCTGGCCCCACTTCTGCTCGGCCGAGGCGATGTACTCGTCGACCACGGTCTGCGCGCCGTTGACGAAGTCGCCGAACTGCGCCTCCCACATGACCAGCGCGTTCGGGCGGGTCAGCGAGTAGCCGTACTCGAAGCCCATCGCCGCGTACTCCGACAGCAGGCTGTCGTAGACGGTGTAGCGGGCCTGGTCCTCGGTCAGGTACAGCAGCGGGGTGTAGTCCTCGCCGGTGACCCGGTCGATCAGCACCGCGTGGCGCTGGCCGAAGGTGCCACGGCGGCTGTCCTGGCCGGCCAGCCGGACCGGGTGACCCTCCATCAGCAGCGAGCCGATGGCGAGGGTCTCGCCGGTGGCCCAGTCGATGGTGCCGTCCTCGATCGAGGCGGCGCGGCGCTGCAGCTGCGGCAGCAGTCGCGGGTGGACGGTGAGCCAGTCCGGCAGGTTGACCTGCGAGGCGGCGATCCGCTTGACCATCTCCTGGGAGATGCCGGTCCGCACGTTCACCGGGAAGTCGGCCACCGGCTTGCCACCCGGCGCGCCGGCCTGCGCCGAGGCCGCGTCGCGGACCTCCGCGAAGACCTTCTCCAGCTGGCCCTGGAAGTCCTGGAGCGCGGACTCCGCCTCTTCCATCGTGATGTCGCCGCGACCGATCAGGCCCTCGGTGTAGAGCTTGCGCACCGAGCGCTTCTTGTCGATCAGGTCGTACATCAGCGGCTGGGTGAACGACGGGTTGTCGGCCTCGTTGTGACCGCGGCGGCGGTAGCAGATGAGGTCGATCACGACGTCCTTGTGGAACGTCTGGCGGAACTCGAAGGCCAGGCGCGCGACGCGGACCACGGCCTCCGGGTCGTCGCCGTTCACGTGGAAGATCGGGGCCTCGATCATCCGGGCAACGTCGGTGCAGTACATCGAGGAGCGGCTGGAGGCCGGGGCGGCGGTGAAGCCGACCTGGTTGTTCACCACGATGTGCACGGTGCCGCCGGTGCGGTAGCCGCGCAGCTGCGACATGTTCAGGGTCTCCGCGACCACGCCCTGGCCCGCGAAGGCCGCGTCGCCGTGGATCTGGATCGGCAGCACCGGGAAGGTGGTGCCGCCCTGGTCCAGGACGTCCTGCTTGGCGCGGGCGATGCCCTCGACGATCGGGTCGACCGTCTCCAGGTGGGAGGGGTTGGCGGCCAGCGAGACCTTGATCGTCTCGCCGTCCATGCCGGCGAAGGTGCCCTCGGAGCCCAGGTGGTACTTGACGTCGCCGGAGCCGTGCATCGACTTGGGGTCGAGGTTGCCCTCGAACTCGCCGAAGATCTTGCCGTACGGCTTGCCGACGATGTTGGCCAGCACGTTGAGGCGGCCGCGGTGGGCCATGCCGATCACGGCCTCGTCCAGGCGGTGCTCGGCGGCCGAGTCGATGGTCGCGTCGAGCAGCGGGATCAGCGACTCGCCGCCCTCCAGCGAGAAGCGCTTCTGGCCGACGTACTTGGTCTGCAGGAAGGTCTCGAAGGCCTCCGCCGAGTTCAGCCGGCGCAGGATGCGCAGCTGCTCCTCGCGCTCCGGCTTCGTGTACGGCTTCTCCAGGTGCTCCTGCAGCCACTTGCGCTGCTTGGGGTCCTGGATGTGCATGTACTCGATGCCGACGGTGCGGCAGTAGGTGTTGCGCAGCAGCCCGAGGACGTCGCGCAGCTTCATCATCTTCTGGCCGCCGAAGCCGCCGACGGCGAACTCGCGCTCCAGGTCCCAGAGGGTCAGGCCGTGCTCGACCACGTCCAGGTCGGGGTGCTTGCGCTGCTTGTACTCCAGCGGGTCGGTGTCGGCCATCAGGTGGCCGCGGACCCGGTAGGAGTGGATCAGCTCCATGACGCGGGCGGTCTTGTTGACGTCGTCCTCGTGCGTGGTGGCGACGTCGGTGGCCCAGCGGACCGGCTCGTACGGGATCCGCAGCGACTCGAAGACCTCGTCGTAGAAGCCGTGCTCGCCCAGCAGCAGCTGGTGGATCGAGCGCAGGAACTCGCCGGACGCCGCGCCCTGGATGACCCGGTGGTCATAGGTCGAGGTGAGCGTCATGATCTTGGAGACGCCGAGCCGGGCCAGGGTGCCCGGGTTGGAGCCCTGGAACTCTGCCGGGTACTCCATCGCACCGACACCGAGGATGGTGCCCTGACCCTGCATCAGGCGCGGCACCGAGTGCACGGTGCCGATGCCGCCCGGGTTGGTCAGCGAGACCGTCACACCGGTGAAGTCGTCCATCGTCAGCTTGTTGGCACGGGCCCGGCGGACGATGTCCTCGTAGGCCTGCCAGAAGCCGAAGAAGTCCAGCGTCTCGGCCTTCTTGATGGCCGCGACGACCAGCTGGCGGTCGCCGTTCGGCTTCACCAGGTCGATGGCCAGACCCAGGTTGATGTGGTCCGGCTTCACCAGGAAGGACTTGCCGTCCTTCACGGCGTAGCTGTGGTTCATGCCCGGGGTCGCCTTCAGGGCCTGCACCAGCGCGTAGCCGATCAGGTGGGTGAAGGAGACCTTGCCGCCTCGGGCGCGCTGCAGGTGGTTGTTGATGACGATGCGGTTGTCGATCAACAGCTTGGCCGGCACCGCGCGCACGCTGGTGGCGGTCGGCACCTCCAGCGAGGCGTCCATGTTGGTGGCCACGGCCTTGGCCGGGCCACGCAGCGGGACGAGCTCGGGCCCGGTGCGCTCGGCCGCGGGGGCCGAGGGCGCTGCGCTCGCTGCGGCGGCCTTGGGGGCCGGCGGCGCTGCTGGGGCGGCTGCCGGCGGCGCGGCGGCGGCAGGCGCGACCACAACGGGGGCCGGGGCTGCCGGGGCGGCGACGGGGGCAGGCGCAACCGCAGGAGCGGGAGCAGCATGGGCAGGGGCAGCAACGGTGGTCGGCGCGGGGCCGGCCTGGGTCGCGGCCTGGGTCACTGGGGTCACCTCGGTACCGGGCTTGTAGTCGGCGAAAAAGTCCCACCAGGCTCGGTCGACCGAGTTGGGGTCCTGGAGGTACTGCTGGTAGATCTCGTCGACGAGCCACTCATTGGGGCCGAAGCCAGTGGTGCTTGCCGAGCTGGGGGTTTCAGGGTGTGGCGACACGGCGGCAACCGCCCTCTTCCGCTTCCTTTTGGGATGTTTGGACAGCGGGGATTAAGGCTACGCCCCTGACCAGTCATCGCGCAGTCCCCTGGGGGTCGGCGTCGCCCAGATCACAGTGCCGTAGGCCACATTGGCTGGAAAAAGACGTTAGAAAGCCGCCAAAAGAGGGAAACGGGCGGCTTCGATCGCCCGTCGTAACGGCGCTAAATCGGGCAAAATGTCCCTAGATCGACCGATTGTGACCGATCTAGGGCTGTCGATTACCGGATTGTCCCAGTTCTGTGACAAAGCTGGCCGAGCTGGACAGGGTGTGGCGGTTCGGTGTGTGGCCCAGGTGCGGTGCCCGGGCCCGCTCGGTTCACAATCGGGGGTGCGGGACGACCGCGGCGCTGCCCGGCAGCGCGACCTGGATCAGGCAGCCGCCCGAGGCGTCGGCGACCTCGATCCGCCCGCCGTGCAGGTCCACCGCCCAGCGGGCGATGGCCAGCCCCAGGCCGGTGCCGCCGTCGCTGCCGGGGCCCTGGGCGGTCGGGGTGCCGGCGCGGCTGAACCGGTCGAACACCCGGGTGCGGTCCTGCGCCGGTATCCCGGGACCCTGGTCCTCCACCTCCAGCAGCAGCGCCAGCGGCGCGTCACCGGTCCGGGCCCGCACCGTCACGGTGCCGCCGGCCGGCGAGTGCTTGCAGGCGTTGTCCACCAGGTTGGCGACCACCTGGTGCAGCCGCTCCGGGTCGGCCAGCGCGGTCAGCGCCTGCGGCTGCACGTCGATCCGCAGCCGCACGTCGTCGCGCCGGCTCCAGGCGCCGCCGGCCGTGGCGCCGTCCACCGTCAGCCCGCGCAGCACGCCGGCCAGGAACGGGGCCACCTCGAACTCGCGGGCGTCCAGCGGGACCACGCCGTCGTCCAGCTTGGACAGGTCCAGCAGGTGCGAGACCAGCCGGCCGAGCCGCTCGGTCTGCTCCAGCGCGGCGCCCAGCGTGCCCTGCTCGGGCGGCACCACGCCGTCCACCATGTTCTCCAGCACCGCCTGCAGTGCGGCGATCGGCGTGCGCAGCTCGTGTGAGACGTTCGCCACCAGCTCGCGCCGGTGCCGGTCGGCGGCCTCCAGATCGGCGGCCATCTTGTTGAAGGTCACCGCCAGTTCGCCGATCTCGTCCCGCGACCCGGTGGTCACCCGGCGGCTGTAGTCGCCGCCGGCCATCGCCCGGGCCGCCACGGTCATCTCGCGCAGCGGGGCGGTCAGGGTGTGCGCCAGCAGCTGCATGAAGAGGAGCGAGGCGATCATCGAGAAGGCCATGATCACCCGGATCTGGGTCTCCGAGCGGATCGCGATCACCACCAGGCCGGTGGCGACCACCACCGACACGATGACCAGCAGGGCCAGCTTGCCCTTGATCGAGCGGACCGGGTCGAGCGGCCGGATGTCCAGCCAGATCCGCGCGGCCATCCGTCCGGGCCACCGTTGCGGGCGCGCCGGTGGATCGGGCTCGGTGCGAGCCCGTGGTGAGGTGTTCATCGGTACTTGATCCCCGTACTCCTGTGCCCCCGTGGCCCCCGCGGCTCCCCAGTCACCGGACTGGACGCGCATCACCCCACCGGCGCCTCGAGCGCGTAGCCCACGCCGTGCACGGTGCGGATCCAGGTCGCACCGATCTTCCGGCGCAGCGCCTTGACGTGGCTGTCCACCGTCCGGGTGCCGGAGGCGTCGGTCCAGTCCCAGACCTCGGCCAGCAGCTGCTCGCGGGTCAGCACGGCGCGCGGCTGGGCGGCCAGGCAGGCCAGCAGGTCGAACTCGGTGGGCGTCAGGTGGACGTCGCCGGAGGCGAGCCGGACCCGGCGCTGCACGTGGTCGATCTCCAGTTCGCCGAAGCGCAGGCTGCCCAGCGCCGGAGTTCTGGCGGCCTGCTGGGCCCGCTCGACCCGGCGCAGCAGCACGTTGACCCGGGCCGCCAGTTCGCGCATCGAGAAGGGCTTGGTCATGTAGTCGTCGGCGCCGACGCCCAGGCCGACCAGCAGGTCGGTCTCGTCGTCGCGGGCCGTCAGCATCAGCACCGGGACCGGGCGCTGCGCCTGGATCCGACGGCAGACCTCCAGTCCGTCGAAGCCGGGCAGCATGATGTCGAGCACCACTAGATCGGGCTGCCAGGTGTGGAATCCGTCCACCGCGCCGGGGCCGTCGTGCGCCACGGCGACCTTGAAGCCCTCCGCGCCCAGTCGGGCCGCGATGGACTCGGCGATGGTGGGTTCATCCTCCACCACGAGTACCCGTCGCTGGGCAATCACACCGCTGCTGCTGGTGTCCTGTTGAATCTCTGTCACGGTCACGCCACCGCCCCCAGGGCCTGCGGGCCGCCACCTGTGGGAGTGGCGGGCACCGCTCGTAGTCTTGTTCCGTCGTTAATTTCGCGTGCTGATTTGACGCCCCGGGCTCCGCCTAGCGCGGGTGGGCCGCGGCTTCCCGACCACCGGCCCGACATGCATACCTCGCAGCGTACGGACACCCGGCGAGCACCGGCAGGTGGACCGCAGATTTCCGGAGCACAGGCCGAAGCGCGCGCCCCGGGGACCAAGCACGGGCCGCTACCTTACCCGTCCATGTCGTCTCACGGTAACGGTGAGTATGCACGAATCCGCGCGCGGGTCCCGGTCCGACCCAGCCGACTTTTGGTCCAGACCAACTTCTGAACTGCCCTGACAGGGACCGTGACCCGGTACTCAGCGTCTTCTCAGGGATGCCGCATACCGTGGACGAAACGGACGGATGATGGCACGGTGTGCACGCGCAGCGAGCACGGACCGAGGGACGGAGGCGCCATGGCGGACGCGACGGCGAACGCGGCCCGGAGCGGTGCACGCCCCGCCGCGGTGACGCCCCTGACCGGCCTGCGGTTCGGCCTGCGCTCGGTGCCGCTGCGCTGGGTGCTGGACCGGCTGCCGACGCCCCGGCGCAACCCCTTCGCGTGCGGCTACCTGGTGGTGCTGGCCGGGACCACGGTCTTCGCCCAGTTCGCCAACCAGGACCTGGTGCACCAGTTGCAGACCATGTCCAGCACGGACGGCCACCACCTGCTGCACACCCCCCTGCGCTCGCTGCTGATGAGCGGGCTCTGGGTCGCCGGGCCGGTCTGGATGCCCTACCTGTGGGCCTTCGCGTTCACCGTCGCCCCGCTGGAACGGCGGGTCGGTCCGCTGCGGGCCGCCGGCGTCTTCGCGGCCGGGCACGTGGTGGGCACGCTGCTCTCCCAGGCCGTGGTGGCGATCGCGGTGGCCACCGGGAAGGTCGGGCCGAGCATCCTGGACGAGCTGGACATCGGCGTCAGCTACGGCGTGCTGGCCAGCCTGGGGGCGCTGGCCGGGCTGCTGTCGGTGCGCGGGCGGTACCTGACGCTGGGCGGCGCGGTGCTGCTGGTGGCGCACCAGATCATCACCGACCAGGACCTGATCACCGCGGTCGGCCATCCGACCGCGCTGCTCACCGGGGTGGCGCTGTGGGGCGTGCTGCGGCGACCACGGCGGCCCGGGCGCGGTTCGCCCGTGCGGGGCCTGCCGCGCCGACTGCCGCGCCGGGCCGCCGAGCCGGCCCTGGAGCGCGTGTAGCGCCGTCGTTTCCCATCTCCTCCGGTCCCATCTCCTCCGGTCCCTTCGCCGGCCGGTTCCGCCGTGTGCCCCCTCGGGTCCTCCCGAGGGGGCATTTCGTTGATCGCTCAGAGCGAACAGGGCCCCGGGAACATTCGGCTCCGAGGAAGCCTTAGTCATGTCGACTCAAGTTCACTGACTGGGGAGAGATCATGGCATCGACGTCCGCTTCGCTCACTCTGCCCGTGCTGCCCCTCGACGACGAGGTCGTGCTGCCCGGCATGGTGGTGCCGCTGGACCTCAAGGACACCGAGGTGCGCGCCGCCGTGGAGGCCGCCAGGGCCGCCGCGCGGGCGTCGGTGAGTGGTGTCGCGGGCAAGCCGCAGGTCCTGCTGGTGCCGCGGCTGGACGGCTCGTACGCCGCGGCCGGCACCCTCGCCACCGTCGAGCAGGTCGGCCGGCTGGCCGACGGCGAGCCGGCCGCGC
This sequence comes from Kitasatospora sp. GAS204B, assembly GCF_029892155.1. Lineage (GTDB taxonomy): Bacteria > Actinomycetota > Actinomycetes > Streptomycetales > Streptomycetaceae > Kitasatospora. The sequence goes on along the minus strand of NZ_JARZAG010000002.1, from coordinate 175,118 downwards.
TGGTCCGGGCCGTCCGCCGGGTGCGGATCGGCGCCGGCACCACCGGGCCGGGCGCCGCGCTCTGGGTGGAGACCACGCCGTTCAAGGAGTCCTCGATCGAGTTGCCGCCGGCCGGCCGCGCCGCCGAGCTGGTGAAGGAGTACAAGGCGCTCTCCACCGAGTGGCTGCGCAAGCGCGGCGCCTGGCAGATCGTCGACCGGGTGGCCGCGATCGAGGGCGTCGGCGAGCTGGCCGACAACATCGGGTACGCGCCCTTCGCCACCGCCGAGCAGAAGCTCAAGGTGCTGCTCGAGGCCGACCAGCTGGCCCGCCTCGAGTACGCCCTGCAGCTGCTGCGCGACCACCTCGCCGAGGAGGAGGTCAACGACAGCATCCGCAAGGACGTCGAGGAGGGCGTGGCCAAGCAGCAGAAGGAGTTCCTGCTCCGCCGGCAGCTGGAGGCGGTGCGCAAGGAGCTGGCCGAGCTGAACGGCGAGGCCGCCGACGAGGAGGGCGACTACCGGGCCCGGGTCGAGGCCGCCGACCTGCCCGAGAAGGTGCGCGAGGCCGCCCTCAAGGAGGTCGACAAGCTGGAGCGCAGTTCGGACCAGTCGCCCGAGGGCAGCTGGATCCGCACCTGGCTGGACACCGTGCTGGAGCTGCCCTGGAACAACCGCAGCGAGGACGGCTACGACATCGCCGGCGCCCGCGCCGTGCTGGACGCCGACCACGCGGGCCTGGCCGATGTGAAGGACCGGATCGTCGAGTACCTGGCGGTCCGCAAGCGCCGGGCCGACCAGGGCCTGAGCCTGGTCGGCGGCCGCCGCGGCGGCGCGGTGCTGGCGCTGGTCGGCCCGCCCGGCGTCGGCAAGACCTCGCTCGGCGAGTCGGTGGCCCGGGCGATGGGCCGCGACTTCGTCCGGGTCGCGCTCGGCGGCGTGCGTGACGAGGCCGAGATCCGCGGCCACCGGCGCACCTACGTCGGCGCGCTGCCCGGCCGGATCGTGCGGGCCATCAAGGAGGCCGGCTCGATGAACCCGGTGGTCCTGCTGGACGAGATCGACAAGGTCGGCTCGGACTACCGAGGAGACCCGGCCGCCGCCCTGCTGGAGGTGCTGGACCCGGCGCAGAACCACACCTTCCGGGACCACTACCTGGAGGTCGAGCTGGACCTGTCCGACATGGTCTTCCTGGCCACCGCCAACGTGCTGGAGGCCATCCCCGAGCCGCTGCTCGACCGGATGGAGCTGGTCCGCCTCGACGGCTACACCGAGGACGAGAAGGTGGTCATCGCCCGCGACCACCTGCTGCCGCGGCAGCTGCAGCGCGCGGGTCTGACCGCCGAGGAGGTCTCGGTGGACGAGTCGGCGCTGCGCAGGCTCGCGGGGGAGTACACCCGGGAGGCCGGGGTGCGGAACCTGGAGCGCGCGGTGGCCCGGATCCTGCGCAAGGTCGCCTCGCAGACCGAGCTGGGCGAGCGCGAGCTGCCCGCCGCGATCGGCGCCGAGGACCTGCGCGGGCTGATCGGCCGCCCGCACCACACGCCCGAGTCGGCCCAGGAGCCGGCCGAGCGGCGCACCGCGGTGCCCGGCGTGGCGACCGGCCTGGCCGTCACGGGCGCGGGTGGCGACGTCCTCTACATCGAGGCATCGCTGGCCGACGCCGAGACCGGCTCGACCGGCCTGACCCTGACCGGCCAGCTGGGCGACGTGATGAAGGAGTCGGCCCACATCGCCCTCTCCTACCTGCGCTCGCGCGGTGCGGAGCTGGAGCTGCCGGTCACCGGTCTGCGGGAGCGCGGCATCCACCTGCACGTGCCGGCGGGCGCCGTCCCCAAGGACGGACCGAGCGCGGGCATCACGATGACCACGGCGCTGGCCTCGCTGCTCTCCGGGCGCAAGGTCCGCACGGATGTCGCGATGACCGGCGAGGTCTCGCTGACCGGCCGGGTGCTGCCGATCGGCGGGGTGAAGCAGAAGCTGCTCGCCGCCGACCGGGCCGGGATCACCACGGTGATCATCCCCAAGCGCAACGAGCCCGACCTCGACGAGGTCCCGGCCGAGGTGCTGGAGCGGCTGACCGTGCACCCGGTGGCGGACGTCCGCGAGGTGCTGGCGCTGGCCCTGGAGTCGGCCGACGTGTTGGTGGCGGCCGCGTGACGCGGTGAACTGCCTTGGCGCCCGGCGGACCTGACGGTCCGTCGGGCGCTGCGGCGGGCTGCGACGGGGCTCGGGCGGGCCCCGGGTTCGTCCGTTCCGGGGAGTCGGGTGACGGGCTTGTGAGGACTCTCGTGCGACACTGCGCCAATGCCGTCGCGAACACAGAAAGCTCTGGCCAAGGTGCCGGGGCCGCTGCGCCCCTTCGTGGTGCAGCACCGCAGCCTGGTGAAGTTCCTCGTGGTGGGTGGCTCGTGCTTCCTGCTGACGCTGCTGATCAACTACGGGCTCAAGCTCACCGTCTGCCAGAACAAGCCGGTTGTCGCACTGACGATCGCAACGGGTGTCGCGACGGTGTTCTCGTACATCCTGAACCGCCAGTGGTCGTTCCGTTCGGAGGGCAGCCACAAGGAGGTGATCCCCTTCTTCGCGGTGAGTGCCGTGGCGGTCGGGGTCAACGACCTCCCGCTGCTGATCAGCCGCTATCTGTTCGACCTGCACACGCCGCACGTGAGCAAGTTCACCCAGGAGGTCTCCGACTTCCTGAGCGGGATGATCATCGGGACCCTGGTGGCGATGGGCTTCCGTTACTGGGCGATGAAGAAGTTCGTCTTCACCAACACCCGTGACGACTCGGCGGTATCGGACTCGGCCACCGAGCCGTCACGGGTGCACTGAGGGAAGCGTCAGCCCCGCTCCGGCGGGGCGACCATCGGCCGGCCGCCCCGGGCCCTGCTGTGCACCGCGAGCAGCGAGACGACCACTCCGACCACCGCCCAGACCGCGAGGACCAGCAGCGGCATGGTGAGCCTGGTGGCGCCCAGGTAGGCGATCGAGCGGGTGGCGCTGGTCCCCGCGCCGTTCGGCAGCCAGGCGCCGATCGCCCGCCAGAACGGCGGCAGCAGCGGCAGCGGGAAGACCCCGCCCGCGCTCGGGTTGCCGAGCACCACGAAGACCAGCACCGCGAGCCCGATGCCGACCACGTCGAAGAGGCACTCCAGCGCCATCGTGATGGTGCCGACCGCGAAGACCACCAGGCTGCCCACGCCCAGAGCGCGGCGACGCTGCCGGGCAGCGCGTTCAGGACCGGCCCGGCGATCAGCACGCCGCCGAGTCCGGCCGCGATCGAGTAGAGCGCCAGCACCGCGGTCGGAAGCGACTCTCGAAAGCTCGAAAGCTCGAAAGCGATGCAAATGGCAGATCACAGCATGACCGTTTCTTCCTGCCATTCGAGGCATTTGGGGTAGTCCCTCCCGCGCCGGGGCTGGTGGATACTGATCACGCGTCGGCGGGCGGCGCTCTGCGGCAGAGCGGCGGGTTGGTGTGGTCGAGGATCTGACGGGCAGTGAAGCGGTCTTCCGCGCGGTGGAGCGCGAGGTCGCGGTGATGTTCCGCCGCGGGCGGGCCAGGTCCGCCGAGATGTCGCGGATGGTGCATCCCAAGCTGGAGGGCCTGGCCTACAGCCTGCTCGCCCACCTCAGCGAAGCGGGGCAGGTCCGGGTGACCGATGTCGGGGCGCACTTCGGGGTCGGCAAGGCGACGATCAGCCGGCAGATCAAGGCGCTGGAGGAACTCGGCCTGGTGGCGCGCGAGTCCGATCCGCTGGACGGGCGGGTCTCGCTGGTCTCGCTCACCGAGGACGGCGCCCGGCGTTTCCTGCGGGCGCACGAGTACCGGATCGCCTCGTTCCGCGCCATGCTCGCCAGCTGGGATCCGGCCGAACTCGACCAGTTCGTCCACCTGCTGGCGCGGTTCAACGAGACGGTGGCCAGCGTGAGCCGGCGCGAGGACTGGGACGAGTAGCCGAGCGAGTGCCGACGTCCGGGTCAAGGTCCGGGCCGCAGTCCGCGTCAACGTCCACAGAGAAGGTTGCCTAGGTCAACTATCGAAGCTTATGGTTGCCTTAGGCAACGATTTCTAAGGACCTTCATGACCAGCAGCCAGCCGGCGCACCCGCAGCACCATCACCACGGTGCCGTCGCCCCCGACCGCCCGATGACGCACCGTGAGATCCTCGAAGCGCTCTCCGGGCTGCTGCTCGGCCTCTTCGTCGCGGTGCTCTCCTCGACCATCGTCTCCAACGCGCTGCCGACCATCCTCAACGACCTGCACGGCGGCGAGTCCGCCTACACCTGGGTGATCACCGCGGCGTTGCTCTCGCTCACCGCCTCCACCCCGATCTGGGGCAAGCTCTCCGACCTGGTGAGCAAGAAGCTGCTGGTCCAGCTGGCGCTGGTGATCTACATCGTCTCCTCCACCCTGGCCGGCCTCTCGCAGAACACCGCCGAGCTGATCGGCTGCCGGGTGCTGCAGGGCCTGGGCGCCGGCGGCGTGGTGGCACTCGGGCAGATCTGCCTGGCGGCGATGGTCCCGCCGCGCGAACGAGGCCGCTACAGCGGCTACTTCGGTGCCGTCTTCGCGCTGGCCACCATCGGCGGGCCGCTGATCGGCGGGGTCATCGTGGACACCCACTGGCTGGGCTGGCGCTGGTGCTTCTACGTCGGCATCCCGTTCTCGGTGATCGCCATCATCGTGCTGCAGCGCACCCTGCACCTGCCGGTGGTCAAGCGGAAGGCGAAGATCGACTATCTCGGCGCGATCCTGATCGCCGGCGCGGTCAGCCTGCTGATGGTCTGGGTCACGCTGGCCGGCAAGAACTACGCCTGGGGCTCCTGGCAGACCGCGCTGATGGTCGGCGGCGGGCTGCTGCTGGTGCTGCTCTTCGTCCTGACCGAGCGTCGGGCGGCGGAGCCGATCATGCCGCTGGGCCTGTTCCGCCACCGCACCGTGAGCCTGGCCGCGGTGGCCAGCACCTTCGTCGGCATCGGGATGTACGGCGCCACCACCTTCCTCAGCCAGTACTTCCAGCTGGCCAAGGGGAAGACGCCGACCATGGCGGGCATCCTGACGCTGCCGATGATCCTCGGCCTGGCGCTCGCCTCCGCCATCGCGGGCCGGCTGATCACCAAGCACGGCAAGTGGAAGCGCTACCTGGTGGCCGGCACCTTCCTGCTCGCCCTCGGCTTCTTCCTGCTCGGCACCGCCCGCGCCGACACGAACTACGGCGTGCTCTCGCTCTACATGGCCGCCACCGGCATCGGCCTCGGCCTGACCTCGCAGAACCTGGTGCTGGCGGTGCAGAACACGGTCCCCGCCAAGGAACTGGGCACCGCCAGCTCGACGGTGACCTTCTTCCGCACCATGGGCGGCGCGATGGGCGTCTCGGCCCTGGGCGCACTGCTCGGCACCCGGGTCACCCACTACCTGACCCAGAATCTGTTGGCCGCCCACATCCCGGCGGCCGGGGCGAGCGCGCTGGGCGGCGGCGACCTGCCGGACCTGCACGCGCTGCCCGCGCCGCTGGTCCCGCTGGTCACCGACGCCTTCGGGCACGGGGTGGGCACGGTCTTCCTGGTCGCCGCGCCGTTCGCGGCGGTGGCCTTCCTGGTGGTGCTGTTCATCCGCGAGGTACCGCTGCGCACCGCCCACGCCGCGCAGGCCGGCCACGGCGCCCACGCTTCCCACGGCGCTCACGCCGCCCACGCTGCCCACGCCACCGATGGCCTCCAGGCCGTCCAGCCGGAGCCGGTGGCCGACCCCTCGGTCGGCGAGTCGGTGTAGCGCGGGGCGCGCCCGGTTCGCCACGGGGGCGGGCAACGGCGAAGGCCGCGAGGTGGACATCCACCTCGCGGCCTTCGCCGTTCGCGCTGCCTGTCCAGGTCAGGCCGGTCTCAGCCCGCGATCAGGGTGAGTCCGTAGCCGACCGCCGCCGCGCAGGCGGCGAAGCAGACGCCGGCACCGGCCAGTGCGGCGGTGCCGCGGCCCGATCCGGCCTCGACAGCGGCCTCCCGCCGGCCCAGGGCCAGCACCCCGAGGGCGAAGGCCGCGACCACGGCGACGGTGACCACGAAGCTGACGCCGGCGGTGTCGGCGAGGGCGCTCCAGTTGATGTGCATGGCAGAGCCCCTCAGGCGGCGACGGTGGTGGTCGGGGTGGTGGCGGGCGAGGCGGCGCTGCCGGGAACGGGGACCGGCGTGACGTCGGTGAGTTCCGGGACCTCGTTGACGTTGCTCGCGGTCACCGGCTGGCGGCGGGAGAGCAGCCACATTGTGCCCGAGCCGGCCACCAGGGCGGCGCCGACCAGCACGACGCCCCAGGTGCCCTGGTCCGCCACGAAGGCGGCGGCGCCGGCCACCACGGCGGCGGCGGGCAGCGTCAGGCCCCAGGTGTAGACCATGCGGCGGGCCATGCTCCAGTGCACCTGGGCCTTCGGGCCGCCGAGGCCCGCGCCCATGATGCCGCCGGAGACCACCTGGGTGGTGGAGAGGCCGTAGCCCATGTGCGAGGAGGTCAGGATCACCGCGGTCGTTGCGGCCTCGGCGGCGAAGCCCTGCGGTGCCTGGACGTCCGTCAGACCCTTGCCCATGCTGCGGATGATCCGCCAGCCGCCCATGTAGGTGCCGAGCGCGATGGCCAGGCCGGCGCTGGCGATCACCCAGGTGGGGGGCAGCGCGTGCTTGGGCAGCGCGCCGACCGAGACCAGGGTCAGGGTGATGATGCCCATCGTCTTCTGGGCGTCGTTGGTGCCGTGGGCCAGCGAGACCAGCGAGGCGGAGAACATCTGGCCGATCTTGAAGCCCTTGGTGGTGGTCTTCGCGCCGCCGCGCCGGGTGATCAGGTAGGCGACCTTGGTGGCGCCCCAGGCGGCCAGGCCGGCCACGACCGGGGAGGCGACGGCCGGGATGAGGATCTTGGTGACCACGGTGCTGAAGTTGACGCCGTCGAGCCCGACGCCCACGACGGTGGCGCCGATCAGGCCGCCGTACAGCGCGTGCGAGGAACTGGAGGGCAGGCCGCGCAGCCAGGTCACCAGGTTCCAGAGGATGGCACCGGCCAGTGCCGCGAAGATCACCGACGGGTGGATGCCCGCCTTCTCATTGACGATCCCGCCCGAGATGGTGCTCGCGACCTTCACCGAGAGGAAGGCGCCCGCGAAGTTGAGGACCGCGGAGATGCCGACGGCGACCTTGGGTCGCAGCGCGCCGGTGGCGATGGAGGTGGCCATCGCGTTGGCGGTGTCGTGGAAGCCGTTGGTGAAGTCGAAGGCAAGAGCGGTGACGATCACCACCGCGACCAGGAACGTGATGTGTTCCATTACCAAACAATCGTCGTAGTAGTCGGACTGTTGTTTTCGTCAGCTGTGTTCAGCGCGACCGTAGGGAGGTCGAGTGAACGGGAGGTTAACTAGACCGGGATTTCCGGGTCCGTTCATGTCCTGCACTTGGCCTCCACGAGTCTCTCAGGTGTCTTGGCCTGGTCTTATGCGAACAACGTCCGGTTTGGGGTCGGATTCGTGAGATCTGTGTCACGACGGCCTGTCAGCTGAGAATTCATCAGATGCTTCGAGGCACCCTGCCGGATCCGGCCGTTCGCGTGGCAGGATCGGCAAGGGCCTGCCGGCGGCGGTGCCGGGGGAGTCATCGAACGAGGGGGAGGCGAGCCGATGCGGGCTGTGAGCCGTGAACGACTGGTCGGGACGCAGCCATGGCTGCGGGCCGCGCTGCGCTGCGGTGCGGTGCTGGCGGTGGCCGCGCTCGCGCTGCCGATGGCCGCCCAGACGGCCTTCGCCGCCCCCATGCCGTCGCCCTCGGCCACCGCGACGCCGACCGCCCCCGGCGCCGTACCGTCCGGCGCGGCCGCTGGCGGCGACCCGCTGGCCGCCGCCGAGGCCACCCTCGGCCCGCTGCTCGACAAGATCCACCTGCTCTACCAGAACGCCGAGGCGGCCACCGAGCAGTACAACGCCACCGCCCAGCAACTGGCCGCCCAGCAGAGCGGCGTGGCCGCGGTCAACGCCAAGATCGACGCCCAGCAGAAGCTGGTCGACCAGGGCGTCGACGTCGCCGCCGAACTGGCCTCCGAGCAGTACCGCAACGGCGACGTCTCCGGCCTCGGCGAGCTGCTGCTGACCAACGACCCGTACCAGGCCGCCCACCTCGCCGCGCTGCTCTCCGCCGCGAGCCGCTCGCAGGCCACCTTCGTCGCCCAGCTCAAGGGCGACCAGGCGGCGCTGGAGCAGCTGAGGAAGCAGTCCACCGACGCGGCCAACGGCACCAAGTCGCTGCTCACCCAGCAGGACCAGAACAAGGCCGAGATCGCCGGCCAGCTGGCCACCGTCGAGCAGCTGGTCTCCTCGCTCACCGGCGCCCAGCAGACCGAGCTGCAGCAGCTGGAGCAGAACCAGGTCGACCAGGCCCAACTGGCCTTCCTGGCCAGCGGTGCGCTCGGCCAGGGTGAGCGCACCCCCTCGGCGGCCGGCCGGCAGGCGGTCGCCTTCGCGCTCGCGCAGCTCGGCAAGCCGTACCTGTGGGGCGGCGTCGGACCCGCCTCCTTCGACTGCTCCGGCCTCACCTCGCAGGCCTGGCTGAGTGCGGGCGTCCAGATCCCGCGCACCAGCCAGGAGCAGTGGGCCCAACTGCAGCACGTCCCGCTGAACCAGCTGCGCCCCGGCGACCTGCTGATCTACTACAGCAGCGCCGAGCACGTGGCGATGTACATCGGCGGCGGGCTGGTCGTGCAGGCTCCGCACACCGGTGCGTTCGTCCGGGTCTCGCCGATCGGCATGGCGCCGATCCTGGGCGCGGTGCGGCCCGACCCGCAGAACGCCTCGGACGACAAGGGTGGCGCCTGGAAGGTGCCCGCCACGCTGCAGCAGGCGGAGACGGTGACGCCGCTCGCGGCGCCCTCGCAGGCTGCGGTGCCCGGGCTGCCGAGCGAACCGCCGCTGCCCTCGCTGCTGCCGGTGCTACCGATCGGCCCGCCCGCGCCGCCGGTGATCCCGCCCTCGGCGGTGCCCACCGGCCCGCCCTCGCCGTCCGCTTCGGGATCGGGCGGCGCCTCGGCGTCCGCCTCCGGTGCCGCCTCGGGTTCGCCGCTGCCGACGGCCAGTGCCTCGGGCAGCGCCTCGGTCCCGCCGAGCGGCTCGCCCTCGCCGTCCGCCCCGAACGGCTCGCCTTCGGGCACCTCGCCGTCGTCCTCGGGCAGCGCCTCGGTCCCGCCGAGCCCGTCCGGGTCCACCAGCACCACGCCGTGAGCCCGATCCGCCGGCGGCCCGAACTTCCAGGGGCCGCCGGCGGATCGGGACCGGGACTCGGGCCGGCCGCTCTCAGACGCCGGAATCCGGCTGGAAGCGGATCACCACGGCCTTGGAGGTCGGCGTGTTGCTGATCTCCGCCGTGGAGTCCAGCGGGATCAGCACGTTGGTCTCCGGGTAGTAGGCCGCCGCCCCGCCGCGCGCCACCGGGTAGTGCACCACCTTGAAGTGCGGCGCCCGCCGGGCCACCCCGTCCCGCCACTCGCTGACCAGGTCGACGTAGCCGCCCTCGGTCAGGCCCAGCTCGGCCGCGTCCAGCGGGTTGACCAGCACCACCCGGCGCCCGCCGGTGATGCCCCGGTAGCGGTCGTCCAGGCCGTAGATCGTGGTGTTGTACTGGTCGTGCGAGCGCAGCGTCTGCAACAGCAGCCGGCCGGCCGGCACCTCGGGGGCGGTCATCGTGTTGACGGTGAAGTTGGCCTTGCCGGTGGCGGTGGGGAAGGTCCGGCTGTCGCGCGGACCGTGCGGCAGCGCGAAGCCACCGGGCGCCCGGACCCTGGTGTTGAAGTCGGCGAAGCCCGGCACCACCCGGGCGATCCGGTCGCGGACGGTGTCGTAGGAGGTGGCGAACTCCTCCCACGGCGTCGGGTCGGCGGGGCCGAGCACCGCGCGGGCCAGCCGGCAGACGATCGCGACCTCGGAGAGGATGCCGGGCGCCGGCGGGCGCAGCCGGCCCTGCGAGGAGTGCACCATGCCCATCGAGTCCTCGACGGTGACGAACTGGCCGCCCGCCTCGGTGTGGTCCCGGTCGGTGCGGCCCAGGGTGGGCAGGATCAGCGCCCGGCGGCCGGTCACCAGGTGCGAGCGGTTCAGCTTGGTGGAGACCTGCACGGTCAGCCGGCACTGCCGCATCGCGGCCTCGGTGACCTCGGTGTCCGGGGTGGCCGCGACGAAGTTGCCGCCCATCGCGAAGAAGACCTTGACCCGCCCGTCGCGCATCGCCCGGATCGACTCGACCGCGTCGAAGCCGTGCTCGCGCGGCGGCTCGAAGCCGAACTCCCGCTCCAGCGCGTCCAGGAAGGCGGCGGCGGGCCGCTCGAAGATGCCCATGGTGCGGTCGCCCTGGACGTTGCTGTGCCCGCGCACCGGACAGACGCCGGCCCCGGGACGTCCCACATTGCCGCGCAGCAGCAGGAAGTTGACCACCTCGCGGATGGTCGGCACCGAGTGCCGGTGCTGGGTCAGGCCCATCGCCCAGCAGACGATGACCTTCTTCGACTTCAGCACGAGTTCGGCCAGCTGCTCGATCTGCTCCCAGGGCAACCCGGTTGCGGCGAGCACCTGCTGACGGTCCGTCGACGTGGCCTCGGCGGCGAACTCGTCGAAGCCGTGGCAGTGCTCGGCGACGAAGTCCCGGTCCACGCCGCCGTCGGCGGCCAGGATCAGCTGGTTGAGCGCGCGGAACAGCGCCAGGTCGCCACCGAGCCTGATCTGCAGGAACAGGTCGGTCAGCTTGGTGCCGCCGCCGACCAGGCCGCGCGCGTGCTGCGGGTTCTTGAACCGCTCCAGGCCAGCCTCGGGCAGCGGGTTGACGCTGACGATGGTGGCGCCGGCCCGCTTGGCCCGCTCCAGCGCGGAGAGCATCCGGGGGTGGTTGGTGCCCGGGTTCTGCCCGGCCACGATGATCAGGTCGGCCTGGTAGAGGTCCTTCAGGCTGACGCTGCCCTTGCCCACCCCGAGGGTCTCCACCAGCGCCGAGCCGGAGGACTCGTGGCACATGTTGGAGCAGTCCGGCAGGTTGTTGGTGCCCAGCTTGCGGGCGAACAGCTGGTAGCTGAAGGCGGCCTCGTTGCTGGTCCGGCCCGAGGTGTAGAAGGCAGCGCCGTCGGGGGTCGCCAGCGCCTCGAGCTCCTCGGCGATGATCGCGAAGGCTTCGTCCCAGCCGATCGGGGCGTAGTGGGTGGCGTCCTCGGCCAGCAGCATCGGCTCGGTGAGCCGGCCCTGCTGGCCCAGCCAGTAGCCGGAGCGCCCGGCCAGCTCGGCCACCGAGTGCTCGGCGAAGAAGGCGCGGGTGATCCGGCGCTCGGTGGCCTCCTCGGCGACCGCCTTGGCGCCGTTCTCGCAGAACTCGGCGGTGTGCGGCTTGTCCGGCTCGGGCCAGGCACAGCCGGGGCAGTCGAAGCCGCCCTGCTGGTTGACCTTGGCCAGGGTGGCCAGGGTGCGGGCCGGGCCCATCTGCTCATGGGCCAGCTTCAGGCTCTGCCGCACGGCGGTCAGTCCGGCGGCCGCGCGCTGCGGGGCGCCCACCTTGGGGGCGTCCTGCGCCGGGTCGCTCTGCGGGGCCTGCTTGGCCATCGTCGCCCACCTCCAACGGGGATCCGGGCCACGCCGTCGTCAGCCCGGCCACCATCCTCGCACCCTGGCCGGTGGAGGCAGGTGCGGTCGAGGTGGGGCCTTCCTCAGCCGGCTCGGTCGACTCAGGGTCAACCGGGTCAGCGGCCCGATAGGCTGATCCGCATGTCAGATCTCCAGCCGCCGCCGCTGGTCGACGGCCGCTACCAGTTGCTGCGCGAGCTGGGTCGGTCGGTCACCGGGTCGCGCTGGGAGGCGCTCGACCGATCGGACGGCCACCGGGTCGCCGTCCACCTGGTGCCGCCGCAGTCGCCCGCACCGCCGGCCGCCGTCGAGCGGTTCCTGGACGAGGCCGAGCGGGCCGGCCGGCTCGGCCACCCGCACCTGGTCGAGGTGGAGCACCGCGCCGACCGCGCGCTGGTCCTGGAGCTGCTCAGCGGCCGCACCCTGGACACCGTGATCGCGGCCGGGCCCGCCGACCTCGGGCACATCCTGATCTGGGCCCAACAGGCCTGCCTCGGCCTGAAGGCCGCGCACGCGGCCGGTGTGGTGCACTGGGGGCTCAAGCCGAGCCGGCTCTTCCTCACGGACCAGGGCCGGATCAAGCTGCTCGGCTTCGGCACCGCCCACCTGGCCCCGGCCACCGAGACCGGCAACGCCCCGTACCTGGCGCCCGAGCAGTGGCGCCAGGCCCCGGCCGACGGTCGGGCGGACCTCTACGCGCTGGGCTGCGCGCTGTTCGAACTCTGCGCCGGGCGCCCGCCCTATCTGGGCGCCTCGGTGCCGGAGTTGATGCACCGTCACCTGAACGACGCGGTCCCCCACCTGGGCCAGTTCCGCACCGACCTGCCGGGCGGCCTGGACGAGGTGGTGCTCAGCCTGCTGGCCAAGGACCCCGCCGCCCGCCCGGCGGACGCCGCCGAGGCCGGAGCCCGGCTGGGCGCGGTGGCGGCCGGCTACCAGGGCCCGGTCGGGCCCGGCCCCGAGGAGCTGATCCGGGCCCAGGTCGACCAGGCCTGGGCCTACGGCGAGGCGGGCCAGAGTGCCGAGGCGGTACGCCAGTTGACCGTACTGGTGTCCCACGCGGCCCGCACGCTCGGGCAGACCCGTCCGCAGACCCTGCAGGTCGCCTATGACCTTGCCATCTGGCGGGGGATGGCTGACGATATCGCTGGAGCGGTAGGCCTGTTGGGCGAGCTGGTGCCGCTGATGACCGCCACCTTGGGACCGGGGGACGAGGACGTGGCGAAGGCGACCCGAGACCTCTGGTCCTACAGCCGCGACCTGGAGCGCAGGCGCGGCATCGCCCGCCCCGGCGAGTTGGCGATGCTGCTCGGCCTCCCCGTCTACTGACAGCCGAAGTAGGGGGAGACATGAGAGCCGGCGATCTGCTGGGGGAGCGCTACCGACTGGTCGGCGAGCTGGGCCGGGGCGGCTTCGGGGTGGTCTGGGAGGCCTACGACCAGGTGGTCGGGCGGCAGGTGGCGGTCAAGACGCTGCGCCACGAGCCCGGCCAGTACGACCCGGAAGCCGCCACCGACCGGGCCAGGTTCGGCCGCGAGATGGCGGTGCTGGCCCGTCTTGTGCACCAGAACGTGGTGCTGATCTTCGACCAGGGCGAGGCCGCCGAGGGCGGCGAGAGCTACCGCTACCTGGTGATGGAGCTGCTCAACGGCCTGACCCTGAAGCAGGTGCTGGCCACCTCCCGTCCCGAGCTGCCGCAGGCGCTGGAGTGGGGCCGCCAGCTGTGCGCCGCGCTCGCCGCCGCCCACGCGGCCGACGTGATCCACCGCGACATCAAGCCGGAGAACATCATGTTCACCGGCCCCGACCGGCAGCTGCTCAAGGTGCTGGACTTCGGGATCGCGCAGATCGGCGACAACAAGGAGGGCGGCCTGACCACGGCCGGCGCGGTGATCGGCAGCGCGCCCTACCTGGCCCCCGAGCGCTGGCGCGGCGAGCCGGGCACGGTGCGCAGCGACCTCTACGCGCTGGGCTGCGTGCTCTACGAACTCTTCACCGGTGTCCGCCCGTTCAGCGCCTCCGGCACCTACGCGCTGATGGTCCAGCACGTGGACGAGCCGCCCCCGCGGCCGACCGCGCTGCCCCGGGACCTGGCCCGGCTGCTGCTCGAACTGCTGGCCAAGGACCCCGCCGAGCGGCCGACCGGCGCGGGGGAGGTGGGCCGCCGGCTGGCGGCGGCCGCCGAGGCCGTGCGGGACCTGCGCCGGCAGGCGGACGCCGCCTTCCAGGCCGCCGGCGAGGGCCGGGCCGCCGACGGGCTGAAGCGGCTGCGGCCGCTGATCGAGCAGTTCGCCCTCGCGTTCGGCCCGGACAACGGCCGTACGGTGCGCGGCTGCCACGACTTCGCCGTGCTGCTCGCCCGGGTCGGCGCACACGACCAGGCGTACTGCCTGCTGGACGAGCTGCTCCCGCACGCCACCGCCGCACTCGGCGAGGGCCACCCGGACGTCGAGGACATCCAGCGCCGGCTGGCCCGCACCCCCGTCCCCGAGCACCCCTGCCCGGCCGGACTGCTCGCGGCGCTGCTCACCGGTGTCAACCGTACGGGCAGCTGATTCGACCCCCCGGGCGTTTGGTGGAATTGATAGGAACTGGCCGACGACCGCCCCCTGGCTCCGTTCCACAAAATGTTGATATACCTCGGACGCATAGGCGAAGCGGGTGTGCGGCCCGCTGCGCGCAGATGCGACACCACAGGTGGTGATGGGCAGATGAAGCTCCTCCGTGTTGGCCCCCCGGGCGCCGAGCGCCCGGTCGTGCTCGGCCAGGACGGCACCGCGTACGACCTCTCGGGGCGTACCTCCGACCTCGACGGGGCGTTCCTGTCCGGACTGGACGTGACCGAGCTGGCCGCCGCGGTGGCGCAGGGTGAGCTGCCCGTGGTCGACATCGCGGGGCAGCGGATCGGCGCGCCGGTCGTCCGCCCGGGCAAGGTGGTCTGCGTAGGCCTGAACTACCGCGACCACGCCGCCGAGGCGGGTGCGGCGATCCCGGCCGAGCCGGTGCTCTTCCTCAAGGCCAGCAACACCGTGGTCGGCCCGGACGACGAGGTGCTGGTGCCGCGTGGCGCCACCAAGACCGACTACGAGGTCGAGCTGGCCGTGGTGATCGGGCGGACCGCCCGCTACCTGGAGACGGACGAGGAGGCGGCGGCGGTGATCGCCGGGTACACCATCTCCAACGACGTCACCGAGCGCGCCTTCCAGCTGGAGCGCGGCGGCCAGTGGGACAAGGGCAAGTGCTGCGAGACCTTCAACCCGCTGGGCCCCTACCTGGTCACCCCGGAGGAGGTCGGCGACCCGCAGGCGCTGGAGCTCCAGCTCTGGGTCAACGGCGAGCTGCGGCAGGACGGGCAGACCGCGCAGATGATCTTCCCGATCTACCCGGTGCTGCGGTACATCAGCCAGTTCATGGTGCTGGAGCCCGGTGACGTGGTCACCACCGGCACCCCGGCGGGCGTCACCATGGGGCACCCGGGCACCGCGTTCCTGCAGCCCGGTGACGTGATGGAGCTGGCGGTCACCGGGCTGGGGCGGCAGCGGCAGGTGCTCGGCAAGGCCTGACGGGTCGCCGCCGCGCAGTCGTCCTGACGGACCGTCAGCGACCGGTGCGCAGCGTGCCGAGACGGGCCAGCAGCGCGGCGGCGCGCCCGTCCGGCGCCTCCAGCGCCAGCAGCCCGGTCAGCACCTCGGCGCTCTGCGGGTCGTGCGCGGCGGTGGCCGCGGTCATCGCCACGAACTCGTCCACCAGCCAGTCGCGCAGCTGGGTGGGCGGGATCTGCCGGCCCTCGTCCAGCCAGCTGAGCGAGGAGGCCTCCACCACCGAGATCCAGGAGCGCACCAGCAGGGTGAGCCGGGGCCCGGGTTCGCCCACGCCCATGTAGCGCAGGGTGCGCCGGAGCGCGGCACGGCGCACCTTGTCCACGATCGCGCTGGTCCGCGCGGTCTCCACCACCGAGCCACCGCGCAGCAGCGCGCCGTAGCCGGCGTCGTGCTCGGCGACGAAGGAGAAGTAGCCGTCCAACACGGCGCCCAGCTGCTCGGTCGGGGTGCCGCGCGGCGGGACCGTGAAGCGGCTGATCAGCTCCTCGGCCGCGCTGCTCAGCGCCGCCTCGTAGAGCTGCTGCTTGCCGCCCGCGAAGTAGCGGTAGACCAGCGGCCGGGAGGCGCCGGAGGCCTCGGCCACGTCGTCCAGGCTCACCTCGTCCGGCGGGCGGGTGCTGAACAGCTCCAGTGCCACGGCGATCAGCTGCTCGCGGCGCTGCTGGACCGGCAGCCGCCGGTAGCCGGCCCGCCGGGGTCGCTCGGCGGGGCCGTCGGCCGCGACCCGGGCCGAACCAGGGGCGGGCGAAGGGCTGGGCGCGGCCGGCTCGGTGGCTTTCATGGCGGTCAGCGTAGTGCGCGACAGCGCCGGTGGAACCCCGCGCGGTGGGCCGGGATCGTGCGGGCCGGCTCCCGTCGTCGATCTCGCGACCCGGGTGCGGAAAGCCTGTTGCAAAGCGTCCGGGCTGCGAAAGGATGGCCGGATGGCTTCCGAACCGACTCTTGCCGCCGTCGACGTCCGCACGCCGCGCACCATCGCGGACGCGTACGTCCAGGCACTCGCCGACCTCGACCCGCTGACCGCGGTCTACCTCGGCCTCAACCCGGAGGACGACCGCCTCCCCGACCTCTCCCCGGCCGGCCACGCCGCCACCGCAGAGCTGGCCCGCCGCACGCTGGCCGAGCTCGACCTGGCGGAGGCCGCCGAGCTGCTCGCCACGGCCACCGACCCCGAGGCCGAGCGCCGCTGCGCCCGGCTGCTGCGCGAGCGGTTGACCGCCGAGCTGGCGGTGCACGAGGCCGGCGAGGACCTGCGCGCGCTGCGCAACCTCGGCTCGCCGCTGCACAACACCCGCGAGGTCTTCACCCTGCTGCCCACCGAGACCGAGGACGACTGGGCCCGGCTCGGGCGACGGCTGGCCCGCTTCCCGCTGGCCGTCCAGCAGTACCGGGCCGCCCTGGCCGAGGGCCTGGAGCGCGGCCTGACGGCCGGGCCGCAGCAGGTCGAGACGGTGATCGGCCAGCTCGCCGAGTGGCTGGCCGCCGACCCGGCGGCCGACGAGGCGAGCCAGGCGGCCGGCTGGTTCGGCGCCCTGGTCACCCCGGCCCCCGAGGGCCTGCGGGCCGAGCTGACCGGCCATGCGGTCGCCGCCTCCGCCGAGCTGGCCGTGCTGCGCGACTGGCTGGCCGAGGTCTACACCCCGGCCGCCGCCGGTACTCCGGACGCCGTCGGCCGCGAGCGCTACCTGCGCTTCGCGCGGCTGTGGAACGGCGCGGACCTGGACCTGGACGAGGCCTACCGGTGGGCCTGGACCGAGTTCCAGGACATCGCCGAGCAGATGCGGGTCGAGGCCGAGAAGGTGCTGCCCGGCGGCACGCCGATGGAGGCGATGCGCTGGCTGGAGACCGAAGGCCCCGCGATCGAGGGTGCCGAGGCGGCCCGCGAGTACCTTCAGGGCCTGATGGACCAGGCGATCCGCGATCTGCAGGGCGCCCACTTCGACCTGGCCGAGCCGATCACCCGGGTCGAGTCCAAGCTCGCCCCGGCTGGCACCGCCAGCGCCCCCTACTACTCGGCCCCCTCGCTGGACTTCAGCCGCCCCGGCCAGACCTGGCTGCCGGTGATGGGCCGCGACAGCTTCCCGATCTGGGACCTGGTCAGCACCTGGTACCACGAGGGCGTCCCCGGCCACCACCTGCAGCTCGCCCAGTGGAACTACGTGGCGGGCAGCCTCTCCACCTACCAGGTCAGCCTGGGCGGGGTGAGCGCCAACATGGAGGGCTGGGCGCTCTATGCCGAGCGGCTGATGGACGAGCTCGGCTACCTGACCGACCCCGGCCACCGGCTCGGCTACCTGAACGCCCAGATGCTGCGGGCGCTGCGGGTGATCCTGGACATCGGCATGCACGTCGGCCTGGAGTTCCCGGCCGACGCGCCGTTCCACCCCGGTGAGCTGATGACCCCGGAGCTGGGTCGCGAGTTCTTCGGCCGGTACTGCGGGCTGGGCGAGGAGATGCTGGACAGCGAGCTGGTCCGCTACCTCGGCATGCCGGGGCAGGCGATCGGCTACAAGCTCGGCGAGCGGGCCTGGCTGCGCGGCCGGGCGGCGGCGCGGGCGGCGCACGAGGCGCGCGGCGAGGAGTTCGACCTCAAGGCCTGGCACATGGCGGCGCTCTCCCAGGGCTCGCTCGGGCTGGACGACCTGGCGGCGGTGCTCGCCGAGCTGTGAGGTTGGCGGGGCCCCGCGTCCACCGCACCTGCGGGGCCCCGGCCGGCTGTTACAGCTTGCGCACTGTTAAAGCTTGCACAAAACATCCCTTTTTATCCGTCTTTACCCCCTTTTCTGCTTGCCCTGCCCCCGACCGCGAGCTTCGCTGGAGAGAAGTGCCGTCCGCGCACGCCGACGGCACCCCCGTCCGGAAGGCTCCTCCCGTGTCCGCGCAACCTGCCATGGCCGTTCCGGTGCCGGACCCCCGCCGCTGGCGGGCGCTGGCCGTGATAGCCGTCGCTCAGCTGATGATCGTGCTCGACATCACGATCGTGAACATCGCGCTGCCGACCGCCCAGCGCGACCTCGGTATCTCCAACGCCGACCGGCAGTGGGTGATCACCGCGTACACCCTGGCCTTCGGCGGACTGCTGCTGCTCGGCGGACGGATCGGGGACCTCTACGGCCGCAAGCGCACCTTCATCATCGGACTGCTCGGGTTCGCCGCCGCCTCCGCCCTGGGTGGCGCGGCGGCGTCGGGCACGATGCTCTTCGCCGCCCGCGCCCTCCAGGGAGCCTTCGGCGCGCTGCTCGCGCCCTCGGCACTCGGGCTGCTCTCCACCACCTTCACCGAGGCCAAGGAACGCGCCACCGCGTTCGGCATCTTCGGTGCGATCGCCGGTGGTGGCAGCGCGATCGGCTTCATCGCCGGCGGGCTGCTGACCGAGTACCTGAACTGGCGCTGGTGCCTGTTCGTCAACGTGCCGATCGCGCTGGCCACGGCCGTGGGCGCGTCGCGCCTGCTGCACCGCGACTTCATCGCCAAGGGCTCCCGGATCCCACTCGACCTGCCAGGCGCGTTCCTCGGCTGCGGCGGGTTGCTGGCCATCGTCTACGGCACCTCGGAGGCCGAGTCGCGCGGCTGGGGCGACTCGCTGGTCCTGGCCTGCCTGCTCGGCGGCGCCGCACTGCTCGCCGTCTTCGTTCTCGCGGAGCAGCGCACCGACCATCCGTTGCTGCCGATGCACATCGTCAAGGATCGCAACCGGGGTGGCGCCGCGCTCTCGGTCGGCCTGGCCGTGGTCGGACTCTTCGGCCTCTTCCTCTTCCTCACCTACTACCTGCAGGTGATCAAGGGCTACTCGCCGTTGAAGACCGGCGTCGCGTTCCTGCCGATGACCGCCGCGATCGTCACGAGCTCCGCCGGCTTCGCCGCCCGGCTGATGAACCGGGTGCCGTCACGCAACCTGGTCGTGCCCGGCCTGCTGCTGGCCGCGGGCGGGATGGCCTGGCTCACCCAGCTCAAGGTGGGCAGCGCGTTCGCGACCACGGTGCTGCCCGCCGAGATCCTGCTCGGCGTCGGCATGGGCCTGGTCTTCATGCCGTCGATGAGCCTGGCGACCCTGGGCGTGGCGCCACGCGAGACCGGTGCGGCCTCGGCCACCATCAACTCCGCCCAGCAGGTCGGCGGCTCGATCGGGACCGCGCTGCTCAACACCATCGCCGCCAGCGTCACCACCGCCTACCTGGTCGGCAAGGACGCCGGGAACAAACTGGTCCAGGCCACCGCCAGCGTGCACGGCTACACGGTGGCCACCACGGTCGCGTTCGGCATCCTGATCTTCGCCGCGGTACTGGCCTTCTTCATGATCAACCACCGGCCGGCCCCGGAGCCGGAGGCGGGCGAGGACACCGAGGCGGCGGTCCGGGCGGCGGCCTGACGATTTCCTCACGGGATCCGCTCCCAGCTGGGGCTTCTCTCGCCACGAACCGTCCGCCATGATGTTGCCTGGTCGTCGGACGTCCGCCGCCTGGTGGATTCTCAGACGCCTCTCAGCCGAGCATCATCGCGTTTCCAACCAGGCGGGAGATAGTCGTCAGGTAGTCGAGGCGCCCCACCGAGGGTGTCGACCAGCCGGCCCCCAGGCCGCCGATAGCGGGCAGGAGCACCGTCCTGATGACCAGTCAGCAGCGTGACCTCCGCAGGCAGCAGCACCGTCCCGTCAACCGTCCGATGCTCCTGGGCGTCTCGCTCGCCCTCGCCGTGCTGGTCGCCGTCGCGTGCGTCAGCCTGGTCACCGCGCGAGCGATCGCCTCACCGCGGGCCGCGACCACCGCCGGCAAGGTCAAGGACCTCAAGGGCACCAAGCCCGGCACGCCCACGCCCACGCCGGCACCGTCCGCCGCCGCCCCGGCGGGCCCGAAGTCCACCGCGACCGCGCCGCTGGCCCAGCTGCCGCCGCTGAACACGCCGACGCCGTCCCCGTCGCCCACTCCCACACCCACCCCGGTGCCGACCCCGACCCCGACGCCCACCCCCAGCCCGACCGCCTCGGACACCCCGTCCCCCGCCGACACCGCCACCGACCGTGCCACGCCCACCACGGCCACGGCCCCCGCCGGCCCCGAGACCGACCGGGTCGGCGCGCTGTTCAGCGGCAGCGCCACCGACGGCAACCACTTCTGCACGGCGAGCGTGGTGCAGAGCGCCACCCGCAACCTGCTGGTCACCGCCGCCCACTGCGTGGGCAACACCAACGGCCTGGTCTTCGCCCCCGCCTTCCGCAACGGCCAGACCCCCTACGGCGTCTGGCAGGTCACCCAGCTCTACACCACCAACGGCTGGAACCAGAGCCAGGACCCCGACCAGGACTTCGCCTTCCTCGAGGTCGCCCCCCTCAACGGCAAGCAGATCCAGGACGTGGTCGGCGGCAACCCGCTCGGCCTCAACGAGTCCTTCACCGCCACCGTCCGCCTCTACGGCTACCCCAACAGCAGCGACGCCCCCATCCTCTGCTCCAACGCCACCACCCAGCAGTCCACCTACCAACGCGAGATCGCCTGCCCCGCCTACCCCAGCGGCACCAGCGGCGGTCCCTGGATCAACACCGCCGACGGCAACCTGATCGGCATCATCGGCGGCTACCAGCAGGGCGGCAACTCGCCGGACATCTCGTACAGCGCGTACTTCGACTCGACGATCGGCAACCTGTACCAGCTGGCGGTCTCGTCCTCGGGGTGAGCGGTGCGTGCTGCCCGAAGGCCCGGGTCACCTGACCCGGGCCTTCGCGTCTACCAGGAGCGTGCGCGCCACCAGGGTGGACCTCACGCGTCGAAGTCGTACTCCAGCACATAGGACGCCGCGTCGAGCACCATTTCATTGACCTCGACCGCCCGTCCTCCTGAGGCATACGCGGTGCGGCAGACCAGGACCACAGGCGTGCCCGCACCCAACTCCAGCTGGGCGCTCTCCTCCTGGGTGGGCATCCGGGAGCGGATCTCCTCGCGGAAGTGCACCGGCTTCGCGCCGATCTCGGCGAGGCGGGCGTAGCTGCCGCCCGGGCCGGTGTCCGGCTGCGTGATCGCGGTACCCGTGACCAGCGAGGCGGGCAGGTACGAGGTGGAGAGCAGGACCGGCTTGCCGTCGAGCACGAAGCGCCGATGCCGGACACAGGTCGGCTCACCCGGCTCCAGGCCCAGCACGCCGGCGATCAGTTCCGGCGCCGCCTGCTCGGAGACCGCGACCTGGTCGACGACCAGCGTGCGGTTCTCGATGTCCGCCCACCAGATCGACCGGCCCGATCCCCGCTGGCCCTCGGTCAGGCGCTGGATGCTCCGACGCCGCAACGGCCGGAAGTCTCGGACGAACACCCCGTAGGGCTGAACCGGCCCGGCCCTTCATCGTACGGCTGACGAACCGTCAGGGCCGCTCTGCCGCACATCGATCAGCTCATGCCCGTCGTGGGCGCGGATGCAGGGAGCGACTGAACCGGAGGCTGCCAACGCGTCGAGCAGGCGAACGCCGTAGACCTCGTTCAGGTGCCTGTGCACCTCCTCGGCCGTGAACCACCGCACGGCCGTCGACTCCTCGGACGTCCTCGCCGTGCCACCCTCCGGGCGACAGCGGAAGACCAGCGCGACCACACCCCGGACCATGTTCTTGTAGACGCCGGTCAGGCGTTCGACGCTGACCTCGACGCCCGTCTCCTCGAACACCTCGCGACGTACGCCGTCCTCCACCGTCTCGCCGAGTTCGAGCACCCCGCCCGGTGGTTCCCACATTCCGTTGTCCGCCCGCCGGATCACCAGGACCCGGCCGTCCTCGCGGACGACGGCACCGGCCACCGAAACGGAGTGGAGGGGCGTTGACGGGGTCTGCGGAGGACTGCTGCTCATCTACAGGAGCCTAGGAGATGGCGCAGAGCTACGGCGATGCCCTTGGCTCAGCAGAGCTCCTACGTGGCTAGGGCTGTGCGTCCGCACGCTCAGCCAACGCGACAAGCTCCGGGGGAGCGGTTTGACCGGTGAGCAGGAGAAGTTCTCGAACCGTGGTCCGGGCAACCGTATGAGTGCGGATCAGCTCGGGGGCGATCTCCTCGGCCTTCAGCAGGCATGCGAGGGCCTCGCTGCTCTGACGCCGCTGCGCGTACGCGCGTCCGATGTCCAGGAACAGGCGGGCTCGACGCTCGACGGACAGATCACCGGGATCGATCCGCAGTCCGATTTCGATGGCCTCACCGGCATCACCGAGTTCCACCGCGAGGGCTACGGCCTGGATCTCGACGTTCGTCGGGCCGAACTCCGTGTTGAAGTCATTGCGGTCCTCCCCGATGCGTTGTGCCACCTGCCTGGCGAGCCCGAGTGCTTCGCGGGCCTTGCCGCGTTCCCCAGCGCGGGCATGGGTGAGGGCCAGGACCAGTTGCAGAGCGCCCAGCAAGGAGAGAGCTTCGGGTTCCGCGCTGTCACCCAACCGAAGTAGCGCACTGACCCCGGTGGTCGCCACACGCTCGGCTTGATCCAGGCGCCGCAGCCGTACGAAGGCCTGCGCCAGCCGGGAGACGCTTGCGAAAACCTGAAGTGGCTGGCCGGCTTGCTCGGCGGCCCGAATCGCGCGGTCGGCCGCGACCCAAGCAGCGTCGCCTTCGTCCTGACGGGCGAAAGCGGCCGACAGAGCCTGGTAGGTCCGGCTGAGCAGCAGCCAGAGCTCAGGCCGTTCCTCAGCAGGAGCAGTGCGGACTGCGTGCTCGATCTGGGGGAGCAGTGCCCCGACGGTGACGCTCAGCTCGGCGAAGCGGCTCTCGTGGGTCAGTTCCCAGACGCGGTGGACGGTGGCCCGCAGGTTCGACAGATCAGCCGGCATGGACATCGGATGATCGCCGAGCAGGATGTCCGGCGCTGGATGCCCGGAGATCAACAGCCGGGCCTGGTCCAGGTCGTTCGGCTCGGTCGGTTCGGGGAGTGCAGGGACCGGCGGGTCCGTGAGCGCGTCTGGGCGAAGGGCCTCCAGGGATACGCCGAGCCCGTCGGCCAGCAGACGGAGCACATCAAGGCGGT
This sequence comes from Kitasatospora sp. GAS204B, assembly GCF_029892155.1. GTDB lineage: Bacteria > Actinomycetota > Actinomycetes > Streptomycetales > Streptomycetaceae > Kitasatospora. The sequence continues at coordinate 151,930 of NZ_JARZAG010000002.1, read as the reverse complement.
TGACGGGCTGAACTCCGCGTTCCACCTGGGACAGCCAACTGGCCGTCCGGCCGAGCGCGCCGGCCAACTCGTCCTGTGTCAGGCCACGTCGCTTCCGCAGTTCGGCTACCCGCTTGCCAAAGGCGCGCCGTTCCTCGGGGGTGCTCACGCGGGTACCGGCCCCTTGCCCGTCTCGGCCTGGAGGAAGGTCACCTGAACCGCGCTCAGGTACTGCTCCCGCTCGGCCAGGAAGGCCATGGTGTGCGGCTGTCGCTCGTGAGCGTCGAAGGCTGCTCGGTCGGCGTACAGCTCGTAGAAGACGCGGACGTGCGGCTCCTCTGGCACGGAATGTACGACGTACGCGAGTGTGCCTGCCTCATGTTCCTTGATGCCGGGGATCGTTCGTGCCACCAGCTCGTCGAACCCGGCCGCTGCCTCCTGGCCGCGCAGCTCGAAGCGGACAACCAGACCGAAACCGTTGCTCATTGAACCTCCCTAGTGGTCGTCGCCAGCATCCCAGAAACGCAGAGATTCTACTACTCACAGTTTCTCTGTTGACTCGCAGAATCTCTGTTAGTAGCTTGTGGTGAAGCTGCTACTGAGAGCTACGCCCGTCATAGCGGAGGACCCGATGGTCGAAGGCATCACGCGATCGAACGCCGTTCCCTACATCACCGCCTGGAGCGCCGAGCAGTACGCCCGCTACGAGGTGGTCGCCCACCCCGCGGGCGGCATCGCCTACCTCGACGAGGCGCCGCATGACCGCGACGCCGACGGCATCCTGTGGGCCCGCATGACGCTCGGTCCCGGGCGCGGGCGGCCGGACTTCGGGCGGGTGCACCTCGGGCGCCAGCGGCGGGCGATGCGGGCGCTGCTCTGCCAGGTCTGCGGCGAGCCGGCCGACCGCGCCGAGGACGGTGCCCTCTGGTTGCTCAAGGACGACCGCACCGACTGGCCCGGCTGGCCCGAGGGCATGGCCGCCACCCACCCGCCGGTCTGCCTCGGCTGTGCGGACATCGCGGCCCGGCGCTGCCCGCACCTGCGGGGCGGTTGCGTGGCCGTGCGAGCGCGGGAGTTCGGGACGTGCGGCGTGTACGGCAGCCTCTACCGTCCCGGCCGGCCCGCCCCTACGGCCGTTACCGACGTCATCACCACACCCCAGGAGCCGCGCGCCCGCTGGGTACTCGCCACCCAGCTGGTCCGAGTTCTGCGCGACTGCTCGTTCGTCGACCTCCGGTTGAGCAGAGCGGCCTGATCTCTCGTCAGCTGCGACTGAGACGTCGACCCGCCCGACTTCTCGAAGGCCCCGGACATGACGAAGGCCCAGGTCGCTTGACCTGGGCCTCGATCAGCACTTCTCGCGAAGTGCCCCCGGTAGGATTCGAACCTACGCACCCGCCTCCGGAGGGCGGTGCTCTATCCCCTGAGCTACGGGGGCCTGCTCTGTCCTGCTTGCGCCGCATCGCTGCGACGGGAAGAACATTACCAGCTCGGCGGCGTGCTCCGTGCAGGGGTTTCTCCCCGACCTCGGCAAAGCCCGGACGCGCGCCCCTCGGTCGTCTTACCCTCGAGAGGTGTCGGGAGGCGTGTCCGGGCGGGTCCTCGTGGTGGACGACAGCGAGGTGATCCGTCAGCTGATCAGGGTCAACCTGGAGCTGGAGGGCTTCGAGGTGGTGACCGCGGCCGACGGCGCCGAGTGCCTGGAAGTCGTCCGGCGGGTGCGGCCCGATGTGGTGACGCTGGATGTGATGATGCCGCGGCTGGACGGGCTGCGGACGGCGGCGCGGTTGCGAGCGGAGTCCTCCACCGCACGGCTGCCGATCGCGATCGTGAGTGCCTGCACGCCGGCGGATCTGGACCGGGGGGAGTCGGTCGGGGTGGACGGGTATCTCGGCAAGCCCTTCGATCCGGCGGATCTGGTGGCGCTGGTGCACCGGCTGATGGCCATCAAGGAGCACGGGCGCAACGGCGGGATGACCTTCGGCGGCGGGGATGTTCGCCTGTAGCGAACGGCCCGGGTGCGACCCGCGAGTCTCAACCGGTAAACCGAGTGGCGGTCCGGTGCCCCCTCTCGCCTAGGCTTGGGCGCGTGACACCCGCAGAGCTCTCCCACGCAGTCCAGGTCGCCGTGCGCGCCGCCGTCGAGGCGGGCGAACTGTCCGTCGACGTCCCCGAGACGGTGACGGTCGAGCGACCCAAGAACCGCGACCACGGCGACTACGCCACCAACGTGGCGCTCCAGCTCGCCAAGCCGGCCGGCAAGCCGCCGCGCGCGGTCGCCGAGCTGGTCGCCGCCCGCCTGCGAGAGCTGCCCGGCGTCGCCAAGGTGGACATCGCCGGTCCGGGCTTCCTCAACATCACGCTGGACGCCGCCACCCAGGGCGAGCTGGCCCGGAGCATCGTCGAGACCGGCCAGGCGTACGGGCGCAACGAGGCGCTCAAGGGCCTGAAGATCAACCTGGAGTTCGTCTCCGCCAACCCGACGGGGCCGATCCACATCGGCGGCGTCCGCTGGGCGGCCGTCGGCGACTCGCTGGCGCGCATCCTCAAGGCCACCGGCGCGGACGTCACCACCGAGTACTACCTGAACGACGCCGGCGTGCAGATCTCCAAGTTCGCCGCCTCGCTGCAGGCCGCCGCGAACGGCCGGCCGGTGCCGGCCGACGGTTACGTCGGCGAGTACATCGTGGACATCGCCAAGGCGATCACCGACGGCGTCCCGGGCATCCTCGAGCTGCCCGAGGACGAGCAGCTCCAGGCCTTCCGGGTGCACGGCCTGCAGTTGATGGTGGCCGAGATCAAGCGCTCGATGGACGAGTTCGGCACCCACTTCGACACCTGGTTCTCGGAGAAGTCGCTGCACGACTCCGGCGCCGTGGAGAAGGCGATCGAGCGGCTGCGCGAGCAGGGCCACGTCTTCGACCAGGACGGCGCGATCTGGCTGCGCACCACGGACTTCGGCGACGACAAGGACCGCGTCCTGATCAAGGCCGACGGCGAGACCACCTACTTCGCCGCCGACGCCGCCTACTACCTCTCCAAGCGCGACCGCGGTTCCGAGGTCAGCGTCTACATGCTGGGTGCCGATCACCACGGCTACGTCAACCGGCTCAAGGCCATCGCGGCCTGCGCGGGCGACGACATGAACCGCAACATCGAGGTCAAGATCGGCCAGTTCGTCAAGATGCTGCGCGATGGTGAGGAGGTCCGCATGTCCAAGCGGGCCGGCAACATCATCACCATCGACGACGTGGTCGACTGGATCGGCGTGGACGCGGCCCGCTACACGCTGAGCCGCTCCTCCACCGACTCCACCATCACGCTCGACATCAACGTGCTGACCAGCCAGACCAACGAGAACCCGGTGTACTACGTGCAGTACGCGCACACCCGGATGTGCGGGGTGGCGCGCAAGGCCGTGCAGCTGGGCGTCGACAAGGGCACGGCCGCCGAGTTCAAGCCCGAGCTGCTCGCCACCGAGTGGGAGAACGACATGCTCGGCGCGCTGGGCGAGTTCCCGCGCGTGGTCGCCAAGGCCGGCCAGCACCGCGAGCCCCACCACGTGGCCCGCTACCTGGAGGACCTGGCCGGCCGGTACCACCGGCTGTACGAGAACTGCCAGTTCCTGCCCAAGGGCGACGAGGAGCTGACCGACACCCACCGCGCCCGGCTCTGGCTGGTCGAGGCGACCAAGACCGTCCTGGCCAACGGCCTGGCCCTGCTCGGGGTCTCCGCGCCCGAGCGGATGTAGCAACCACCGCGCGGGTGCCGGTCGCCGGCACCCGCGCACCCCGACGAGAGAGAGCGCCGCACCATGAGCCGCTCCGCGCACCCCGCAGGTCCCCGGCACGGTGACGTGCTGCCCGAGGGCCACTACCTGGCGCCGCCGAGCGACCTGAACGCGCTGGACCCCAAGGTCTGGTCCCGCACGGTCGCCCGTGACGCGAGCGGGGTGGCCACCGTCGGCGGGATCACGGTCACGGCGCTCGCCGCCGAGTTCGGCACACCGGCCTACGTGGTGGACGAGGCCGACTTCCGGGCCCGGGCCCGGGCCTGGCACCGCGCGTTCGGCGCCGAGGGCGTGGCGGCGGACGTCTACTACGCGGGCAAGGCCTTCCTCTCCAAGGCCGTGGTCCGCTGGTTGCAGGAGGAGGGGCTGAGCCTCGACGTGTGCAGCCCGGGCGAGCTGGCGGTGGCGTTGGCCGGCGGGATGCCGCCGGAGCGGATCGCGCTGCACGGCAACAACAAGTCGGTCGCCGAGCTTGAGCAGGCCGTCAAGGCGGGGGTCGGCCACATCGTGGTCGACTCCACCGCGGAGATCGGGCGGCTGGCGGAGATCGCCGAGCGCCAGGGTGTGCGGCAGCCGGTGCTGATCCGGGTGACGGTGGGCGTCGAGGCGCACACCCACGAGTTCATCGCCACCGCGCACGAGGACCAGAAGTTCGGCTTCTCGCTCGCCCAGGGCTCGGCCGCGCGGGCGGTCCGGGACGTGCTGGCCCGGCCCGGCCTGGAGCTGCGCGGCCTGCACTCGCACATCGGCTCGCAGATCTTCGACACCGCCGCCTTCGAGGTCGCCGCCCACCGGGTGGTCGCGCTGCTGGCCGAGATCCGTGACGAGTACGGCGTCGAGCTGCCCGAGATCGACCTCGGCGGCGGCCTGGGCATCGCCTACACCAGCGAGGACGACCCGCGCGAGCCGGCGGAGATCGCCACCGCGCTGGCCGAGATCGTCCGGCGCGAGTGCGCGGCCAAGCGGCTCGCCACCCCGCGCCTGAGCGTGGAGCCGGGCCGGGCGATCGTCGGGCCGACCGCGTTCACGCTCTACCAGGTCGGCACCGTCAAGCCGCTGCCAGGGCTGCGCACGTATGTCAGCGTGGACGGTGGGATGTCCGACAACATCCGTACCGCGCTCTACGACGCCGACTACTCGGTGGCCCTGGTCTCCAGGACCAGCGAGGCCGAACCGATGCTGGTGCGGGTGGTCGGCAAGCACTGCGAGTCCGGCGACATCGTGGTCCGGGACGCCTTCCTGCCCGCCGATCTGACCCCCGGTGACCTGATCGCGGTGCCGGCCACCGGCGCCTACTGCCGTTCGATGGCGAGCAACTACAACCACGCGCTGCGGCCGCCGGTGCTGGCGGTCGCGCAGGGCACGGCCCGGGTGATCGTGCGGCGCGAGACGGAAGAGGATCTCCTGCGCCTCGATATCGGATGACGGAAATCTCGTCTCGAATCTTGAGACGCCAGTAGATCTTTCCGCATCGTCCCCGAGACTGGAACAAGCCGAAGTCCGGCGGCTCGTCTGAATGCCGCCGGAAACGAGATGGATGAGCGGAGTCGGATGATGCGTACGCGGCCGCTGAAGGTGGCGTTGCTGGGCTGTGGTGTGGTGGGCTCCGAGGTGGCGCGCATCATGACGACAGACGCCGCCGACCTCGCCGCGCGGATCGGCGCGCCGGTCGAGCTGGCCGGCATCGCGGTCCGCCGGGCGGGCCGTCCCCGTCCGGGCGTTCCCGAGCACCTGATCACCACCGACGCCGAGGCGCTGGTCGGGCGCGGCGACATCGACGTGGTGATCGAGGTGGTCGGCGGGATCGAGCCGTCCAAGCACCTCATCCTCGCCGCCTTCGAGCACGGCGCCTCGGTGGTCAGCGCCAACAAGGCGCTGCTCGCCAAGGACGGCGCCGAGCTGCACAGTGCCGCCGCCGAGGCCGGGGTGGACCTGTACTACGAGGCCGCGGTGGCCGGCGCGATCCCGCTGATCCGCCCGCTGCGCGAGTCGCTGGCCGGCGACCGGGTGAACCGGGTGCTCGGCATCGTCAACGGCACCACCAACTTCATCCTCGACAAGATGGACTCCACCGGCGCCGGGTACTCGGAGGCGCTGGAGGAGGCCACCGCGCTCGGCTACGCCGAGGCCGACCCGACCGCCGACGTGGAGGGTTTCGACGCCGCCGCCAAGGCCGCGATCCTGGCCGGCATCGCCTTCCACACCAAGGTCACCGCCGCCGACGTCTACCGCGAGGGCCTCACCGAGGTGACCGCCGCCGACATCGCCAGCGCCAAGGCGATGGGCTGCGTGGTCAAGCTGCTGGCGATCTGCGAGCGCGCGGTGGACGGCGAGTCGGTCACCGCCCGGGTGCACCCGGCGATGATCCCGCTCAGCCACCCGCTGGCCTCGGTCCGCGAGGCCTACAACGCGGTCTTCGTCGAGGCCGAGGCGGCCGGCCGGCTGATGTTCTACGGTCCGGGCGCGGGCGGCGCGCCGACCGCCTCCGCGGTGCTCGGCGACCTGGTCGCGGTCTGCCGCAACAAGCTCAACGGCGCGACCGGCCCGGGGCACTCGGTCTACACCCAGCTGCCCGCCAAGCCGATGGACCAGGTGATCACCCGCTACCACGTCAGCCTGGACGTGGACGACCGCGCGGGCGTGCTGGCCCAGGTGGCCTCGGTCTTCGCCGAGCACGGGGTGTCCATCGACACGGTGCGCCAGCAGGGCCGCGACGGCGACGCCTCGCTGGTCGTGGTGACCCACCGGGCCACCGACGCCGCCCTGTCGGCGACCGTGGACAAGCTCCGCGCGCTGGACAGCGTGCGGGATGTGGCCAGCATCATGCGGGTTGAAGGGGAATGAAACAGCCATGAACGCTGTGATCGACAAGGTCGGTGGCCGGACCCACCAGTGGCGCGGAATCATCGAGGAGTACCGCGACCGCCTGCCGGTGAACGCGAGCACGCCGGTGGTCACCCTGCTGGAGGGCGGCACCCCCCTGGTCCCCGCCCAGGTGCTCTCCGAGCGGACCGGCTGCGACGTCTACCTCAAGGTCGAGGGCGCCAATCCGACCGGCTCCTTCAAGGACCGGGGCATGACGATGGCGATCTCCAAGGCGAAGGCCGACGGAGCCCAGGCCGTGATCTGCGCCTCCACCGGCAACACCTCGGCCTCGGCGGCCGCCTACGCGGTGCGGGCCGGCATGGTCTGCGCGGTGCTGGTGCCGCAGGGCAAGATCGCGCTCGGCAAGATGGGCCAGGCGCTGGTGCACGGCTCGAAGATCCTCCAGGTGGACGGAAACTTCGACGACTGCCTCACCCTCGCGCGTGAACTGTCCGAGAACTACCCTGTCGCGCTGGTGAACTCGGTCAACCCGGTGCGCATCGAGGGCCAGAAGACGGCCGCCTTCGAGATCGTCGACATGCTCGGCGACGCCCCCGACATCCACGTCCTGCCGGTCGGCAACGCGGGCAACATCACCGCCTACTGGAAGGGCTACCGCGAGTACGCGGCGGACGGCCTGGCCACCCGCAAGCCCCGGATGTGGGGCTTCCAGGCCTCCGGCTCGGCCCCGATCGTGGACGGCGCCCCGGTGCTCAAGCCGCAGACCATCGCCACCGCGATCCGGATCGGCAACCCGGCCTCCTGGGCCTTCGCGGAGGCCGCCCGGGACGAGTCGGGCGGGCTGATCGACAAGGTGACCGATCGTCAGATCCTGGCCGCCTACCGGATGTTGGCGGCGCGTGAGGGTGTCTTCGTGGAGCCCTCGTCGGCCGCCAGCGTGGCCGGCCTGCTGGCCAAGGCGGAGGCCGGACTGGTCGACCCGGGCCAGCGGATCGTCTGCACGGTGACCGGCAACGGCCTCAAGGACCCCGACTGGGCGGTGGCCGGCGCGCCGCAGCCGCACGTGGTCCCGGTCAGCGCCGAGGCGGCCGCCGCGCGGCTGGGGCTGCTGGACTGACGCCCCGTCGGGCGAGTGCACCGGATGGGCCGGTCCCACGGGACCGGCCCATCCGACGCGTCGGGCGGATGCCCCGAAAGGGGTGTACGACCGACTGTCCCGAAGCGGGTGAGTAACTGCCCCACTGTCGCTTTCGTTGTTGTTTGCGTTGTCCTTCTACTGCAAGTGTGACGCACCTGCGATGTCCGTTTGTGACGCCGATTCGGGCCGGATTCCGGCCATAACCTGCAACACGGTAGATCGAGAGGGAGCGGGGTGTACCGCTGTGGAACCTCTCTTCGATACGCTGAACCCTGGCGGTGTGGCACATGCCAATGGCTCGGCCGTTGCCCCGCGGGGCGGGCCTGAGCCGCACGCAGCGCACTGACACCCCCCACCGCCGTACCACCGCAGGGCCCCATGACGGGCCTGCCTCACTCCTCAGGAGAGTCCACCGCATGGCCCCTCCCGCGTTCCGTGCCGCCGCCGTCCGGGTGCGGGTCCCCGCGACCAGCGCCAACCTGGGCCCGGGCTTCGACGCCTTCGGACTCGCTCTGGGCCTCTACGACGACATCGTGGTCCGGGTCGCCGACTCGGGGCTGACCGTGGACATCGCGGGGGAGGGCGCCGAGACGCTCGCCCGCGACGAGCGTCACCTGGTGGTCCGCGCGATGCGTGCGGCCTTCGACCGGCTCGGCGGGCAGCCGCGCGGCCTCGAGGTGGTCTGCGCCAACCGGATACCGCACGGGCGTGGCCTGGGTTCCTCCTCGGCCGCCATCTGCGCGGGCATCGTCGCCGCCCGCGCCGTCACCATCGGTGGCCCCGCCGCCCTCGACGACGCCGCGATGCTGGCTCTCGCCTCCGAGTTGGAGGGCCACCCGGACAATGTCGCCGCCTGCCTGGCGGGCGGGTTCACCATCGCCTGGACCGACGAGGACAGCGCCAGGGCGGTCCGCCTGGACCCGGCCGCCGAGGTGGTCCCGGTGGTCTTCATCCCGAGCACCGAGGTGCTCACCGAGACCGCCCGCGGCCTGCTGCCGAAGACCGTCCCGCTGGCCGACGCGGCCGCCAACGCCGGCCGCTCCGCACTGCTCGTGGAGGCGCTGACCAGGCGCCCGGGGCTGCTGCTGGCCGCCACCGAGGACCGGCTGCACCAGGACTACCGCGCCGCCGCGATGCCGGACAGCGCCGCCCTGGTGGCCGCGCTGCGCTCGGAGGGCGTGCCGGCGGTGATCTCCGGTGCGGGTCCGACCGTGCTCGCGCTGAGCGACGAGGCCGGCGCGGACAAGCTGCTGCAGTTCGCAGGCGAGTCGTTCGCAGCCCACCGGCTTCGGCTCGACCGTGACGGAGCGGGCGTCCTGCCGTTGGACGGATGACCGTTGCCGCAGGCCAGGCCGTGCGCTACCGGCACGGTCGGCGACCGCACGGCCGTGCGCCCAATTGGGCGGGCGTCCGGCCGGCGGGAGGGACACGATTGGCAAGCACCAGGCTGGGGAATGTGTGAGGGGGTCGGTAGTGTTAACCTCAATGCTGCATCAGGCGCCCCGTGGGGCCCGGTGCACCGCGTCCCCCTCCTCTGAGCCCGCTGCCGCGGGATCACGGCGTTGTCGGGGACCACGATTCTCCGGGAGCCCGCCACAGCGCGTACGCAGCCTGCCTGCGCGATTGCGGCCGCATCCCGAAGCCGTGTCGGATCCCTGACCCCCACCCGCCTGGGCCGGCCTCCAGCTGAGGCCCGAACGGGCGGAGCGCGGGAGACCGTCACGCGACGGGGGCCCGGGTTTCGCAGGCAGCGCGGTCGGCATGCGGTGCTGTTCCAACTGGCCGCCCGCCGTGCCTTTCGCACCACCGTGCCTCGTGCACCGCACTTCGCACCTCTCCCCCCAGCCGGCCCCGCCGTGGTGGAGGGACCACCGCATCGGACCTGTGCACAGCAGAGCGCAGGTCAGACAGCACAACCGGTCGCCGAGCCAGACAGGCCGACGTCCGCTCCAGGGAAGGACCCTTAGTGAGCGACACCACCGATCTGATGGGCGCGCGCCCGGACGCCGACGCGACGGACACGCCCGCCGCCCCCGCGGCGCCGGTCAAGCGCCGCCGCACCGCTGCCGCAGGCCTTGACGGTCTGGTCCTGGCCGAGCTTCAGAAGCTCGCCTCGACGCTCGGCATCAGCGGCACCGGGCGGATGCGCAAGAGCCAGCTCATCGAGGCCATCAAGGAGAAGAGCGGCGGCGACCCGCTGCTCGCCTCCGCCGGCGCTCCGGCGCCGGCCAAGGCGGCCGCCAAGGAGAGCACCCCCGCCGCCGAGCCGGCCGAGAAGCCGGCCCGCCGGACCCGGGCCACCGCTGCCGCGGCCGTCGCCGAGGCGCCTGCCCAGATCGAGATCCCGGGTCAGGCCGCCCCCGACACCACCGCTCCGGCGCGGGCCGAGCGCGGCCGCCGCCGGGCCACCGCCGCGGCCGGTGCCCCCACCGCCCCCACCGCCGTCGAGGCCCCCGTCTCCACCGCGGTGGGTGCGGAGACCGCCGCCGAGCCGGCCGAGGCGCGCACCGAGACCCGCACCGAGCAGACCCGCGGCTCCGAGAGCCGCGACGAGCAGCGCGATGGCCGCCGCGACCGCCGTGAGCGCCGCGACCGCGGCGAGCAGCGCACCGAGACCCGCACGGACCGCACGGACCGCGCCGATCGTGCTGATCGCACCGAGAGCGCTGAGGGCGAGAGCGCCGACGGTCGCGAGTCGCGCCGTGACCGGCGCAGCCGCCGGGACCGCGCCGACCGCCGGGACGGTGGCCAGCAGGGTGCCCAGCAGCCGGCCGCCCAGCAGCCCGCCGCCGCCCAGCAGCAGCCCGCCGCCCAGCAAGGCGGCTACGACGACGACGAGTTCGGCGACGGTCGCCGCGGCCGCCGTGGCCGCTACCGCGACCGCAACCGCCGTGGCGGGCGCCGCGACGGCTTCGAGGGCGCCGTGGCCGAGCCGCAGGTGGGCGACGACGATGTGCTGATCCCCGTCGCGGGCATCCTGGACATCCTGGACAACTACGCCTTCGTGCGCACCTCCGGCTACCTGCCGGGCTCGAACGACGTCTACGTCTCGCTCGCCCAGGTCCGCAAGAACGGCCTGCGCAAGGGTGACGCGATCACCGGCGCGGTGCGCCAGCCGCGTGACGGCGAGCGCCGCGAGAAGTTCAACGCCATGGTGCGGCTGGACTCGGTGAACGGCATGGACCCGGAGAGCGGCCGCAACCGCCCCGAGTTCGGCAAGCTCACCCCGCTCTACCCGCAGGAGCGGCTGCGCCTGGAGACCGACCCGGGCGTGCTGACCACCCGGATCATCGACCTGGTGTCGCCGATCGGCAAGGGCCAGCGTGGTCTGATCGTCGCCCCGCCGAAGACCGGCAAGACGATGATCATGCAGGCGATCGCCAACGCGATCACCCGCAACAACCCCGAGTGCCACCTGATGGTCGTCCTGGTCGACGAGCGTCCGGAAGAGGTCACCGACATGCAGCGCTCGGTCAAGGGCGAGGTCATCTCCTCGACCTTCGACCGTCCGGCCGAGGACCACACCGTGGTCGCCGAGCTGGCCATCGAGCGCGCCAAGCGCCTGGTGGAGCTGGGCCACGACGTGGTGATCCTGCTCGACTCGATCACCCGTCTGGGCCGTGCCTACAACCTGGCCGCCCCCGCTTCCGGCCGCATCCTGTCCGGTGGTGTCGACTCGACCGCGCTCTACCCGCCGAAGAAGTTCTTCGGCGCCGCGCGCAACATCGAGAACGGCGGCTCGCTGACCATCCTGGCCACCGCCCTGGTGGAGACCGGCTCGCGGGCCGACGAGGTGGTCTTCGAGGAGTTCAAGGGCACCGGCAACATGGAGCTGCGGCTGGACCGCAAGCTCGCCGACAAGCGGATCTTCCCGGCGGTGGACGTGGACGCGTCCAGCACCCGCAAGGAGGAGATCCTGCTCGGCAGCGAGGAGCTGGCGATCACCTGGAAGCTGCGTCGGGTGCTGCACGCGCTCGACTCGCAGCAGGCGATCGAGCTGCTGCTGGACAAGATGAAGCAGACCAAGTCCAACGCCGAGTTCCTGATGCAGATCGCCAAGACCACGCCGGGGTCGGGTGACTGACGGTCCCTCGGATCAGCGCCGCGGGCGGCCACTGGGTTCCAGTGGCCGCCCGCGGCGTTCGTGCGTGCGGTGGGACCGGAAGGGCCTGTGACAGGAAAGGGACATAAGGCCCTAATGCCTCATCTATCCTCAAAAGGTCAGCCAGTGCGGCCGACCGACGTGAGGACCTGGACCGATGGCCGAGGCAGAGCAGAACCCCACCCCGGGCAGGCGCCGCAAGGTGCGCACCCGCAGGGCCAGAGTGCTGCGGGCGACGGGCTTCACCGCCCTGGCCCTGGTGCTGGCCGGCGCCGGCACGGCCGGCTACGTGTACTGGAGGTGGAACTCGAACATCAAGAGCGTCGACATCGACTCCCAGCTCGGCAGCAATCGCCCCTCGGCCCCCACCAACGGCTCGTTCAACGTGCTGGTGCTCGGCTCCGACTCGCGGTCGGGGGCGAACGGCTCGCTGGCCGGCGGTGCGACCGACGGCACCGCCCGCTCGGACACCGCGATGGTGGTGCACGTCAACCAGAGCCACTCCGCCGCCACCGTGGTCTCGATCCCGCGTGACACCCTGGTGAACCGGCCCGCCTGCACCGCCGCCAACGGCAGCCCGGTGCCCGCCGTCACCGGTGCGATGTACAACAGCGCCTTCGAGGTCGGCGGCGCGGCCTGCGCGGTGAAGACCACCGAGCAGCTCACCGGGCTGCGGATGAACCACTTCGTCGAGATCGACTTCGCCGGCTTCGCGAACTTCATCAACGCGATCGGCGGCGTCACCGTGACCACCTCGGTGGACATCCACGACCAGGACAGCGGCCTGGACCTCAAGGCGGGCACCACCCACCTGGGCGGCGACCAGGCACTGGCCTTCGTGCGCACCCGGCACGGCGTGGGGGACGGCAGCGACCTGGGCCGGATCGAGCTGCAGAAGGAGATGGTGAAGTCGATCATCAGGCAGATCGGCTCGATCGGGATGTTCGGCAACCCGGCCAAGCTCTTCACCATCGGCGACAGCCTGACCAAGTCCATCACCACCGACTCCCAGCTGGCCTCGGTGAGCGCGCTGACCGGCCTGGGCGAGGAGCTCAAGGGGATCGGCACCAACCAGCTGACCATGGTCACCATGCCGGTGGTCACCGCGCCCAGTGACCCGAACCGGGTGGTGGCCCAGCAGCCGCAGGCCGGGCAGGTGTGGACCGCGCTGCGGGTCGACCAGGGCGTGCCGCAGGCGATCGTCAGCAGCCAGCCGGTCAACCCCGCCGATCCCAGGAGCTCGGCCGCCGCCGGCGCCGCGGGGCCGTCCGCGGCCCACTCCTGAGGCGGCGGAATATCCCCGGGGCCCCACCGGTTTGGGAAGAAGCGGTCAGTGCTGGCAGACTGGTCCGTCGGTCCCGGTTCACGTGCGGCAACACGCCGCCGACCCGGTGCCCTCCCGATACCTAGGAGCATCCCTTGAAGCCCGACGTTCACCCCACGTACGTGGTCACCAACGTGACCTGCACCTGTGGCAACGAGTTCACCACCCGTTCCACCGAGACCTCCGGCGTGATCCGCGCCGAGGTGTGCTCGGCCTGCCACCCGTTCTACACCGGCAAGCAGAAGATCCTCGACACCGGTGGCCGCGTGGCCCGCTTCGAGGCCCGCTTCGGCAAGGGCCTCAGCGGCAACCGGTCCTAGCGCTCACGCGGCGCCGGTCTCTGGCGTCCCCGCTTCACGCGGGGGCGTCCGGGCCGGCGCCGTTGGCGTCTCCGGCGGTTCCCCGCCGTGCGAGCAGGTCCAGCAGGCCCAGCAGTCTCCAGCAGGTTCCCCACCCCCCACACCGGTACCCACGGGAAGTAGGCCAACCCCCATGTTCGAGGCAGTCGAAGAGCTCCTCATCGAGCACGCCGCCCTCGAAGAGCGGCTGGCCGACCCGTCGGTGCACGCGGACCAGGCCAACGCGCGCAAGCTGTCCAAGCGGTACGCCGAGCTGACCCCGATCACCCGCACCTACCGGGCCTGGCGGCAGGCCGGCGAGGACATCGTCGCGGCCCGCGAGTTCGCCGCCGAGGACCCCGACTTCCTGGCCGAGGCGAAGGCCGCCGAGAAGCGGCAGGGCGAGCTGACCGAGGAACTGCGGCTGCTGCTGGTGCCGCGTGACCCCAACGACGAGAAGGACGTCATCCTGGAGGTCAAGGCGGGCGAGGGCGGCGAGGAGTCCGCGCTGTTCGCCGGCGACCTGCTGCGGATGTACCTGCGGTTCGCCGAGCGGGTGGGCTGGAAGACCGAGATCATCGACGCCAACGAGTCCGACCTCGGCGGCTACAAGGACGTCTCGGTCGCCGTGAAGACCAGAGGCATGACCGAGCCCGGCCAGGGCGTCTGGGCCCGCCTCAAGTACGAGGGCGGCGTGCACCGGGTGCAGCGGGTCCCCGCCACCGAGTCGCAGGGCCGGATCCACACCTCCGCCGCCGGCGTGCTGGTCACCCCGGAGGCCGAGGAGGTCGAGGTCGAGATCCACCAGAACGACCTGCGGATCGACGTCTACCGCTCCTCGGGCCCCGGCGGCCAGTCGGTCAACACCACCGACTCCGCGGTCCGGATCACCCACGTGCCGACCGGTATCGTGGCCTCCTGCCAGAACGAGAAGAGCCAGCTGCAGAACAAGGAGTCGGCGATGCGCATCCTGCGGTCGCGACTGCTGGCCGCAGCGGTGGAGGCCGCCGAGCAGGAGGCCTCCGACGCCCGGCGCAGCCAGGTCCGCACGGTCGACCGCTCCGAGCGGATCCGGACGTACAACTTCCCCGAGAACCGCATCTCGGACCACCGCACCGGCTTCAAGGCGTACAACCTGGACCAGGTCCTCGACGGCGACCTGAACGCGCTGATCCAGTCCGCCGTGGACGCCGACGCCGCCGCGAAGCTCGCCGCGGCGCAAGAGCAGTAACCACCGCAGAGGGGTACGTACGGATGAACCTGCTGCTCGCCGAGGTGGCCCAGGCCACCCAGCGGTTGGCCGCGGCCGGCGTGCCGTCGCCGCGCTTCGACGCGGAGGAGCTCGCCGCACACATCCACCACGTCAAGCGCAGCCAGCTGCACACCGTGCCGGACGCCGACTTCGACGCCCGCTACTGGGAGGCGATCTCGCGCCGCGAGGCCCGCGAGCCGCTGCAGCACATCACCGGGCGGGCCTTCTTCCGCTACCTGGAGCTCGAAGTGGGCCCCGGTGTCTTCGTGCCGCGCCCGGAGACCGAGACGGTCGTGGAGTGGGCGATAGAGGCCGTCCGCGAGATGGACGTGGCCGAGCCGCTGGTGGTCGACCTGTGCTCCGGCTCCGGCGCGATCGCCCTCGCCCTGGCCCAGGAACTGCCCCGCTCCACGGTGCACGCCTTCGAGCTGGACGAGGGCGCGCTGCGCTACACCCGCCGCAACATCGAGGCCAGCCCCGACCGCGACCGGATCACCCTGCACGCCGGTGACGCCACCGAGGCCTTCGCCGACGACCGCTCCTGGGACGGCCGCTTCGACCTGGTGATCAGCAACCCGCCGTACATCCCGCTGACCGAGTGGGAGTATGTGGCGCCCGAGGCCCGCGACCACGACCCGCAGATGTCGCTCTTCTCCGGTGAGGACGGCCTGGTCGTGATCCGCGGCATCGAGCGGGTGGCGGCCCGGCTGCTGCGCCCCGGTGGCGCGGTGGTGATCGAGCACGCGGACACCCAGGGCGGGCAGGTGCCGTGGATCTTCAACGAGGAGGGCGGCTGGACGGACACGGCCGACCACCGGGATCTCAACGGCCGGCCGCGTTTCACGACAGCCCGAAGGGCGAGGTCGTGAACCATAAGCGCAGTACGACAGCCCGCAAGACCTCGCTGTGACTTCAGACTTCGCCGTGACTTCAGACTCCACCGTGACTCCGAAGAGGGGACTGCTCCGATGAGCCGCCGTTACGACTGTGCAGACGCAGGCGACCGTGCAACCGGGCTGCGCGAGGCCGCCTCGGCGATCCGCCGGGGCGAGCTGGTCGTGCTGCCGACCGACACCGTCTACGGGCTCGGTGCGGACGCCTTCAACCCGGAGGCCGTCGCCGGTCTGCTGGCCGCCAAGGGCCGGGGCCGCAGCATGCCCTCGCCGGTGCTGGTCGGCTCGCCCACCACGCTGCACGGTCTGGTCACCGACTTCTCGGAGCAGGCCTGGGAGCTGGTCGACGCCTTCTGGCCGGGCGGCCTGACCCTGGTGGCCAAGCACCAGCCCTCGCTGCGCTGGGACCTGGGGGAGACCCGCGGCACCGTCGCGGTCCGGATGCCGCTGCACCCGGTCGCCATCGAACTGCTCAACACCACCGGCCCGCTGGCCGTCTCCAGTGCCAACAAGTCGGGCCAGCCGGCCCCGGCCCACTGCGAGGACGCCGAGTCCCAGCTGGGCGACTCGGTGGCGATCTACCTGGACGGCGGCACGGCCGAGCACGGCCTGGCCTCCAGCATCGTCGACGTCACCGGCAAGGTGCCGGTCCTGCTGCGCGCGGGTGCCGTGAGCATCGAGCAGCTGAGGGAGGTCGTCCCCGACCTGGAGGCCGGCAGTTGACGGCCTCGCTCCACGACCGGCTGCCCTCCTACGTCGCCGTCTCCCCGCGCCCCTCCGACTACTTCCGGATCCTCTTCGTCTGCACCGGCAACGTCTGCCGCTCGCCGATCGCCGAGCGGCTGACCCGTCATGAGTTGGACACCCGGCTCAGCGAGCGGGCGGCCGGGCGGATCGTGGTGGAGAGCGCCGGGACCTGGGGGCACGAGGGCGCGCCGATGGAGGCGCACGCGGCCACCGTGCTCGGTGAGTACGGCGTGGACAGCCGAAACTTCGCCGGACGCGAGCTGCTCGACGAGCACGTGGTGGAGGCCGACCTGGTGCTCACCGCGACCCTGGACCACCGCGCCCAGGTGATCTCGATGGGGCACGCGGCGGGCCTGCGCACCTTCACGCTCAAGGAGTTCACCCGGCTGGTCCGGTCGATAGACCCGGCCACCCTGCCCGAGGTGGGCTCGGGGGCCGAGGTCACCGAGCGGGCCCGCGCCCTGGTCCGGGCGGCCGCCGCGCTGCGCGGCTGGTTGCTGGCCTCCTCGCCGGAGGCGGACGAGGTGGGCGACCCGTACGGTGCGCCGATCGGCATGTTCCGCAACTGCGGCGAGGAGATATTCCACGCGCTCGACCCGGTGGTGACCGCCCTGACGGGCGTACCGGCTCCGCGTCATCAGGCCCAGCGGCCCTGGCGGTCCTAGGCTGGACTCCACCGCCCGAACGGCCCCGGAGCGCCGCCATGACCCTCACCGATGCCGCGCACGGTCTCGAAGCACGCCACGTCTGGGAGCCCCCGACGGCGCTGCGCGCGGCCGATCCCGAACTGGCCGACCTGCTCTCGGCGGAGGCCGAGCGGCGGGCCAACAGCCTGCAGCTGCTGGCGGGGGAGAACCTCGCCACCGAGGCCGTCCGCGCCGCACTGGCCGGCCCGCTGATCGACAAGTACGCCGAGGGCTATCCCGGCCACCGGCACCACACGGGCTGCGCCGTGGCGGATGCCACCGAGCTGCTGGCGATCTCCCGGGCCCGCGCGCTGTTCGCCGCCGATCACGCCAACGTCCAGCCCAGGTCCGGGACTTCGGCGATGCTGGCGGCCTTCGCGGCGCTGCTGCGGCCGGGCGACACGGTGCTCGCGATGTCGCTGGAGCACGGCGGGCACCTGTCCTGCGGTTCGCGGTCCAACTTCTCCGGCCGCTGGTTCGACGTGATCGGCTACGGGGTGCGCGAGGCGGACGGGCTGGTCGACCTCGACCAGGTCCGCGAGCTGGCCAGGACGCACCGGCCGAAGGCGATCATCGCCGGCTCGATCTCCTACCCCCGGCAGCTGGACTGGGCGGCCTTCCGGGAGATCGCCGACGAGGCGGACGCCTACCTGGTCGCCACGGCCGCGCAGATCACCGGTCTGGTCGCCGCGGGCGTGGTGCCCTCCCCGGTGCCGTACGCGGACGTGGTGGTGGCCGCCACCCACAAGCTGCTGCGCGGCCCGCGCGGCGGGCTGCTGCTCTGCACCGCGGAACTGGCCGATCGGGTGGACCGGGCGGTCTTCCCGTTCACCCAGGGCGGCGCGGCGATGAACGAGGTGGCGGCCAAGGCGGTCGCGTTCGCGCAGGCGGGCACGCCGGAGTTCGGCGCGTACATCCGGCGCGCGGTGGACGGCGCACGCGGCCTGGCGGCCGCCCTCGAGCGGGCCGGTGCCCGCCCGCTGACCGGTGGCACCGACACCCATCTGGTGACCGCCGACGTGGCCCCGCTGGGGCTCACCGGGGCGCAGGCCGAGCGGCGCTGCGCGGCGGCGGGCCTGCTGCTCGGCAAGTGCGCGGTGCCATTCGACCCGGCGCCGGCCGCGGAGACGTCGGGAATCCGACTCGGCACCGGCGCGGCGGCCGCCCTCGGACTCGGCGCCGGCGAGCTCGCGGAGGTCGGCGAACTGATCGGAGCCCTGCTCAGCGGGGGTGCGCCGGCCCCGGCGGCGGCCCGGGTGCGGGAGCTGGTCGGCGAGTTCGGGGCAACCGGCGACCGTTAGACCGAACCGCGATGCACGCCACGCTCGTCCGACTCAATAAGGTGGGTGCCGTGGCGACGCACCTCGAACCCCTCAGCCGTGCGGAAGTACCTTCCGTACGTACCCGGCTGCGCGCGCGGAAGGAGGCCGGCGGTGCGTGAGTACCTGCTCGTGGTCTTCTGCACGGCTGCCGTCACCTACCTGCTGGTCGGCCCCGTCCGCAAGTTCGCGATCATCGCCGGCGCGATGCCGCCGGTCCGGGCGCGCGACGTGCACCGCGAGCCGACCCCGCGGCTGGGCGGCATCGCCATGTTCGGCGGTCTCTGCGCCGGGCTGCTGGTGGCCTTCCAGCTGAACAACCTCGGCAAGGTGTTCCACCAGGACTCCTCCGACATCAAGGCACTGCTCTCCGGCGTCGGCATCATGTGGGTGCTCGGCGTGCTGGACGACAAGTGGGGCGTGGACGCGCTGGTGAAGCTGGGAGGCCAGATGATCGCCGCCGGCGTGATGGTCTATCAGGGCATCACGGTCATCTCGATCCCGGTCCCCGGGGTCGGCCCGGTCGCGCTCAGCCCGACCCTGGGCATGGTGATCTCGGTCGCCCTGGTGGTCGTCATGGTCAACGCGGTGAACTTCATCGACGGACTGGACGGGCTGGCCGGCGGCATGGTGTGCATCGCCGCGCTGGCCTTCTTCCTCTACTCCTACCGGCTCTGGTACGTCTACTCGATCAGCGAGGCGGCGCCCGCCGTGCTGTTCAGCGCCCTGCTGATCGGCATGTGCCTGGGTTTCCTGCCGCACAACCTGCACCCGGCCCGGATCTTCATGGGCGACTCCGGCTCGATGATGCTGGGCCTGATGCTGGCCGTCTCGGCGATCTCGGTGACCGGCCGCGTCGACCCCGACCTGATCACCGCCCAGGCCGGCGGTTCGCAGACGGTCACCACCCACATCCTGGTGCCGATCTACATCCCGCTGCTGCTGCCGCTGGCGGTGATCGCGCTGCCACTGGCCGACCTGCTGCTCGCGGTGGTGCGCCGCACCTGGGCCGGGCGCTCGCCGTTCGCCGCCGACAAGCAGCACCTGCACCACCGGCTGCTGGAGATCGGCCACTCGCACAGCCGCGCGGTGCTGATCATGTACTTCTGGGCCGCGCTGATCGCCTTCGGCACGGTGGCCTTCTCGTTCACCGACACCGGCCGCACCGTGGTGCTGACCTGTGCCGGGTTCTGCCTGGTCGGCATCGTGGTGCTGCTGCTGCCGTGGTTCCGCCCCAAGGCGCCGGCCGCCGTGCAGTCCTTCGTGCCGCCGCGCTACCGCAAGGGCGCCCGGGCCGCGGCCGCGCGGGTGGCCGAGCCGCAGCAGGCGCCGAGCGCCCCGAGCGCGGCGCCGGTCGGCCCGCTGTACGAGGAGCTGCCCGCGATGGCCGAGCTCTCGATGAACGACCAGGAGCTGCTCGGCCGGCTGGGCACCGGCGCGAGCGCGGTCGGCGAGCACCCGCAGCGCTGACCGCGGCGCCGGCGGCGCCGGTGCTGTCACCGAGCTGACGTAGCCTCAACTTCCTTGCTCCATCTGCTTCACCCGTTCGGCGGCACTGCTGGGCCATCGGTGTGACAGGGGCCACACGAACATGGTAAAGCTCTCATCAAATAGTTTGTGATACCGTTCACGAGTACCGAGAACACGCCGAAAGACCCAGTGGTGAAGGACTTCCGTCCCCAGTGGGTCTGCGTCGACCAGCCCCGGCCGCTCGCCGGCCGGTCTCGCGGCCGTCTCACTCGGTCCGGTGTCCCCGCACCGGTGCGCCATCCTTGTTCTCGTCTTTCTGCTGAGCAGTCCCCCGTCCTCGACATGCCGCCGGAGTTGCCGACATGCCGTCCCACGACGCCCGGATCATCCGCGGCGCCGCAATCCCCACTGCGGTCGCCGGTGTGCTCGCTGTCGCGATCTCCGCCGCCGTGGTGGGGAGCAAGGGGCTGATCGGCGCCCTGGTCGCGACCCTGTTGGTGATGGGGTTCTTCAGCTTCGGTCAGTGGGCGTTGGACCGGCTGACCAGGAACAACCCGCAGATGATGATGGCCGCCGCGCTCCTGGTGTACATGACCCAGATCATCGCGGTGGGCATCGTTCTCGCGGTGTTCAAGGACACGACACTCTTCGACACCAAGGTCTTCGGCTTCACGCTGCTCGGCTGCGCGCTGATCTGGACCGCCGGTTCGGTGCGCGCCTCGCTCAAGGCCAAGATCTTCTACGTCGAGAACGATTCCGCCCAGCGGAAGTCTGACGATCCGTCGAAGTCGGAGCGTCAACAGTGATCAGTGGTTGCTGTCCCCCTCGCGAGGGGGGCGGTGTTTATGCGGTCCTGACAGGCTGCTATCGTCCGTCGCAACAACGGAGTACGGGAAGCGGCCAGGTCCCGCCGAGCGGTGCGTGCACACCGACCGGACGGATCGCCCCCCGGACTCGCGCAGTCTTGAAAGATCCCGCGCCGACATCTTGTGCCGGCGCGCCGGGTCCCCGAGAAACCCATCAAGTTCCAGTGCCGCTCCGTGGCCGCAGGCCGCGCCGACACACCGAGGTTGCCGTAACCATGCGTCACGACGAAGGAGTCCGTGGTGAGTGCTGACCAGCTCACGCAGCCGCTTGCCTCTGGGGGCTGCCACCTGTTCTCCGGCTGCGGCTTCCCGGCCCCCGGCCTGAACGAGTTCCAGTTCCACCCGATCTTCACGGTCGCGGGCTTCGGCTTCAACAAGCCGATGCTGCTGTCGATGATCTGCGCCCTGCTGGTGATCGGCTTCTTCTGGGCCGCGTTCGCCAAGCCCAAGGTGCTGCCGGGCAAGCTCCAGCTGGTCGGTGAGATCGGCTACGACTTCGTCAAGCGCGCGATCGTGTTCGAGAACATCGGTAAAAAGGGCGAGAAGTACGTCCCGATGATGGTCTCGATCTTCTTCTTCGTGTGGATCATGAACATCATGTCCGTGATCCCGTTCGCCCAGTTCCCGGTCACCGCGGTGATCGCCTGGCCGGCCGGTCTTGCCCTGGTCTGCTGGCTCACCTACATGAGCCTGACCTTCAAGAAGCACGGCTTCGTCGGCGGCCTGAAGAACCTCTGCTGGCCGTCGGGCGTCCCGGGCTGGGTCATGTTCATCCTGGTCCCGATCGAGTTCTTCTCGAACATCTTCGTGCGGCCGTTCACGCTCGCAGTCCGTGCGTTCGCCAACATGTTCGCCGGCCACCTGCTGATCGTGGTCTTCTCCGTCGCGACCTGGTACCTGCTGAGCCCGAGCCTGGGCGCGCTGTACGGGACCACCTCGTTCGTGGTGACCCTGGGCCTGACCGCGTTCGAGTTGCTGGTCCAGTTCCTGCAGGCCTACATCTTCGTGACGCTGGCCAGCAGCTACATCGCCGGTGCGCTGGAAGAAGCGCACTGAGCCGGTTGCGGCCCTCGGCCACACCTCCCCTCTGAATCGTCCGGTGGCCAACCACCACCGGCTCACCACCCTGCAAAGGACACAAGAGATGGCACTCGTCGAGCACCTCGCTTCGGTCAACGGCTCCATCGCGTCGGTCGGCTACGGTCTCGCCGCGATCGGCCCCGGCATCGGTGTCGGTCTGATCTTCGGCAACGGTGTGCAGGCCATGGCCCGCCAGCCCGAGGCTGCCAACCTGATCCGCTCGAACATGTTCATCGGGTTCGCGCTGACCGAGGCGCTCGCCCTGATCGGCATCGTCATGCCGTTCGTCTACGGCACCAAGTAATCCTGCCGTTACCCCACCGGACGGAAGGTCCAGATATGTCGCTCACGATGTTGGCGGCTGAGGATTTCAACCCCCTCATCCCCAAGACGCCTGAGCTCATCATCGGCCTGATCTGCTTCTTCGTGGTCTTCGGTCTGCTCGGCAAGAAGCTCCTCCCCAGCATCGAGAAGGTGCTGGCGGAGCGCCGGGACCAGATCGAGGGCGGCATGGAGCGCGCCGAGGCCGCACAGGCCGAGGCTCAGGCCCTGCTTGAGCAGTACCGCGCCGAGCTCGCCGAGGCGCGTCACGAGGCCGCTCGGATCACCGAGCACGCTCGCGAGCAGGGCGCTGCCCTGATCGGCGAGATGCGCGAGGAGGGCCAGCGCCAGCGCGAGGCCATCGTCGCGGCCGGCCACGCGCAGATCGAGGCCGACAAGAAGCAGGCGACTGCCGCCCTGCGCCAGGACGTGGGGTCGCTCGCTTCGCAGCTGGCCTCCCGCATCGTGGGTGAGTCCCTGGAGGACCACGCCCGGCAGAGCGGCGTGATCGACCGCTTCCTCGGTGACCTGGAGGCCAAGGCCGACGCGAGCGCGGCGGTCGCCAAGTGATCGGCGCCAGCCGCGAAGCACTCGCCGCGGGTCGCGAGAACCTCGACAGCCTGACCGACAACACCTCGGTGGACGCGGCCAAGCTCGCCGAGGAGCTCGGCTCCGTCACGGTGCTGCTGGACCGCGAGGTCTCGCTGCGCCGGGTCCTGACCGACCCCTCGCGGTCCGGTCAGGACAAGGCCGGGCTGGTCACCTCGCTGCTCGGTGGCCAGGTGTCGGGCGAGACCGTCGACCTGGTCGCCGGCCTGGCCCGGTCCCGCTGGTCCGGTTCGCGCGACCTGGTCGACTCGGTCGAGCAGCTGGCCGCCTACGCCGAGGTCATCGCCGCGGAGCAGGCGGGCAAGCTGGACGACCTGGAGGACGAGCTCTTCCGGTTCGGCCGGATCGTGGCCGGCTCGCACGAGCTGCGCGCCGCGCTGACCGAGCCGAAGGCCACCGCCGCCGCCAAGGCGGGGCTGGTCAAGAAGCTGCTCGGCGACCGGGCCCTGCCGGGCACCGTCCGTCTGGTCACTTCTCTGGTCACCCACCCGCGTGGTCGTAGCCTGGAGCAGGGCCTGGAGTCCTACTCCAAGCTCGCCGCCGACCGCCGTGACCGCGTGGTGGCCCTGGTCACCACCGCGGTCCCGTTGAGCGACGGCCAGAAGCAGCGCCTCGCCGGCGCGCTGGCCAAGCTGTACGGCCGGGCGGTGCTCCTGAACATCGACGTCGACCCCGAGGTCGTCGGCGGTGTCCGGGTGCAGATCGGTGACGAGATCATCGACGGCACCGTGTCGAGCCGCCTCGAAGGCGCTCGCCAGGCCCTCGAAGGCTGAGCCACCCGCACAGCACATCCGACCCTCGGTCGGGCGCCGGTCCCATCCCACGGGACAGCCGGCACATACGAACGGCCGGTCCAACAGCACCGGCCGAGGATCGAATACTTGCGGCCCTCCTTGGGCGGGCCGAGGATCGCAACCTAGGAGAGCAGGGAAGCCTGATGGCGGAGCTTACGATCCGGCCGGAGGAGATCCGGTCCGCACTGGCCGACTTCGTCCAGTCGTACCAGCCGGACGCCGCCTCGCGTGAAGAGGTCGGCACGGTCACTGGCGCGGCGGACGGTATCGCCCATGTCGAGGGTCTGCCCTCGGTCATGGCCAACGAGCTGCTGAAGTTCGAGGACGGCACCCTCGGCCTCGCGCTGAACCTCGACACCCGCGAGATCGGTGTCGTCATCCTCGGTGAGTTCAGCGGGATCGAGGAGGGTCAGACGGTGCACCGCACCGGCGAGATCCTCTCGGTGCCGGTCGGCGACGGCTACCTCGGCCGTGTCGTGGACCCGCTGGGCGCCCCGATCGACGGCCTGGGCGAGATCACCGCCACCGGCCGCCGCGCCCTGGAGCTGCAGGCCCCCGGTGTCATGGTCCGCAAGTCGGTGCACGAGCCGATGCAGACCGGCATCAAGGCGATCGACGCGATGACCCCGATCGGCCGCGGCCAGCGCCAGCTGATCATCGGCGACCGCCAGACCGGCAAGACCGCGGTGGCGATCGACACGATCATCAACCAGAAGGACAACTGGCGCTCCGGCGACCCGAAGAAGCAGGTCCGCTGCATCTACGTCGCCGTCGGCCAGAAGGGCTCCACCATCGCCGCCGTCCGCGGCGCCCTGGAGGAGGCCGGCGCGCTGGAGTACACCACCATCGTGGCCGCTCCCGCCTCCGACCCGGCCGGCTTCAAGTACCTGGCCCCGTACACCGGTTCGGCCATCGGCCAGGAGTGGATGTACGACGGCAAGCACGTCCTGATCATCTTCGACGACCTGTCGAAGCAGGCCGAGGCCTACCGCTCCGTCTCCCTGCTGCTGCGCCGTCCGCCGGGCCGCGAGGCCTACCCGGGTGACGTCTTCTACCTGCACTCCCGCCTGCTGGAGCGCTGCGCCAAGCTCTCCGACGAGCTGGGTGCCGGCTCGATGACCGGCCTGCCGATCATCGAGACCAAGGCCAACGACGTCTCGGCGTACATCCCGACCAACGTCATCTCGATCACCGACGGCCAGTGCTTCCTGGAGTCCGACCTGTTCAACGCCGGCATCCGCCCGGCCGTGAACGTCGGCATCTCGGTCTCCCGCGTCGGTGGCTCCGCCCAGATCAAGGCCATGAAGTCGGTGGCCGGCCGGCTGCGCCTGGACCTCGCCCAGTACCGCGAGCTGGAGGCGTTCGCCGCCTTCGGTTCCGACCTGGACGCGGCCTCCAAGTCCCAGCTGGAGCGCGGCGCCCGCATGGTCGAGCTGCTGAAGCAGGGTCAGTACCAGCCGTTCCCGGTCGAGGAGCAGGTCGTCTCCATCTGGGCCGGCACCACCGGCAAGCTGGACGACGTCCCGGTCGCCGACATCCGCCGCTTCGAGCGCGAGTTCCTCGACTTCCTGCGGATCGAGCACAAGCCGGTCCTCAGCGGCATCGTGGAGACCTCGAAGCTGGAGGACGGCACGGTCGACGCGCTGACCGAGGCGATCACGGCCTTCAAGCTGGGCTTCACGACGGCTGATGGCAAGCTGCTCTCCGAGCAGGCCTGAGTCCGGTAGCGAGGGAAAGGACGTAACGACCCATGGGAGCACAGCTTCGGGTCTACAAGCGCCGGATCCGCTCTGTCACCGCGACGAAGAAGATCACCAAGGCGATGGAGATGATCTCCGCGTCGCGCATCGTCAAGGCGCAGCGCGCGGTGGCCGCCTCCACTCCGTACGCCGATGAGCTGACCCGGGCGGTGACGGCGGTGGCCACCCGGTCCAACGCCAAGCACCCGCTCACCCACGAGAAGCCGAACGCGAGCCGGGCCGCGGTCCTGCTGCTGACGGCCGACCGCGGTCTGGCCGGCGGCTACTCCACCAACGCCATCAAGCAGGCGGTCGCGCTGACCGCCCGGCTGAAGGCTGAGGGCAAGGAGGTGGTCACCTACATCGCGGGTCGCAAGGGTGTCCAGTACTACGGCTTCCGCAACCTGCCGGTCGCGCAGTCGTGGACGGGCTTCTCGGACAAGCCGACCTACGGCGACGCCAAGACGGTGGCCGCCACGCTGATCGAGGCCTTCACGGCCGAGACCGGCGGGGTGGACGAGCTGCACCTGGTCTCGACGAAGTTCCTGTCGATGCTGACGCAGACCGCCGTCGACGCCCGGCTGCTGCCGCTGAAGCTGGACGAGGTCCAGCTCAGCGACGACAAGCCGGCCAAGACGGAGATCTTCCCGCTCTACGACTTCGAGCCGTCGGCGGAGGGCGTCCTGGACGCCCTGCTGCCGCGGTACGTGGAGAGCCGGATCTACAACGCGCTGCTGCAGTCGGCCGCTTCCGAGCACGCCGCCCGCCGGCGTGCCATGAAGAGCGCGACCGACAATGCCGGCGAGCTCATCAAGTCGCTGACGCGGCTTGCCAACTCGGCCCGTCAGGCCGAGATCACCCAGGAAATCAGCGAGATCGTCGGTGGCGCCAACGCGCTGGCCGACGCTAGCGCGGGGAGCGAATGAGTATGACCACCACTGTTGAGCCGACGGGCGCCGGACTGGCCACGGGCCGCGTCGCCCGGGTCATCGGCCCGGTCGTCGACGTGGAGTTCCCCGTCGACGCCATTCCGGACATGTTCAACGCCCTGCACGTCGAGGTGGACAACCCCGACGGCTCGGGCAAGAAGACGCTGACCCTCGAGGTCGCCCAGCACCTGGGCGACGGCCTGGTCAAGGCCATCTCGATGCAGCCGACCGACGGCCTGGTCCGCGGTGCCGCGGTCTCCGACACCGGCTCCCCGATCTCCGTCCCGGTCGGCGAGATCACCAAGGGCAAGGTCTTCAACGCCCTCGGTGACGTGCTCAACGCGGACCCGGCGGAGTTCAACGCCCAGGTCACCACGCGCTGGCCGATCCACCGCAAGGCGCCGAACTTCGCGGACCTCGAGTCGAAGACCGAGATGTTCGAGACCGGCATCAAGGTCATCGACCTGCTCACCCCGTACGTGCGTGGTGGCAAGATCGGCCTGTTCGGTGGTGCCGGTGTCGGCAAGACCGTGCTGATCCAGGAGATGATCTACCGCGTCGCCGCCAACTTCGGTGGCGTCTCGGTCTTCGCCGGCGTCGGGGAGCGTACCCGTGAGGGCAACGACCTGATCCAGGAGATGATCGACTCCAACGTTCTGGACAAGACCGCGCTGGTCTTCGGCCAGATGGACGAGCCGCCGGGCACCCGCCTGCGGGTCGCCCTGTCCGCGCTGACCATGGCGGAGTACTTCCGCGATGTGATGAGCCAGGACGTGCTGCTCTTCATCGACAACATCTTCCGGTTCACCCAGGCCGGTTCCGAGGTGTCGACCCTGCTCGGCCGGATGCCCTCCGCGGTGGGTTACCAGCCGAACCTGGCCGACGAGATGGGCCTCCTGCAGGAGCGCATCACCTCGACCCGCGGTCACTCGATCACCTCGATGCAGGCGATCTACGTCCCCGCGGACGACCTGACCGACCCGGCCCCGGCCACCACCTTCGCCCACCTGGACGCGACCACCGTGCTGTCGCGCCCGATCTCGGAGAAGGGCATCTACCCGGCCGTCGACCCGCTGGACTCCACGTCCCGCATCCTGGACCCGCGCTACATCGCGCAGGACCACTACGACACGGCGATGCGCATCAAGGGCATCCTGCAGAAGTACAAGGACCTGCAGGACATCATCGCGATCCTCGGCATCGACGAGCTGTCCGAAGAGGACAAGATCACGGTGCAGCGGGCCCGCCGGATCGAGCGCTTCCTCTCGCAGAACACCTACGTGGCGAAGCAGTTCACCGGTGTCGAGGGTTCGACCGTGCCGCTGTCGGAGACCATCGAGGCCTTCAACCGCATCGCGGACGGCAAGTACGACTCCGCTCCGGAGCAGGCCTTCTTCATGTGCGGTGGCATCGAGGACCTCGAGAAGAACATCGCCGAGCTGGCCAAGAAGTAACCGGCCGCTCAGCCGTGAGTGACCATGAGGGGTGGTTCCCGCATCCTGGGGACCACCCCTCATGGCACGAGGGCTGTGATTCCGGTCATCTCCGCGCTCCTCGTTTCATGCCAGGGGTGCGAGCCCGTTATTCTTACCGAAACTCCCGAGAAATCGGGCGTTGCAAGAGCCTAGGAGCCCACGTTGGCTGAGCTGCACGTCGAGCTGGTCGCAGCCGACCGCAAGGTGTGGTCCGGTGCGGCCACCATCGTTGTCGCCCGCACGGCTTCCGGTGACACCGGCATCATGCCGGGTCACACCCCGGTGCTGAGCGTGCTGGAGTCCGGCCCGGTCACCATCCGCACGACCGATGGCGGCACCGTCATCGCCGCCGTGCACGGTGGCTTCATCTCGTTCGCCGACAACAAGCTGTCTCTGCTCGCGGAGATCGCCGAGCTGGCCGACGAGATCGATGTGAACCGCGCGGAGCGTGCGCTGGAGCTCGCCAAGAGCGAGAGCGACGCGCACGCCGAGCGGCGCGCCGAGGTTCGCCTCGTCGCGGCCGGCCGCAAGGCCGCCTGAGGTTTCGCACAGCGGTTCGCACAATGGTTTGACCGACGGTCCCGGGGACGCGTGAGCGTGACCCCGGGACTGTCGTATCGGTTGGTAGGGACAGTGCCGTTGTTTCGTTGATACGACCGGCAAAACGGGGATGCGGGTAGCGAGGAGGTCGGTGAGCATGGTCCTCGCCCTTGTGGTGTGCGCGGCGGTCGTGGCCCTGGGGGTGGTCGGCCTGGTGGCGTTCGCGGTACGCCGCCGCCTCATCCAGCGGGTCGGCGGCACCTTCGACTGCAGTTACCGCCTGAAAATGCCGGCCGACGCCTCGACCCTCCCCGATCTCGACGAGAACGGACAGCCCACCTCAGCCCCGGTCCCCGCGACCGACGGCAAGGGGTGGGTTTTCGGTATCGGGCGCTACAGCGGCGACCACATCGAGTGGTTCCGGGTCTTCTCCTACGCCCCCCGCCCCCGCAAGGTGCTGCCCCGCCGCGAGATCGAGGTGCTCGGCCGCCGCTACCCCGAGGGCCAGGAGGAACTCGCCCTGCTCTCCAACTCCGTCGTGCTGCGCTGCCTGCACAACGGCGTCCCGCTGGAGCTGGCGATGAGCGACGACGCGCTCACCGGCTTCCTCGCCTGGCTGGAGGCGGCCCCGCCCGGGCAGCGGGTCAACGTCGCGTAGTCGGCCGGAGAGGCCTGAGTAGGCTTCGTCCCATGGTCAACCTCACGCGCATCTACACCCGCACCGGCGATGACGGCACCACCGCGCTCGGTGACATGAGCCGCACGACCAAGACCGATCCGCGACTGCTCGCCTACGCGGACGCCAACGAGGCCAACGCCGCGCTCGGGGTGGCGATCGCCGCCGGGGCGCTGGCCGAGGACCTGGTCGCGGTGCTGACCCGGATCCAGAACGACCTCTTCGACGTCGGGGCCGACCTGTCCACCCCGGTGGTGGCGGACCCCAAGTACCCGCCGCTGCGGGTCGAGCAGGGCTACATCGACCGGCTGGAAGCCGACTGCGACCGCTACAACGCCGAGTTGGAGAAGCTGCGCAGCTTCATCCTGCCGGGCGGCACCCCCGGGGCGGCCTACCTGCACCTGGCCTGCACCGTGGTGCGGCGGGCGGAGCGGGCCACCTGGGCGGCGATCGAGGAGCACGGGGAGAGCGTCAACCCGCTGACCGCCAAGTACCTCAACCGGCTCTCCGATCTGCTCTTCATCCTGGCCAGGACGGCCAACAAGGAGCGCGGGGACGTGCTCTGGGTGCCGGGGGAGAACCGCTAGTCGGTCCCTCGTCGCAAGGGTGGAGCGCAGGCTGCAACCTTCGATGTACAGCCAACGGACGCGGCGAAGTGGTGGGATGGGGCCGTGCTACCGCTCCGCCTCACCCCGCTCCACCTCACGCCGCGCCAGGTCGACCTGGCGATCGCCGCGTCCGGCCTCTGCGGCGGGCTGCTGATGCTCGCCGGCCACGCGTACAACGAGGGCGAGCACGTCTCGCCCTGGCTGCGGCTGGCCTCCCTGCTGGCGATGGCGGTGCTGGAACTGTTCCGGCGCCGCCGGCCGATCCTGACGGTCACGCTCGGCGGCCTGATCTTCCTGGCCGGGACGTTCGGCGGGATCCTGACGGCCACCGTGATCATGTACACCGACCTGCTCTACGCCGGCACCCTCTACGGCCCGCGCCGCACGCCGCTGGTCCTGCAGCTGACCGGGGCGGGCATGACCCTGGCGATCGCCGGTGTCATCGCGAGCCACACCACGATCGGCAACGCGCTGGGGGCGGTGGTCTGGGCGGCGCTGATCTTCCTCGCCCCGGTCTGGACCGCCGTGCTGGTCCGCAGACACCGCGACCAGGCCGAGACCGAGCGGCTGCGGGCCGAGCAGACCACGCTGCTGGCCGAGCTGGACCGGCGCGGCGCGGTGGCCGCCGAGCGGGCCCGGATGGCCCGCGAGCTGCACGACGTGGTGGCCAACCACCTCTCGGCGATCGCCATCCACGCCACCGGCGCGCAGTCGCTGGCCCGCCGCCAGCAGCGTCCGCAGGAGGATCCGCTGGTGGCCGCGCTCGCGGTGATCCGGGAGAACAGCGTGCAGGGGTTGGCCGAGATGCGTCGCATGATCGGCCTGTTGCGGGCCGACCAGGAGCTCCCCGCCGACCATCGGGCGCCCCGGCTGGAGGCGTTGGACAGCCTGCTGGCCCAGGCCCGGGCCGCCGGGCCGGCCGCCGGGCTGGACTTCGAGACCTCGCTGGACGGCGACCACGGCGAACTGCCCGCGCCGGTCGACCTGGCCGCCTACCGCATCGTCCAGGAGTCGCTCACCAACGCGCTCAAGCACGCCGGGCGCGGCACCGTGCGGCTGCGGCTGTCCAGTTGCCCGGAGCGGGTGGAGATCGCGGTGGACAGCCCGTACCGGCCCGACGCGGGCCGCACGCTGCCCGGCGCCAGGGCGGGTCTGGTCGGCATGGGGGAGCGGGCCCAGCTGCTCGGCGGTAGCTTCGAGGCCGGCCCGGTGGGCGAGTTGTGGCGGGTACGCGCGGTGCTGCCGGTGGGGCCGGCCGCGGTGGACGAGGGGGAGCGCAGATGACGATCCGGATCCTGGTGGCGGAGGATCAGGCGGCGGTCCGGGCCGCCCTGGTGATGATCCTGCGGGCCGAACCGGACTTCTCGGTGGTCGGCGAGGCGGCCGACGGCGAACAGGCCGTCAGCCTGGCGCTGGAGCTGCGCCCTGACGTGGTGCTGATGGACGTTCAGATGCCCCGGCTGGACGGTGTCGCGGCGACCCGGCGGATCACCGCCGCCGGCGCCGCCCAGGTGCTGGTGCTGACCACCTTCGACCTCGACGAGTACGTGCACGGCGCGCTGCGGGCCGGCGCGGCCGGCTTCCTGCTCAAGGACCTGGAGGCGGAGACCCTGATCGAGGGCATCCGCACGGTGGCGCGCGGCGACGGCATGCTCGCGCCGTCCGTCACCCGACGGCTGATCAGCACCTTCGCCCGGCCCGAGCGCGGCGATCCGGCGGGGCTGGCCACCCTGACCCAGCGCGAGCGCGAGGTGTTCGCGGCGATCGGCGCGGGGCTGAGCAACGGGCAGATCGCCCGCCGGCTGGCCATGGCGGAGGCCACCACCAAGACCCACGTGAGCCGGATCCTGGCCAAGCTGGAGCTGCGCAGCCGGGTCCAGGCGGCGATCCTGGCCCAGGACTTGGGTGTGGTGCTGCCCGCCGTCCCGGAGCGCCCTGGGGCCTGACACAGATCACACCCGCCAATCACCCCACGGCCCGGCCCGGGGCACTACAGTCCGAGCGGTGAGCGGCGCGGCTCCCGGCATCGGGCGTACCTCCCGGCCGAAGGTCGGGGGAGAACCCTGCCCCGGAGCACGCCTGGACGGGACTTCGGGAGAAGCAGCCATGAGCAACGTACCCACGCAGCGTCAGCAGATCGCCGTGATCGGCGCCGGACTCATGGGCGCGGGCATCGCGCAGGTGTCCGCGCAGGCCGGTCACCCGGTGGTGCTGCGGGACGTCACCGAGCAGGCGCTGCGGCGCGGCCTGGACGCCATCGAGGCCTCGTACGAGAAGTTCGTCAGCAAGGGCAAGCTCACCGCCGACGAGGCCACCGCCGCGCTCGGCCGGATCACCACCACCACCGACCTGGCCGCGATCGGCGAGGCGGACATCGTGATCGAGGCCGTCTTCGAGCAGTTGGAGGTCAAGGAGGCCGTCTTCCGCGAGCTGGACAAGCTGGCCAAGGACGGCGCGGTGCTGGGCAGCAACACCTCGGCCATCCCGATCACCCGGATCGCCGCCGTCACCGAGCGCCCGGAGTCCGTGGTCGGCGTGCACTTCTTCTCGCCGGTGCCGCTGATGCGCCTGGTCGAGCTGGTCCGCGGCTACAAGACCAGCGACGCCGCGCTGGCCACCGCGCGCGCCTTCGCCGAGGGGGTGGGCAAGGAGGTGGTCGTGGTCAACCGTGACGTGGCCGGCTTCATCACCACCCGCCTGATCACCGCGCTGGTGGTGGAGGCCGCCAAGCTCTACGAGTCCGGGGTGGCCACCGCCGAGGACATCGACACCGCCTGCCGCCTGGGCTTCGGCCACCCGATGGGCCCGCTGCAGACCGCCGACCTGACCGGCGTGGACATCCTGCTGCACGCCGCGCGGAACATCTACGAGGAGACCCAGGACGAGAAGTTCGCCGCTCCCGAGATCATGGCCCGGATGGTCACGGCGGGGGACCTGGGCCGCAAGAGCGGCCAGGGCTTCTACAACCACAAGGCCTGAGGGCGGCCCACCCCGCTCCCTGTACGGGGGCGCGGGTGAGCTTGCTCACGGCATGTGCCGCAGATGGGTGATTTGCGCGGTAATCGAGCGTGCGCCCCAGGTGCGGCTGCGTATATTCCCTCGGACGAGTGAAGTTGCTTCAGATCGGCCCGGGGAGCAGCAACCTGGACCGCTGGTCCGGCGTCAGATGGTGGGGCTCTCAGACCTGAAGGAGGACAGCGTGCGCATCGTGGCGTACCCCGGGTTCGGCGGGCACACTGTCCTGGCCCTGGAAGGCCGGCTGGACGTGCGAGGCGCGGCCGACGCGCGGGCCCGGCTGCACCAGGCGGTCGACGACGGCAGCACCGGAGACCTGGTGCTCGACCTACGGGCGCTGGACTCCTGGGACGCCACCGGGCTGGGCGTCATCATGGGCACCCATCGGCGGGCCGGCCGGCTCGGCCGCCGCCTGGTGCTGCGGGAGGTGCCGCCGCAGCTGCAGCGGCTGCTGGTGGCCACCCGGCTGCACCGGATCCTCGCGGTGGAGGGTGCGGTGGCCGACCCGTGCGGGGCCACCCTGCCGGGCGGCGCGCCGGGCCAGCCGGCGCTGCCCTCGGTGATCGCGCCACTGCACTGAGTCCCGGCCGGGTAACGGACCGGGGTCGGCTCTGCACGGCGGGGCCCGGATGTGCGAGAGTCTGCGCTCGACAGGACCGTTCGATTCGCCGCCGGCCCCGCCGGAGCGATGCCGCCGCGAGCGGTGCGACGGTCCGTCGGCCGTCGAACGCGCACTGACTGCGCTGCGGCGGTCCGGTCCCTCAAGGCGGCCGGCGGCCGGTGGCCGCCCGGCGGAGCACAGGCGGAGCACATCGTGGCACAGCCATCCGGTGATGTCGGGCAGGAGAATCTGCGCGGGCGATCGGGCGACCTCGTCGCCGGGCGCTACCTGGTGACCGTCGGCGGCCCGGACGGCGCCGACATCCAGCCCTGCCCGCCCGAGTACCGTCCTGCGCCGCGTCGCCGGCCGACCGGCGGGCAGCGCCAGGTCGGCCGCGCCGCCGCCGGCCCGGGGCCGACCCCGGCGGTCGGTCCGCTGGCCCTCGGCTCGGGCCCCGGCGACCTGCCGCTGCTGGACCGCGAGGCCGAGGTCGCCCAGCTGCTCGGCAAGCTGGCCGAGGGCCGCTCGATCCGGCTGCTCGGCGAGCCGGGGTCCGGGCGCAGCGCGCTGCTGGCCGCGGTGGTCGCGGGCGCGGGCGAGCTGGCCCCGCACGGCGTGATCCAGCTCTGCGGCCACCGGCGGGACGCCGACGACCTACTGCAGGACCTCTTCGCGGCCGCCTACCAGGCGCCCGGCTTCCGGCCCGACCGCGCCCAACTGCCCGAGCTGCTGGCCGGGGTGGGCGCGATCGTGGTGATCGACGAGATCGCCCAGCGCGGCCCCGAGCTGGAGGAGCTGCTGGCCCGCGCCCCCGAGTGCGCCTTCGTGGTGGCGCCGGCGGCCGGTGCGGCCGGCGTGCTGCCGCCCGACTCACGGCTGGAGGACCACACGATCGGCGGGCTGACCAGGCCCGCCTGCCTGGCGCTCACCGCACGGCTGGCCGGGCGGCTGCTGGACGAGGCCGAGCGGGCCTGGGCGGTCGACCTCTGGTTCGAGTCCCAGGGCCTGCCGCTGCGCTTCGTCCAGGCCGCCGCGCTGCTGCGCCGGCGCGACCTGGTGGTGGACACCCTGCTGGCGGCCGAGGAGGACCGGCAGCGGCTGTTCGGCGGCGCCCCGGACGGCGCCCCGGCGGACCAGGACCCGGCGGTGCGCGAGGCCGAGCTGCGCGCCTCGGTGCCGCTGCCCACGGTGGCCGAGGCCGCCGCGCCCACGCTGCTGCTGATCGAGGGCCTCAGCGGGGCGGCCGAGGCCGTGCTGCGGCTGGCCGTGGCGCTGGGCGGCGAGTGCCCGACCGCGCCGCACCTGCCCGCGCTGATCGATGTCGACCACGGCGAGAGCGCGCTGCGCGAGCTGGCGGAGTGCGGGCTCGCCGAGTCGATCGGCGGCCACCACCGGCTCACCGCGGGCGTGCTGAAGGCGCTCGCGGCGCACTGGGGCCCCGACGAGCGGAGCACCCAGGGTGCGGCGCAGCACTTCTCCTGGTGGGTCGGCCACGGCTCGGTGAGCACCGCGCAGATCGCCGCCGAGGCGGAGGTGGTGCTGGGCGCGCTGCAAGCCGACCGGACCGCGGGTCGCACCGACGCGGTGCTGCACCTGGCCCGTGCGGCGGCCCCCGCGCTCGCCCTGACGCTGCGCTGGGGCGCCTGGCGGCAGGTGCTGGAGCTCGGGCTCGGGGTGGCCCGGCAGAGCGGGCACTCGCGTGAGGAGGCCTGGTTCCAGCACGAGCTGGGGGCGTACCGGCTCTGTCTGGCGGACGGCGACCCGGCGGCCCAGGCGGCGGCCAGGAGCGCGCTGGAGGCGGCCTGCGGGCTGCGCGGGGCGGCCGGGGACAGCCGGCAACTGGCGGCCTCGCGTCGGCTGCTGACGCTGCTTCAGGAGGCCGAGCGGGAGCCGGTGGAGCCGGAGGCCGAGACCCAGGCGATCCGTCGCCCGGTGATCCGGGTGCTGGCCCAGCGCTCCTGGCCGCCGGCCGGACTGCTGCGCGGCTGGTCGCGGCGGAACGCGCTGCTGGCCGTCGGCGGGTTCGTCGCGCTGAGCGCGGTGGGCACGGCGGTGGCGCTCGGCGTCTCCGGGGGCGGTGCCGCTCCGACGGGCGGCGGCACGGGTGTGAGCGGGAACATGCTGAACGTGGGGGGCTCGGGTGGCGCCGTGCCGACCGCGTCGGCCGGCGGCAGCGGGTCGGCCCCGGGGACGGCGTCCGCGTCCGGCAGCGCGTCCGGATCCGCGTCGCCCGCCGCCTCCGCCTCGGTGTCGGTCAGCCCGAGCGCCAGCGCCTCGAAGGGGCGCACGGCGACGCCGACGGCCCGCCCGAGCGACAGCGGCTCGACGACGGGTGTGCCTACCAAGCCGACCCCGGGGCAGCCGGGGCCGACCACCCCATGGGCGCCGCCGCCGGTGCCGACCACCCCGGCGCCCAGTTCGCCGCCGCCGACCACCAAGGCGCCCACCCCGACGCCGACGCCCACTCCCACACCGACGCCGACCCCGACGCCTACGCCG
The DNA here is from genome assembly GCF_029892155.1 of Kitasatospora sp. GAS204B. GTDB lineage: Bacteria > Actinomycetota > Actinomycetes > Streptomycetales > Streptomycetaceae > Kitasatospora. The sequence continues at coordinate 116,314 of NZ_JARZAG010000002.1, read as the reverse complement.
ACCACCACGTCGCCGTCCCCGACGACCACTTGACCTGACGGAGGATCAGAACAGCTTCAGCTTGTCGTCGTCGATCCCGCGCAGCGCGTCGTAGTCCAGCACCACGCAGTCGATCCCCCGGTCCGTGGCCAGGACCCGGGCCTGGGGCTTGATCTCCTGCGCGGCGAAGATGCCCTTGACCGGGGCGAGCAGCGGGTCGCGGTTGAGCAGTTCCAGGTAGCGCGTCAGTTGCTCGACGCCGTCGATCTCGCCGCGGCGCTTGATCTCCACCGCGACGCTGGCGCCCGCCGCGTCCCGGCACAGGATGTCGACCGGGCCGATGGCGGTCGGGTACTCCCGGCGGACCAGCGACCAGCCGGCGCCGAGCACCTCCATCCGGTCGGCCAGCAACTCCTGCAGGTGTGCCTCGACCCCGTCCTTGATCAGGCCGGGGTCGACGCCCAGCTCGTGGGAGGAGTCGTGCAGGACCTCCTCCAGGGTGATGATCAGCTTCTCGCCCGCCTTGTTCACCACCGTCCACGAGCCGTCACCCTCCTTGAGGCTGCACGGCGGAGACATCCAGTTCAGCGGCTTGTAGGCGCGGTCGTCGGCGTGGATGCTCACGCTTCCGTCGGCCTTGACCAGGATCAGCCGGGTCGCGGAGGGCAGGTGGGCGGAGAGTCGACCGGCGTAGTCGACGGAGCAACGGGCGATGACAAGACGCATGGGGGCAAGCCTAGGCGCTCCCGAGCGGCCCTCGAGCGCGATCACGTGAGGTGACCGTAGAACAACGCTCGGTGCGTCAATGTTCCCGGCGGGTGTTCAACTGCGGACGGGATTCCCGGCACTCCAGGGCGCTTCGGCGAGACGCGCGGTCGAACGATCGGGGCAGGCGGAGCCAATTGAAGCGAGTCGATCCGAGAGGCGTGCCGGGGAGTAGAAGCGGGCGAACCATGGGAACCCGGGAGTCTGTGGCTCCCGAAGTCTGGCGTCTGTGCGCGCAGACCGCTACGTTGGGTGACGCCTTCGAACGCCCGCGTAGCCAAACGGGGATGGAGTGTGGAGGTGGGCCGGTAACGCCATCACCGGAGTGGTTTCAGCCATTCTGGCCGCGTTGGCGCCTAGTTCAACGGCAATTGTGACATTCACGAGTTTTGTCGGTCCTGGGCTGCCAACCTGGTCACAGCCGCGTCCGCCCTGTCAGGGGCGCCGACCGCTGCGGTACCGCCCCACGCCGGGTCCGACCGGCGCGCCCCTGACCGGGGTCAACCGACTGAGCACGGCACGGAATCGAACGCACCGGATCAGCACAATCCGCACCAGTCCTGCCAATCGCACCGAACGAAGCAATCGCACCAATCGCACCTGGCACCATCCGCACTTGGCACCACCACCCGCGCGAGGTGCGCGCGGTGGACCGCGAGAGGAGAACCCATGTCGCTCGACGTCTCACCGGCCCTTCTGGAGAAGGCCGAGCGAGGCGAGGTCGACGAGCGGGAGTTCGTCGACTGCGTCCGTACGTCCCTGCCTTATGCCTGGGACCTGATCAGCTCGCTCGTCGCCCAGATGGGGGTCGACGGCACCGGCTTCGCGGACAATCAGGTCCCGCCACCGAGCGAGCAGGCGCGCGGCCAGTTGCTGCGGGCGATGGCGAGTGACGCCATCCGCGGTGCCCTGCAACGGCACTTCGGGGTCAAGCTGGCCTTCCAGAACTGCCACCGGGTGGCGGTCTTCGGTCCGGGCTACGAGGCCGAGGAGCGCCACCGGCGGTTCACCTCGGTCCGGGCCCAGTTGCTGAACCAGTCGCCGGAACTGCGCGACTGTTGAGCCGTCAGCGCGATCGGCCGCCACGTTTCGTCGGTGGCGGCCGATCGTCCTGACCGGCCGTCAGAGCGGCCTCTCAGCTCAGCTGGGGCAGCACCTCGGCACCGAGCCGGGCGATGTTCTCCAGGGTGCCCACGTGGTCGCCCGAGCCCTCGGCGAGCAGCGCGAAGCGCCGGATCCCGGTCCGCTCGGCGGTGCTGAGCAGCCGGTCCGCACACTGCCGCGGGGTGCCCACCGCGTGCAGGTCGCAGAGCAACTCGGTGTACGCGTGCGGATCGCGCATCTTGCGCTCCCGCCCGTCCACCGTGCGGTGCGCGCCGAGCCCGTACTCGAACCAGCCGGGCATCGCCCGCAGCAGGGTGGCCCGCGCCGCCGGCGTGCGGTCGGCCACCTGCGCCACCCCGGCCGCCACGTGCTCGCGCTCCACCCGGGCCAACTGCTCCTCGCCGCGCCCGCAGGCCCGCCAGGCGGTCCGGTAGGCGCTGAGCATCAACTGCTTGTCCTCGTCCCCCGAGTGCATCCCGAGCAGCATCGGCAGCCCGCGCCGGGCGGCCAGTTCGACGCTGGCGGGCGAGGTGCAGGCGACCACCACGGGCGGCCCGGCGGCGCTCGGGTCACCGGCCGAGGGGGCGGTGGCCTGTTCGGTGCGCTGGCGCGGGAAGCGCAGCGCGGGCTCGGCCTGCAGGCCCAGCCAGTCGGCCAGTTCACGCCCGCCCAGCCGGGTCGGCTCCACCGCCCGGGGGACCACCGGGACCTCGGGGAAGTTGAACTGCGGGCCGTCGCCGCGCACCCGGGAGCCGCGCAGGAAGTTCAGCAGCAGGTCGAGGCGCTCGGCGAAGCCCTCCTCGTAGGCGGCCACCCCGCCGCCGAAGACCGCCAGGTCGATCCAGGGCCCGCCGCGCCCGACGCCGACGGTGAAGCGGCCGCCCGAGGTGAGGTGCAGCAGCGCGGCCTGCTCGCCGAGCGCCACCGGGTGCGTGGTGGAGAGCACGCTCACGGCGGTGCCGAGCTGGATCCGCCGGGTCCGGCCGAGCAGCAGCGCGGCCAGGGTGGCGGCGTTCGGGCAGACCCCGTACGGCACGAAGTGGTGCTCGGCCAGCCAGACGGCGTCCAGCCCGGCCCGTTCCGCGGCCATGGTGGCCGCCACCGTCCGCTCCAGGGCCTGGGCGTGGCACTGGCCGGGGAACTGGGCCGACAGCAGGAAGGCACCGACCCGGATGGTGTCCTGGGCCGCCGGATGGCTGCCACCGCGCTCGGCGGCGGGTGCCGGGGGCAGCGTGAGCGGCCGGTCGGCCAGGGGTGTCCGGTGGCCGCGGCCGGTCCGGTCGGTGCGTGGCGCGTGGTCGGCGTCAGGGCCGGGGTGGACGCCGGCGGTGGCGCTGGTCTGGGTCACGGAAATGCCCTCCTCGGGTGCGCGCAGGCTGTTGCGAGCCCCGCTCTGTCTCCACGTGAGTAACCCATGTCATGTGCCATTGGCACTCAACTCGGCCTATTTCACTGAAGAACGGGTGGATCTCACCGAAATCCCACCGGTGGCCGACCGGGCCGTGATAAAGGTCGCTGTGCGTCCGGGGGCGACGCGCTGCCGGTCCCTCCGCTCGCCGACCGTAATCTGGAGAGTGAACCGCGTCCCCACCGAGAGGTGAACATCGTGTCTCCGCGCCGCAACCGGACCAGCAGCTCCGCCGATCGGAGCGTCGGGCAACCGGCCCCGCTCGGCGGTTCGCTGCGCCGGACGGAGAGCTACCAGGGCGAGGAGTGGGTGGTCCAGACGGTGGCCGGCACCCCGGGTCGGTACTACCGCTGCCCCGGCTGCGACCAGGAGATCCCGCCCGGGACGGGCCATGTGGTGGCCTGGCCCGACCACGGCGGTGGGGTGGAGGACCGCCGGCACTGGCACCGGGCCTGCTGGGGCGCCCGCGAGCGGCGCGGCTCGGCGATCCAGCGCGGCCGCGGGGCGCCGCGCTACTGACCGGCCGTCAGGCGTCCCGGCCCTTCAGCACCGCCGCGCCGCCCAGCAGCGCCGCCAGCGTCCAGGCGCCGCAGACCAGGAAGCCGCCCACCCAGCCGTAGGGCGTGTTCGCCTCCGGGAAGACCGTCAGCATCTGCCGCCCGGCGTAGTCGGGGAAGTAGTGCGCCACGTTCTTGACCTTCGGCACCGCCGACAGGATCGGCGAGAGCAGGAAGAAGAACGGCACCAGGATGCCCAGCGCCAGCGTCTGGTTGTGCAGCATGGCCGTCACGCCGGCCGAGAAGAGGCAGAGCATGGTCAGGAAGATCGCGGCCCCGAAGACCGCGCGCAGCACGTGCGGCGAGCCCAGCGTGGTGCGGTGGTCGCCGAGCAGGGCCTGGCCGAGGAAGAAGGTCACGAAGGCGGTCAGCAGCGAGACCAGCAGCGCCAGCACGCCGATCACCAGGGCCTTGCCGGTCAGCAGGGTGCCGCGCTGCGGCACGGCGGCCAGCGAGACCCGGATCATCCCGCTGCTGTACTCGTTGCCGATGGCCAGCACGCCGAAGACGATCATCGCGATCTCGCCGAGCGCGATGCCGGAGAGGCTGGTCGCGGTGGCGTCGAACGGCGTGGTCGCGTTCTTGCGGAAGTCGGCGAAGTTGTTCTTGGTGAGCAGCGAGAGCAGCGCGCCGAGCGCGGCCGTCACCAGGAAGACCAGGACCAGGGTCCAGACGGTGGAGCGGACGGTACGGATCTTCGTCCACTCGGAGCGCAGGATCGCGGGGAAGGAGCCCATCTCAGTTCGCACCCTTCTGCTGCTTCTTCTCGGATCCGCGGCCGCCGGCCGGCTGCCACTGCTCACCCCAGGTGCCGGTGGCGCCCGCCGCATCGATGCCCGGACGGGCGGCGGGGCCCGCGTGGTACTCCACCGCGTCCGCCGTCATCTGCATGAACGCCTCCTCCAGCGAGGCCCGTTGCAGGCTCAGCTCGTGCAGCGTCACACCGTGCGCGGCGGCCAGGTCGCCGAGCTGGGCCGGGTCGCCGCCGGACACCTCGAACGAGCCGTCGGGGCCGGGCACGGCGGTGATCGACTGCCGGGTCAGCGCGTCCAGCAACTGTTCCGGGTGCGGGGTGCGCAGCCGGACCACCGAACGTGAGTTGCGTTCGATGAACTCGGCCATCGGCAGGTCGGCCAGCAGCCGGCCCTTGCCGATCACCACCAGGTGCTCGGCGGTCAGCGCCATCTCGCTCATCAGGTGGGAGGAGACGAAGACGGTCCGGCCCTCGGTGGCCAGTCGCTTCATCAGATTGCGGATCCACAGGATGCCTTCGGGGTCGAGCCCGTTGACCGGCTCGTCGAACATCAGGATCTCCGGGTCGCCGAGCAGCGCCGAGGCGATGCCCAGCCGCTGGCGCATGCCGAGCGAGAAGCCGCGGGCCCGCTTGTGCGCCACCTCGGTCAGGCCGACCAGGGCGAGCACCTCGTCCACCCGGCCGACCGGGATCCGGTTGCTCTGGGCCAGCCAGAGCAGGTGGTTGTGGGCGGTCCGGCCGGGGTGCACGGCCGTCGCCTCCAGCAGCGCGCCGATGTACTTGAGCGGCTCGTTGAGATGGCCGTAGCCCTTGCCGTCGATGGTGACCCGCCCGCCGGTGGGGCGGTCCAGGTCGAGGATCAGGCGCATGGTCGTCGACTTGCCGGCGCCGTTGGGGCCGAGGAATCCGGTCACCACGCCGCGGGGCACCTGGAAGGTGAGTCCGTCCACGGCGAGCTTGTCGCCGTACCGCTTGGTCAGGTCGTGCAGCTCGATCATCGGCGCTCCTGCTTCCTGATTCTCATACATCGTCAGGTTATGACGAATCAGACATAAGGGTCCGGATTGTGCGACCCTTCGGGATGCCGCCTACGGTGGGCGCCATGACCGATCTCGCTCTTCGTGACCGCGGCGCGGGCACGCCGCTGCTCCTGCTGCACGCATTCCCACTCAACGCCGGGATGTACCGCGCCCAGCTCGACGGAGCGCTCGGCACGGCCCGGGTGCTGGCACCCGACCTGCCGGGTTTCGGGGACTCACCGGCCCCGGTCGGCGAGCCCTCGCTGGAGCGCTGGGCGGACCAGCTGGCCGGGCTGCTGGACGCGGCGGGCGTGCGCACGGCGGTGGTCGGCGGGGTCTCGATGGGCGGCTACCTGGCGATGGCCTTCGCCCGCCGCCACCCGGACCGGCTGGCCGGGCTGCTGCTGGCCGACACCAAGGCGAGTGCGGACGCGCCGGCAGCGCTGGCCAACCGGGAGCGGATCGCCGCGGCGGTGCTGGCCAGGGACAGCGTGGCGCTGCTGCTGGAGGAGAAGACCGAGGACTCGCTGCTCGGCCCGGACTCCACCGGCGAACTGATCGCCGAGGTGCGGGCGCTGATCGGCGCGGCCGGCCCGGCCGGGGTGGCCTGGGCGCAGCGCGCGATGGCGGCCAGGCCCGACTCCTTCGCGACCCTGGAAGGGCTGCGGGTGCCGGCCACGGTGGTGGTGGGGGAGTACGACGCGCTGACCCCGGTGGCGGACGCGGAGGCGATGGCGATGGCCCTGCCGGACGCCGAGCTGACGGTGATTCCGGGGGTGGGGCACCTGAGCGCGCTGGAGGCCCCGGCGGCCTTCAACGCGGCGGTGACGGCGCTGCTGCGGCGGGTGTAGCGCTGGCCACAGCAGAACGGCGCCTGCCCCGTGGAGACGGGGCAGGCGCCGTTCTGGCGCTGCATCAGCGGTGCCGCTGGGTCAGCGGGACTGCTGGGCCGGCACGCCGAGGGCGTCGTCGCCCGGCAGGGTGGCCGCGGCGACGGCGGCACCGGTCAGCGTGGCCAGCATCTCGCGGACGTTGGTCAGCTGGGCGTTGATCGAGTCGCGGCGGTTGGTCAGCGCCGCCAGCTCGCGCTCGGACTCGCTGCGGATCCGGTCGGCCTTGGCGTTCGCGTCGGCCACGATGTCCTCGGACTGGCGCTGGGCCGTCTCGACCGTCTGGCGGGCCCGGCGCTCGGCGTCGGTGCGCAGCTTCTCGGCCTCCAGGCGCAGCTGCTCGGCCCGGTGCTCGATCTCGGCCAGGCGCTTCTCGGCCTTGGCCTGACGGGCCGCCAGGTCGCGCTCGGACTGCTCGCGGCGCTTGGCCAGGTTGGTCTCGAACTCCAGCGCGGCCTGGGCGGCCTTGGTGCGGGTCTCCTCGAAGAGGGCCTCCGCCTCCTCACGCTTGTTGACCGCGTCCTTGTTGGCCTCGGCGCGCAGCTGGGCGGAGTCGCTCTTGGCCTTGTCGACGATCCGCAGACCCTCGTCCTCGGCCTTCGCCTTGCGGTCCTTGGCGTAGTTCTCCGCCTCGGAGCGGACCTGCTGGGCGGCCGCCTCGGCCAGCTCGCGGTGCTGCTCGGCGGCGCGGTGCGCCTCGTCGCGCAGGTCCTTCGCCTCCTCCTCGGCCAGCCGCAGGATCTTCTCGACCCGCGCGCCGAGACCGGCGTAGGACGGCTCGGCGTCCGCCACCTGGGCCTGAGCGCTCTGCGTCTCGAGGTGGAGCTCCTCGATCCGCTTTTCCAGCGCGCTGATCCTGGTCAACGCGCTGTCGCGGTCGGCCACCAGCTTGGTGATCCGCTCGTCGACCTGGGCGCGCTCGTACCCACGGCGCACCAGGTCGAAGCCGTGAGGGGAGTGACTGTCGCTCATGGGGTTCTGGGCTTCCTGTCGTCAAACCGCTGATGAGGTTGAGGGAATCCTGACACGTTACCGGAGTGTCGTAGGCGAAAAGCCTATGGCTGACGGACAATGTCCGCTCAATCGGGTGGTGTCCCTCCGGACCTGCCACCACCCGATCGGGGGGCGCCCACTCCAGCGCCCGCCTTGGAGCCCCCGTTTGACCCCCCGTTGGCTCCCCCGCCGCGCTTACCGCCCCCGGACGAGTCGGCCGCCTCCCGGGCCGCCGCCTGCTGCACAGGGGACGGCGCCTCGAAGGCTTCCAGCGCGGACAGGACGTCCTGCACGCGCGAGATCTCGGTGTTGATGTCCTTGCGCCGGCGCACCAGTTCGTCCAGCTCGCGCCGGCCTTCGTCGGTGACCCGCTGGGCCTCGGTCCGGGCGTTGTTCGCCACCCGGTCGGCCTCCTCCTCGGCGAGCCGCAGCTGCTCGGCCGCGGTCTCCTCGGCGCCCCGCAGCCGCTTGGCGGCCTCGGCGGCGGCGGCCTCCAGCTGCTCCTCGGCCTCGTCCTGGGCCGCCTTGAGCCGCTGATCGGCCTCGGCGGCCAGCTTCTCGGCCTTGGTGGTGGAGGCGGCGAGCTTCAGCTCGGCCTCCTTCAGCAGGCCTTCGGCCTTGCGCACGGCGGAGATCCGGACCTTGCTGGCCTCCGCGGATGCTTCGGAGGTGAGCTCGGCGGCCCGCTCCTCGGCTGCCGCCACCAGCGCGGCCGCTCGGTCCTCGGCCTCGGCGACGGCGGCCACCGCCTGCTCCTCGGCCTCGGTGAGCTGCTCCTGAGCCGCCGTCACCAGCGCGTCCACCCGCTCGCCGGCCGACTTCATGGCCTGCGCGTTCTCCTTGCGGGCACGCTCGTGCAGCGCCTCGACCTCGGCCTCGGTGCGCTCGCGCAGCTCCTCGGCGCGCTCGCGGATCGCGGTGGCGTCCCGGCGGGCCTCGGAGAGCAGCGCGTCGGCGTCCGCCCTGGCCCGCTCGACCGCGGCCTGCCCGGCCGCCTCGCCCGTCGCGACCAGCCGCTCGGTCTCCTTGCGGGCGGCGGCCACCATGGCGTCGGCCTGTTCCTCGGCGGCGGCGGTGGTGGCCAGCGCGGTGGTCTGGGCCTCCTCGCCGAGCGACTCGGCATCGGCGAAGGCCTTCTCCAGCACCGAGGTCGCCTGGGCCCGGGTGGCGGTGTCGAACTGCTCGGCCTGCTCGCGGGTGCTCGCGTCGAAGGCGTCGGCCCGCGTGCGGGTGGCCACCTCGTACTCCTCGGCCAGCGTGCGGGTGGCCGAGGCGTACTCCTCTGCCTCGGTGCGCAGCCGGGCCGCGTACTGCTCGGCCTCGGCCAGGATCGCCGCGCCGCGCTCCTCGGCCTCGGCCACGGTGTGCTGAGCCCGCGCCTGCGCCTCGGCGTGCCGCCGGTGGGCCTCCTGCTGGGCCTCGGTGAGCTGGGTCTCGGCCTCGGCGCGCAGTGCGGCGTCGTAGTCGCGGGCCTCGGTGGTGATCCGGGCGACCTCGGCCTCGGTGTCGGCCCGCAGCTGGGCCGTGTACTGCTCGGCCTCGGCGCGCAGGCCGCTGTCGTAGGCGTCCGCCTCCGCCCGCAGCCGCTCGTGGTAGGTCTCCGCCTCGGCGGCGATCCGGGCCGCCTCGCGCTCGGCGGCCTCGCGCTCGGCCGCGGCCGCGGCGGTGGCCTGCTCGCGCAGTTCGGCGGCGTCCCGCTCGGCGAGGGCCCGCAGCTCGGTGCTCTCGCGCTCGGCCTCGGCGCGCAGGGCGGCGACCTCGGCGTCGGTGGCCTCGCGCAGCTCGGCCACCTGCTGGGCGGCGGTCTCGTGCAGCCCCGCCACCGACTGGCGGACGGTGGCCGCCTCGTCCTCGGCGGCGGACACCAGCTCGGCCGCCCGGGCGGTGGCGGCGGCCGTGGCCTCGGCGGCCTCCAACCGGGCCTGCTCCAGCGCCTCGGCGATCTCGACGCGCAGTGCGGCGGCCTCCTCGGCGGCGGTGGCCCGCAGGCCGGTCGCCTCCTCGGCGGCCTGCGCCACGGCCAGCTCGGCGCTCGCCCCGGCCTGCTCGAGCTGCTCGGCGGCCTGGGTCCGCAGCGCATCGGCGGCGGCCTCGGCCTCGACCCGCACCCGGGTGGCCTGCTCCTCGGCCGCAGCGCGCACCCGCTGGTCGTACTCGGCGGCCTCGGCCCGCAGCCGCTCGTCGAAGGCAGCGGCCTCGGCGCGCACCCGCTGGTCGAACTCGGCGGCCTGCTCGTGCAGTTCGGCGCTGGCCCGCTCGGCCTCGGCGCGCAGGGCGGCGACCTCGGCGTCGGTGCGCTCACGCAACTCGCCGGTCTCGCGCTCGGCCTGCGCCCGCAGCTCGGCCAGCTCGGCATCGGTGCGCTCGGTCAGCTCCTCGGCGGCTGCCTGGGCCTGCTCCTGGGCCTGCTGCGCGGCGGTCAGCCGGGCGGCGGTCTCCTCGCGCTCACGGTGCAGGTCCGCGGCCGCCTGCTCGGCGGCCCGGTGGGCCTCCTCGCGCAGCGCGTTCGCGGTCGCCTCGGCCTCGGCCAGCAGCCGCTCGGCCTCGGCGACGGCCTGCGCCTCGCGCTCCTCGGCGGCCTGCTGGGCGGTCGCCTGGATCGCGCCGGCCAGCTCCTCGGCCTCGGCGCGCACCCGCTGGTCGTACTCGACCGCCTGGCGGCGCAGGTCGGCGGTCTCCCGCTCGGCGGCGGCCCGGTTCTCGGCGGCGGCGGCCTTGGCGGCGGCCAGCGTGTCCTTGGACTGCTGCTGGGTGCCCGTGACCAGCTTCTCGGCCTCGCCGCGGGCCCGGGCCAGCGTCTGCTCGGCCCGCGCCTGCATCTGCGCGGCCTGCTCCTTGGCCTCGGTGCGCAGCCGCTCGACCTCGGCGGCCGCGCCCGCGCGCAGCTCGTCCGAATCGGCCTTGGCCTTGGTGAGCAGCTCCTCCGCGCTCTTCGCGGATTCCTCTATCTGCGCCACGGCCTGCCGACGCGCCTCGCCGCGCACCTTCTCGGCCTCGGTGGCCGCGCCGGTGCGCAGCTCCTCGGCCTCGGCGCGCAGCCGGGCCGCCTCGTCCTGCATGGCCTCCATCCGGGCCCGGATGCCGGCGGCGTCGTCCAGCGCGGCGTTCTGCGCCTGCTCGACGGCGGCCTGCGCCTGCTCGCGCAGCCGCTCGGCCTCGGCGGCGGCCTCGGTCCGCACCCGCTCCGCCTCGGCGGCGGCCTCGGCGAGCGTGGCCTGCGCGTCCTGGGTGGCCCGGGCGAGCGCCTCCTCGGCGCTCTTGGCGGCCTTGGCCAGGTGCACGGTGGCGTCCTTGGCGCCCTCGGCCCGGCCCTGCTCGCGGGCATCGTTGCGCAGCGCCTCGGCGGCGCCCTCGGCCTGTGCCCGCAGCTCGGCGGCCTCGGCCAGCGCCGCGGCGCGCAGCTCGGCGATGGCGGCCTCGGCCTCGGCCCGCAGCTGGTTGGCGACGGTCTCCGCGGCGGTGCGCAGCCGGTCGTTCTCGTCGTCGGCGGCCGCCTTGGCGGCGGTCGCCTGGGCCATCGCGGTCTGCGCCCGGTCGAGCAGCTCGGCCGCGGCGGCCTTGACCCGCTCGGCCTCCTCGGTGGCCCGGCCGACCATCCGGGCGACCTCGGCCTTGGCGGTCTGCGAGCGCTGCTCGCTGGCGGCCTCGCCGTCCGCGACCCGCTGCGTGGCGGTGGCCACCGCCTCCGCCTGCAACTGCTCGGCGGCCTGGGTGGCCTGCGCGCGCAGTTCGGCGGACTCCTGGCGGGCCCGCTCGGCCTCGGCCTCGGCCTCGGTGCGCAGCCGTTCGATCTCGGCCTGAGCCCGGGCGGCGGCGGCCTCGGCCTGCCGCTGGTCCTGCTCGGCCCGCTGCTTGAGTTCGGTGATCTCGGCCTGGGCGGCGGCCACCCGCTGCTCGGCGGCGGCCAGCGCCTGGGCCTGCAGCTGGGCGGCGGCGGCCTGCGCCCCGGCGAGCTGCTGCTGGGCCTCGGTGGCCGCACTGCCGCGCAGCTCTTCGGCCTGGCCCACGGTCTGCTGGGCCTGCTCGGAGGCGGCGCGCAGCAGCCGCTCGGCGTCGGTCTGGGCCCGCAGCAGCGCGGCCTCGGCGGCGGCCTGGGCCTCGCCGCGGGCGGCGTCCACGTCGGCGGCGGTCTGCGCGCGGGCCTGGTCGGCCAGCGCCTCGGCCTCGGCCCGGGTGGCGGCCATCATCCGCTCGGCCTCGGCCCGGGCCTCCTGCAGCAGGCGCTGGGCCTCCTGCTCGGTGCCCGCGCGGGTCTGCTCGGCCCAGTTGACGTTCTCGTTGACGTGCTGCTCGGCGGCCCGGCGCAGCTCGACCATTTCCTCTTCGAGCTGGCGGCGGCGGGCCTGCAGCTCGGCTTCCAGCCGGGCGGTGCGCTCGGCGGCCTCGGCCATCAGCCGTTGGGTGGCCGCCTGCGACTCGCGCAGTTGCCGCTCGGCGTCCGCGCGCAGCTGCTGGGCCTGCAGCTCCGCGGTGCGCAGCAGCTGCTCGGCCTGCCCGGAGACGGCGTCGAAAGCGCGCGGCTGAGCCAGCTGCCGACGGGATTCGTGCAGCTTGGCCCGGAGCACCTCCACCTGGTAGGCGAGGTCCTCGGAATGCTCGACGGTCTTGTCCCGCTCCTTGCGAAGCCGCTCCATCTCGGCCTCGAACTGGGAGAGGTGATCATCAACCTCGTAGCGGTCGTTGCCCCGCACTGCGCGGTCCCATCCATCTCCTGGTCGCGTCCTCGACCCAAGCGGCCGTGCCGACCCCGTCGGGTCGGCCGGCAGCAACGGTCCTAACATCCGCGGCCAGTCCCGGACGGGGCCGGGACTGGGGACGGCCCAGGGGTTCCTGGAGCCGTCCGCCGCGGTCGGAGCCATGGTCCAGTGGGGCGCGCGGTGGACCGCGCTCCGCCGACCGGGTGGACTCCTGAGCGAACTCTTGCCTTCTGGAGAATGGTGACAGATCAGAACAGCGTCTGTTCAGCCGTGCCCTGGCTATGGACTCCCCGCGACCCTGGGCAGTGTAGTGGGCCGGGGTGAACCTGTAACCGCCGAGGTCGTCACTGGCGCAGGTTACCGGCCGGTCGGGGCGGCGCTCAGTGCTCCTCGTCCGACTTGGCCGCAGTGACCAGCTCGGTCAGCACGCCGCCGCAGTCCTTGGGGTGCAGGAAGGTGATCCGCGAGCCCATCGAGCCCACCCGCGGCTCCGGGTACAGCACCCGGACGCCCTTGCTCCGGACGTCCGCCGCCACACCGTCGACGTCCGCGGTGCCGAAGGCGATGTGGTGCACGCCCTCGCCGTTCTTCGCCAGCCACTTGGCGACCGTGGAGTCCTCCCGGGTCGGCTCCAGCAACTGCAGGTAGGAGGCGCCGCCGTCACCGGTGTCGTTGATCTTGAGCATCGCCTCGCGGACGCCCTGCTCCTCGTTCACCTCGCTGTGGAACACCTCGAAGCCGTACGTGGCACGGTAGAACTCGACGGTCTTGTCGAGGTCGAAGCAGGCGATGCCGATGTGGTCGATCCGGGTCAACACGCTGAGCCTCCTGAAGCTGGGGTCGGACCAGTGCAGCGCAGATGCGGGGCGCCGCGCCACCGGGCCGCGTGCGAGCCTGATCACACCGTTGCTCCGGTGACGCCCGGGTTACGGGTCAGTACATTGAGCTGCATCCTCCCCCCGGGCCCTGTCGCCGTGCTCGATCCCGGCAGGACTCGCTGGCCAAGACGTGCGAAGGGGCTCGTTCCATGCCTACCGCTTCCACCGCTTCCACCTCCGTGATCGTCGCGGGCGCCCGTACCCCGATGGGTCGGCTGCTCGGCTCGCTCAAGGGATTCTCCGGCGCCGACCTGGGCGGCTTCGCGATCAAGGCCGCGCTCGAGCGGGCCGGCGTGACCGGTGACCAGGTGCAGTACGTGATCATGGGTCAGGTGCTGCAGGCCGGCGCCGGCCAGATCCCGGCCCGCCAGGCCGCCGTGAAGGCCGGCATCCCGATGAGCGTGCCGGCGCTGACCATCAACAAGGTCTGCCTCTCCGGCCTGGACGCGATCGCGCTGGCCGACCAGCTGATCCGGGCCGGCGAGTTCGACATCGTGGTGGCCGGTGGCCAGGAGTCGATGACCAACGCCCCGCACCTGCTGCCGAAGTCCCGTGAGGGCTACAAGTACGGCGCGATCGAGCTGCTCGACGCGATGGCCTACGACGGCCTGACCGACGCGTACGAGAACATCCCGATGGGCGAGTCGACCGAGAAGCACAACACCCGCTTGGGCATCGGCCGCGAGGTGCAGGACGAGATCGCCGCCCGCTCGCACCAGCGGGCCGCCGCCGCGCAGAAGAACGGCGTCTTCGAGGCCGAGATCGTGCCGGTCGCGATCCCGCAGCGCAAGGGTGAGCCGGTGCTGTTCAGCCAGGACGAGGGCATCCGGGCCGACACCACGGTCGAGGGCCTGGCCAAGCTGCGCCCGGCGTTCAGCAAGGACGGCACGATCACCGCCGGCACCTCCTCGCAGATCTCCGACGGCGCCGCCGCCGTGGTCGTGATGAGCCGGGCCAAGGCCGAGGAGCTGGGCCTGAGCTGGATCGCCGAGATCGGCGCGCACGGCAACGTGGCGGGCCCGGACAACTCGCTGCAGTCGCAGCCGTCCAACGCGATCAAGCACGCGGTGGCCAAGGAGGGCATCGCGGTCGAGGACCTGGACCTGATCGAGATCAACGAGGCCTTCGCCGCCGTCGCCCACCAGTCGATGCTGGACCTCGGTGTCACCGAGGAGAAGGTCAACGTGAACGGCGGCGCGATCGCGCTCGGCCACCCGATCGGGATGTCCGGTGCCCGCGTGGTGCTGCACCTGGCGCTGGAGCTGGGCCGGCGCGGCGGTGGGATCGGCGCGGCCGCGCTCTGCGGCGGCGGCGGTCAGGGCGATGCCCTGATCATCCGGGTGCCCCAGGCCTGATCAGGCGTCAGTGACCGGCGCCCCCTGCACGCAGGGGGCGCCGGTCGTTCGGGTTTCGAGTGAGGAGACTCCATGATCGACGTGCCGACCCTGGTCGAGCAGGCGCGCGCCGGCCGCCCGCGGGCGGTGGCCCGGCTGATCTCGCTGGTCGAGAACGCCGCGCCCGAGCTGCGCGAGGCGATGGCCGCGCTGGCGCCGTACACCGGGCGGGCCTACACGGTGGGCCTGACCGGCTCGCCCGGGGTCGGCAAGTCGACCTCCACCTCGGCGCTGGTGGCCGCCTACCGGCGGCTCGGCAAGCGGGTCGCGGTGCTCGCGGTGGACCCCTCCTCGCCGTTCTCCGGCGGCGCGCTGCTCGGCGACCGGGTGCGGATGCAGGACCACGCCACCGATCCCGAGGTCTTCATCCGCTCGATGGCCACCCGCGGGCACCTGGGCGGGCTCTCCTGGGCGGCCCCGCAGGCGCTGCGGGTGCTGGACGCGGCGGGCTGCGAGGTGATCCTGGTGGAGACCGTCGGGGTCGGGCAGTCCGAGGTGGAGGTGGCCGCGCAGGCGGACACCACGGTGGTGCTGCTGGCGCCCGGGATGGGTGACGGGATCCAGGCCGCCAAGGCGGGGATCCTGGAGATCGGCGACCTCTTCGTGGTCAACAAGGCCGACCGGGACGGCGCGGACGCCACCGCCCGGGAGCTGAGCCACATGCTCGGGCTCGGCGAGGCGCGCGAACCGGGGGACTGGCGCCCGCCGATCGTCAAGACGGTGGCGGCCCGTGGCGAGGGCGTCGACGAGGTGGTCGAGGCGCTGGAGAAGCACCGCGCCTGGCTGGAGGAGCACGGCGAGCTGACGGCCCGCCGGCAGCGCCGGGCGGCCCAGGAGATCGAGGCGATCGCGCTGGCCCGGCTGCGGGCCCGGATCGGGGACCTCAGCGGCGACCGTCACCTGGGCGCGCTGGCCGAGCAGGTCGCGGCCGGCCGGCTGGACCCGTACGGCGCGGCCGACGAGCTGGTGGCCGGGCTGACCGACCGCCAGGGCGGCTGACCCGAAGGTCAGACCCGGCCGCGCAGCGCCCGCAGGTGGTCGGCGATCGGGCCCAGTGCCTGGAACATGGCGTCGAGCTGCTGCTCGTCGAGGCGGTCGATGAAGTGGGCGCGGACGCTGCGCACGTGGTCCGGCGCGGCCCGGCGAAGCGTCTGCCAACCCGCCTCGGTGAGGTGGGCGTACAGGCCCCGGCGGTCGCCCGGGCACTCCTGGCGCAGCACCAGGCCGGCGCTCTCCATCCGGGTGATCTGGTGGGAGAGCCGGCTCTTGGACTGCAGGGTGGCGGTGGCCAGGTCGGTCATCCGCATCCGGTGGTCGGGGGCCTCGGAGAGCACGACCAGGATCTCGTAGTCGTTGATCGCCAGGTCGTGCTGCTGCAACTCGCGGCTGAGCTGGTACTCCAGCAGCCGGCTGACCTCCAGATGGGCACGCCAGAGCCGTTGCTCCCGGGCCGTCAGCCAGGGAGCGTCCGCGGTGGTGGGCTCGGCCGGGACCTCGGTCGGCTCGGTGGCGTTGGTGTCCATACCGACCATGGTACCCGATATTGTTCAACTTTCTACAATATTGTAGGACCGGCCAGCGGGACCGACTGGGCGTGGGCGGGCTGCACTCCAGCCGCCTGCTCGACCTCGAGCAGCGAGGCCGAGTGCCGCTCCGCCTCGAAGGCCTCGACTCCGCCGCGCAGCCCGAACAGGCGCTTGGAGAGCAGGATCCAGAGCACCGCGAGCACGTTGACCACGGTGGTGGCGATCTTGATCGCACTGGCGTGCTCGTGCAGCTCGTACCCCTCCAGCGGGAGGAAGGCGGCGGTGGCGATCACCGCGAGGTACTCCGCCCAGCGCTTGCCGAGCCACAGGCCCACGCCCTCCACCGCCTCGATCAGCGAGTACGCCAGCACGCCGCCGGCCACGTAGACCAGGGTGTTGTGCTTGTAGTCGAAGGTCTTGCGGATGGTGTCGACCACCGAGGCGTGCTCCAGGTCCCAGTGGAAGTGGTCGGCCACCGGCTTGAAGATCGTGAGGTCCTGGTCGAAGAGCTGGTGCAGGGCGTCCTGGCTGTTGGAGAACTTCCACACCGCCCAGGCGATCAGGATGCCCAGCACGCCGCGCACGCCCCGCTCGACGGCCAGCAGTCGCAGCACGAACAGGTCGCGCAGCGCCTTGCCGCGCATCACCAGCGGTGCGCCGGTGGCAGGCCCCGAGCCGTGTGGCGCGCCGAGCGTGAAGTCGCCGCAGCGCAGGCAGCGCCAGGCCTCGCCGGCCGCGGTGGCGGCGTGCAGCCGCCCGCGCAGGGCCGGTTCGCTCGGCGCGTAGGTGATGTGGCCACGCTTGGCGCAGGTGCGCCGGTTCCAGTCCCGCTTCGCCATGGTGGTGGAGCTCCCCCGATCGGTACGGGCGCGCCCGGCCGCCGGGTCGCGCGGCAGCAGGATAGCGAGCGGCGCCGACGGTCCGTCAGGGGTGTCGGGTCGGGTGTCGGGTCGGGTGTGAGCTCGGGCACCCCGGTCCCGTTCGCGGCGCGTCCTGCGCACATAATGGGCGTCGGCTTGTGCCCCCGTTCACAAGCGACACCGTCACCCGTGAGGTACTCCGTCATGCAGCACAGCGCCGCCCACCGCCTGCGTCTCGTCTCCGGCCCCGAGGGCCTGTCCTTCATACTTCTGCTGGTCGGAATGATCTTCAAGTACAACACCAGCTTCAACCCGGTGCCGGTGCTCGGCATGATCCACGGGATGCTCTTCCTCGCCTACGTGGCCTTCCTGGGCCTGGCCTGGCAGAAGCAGCGCTGGGACCTCAAGCGGGTGGCGCTGCTCTTCGTCCTGTCGGTGCTGCCCACCGGCGGCTTCTTCGCCGAGCGGATGCTGGCCAAGGAGGAGCGCGGCGAACTGGCGCCCGCCGTCGCCTGATCCCACTGATCCCACGATGCGGGCCGTCCGGCGAGCACCGGGCGGCCCGCCGGTACGGTGTGGGACGTGGCCAAACCCCTCGCGCTCGACTTCGACCCGATCGCCCGTGCCGACGAACTGTGGGCCCGTCGCTGGGGCGAGGTGCCCGCGATGGCCGCGATCACCTCGGTGATGCGGGCTCAGCAGATCCTGCTCGGCCGGGTCGACGCGGTGGTCAAGCCGTACGGGCTGACCTTCGCCCGCTACGAGGCGCTGGTGCTGCTCACCTTCAGCCGCACCGGCGAGCTGTCGCTGTCCAAGATCGGCGAGCGGCTGATGGTGCACCCGACCAGCGTGACCAACACGGTGGACCGGCTGGAGAAGGCCGGCCTGGTCTCCCGTCGTCCCAACCCGCTGGACGGCCGCGGCGTGCTGGCCGCGATCACCGCGCGCGGTCGCGAGGTGGTCGAGCAGGCCACCCGGGAGCTGATGGCGATCGATTTCGGTCTGGAGTCCTACGACGAGGAGCAGTGCCGACAGGTGTTCGAGCTGCTCAGGCCGTTGCGGGTGGCGGCGGGCGACTTCGCCGAGCCCCCGGCGCAGTCCGGGTGAAAACTGCGGCTACCCTCGGATGAGCCGTCCGACCCCCGTGACAGAACGAAGGCTGGCCCGAACATGAAGCAGAGTGTGCTGACCCGCTACCGGGCCCTGGCGTATCTGACCGGTGTGCTGCTGATCCTGCTGACCATCGGTGTGATCGCCAAGTACCTGCTCAAGGTCAACGGGGCGGACGGGTTCGTCACCGTCGTGGGTATCGCGCACGGCTGGCTGTACGTGGTCTACCTGGTCTTCGCCTTCGACCTGGGCAGCAAGGCGAAGATGCCGCTCGGCAAGCTGGCCTGGATGCTGCTGGCCGGCACCGTGCCGACCGCCGCCTTCTTCGTGGAGCGCAAGGTCTCGCGCGAGCTCGCGCCGCTCTTCGCGCCGGCCGAGGGCAAGCAGCCGATCAGCGCCTGACCCCGGTCGTCCGACCCCTCGTCGCCGAAGGCCCCACCGCACCGGTGGGGCCTTCGGCGTTTTCGCGGCCGCTTCACGTCGGGTCGGCATCGACAAGTAGTAGGACGTCCGAGTAAATTTCCAGAACGTCCTACCATCGAGAACCGAGCGGGAGCTGAGCCCCATGGACGCCGAGGACATCGAGCGCGGCAGGCAGCGTTGGCAGCAGCGCTTCGACAGCGCCCGCAAGCGGGACGCCGACTTCACCACCCTGTCCGGCGACGCGGTGGAGCCGGTCTACGGCCCGCCGGCCGGTCAGGCCTACGAGGGGTTCGAGCGGATCGGCTGGCCGGGCGAGTACCCGTACACCCGTGGCCTGCACCCCACCGGCTACCGCGGCCGGACCTGGACCATCCGGCAGTTCGCCGGCTTCGGCAACGCCGAGCAGACCAACGAGCGCTACCGGATGATCCTGGAGGCCGGCGGCGGCGGCCTCTCGGTGGCCTTCGACATGCCGACCCTGATGGGCTACGACTCCGACGACGCCCGCTCGCTGGGCGAGGTCGGCCACTGCGGGGTCGCGATCGACTCGGCCGCCGACATGGAGGTGCTCTTCAAGGGCATCCCGCTGGGCGAGGTCACCACCTCGATGACGATCAGCGGCCCGGCCGTGCCGATCTTCTGCATGTACCTGGTGGCCGCCGAGCGGCAGGGCGTCGACCCGTCGGTGCTCAACGGCACCCTGCAGACGGACATCTTCAAGGAGTACATCGCGCAGAAGGAGTGGCTCTTCGCCCCCGAGCCGCACCTGCGCCTGATCGGCGACCTGATGGAGTACTGCGCCGAGGGCATCCCCGCCTACAAGCCGCTCTCGGTCTCCGGCTACCACATCCGCGAGGCCGGGGCGACGGCCGCGCAGGAGCTCGCCTACACGCTGGCCGACGGCTTCGCCTACGTCGAGCTGGGCCTCTCCCGCGGCCTGGACGTGGACGTCTTCGCCCCCGGTCTGTCCTTCTTCTTCGACGCACACCTGGACTTCTTCGAGGAGATCGCCAAGTTCCGCGCCGCGCGCCGGATCTGGGCCCGCTGGCTGCGCGAGGCCTACGGCGCCAAGACGGACAAGGCGCAGTGGTTGCGCTTCCACACCCAGACCGCCGGGGTCTCGCTGACCGCCCAGCAGCCCTACAACAACGTGGTGCGCACCGCCGTCGAGGCGCTCTCGGCGGTGCTCGGCGGCACCAACTCGCTGCACACCAACGCGCTGGACGAGACCCTCGCGCTGCCCTCCGAGCAGGCCGCCGAGATCGCGCTGCGCACCCAGCAGGTGCTGATGGAGGAGACCGGGGTGGCCAACGTGGCCGACCCGCTCGGCGGTTCCTGGTACGTCGAGGCGCTGACCGACCGGATCGAGGCACAGGCCGAGGAGATCTTCGCGAGGATCCTGGCCAAGGGCAGCCCGGACCACGAGATCGGCCCGATGACGGCCGGCATCCTGCGCGGGATCGAGGACGGCTTCTTCACCGGCGAGATCGCCGAGGCCGCCTTCCAGTACCAGCAGGCGGTGGAGAAGGGCGAGAAGCGGGTGGTCGGGGTCAACTGCTTCCCGAAGTCGGTGACCAGGGAGCTGGAGATCCTCCGGGTCAGCCACGAGGTGGAGCGCGAGCAGGTGCGGGCGCTGGGCGCGCGCAAGGCCGGGCGGGACGAGGCGGCGGTGCGGGCCGGTCTGGACGCGATGCTGGCGGCAGCGCGCGAGGGGTCGAACATGATCCCGCCGATGCTGCGGGCGGTGCGGGCCGAGGCCACGCTCGGCGAGATCTGCGACGCGCTGCGCGCCGAGTGGGGGGTCTACCGGGAGCCGGCCGGCTTCTGAACCCCCGGACTGTTACCGGCCGGCCGCGAAGCCGCCGGGTGCGGGATGCACCCGGCGGCTTCGCCGTCTTCGCCGTCCGCCCCGCCCGGGCTCAGCAGCTCTGGTACAGGCCGGGGTTGAGCAGCAGGTCGCTGAAGCGGCGGATCCACCGCGGGGTGACCGGCTCGCCGATCACCAGCATCCGGTGCTCGACCGCGCCCGCGATGGTGTCGAAGATGACGTCGATCTGTTCGGCGCCGGCCACCGGGTCGGCCTCGGCGGTCAGTTCACCGCGGGCCAGCGCGTGCGCCAGGCCCTGGTGCACCAGGACCTTCTGCGGGTCGACGATGTGCTCGCGGATCCGCTGCCGCAGCTGCGGGTCGCGGCTGCCCTCGGCGAAGACGGCGAGCAGCGCGGCCTGGCTCTCGGGGCGGGCCAGCACGGCGGCGAACTGGGCGACCACGTCCTCGATGTCGGCCTGCAGGCTGCCCAGGTCGGCCACCGCCAGCTCGTCGAAGAGGCTGGCCACGGCGTCGACCACCAGCTCGTTCTTGGACGGCCAGCGGCGGTACAGGGTGGTCTTGGCGACGCCGGCCCGGATCGCGACGTGGCCCATGGTCAGGCCGCCCCAGCCGAGTTCGGCCAGCGCCTCCCGGGTCGCGTCGAGGATCGCCTGGTCCGCGGCGGCGCTGCGCGGGCGGCCTTTGGTGCGGGACGGGACGCGGGACGGGACGGGGGACTGGGCCGGCTGCTGGGTGGGGGCCACCGGGCCTCCTTGCATGTACTGACGAGTAGCTTGGGTGGGGACTGCAACCGTATCGACAGTTGGACCACAAGAAAAGTGGCTCACATCACGTGGTTGACAGGCAAGCGGGGCTTGCATCGCGGGGGCGTGGGCCAGATACGCTACGACCTGTAGCGAATAGAGCGGCGACCACGCGCCGGCCCTGTGGGAGGGGCGGGTGCGGGGCGCGGGTGGGGATCCGCGCCGCTGAGGAGATCGACTACCGGCCTGCCGGCTCCGCACTGTAGGGGAGCGGAGCCGGCGCAAGGCGCTTCAACCGGGGCTCGGCGCGGGTTTTCCCCGCGGATGGCGCCCGGAAGCCGCGCGGACGGGGGAGGATGGTGCCATGCAGCCACGGAACACGCATCTGAACAGCTCCGCCCTGCGCGGCGCGGTCGACCTCGCCGCGGTGAAGGCGGCCGGCGAGGCCGCGCAGAAGGCCGAGCAGGCCCGGGCCGAACGCGCCCGTCAGGCATCCGCCGCCGAGGCCGCCGGGGTGGCGGCCCCGAGTGCCGGCTACCAGCTGGTGATCGACGTCACCGAGGACACCTTCGAGGAGGAGGTCGTCCAGCGCTCCACCGAGGTGCCGGTGGTCGTCGACTTCTGGGCCGAGTGGTGCGGCCCCTGCAAGCAGCTGAGCCCGATCCTGGAGCGACTGGCCGAGGAGTACGCCGGCCGGATCGTGCTGGCCAAGATCGACGTCGACCAGAACCAGCTGATCGCCCAGCAGTTCGGCATCCAGAGCATCCCGGCCGTGATGGCCGTGGTGGCGGGCCAGCTGGTGCCGCTCTTCCAGGGCGCCGAGAACGAGACCAACGTCCGCAAGGTGCTGGACCAGCTGATCGCGGTGGCCGAGCAGCGCTTCGGCATCGTCGGCGGCGTGGAGCCGTCCGCCGACGGGGCGGGCGCCGAGCTGCCCGGCCTGCCCGAGGATCCGGCGCTGGCCGCCGCGCACGAGGCGCTGGACCGCGGCGACCTGGGCGGCGCGGTCCAGGCCTACCAGAACGTGCTGGCCGACCAGCCGGGCAACGTCGAGGCCCAGTTGGGCCTGGCCCAGGCCGAGCTGCTGCGCCGGGTCCAGGAGTTGGACCCGCAGGCGGTGCGCACCGCCGCGGCGGCCGATGCCAAGGACGTCAAGGCCCAGCTGGACGCGGCCGATCTGGACCTGGTGGGCGGCCATGTCGATGACGCCTTCGGGCGTCTGGTGGACACGGTCGGCCGGACCGCCGGGGCCGACCGCGACACCGCGCGCCTGCGCCTGCTGGAGCTCTTCGAGGTGATCGGCCCGGACGACCCGCGGGTCATCGCGGCCCGCTCGGCGCTGGCCCGGGTCCTGTTCTGACCGGCCTGTTCTGATCGAGCCTGTTCTGACCGAGCCTCTGCTGACGCGACCTCGGGTGCCGCTGATGGCACGGCGGGTGACCTGCGGTGTCGTCGATGATCGGCAGTGATAAACCGACATTCGTGTCAACTCCGTGAGGGTTTATCAAATCTTGACAACACCGCCGCGCGATCACCTCTGGTGACCGCGCGGCGGTGTTTCCTTCCTGTTTCCAGGAGATTTCTGCGGAGCGGTGGCCGGTTTTCGTCACGCTGCGTTGATGTCATGCTCAACTCATGATCATCACCCATGGGTATTGGATTACCCGTCAGTAACGCACCCCTTGTGCTTCGGCCGGGATTCCAGCACGATCGGCCTCGCCTGGTCCCTCACTTCACGCTCCGGCAGTCTGCCGGACATGTGCGGTACGGGATCCCCACCAGGTAACCGCCGGCGCCGTCCGGCGGTTGAGGGCAGGGGGGTGTCCGCGTCCCACCGCGGTTCCTGTCCTCGTCGGACCGCGCGGCCCCGTGCGGTCGCTTGGTTGTCGCTCGGGGGTGATCGCCCGTCGTCAGGTTGTCCTGCTCGACGACGGTGCTATCGGCTACCGAGGACGTAGCTCTTCTCCCATCCCAGGACGGGATCCGCGCAGCGTGTCGGACCCGACCGGAGATGTACGTCCGAGAAGGAGGACACGCATGTCCCAGACTTATGGCAAGACCCGCTGGAAGCGCTTCGCCCTCGTCATGGTGCCCAGCATCGCCGCCACCGCGGTGGTCGGGGTGAGCATCGCGCAGAGCGCGCTGGCCGCCTCGTTCAGTGTCTCCGGTCAGCAGTTCAAGGTGACCGCCGACACCCTGCACGGCACCAACTTCGCCCAGTTCGGCTCGGTCGACGTGGGCTCCGACAAGAGCCCGCACGTGGTCGCGATCTCGGCCTTCGACAAGGCCAGCATCCACAACCTGTGCCAGTCGGTGGTCTACAACCTGGGCCCGCTCGGCACCTACACCCTGCAGCTGCACGCCGGCACCGACCCGGTGTCCGGTGACATCTCCACCGACGCGCGCCAGGTCCAGGCCTCCAACCTGCTGATCGACCTGAACCAGCTGAAGGCCGACGCGACGTTCCAGAACATCGACATCGGCCGGGACGCCTCCACCCTGAGCGGCAGCGCCACCAACGGTTGGAAGGCCGCCGACGGCAGTGGCCTGCCGAGCGGCGCCACCGGCTTCGCGCAGTCCGCCCAGACGGCCGACCTGTCGGGTGTCCAGCAGACCGCTTGGGCCACCTCCGCGGGGACCTTCGCACTGCCCGGCCTGAACCTGAACATCGTGTCGGGCGACAAGGAGTGCTACTGATCCGCCCCTGACGGTGCGTCCGGCCCAGCCGCGCACCCGGTACGGATGAACGGATGACCCGAGGCCGCCCGAGCGGTCCCGGCGGCCAGGGGGCGGCGCGATTCGAGCCGTCCCCTGGCCGCACACCCCAAGCTCCCCCCTCGGACAGACCCACGAGGAGTTCCATCGTGACCAGCGCAACTGCCCCCCTCTGGCCCGACGGTGCCGGCCTGTTCACCCGGGTGCGGCTGAGGTTCCGCGCCTGGCGCCGGACCCGGCCGTTCTGGGGCGGCCTGGTGTCGATCGTCGGCGGGGTACCGATCCTGTACTTCCCGTACGCGCACCTGACCCTCTCCGGGGTCACGATGACGATGTCCACCACGGCCGGCTCCGGCTCGCTGGTGATCGGCCTGCTGATGATCGCGCTCGGGGTCTCGGCCTGGTTCCAGCCGGCCACCAGAGTCTTCTGCGGCATCGCCGTCACCATCCTGACGCTGATCTCGGTCCCGGTCTCCAACCTCGGCGGGTTCGGGATGGGCCTGATCCTCGGACTGCTCGGCGGCGGGCTGCTCTGCTCCTGGGCGCCGCTCAAGGAGCCGATTCCGGTGGCCGAGGCCGCGGTCGACCCGGGTGTGGCGATGTCCGTCCCCGCGCAGGCCGTGGCGGAGCAGGCCGTGGCGGAGCAGCCGGGCGAGCCCGCTGCCGAGCCCACCGAGCAGACCATGCTGCTGCCCGAGCAGCCCGGCACGACCGAGCAGGCGGGAGAGGTGCGGTGACCGGCAACGGGGGAGAGCAGGCGCAGCAGCCGACCGAGGGGCCGCGGCACGCCGCGCCCCGGGTGAGCGGCCGCAAGCGGGCCCGGCTACTGGCCTTCACGGCCGTCCCGACGGCCCTGCTGATGGGCAGCACGGTACTGCCCGAGCTGGCCTCCGCCGCGACGACCGCCGGCACCTCCTGCGCGCCCGCCGCGAACGCCCCGGTGACCATCACCCAGGTCCCCAAGAGCCAGCTCACCCCGGTCCCGAACCCGAGCCCCACCACGGCGTCGGCGAGCCCCACCACGGCCCCGACGAGCCCCACCAAGACGGCTGCGAGCCCCACCAAGGCGTCGGCGAGCGGCACCGGCCAGGTGGCGAGCGGCACCGGCCAGCAGGTGGGTGCCGCCTTCGTCCCGCCGACCGCGGGCCCGACCGCGAGCCCGGGCGCGCAGCAGCAGGCCGCGGCCGCCGTCACCAGTCACGTGGTGCAGGCGGACGACAGCAGCGGCAGCGGCGGCGGCCTGCTCGGCGACATCATCAACGGCATCACCGGGATCTTCGACCCGAACCACCAGAACCAGCCGCAGCCGAAGTCCACCCCGAGCACCCCGCCGCCCGCCGCTCCCCAGGTCGGCGCTCCGGTCACCCCGAGCACCCCGGCCACCGCCCAGCCCGGCACGCCCGCAGCCGGCACGCCCGCGGCTCCCGTGACCCCCGCCCCGGCCACGCCGAGCGGTACGCCGTCCAGCACGCCCTCCAGTACCACCGGCAAGACCCCGAGCGCCTCGTCCAGCGCCTCGCCCTCCAGCGCCCCGAGCACGGCCCCCAGCGGCTCCCCGGCGCCGAGCGGCGCCGCCGGGCCCGCCGCGGTCGCCTCAGCCCTGGCGAACGGCGACACCCGCCCGCTCTGCCCGGTGGACACCAGCAAGGTCGCGGCCGCCACGGTCCCGGGCGGCCAGGTGGTGCCGGACCAGAACTGGACCCTGAAGACCACCAGGCTCGCGCTGCACGGTGCGGTCTTCGGCGGCGTCTACGAGGTGCACTCGCCGACCGGCACCAAGCGGGTGCTCAAGTTCACCGTCAGCGCGGTGGACATCGACAATCTCGACATGTCGACCCTCGAGAACACCGGGTACGGCAACACCCCGCCCCAGACCTTCCACGTCAAGGGCGCCCCCGGCAGCACCTCGACCATGGTCAACGGCCCGATCACCATGTACGTCGAGAGCCTCAGCGGTGAGCTGTCCGCCCTGTACGGCATCCCGCTGCCGCCGCTGGGCACCATCACGCTGACCCCCGACACGCTGCCGACCTGGCTCTACGACCTGATCGGCCTGGTGCCGATCCCGCTCGACATCACCATGACCGGGGTCACCGCCGTCCAGGCCGGCCAGTTCGGCGGCACCCTGACCATCCCGGGCATGCACATGTACAACGACACCGAGCCCTACCCGTACGGGCACTGACGTCCCGACGGCAAGCCGATGGGCCCCTCCGAAGCGAAGCAGCTTCGGAGGGGCCCATCGGCTTGCTGACGTCGCCTCAGAGGCCGACGCGGGACCCCAGGTGGTGCACCTGCACCATGTTGGTGTTGCCGGGCACGCCGGGCGGCGAACCGGCGGTGACGATCACCGTCTCGCCCTCGCTGAGCCGCTTCATGCTGAGCAGCTCCTGGTCGACCTGCAGCACCATCTCGTCGGTGGTGGCCACCTGCTCGGTCACGTACGCCTCGACGCCCCAGCTCAGCGAGAGCTGGTTGCGGGTGGCCGCGTCCGGGGTGAAGGCGATCACCGGGATCGGGGAGCGGTAGCGGGACAGGCGGCGGGCGGTGTCACCGGACTTGGTGAAGGCCACCAGCGCCTGGGCGTTCAGGAAGTCGCCCAGCTCGCAGGCCGCGCGGGCCACCGAGCCGCCCTGGGTGCGGGGCTTGCGGCCCGGGTTGAGCGGCTGCAGGCCCTGGGCCAGCAGCTCGGCCTCGGCCTGCTCGGCGATCCGGCTCATCGTCTTGACCGTCTCGACCGGGAACTTGCCGACGCTGGACTCGGCGGAGAGCATCACCGCGTCGGTGCCGTCCAGGATCGCGTTGGCGACGTCGGAGACCTCGGCGCGGGTCGGGCGCGAGGCGTGGATCATCGACTCCATCATCTGGGTGGCGACGATGACCGGCTTGGCGTTCCGGCGGGCCAGCGTGATCAGCTTCTTCTGGACCAGCGGCACCTTCTCCAGCGGGTACTCGACGGCCAGGTCGCCACGGGCGACCATGATCGCGTCGAAGGCGAGGACGATCTCCTCCATCGCCTCGACCGCCTGCGGCTTCTCGATCTTGGCGATCACCGGGACCCGGATCCCGACCTCGTCCATCACCTTGTGCACGTCGTCGATGTCACCGGCGTTGCGCACGAAGGAGAGCGCGACCATGTCGACGCCGAGCCGCAGCGAGAACCGCAGGTCGTCCTTGTCCTTCTCGGACAGCGCGGGCACGTTGACGGCCGCGCCGGGCAGGTTGATGCCCTTGTTGTTGGAGAGCACCCCGCCCTCGATCACCACGGTCTTCACCCGCGGGCCGTCGACGCTGACGACCTCCAGGGCGATGACGCCATCGTTGATCAGGATCGGGTCGCCGGGCTTCACGTCGCCGGGCAGGCCCTTGTAGGTGGTGCCGCAGCTGTACTGGTCACCGGGGACGTCTTCGGTGGTGATGGTGAACGTGTCGCCGTTGTCAACGGTCACCGGGCCGTTGGCGAAGGTCGCCAGACGGATCTTTGGGCCCTGCAGGTCGGCCAGCACACCGATGGTGCGGCCGGTGTCCTGGGACACCTGGCGGACCTTGCGGTACCGCTCCTCGTGCTCCGCGTGGGAGCCGTGGCTCATGTTCAGGCGGGCGACGTTCATCCCCGCTTCGACGATGGCCTTCAGCTGTTCGTAGGAGTCCGTGGCCGGACCCAGGGTGCAGACAATTTTCGCTCGGCGCATATGGATGATCCTATCCGTACGAGTTATTCCCGGGGATTGGGACGAACCTCCGACAACAGCTGTTAACTGTTTCGGACCAGCGTGTACGCCTGCTGGGCGATCTCCAGCTCCTCGTCGGTGGGCACCACGGCCACCGTGACCCGGGCGTACGGGGGCGAGATCACCCGGGCCTCGGTGGAGCGGACCGAGTTCAGCTCCGGATCCACCGCGATCCCGAGCGCCTCCAGGCCGGCGGTGGCCGCCGCGCGCACCGGCGCCGCGTTCTCGCCGACCCCGGCGGTGAAGGCGATCGCGTCCACCCGGCCGAGCACCGCGTAGTAGCCGCCGAGGTACTTGCGCAACCGGTGGACGTAGGCGTTGAAGGCCAGTTCGGCGGCCGGGTCGCCGGCCTCGGTGCGGCGCATGACCTCGCGCATGTCGTTCTCCCCGCACAGGCCCAGCAGGCCGCTGCGCCGGTTCAGCAGCTCGTCGATCTCGTCGATGGACAGGCCGCCGACCCGGTGCAGGTGGAAGATCACGCCCGGGTCGATGTCGCCCGAGCGGGTGCCCATCACCAGCCCCTCCAGCGGGGTCAGCCCCATCGAGGTCTCCACGCACACCCCGCCCGCCACCGCCGAGGCGGAGGCGCCGTTGCCCAGGTGCAGCACGATCACGTTGAGCTCGCTCGGCGCCCGGCCGAGCAGCCGCGCGGTGGCCCGGGAGACGTACTGGTGCGAGGTGCCGTGGAAGCCGTAGCGGCGCACCCGGTGCTCGTCGGCCACCGCCGGGTCGATCGCGTAACGGGCCGCGTGCTCGGGGATCGTGGTGTGGAAGGCGGTGTCGAAGACCGCGATCTGCGGCAGGTCGGGACGCAGCGCCCGGGCCACCTCGATCCCGGTGATGTTGGCCGGGTTGTGCAGCGGGGCCACCGGCACCAGGCGGCGGATCTCGGTCAGCACCTCGTCGTCCACCACGGTCGGCGCGGTGAACCGCTTGCCGCCGTGCACCACCCGGTGGCCGACCGCGGCGAGGTCCGGGGAGTCCAGGCCCAGGCCGTCGGCGGCCAGTTCCTCGGCCATCGCCTTGAGCGCGGCCGCGTGGTCGGGGAAGGGCCGCGTCGACTCGCGCCGCTCGCCGCCGTGCGGGGTGTGCAGCAGCCGGCCGCCGTGCTCGCCGATCCGCTCCACCAGGCCGGCCGCCAGGCGCGTGCCGTCCACCATGTCGATCAGCTGGTACTTGACCGACGAGGAGCCGGCGTTGAGCACCAGGATCCGGGTCGCCTCGGTCATGCGCTCTGCTCCTTGTGCTCCGACAGCTCCGGCGGCTCCGACAGTTCCGGCGGCTCCTGTTGGGCGCCCTGCTCCCGCTGCGCCTGGATGGCGGTGATCGCCACGGTGTTGACGATGTCCTGCACCAGGGCGCCGCGGGACAGGTCGTTGACCGGCTTGCGCAGGCCCTGCAGCACCGGGCCGACGGCGACCGCGCCGGCCGAACGCTGCACGGCCTTGTAGGTGTTGTTGCCGGTGTTCAGGTCCGGGAAGATCAGCACGCTGGCCCGGCCCGCCACCGTGGAGCCCGGCAGCTTGGTGGCGGCCACATGCGGGTCCACCGCCGCGTCGTACTGGATCGGACCGTCCACCAGCAGCTCCGGACGCAGCGCCCGGACCAGCTCGGTGGCCTTGCGGACCTTGTCCACGTCCACGCCCGAGCCGGAGGTGCCGGTGGAGTAGGAGAGCATCGCCACTCGCGGCTCGACGCCGAAGGCGGCGGCGGTCTCGGCGGACTGGATCGCGATGTCGGCCAGTTGCTGGGCGTCGGGGTCGGGGTTGACCGCGCAGTCGCCGTAGACCAGCACCCGGTCGGCCAGGCACATGAAGAAGACCGAGGAGACGATCGCGGCGCCCGGCGCGGTCTTGATCACCTCGAAGGCCGGCCGGATGGTCGCGGCGGTGGAGTGCACGGCGCCGGAGACCATGCCGTCGGCGATCCCCTCCTGCACCATCAGGGTCCCGAAGTAGCTGGCGTCGGTGACCACGTCGGCGGCCAGCTCGACGGTCATGCCCTTGTGCGCGCGCAGCTCGGCGTAGCGCTCGGCGAAGCGCCGGCGCAGCGGGCTGACGGCCGGGTCGACGATCCGCAACTGGGCCCGGTCGCCCCCGTCCTCGGGCTGCGGCAGCGTGATGCCCAGGCTCGCGGCCTTGCGGCGGACCGCGTCCACCTCGCCGAGCAGGGTCAGGTCGCAGATGTTGCGGCGCAGCAGGATCTCGGTGGCCCGCAGCACCCGCTCCTCGGTGCCCTCCGGCAGCACCACGTGCCGTCGGGCGCCGCGGGCCCGCTCCAGCAGCTCGTGCTCGAACATCATCGGGGTCACCCGGTCGGACCGGCTCAGCTCGATCCGGCTGGTCAACTCGGCGGTGTCCACGTGCAGTTCGAAGAGGCCGAGGGCGATCTCGGCCTTCCGCGGGCTGTCCGAGCCGAGCTTGCCCTCCAACGGGGTGAGCGCGGCGGCGGTCGGCCAGCTGCCTTCGGGGACCACCGCGACCGGCGTGCCGGGGGCCAGCCGGGAGGCCAGCGCCAGCACGTCGGGGCCCGGGTGCTGAGCCAGCGTCAGCAGCACCCCGGCGATCGGCGGCGCACCGGCGGCGTGCGCGGCGAGCGAGCCGATCAGCAGGTCGGCCCGGTCGCCCGGGGTCACCACCAGGGCCCCCTCGGTCAGGGCCGGCAGGAAGGTGGGCAGCATCGCGCCGCCGAAGACGAAGCCCCGCACGTCCCGGGCCAGCCCCGCCGCGTCGCCGAGCAGCACCTCGGCGCCGGTCGCCTCGACCAGTTGGGCCACGGTCGGCGCGGCCAGCGCCGGCTCCTCGGGGATCACGTAGGCGGGCACCGGCAGCTTGCTGGTCAGCCCGCGCAGCACCGGCTGCTTGGCGCCGGGGGCCACCCGGTTGGCGATCATCGCCAGGATCGAGCAGCCGAGGTCGGTGTAGGCGCGGTGGGCGCCCAGCACCTCGGCGATCACGGCCGGCGGGTCCTGGTCGTGCCCGCCGACCACGGGCAGCACCCAGGCGCCGAACTCGTTGGCCAGACGGGCGTTGAAGGCCAGCTCGTCGGGGATGTTGGTGTCGGCGAAGTCGGTGCCGAGCACCAGGACGGCCTGGCACCGGCGC
The DNA here is from genome assembly GCF_029892155.1 of Kitasatospora sp. GAS204B. Lineage (GTDB taxonomy): Bacteria > Actinomycetota > Actinomycetes > Streptomycetales > Streptomycetaceae > Kitasatospora. The sequence continues at coordinate 85,834 of NZ_JARZAG010000002.1, read as the reverse complement.
TCCAGCGCCCGGAACCGGTCGACCAGCGCGCCGACCAGCTCGTCCTGACCCTGGGCGGCCTGCAGCGCGGCGGCCTGCTCGTAGGTCAGCCCGTACAGCTCGGTGGCCGGCAGGTCCAGGCGGTAGCGGGCCCGCAGCAGCTCGACCACGTGGTCGGTGCCCGGCTCGCCGGGGGCGTGCGCGTGCACCAGTGGACGGAACACCCCCACCCGGTCCACCTGGCGGGTGAGCAGCTCCATGACCCCGAGTTCGACGGCCTGGCGGCCGTCCCCCCGGCCGATGCCGGTCACGTACACACTGCGCGCCACGCGTGTCTCTCCGTCCGTCGCGGTCCGTCTCGGTCCGTCGCGGGTAGCCTTCGACGCCCTGCGGGGCCGATCATCGGTTCGACCATACCTTCGCAGTTCGAAGCCGCTGTCGCAGGACGACGTGCCCAGCTGCGCCCGGCCCGAGCAAGAGCCGAAGGTCCCGTCGGGGCGGGCCGCAGGGCCCGCCCGCGGTGGCTGCTACGGCGCCGGGATGAGCTTCGAGAGCCACTCGAAGGACGGCGCGACCAGCGGCTTCCAGGTGCTGATGAGGTGCGCCCCGGTGGTCTCGAAGGTGGTCACCGCCGTCGGCGATTTGGCGGCCTGCTGGAGCGCCACCGCGTCCTCCAGCCCGTCGCCCTTCTTGCCGGTCTCCCAGAGGCCGATGTTCGGCGGCGTCTGGGCGTGGGTCAGCATGTAGAGGGGGTTGTCGATCACGCGCAGCTTGGGGTCCTGGTAGGTGAGCGAGGCCTTCTCGCCGATGGGGTCGTTGTAGCCGGACATGGCGATCGCGGCCCGGTAGCGGTCGGGGTGGCCGATCGCGAGCCGGTTGGCGCAGTGCGCGCCGGCCGAGAAGCCGGCCAGCGCCCAGCCGGCCGCGGTGTCGTCGGCCCGGAAGTTGTCGATGACCATCTGCGGCACGTCGCGGGACAGCCAGGTGTCGGCGTTGACCTTGCCCGGCACGTCGGCGCAGCCGGTGTCGGCGTTGTTGAGCAGCTGGACCCGGGGCGAGACCAGGATGAACGGGGTCACCTGGCCGGACTTCATCAGCGCGGAGAGCTGGTTGGTGACCGCCATGTCGCCGAACCAGGTGCTGGAGCTGCCGGGGTAGCCGGCCAGCAGCTCGACCACCGGGAAGGTCTTGTTCTGGTAGGCCGGGTCGTCGTACTGCGGCGGTGTCCAGACCAGTACCTCGCCCTCCACCCCGGAGAGCTGGCCCTTGAGGTCGGCCTGCTTGACGTCCTTGGGCACGGCGTCGGAGCTGGCCGGCTTGAAGGTGAGCACCTGCTTCTGCCGCGGCGCGGCGGAGCCGGCGGCCCGGTCACCGGCCAGGCCGTTGTCCTTCGGCGGGACCGGGACCGCTTGGACGTGGCTGGAGGTGCCCAGCAGGTCAGCCCAGTTGTCGTAGAGCTGGTTCTCGTTGTTGACCACGACGAAGACCATCGCCACTGCGGTGACCTGGCAGAACAGGATGGTCGTCAGGTACCCGACGGCCTGCAGCGGCCCGCCGCCGGCGCTGCCACCACCGGCCCGGCGGCGCCGGCTGCTGCCGCGGACCGCACTGCCCTTGCCCCGCGCTCGGAACTGCGCCATGGCCAGCGCGATCGAACCCACGAAGAGGACGATCGTGAGGATGAAGAAGGGGGTGCCTGTCAGTGCCATCGTGCTCTTCGGTATCCAGCTCCTGTGCCGCCCGGACCCGCTGCCCGGCGCGAGCTATGACACTAGGGCACGGGTGTTCGGTTGCATTCGATCGGGGAGAGAGCTGAGCAGGGCTCAGCACCGGTCGCCAGGGGCGTGGGTGGGCCGACCGCCCCGGGTGTGGGGCGGTCGGCTGGCGGTGTCGTGCTCAGGCTGGGCGCAGCCAGAGGGTGGCCAGCGGCGGGATGATCAGCTCCGCGCTGCGCGGCTGCCCGTTCCAGGCCGCCGGCTCGGCCTTGATCAGCGCGGGGTTGCCCACCCCGCTGCCGCCGTAGCTCTCGGCGTCGGTGTTCAGCGCCTCGGTCCAGAGCTGGTCGGTGCCGCCCAGGCCGGGCAGGCCGACCCGGTAGCCGTGCCGGACCACCGGCGAGAAGTTGCAGACGGCCACCAGCGGCGGCCCGTCGACCGGGTACCGGACGAAGGAGAGCAGGTTGTCCTCGGCGGCGCCGCCGTCCAGCCAGCGGAAGCCGTCGGGGCTGGTGTCCTGCTCCCAGAGCGCCGGGGTGGCGCGGTAGACCCGGTTGAGCTCGCCGACCAGCCGTCGCACGCCCTGGTGGTCCTCGGCGGCCGGCCAGCCCTCGTCGAGCACCCACCACTGCGGCCCTTCCTCGTGGTGGAACTCCGCGCCCTGGGCGAACTCCTGGCCCATGAAGAGCAGTTGCTTGCCGGGGTGGGCCCACATGAAGCCGAGGTAGGCGCGGTGGTTGGCCCGCTGCTGCCACCAGTCGCCCGGCATCTTGGAGACCAGCGCGCGCTTGCCGTGCACCACCTCGTCGTGCGAGATCGGCAGCACGTAGTTCTCCGAGTAGGCGTACACCATCGAGAAGGTGATCTCGTTGTGGTGGTACTTGCGGTGCACGGGCTCCTTGCCGATGTACACCAGCGAGTCGTGCATCCAGCCCATGTTCCACTTCAGGCCGAAGCCGAGCCCGCCGCCGTCGGTGGGGCGGGTGACGCCGTCCCAGGCGGTGGATTCCTCGGCGATGGTGACCACGCCGGGGCAGCGGCGGTAGACGGTGGCGTTCATCTCCTGGAGGAAGGCGACGGCGTCGAGGTTCTCGCGGCCGCCGAACTGGTTGGGGGCCCATTCGCCGTCCTGGCGGGAGTAGTCGAGGTAGAGCATGGAGGCGACCGCGTCGACGCGCAGGCCGTCGATGTGGAACTCCTCGCACCAGTAGACCGCGTTGGCGACCAGGAAGTTGCGGACCTCGGTGCGGCCGTAGTCGAAGGTCAGGGTGCCCCAGTCGGGGTGTTCGGCGCGGCGCGGGTCGGCGGGCTCGTAGAGCGGTTCGCCGTCGAAGCGGGCCAGCGCGAAGTCGTCCTTGGGGAAGTGCGCCGGAACCCAGTCCATGATCACGCCCAGGCCCGCCTGGTGCAGCGCGTCGACCAGGAACTTGAAGTCGTCCGGCGAGCCCAACCGCGCGGTGGGCGCGTAGAAGCCGGAGACCTGGTAGCCCCAGGAACCGCCGAACGGGTGCTCCAGGACCGGCATGAACTCCACATGGGTGAAGTTCAACTCCCGCAGATACCCCGGCAACTCCACCGCCAGCTGACGATACGTCAGACCCGGCCGCCAGGAGGCCAGATGCAGCTCGTAGATCGACATCGGCGCCCGGTGGTGGTGGGCGCGGGCCCGGCGCTCCAGCCACTGGCCGTCGCCCCAGCGGTACTCGGACCGGTGCACCACCGAGGCGGTCTCCGGCGGGCACTGGGCGGCCCGGGCCAGCGGGTCGGCCTTCTGCAGCAACCGCCCGTCCCGGGCGCGGATCTCGTACTTGTAGCGGGTGCCCACCCCCAGCCCGGGTACGAACAGCTCCCAGATCCCGCTCGCGCCGAGCGAGCGCATCGGGAACCCGGTGCCGTCCCAGTGGTTGAAGTCGCCGACCAGGCGCACCCCGACCGCGTTCGGCGCCCACACCGCGAACGCCGTGCCCAGCACGCCGTCCACCGTGCGCGGGTGCGAGCCGAGCGCCTTCCAGAGCTGCTCGTGGCGCCCCTCGCGGATCAGGTGCAGGTCCAACTCGCCCAGCGTGGGGGCGAACCGGTAGCCGTCCTGCTGGGCGAGCGGTTCGCCGCCGGGGTAGCGGACCTGCAGCTGGTAGGCCGGGATCGCCGAGCCGGGCAGCAGGCCGGTGAAGAGGCCGCCCTGCTGGTGGGTCAGCTCGGCGGGGCCGTAGGCGGTCTCGATGGTGACCCGCTCGGCCAGCGGGCGCAGCACCCGGATCGCCGTGCCTCCGGTGGTCGGGTGCGCGCCGAGCAGGGCGTGCGGGTCGTGGTGCGCGCCGCCGACCAGCCGGTCGATCTCGGCCGGTGGCAGCGGCGCCTCGGCCAGCCGTAGCACCGGGGCGTCCACCGGACTGCTGATCGGGGTACCCGCTTCAGGCGCGGGAACGGGTGCCGTAGTGGCCGGTGCCTCGGACGCGGGCACGTCGCGCCCGTGCGCGGCCGCGCGGGGCCGCGGACCGCCGCCCGGCAGGAAGGTGGCGGGCACGGTCGGGTTGGTGCGGTCGAGCGGGGCCACTGCGGGGTTCCTCCTGGCGGTGAGAGCGATCCGACGGCTTTACGGATCCGTCAGCTGATGATGCGTCATGAGGCGGTGGCCAGGCGATGGATGGCGGTCAGCGGGATCGGCAGCCAGCCCGGCCGGTGCCTGGCCTCGTAGACCACCTCGTAGACGGCCTTGTCGATCTCCAGCGCCCGCAGCAGTTCCGGGCAGCTCGCCGGATCGGTGCCGCCGGCCGCCGTGTAGCCCGCGCAGTAGGCGGTGCGGTTGCGGGCCGCCCAGCTCGCGGCCAGGTGGGCCAGCTGCGGGTCCGGTTCGGCGCCAGCCAGCAGGTGCGCCGCCGCGTAGTCGAAGGAGCGCAGCATCGCCGCCACGTCCCGCAGGGCCGGCTGCGGCACCCGCCGCTCGGTCACCGACTTGGCCGGCTCGCCCTCGAAGTCCAGCAGCACCCAGCCGTGCGGGGTCCGCATCGCCTGCCCCAGGTGCAGGTCGCCGTGGATCCGCTGGACGGTTAGCCCGGTCAGGTGATCGGCCGTCAGCTGCTGGAAGGCCGCGTGCAGTGCCGGCCGGTAGCGGCGCAGCGCCGGGACGGCGGCGGCCGCCACGTCGAGGCGCTCGGCCATCGCGGTGGCCAGCCGGCCGGTCTGCTCGCGGTCCAGCTTGGCCACCGGCAGCGCACGGGCCAGCACCCGGTGCACCTCGGCGGTGGCCCGGCCCAGCCGGTGCGCCTCCACCGCGAAGTTGCCGGGGCTGGGGTCGCCCTTGAGCCGGGCCACCTGGTCCAGGGCCAGCTCCCAGCCGTCCTCCGCATCCGGCAGGAAGCGTTGCAGCAGCCCCAGAGTGGCCGGCTCGGCACCGGCCAGCCGGCTCTCGAACCAGGCCGCCACCCGGGGGATCCGGGTGCTGCCGGCCCGCGAGAGGGCCAGCGACAGCTCCAGGTCGGGGTTGGTGCCGGGGCTGATCCGGCGGAACAGCTTGAGGATGAAGGCGGTGCCGTAGATGACCGAGGTGTTGCTCTGCTCGGCGGTGCCGGCCCGGCCGAGCAGGTCGCTGGGCAGCCCGGGACCCGGGGTGCGGCGGAACGAGAGCGGGCCGAACCGGTCGCCGGTGGCCAGATGGCCGAGCAGCCGCCCGGTCAGCTCCGGATCGTGCACCGCGTCGTAGAGCGAGGCGCCGTCGTACGGTCCGTGGGTGAGGCTGCCGAGCACGGCTTCCGGCAGCAGGCCGGCCGGCGCCTCGGTGCGCAGGCCGAGCAGCAGCTGGTAGAGGTCGGCCCCCCCGCCGTGCTCCACCCGCAGCAGCAGGTGCAGCATCGCCGGGTCGCCGGTCAGCAGCGGGGTCGCGGTGAGCGGGTGCAGGCCGGTGATCGCCTGGCCCTTGCCCGCGTACCAGCGCTGCCCCGGAAGCCAGTCGGCGATCATCGGCAGGGCGGCCTCGACCAGTTCGCCGACCGCCAGCGAACTGCTGATCCGTGGTCTGCTGCCGTGCCCGCCCTGGGTGTGCCCCGGTGCGCCCCGGCCGGCGCCGCCGGCGCCGTGCGGTGCGCCCGGACCGCCCGGACCGCGCGGCGCGGTGCCCGCGTCGCGGTGGGCGTGGGCTTGAGAACGGGAGATTTCCGACATGACTCCCTTTCCCCGGAAGCGGGCTGATGGCCCGACAGAACAGGCCGGGCCCGCCAGTCTTCCGGATTTCGGCGGCGCTGCTGCGGCGGCACGCGAGACGGACTCGGGTGTTACGCCTGAGGTGGGTGCGTGTTGGGCTGTTCTCCGTACGTACGTGGCGCGGGGCCCGCCGAGGGGCGCGAAGGCGGGCCCCGCGCCCCGTGCGCGGGCGGGGAGCTGGTGGATCGTTACTGCGCGCCGGGCCGGCGCAGCTGGAACCAGTAGAAGCCGTGCCCCGCCAGGGTGAGCAGGTACGGCCATTCGCCGATCGACGGGAACCGCACCCCGCCGATCAGCTCGACCGGATAGCGCCCGCCGTACCGCCGCAGGTCCAGCTCGGTGGGCTGGGGGAACCGGGAGAAGTTGTTCACACACATGACCAGGTCGCCCTCGTGCTCGCGCACGAAGGCCAGCACGGCCGGGTTGCTGGACGGAAGTTCGGTGTAACTGCCCAGACCGAAGGCCGGATTGAGCTTGCGGATCTCGATCATCCGCCGCGTCCAGTGCAGCAGCGAGGAAGAACTGCTCTGCTGCGCTTCGACGTTGGTCACCTGGTATCCGTAGACCGGATCCATGATGGGCGGCAGACTGAGCCTGCCCGGGTCGGCGGAGGAGAAACCCGCGTTGCGGTCGGGGGTCCACTGCATCGGGGTGCGGACCCCGTCGCGATCCCCCAGCCAGATGTTGTCGCCCATGCCGATCTCGTCGCCGTAGTAGAGCACCGGGGAGCCGGGCAGCGAGAGCAGCAGGGCGGTGAAGAGCTCGATCTGGTTGCGGTCGTTGTCCAGCAGCGGGGCGAGGCGGCGGCGGATGCCCACGTTGGCCCGCATCCGCGGTTCCTTCGCGTACTCCGCGTACATGTAGTCGCGCTCCTCGTCGGTGACCATCTCCAGGGTCAGCTCGTCGTGGTTGCGCAGGAAGATGCCCCACTGGCAGCCGCCCGGGATGGTCGGCGTCTTGGCCAGGATTTCCGAGACCGGGTAGCGCGACTCGCGGCGCACCGCCATGAAGATCCGCGGCATCACCGGGAAGTGGAAGGCCATGTGGCACTCGTCGCCGCCGGAGCCGAAGTCGCCGAAGTAGTCGACCACGTCTTCCGGCCACTGGTTGGCCTCGGCGAGCAGCACGGTGTCCGGGTAGTCCGCGTCGATCTCCTTGCGGACCCGCTGGAGGAACTCGTGGGTCTCCGGGAGGTTCTCGCAGTTGGTGCCTTCGCGTGCGAACAGGTACGGCACCGCGTCGAGCCGGAAGCCGTCGATCCCGAGGTCGAGCCAGAACCGCAGACCCGCGACCATCTCCTCCTGGACCCGCGGGTTGTCGTAGTTCAGGTCCGGCTGGTGGGAGAAGAACCGGTGCCAGAAGTACTGCTTGCGGACCGGGTCGTAGGTCCAGTTGGAGGTCTCGGTGTCGACGAAGATGATCCGGGCGTCGGGGTACTGCTTGTCGTCGTCCGCCCAGACGTAGAAGTCGCCGTACGGTCCCTGGGGGTCGTTGCGGGAGGCCTGGAACCACGGGTGCTGGTCGCTGGTGTGGTTCATCACGAAGTCGATGATCACCCGCATGCCGCGCTTGTGGGCGGCGTCCACGAACTCGACGAAGTCGGCCAGGTCGCCGAACTCGGGCAGCACCGACTTGTAGTCGGCCACGTCGTAGCCGCCGTCACGCAGGGGGGAGGCGAAGAACGGCGGCAGCCAGAGGCAGTCGATGCCGAGCCACTGGAGGTAGTCGAGCTTCGCCGTGAGCCCCTTGAGGTCGCCCACACCGTCGCCGTTGCTGTCCTGGAAGGACCGCACCAGCACCTCGTAGAAGACCGCACGCTTGAACCACTCCGGGTCCAAGTCCTTCTTCTCGGTGTCCGCGAAGGTGTCGTGGACGGGCTCGTTCACAATCACAGGGAGGTCCTCCGAACCGTGAGGAGGTGGGCCGGCGCCATTGAGGGATCGAGCCGGACGTAGTTGTGGCGGTGCCAGGTGTAGCTCTCGCCGAGCAGCTCGTCGTCGATGATGAGCCGCTCGTCACTCGGGAGGGTGACGGTTGCTTCCTGCGGGTGGTGCGGGTCGAGGTTGACGACGATGATCAGCTGGTCCGTGCCGGTGCGCTTGGTGTAGGCGATGACCTGGTCGTTGTCGGTGGGCAGGAAGCTGAGGTTGCGCAGTTCCTGGAGGGCGGGGTGTTCGCGGCGCAGCCGGTTGAGGGTGGTGAGCAGCGGGGCCAGCGAGTCGGTGCGGGTCCAGTCGCGCGGGCGCAGCTGGTACTTCTCGCTGTCCAGGTACTCCTCGGTGTCGGGGCCGGCCGGCGTGGACTCGGCGAACTCGAAGCCGGCGTAGACGCCGTAGCTGGGCGACAGGGTGGCGGCCAGCACGGCGCGCACCGCGAAGCCGCTCAGACCCTGCTGCTGCAGGTGGCGGGGCAGGATGTCGGGGGTGTTGGCGAAGAAGTTGGGCCGCATGTAGGCCGCCGCCGGGCCGGTCAGCTCGTTCAGGTACTCGGTCAGCTCGTACTTGCTGTTGCGCCAGGTGAAGTAGGTGTACGACTGCTGGAAGCCGATCTTCGCCAGGGTGTGCATCATCGCGGGCCGGGTGAAGGCCTCGGCCAGGAAGATGACGTCCGGGTCGGTCCGGTTGATCTCGCCGATCACCTTCTCCCAGAAGTGCACCGGCTTGGTGTGCGGGTTGTCGACCCGGAAGATCCGCACCCCGTGGCCCATCCAGTGGCGCAGCAGCCGCAGGGTCTCGATCACCAGGCCGTCGAAGTCCTGGTCGAAGTTGATCGGGTAGATGTCCTGGTACTTCTTCGGCGGGTTCTCGGCGTAGGCGATGGTCCCGTCGATCCGGTGGCTGAACCACTGCGGGTGCTTGTTGACCCAGGGGTGGTCGGGGGAGGCCTGCAGCGCGAAGTCCAGCGCGATCTCCAGGCCGAGCTCGGTGGCGCGGGCCACGAAGGCGTCGAAGTCCTCGATGGTGCCCAGGTCCGGGTGGATCGCGTCGTGGCCGCCCTCCGGCGAGCCGATCGCCCACGGCGAGCCGACGTCCTGCTGGCCCGGCGTCAGGGAGTTGTTCGGGCCCTTGCGGTAGGCCGTACCGATCGGGTGGATCGGCGGCAGGTAGAGCACGTCGAAGCCCATCGCCGCGACGGCGGGCAGCCGCTCGGCGGCGGTGCGGAAGGTGCCCGAGCGCGGCGGGTTCAGGGTGGCGCCCTCGGAGCGCGGGAAGAACTCGTACCAGGACCCGAACAGCGCCCGCTGCCGCTCCACCCGCAGCGGCAGCGCGGTGGAGGCGGTGACCATCTCCCGCAGCGGATGGCGGGTCAGCGGCTCGGTCACCGCCGGGGCCAGGGCGGCGGCCAGGCGGGAGAGCGGGGGCAGCGCCAGGTCGCGCAGCGCGTGGACGGCCTTGAGCACCTCGGCGCGGCCGTCCTTCTTCGGCACCCCGGCGGCGGCCCGCTCCAGCAGCAGCGCACCCTCCTCCAGGGTCAGTTCGACGTCCTGCCCGGCCGGGACCTTGACGGTGGCCGCGTGCTGCCAGGTCGCCACCGGGTCGCTCCAGGCCTCCACGCTGTAGCTCCACCGGCCTTCGGCCGTCGGAGTGAGCTCGGCGCCCCAGCGGTCGGTGCCGGGCGCCAGCTCGCGCATCGGGATCCAGGCGCCGCCGCGCCCGCGCGGGTCGCGCAGCACCACGTTGGCGTTGACCGCGTCGTGGCCCTCGCGGAAGACGGTGGCGGTGACCAGGAAGGTCTCGCCGACCACCGCGCGGGCCGGGCGGCGGCCGCCGTCCACCTGCGGGGCGACGTCCAGGACGGGGATCCGGCCGATCATCGGGGCGCTCTCTTTCGTCCGGCGTGCCGTCGCCGTGCTGCGGGTGGCGGTGGTGCGGGCGCCGGTGGCGCTTCGAGTGCCGGTGCTGCGGGCGGTGGTCTTGCTGGGGGTGGCTGTGCTCAGGGCGGTCTTGCTCGCGGTGCTCTTGCTGGGCGTGCTCTTGCTCGCGGTGCTCTTGCGCGGGGCGGGCTTGCTCGTGGCGGAGGTGCTCGTGGCGGACCGGGGCTTCGGCTGGCTGGGCGACATGTCTGACGCTGTTTCGGCCGTTCGGGGAGCGCGCGGCGCGAGCGGCTCAGTTATGGCCGGAATCGATACCGGCACGGTGAGTGGCTCCAACCCTTCGGACACCAGTGCGGACTGATTCCGTGTGTCGCCGTGCATGCCAAACTCCTGCCCGAGATCGGCGGCAGTCCCGCGGGCGGTTCGAGCACCGGGGAGTACCGGGAAAACTGCTGGGTGGGGGACTGACAAGCGACCGGTGCCTGCCCGTACCACCGTGCCCGGGCCGATGGCCGAAATCCGGCGCCGCACGGCGGTCCGGAGCTGCGACACGGCGCGCGTCCCGGCGCGCGGCCTCGCGGCACGCCCGGAGGGCGATTCCGGCCTGCCCCGGAAACGACCAGGGCAAGCGTGAGGACACGCGGTGGCACACCAGGGAGGACACCAGGTGAGCCAGGTGGGCTAACGGCCGGCAGCTGAACGCGCAGGGACTGGCGCCGACGAGCTGACGGAGAGTCGGGGAAGGAATCGGAGCGCGGAGGACCGGCCGTGCCGCACGGGAATCGCCACCCATGCCGACCCGCTGCGACAGCGGCCTGTGCCCATCCTCGCACTGTTCGTAGCTCTTACCACTCGGTTCGAGGCCAGCGTGGGTGGTGCGGGGGAGCAGTTCAGCCATCTGCTGCCACCCACCCGGGGGTACTCCGTACGACCGGCGTGCGCTCGCCCCTTGGCGTGCGCCGTGTGCGCCCCCTGTGGCGTGAACTGCGCCGGACGTGATCTCATCTGTCGCCCGAATGGAGCTGTGTTAAGAGAGTTGACGCTCCATCACCCTGTTGCGGCGGTCTACGCTTCGGGCCGTGAAGGCCATCCGCAGATTCACCGTCCGCACCGTCCTGCCCGAACAACTCCAGCCGCTGCACGAACTCGCGCTCAACCTGCGCTGGTCCTGGCACCCGGAGACCCGGGAGCTGTTCCGCTCGGTCGACCCCGGAGTCTGGGAGGCCGTCGGCGAGGACCCGGTCCGGCTGCTCGGCGAGGTGCCGGCCGCCCGGCTCGCCGCGCTCGCCACCGACCGCCGCTTCCTGCGCCGGCTCGGCGACCTCACCGACGACCTGCACGACTACCTGAGCGGGCCGCGCTGGTACCAGTCCTACGAGCCGCTCGGCGAGCGCCCCTCGGCCATCGCGTACTTCTCGCCCGAGTACGGCATCACCGCGGCGCTCCCGCAGTACTCCGGCGGCCTGGGCATCCTGGCCGGCGACCACCTCAAGGCCGCCAGCGACCTCGGCGTGCCGCTGATCGGCGTCGGGCTCTTCTACCGCCACGGCTACTTCCGCCAGTCGCTCTCCCGGGACGGCTGGCAGCAGGAGCGCTACCCGGTGCTCGACCCCGACGAGTTGGCGGTCACCCTGCTGCGCGAGCCCGACGGCACCGCCTGCCGGGTCGAACTCGCGCTGCCCGGCGGACGCACCCTGGCCGCCCAGATCTGGCGGGCCCAGGTCGGCCGGGTCCCGCTGCTGCTGCTCGACTCCGACCTGGAGACGAACACGGCCACCGAACGGGACGTCACCGACCGGCTCTACGGCGGTGGCAGCGAGCACCGGCTGCTGCAGGAGATGCTGCTGGGCATCGGCGGGGTTCGGGCGGTGCGGGCGTTCTGCCGGCTGACCGGACACCCGGAGCCCGAGGTGTTCCACACCAACGAGGGGCACGCCGGCTTCCTCGGGATCGAGCGGATCCGGGAGCTGGTGGCCACCGCCTCGGCGGACTTCGCCGGGGCCCTGGAGGCCGTCCGGGCCGGGACCCTCTTCACCACCCACACCCCCGTCCCCGCCGGCATCGACCGGTTCGACCGGGACCTGGTGGGCCGTCACTTCAGCGGCGACGCGGCGCTGCGCGGCGTCCCGGTCGACCAGGTCCTCGCCCTCGGCGTGGAGAACTGGCCGGGCGGCGACCCGAAGCTCTTCAACATGGCCGCCATGGGCCTGCGGCTGGCCCAGCGCGCGAACGGCGTCAGCACCCTGCACGGCGAGGTCAGCCGCGCCATGTTCGGCGCCCTGTGGCCCGGCTTCGACGCCGCCGAGGTGCCGATCACCTCGATCACCAACGGCGTGCACGCGCCCACCTGGATCGACCCCGCCGTGGTGCGCCTCGGCGCCGCCGAGATCGGCGTCGACCGCACCGAGGCCGCGATGTCGGTGGGCACCGCCGACCGCTGGAGCGGCGTCGAGCAGATCGGCGACGCCGAGATCTGGGCGGTGCGCCGGGAGCTGCGCGCGCAGCTGGTGGAGGAGGCGCGCCGGCGGCTGCGGGCCTCCTGGCGCCAGCGCGGTGCCGGCCAGGCGGAGCTGGGCTGGACCGATGCGGTGCTCGACCCCGACGTGCTGACCATCGGCTTCGCCCGGCGGGTCCCCTCGTACAAGCGCCTCACCCTGATGCTGCGCGACCAGGACCGGCTGCGCGGCCTGTTGCTGCACCCCACCCGGCCGGTGCAGATCGTGGTCGCGGGCAAGGCGCACCCGGCGGACGACGGCGGCAAGCGGCTGATCCAGCAGCTCGTCGCCTTCGCGGACGACCCGGCGGTGCGCCACCGGATCGTCTTCCTGCCGGACTACGACATGGCGATGGCCAAGCACCTCTACCCCGGCTGCGACGTCTGGCTGAACAACCCGCTGCGCCCGCTGGAGGCCTGCGGCACCTCGGGGATGAAGGCGGCGCTGAACGGCTGCCTCAACCTCTCGGTGCTCGACGGCTGGTGGGACGAGTGGTACGACGGCCGCAACGGCTGGGCGATCCCGACCGCCGACGGCTCCGGTTTCGACGAGGACCAGCGCGACGACATCGAGGCCGCCGCCCTCTACGACCTGATCGAGCATCAGGTCGCCGGCACCTACTACGACCGGGGCGCCGACCAGCTGCCGCACCGCTGGATCGCGATGGTCCGGCACACCCTGATCACCCTCGGCCCCAAGGTGCTGGCCGGCCGGATGGTCCGCGAGTACGTGGAGCGGCTCTACACCCCCGCCGCCCTCGCCCAGCGCGGCCTCGCCGGCGACGGCGCGCGCGTGCTCGCCGACTGGAAGGCCCGGGTGCGGGCCGCCTGGCCGGCCATCCGCGTCGAGCACGTCGACGCCGCCGCGGACGCCGCCGAGCTGGGCTCCGCCGTGGCGCTGCGCGTGCAGGTGGCGCTGGGCGGCCTGGACCCGGTCGACGTCGAGGTCCAGGCGGTCTCCGGCGCGGTGGACGAGAGCGACCTGATCCGCGACGCCGACACCCAGACCCTCAAGCCGGTCGGCGGCCCCGACCTGGCCGGCTGCCAACGCTACGAGGGAACCCTGGAACTGGGCCGCACCGGCCCGTTCGGGTACACGGTGCGGGTCCTGCCGAGCCACCCGCTGCTGGCCTCGGCGGCGGAGCTGGGGCTGGTGGCGCTGCCGGCGGAGTCGGCGGGGATGGACGCGGGGGTGCTGCGGTAGCGGCAGTTGCCCGGTGCTGAGCTGGTGCGCGGGAAGTCGGGTGGGTCGACTTCCCGCGCACCGTTGTGCGTGTCGTGGTGGTTCAGCCCCGAAGGATCATCGGGCGTCAGGGCCACGCCAAAACCTGGCGTGTCGCTCACCGCATGTGTTTAGGATGTCGCCATCCGTTGCCGACCGTACGCATGGGGGGACCATGGCGGGCGTTGAGTACGAGCAGTTACCGACCGGGGAGGGGCGTCGGCGGTGGCGTTCCGTTGCGCTGGCCGCTGCCTTGGTGCTGGTGGCCGGGGCTGGGGTGACCGGGTTCTGGTGGAAGCCCTGGCAGTCGGTGGGGTTGCCGGCCAGTGCGTGTTGGGGGGAGTTGGGGCCGGGGGACTACCGGGTGTTGGCGGGGGCGGACGGGGTGGCCAAGGCGTCGGACCGGGGGAGTATCGACGGGCCGGTGACCAGCGGGGTGCTGCTCTCCAGCTGCCGGTTGGTGTGGAATGACGCGCAGCGCTCGAACATGCTCTCGGTGGCGGTGAGTTCGGCGGACGAGAGTGACGGGACCGAGGATCCGCGGCTGCTCGGCAGCGCGCTGCAGGTGGTGGACTTCGGCCCGGACGCGAGGGGTTGGATCGCCCAGGGCACCGGGCCGCTGGCCATGCAGTTCGCGTGCACGTACCCGAGCGGCGCGGTCAAGGCCTCGCCGTACGTCCGCGTCGTGGTCAGCAGCGGGGACCTCGGCACGGCGTCGACCGCCCGGGTGCGGGCGGCCTACGCCGGGATCGCGCTGAAGGTGGCCAAGGCCGTGGTGAGCAGGCTGCCGTGCGGGAACCCGGTGCGGTTGCCCGACCGGCCGGGGTTGCTCCCGCCCGGGTGAGCTCAGACCAGGCTCTCCCGCCAGGCCGTGTGCAGGGTGGCGAAGCTGCCGCTGCCGGCGATCAGTTCGGCGGGGGTGCCGTCCTCGATGATCCGGCCCGACTCCATCACCAGGACGCGGTCGGCGATCTCCACGGTCGACAGGCGGTGCGCGATGATCACCGCGGTGCGGCCGGCGAGCACCGTGCGCATGGCGCGTTGGACGGCCTGCTCGCCGGGGATGTCCAGCGAGGAGGTGGCCTCGTCCAGGATCAGCACGGCGGGGTCGGCCAGCAGGGCGCGGGCGAAGGCGACCAACTGGCGCTGTCCGGCGGAGATCCGGCCGCCGCGCTTGCGGACGTCGGTGTCGTAGCCGTCCGGCAGGGCCGTGATGAAGTCGTGGGCGCCGATCGCCTTCGCCGCTGCCTCGATCTCCGCGCGGGAGGCGTCGGGGCGGCCGATGGCGATGTTCTCGGCGACGGTGCCCGAGAAGAGGAAGGACTCCTGGGTGACCATCACGATGCCGCGCCGCAGCTCGGTGGTGGAGAGCTCGCGCAGGTCGACGCCGTCCAGGGTGACCTGACCCTGCGTCGGGTCGTAGAACCGGGCGAGCAGCTTGGCCAGGGTGGACTTGCCCGCGCCGGTGGCGCCGACGATCGCGGTGGTCCGGCCGGCCGGGAGGGTGAGCGAGAAGGCGGGCAGCACCACCTTGCCGGTGCGGTAGGCGAAAGCGGTGTCGGTGAAGGCGACGGTGCGGCCGGTGGCCGAGGTGGGCGGTAGGGGAAGGGGAGCGGAGGGTTCGGCGACCGAGGGCTCGTGGGCGAGCAGGCCGGCGATCTTCTCCAGTGCGGCCGCCGCCGACTGGTAGCTGTTCAGGAACATCGCCAGCTGGTCGATCGGGTCGTAGAGCCGCCGCAGGTAGAGCACGAAGCCGGTGAGCACACCGACCTCCAGGCTGCCGTCGGTGACCAGGTAGGCCCCGACCAGTACCACCAGGGTCACCCAGAGGTTGGCGGCGGCCCGCGAGAACCCGACGTAACGTGCCATCTCCAGCAGCCCGTTGGCGTTCGCCGTGGCGTACTGCCGGTTGGCCTCGTCGAACGCGTCCAGGTTGGCCTGCTCGCGGCGGAACGCCTGCACCGGGCGGATGCCGTTCATCGTCTCGGTGAAGCGCACGATCACCGAGGCGACCGCGGTCCGCGAGGTGCGGTAGACCCGCGAGCTGCGCCGCCGGAACATCCGCACCAGCAGCGCCATCGGGAGCACCGAGCTGAGCGCCAGCAGCCCCAGCCGCCAGTCCATCACCAGCAGGATCACCGCGATGTAGCAGACCGACAGGAGGACCGCGAGCAGTTCCTGCAGCCCCTCGTTGAGCAGTTCGCGCAGCGCGTCCACATCGCTGGTGCCGCGGGAGATGATCCGGCCCGAGGTGTAGCGCTCGTGGAAGTCCAGGCCGAGCCGCTGGGCGTGCCGGAAGATCCGGGTGCGCAGGTCGAGCAGCACGTCCTGGTTGAGCCGCCCGGTCAGCCGGATGAAGGCGCGTTGCAGCAGCGTGCTCAGCGCCGCGCAGCCCAGGTACCCGGCGGTGACGGCGATCAGCGGGCCGCTGTCGTGGCGGCGCAGCGCGGGGATGCCCTGGTCCATGGCGAGCGCCACCAGCAGCGGGCCGGACTGCAGCGCGGCCTGCTGCAGCAGGATCATCAGCATCGCGCCCAGCACCCGGCCGCGGTGCGGGGCGAGCAGCGAGCGCAGCAGCGCGGTGGGGGCGCCGGGCGGGACGGGGATCTCCTCGTCCGCGAGCACGGGGAGTTCTTCCTCAGGAGCCAGCACGGTCATCGGGTCACACTCGCTTCCAGCGCACTCTCGCCGGACATCAGTTCGCGGTATTCGGGGCAGTTCTCCAGCAGCCGCTGGTGGGTGTCGACGGCCAGGATCCGGCCCTCGACCAGCACGGCCACCCGGTCGGCGAGCAGCACGGTGCTCGGCCGGTGCGCCACCACCAGCGCGGTGGTGCCGGTCAGCACCTCGCGCAGGGCCTGTTCGACCAGCGCCTCGGTGTGCACGTCCAGCGCGGAGAGCGGGTCGTCCAGGACCAGGAAGTCGGGGTCGCCGACCACCGCGCGGGCCAGCGCCAGGCGCTGGCGCTGGCCGCCGGACAGGCTCAGGCCCTGCTCGCCGACCTCGGTGTCCGCGCCCTGCGGCAGCTGGCCGACGAAGCCGGCCTGCGCCACCGCCAGGGCCCGCTCCAGCAGTTCGGGCGTCGCCTCGGGCGCGCCCATCAGCACGTTCTCCCGCACCGAGGCGGAGAACAGGGTGGGATCCTCGAAGGCGACCGCGACGATCTCGCGCAGCCGCGGCAGCGGCAGCCGGGTGATGTCCTGGCCGTCCAGCGTGATGCTGCCCGCGGTGGTCTCGTACAGGCGGGGGAGCAGCGCGGTCAGCGTGGTCTTGCCGCTGCCGGTGGCGCCGACCAGGGCCACCGTCTCGCCGTGCCGGATGTGCAGGTCGATGCCGCGCAGCAGGTCCGGGGAGCCGGCGGGCGCGTCGGGGTAGCGGAAGCGGACGCCGGTGAAGCGGATGCCGTCGCCGTTCGGCGCGGCGTCGGTGGCGGCGAGCGGGACCTCCTCGACGGTGTCCATCACGTCGAAGAACCGGTCCGCGGCGGTGCCCGCCTCGTTGCTGTAGGCGAGCAGCCAACCCAGCGACTCGACCGGCCAGCGCAGCGCCAGCGCGGTGGAGAGGAAGGCGACCAGGGTGCCGGTGCTCAGCTCGTCGTGCGCGACCAGCACCGCGCCGACCGCCAGCGAGGTGCCCAGCGCCGCCTCGGGCAGGCCGACGATCAGCGCCCACAGGTCGGCCAACATCCGGGCCTTGCGCAGCTCGGTGCCGCGCAGCCGCTCGGCCTGCTCGGCGAACCGGCGGGCCATGCTGCGCCGGCGTCCGAAGGACTTGAGGATCCGGATGCCGAGCACCGACTCCTCCAGCACGGTGGCCAGGTCGCCGTTCTGGTCCTGGGCCAGCCGGGCGGCGGCCGAGTAGCGGGTCTCGAAGTGCACGCAGAGCAGCACCAGCGGGATGGCGGGGATCAGCGCGATCAGTCCCAGCCGCCAGTCCAGGGTCAGCATCAGCGCCGATCCGGCCAGGAACATCAGCGAGTTGACGATCAGGAAGACCAGCGGGAAGGCCAGGAAGAGGCGCAGGGTGTACATGTCCGAGGTGGCTCGGGAGAGCAACTGCCCGGACGGCCAGCGGTCGTGGAAGGAGACCGGCAGCCGCTGCAGCTTGGCGTACAGGTCACGGCGCATCGCCGCCTCGACCTTGGCCAGCGGGCGGGCGATCAGCACCCGGCGCAGGCCGAACAGCCCGGCCTCGGCGGCACCGAGCAGCAGGAGCAGACCGATCAGCGGCCACAGCGCGTGCTGGTCGTGGTGGCCGATCGGCCCGTCCACGATCCGGCCGAGCACCAGGGGCACCACCAGCACGGCGGCGGAGGCGACCAGCGCGGCGAGTACCGCGCCGATCAGGTACCAGCGGATCGGGTGGGCGTAGGACCTGAGCCTGAGCAGCGAGCGCACCGTGGACCTGGTGGGCCCGGCGGCGGGCAGCGGCAGCGGGGGTTCGGCGTTCTCGGACATCAGGCCGAGAGTAGGCGGAGCCCCCGACATTCCTCATCCGGTTTTTCACACCTGTCCACCTCCGGCGCCGGGATCCGGCCACCCGTCCGGACAACTCCCCCTGTCACTGTGGTCCGTGGTGGCGCAGCAGTCGCAGCGAGCGGGCGGCCAGCGGCTGGGCGGCGCCGCGCCGGGCGGTGTCGACCAGCAGGTCCCAGCCGCCGGCGGGCAGGGTGAAGTCCACCGGGCGGTCGGCGGCGTTCAGCAGCAGCAGGAAGCTGTCGTCGGTGAGCGGGCAGCCGTGCTGGTCGCGCTCGGACATCGCGTCACCGTTGAGCAGCATGCCCAGCTGCGCGGTGGGCGCGAACCAGTCGGCCTCGGTCATCTCGGTGCCGCGCGCGGTGTACCAGGTGAGGTCGCGCTGCCCGCCGGGCACCGCGGCCCGTCCGGAGAAGAAGGCGCGCTGGCGCAGCACCGGGTGGGACCGGCGCAGCCGGATCAGCTCGGCGGTCAGCTCGTGCAGGGCGCGCCACTCGGGCAGCTCCAGCAGCGACCAGTCCACCCAACTGGTCTCGTTGTCCTGGCAGTAGGCGTTGTTGTTGCCGCCCTGGGTGCGCCCGAACTCGTCGCCCGCGGTGAGCATCGGGACCCCGGAGGCGAGCAGCAGGGTGGCCAGCAGGTTGCGCGTCTGGCGCTGTCTCAGCTCGAGCACGGCAGCCTCGTCCGTCTCGCCCTCCGCGCCGCAGTTCCAGGCCCGGTTGTCGTCGGTGCCGTCCCGCCCGTCCTCGCCGTTGGCCAGGTTGTGCTTGCCGTTGTAGGAGACCAGGTCGCGCAGCGTGAAGCCGTCGTGCGCGGTGACGTAGTTGACCGAGGCGTACGGCCGCCGCCCGCCGAGCTGGTAGAGGTCGGAGGAGCCGGAGAGGCGGTAGCCGAGTTCGGCCACGTCCGGGCGGGCGCCGCGCCAGAAGTCGCGCACGGTGTCGCGGTACTTGTCGTTCCACTCGGCCCACAGCGGCGGGAAGTTGCCCACCTGGTAGCCGCCGTGCCCGACGTCCCAGGGCTCGGCGATCAGCTTGACCCGGCTGAGGAAGGGGTCCTGGGAGACCGCCGCGAGGAACGGGTGGTGCATGTCCACCCCGTCGTCGCTGCGGGCCAGCGCGGCGGCCAGGTCGAAGCGGAAGCCGTCCACGCCCATCTCGGCGGCCCAGTAGCGCAGCGAGTCGGTGATCAGCCGCACGGTCTGCGGCTGCCGGGTGTCCAGCGTGTTGCCGCAGCCGGTGTAGTCGGTGTAGCCCCGGTTGCCCCTGTTGCCGCGGCCCAGCCGGTAGTAGCCGGCGTTGTCGATGCCGCGCAGCGAGAGGGTCGGGCCGCCCTCGCCGCCCTCGGCGGTGTGGTTGTAGACCACGTCGAGGATCACCTCGATGCCCGCCTGGTGCAGCGCCCGGACCATCCGCTTGAACTCGCCGACCTGCTGGCCGCGGGTGCCGGAGGCGGAGTAGCCGCCGTGCGGGGCGAACCAGCCGATCGAGTTGTAGCCCCAGTAGTTGGTCAGGCCGCGCCGGTGCAGGTGGTCCTCGCTGGCGAACTGGTGCACCGGCAGCAGCTCGACCGCGGTGACCCCGAGCGAGGTCAGGTAGTCGATCGCGGCCGGGTGGGCCAGCCCCGCGTAGGTGCCGCGCAGTTCGGCGGGGATGCCCGGATGGCGCATGGTGAAGCCGCGCACGTGCAGCTCGTAGATCACCGTCTCGGCCCACGGGGTCTTCGGGCGGCGGTCGTCCGACCAGTCGTCATCGTCGTGCACCACCACGCCCCGGGCGGTGTACGGGGCGGAGTCGCGGTTGTCCCGGACGGTGTCGGCGACCTCCGGCTCGGGCCAGTCGCGCACCGAGCCGCAGCAGGCGCTGTGGCCGGTGAAGGCCCCGTCGACCGCGCGGGCGTACGGGTCGAGCAGCAGTTTGGCCGGGTTCCACCGGGCGCCGGTCCACGGGTCCCAGCGGCCGTGCACCCGGTAGCCGTAGTGCTGGCCGGGGCCGACGCCGGGCAGGTAGCCGTGCCAGGTCTGGAAGGTCTGCTCGGGCAGCGGATGGCGGGTCTCGACGCCCTGCTCGTCGAACAGGCAGAGCTCGACGGCCTCCGCGCCCGGCGCCCAGAGCGCGAAGTTGGTCCCGTGGCTGCCGTCCGAGCCGTGCCGGTAGCGGGCGCCGAGCGGCTGCCAACTGCCCGGCCAAGGGGCGGCCGAGGGCAGCTGGGCGGCTTGGGGCGCCAGCGGCGCCGCGTGCTCCAGTTCCTGGAATGCCGTCATGCCCGATGCCCTCCGAGCCGTTGGCCCGCGATTCGCGCGCGTTTGTTACGGACGGATGTCCGCTGAGTGGAATCGTTCCCTCGTGTTCCAGGGAGAATCCGATCGTCGAACTCCGATCGTTGAACGCGGGACTGGAGCGGCACTCGATCGGCCAGTCCGCCGGGCGGCCGGGACGGGGGGTCAGGGGCGGTGTGCGGCAGGGCTGTCGACTGCCCGTGGACCGCCTGTCGACTGCGCGGCGACCGCCCGGCGAGGCCGGTGAACCCTTACGTGCTTTCACCTCTCGGTCACGCCCCTCCCGCCGAAGATTCACTCAGTTGGCCCCGTTATCCTTGCGCGAGCGCGGGCCCGGAGCGGGGTTCCGGCGACCGATGATGAGGGGGAGCGCCCAGTGCAGGCGGTTCAGGCGGCTGCGGCCGCGAGAGGGATACGGGCGACCCGGACGACGGCGCGCCGCGCCGCCGTGGCACTGCTGGCGGGTGGTGTGCTGGTGCTGGCGAGCGGCTGCGGGCCGGACGACACCTCGGCCAAGACCGGCAACGCGGCCGGCAGCGGCGGGGGAGCCGCGGCGAGCGCGCCGGCGGCCGCACCGTCGCCGAAGGTCTCGGCGGCCCAGCTGACCGTGAGCCCCTCGGACGGTTCGCAGAACGTGGCGCCCAGCGGCGCGGTCAAGGTCTCGGTGGCGAACGGCAAGCTGACCCAGGTGTCGGTGGCCGACAAGGACGGCAACGCGATCCAGGGCGCCATCGCCCCCGACGGTTCCTCCTGGACACCGAGCGGCGCGCTGGCCGTCGGCATGCTCTACAAGGTGAGCGCCCAGGCGGTGGACGCCACCGGGCTGCAGGCGGCGGTGAACAGCAGCTTCACCACGCTGACCCCGGGTAAGACGGTCTCCTCCAACGACAACGTCTCGACCGGTGCCACCTACGGGGTCGGCATGATCGTCTCGGTCAACTTCAGCAAGGCGATCAAGAACAAGGACGCCGTCGTCCAGGGCATCACCTTCGACGCCTCGGACGGCACCCAGGTCAAGGGCCACTGGTTCGGCGACACCCGCCTCGACTTCCGCCCCCAGCAGTACTGGAAGTCCGGCACCAAGGTCACCATCCACTTCAAGCTGAAGAGCGTCGAGGTCTCGCCCGGCGTCTACGGCAGCGCGGACCGCGACGAGTCGTTCACCATCGGCCGCTCGCAGATCTCCACCGCCGACGCCGCCAGCGACCAGATGACGGTGGTCCGCGACGGCCAGACCGTCGAGACGCTGCCGATCTCCGCCGGGAACGACCAGAACCCGTCGTGGAACGGCACCATGACGATCGAGAGCAAGGAGCTGGTCACCCGGATGAACTCGGCGACCGTCTCCAACGTGGTCGGCGGGGAGTACG
This sequence comes from Kitasatospora sp. GAS204B, assembly GCF_029892155.1. Taxonomy (GTDB): domain Bacteria; phylum Actinomycetota; class Actinomycetes; order Streptomycetales; family Streptomycetaceae; genus Kitasatospora. Next base: position 64,290 of record NZ_JARZAG010000002.1, on the reverse strand, counting down.
ACGTGCCGGACGTCCCGCACGCGATGCGGCTGACCGACTCGGGCACGTACGTGCACGGCAACTACTGGGGCACCACCTTCGGCAAGTCCAACGCCAGCCACGGCTGCGTGGGTCTGCAGGACGGCAAGGGCGGCGACGCGAACTCGGTGGCCGGCAAGTTCTACACCGCCTCGCTGGTCGGTGACGTGGTGATCATCAAGAACTCCAAGGGCAAGACGGTCAGCCCCAGCAACGGGCTGAGCGGCTGGACGCTGCCGTGGGGTTCCTGGTAATCAGCTGAGATTTCGCCGATCAAGGCAACCGACGGCCCGCCCCGAAGCGTTCTCGGGGTGGGCCGTTCGAGCGATGGTCACCGTTCGGTGCCGGAGTTCCGGGGGCGGGTATGGATCCCGCCGAACGAGTGAAGTAGTCGGATGTAACAATCTACCGATTTGTCGACTGAGAACCGCTGGGTCGACCGAGAACCACTGGGGAGTACAGGCATGCGCGCGATACGTGTGGGAGCGGCACTGGCCGTAGGCGGCACCCTGCTGCTCGCCACGGCGTGCGGTGGTGGCACCACCGGCCCGAAGGCCGCGGGCGGCACGGCGAGCGCGGGCTCCGCCGCCGGTGGCAGCGGCAGCCCGGGTCCGGCCGCCTCGGCGTCCGCGACGCCGACCTCGGCCGCCGTGGTCGACATCGAGCCCAAGGACGGCACCCAGAACGCCGCGCCGGACGCGCTCAAGGTCGCGGTCAGCAGCGGAAAGCTGAGCCAGGTCACGGTCACCGACAAGAGCGGCCAGGCGGTCCAGGGCAGCATCTCCGCCGACGGCACCAGCTGGGTGCCGGCCGCCGGACTCTCGGTCGCCGACTCGTACCAGGTGAAGGCGCAGGCCACCGACGCCAAGGGGGTGAGCACCACGGCCACCAGCGGCTTCTCCACGCTGACCCCGAGCAGGACCTCGCGCAGCCAGGACAACGTGGCGACCGGCTCCACCTACGGCGTCGGCATGATCGTCTCGTTCGACTTCGGCATGCCGATCCAGAACAAGCAGGCGGTCGACAACGCGATCACCTTCGAGGCCTCGGACGGCACCCAGGTCAAGGGCCACTGGATGGGCAGCAACCGGCTGGACATCCGCCCGCAGAACTTCTGGAACCCGAACACCCAGGTCAAGATCCACATCCGGCTGAAGAACGTCGAGGTCTCGCCCGGCGTCTACGGCGGCTCGGACCGCGACGAGTCCTTCACCATCAGCAGCCGGGCCCAGGTCAGCACGGTGGACGCCGCCGCGCACACCATGACGGTGCAGGACAACGGGCAGACCGTGGAGACCATCCCGATCAGCTCCGGCTCGGACGAGCACCCGACCTACAACGGCACCATGGTGATCGAGGCCAAGGAGGGCACCGCCCACATGACCTCCGCCTCGGTGCCCGGGCTCAAGCCCGGCGAGTACGACCTGCAGGTCCCGCACTCGATGCGGCTCACCGACTCGGGCACCTACGTGCACGGGAACAACTGGTCCTCGGCCGGCACCTTCGGCTCGGCCAACGTGAGCCACGGCTGCGTCGGCCTGCAGGACGCCCCGGGCAACGCGGGCGGCACCGACACGCCGGCGGCCAAGTTCTACGCGGCCTCGATGGTGGGAGATGTCGTGAAGGTCGTCAACTCCAAGGGCGCACAGGTCACTCCTGACAACGGCCTGAGCGGCTGGAACATGGCGTGGGGCACTTGGTAGTACCCGATGCACCTGGCCGTGTGCGGCTGGCATATGCCAAATGAATAGTGATCGTTTGGTCATTGTCCGTACATGGCTGCTCGCGAACCGCGATGATGGAGCGCATGGCGGGATGGGGCGAAGTCGATCAGTCATCACATCTCGGGCCCGACCTGGCCGCTGACACTCCAGCAGGAGTGTTGCGGCCGGGTGCGGTGGCCCCGTGCGGGGCCCTGCCCACTGCCGGGCTCGCGGCCCTGGAGCGGCTCACCAGCTGGGAGTTGGAGCGCACCGTCCTGCCCCGGCTGCGCGATCCGGCCGCCGCGGAGGAGGTGCGGCTGCCCTCGCGCGGCGAGTCCGGGCCGCTGGCCCGGCGGCTGGTGCTCGCGGTGCTGCAGAGCTGGGGCCTGCAGCCGCTGCTGGAGGTGGGCGAGTTACTCACCGCCGAGCTGGTCGCCAACGCCGTGCGACACACCGGCGGCCGCACCATCGGGCTCAAGCTGCTGCGCCGACCCGGCTGGCTGCGGGTGGAGGTGCGGGACTCCTCGCGGGCGCTGCCCTGCCTGATCGTGGCCGAGCCGGGGATGGCGGAGTGCGGGCGGGGGCTGCTGGTGGTGGACACCCTGGCGGACCGCTGGGGCGCCGACCTGCTGCCGCGCGGCAAGGGCGTCTGGTTCGAGCTGAAGGTGCGGGAGCGGACGGCCTGACCAGGCGCTGATGACTTGACGATACGTCAACCACGGGAAGGCTCTCACCATCTGAGGCGAGGTCAAATTCGTCCAAGCCGAACACCCCCGCGAGCCGCTAGCGTTCGATCGCTCGTACACGCCGCGGCGACCAGCCCCGGCACTTGATCGGGCACAGCCGCTCCGTCGTCTGTGCTCCGCGCGATCCACCATTCGGTGTCGGGGGATAGATGGCTGCCTTGCGGCTCAAGACCGCTTCTCGTCTGCTGACGGCTCTTCCGGTTTCCCTCCTCCTGCTCGCGTCGCCGCTGGTGTCGGCCGCCCCGGCCGGAGCGGCCACGCCGCAGGACATCTGTGCGCCGCAGTACGCGGCCGCCCAGGACGTCAGAGCTCAGATCGCGGCCCACAACGCCCAGCCGCACGAATTCATCGTGCCGCGCGAGCAGGCCGCCGCCGACGCCTACGACGCCGAGGCCGCGGCCCTCAGGACGAAGCAGGATCAGGCCACCGCCGCCTACACGGCGTGCTTCAACGCGATGATGGCGCTGGCCGACGCCGCAGGCACCGGCGATCTCAACTTCAAGGAGCCCACCCCTGCCAAACGCGCGGAGATCCAGAATGGGAAGCAGCGCGTGGGGTCCGGCTGGACGCCGCCGCCCCCGCCGCGCGCCGGGGCGAACTGGCAGGTGCCGAAGAACTCGCCCATGCGCCCGCTGTTCGACGCCCTCCGCAAGGACAACCCGGGCTCCGTCCCGTACGACTACTTCAAAGGCGGCACGAAGTTGACGGCCGGCGCACCGGATCCGGCCTATCCCGCGTCGTCCGGAAGGCTTATCGAAGCAGGCCCGAACGGCCGCCTGAAAATCAGCGCGGACCACATAGTTCCGTTGTCGGAGCTCGTCCAGATGCGCGGGTTCACCAAGCTCTCCGCCGACAACATGTTCATCATCAGCCGCGCTCCGCTCAACTTCCAGTGGCTGTCGGCCGCTTCGAACCTGTCGAAGCAGTCGAGAAGCGCGGCCTTCGTGACGGGCGCGGATCCGCGCTGGATCGCCAGCCAGCAGGCTCTGGAGAACGACGTGCGCAGCAAACTCCAGGCGGCCATCGATCAGCTGTTGCAGAGCCAGGGAGACTGACATGACGGCCATCGGCGATGCCCAGGTGGAACGGACGCTTCCCGAGTGGTCGCTTGCCTTCGTCGAGCCGACGGCAGCACAGGCTGCTCAACTGCCGGAGCAGTGGCGGCCGATCGCACTGGCGGCTGACGCCGGGGCGCGGTGCCGACTGGCTCGTTCGCTCTGGAGTCGCGGCTTCCTCGCCGCGGTGCCACGGTTCGCCGCCGCACTGGCGACCCGCTGCGCCGACGTGCGGGCCTGCATCGTGCACGACTGCCCCGCCCTGGTGTACGTCATGGCGGACGACGATGGTGGACATGTCTCCTGGGTCGGTTACGATCCCCGCGAGTTCGGCCCGGTGCCGGAATTCTGGCAGAGCTTTCCCGCATCGCTGCGGGTGTTTCTCCGTGAGGTGCACGCCGGGTTCGTGTCGGGGGCCGACGGGGCATCGTTCGGCCCGGCCCGGCCCGTGCACATGGTCAGTCTCGCGAGGTTCGCGGGATTCCCCGAGGGCATCCCCGGCTGGGACGAGGACGGCAGGATCGCGTCGACCAGACTGCTGCGGATCACCTCGGACGGCGGAAACCTTCACTACTGCCTGTCGCCCGATCTCGCGCCGGGGGACATCGCTCTCGTCTACGAGGGGGACATCGACCCGGCGGACTTCGGCACCACGCTGGACGAGCTCATGATGTCGCGTTTCGAAGCGCGGACCTGACCAGGCAGAACCATCGAACAGGAGCGAGGAGTGACACCGAACCCCGAACGTCGCCCCAGGAAGGGGCCGTTCGTCCTCGGCGCAGCCGTGCTGATCGTCGTCACGGGAGGCGCCATCGGGTACGCGCAGGTCCAACACGCGCAGGTCCAACACGCGCACAGTGATCCGGTACGGATCCAGCAGGTGGTCGACCAGTTCGCCACCGCGGTCGACCGGGCCGACGTGGCCAAGACCGTCAGCCTGCTCTGCCCGGAAGAGGCCAACGCCATCACCGACAGCGACATCCCGCCCGACAGCAGTCAACTCGCCACCGCCAAGCGGCCGATCAAGGTCTCCGGCATACAGGTCCGGGGCGATCTGGCCACCGCGCAGGTGACCAGACCCGGTGTCAGCGCAACTCTCCACCTGCGCAAGGATGCCGGCACCTGGAAGGTCTGCGACCCGGCCGCGACGGGCTGACCACGTCAGGGAGTGGTTTCGTCAGCACTCGATGACGTTGACAGCGAGGCCGCCGCGACTCGTCTCCTTGTACTTGACCTTCATGTCCGCCCCGGTCTCCTTCATCGTCTTGATCGCCTTGTCCAGCGAGACGTGGTGCCGGCCGTCGCCGCGCAGGGCCATCCGGGCGGCGGTGACGGCCTTGACCGAGGCCATGCCGTTGCGCTCGATGCAGGGGATCTGGACCAGGCCGCCGACCGGGTCGCAGGTGAGGCCGAGGTTGTGCTCGATGCCGATCTCGGCGGCGTTCTCGACCTGCTCGGGGGTGCCGCCGAGGACCTCGGCGAGGCCGCCGGCGGCCATCGAGCAGGCGGAGCCGACCTCGCCCTGGCAGCCGACCTCGGCGCCGGAGATGGAGGCGTTCTCCTTGAAGAGCATGCCGATCGCGCCGGCGGCGAGCAGGAAGCGGACGATGCCGTCCTCGTCCGCGCCGGGGATGAAGTTCTGGAAGTAGTGCAGGACGGCGGGGATGATGCCGGCCGCGCCGTTGGTGGGGGCGGTGACCACGCGCTGGCCGCTGGCGTTCTCCTCGTTGACCGCCATGGCGTAGAGGGTGACCCACTCCATCGCGTTGGCCGGGCCGATGCCCTCGGCGCGCAGCGCGCGGGCGCCGGCGGCGGCGCGGCGGCGGACCTTGAGGCCGCCGGGCAGGATGCCCTCGCGGGACATGCCCGCGCTGACGCACTCCTTCATCACGGCCCAGATCTCCAGCAGGCCGGTGCGGATCTCCGCCTCGGTGCGCCAGGCCTTCTCGTTCTCCAGCATCAGGCCGGAGATGGACAGGCCGGTCTCCCGGGTGAGGCGCAGCAACTCCTCGCCGGTGCGGAAGGGGTAGCGCAGCGCGGTGTCGTCCGGGACCACCCGGTCGGCGCCGATCGCGTCCTCGTCCACCACGAAGCCGCCGCCGACCGAGTAGTAGGTCTTCTCCAGCAGCAACGTTCCTGCGCCGTCGTGCGCCACCAGGGTCATGCCGTTGGCGTGGTAGGGCAGCGAGCGGCGGCGGTGCAGGATCAGCTGGAGGTCGGGGTCGAAGGCGATCAGGTGGGTGCCGAGCAGGCTGAGCCGCTTGGCCTCCTTGATCCGCTCGACGTCCTGGTCGGCCTTGGCCACGTCGACGGTCCGCGGCGAGTTGCCCTCCAGGCCGAGCAGCACCGCCTTCGGGGTGCCGTGCCCGTGGCCGGTGGCGCCGAGCGAGCCGAAGAGCTCGGCCTTGACCGAGGTCACCTGGTCCAGCAGCCCTTCCGAGCGCAGCCGGCGGGCGAACATCCGGGCCGCGCGCATCGGGCCGACCGTGTGGGAGCTGGACGGGCCGATGCCGATGGAGAAGAGGTCGAAGACGCTGATGGCCACGGGGGTGACGTCCTTAATGTCTCGTCGAGAACGGCTTGTCTCGTGGAGTCTCGGGTGGAGAGCGGGGCATGAGACGGGGCACCGGCTCACGTTCCAGTGTGCGCGGTGCCCCGGGGGAAAGGGCCTGGTCGGCGGGGGTGATGCCGACCACGCCCGGCCGGACGTTCTTAGAGGTCCGGGTAGAGCGGGTACTTCTCGGCCAGCGCGATGACCCGGGCCTTCAGGGCGGCGGCCTTGGCCTCGTCGAAGCCCGGCAGCAGCGCCTCGGCGATCACGTCGGCGACCTCACGGAAGTCGTCGGCGGTGAAGCCGCGGGTGGCCAGCGCCGGGGTGCCGATCCGCAGGCCGGAGGTGACCATCGGCGGGCGCGGGTCGTTCGGGACGGCGTTGCGGTTGACCGTGATGCCGACCTCGTGCAGGCGGTCCTCGGCGTCCTGGCCGTTCAGCTCGCTGTTGCGCAGGTCGACCAGGACCAGGTGCACGTCGGTGCCGCCGGAGAGCACCGAGATGCCGGCCGCGGTGGCGTCCTCCTGCAGCAGGCGGGCGGCCAGGATCTTGGCGCCCTCCAGGGTGCGCTCCTGGCGCTCCTTGAACTCCGGGGAGGCGGCGACCTTGAAGGAGACGGCCTTGGCGGCGATCACGTGCTCCAGCGGACCGCCCTGCTGGCCGGGGAAGACCGCGGAGTTGATCTTCTTGGCCAGTGCGGCGGTGGAGAGGATCACGCCACCGCGCGGGCCGCCCAGGGTCTTGTGGGTGGTGGTGGTGACCACGTCCGCGTACGGCACCGGGGACGGGTGCAGGCCCGCGGCCACCAGGCCGGCGAAGTGGGCCATGTCCACCATCAGGTACGCGCCGACCTCGTCGGCGATCCGGCGGAACTCGGCGAAGTCGAGCTGGCGCGGGTAGGCGGACCAGCCGGCGATGATCAGCTTGGGCTGGTGCTCCTTGGCCAGGCGCTCGACCTCCTCCATGTCGACCAGGTTGGTCTGCTCGTCCACGTGGTACGCCACCACGTTGTAGAGCTTGCCGGAGAAGTTGATCTTCATGCCGTGGGTCAGGTGACCGCCGTGCGCCAGGTTCAGGCCCAGGATGGTGTCGCCCGGCTGGATCAGCGCGAACATCGCGGCGGCGTTGGCCTGCGCGCCGGAGTGCGGCTGGACGTTGGCGGCCTCGGCGCCGAACAGCGCCTTGATCCGGTCGATGGCGATCTGCTCGACCACGTCGACGTGCTCGCAGCCGCCGTAGTAGCGCTTGCCGGGGTAGCCCTCGGCGTACTTGTTGGTGAGCACCGACCCCTGGGCCTCCATGACCGCCACCGGGGCGAAGTTCTCGGAGGCGATCATTTCGAGGGTGGACTGCTGGCGGTGCAGCTCGGCGTCGACCGCGGCGGCGATCTCGGGGTCGAGTGCGTGCAGGGACTGGTTGAGAACCGTCATGGTGGCGTCTTCCCGTGGGGCTGGGCAGCGGACCGGAGGTCGGGCGGCCGCCGCGCTGCGACCGCCCGCGATGTCCGTCAGGACTTGGTGAACTCGCTGTACTCGTCGGCGCCGAGCAGGTCCGCGGGGGCCTCGGAGACCTTCAGCTTGAAGAGCCAACCACCCTCGAAGGCGGCCGAGTTGACCAGAGCGGGCTCGTCGGTGACGGCCTCGTTGACCTCGACGACCTCACCGGTGGCGGGGGAGTACAGGTCGCTGACGGACTTGGTGGACTCGAGCTCACCGCAGGTCTCGCCGGCGGTGACGGTGTCGCCGACGGCGGGCAGCTGCACGTAGACGATGTCGCCGAGCGCGGTGGCCGCGTGCTCGGTGATCCCGACGGTCGACACGCCGTCAGCGTCGGCGGCGGTCAGCCACTCGTGGTCCTTGCTGTACTGCAGGTGCTGCGGGTTGCTCATGGTCTCATTCTCCAGGATCGGAAGCGGGTGTGACGAAACGGTCCGCTGAGCGGACGCGCTACTGGACGGTCGGCACAGTGGGTGGCGGGCTGTAGCGCGGGTGCGCCGCAGCGGGTGCGGCGCAGCGGTTGCTTCAGCGGGCGCGCTTGTAGAACGGCAGCGCGACGACCTCGACCGGCTCGTGCTTGCCGCGCACGTCCACCGCGACCGCGGTGCCGGGGGCGGCGAAGGCGGCGTCCACGTACGCGATGGCGATCGGCTTGCCGAGCGTGGGGGAGGGGGCGCCGGAGGTGATCCGGCCGATCGCGGTGGACTCGCCCTCGGCCGGGGCGGAGACCACCGCGTACTCGGCGCGCGGCACCCGCTTGCCCTCGGAGACCAGGCCGACCAGCTTGCGCGGCGGGGCGGACTCGGCCTTGGCGGCCGCCTCCTCCAGCGCCTTGCGGCCGACGAACTCGCCGCCGTTGGTGGTCTTGTCGAAGCGCACCACCCGGCCCAGGCCCGCGTCGAACGGGGTCAGCGAGGTGTCCAACTCGTGCCCGTAGAGCGGCATGCCGGCCTCCAGGCGCAGCGTGTCGCGGCAGGACAGGCCGCACGGGATCAGGCCGGCCGGGGCGCCGGCCTCGGTCAGCGCGGTCCACAGGTGCTCGGCGTCGGCCGGTGCGCAGAAGATCTCGAAGCCGTCCTCGCCGGTGTAGCCGGTCCGGGCCAGCCAGACCTGCTTGCCGGCCACCGTCGCGGGCAGCAGCGCGTAGTACTTGAGGCCGGGCAGGTCGGCGTCGGTGAGCGAGCCGAGGATGCCGTTGGCCTGCGGGCCCTGCACGGCGATCAGCGCGTACGCGTCGCGGTCGTCGCGCACCACGGCGTCGAAGCCGGCCGCGCGCTCGGTCAGCGCGTCCAGCACCACCTGGGCGTTGGAGGCGTTGGCGACCACCATGAACTCGTCCTCGGCGGTCCGGTAGACGATCAGGTCGTCCAGGATCCCGCCGTCCTCGCGGCAGATCATCGTGTAGCGGGCGCGCAGCACGCCGAGCGCCGAGATGAAGCCGACCAGCGCGTGGTCCAGCAGCTCACCGGCCTGCGGGCCGGAGACGGTGATCTCACCCATGTGCGAGAGGTCGAAGAGGCCGGCCTTGGTCCGGACCGCGAGGTGCTCCTCGCGCTCGCTGCCGTAGCGCAGCGGCATGTCCCAGCCGGCGAAGTCGGTCATGGTCGCGCCCAGGGCACGGTGCAGCGCGTCGAGCGCGGTCAGACGGGGGGACATGATGAGACTCCCGGTGTCGTGAATGGACATGCTGGGGTGGAGTCTCCCCGTCTGTCGTCACAACCTGAGAGCTTCACCGCATCAAGGATGACGCGGCTTGCACCGTGGGTGGGCGCACGGCACGGCCGTGTTCCACTTTCCAGATTCGCCTCGCCCACACGGTAGGGGTGCCTGAGAGATTCCGGGGAGGACTTGCTCCTTCGGCGCCGGTCCGTGCCGTCGAGGGCACCTCCGGACTCTCCCGCGCGGGTTCGAGCGGCCAGTATGAAGTTGGGGTGTTCGGGCACATCATGGCATGCCGTCCTGCCTCGCGGGAGAGGGGATGGGCGGTAGCCGCCCGCCGGTAGTCTTCCCCTGCACGGACTGCGTGACAGCACATACGGCGCAAGGGCGGGGCAGGGGCGGATGGAAACAGAGGGGTACGCCACGGTGGGGCCGGGGTGGGCCGAGCCCGGCCAGGCGCCGGCCGGCAGCGGTTGGCCCGCCAACGAGCTGGAGCAGGTGCTCACGGCCGCGATCGGGGACCCCGGGGCCACGCCCCGGGTGATCGAGGTGCTGGCCCGCAGCCAGGTGTGGATCCCGCTGCCCGCCGGGGCCGACCCGGCCGGTGTGGCGCTCGACCTGCCGACCATCGAGCTGGCGGGTGCGCCCTACGTGCCGGTCTTCTCCTCCGAGGAGCAGTTCCTGCGGCACGCCCCCGGCCTGTCCTGCGCCCTGGCCCCGGTCTGGGAGTTCGCCCGCGGGCTGCCGCTGGGCATCGGCATCGCGGTCAACCCCGAGGCGCCGGTGGGCATCCCGGTGCCTCCGGAGGGCGTCGCCGAGCTGCGGCGCGGACCGCGCGACGACCGCTGGGGCGCGTACGGGGCGGGCACGGGCGGCGCGGGGGTGCCGGAGGGCGCCCGGGTGGCGCTGCGCGAGCCGGAGCCGGCGGAGGAGCCGGCCGTCTTCCTCTACGCGGTGCGGGCGGAGCTGCAGGCACTGGGTGGAGTGCTGACGGCACGTCGGGCGTTGGCCTCGGTGGAGGGCGAGCCGACCGTGCTCTTCGTGGGCGTCCAACTCGACCCGGCCGCGCCCGCCGACCCCGCGGAGGTGAACGCGGCGCTCGGCCGGGCGCTGGGCGCGGCGCCGCTGCTGGGCGGGGTGCACATGGTGCTGCTGGATCTGGCGGCGGACCCGGTGGTGGACTGGCTGGTGCAGCGGGTACGACCGTTCTACGAGCGCGGCTGAACGGCCTGAAACGGGCCCGGTGACCGCAGTTCGGCGCGGCCCAGGGCGTCGGCATGACGCGCGTCACCGGTGCCCCGTAGGGTGGCGCCGACACGCGGCGGGACGAGCCGCCACGAGCTGACACGAGCCGGGACGAGCCGACACGCGGCGAGACGGCGGCGAGACGCGGCGAGCGCGATGGCGCCGTGGCGAGAACGGGAGAGGGTACCGGTGACGACAGGAGCGGCAGGCGGTGGAGCGGGGCCGTGGGGTCCGCCCCCCGGCGCGGACCCTGGCGCCCTGGAACGGGCCCTGCGCGAGGTGGCTCCCGAGCACTGGGACGCCTACGAGCGGCTGCTGCGCGAGCTGACCACCGGGCGGGTCTGGATGCTGCTCTGGCACGGCACCCCGGGCAGCCCGGACGCCCAGTACGGGAACATGGACATCGGCGGCCACGGCTACGCCCCCGCCGTCACCTCCCCCGAGCAACTCGCGGCCAGCGGCTGGGCCCGCGCCCACGAGGTGATCTCCGGCCAGGAGATCGCCGCCTCGCTCTACCGGACCCGCTGGGGCCTGTGGCTCAACCCGCACGCGCCCGGTGGCGGGGTCGGCGTGCCCTGGGCCGACCTGCGCCGGGTGGCGGGCGGCCTGGACCGGCTGCCGGCCGGGCCGCTGCGGCTGAGCGAGCCGCAACTTCCCGGTCTGGAGGGCTTCTACGGTCTGTTGACCCAGCAGGCGCCCGCCGTCCGCCCGGTGCGGGCGCTGCGCCGAGCCTGGGTGTGCCCGGTGGTGGGCGAGGCGTACCTGGCGATCGGCCTGGAGCTGTACGACACCTCGCCGCCTGCGGTAGAGGCGGTACGCGCGTTGATGCAGCGGGCGATCGCCCAGGCACCGCCCGGACTGGCCGTCTCCACCGTCGCGATGAGTGACGACCTCGACCCGGTGGCGCTGTGGATGCGCGCCAACACCCGCCCGTTCTTCCACCGCGAGGCCACCGGGGCGCAGTATCCGGCGACCTATCCGCCGGCGTCCTTCCCAGCGGGCTCGTACGGGCATTCGATGCCCCCGCAGCCGGGCTGGCCGCAGCAGCCCTGGCCCGGCCGCAGGTAGCGGTCACCCCCTCCCACCAGCGGCGATGCGCTTTCGACGGTAGATCGACGGCGTTCGTCTTGCGGATCACTGAGTGCCTGTCAGCGAACAGTTGATCATCCGTCAGGTTTACTGATCATGAACATCGGTAGATCACAGTTGGGCATCCTTCACCGGTCAGGGCTGGCGCAAGGCTGCGGGCAGCGGCGAGAGTTCTGCGCACCGCACCAGCCGAGCAATCCGGGTGGCAGCGACGACCGGCCCTGACCAGGACCGACACCGTCATGCCTCGCTTCGGATTGCCATGGGCCGACGACCGTCGGCGAGGGGACGCCAACTGCCCATGACCACACCCACTGACACCACCGAGGCCGCCCCGGGCGATCCCGCACCGGCCGCCACCGGCGCACCGGCCGCGATCGAGGGCCGCTCGCTCGGCCGGATCGCCTGGCTGCGCTTCCGCCGCGACAAGGCCGCCATGGCCGGCGGCGTGGTGGTCATCCTGCTGGTGCTGCTGGCCGTGCTGGCCAAGCCGATCGAGTCGCTCTTCGGCCTCAGCCCCGACGCGCTGCACCAGGACCTGCTGGACGCCGACCTCGGCGGCCTGCCGACGGGATCGTTCGGCGGGATGAGCCTGAGCCACCCGCTGGGCGTCGACCCGCTGCAGGGCCGCGACCTGCTCTCCCGGATCATCGAGGGCTCCTGGGTCTCGCTGCTGGTCGCCTTCGGCGCGACCGTGCTCTCCAACACCCTGGGCACCGTGCTCGGCGTGATGGCCGGCTACTACGGCGGCTGGGTGGACACCGTGATCAGCCGGATCATGGACACCTTCCTGGCCTTCCCGCTGCTGCTCTTCGCGATCTCGATCTCCGCCTCGTTGCAGGGCGGCGCGTTCGGACTGCACGGCCTGCCGCTGCACCTGTGCGTGCTGATCTTCGTGATCGGCTTCTTCAACTGGCCCTACATGGGCCGGATCGTGCGCGGCCAGACGCTCTCGCTGCGCGAGCGGGAGTTCGTCTTCGCGGCCCGCAGTCTGGGCGCCCGCGGGCCGTTCATCCTGTTCAAGGAACTGCTGCCGAACCTGGTCGGCCCGATCCTGGTCTACTCGACCCTGCTGATCCCGACCAACATCCTCTTCGAGGCGGCGCTCAGCTTCCTCGGTGTCGGCATTCAGCCCCCGCAGTCCAGCTGGGGCGGGATGCTGAACGACGCCATCAAGTACTACCAGGTCGACCCGGAGTACATGGTGGTCCCGGGCCTGGCGATCTTCATCACCGTGCTCGCTTTCAACCTGCTCGGTGACGGACTGCGCGACGCGCTCGACCCGCGCAGCAACTGACCTTCGACCATCCGTCACAACTCTGGCCCAGGCCAACACTTCCAAGGGGTTGATCCAGCAATGCGCCGATCTCGTACCCTCGCTCTGGCCGCGGTGGCCGCCACCGCCGCGCTGGTGGTGAGCGGTTGCTCCAGCAGCGCCAAGACCGGTACCGCAGGTACCGGCGGCGATGCCGGCGGGGCGAACGCCGCCACCAAGTCGATCGTGAACGCCTCCAGCACCAAGGGCGGCACGGTCACCTACGAGATGAAGGGCACCCCGGACTCCCTGGACCCGGGCAACACCTACTACGCCTACATCTGGAACTTCTCGCGGCTGTACGCCCGGTCGCTCACTACCTTCCAGCCGGGCCCCGGCAGCGCCGGTGACAAGCTGGTCCCGGACATGGCCACCGGCATGGGCCAGGTCAGCGACAACGGCCTGACCTGGACCTACCACATCCGCGCCGGCCAGAAGTACGACGACGGCACCCCGATCACCACCAAGGACATCAAGTACGCGGTGGAGCGCAGCAACTACGCGCCGACCGTGAACTCCAACGGCCCGACCTACTTCCAGGAACTGCTGGTCGACAACTCGACGCCGTACCAGGGCCCGTACACCGACAAGAGCCCCGACGGCCTGCAGTCGATCCAGACCCCGGACGACACCACCATCGTCTTCCACCTGAAGCAGCCGTTCGCCGACTTCGACTACCTGGTCAGCGCCCCGCAGACCGCCCCGGTGCCGCAGTCCAAGGACGACGGCGCCGGCTACGTGAAGCACATCGTCTCCAGCGGCTCGTACAAGTTCCAGTCGTACGACGACGGCAAGGGCGCCGTGCTGGTGCCCAACACCAACTGGGACCCGAGCACCGATCCGATCCGCAAGCAGCTCGCGGACAAGCTCGTGCTGAAGATGAACATCGACCAGAACACCATCGACCAGGACCTGATCGCGGGCAACGCCCAGGTCGACCTGGTCGGCGGCGGCGTCGACCCGCAGACCCAGGCCCGGATGCTGATGGACTCCAAGCTGAAGGCGCAGACCGACAACGCCTTCGGCGGCCGGCTCGCCTTCCTGGCGCTGAACAGCAAGGTCGCGCCGCTGGACAACGTGGACTGCCGCAAGGCCGTCGAGTACGCGATCGACAAGGTCTCGGTGCAGACCTCCGAGGGCGGCCCGATCCGCGGTGCGGTCGCCACCAGCGTGCTGCCGCCGGACATCCCGGGGTACCAGAACATCAACCCCTACGCCTCGCCGAACAACAACGGCGACGTCGCCAAGGCCAAGCAGGAGCTGACGGCCTGCGGCCACCCGGACGGGTTCAGCACCACCATCACCGCCCGCAGCGAGCGCGACACCGAGGTGGCGGCCGCCACCTCGATCCAGGCCGCGCTGGCCAAGGTCGGCATCAAGCTGACCATCCAGCAGTACCCGCAGGGCAAGTACTTCTCCGACTACGCGGGTGTGCCGAACTTCATCAACAGCAACGGCATCGGCATGATGATGATGCAGTGGGCCGCCGACTGGCCCACCGGCTACGGCTTCCTGCAGCAGCTCGTCGACGGGCGCGCCATCAAGGCCTCCGGCAACACCAACCTGTCGCAGCTCGACGACCCGGTCGTGAACAAGGCGATCGACGACGCCGGCTCCAACACCGACCAGTCGGCCCGTGAGAAGGACTACGCGGCGATCGACGCGCAGGTCATGAGCGATGCGGTCATCGTGCCGCTGACCGACTACAAGGTCTTCAACTACCGTCCGGCCGGCAACACCAACATGGTCTCCACCTCGGCCTACGACGGCGAGTACGACTACCTCAACATCGGTACCACCACCAAGTAAGAGCCTGGCTCCCCGTCCCCGAAGGCAGGTGAAGGCGAGCGGAGCCGGCCCCGGTCCGGTGCGTCCCCAGTGGGCGCACCGGACCGGGGCGGGGCACCCGGAGCCGTCCAACTGTGTTGGCCTACATCATCCGCAGGACGTTCGCCGCCCTGGTACTGCTGCTGGTCGTCAGCGCGGTCACCTTCGGCATCTTCTTCCTGCTCCCGAGAATCGCGGGCGAGACCAGCGATCAGCTCGCCGCCCAGTACATCGGCAAGAACCCCACGCCCGAGGCGATGGTGGCGATCAAGCGGAACCTCGGCTTCGATCAGCCGCTCTACGTCCAGTACGGCCGGTTCGTGAAGCAGCTCTTCGTCGGCGCCACCTACCGCTACGGCCCGGACGCGACGACCTGTCACGTGCCGTGCTTCGGCTACTCGTTCAAGAACCACGTGGAGGTCTGGCCGGAGATCCGCAACCGGATCCCGGTGACCTTCTCGCTGGCGATCGGCGCGGCGGTGCTCTGGCTGCTGGCCGGTGTGGCCACCGGCGTGGTCTCGGCACTGCGACCCAAGTCGATCTTCGACCGCTTCTCGATGGGCGTCGCGCTGGCCGGCGTCTCGCTGCCGATCTTCTTCACCGGCGCCCTGCTGCTCACCCTGTTCAGCTACAAGTGGCCGATCTTCGGCAACCTGCACTATGTCAACTTCACGGACAATCCGCTCAGTTGGGCCAGCAACCTGGTGCTGCCGTGGATCTCGCTGGCCTTCCTCTACTCCGCGCTGTACGCCCGGCTCACCCGCTCCGGGATGCTGGAGACGATGAGCGAGGACTACATCCGCACCGCCCGGGCCAAGGGCCTGCCGGAGCGGGCCGTGGTGGTCCGGCACGGGCTGCGCGCGGCGCTCACTCCGCTGCTGACCATCTTCGGCATGGACCTGGGGCTGCTGCTCGGCGGCGCGGTGATCACCGAGCAGGTGTTCTCGCTGCAGGGCATCGGGTTCTACGCGGTCTCCTCGATCAACGACAACGACCTGCCCAAGATCCTCGGAGTGACCCTGGTCGCGGCCTTCTTCATCGTCTTCTGCAACCTGCTGGTTGACCTCCTGTACGCCGCCGTCGACCCCCGGGTGAGGCTGTCATGACCATCGAGGCCCCGGCTCGCCCGGGTTCGGCCTTCCTCGCCGTGCGCGACCTGCGGATCCACTTCGACACCGACGACGGGCTGGTCAAGTCGGTCGACGGGGTCAGCTTCGACCTGGAGCGGGGCCGCACGCTCGGCATCGTCGGCGAGTCCGGCTCCGGCAAGTCCGTCACCTCGCTGGGCATCATGGGTCTGCACCGCAGCAAGCGGGCCCGGATCGGCGGCGAGATCTGGCTGGACGGCGAGGAGTTGGTGGCCGCCGACCCCGACCGGGTGCGCAGGCTGCGCGGCCACTCGATGGCGATGATCTTCCAGGACCCGTTGACCGCGATGCACCCGTACTACACGGTCGGCGCGCAGATCATCGAGGCCTACCGGGTGCACCATCCGCAGGCGTCCAAGAAGGAGGCCCGCAAGCGCGCGATCGAGATGCTGGACCGGGTCGGCATCCCGCAGCCGGACCGGCGGGTCGACGACTACCCGCACCAGTTCTCCGGCGGCATGCGCCAGCGCGCGATGATCGCCATGGCGCTGGTCAACGACCCCTCGCTGCTGATCGCCGACGAGCCGACCACCGCGCTGGACGTCACCGTGCAGGCCCAGATCCTGGACCTGATCCGCGACCTGCAGAAGGAGTTCGGCTCGGCGGTCATCATCATCACCCACGACCTGGGGGTGGTGGCCGAGTTGGCCGACGACATCCTGGTGATGTACGGCGGCCGGTGCGTCGAGCGCGGCCCGGCCGCCACCCTCTTCGACGCGCCCGAACACCCCTACACCTGGGGCCTGCTGGGCTCGATGCCGCGGCTGGACCGGCCGCTGCAGGAGCGGCTGATCCCGGTCCGCGGCACCCCGCCGAGCCTGATCAACGTGCCCAGCGGCTGCGCCTTCCACCCGCGCTGCCCGTACGCCGAGTTGACCGGCGGCCGGTCCAGCACCGAGCGGCCCGCACTCGCCGAGACCGACCCCGGGCACTTCGCCGCCTGCCACCTGTCGACCGCCGAACGGCACCGGATCTTCACCGACGAGATCGCGCCCAAACTGTGAAGTCTACGGAGAGCAAAGCGTCATGACGGATATTCAGGACCTTGCCCAGCCCGTGGCACCGCCCGTCGGTGACCCGCTGCTGCGGGTCACCGACCTCGAGCGGCACTTCCCGATCCACCAGGGCCTGTTGCGCCGGCGCAGCGGTGCGGTGCGCGCGGTGGACGGGATCAGCTTCTCGGTGCGGGCCGGCGAGACCCTCGGCGTGGTGGGCGAGTCCGGGTGCGGCAAGTCGACGATGGGCCGGCTCGTCACCCGGCTGGACGAACCGACCGGCGGCAAGGTCGAGTTCGAGGGTCGCGACATCACCCACCTGAGCACCGGCGCGATGCGGCCGCTGCGCAAGGACATCCAGATCATCTTCCAGGACCCGTACTCCTCGTTGAACCCCCGGCACACGGTGGGCACCATCGTCGGTGCGCCGTTCAGGCTGCAGAAGGTGGCCACCGAGGGCGGGGTGAAGAAGGCGGTCCAGGAACTGCTGGAGCTGTGCGGGCTCAGCCCCGAGCACTACAACCGCTACCCGCACGAGTTCTCCGGCGGCCAGCGGCAGCGGATCGGCATCGCCCGGGCGCTGGCGCTGCGGCCGAAGATGATCGTGGCCGACGAGCCGGTCTCGGCGCTGGACGTCTCGATCCAGGCGCAGGTCGTCAACCTCCTCGACGACCTGCAGCGCGAGCTGGGCCTGACCTACCTGATCATCGCCCACGACCTGTCGGTGGTCCGGCACGTCTCGGACCGGGTCGCGGTGATGTACCTCGGCAAGATCGTCGAGATCGCCGACCGCGACGCGCTCTACGGGCGCCCCGCGCACCCCTACACCGTCGCGCTGATGTCGGCGGTCCCCTCGCCCGACCCGCGCCGCAAGGAGCGGCGTGAGCGCATCCTGCTCACCGGTGACGTGCCCTCCCCGATCAACCCGCCCAGCGGCTGCCGCTTCCGGACCCGCTGCTGGAAGGCGCAGGACCTCTGCGCGAGCCAGGAGCCGCCACTGGCGGAGCTGGCGCCCGGGCACCTGACGGCCTGCCACTTCCCGGAGAACGTTCCCCAGGTCCCCGAGGCCCGCGAGGCCCCCGAGGCCTGATGCCGGCCCCCGCAGCCCGCAGCCCGGGCCCGCCGATTCGGCGTGGTCCGGGCTCCGGGAGACACTGGGCCGGTGACCTCGCAGCTTTTCCCGCCCGACGTGCAGCAGAGCATCGACCTGATCGGCATCTTCGTCTTCGCCCTCTCCGGGGGCCTGCTCGCCGTGCGCAAGAACATGGACATCGTCGGCATCTGCGTGCTGGCCGAAGCCACCGCGCTCGGCGGCGGGGTGATGCGCGACCTGCTGATCGGCGCCACCCCGCCGGTCGCCTTCAGCAACCTCGGCTACTTCCTGACCCCACTGCTGGCCGGTGTGGTGGTCTTCTTCCTGCACCCCGAGGTGGAGCGGATCAACCGCGCGGTGCAGACGCTGGACGCGCTCGGCCTCGGCCTGTTCTGCGTGACCGGCACCGTCAAGGCGCACGACTACGGGCTCGGCTCGGTCGCCTCGGTGGCGCTCGGCCTGCTGACCGCGGCCGGCGGCGGCGTGATCCGCGACGTGCTGGCGATGGAACCGCCGTCCCTGCTGCGCTGGGACCGTGAGATCTACGCCGTGCCCGCGGTGGTCGGCGCCAGCCTGGTGGCCGTGCTGATCGCGGTGGACCACCTGACCACGCTGACCGCCAGCACCGCCGCGGTGATCGCCTTCGGCCTGCGGATGCTCGCGCTCAGATATGGCTGGCGCGCACCGCGTGCTTGGCACCGCAACGGTTCTCGCACCAGCGAGGAGTAGGCGAGCCGCCGTAGGCCAGCGAGATCGCCTCCACCGTGCAGAGCAGTTCCGGCAGCAACCGGCTCAGCTCGCCCACCGGTGCCACCGCCACCGGCGCCGAGATCGCGCAGGCGGCCACCGGACGGCCCTCGCTGTCGCTGATCGGGGCGGCCAGACAGTTCACCGCCTGCTCGTACTCGCCCTGGTCCAGTGCCCAGCCCTGCCGGCGCACCGCGCCCAGTTCGGCCCGCAGTTCGGCCCGCAGTTCGGCTCGCGCTTCGGCGGCCGGGCGCGGGCTGCGCGGGGTGCAGGCCGGGAACTCGTGGCCGTCCAGCACCGCCGTCAGCTGATCCTCCGTCAGCCCCGCCAGCAGCACCTTCCCGCTGGCGGTCGCGGCGGCCGGCGCCCGCAGGCCGATGCCGCAGGCCGCTCCCGGCCGGCCCGCGGCGGTACCCGGGTAGCGGCCCTCCACCTGGTCCACGTAGCGCACCTCGGCGCCGTCCAGCACGGCCAGGTGCACGGTGTGCCCGTAGCGCTCGTTCAGCGAGGCCAGGTACGGCGCCGAGACCTGGCGGACGTCGATGCCCTCCAACGCGGTGTGGGCCAGCGACAGCAGTCGCCCGCCCAGCCGGTAGCGATGGTCGGACTGCCGGTGCACGAACCCGTGTTCCTCCAGGGTCCGCAGCAGCCGCAGTGCGGTCGACTTGTGCACCCCGATCCGGCTGGCGGCCTGCTCGAGCGAGGCCGGGCCGTCGCCCAGCGAGGCCAGGATCGTCAGGGCCCGGTCAACGGTCTGCGACATGACCGGAGGCTAACGCCGCGTCGCAGCCCGTGCAATGGCCGAATCCCGCCGACACCCCGCAGGCCCCGGGCCCCCGCGCGGGCGCCTACACTGGTTCAGCCATGCCATACCTCGACCATGCGGCCACCACCCCGATGCTCCCCGAGGCGATCGCCGCGATGACGGCGCACCTCGGCGTCACCGGCAATGCCTCCTCCCTGCACGCGGCCGGCCGCCGGGCCCGGCGGGTGATCGAGGAGTCCCGCGAGTCGCTGGCCGCCTCGCTGGGCGCGCGCCCGAGCGAGATCGTCTTCACCGGCGGCGGTACCGAGTCCGACAACCTGGCGGTCAAGGGTCTGTACTGGGCCCGCCGGGACGCCGACCCGGCCCGCACCCGGCTGCTGTGCAGCCCGGTCGAGCACCACGCGGTGCTGGACGCGGTGCACTGGCTGGCCGAACACGAGGGCGCCCGGGTCGAGTACCTGCCGGTCGACGGCCATGGGCGGGTGCACCCCGAGGCGCTGCGCGCGGCGATCGAGAGCGACCCGGGATCGGTCGCGCTGATCACCGTGATGTGGGCCAACAACGAGGTCGGCACCCTCCAGCCGATCACCGAACTCTCGGCGATCGCCCGCGAGTTCGGCATCCCGATGCACGCCGACGCGGTGCAGGCGCTGGGCCAGGTGCCGGTCTCCTTCGCCGACTCGGGACTGGACGCGCTGACCGTCACCGGGCACAAGATCGGCGGCCCGTACGGGGTCGGCGCCCTGCTGCTCTCCCGCGCCATGGCACCGGTGCCGCTGCTGCACGGCGGCGGCCAGGAGCGCGACGTGCGCTCCGGCACCCTGGACGTGCCCGCCGCGGCCGGCTTCGCGGCGGCCGCCGAACTCGCCGTCGAGCGGCAGCCCGAAGCGGCCGTGCTGCTCGGCGCGCTGCGTGCGGACCTGGTCGCCCGGGTGCTCGCCGCCGTCCCCGAGGCGCTGCTCAACGGCGACCCGGCCGACGCCGGCCGGCTGCCCGCCAACGCGCACTTCTCCTTCCCCGGCTGCGAGGGCGACGCGCTGCTGATGCTGCTGGACGCCGCCGGGATCGAGTGCTCCACCGGTTCGGCCTGCTCGGCGGGCGTGCCGCAGCCCAGCCACGTGCTGCTGGCGATCGGCGCCGATCCGCTGCTGGCCCGTTCCTCGCTGCGCTTCTCGCTGGGGCACACCTCCAGCAAGGCGGACGTGGACGCGCTGGCCGAGGCGATCGGCCCGGTGGTCGAGCGGGTCCGCAACGCCGGGCAGCGCTGAAACCGAATTTCCGCGACCACGTACCCTGGGGGGACTATGACTGACTTCCCTGGTGCCCCGTCCGGGCCGTCGACCAGCACCCGTCTGCGCGTCCTCGCCGCGATGTCCGGCGGGGTCGACTCCGCCGTGGCCGCGGCCCGCGCCGCCGAAGCCGGGCACGAAGTCACCGGCGTGCACCTGGCGCTGTCGTCCAACCCGCAGTCCTTCCGCACCGGCGCCCGCGGCTGCTGCACCCTGGAGGACTCCCGGGACGCCCGCCGGGCCGCCGACGTGATCGGCATCCCGTTCTACGTCTGGGACCTGGCCGAGCGGTTCCGCGAGGACGTGATCGACGACTTCGTCGCCGAGTACGCGGCCGGGCGCACCCCCAACCCCTGCCTGCGCTGCAACGAGAAGATCAAGTTCGCCGCGCTGCTGGACAAGGCCGTCGCCCTGGGCTTCGACGCGGTGTGCACCGGACACTACGCGCGGATCGTCGAACTGCCGGGCGGTGGCCGTGAGTTGCACCGGGCGGTGGACGCGGCCAAGGACCAGTCGTACGTGCTGGGCGTGCTGGACGCGAAGCAGTTGGCGCACTCGCTCTTCCCGCTCGGCGACACCACCAAGGACGAGATCCGGGTGGAGGCCGAGCGCCGGGGCCTGGCGGTGGCCAAGAAGCCGGACAGCCACGACATCTGCTTCATCGCCGACGGCGACACCCAGGGCTTCCTGGCCCAGCACCTGGGCACCGCGACCGGCGACATCGTGGACGTCAGCGGCGAGAAGCTCGGCGAACACGACGGCGCGTACGGGTTCACCATCGGGCAGCGCAAGGGCCTGCGGATCGGGCACCCGGCGCCGGACGGCAAGCCGCGCTACGTGCTGGACATCTCGCCCGTGAACAACACCGTCACGGTCGGCCCGGTCGAGGGCCTCGACGTGCTGGGGCTCACCGCGATCCGCCCGCGCTGGTGCGGCGCGGCGCCGGCGGGGGAAGGGACCTACACCGCTCAGCTGCGCGCGCACGGCGAGGAGGTGCCGGTGACCGCCTCGGTCGTCGGCGATCAGCTGCGGGTGCGGCTGGACCGCGCGGTGCGCGGGATCGCGCCCGGACAGGCCGTGGTGCTCTACGACGGCACCCGGGTGGTCGGGTCGGCGACCATCGCGGAGACCGAGCGGCGGGCCGTGGCCGAAGCCGGTCAGCGGGCCGTGGCGGAGATCTGATAAGTCTCTTGTCACTATGAACATCACCGTCTTCTGCTCCGCGAACTCGCTCGACGCCCGCTACACCGCCCCCGCCGCCGAGTTCGCCCGGCTGCTCGGCGAGGGCGGCCACACCCTGGTCTGGGGCGGCTCCGACGCCGGCCTGATGGGCCTGCTCGCCGACGGCGTCAAGGCGGCCGGCGGCAAGCTGGTCGGCATCCTGGTCGAGCTGCTGGCGCACAAGGGCTACCAAGGCGCGGACGAGCTGGTGATGACCGCCGACCTGGCCGAGCGCAAGGCGCAGCTGCTGGCCCGGGCGGATGCCGTCGTGGTGCTGGTCGGCGGCCTCGGCACGCTGGACGAGGTCACCGAGGTGCTGGAGCTGAAGAAGCACAACCTGCACGGCAAGCCGGTGGTGGTGCTCGACACCGAGGGCTTCTACGACGGCCTGCGCAGCCAGCTCCAGCGGATGGAGACCGAGGGCTTCCTGCCCCGCCCGCTCGCCGAGCTGGTCTCCTTCGCCGACACCCCCGCCGAGGTCTTCGCCCACCTCGCCGCCACTTCCTGATAGGACTTCCGCTGATGGCCACTCACCTGATCACCGGCGCCGGCTCCGGCATCGGCGCCGTCGTCGCCCAGCGCCTGCTGGAGCGCGGCGACGACATCTGGCTGCTCGCCCGCGACGCCCGGCGCGCCACCGAGCTGCGCGAGCGCTTCCCCGGCGCGCAGAGCCTGGTCGGCAACCTCGCCGACCCCGCGAAGCTCGCCTGGGCCTTCGGCCAGCAGAGCCTGCCGGTCGACCTCGACTCGGTGCTGCACATCGCCGGCGTGGTCGAGCTCGGCCCGATCGGCGACACCCCGGTCAAGGTCTGGAACGAGACCCTGGCGATCAACCTCGTCGCGCCCGCCGAGCTGACCCGCCTGCTGCTGCCCCAGCTGCGCCAGTCCCGCGGCCACGTGGTCTTCGTCAACTCCGGCGCCGGCCTGAGCGCGCACGCCGACTGGGGCTCCTACGCGGCCAGCAAGTTCGGCCTGCGCGCGCTGGCCGACTCGCTGCGCGCGGAGGAGCACGGCGGCGGCGTCCGGGTCACCACCGTCTACCCGGGGCGCACCGCCACCGCGATGCAGCTGAAGGTGCATCAGCAGGAGGGCAAGGAGTACGACCCGCAGGCCTGGATCGCCCCGGAGTCGGTGGCCACCGCCGTGCTGACCGCCCTCGACCTGCCGCGCGACGCCGAGATCACCGAGATCACGGTGCGCCCGGGCCGGTAGCCTGGGCCGCTATGCGAATCACCACGCGCAACGCCCGCTTCCAGCAATGGGAGTCCCTGCTCGCCAACCGGAACAAGCGCCAGCGGTCCCGGGAGTTCCTGGTCCAGGGCGTGCGCCCGATCTCGCTGGCGGTGGAGTACGGCTGGCCGATCCGCGCCCTGGTCTACGACTCGGGCCGGCGGCTGTCGAGTTGGGCGGCCGACCTGCTGCGCAGCGCGTCCGTGGACACCGAGACGGTGGCGATGGCGCCCGAACTCCTCGCCGAACTGGGCGAGAAGAACGAGGACGCGCCCGAGCTCATCGCGGTGGTCGAGCTGCCCGCCGACGACCTGGACCGCATCCCCGTCCGCGCCGACTTCCTGGGCGTGCTCTTCGACCGCCCCACCAGCCCCGGCAACATCGGCAGCATCCTGCGCTCGGCCGACGCCTTCGGCGCCCACGGGATGATCGTCTCCGGCCACGCGGCCGACCTCTACGACGCCAAGTCCGTACGCGCCAGCACCGGTTCGCTCTTCGCCCTGCCGGCGGTCCGGGTGCCCTCGCACCGGGAGGTGGCGCAGTGGGTCTCGGCGAAGCGGGCGGCCGGTTGCCCGGTGGTGCTCGTGGGTACGGACGAGCGTGGTGACTGCGAGGTCTTCGACTTCGACTTCACCCAGCCCACTCTGCTGCTGATCGGCAACGAGACGGCGGGCCTGAGCACCGCGTGGCGCGAGTTGTGCGACTACACGGTGAGCATCCCGATGACGGGTGCGGTGAGTTCGCTGAACGCGGCGAACGCGGCGACGGCGGTGCTGTACGAGGCCTCGCGCCAACGGATCGCGGCGGGGCGGCGGGCTGGCTAGCCTGAATCGTTCCCGGATTCGACCGGGGCATCACGAGGGGGAGAGGCGATCATGGGGGAACTGGACGGCAGGACCGCACTGGTGACGGGCGGCTCGCGCGGGATCGGTCGCGCGGTCGCCCTGCGGCTCGCGGCCGAGGGGGCGCTGGTCGCGGTCCACTACGGCGACAACGACGCGGCCGCCGCGCAGACCGTGGCGCGGATCGCCGAGGCCGGCGGCCGGGCGTTCGCGGTGCGGGCCCGGTTCGGCGAGAGCGGTGCGGTGGACCGGCTGTTCGAAGGCCTTACCGCCGGGCTGGCGGACCACGGCGCCGACGGCCTGGACATCCTGGTGAACAACGCGGGCATCCACTCGGTCAGTTCGATCGGACAGCTCACCGAGGAGGAGTTCGAGCGGCTGCTGGCGATCAACGTGACCGCGCCGGTCTTCGTGGTCCAGCGGGCGCTTCCACTGCTGCGGGACGGCGGGCGGATCGTCAACGTGGGCTCGGCGGCCACCCGGATCGCGGCCCCCCTGCAGATCGGCTACACCGTCACCAAGGCGGCGCTGGCGGCCCTCGGCCCGTCGCTCGCCCACGAGTTGGGCGGGCGTGGGATCACCGTGAACACGGTCGAGGCCGGGGTGGTGCGGACCGACATGACCGCCGGCTGGACCTCGGTTCCCGAGGCGCTGGCCGAGCTCGAGGCGATCACCGCGCTCGGACGGCTCGGCGAGCCGGAGGACATCGCGGACGTGGTGGGCTTCCTGGCGGGCCCGCAGGGGCGCTGGGTGACCGGCCAGACCATCGACGTCTCCGGCGGTACCTACCTCGGACCACCGGTGGCGGCCGGCTGATCCACCCGTCCGACCCGAGCGTGAGGGCGCTGGCAGGTGGCGCGGGCGTCGTCGGGGCCTGATCCCGCGATTCACGCTGGGTGTTCGCCGGGCGGGGTGTCATGATCGCCGTCATGACGCGCAACTTTGACCACCTGGTGGCCGAGGCCGCCGAGGTGTCCGTGGAGGGCTGGGACTTCTCCTGGCTGGACGGGCGGGCGACCGAGCAGCGCCCGTCCTGGGGCTACCAGAAGCTGATGAGCGAGCGGATGGCCACCGCCTCGGCAGCGCTGGACATCCAGACCGGGGGCGGCGAGGTGCTCGCCGGGGCGCCGAAGCTCCCGCCGCTGACCGTGGCGACCGAATCGTGGCCGCCGAACCTCGCCAGAGCCACCCGGCTGCTGCACCCGCTCGGCGTGGCCGTCGTGGCCGACCCCGACGAACCGCCGCTGCCCTTCGCCGACGAGGCGTTCGACCTGGTGGTCAGCCGGCACCCGGTGACCGTGTGGTGGTCGGAGATCGCCCGGGTGCTCCGCCCCGGCGGTACGTACCTCTCCCAGCAGGTCGGCCCGGCCAGCGTGTTCGAACTGGTCGAGTACTTCCTGGGCCCGCTCCCCGCCGAGACCCGCCGGGGCCGGCACCCCGAGGACGCCCGTACGGCGGCGGAGGGGGTCGGGCTGGAGGTGCTGGACCTTCGCTCGGAGTCGCTGCGCACCGAGTTCTTCGACATCGGCGCCGTCATCTACTTCCTGCGCAAGGTCATCTGGATGGTGCCCGACTTCACCGTTCACAAGTACCGCGAACGGCTGCGCGAGCTGCACGAACTGATCGAGCGCGAGGGCTCGTTCGTCGCACACACCAGCCGCTTCCTGATCGAGGCCCGGAAGCCGGCCTGACCAGCTGCCCGGCGCCGCGCGGCCTGGTGCAGTCCGTCAGCCAGCCGGGCCGACGATCACCCAGACCCGCTTCCCGACCCCCACGCGTGGGCCAGTTGCTCCACCGGCAGCAGGCCTCGGCCGGCCTCCGCGTCCCCCGTCGCCGGACGGGGGACCGCCCTCACCGGCGCCGCGCCAGCGTCACCCCGTCCCGCACCGGCAGCATCACCGACTCCACCCGCTCATCGCCCGCCACGAGGTCGTTCAGCTCGCGCATCGCGCGGTGGTGGTCCTCCTGGTACGCCGGGTCGAACACCCGCCCGCCGAGGAAGACGTTGTCCAGCACCACCAGGCCGCCCGGGCGCAGCCGGCGGACGATCTCCTCGTAGTAGGCGGGGTAGCTCACCTTGTCGGCGTCGATGAAGGCGATGTCGATGACCGCCTCCTGCGGCATCGCGCGCAGGGTCTCGATCGCCGGGCCGATCTTCAGGTCGATCCGGTCGGTGACGCCGGCCTGCTCCCAGGCCTGTTGCGCGATGGCGGTCCACTCCTCGCTCACGTCGCAGGTGAGCAGGTGGCCGCCTTCGACCAGGCCGCGGGCGATGCAGATGGACGAGTAGCCGGTGAAGGTGCCCACCTCGACGGCGAACCGGGCGCCGGTCAGGCCGGTCAGCAGGGTGAGCAGCGCGCCCTCGTCGTGCGAGATCTGCATCCCCGCCGCGTTGCCGGTGGCTTCCCGGGTGGTGCTGGCCAGTTCCTGGAGTGCCTGGTCGGCCGGGGTGCAGTGGGTCAGCAGGTAGTCGTCGACCACCGGGTCGAGGATCTCCAGGTCCCCGCCCGCCGTCGGCTCGCTCCACCGGACGTCCAACTCCTCCTGGGTGGCGAAGCGCACCAGGTGGCGGGCGACCACGTCCTGGACCCGGGCCAGGCCCTCGGGGTCCGCGGCGGTGGCGATCAGGCGCAGTCCGTCCGACGAGGCGGTGAGCACGCAGCTTCCGGCGCCGAGCGTCACGGTGCCGCGGCTGTCGCCGGCCAGGGCGGTGTCGGCCTTGTGGCCCAGGTGGGAGACGAGTTGCTTGAGGTAGCGGGCGGGGCGGTCGGTGGCGACCAGGGCAGTGGAGATGGGCATGTGGTCCGTCCTGGGGGAGTGAAGTGTTGAGAATTCTCGTCGCTTTTGGTGAGGTCGATTCTGGTGGGGCGTCAGGCCGCTTGTCAAAGCATCGAGATTTATGGACACTTACGGCATGGCAGAAGACGACCTGGTGCTCCGCTCACCCGAGCAGTTCAAGGCCCTCGGCCACCCGGTCCGCCACCGCCTGGTGAACATGCTGCGCCAGCGGCCGGCCACGCTGCGCCAGCTCGCGGCCGGCCTCGGGATGGCCAAGGGGACGGTCGGCTACCACGTGCGGGTGCTGCGCGAGGCCGGGCTGGTCCGCCTCGCGGAGACCCGGCAGGTGCGCGGTGGGACCGAGCAGTACTTCGCGCTGGTCAGCAAGGGCTTCACGTTCCACGAGGAGGCCGAGGGCGGCCGCGAGTTCCTGATCGACGCGGCGCTCGGCGAGATGCTCCCGCTGCGCCCCGGGCAGGCCGAGCACACCGTGCTGCGCCACCTCTGGCTCTCCGACGAGGAGGCGCACGCGCTGGCGGCGCGACTGCGCGAGCAGGCCGAAGAGCGGCTCACGGTCGACAAGTTCCGTGGTGCGCCCTACGGCCTGCTGGTCTGCCTGTATCCGGCCGACATCCCGACCCTGGGCCCTGACGACGCGGGCTGACCCCTGTGCAGCCCGTGCCGTCCGGCCCTTGGCTCACTCGCTGCGCAGCACCTGCGCAATGGTCATCCGGGCCGCCGACCGGGCCGGGAGCAGCGCGCCCAGCACCGCGATGGCCAGCCCGGAGAGCACCACCACGGTGAGCGCGCCGGGGTGCCAGACGTCCAGCATGCTCGGCGGCAGTTCGAGGCCCACCGCGTTCGTCATCGCGGGCAGGATCACCCGGTGCGCGGCGATCCCCAGCGGGACGCCGATCAGACCGCCGACCGCTCCCAGGGCCGCCATCGAGGTGACCATCATCGCCGTCACCTGACGGGGCGTCATGCCGATCGACTTGAGCATGCCCAGGTCGCGGCGGCGCTCGCGGGCGTTCAGCACGACGGTGTTGAAGACGCCGAGCGCCGCGACCGTGCCCAGCAGGATGCTGAGCAGCGTGGCGGTGCCGATGACGGTGACCTGGATGTTGTTGGGGCCCCCGGCTGGGGAGGGCTGGAGGCTGGGTTCAGCCGCCTTGGCCGCGGCGTCGTAGGTGTTGACGTCGGTGCCGTGGGCGAGGTGCACCCAGTACTGGTTGACGTAACCCGCCGCCGTGGCCTCGGGCACCAGTGCGGTCAGCGTCGACCAGGGGGCCTCCAACTCGTCCGGGCCGCCGCTGCCGTCCTCACCGACCAGGGTCACCGCCTGCTGATGGCCGTCCAGGCCCACGGTCACCCGGCTGCCCAGCTTGAGGCCGCGCTTGTGCAGGAACGCCGATCCCACCACCGCCTCGTCGGGCCCGTGCGCCCAGCGGCCCTTGAACAACTGCACCGGACTGCCGGCGGTCCAGCCGGACCCGCGGAAGAACCAGGCGTGGACGTTCTGGTTCTCGCCCGACAGGCCGACCAGGACCGGTGCCGCGGCGATCACCGAGCCGTTGCCGGGCAGGGACCGCAGCATGCCCTCGATCTGCGGGTCCGTCAGCTCGGGGGAGACCTGGCCGGGCACGCTCGGATCGCCGACGTAGAACGTCGAGTCCACCCGCCAGTTGCTGCTGTCGCGGCTGCCCATCATCACGTTGACCGAGTTGGTCAGCCCGGTCGTCAGGGTCACCGTGAGCACGCCCATGACGATCGACATCATGGTCAGCCCGGTTCGCCAGGGCCGGGCGAACGGCAGGCCCAGGCCCAGGCTGACGGAGCGCGGCAGCCTGCTCCCGCTGAGCCGGCGCTGCACCCGCAGTCCGCGTCCGGCGGTCGGCGCGCTGCCCGCGCTGATCGCCCGGGCGGCGGACAGCCCGTGCGCGCGCAGGGCGGGCAGCAAGGCCGCGAGCAGCACCAGCGCGGGCATGCCCACCAGTGTCGCCAGCTGGACCCACGGGCTCAGGGTGGGGCGGATGTACCCGGAGTTGAAGCCGGAGAACGACATCTGCAGCAGCGGCTTCGCGGCCACCCCACCGAGCAGGGTGCCGAGCGTGCCGCCCACCACGCCCGGGACCAGCATCATCAGCAGGTACACCGCCACCACCTGGTTCGGCGTGAACCCCAGCGCCTTGAGCACCCCGATGTGCCGGTAGCCGGAGACCACCGCGCCGCTGACCACGTTGGCGGTGATCAGCACCGCGACCAGGAGGCCGAGGATGCCGAAGGCCATCAGGAACGGGACGTAGGCGTTGGCCGTGTTGGTGAGGTCCCACTTGACCGTCAGGTACTCGAGCGAACCGAGCACCGAGCCCTGCGGCAGCCCGGCGGTGACCGCGGCCAGGTCGGCCTTGACCTGGGTGTCGCTGCCGGCGTGCGCGAACCGGTAGAGCACCTGGCTGGTGGTCGGGTGCATGGCGGCCAGCTGGTCGGGCGTCACCCAGGCGCCCGCGGTCTGGCTCAGGCTGGAGGCGAAGCCCACGATGACCAGCGGTGGGGCGCCGGGCAGGACGAGCCGGCTGCCGACCTCCTCGTACCGTGCGAACGTCTCGCCGGGCGGCCGCATCACCACCACCTCGCCGGGCCGCTGGACCCAGCGCCCGCTCCAGACGTCGACCCGGTCCACCGGGCCGCCCGGGTCGGCGCGGCCCACGAAGGCGATCGGGCCGAGCGGCGGGTTGTCCACCCCGGGGACGGGGGCCATGTTGTTGGGCGGTGCGGTGAGCACGGTCTCGGCGAACGGCCCGGCCACGTCGGTGACCCCGGGCTGGTGCGCGGCCTGGGTGAGCTGGGCGTCGGTGACCTTGGACGCGTCGTAGGTGACGGTGAGCTGCGAACCGCGCTGCTGGGCGAAGGCGTCGTCGAAGGGCGCCGAGGCGGCCGCCATCAGGCCGAGCGCGACCACCAGCGTGACGGTGGAGGTGAGGACGACCAGCCCGATCACGAAGGTCTGCAACCGCCGCCGCCGCACCGCCGCGCGCGAGGCACGCCACACCGCGCTCATGCGCTGCGCTCCAGTGCCGTCTCCCGGGCCACCCGGCCGTCGGTGAACTCGACCAGACGACTCGCGCACCGGGTGGCCAACCGCTTGTCGTGCGTCACCATCAGCAGCGTCTGCCCCATCTGGTTGAGGTCGATCAGCAGGTCCATCACCTGCTCCCCGGAGTGGCTGTCCAGCGCGCCGGTCGGCTCGTCGGCCAGCAGCAGCGCCGGACGGTTCATCAGGGCCCGGGCCACCGCGACCCGCTGGCGCTCGCCGCCGCTGAGCACCGCGGGGTAGGCGTTGCGGCGCTGCGCGATGCCCAGCTCGTCCAGCAGCTCCAGGGCGCGGCGGCGGGCCTGGCCGGCCGGGGTGCCGGTCAGCTGGCCGGCGAGCGCGACGTTGTCGAGCGCCGGCAGGTCGTCGATCAGGTTGAAGAACTGGAAGATCATGCCGATCCGGCGCCGCCGGAAGAGCGCCAGCCCGGTCTCGTTGAGCGTGCCCAGGTCCTCGCCGTGCACGGTCACCGAGCCGGCGGTCGGCCGGTCCAGGCCGGCGATCATGTTGAGCAGGGTGGACTTGCCGCACCCCGAGGGCCCCATCACGGCGACCGCCTCGCCGGCCTGGATCTCCAGCGACACGCCGTCGAGCGCGACCGACTCCCCGTACTCCTTGCGTACGCCGTCGAGGCGTACCACCACGTTTTCCGTACTCTCCGCACTGGTCATGGCGGTAAAGCTAGGCGCGCGGCCCGGGTTGGCGAGTCAGCCCCCCGTGGTAACCCCGGCGCGAGGTCATCCCGGAGATGTACGGGCTACCCTGCACTTCGTGACCACCGATGCGACCAGCGACGTGACCAGCGAAGAACCCGCCTTCCCCGCCCTGCGCGGCGCCGCCACCGGCGTCGGCTCGATGCCCGGTACCGACGCCCGGGAGGCCGCGAAGACGGCGGTCGGGGCCCTGGAGCAGCTGCCGTTCCTGCCCGAGCTGCCGGCCCGCGGGCCCGGGGCGGACATGATCGGGCGCGGCGCCGGGCTGCTGGTGGAGCTGTTCGCGCAGGTCGAGCCGAGCGGCTGGCGGTTCGCCGACCGGCCGGGCCGGGACACCCGGCGCGCACGCTCCTGGCTGGGCGAGGACCTGGACGCGCTGGAGGAGTTCACCCAGGGGTACACCGGCGCGCTCAAGGTGCAGGCGGTCGGCCCGTGGACGCTGGCGGCGGCCGTCGAACTGCGGCACGGCGAGAAGGCGCTGGCCGACCCAGGCGCCTGCCGCGACATCGCCGGCTCGCTCACCGAGGGCCTGCGCCGCCACCTCGCCGAGCTGCGCACGCGGGTGCCCGGCGCCAAGCTGGTGCTCCAGCTGGACGAGCCCTCGCTGCCCGCCGTGCTGGCCGGCGCGGTGAAGACCGCCAGCGGCTTCCAGCGACTGCGTTCGGTGGACCGGCAGCGGGCCGAGGAAGCGCTGCGCGAGCTGATCCGCGCGCTGGACGTGCCGGTGATCGTCCACTCCTGCGCGCCCGAGGTGCCAATCCCCTTGCTGCGCCGGGCCGGTGTGGCGGGCATCTCGCTGGACTTCGGTCTGCTGACGGAGCGTGAGGACGAGGTGGTCGGCGAGGCCGTCGAGGCGGGGACGGTCTTCCTCGCCGGAGTGGTGCCCTCCGTTGAAGCGGGATTGTCGGACCCGGCCGGTAATGTCACCGGTGTCAGGACGTTGTGGCGCAGGCTCGGACTCGATCCGGAACTGCTGGGCCGCCGCGTGCTGGTGACGCCGACCTGCGGGCTGGCGGGCGCGAGCCCGGCCTATGCGCGCAAGGCGCTGTCACTCAGCGTGAGGGGAGCCCAGAGCCTGGTGGACAACCCGGTGTAGGACCCAACAGGAGGCGAACGGTGGCGGCTGTCGAGGGCTGGGAGGAAGTCCCGGCGGAGGTGCGGCGGCGCCACACCGAGCTGGCGGCCGAGCTCGAGGAGCACCGGGTCCGCTACTACGAGCAGGACGCCCCGGTGGTCAGCGACGCCGAGTTCGACGTCCTGATGCGCGAGCTGGAGGCGATCGAGGCCGAGCACCCGGTGCTGGTGACTCCGGACTCGCCGACCCAGAAGGTGGGCGGCGGCGCGGCCGAGGGGTTCACCAAGGTCGAGCACCGCGAGCGGCTGCTCAGCCTGGACAACGCGATGGACGACGAGGAGTTGGCAGCCTGGGCCGACCGGGTGGCCCGCGAGCTGGACGGCGTCGACTACCACTACCTGTGCGAGCTCAAGGTGGACGGCCTGGCCGTCAACCTCACCTACGTCAACGGTGAGCTGGTGCTCGCCGCCACCCGGGGCACCGGCCGGGTCGGCGAGGACATCACCGCCAACGTCCGCACCATCAAGGACATCCCGCACCGGCTGCAGGGCGAGAACGTCCCCGCGCTGGTGGAGATCCGCGGCGAGGTCTACCTCCCCACCGAGGCTTTCGCCGACCTGAACGCCTCGCTCGCGGCGCAGAACGAGCGCCGCAGGCGGGAGAACGAGGAGCGGGCCAAGGAGGGCAAGCGTCCGCAGGCCCTGGTCAAGCTCTTCGCCAACCCGCGCAACGCCGCCGCCGGTTCGCTGCGCCAGAAGGACCCGCTGGTCACCGCGTCCCGCCCGCTGCACATGGTGGTGCACGGCATCGGCGCCCGCGAGGGCTTCGACATCGACTGCCAGTCGCACGCCTACCAGTTGCTGCGCGACTGGGGCCTGCCGACCGCCAGGCACAACCGGGTGGTCGGCACGCTCGACGAGGTCCGGGCCTTCATCAAGCAGTACGGCGAGCAGCGCCACTCGGTCGAGCACGAGATCGACGGCGTGGTGGTCAAGGTCGACGAGATCGCGCTGCAGGGCCGGCTCGGCTCCACCTCCAAGTCGCCGCGCTGGGCGATCGCCTGGAAGTACCCGCCGGAGGAGGTCACCGCCAAGCTGGACCGGATCCAGGTCGGCATCGGCCGCACCGGGCGGGCCACCCCGTTCGCGGTGCTGGCCGAGCCGGTCAAGGTGGCCGGCTCGATGGTGCAGTACGCGACGCTGCACAACCAGGACGTGGTCAAGGCCAAGGGCGTGCTGCTCGGGGACACGGTGGTGCTGCGCAAGGCCGGTGACGTGATCCCGGAGATCCTCGGCCCGGTCGAGGACCTGCGGGACGGCACCGAGCGGGAGTTCGTGATGCCGAGCCACTGCCACGAGTGCGGCACCGAGCTGCGCGCGATGTCCGAGGGCGACATCGACCTGCGCTGCCCCAACACCCAGTTCTGCCCGGCCCAGATCCGCGAGCGGATCGCCTACCTGGGCGGCCGCGAGTCGCTGGACATCGACGGCCTCGGCTACGTGGCGGCCACCGCGCTCACCCAGCCGCTGGAGCCGGCCGACCCGCCCGTCAAGAACGAGGGGGACATCTTCGGCCTGACTGTCGAGCAACTGCTGCCGATCAAGGTGCTGGTGCGCGACCAGAAGACCGGCATGCCCAAGCTGGACGACAAGACCGGCAAGGAGAAGCAGGTCGCGTTCTTCGCCAACCTCAAGGGCGAGCCGAAGAAGACGGCGACCCTGCTGGTCGACAACCTGGCGGCGGCCAGGGAGCGCCCGCTCTGGCGCTACCTCAACGGCCTGTCGATCCGTCATGTCGGCCCGGTGGCCGCCCAGGCGCTGGCCCGCGAGTTCCGCGACCTTGACGCGATCTTCGCGGCGAGCGAGGAGCAGCTGGCCGCCACCGAGGGGGTCGGCCCGATCATCGCCCGGGCGATCATCGAGTGGCACGAGGAGGAGTGGCACCGCGAGATCCTGCACAAGTGGCGTGCGGCGGGGGTCCGTTTCGTCGAGGAGGCCGCCGAGGACGAGGCCGAGCGGCCGCTGGAGGGGCTGACCGTGGTGGTCACCGGCACGCTGGCCGGGCACACCCGGGACGGAGCCAAGGAGGCGCTGGTCTCGCGCGGTGCGAAGGTGACCGGTTCGGTGTCGAAGAAGACCGACTTCGTCGTGGTCGGCGACAATCCGGGTTCGAAGTATGACAAGGCGGTCCAACTCGGGCTGCCCGTCCTGGATGACGCCGGCTTCGAGGTGCTGCTGGAGGCCGGCCCGGCCGCGGCCCGCGCGCACCTCGGGCTGCCGCCGATCGAGAGTGCGCCCGCGAAGGAGTCCGCGGGCGTAACCCCTGAGGGGCCTGACCAGGGCTGACGTATCCCTCTTGTTATCGTGCTGATGCCCCGTCACCTGGATGGTGGGCGTGTAAAGGGGGCATCGTGTCACTGTGCGGCGCCGGATCCGTGCTGGCGTGCTCCCGGATGACCGAAAGTCCGCCCTCCCCGTGGGGGCGGACTTACCCTGGAGCGCAACAGTGTGTCAGCAGGAGTGGGGGGCACCGGCCAGCTCGACAAGTCGGGGGCCGGCGTCGACAGGGGCGCTTCCGGGCTGAGACCGACTGGCACGTGATCAGGTAAGTGCCAGGGCCGACCGTGCTTCGGGTCGGTTCCAGCCGCGATGCGGCCTGGCGGGGGCGGGCCTGACGGAGGACAGGGCGTATGGATGGTTCGACCGGCGGTGCGCTGACGCGTCCGCCGCAGGGGGTGGCGGGTGCGGTCCTGCTGCTCGGTGTGCTGCTGGCCGGGGCCGCACCGCTCATTCCGCTGGCCGTCCTGGTCAGCCGGTACGAGCCCGAACTGCTGCCGCTCTTCGCGGTCCCGCTGGCCGTCCTGGTGGCGGCCTGGCGGATCGCCCGGGACCGGGCCCGCGACCAGCTCACCGATCCGCTGACCGGCCTGCCGAACCGCCATGCCCTGCTGCTGGCCGCCCAGGAGGCGATCCTGGAGCACGAGACCGAGGAGGAGTACAGCGTCGGTCTGATCCTGCTGGACCTCGATCGGTTCCGGTCGCTGAACGACACCCTCGGGCATGCGGCCGGCGATCGCTTACTCGTGCACATCGGCCGCCGGCTGCACCGCGTGCTGCGCGGTGCCACCGGCGTACCGAAGCCCGCGGCTGGCCCAGGCGGCCCAGGTGGCCCGGGCGGCCCATCCGGAACGACGGATCCGGCCGATCCGACCGGCGCCGCCCTGCCGGCCCGGCGCGGCCGTTGTCCGGGTGGCGGCCCGGGCGGCGGCCCGGACGGGCTGGGTCCGTTCGGGCCGCTCGCCGCCGCCGACCGCCGCCGGGAGACCGAGGAACTGCTGGCCGGCCTGCCGCCCGCCGCCGAGCACGGCCGCCGCGCGGTGGTGGCCCGGATGGGCGGCGACGAGTTCGCCGTGCTGCTGCCCGGGGTCGGCCACCCCGACACCCTGGAGCGGCTGGCCAAGGCGCTGATCGCCGAACTCGCCGCGCCGATCCGGCTCGACGGCCTGCTGCTGGTGCTGGAGGCCACCGCCGGTGTCTGCGTCTACCCACAGCACGCCGGCGACGCAGAATCGTTGCTGCGTCGCGCGGACGTGGCGATGGGCCACGCGCAGCGCGGGCGCACCGGAGTCGAGCAGTACGACCACTCCCAGGACGCCGACACGCCCTACCGGATCGGCCTGCTCGGCGACCTGCGCCGGGCGCTGGAGACCGGCGAGGTGCAACTGCACTACCAGCCCAAGGTGGCCTTCGACGGCCGGGTGGTGGGCCTGGAGGCGCTGCTCCGCTGGGAGCGGCCGGGACGCGGTCGGGTCTCCCCCGACGAGTTCGTCGGCCTCGCCGAGTCCAGCGGCCTGATGCCCCGCCTGACCGACTACGTCCTGGAGGCCGCGATCGGCCAGCTCGCCACCTGGCGGGCGCAGGGCCTCCAGGTGCAGGTGGCGGTCAACGTCTCGCCGCGCGACGTGCTCAACCCCGGCTTCGCCCAGCGGGTGGCCGACCACCTGAGCCGCAATCAGGTACCGGCCCAGGCGCTGCAGTTGGAGATCACCGAGCGGCTGCTGCTGGACGACTCGCGGCGGGCCGCCGACACCCTGGCCGAACTGCGCCGGTACGGCGTGGGGATGTCCCTGGACGACTTCGGCACCGGCCACTCCTCGCTGGTGCGACTGCGCAGCCTGCCGGTCGGCGAGCTGAAGATCGACCGCTCCTTCGTCTCCCGGATGGTCGCCGACGACCACGACGCGGCGGTGGTCCGCTGCTCGGTCGAACTCGCCCACTCGCTCGGCCTGACCGTGGTCGCCGAGGGCGTGGAGGACGACGAGACCTGGGAGCGCCTGCACGGCCTGGGCGTGGACGCCGTCCAGGGCTGGCTGGTCTCCGCCGCGCTGCCCGCCGACCAGGCCACCGCCTGGCTGCGGGTGCACCGCACCGGACCGCCCTCCGCCGAGCGGCTCACCCACCTGGAACGCTGGACCGGGCAGGCCGAACTGCGCCACCCCGGCCTGCCCCGCCAGCCGCTCAGCCCGCCCACCGAGGCTCCTACGACCCCGCAGTAACACGGGGGGCGGGTCCGGCCCCCTAGGATGGGCGGTAAAGACAAGAGGACGGCTGACCAGCAGGCCCCGCGCCGCCGGTCCCGTCCGGGCTGGACACCGCCGTGTGTCCGGCCTTACTCAGAACTCACCTTGAGGATCGCTGCATGCCTGGCATCACGCGCGAGGAGGTCGCCCACCTCGCCCGGCTGTCGCGTCTGGAGCTGCAGGCGGAAGAGCTTGACCACTTCGCCGAGCAGCTGGACGTGATCATCGGCGCGGTCGCCCGCGTCTCCGAGGTCGCCGGAGCGGACGTCCCGCCCACCTCCCACCCGCTGCCGCTGACCAACGTCATGCGCGCGGACGAGGTCCGGCCCTCGCTCACGCCCGAGCAGGCGCTGTCCGGCGCCCCCGCCGCCGAGGAGCAGCGTTTCCGGGTTCCGCAGATCCTCGGGGAGGACTGACCAGCGATGACCGACCTGATCAAGCACACCGCCGCGCAGACCGCGGCGGCGATCGCCGCCGGCACCGTCAGCGCCGTCGAGGTGGCACAGGCCCACCTGGACCGGATCGACGCCGTCGACAAGAAGGTCAACGCCTTCCTGCACGTGGACACCGAGGGCGCCCTGGCGGCCGCTCGCGCCGTGGACGCCAAGCGCGCCAAGGGCGAGGAGCTCGGCCCGCTGGCCGGCGTGCCGCTCGCGCTGAAGGACGTCTTCACCACCAAGGGCGTCCCGACCACCTGCGGCTCCAAGATCCTCGAAGGCTGGATCCCGCCCTACGACGCCACCCTGACGACCCGTCTGAAGGACGCGGGCGTGGTGATCCTGGGCAAGACCAACATGGACGAGTTCGCGATGGGCTCCTCCACCGAGAACTCCGCGTACGGCACCACCGGCAACCCCTGGGACCTGTCCCGGATCCCCGGTGGCTCGGGCGGCGGCTCGGCGGCCGCGCTGGCCGCCTACCAGGCCCCGCTGGCGATCGGCACCGACACCGGCGGCTCGATCCGCCAGCCCGGCGCCGTCACCGGCACGGTCGGCGTCAAGCCCACCTACGGCTCGGTCTCCCGCTACGGCCTGATCGCCTTCTCCTCCTCGCTCGACCAGGGCGGCCCGTGCGCCCGCACCGTGCTGGACGCGGCGCTGCTGCACGAGGCGATCGCCGGCCACGACCCGCTGGACTCCACCTCGATCGACGCTCCGGTGCCGGCCGTGGTCGCCGCCGCCAAGCTGCGCGACGTGCGCGGCATGCGGATCGGCGTGGTCAAGGAGTTCGCCGGCGAGGGCTACCAGGCCGGCGTGATGCAGCGCTTCAACGAGAGCGTGGAGCTGCTGCGCGAGCTGGGCGCCGAGGTGGTCGAGGTCTCCTGCCCGTCCTTCACCCTGGCGCTGCCCGCCTACTACCTGATCGCGCCCAGCGAGGCCTCCTCCAACCTGGCCCGCTTCGACGCGATGCGCTACGGCCTGCGGGTCGGCGACGACGGCAGCGCCTCGGCCGAGCAGGTCACCGCGCTCACCCGGGAGGCCGGGTTCGGCCCCGAGGTCAAGCGCCGGATCATCCTGGGCACCTACGCCCTCTCCTCGGGCTACTACGACGCCTACTACGGCTCGGCCCAGAAGGTCCGCACGCTGATCTCGCGCGATTTCGACCAGGCCTTCGCCGACGTCGACGTGCTGGTCTCGCCGACCACCCCCACCACCGCCTTCCCGATCGGCGAGCGCGCCGACGACCCGATGGCGATGTACCTGGCCGACCTGTGCACCATCCCCTCGAACCTCGCGGGCAACGCGGCCATGTCACTGCCCTGCGGGCTGGCCCCGGAGGACAATCTCCCGGTCGGCCTGCAGATCATCGCACCCGCGATGGCGGACGACCGCCTGTACCGCGTGGGCGGCGCCGTGGAGGCCGCACTCAACGACAAGTGGGGTCACCCCCTGCTGGAGGAGGCACCGGCACTGTGAGCAAGCTAGAGAAGGCCAAAGGCTTCAAGCACACCAAGCCCGGCCTGTGGCTGTCCATCGGCACCAGCACCTTCGGTGCACTGGGCGTCGTCAAGGAATTCAGGAAGGCCCGCAGCGAGAACGACACCCTGCTGCTGGCCAACGCCGTCGTAGGTGCCGCGGCGCTGCTCACCGGCACCCTGCTGCTGGTCCGTGAGCTGCGCCAGCTGGGCAGCGACGACGTCCTCGCGGGCTGACGCCCCGTCGGGTCCGGCCCCGTGCGCGGGGCCGGACCGGTACCTCCCAAGTCTTTTAGTGAAGGGGACGCTGTGAGCGTCATGAACCTGGTCTCCTACGACGACGCACTCGCCTCCTACGACCCCGTCATGGGCCTGGAGGTCCACGTCGAGCTGGGCACCAAGACGAAGATGTTCTGCGGCTGCTCGACCGAGCTGGGCGCCGAGCCCAACTCGCAGACCTGCCCGACCTGCCTGGGCCTGCCCGGCTCGCTGCCGGTGGTGAACGCGATCGGCGTCGAGTCGGCCGTCCGGATCGGGCTGGCGCTCAACTGCGAGATCGCCGAGTGGTGCCGGTTCGCGCGGAAGAACTACTTCTACCCGGACATGCCGAAGAACTTCCAGACCTCGCAGTACGACGAGCCGATCGCCTTCAACGGCTACCTGGACGTGCAGCTGGAGGACGGCGAGACCTTCCGGGTCGAGATCGAGCGCGCCCACATGGAGGAGGACACCGGCAAGTCCAGCCACGTCGGCGGCGCGACCGGCCGGATCCACGGCGCCACCCACTCGCTGCTGGACTACAACCGGGCCGGCATCCCGCTGATCGAGATCGTCACCAAGCCGATCGAGGGCGCCGGCAGGCGCGCGCCCGAGGTGGCCAAGGCCTACGTGGCCGAACTGCGCGAGCTGATCAAGGCGCTGGGCGTCTCCGAGGCGCGGATGGACAAGGGCCAGATGCGCTGCGACGTCAACCTGTCGCTGCGCCCGAACGGGACCGAGACCTTCGGCACCCGCTCGGAGACCAAGAACGTCAACTCGCTGCGCAGCGTGGAGCGGGCCGCCCGGTTCGAGATCCAGCGGCACGCCACGGTGCTCGGCGACGGCGGCACGATCGTGCAGGAGACCCGGCACTTCCACGAGGAGGACGGCTCCACCACGGCCGGCCGGATCAAGGACAACGCCGAGGACTACCGCTACTTCCCGGAGCCCGACCTGGTCCCGATCGCCCCGGCCCGGGAGTGGGTCGAGGAGCTGCGGGCCGAGCTGCCGGAGCTGCCCCGGGTGCGCCGGGCCCGGCTGCAGGCCGAGTGGGGCCTGTCCGACCTGGACATGCAGTCGGTGCTCAACGCCGGTGCGGTGGAGCTGATCGAGCAGACCATCGCGGCCGGCGCCCCGGCCGACCAGGCCCGCAAGTGGTGGCTGGGCGAGCTGGCCCGGCGGTCCAACGAGACCGGCATCGAGCTGGCCGAGCAGCCGATCACCCCGGCCCAGGTGGCCCGGGTCTGCGCGCTGGTGGCCGAGGGCAAGCTCAACGACAAGCTGGCCCGCCAGGTGATCGAGGGCGTGCTGGCCGGCGAGGGCGAGCCGGACGAGGTGGTCGCCGCCCGCGGCCTGGCCGTGGTCTCGGACGACTCCGCGCTGGGCGCGGCCGTCGACCAGGCCATCGCCGACAACTCCGCCATCGCCGACAAGATCCGCGACGGCAAGGTCGCCGCAGTCGGCGCTCTGGTCGGCGCGGTGATGAAGGCCACCCGCGGCCAGGCGGACGCGGCGAAGGTCAAGGACCTCATCCTGGAGAAGCTCGGCGCCGCCTAGGCCCGGGCCCGCTCTAAGGACCTCCAAAGCGCTGGTGGCCGCCCCTCCTTAGGGGCGGCCACCAGCGCTTTCGGCGTTCCCGCCGGCTTCCTAAGGAGCTGACGCCCCGCAAGATCCGGCAAGCTGCCGATGCCCCGTCCCCGCCTGGCAGAGGAGGCTCTAGGTATCGCGAACGAGGCGCGAGAGGCATCGCGAACGACGCGCGAGAACGAGGGATGAGGGAACGCAGATGAACGAGCTCCAGTACCAGATCGTCCAGCACCGCGGCGCCGAGCTGCGCGAGATGGCGGCGCACGAGCGGCTGGTGGCCGAGGCCCGCCGGATCAACCGCGCGGCCCGGGCGCGCCGGGCGCTGCGGCCGACCGCGGGTCCGCGCCGGCCGGCGGGCCAGGGCCGTCTCGGCGAGTGCTGAGCGGACTGCCGGATTCCGCTGCCACGAGGGGAGCAGCGGAACCGCGCACCGCGCACCGGCGGGGGAGGGATGCCAACGGCGTCCCTCCCCGCTTCACGTCCGCCGACCCGTCGGTGTCCGCGCCGCCGGCGGCCGCGCAGTCGACGAGTGAGGCCGGCTCGATAACCGTTCGGTCCGTGACACTGCTCTGTGGGATGCTCGGCGCCGTGGAGCAGATCTCGGTCAGTCCTGTGTTCGTCGGCCGCGGCAGCGAGATCGCCTCGCTCACCGCCGCACTGCGCCGCGCCGCCGCCGGGAAGCCGCAGGCGCTGCTGGTCGGCGGCGAGGCGGGGGTGGGCAAGACCCGGCTGCTGGAGGAGTTCCTCTGCCAGGCCGAGCGGGACGAGCGGGCGAGTGCCGTGACCATGCTGGGCAACTGCCTGGAGATCGGCGCCGAGGGCCTGCCGTACGCCCCGCTGGTCACCGCGCTGCGCCGGCTCTACCGGCGCCTGGGCCCGGAGCTGGAGCAGGCCGCCGAGGGCATGGAGGGTCAGCTCTCCCGGCTGCTCCCGGAGTTCGGCGAGGCCGACACCGAACCCAACGACGAGTACGGCCGGGCCCGGCTGTTCGAGCACATCGGCCGGCTCTTCGAGCGGCTCAGCGCCGAGCGCACCCTGGTGCTGGCGATCGAGGACCTGCACTGGTCCGACCGCTCCACCCGGGAACTGCTCGGCTACCTGATCAGCACCCTGCACCGGTCCCGGGTACTGATCCTGGCCACCTACCGCACCGACGACCTGCACCGCCGCCACCCGCTGCGCCCCTTCCTCGCCGAGCTGGAGCGCCAGCGCACCGTGCACCGGCTGGAGCTGGACCGGTTCGGTCGCCAGGAGGTGGCCGCCCAGCTGGCCGGCATCCTGGGCATCGAGGTGCCGGACCGTCAGCTGGTGACCCGGATCCACCGGCGCTCCGAGGGCAACCCGTTCTTCGTGGAGGAGCTGGCCTGCTCCCACCAGGAGGGCTGTTCGGTGGGGCTGAGCGACTCGCTGCGCGACATCCTGCTGGTGCGGGTGGAGGCACTGCCTGAGGAGGCCCAGCGGGTGGTGCGGATCGCCGCCGAGGGCGGCTCCCGGATCGAACACCAGCTGCTCGAAGCCGTGCTGGACGATCCCGAGGACGAACTGCTCGACGCCCTGCGCACGGCCGTCGGCGCCAACATCCTGCAGCCGGACAAGGACGGCGAGGGCTACCGGTTCCGGCACGCGCTGGTCCGTGAGGCGGTTTCGGACGATCTGCT
The DNA here is from genome assembly GCF_029892155.1 of Kitasatospora sp. GAS204B. Classification (GTDB taxonomy): domain Bacteria; phylum Actinomycetota; class Actinomycetes; order Streptomycetales; family Streptomycetaceae; genus Kitasatospora. The sequence continues at coordinate 22,598 of NZ_JARZAG010000002.1, read as the reverse complement.
GCCGGGCGAGCGGACCCGGATCAACCGCCGCTTCGCCGAGGCCCTGGAGGCCGATCCGGCCCTGGTCGGCGGCGACCAGCGCCCGGCCCGGCTGGCCAACTACTGGTACCACGCGCACCATCCGGCCCGCGCGCTGCCCTGCGCGCTGGACGCCGCCCGGGCGGCCCGGCGGCGCAACGCCTTCGCCGAGCAGCTCAGCCTGCTGGAGCGGGCCATCGAACTGTGGGACGAGGTCGCCGAGGAGACCCTGCGGGCCACCCTGCGCCCGCACGACTGGGCCGAGACCTACCCGCCGTGCTGCTGCGCGCCGGGTGCCTGCGTGCCCGAGTGCGACCGGCTGCGCCTGGTCGACGTGCTGGCCGAGGCGGTGGTCGCGGCCCGCCGGGCCGGTGACCGGGACCGCGGCCTGAGCCTGGCCAAGCGGGCCCTCAAGCTGGTGGACGAGGCCGAGAACCCGCTGCGCGCCGCCTGGTTCCGGATGAACCGGGCCCGGATGCTCGGCCACCTCAACCGCACCGGCGGCGACCAGGAGCTGGCGCACGCGCTGCGCCTGGTCGAGGCGATGGCGCCGTCCGCGGTCAAGGCCGACGTGTACGCGCTGGCGGCCGGACAGGCGCTGCTCCAGTACGCCACCGAGGCCGACCTGGAGGTCGCCGAGCAGGCGGTGGCGATCGCCGGCGAGGTCGGCGCGACCAGCGTCGAGCTGTTCGCCCGGATGACCCTCGGCTCGCTCTACACCGAACTGGGCGACCCCGAGCGGGGCATCGCGATGCTGCGCGAGGCGATCGAGGGGGCCCGCCGGTTCGGCGTCCCGGACCTGATCACCCGGGGCCTGAACAACCTGGCCAGCCTGCTCGCCCAGCTCGGCCGGGCCGAGGAGGCCCTCGAACTGGCCCGCGAGGGCCTGGCGGTGGCCGGCGACCTCGGCCTGCTGCGCAACACCGGGGCGATCCTGGCCGGCAACGTGGCCGAGTGCCTGCTGCTGGTCGGCCGCCCGGCCGAGGCGGCCCAGGTGCTGGCCGGCTGGGAGGGCGACGGCCGCCCCGAGGCGTACGACCCGTTCCTGTACCGGTTGCGCGGCGAACTCGCGCTGCTGCGCGGCGATCTCGCGGCGGCCGAGGAGCACCTGGCGCTGGCCAGGGCGGGCGAGCGGCACGAGTCGCAGCACGCGCTGCCCAACGCCCGGCTGGCGATCGACCTGGCCGGCCGGGCCGGGCGCCCGCTGGAGGCCAGGGCCGCCCTGCTGGCCGCGCTGGACCTGGCGCCGTCGTCCCGGGCGAGCTTCCTGCTGCCGCTGCTGGCCCGGGCCGCCGCGGTGGAGGCCGACTCGCGTGGCCTGCCCGCCGCCGATCCGGACCGCCCCGAGGTGCTGCGCCGGATCGCCGCCGAGCTGGCCGCGCTGCGACCGCTGGCGCCGCTGCACTGGGGCTGGCTGCGGCTGGCCGAGGCCGAGTCGGCCCGGGCCACCGGCAGCGACACCCCGGCGCACTGGGCGGCTGCCATCGAACCGTTGCGCGCCACCGGGCTGCCCCATCCGCTGGCCCTCGCGCTGCTCGGCGCGGGCGGCGCGGCGGCGGCTGCCGGCCGGCGCGAGCAGGCCGGCGAACTGCTGCGCGAGGCGGCCGAGCTGGCCGAGCGGCGTGGCGATCGGGAGCTGGGCGGCGAGATCGCCAGGCTGGCCGAACGGGCCGGGGTGGCCCGGCAGCTGCGGCCCGCCGAGCCGCAGCCGGCGCCGCAGGGCCCGGCCGCGTTCCAGCTGACGCCCCGGGAGACCGATGTGCTGCGGCTGCTGGCCGACGGGCGGACGAACCGTCAGATCGCTGCGGAGCTCTTCATCTCGCCGAAGACCGCCAGCGTGCACGTCTCCAACATCCTGGCCAAGTTGGAGGTCTCCGGGCGGGGCGAGGCGGCGGCGCTGGCCCACCGGCTGCGCCTCTTCCCCCGGGAGGGGCTGGTACCGGCCGCTGGCGGCGCGTAGTCCGGCGCACGGACGCACGCGCCCCGGCGCGCGTGCCCCAGGGCGTGCGCTACGGCCAACCGGGCCGATCTGGTGGAAGCGGGTGCATATCCCTACTCTCGGACCATTACTCTAAGTTGAGTGCGTGTGTCATTGAGTGACCGAAGTGGTGCGGGGTATCTGCCGGGCTGTGCTGTCCGCGGTGTCCGCGGTCTGTGCCTTGTCCGTCCTGTCCGTCCTATCCGCCTTGTCAGCGGCGTCCGCATCGTCTGCGGCGTCCGCGGCGTCCGCGCAGGGGGAGGTGCCCGGTGAGCCGCCTTGAAGTCGTGCCCCAGGCCGTGGAGCCGCCGGCCGTCGCGTCGCCGAGCCGTCCCCACGAGGCTGCTGCTCCGGATCGGCCGTCGGCCCGGCCACCGGCCCGCCCGCAGCCGCCGGCCGGTCGGCTGCCCGGTCTGCTGATCGCCCTGCTCTGCGCCGGCTACGCGCTGGGCGCCGCCACCGGCTGGGGTTCGCCCTCGCTCGCCACCTTCATGGGTGACTTCGGGCTGGCCGGCGCGGCGTTGGCGGCGGCGTTCTCCTGCCTGGCGCACGGCTGCACGGTGCCGGGGTCCGCGCGCCCCGCCTGGCTGCTCTTCGGTCTCTCCTCGGTCTGCGTGGCGGTCGGCAACGGCACCTGGGGCTGGTACGAGGTGGTGCAGCGCACCACCCTGCCGGCGGACTCGTTCGCCGACTACGCCTTCCTGCCCTTCGCCCCGCTCACCCTGACCGGCCTGCTGGTGCTGGCCCAGCGCCCGCGCGGCGCGGCCGGCTGGCTCTGCCTGCTGCTGGACGGCTGGCTGGTGGCCGGCTCGCTCTTCACGCTCAGCTGGAGCCTGGCGCTGGGTCGCGCGGCCGAGGGCGAGGTCGGCGACCCGGTGCGGGTGATCCACGAGCTGGCCTACCCGGTGCTGGACATCCTGATGGTCTCGCTGGTGGTGGGGCTGCGGTTCCGCGGTCGGGACGGCAACCGGGCCGCCGTGCACACGGCGATGCTGGGCCTGGCCGTCACGGTGGTCTGCGACGGCCTCTTCACCACGCCCTCGGTGCAGGCCAGTTACCACTCGGGCTCGCTGCTCGACGCGGGCTGGTTCGCCGGCAGCCTGCTGCTCGCCTCGGCGCCGTGGTCGAGCCGCTGGCGGCGCGGCCGGCCCAGCCGCGAGCACCCCTCGGCCGGCGGCACGCCCCGGCGCCGGGTGGCCTCCACCTTCAGCGCGCTGACCCCGTACGCCGCGGCCGCCGTCTGCACCGCCGGCATTCTCTACAACGCTCTCGGGGGACATCCGATGGACCGGGTGGTGATCGTGGTCGCCTGCACTGTCGGCCTGGCGCTGATCGTCCGTCAGGGCATCATGCTGCTGGACAACCTCTCGCTGGCCCAGGAACTGGCGCAGAAGGAGGCGCACTTCCGCTCGCTGGTGCAGGGCTCCAGCGACGTCATCATGATCACCGGCGCCAACGGCGTGCTCTCCTACGTCTCGCCGGCGGCGCTCGGCGTCTACAGCCGCGACCCCGAGGAGCTGGTCGGCGGCCGGCTGCTCGACCTGGTGCATCCCGAGGACACCGACCGGGTGGTCGGCGAGGTCCGCCGCTTCCTGGCCCGCAGCCAGCGCCTGGCCCGCCAGCTCACCCACACCCTGCCCGCTCGCAGCGCCGAGCCCAGCGCCCGGGTGGAGTGCCGGATCAAGGCCGGTGGCGGCGAGTGGCTGCACGTGGAGTCCACCGTCAACCGGTACCGCGACGGGCTGATCCTGAACAGCCGCGACGTCACCGAACGGGTCAGGCTGCAGGCCCAGTTGCAGCACAACGCCTTCCATGACCCGCTCACCGACCTGCCGAACCGCGCGCTGTTCGCCGAGCGGCTGCGCGCCGCGCTGGGCGGGCGCGGTGGCGAGGGCCCGCGCGAACACCCGTACCAGGAGGCGGGCACGGTGGCCGTGCTCTTCCTCGACCTGGACGGCTTCAAGGCGGTCAACGACACCGCCGGGCACCAGGTCGGCGACCAGCTGCTGGTGCAGGCCGGCCGCCGGTTGCAGGCCACGGTGCGCTCCGGCGACACCGTGGCGCGGTTCGGCGGCGACGAGTTCGCGGTGCTGGTCTGCGGGCCGCTGGGCCGGCTGCGGGTGCAGGAGTTGGCCGAGCGGCTGCGGCTGGCGCTCTCCGAGCCGTACTGGATCGGCGGCGCCGAGCTGGCGGTCGCCGCCAGCATCGGGATCGCCTTCGGCCCGCGCGACCTCGACCCGTACGGGCCGCCGGTGGCGGAGGTGGCCGCGCTGGCCGACGAGCTGATGCGCGACGCCGACCTCGCGATGTACCGGGCCAAGTCCGAGGGCAAGGGCCGGGTGGTGCTCTACAGCCCCGCGATGCGCGCCGAGGTGGAGCGCCGCCGGGACCTGGACGACCGGCTGCGCCTGGCGGTGCGCGAGGGCGGCTTCGCGCTGCTCCACCAGCCCGTGGTCGACCTGCGCACCGGCGCGGTGGCGGGTCTGGAGGCGATCGCCCGCTGGCGCTCGGCCCAGGGCCTGCTGCTCACCCCGGCCGAGTTCCTGCGCGGCGCGGAGGCCGGCGACGCGGCGGGCCGGTTCACCCGCTGGCTGCTGCAGCAGGCGATCGCCGAGGCGGCGCTGCGCGGGGCGGCGCTCGGCAGCGCCGGACGCGGCCAGGCGGGCGTGGTCCCGGTCACCATCCGGCTCACCGCCGAGCGGCTCTGCGCGCCCGGGGTGCACGAGACCGTAGCGGGGGCGCTGCGCGACTGCGGGCTGCCGCCCGAGCGGTTGGTGATCGAGCTGGCCCGGACGAGCTCGGACGCCGCCGCCGACGAGCTGGGCCGCAAGCTGGCCGCGCTGCGCCGGCTCGGGGTCGGTACCGCGCTGGCCGGCTTCGGGGCCGGCGGCGGCTCGCTGGGCACGCTGGTGCGGCTGCCGTTCGACGCGCTCAAGCTGGACCGCACCCTGGTGCAGGAGCTGGCCGAGAATCCGCGCAGCCGGGCGCTGGCCGGCCACGCGCTGCGGCTGGGCCGGGAGCTGGGGCTGGCCACCGGCGCCGAGGGGGTGGACCAGGAGCGCCAGGTCTCGGTGCTCCAGGAGCTGGGCTGCCGGCACGGGCAGGGCCTGGCCTTCGCCCAGCCGCTGGACGAGTTCCGGCTGCGCCGGGCGCTGGTCCGCCGGCTCTACCCGCTGCCGCGCCCGCTCGGTGCCGTCTCGGCCCGGCGCGCCTACCTGTCCGCCGCCGCCGACACCCGATCGGGTGGCTGCGGCGAAGCCGGTCCCGGCCGGGCCGCGCACCACCACGGTGCCCACGAACCGCCGGAGCACCGGCCCTGACCGGCCCTGACCTGTCCGGACCAGTCCTGGTCGGCGGGGCACCCCGGGTCCGGATGCCGAGACGGCGTCCCACCTGCTTGACATCGCCCCGCGCCGAGGAGGAAGGTCGGTGCCATGCGCACTCGAATTCTCGTACTTGGCGGGCGCGTCGGCTGAGCCAGGGCTACTGTGCCCGACTCACGATTGGCCGACGCGCCACCCCTCGCATGCCCTGGGCACGAGGGGTTTTTTGTTGCACTCGTACGACGTGAACATCCTCCGAACACCGTTGTAACGCCAGTTCGTTTCGCCAGAAAATGGACTGAAACGGACAGTCGCCCGGCGAAAGAAGACAGGCAGATGACTGAGCACACGGCATCCCCCCGCCGCGGGGACCACCCGGCCGCCCCGTCCGCGGACGCCCCCCAGGTCGTCGAGACGATGACCGGCGCGCAGTCGCTCGTCCGCTCGCTCGAGGCCGTGGGCGCCGACACCATCTTCGGCATCCCGGGCGGCGCGATCCTGCCGGCCTACGACCCGCTGATGGACTCGGTCAAGGTCCGCCACATCCTGGTCCGCCACGAGCAGGGCGCGGGCCACGCGGCCACCGGCTACGCGCAGGCGACCGGCAAGGTGGGCGTCTGCATGGCCACCTCGGGCCCGGGCGCGACCAACCTGGTCACCCCGATCGCCGACGCCTACATGGACTCGGTCCCGATGGTCGCGATCACCGGCCAGGTCTCCTCCAAGGCGATCGGCACCGACGCCTTCCAGGAGGCGGACATCTGCGGCATCACGATGCCGATCACCAAGCACAACTTCCTGGTCACCGACCCGGCCGAGATCCCCCAGGTGATCGCCGAGGCCTTCCACATCGCCGCCACCGGGCGGCCGGGGCCGGTGCTGGTCGACATCGCCAAGGACGCGCTGCAGGCCACCACCACCTTCCGCTGGCCGGTGGAGACCTCGCTGCCGGGTTACCGCCCGGTCACCAAGCCGCACGCCAAGCAGATCCGCGAGGCCGCCAAGCTGCTGGTCAACGCCAAGAAGCCGGTGCTCTACGTGGGTGGCGGCGTGCTCAAGGCGAACGCCACCGCCGAGCTGCGGATCCTGGCCGAGCTGACCGGCGCCCCGGTGGTCACCACGCTGATGGCGCTCGGCGCCTTCCCCGACAGCCACCCGCAGCACCTGGGCATGCCCGGCATGCACGGCAGCGTCCCGGCGGTCACCGCGCTGCAGAAGGCCGACCTGCTCTTCACCCTCGGCGCCCGCTTCGACGACCGGGTGACCGGCAAGCTGGACAGCTTCGCCCCGTTCGCCAAGGTCGTGCACGCCGACATCGACCCGGCCGAGATCGGCAAGAACCGTCCGGCCGACGTGCCGATCGTGGGTGACGCCCGCGAGGTGCTGGCCGACCTGATCGTCGCGGTGCAGGCCGAGCACGAGGCGGGCCGCAAGGGCGACTACACCGACTGGTGGGTCAAGCTCAACGAGTGGAAGAAGACCTACCCGCTGGGCTACGAGCCGGCCCCGGCCGGGGAGTTGTCGCCGCAGCAGGTGATCCAGCGGATCGGCGAGCTGGTCGGCCCGGACGCGATCTACGCGGCGGGCGTGGGCCAGCACCAGATGTGGGCCTCACAGTTCATCAGCTACGAGAAGCCGGCCACCTGGCTGAACTCGGGCGGCGCGGGCACCATGGGCTACGCCGTCCCGGCCGCGATGGGCGCCAAGGCGGGCGTGCCCGACTCGGTGGTCTGGGCGATCGACGGCGACGGCTGCTTCCAGATGACCAACCAGGAGCTGGTCACCTGCGCGCTGAACAACATCCCGATCAAGGTCGCGGTGATCAACAACGGTTCGCTGGGCATGGTCCGCCAGTGGCAGACCCTCTTCTACAACCAGCGCTACTCCAACACCGTGCTGCACGCGGGCCCCGAGCACGACGGCGTGGCACCGCCGCCGCAGGGCACCCGGATCCCGGACTTCGTGCTGCTCTCCGAGGCGATGGGCTGCGTGGGCCTGCGCTGCGAGCGCCCCGAGGACCTGGACGCGGTGATCAAGCAGGCGATGGAGATCAACGACCGCCCGGTGGTGGTCGACTTCATCGTCCACCAGGACGCGATGGTCTGGCCGATGGTGGCGGCCGGCACCAGCAACGACGAGATCCTCTTCGCCCGGGACGTGCGTCCCGACTTCGGCGACGACCTCGACTGACCGCCCCTTCGACTTCGACCACGGAATGAGCACCATGTCCAAGCACACCCTCTCCGTCCTGGTCGAGAACAAGCCCGGCGTGCTCGCCCGCATCGCCGCGCTGTTCTCCCGTCGGGGCTTCAACATCGACTCCCTCGCCGTCGGCCCCACCGAGCACCCGGACATCTCCCGGATGACCATCGTGGTCAACGTCGAGGACCTGCCACTCGAGCAGGTCACCAAGCAGCTCAACAAGCTGATCAACGTGATAAAGATCGTCGAACTCGACCAGTCCGCTGCGATCCAGCGGGAACTGGTCCTGGTCAAGGTCCGGGCCGACAACGAGACCCGGTCCCAGATCGTCGAGATCGTGCAGCTGTTCCGCGCCAAGACCGTGGACGTCTCGCCGGATGCCGTGACCATCGAGGCCACCGGCAGCTCGGACAAGCTCGAGGCGATGCTGAAGATGCTGGAACCGTACGGCATCAAGGAGCTGGTGCAGTCGGGCCTGGTGGCCATCGGACGCGGTGCCCGGTCGATCACCGACCGCTCGCTGCGCGCCCTGGACCGCAGCGCCTGATCAGCCGTCTCACCCTCTGAGCGGCCTCCGCTGAACCCCCATCACCTGCGCGTACGGTAGCTGGAGCACCGACGCGATCAACGCAAGGAGAAGTTCCACCGTGGCCGAGCTGTTCTACGAAGACGACGCCGACCTGTCCATCATCCAGGGCCGCAAGGTCGCGGTCATCGGCTACGGCAGCCAGGGCCACGCCCACGCGCTGTCGCTGCGCGACTCCGGGGTGGACGTCCGGGTCGGTCTGCTGGAGGGCTCCAAGTCCCGCGCCGCCGCCGAGGAGGAGGGCCTGCGCGTGGTCACGCCCGCCGAGGCCGCCGCCGAGGCCGACGTCATCATGATCCTGGTGCCGGACCCGATCCAGGCCGACGTCTACAAGGAGGCCATCGAGCCGAACCTGAAGGCGGGCGACGCCCTCTTCTTCGGCCACGGCCTGAACATCCGCTTCGGGTTCATCAAGCCCCCGGTCGACGTCGACGTCTGCATGGTCGCCCCGAAGGGCCCGGGCCACCTGGTGCGCCGCCAGTACGTCGAGGGGCGCGGCGTGCCGTGCATCGTCGCGGTCGAGCAGGACTCGACCGGCGGTGCCTTCGCGCTGGCGCTGTCCTACGCCAAGGGCATCGGCGGCACCAAGGCCGGCGTCATCAAGACCACCTTCACCGAGGAGACCGAGACCGACCTGTTCGGCGAGCAGGCGGTCCTCTGCGGCGGCACCGCCGCCCTGGTCAAGGCCGGTTTCGAGACCCTGGTCGAGGCCGGCTACCAGCCGGAGATCGCCTACTTCGAGTGCCTGCACGAGCTGAAGCTGATCGTCGACCTGATGTACGAGGGCGGCCTGGAGAAGATGCGCTGGTCGGTCTCCGAGACCGCCGAGTGGGGCGACTACGTCACCGGCCCGCGGATCATCACCGCCGACACCAAGGCCGAGATGAAGAAGGTCCTGGCCGAGATCCAGGACGGCACCTTCGCCAACACCTGGATCGCCGAGTACAAGGCCGGTCTGCCCAAGTACAACGAGTACAAGACCGCCGACTCCGAGCACCTGCTGGAGACCACCGGCAAGGAGCTGCGCAAGCTCATGAGCTGGGTCAAGGACGCCTGAGGCGTCAACCCGCGTTGCCCGGGGGGCAGGCTCTGCCCACTAAGGCACAGCCTGCCCCCGCTGTACAAGCCGTCTGGTCCCGTGCGGGTGATTTCGCCGCGCGGGCACAGGCAACTCCCCTGTACGTCGATACACTTCGAGTGCGCGTCAGGCCCACAGCGTCGTGCGTCTATCTACGCGGCATGCCACCTATCCCCCTCGCCCCGCCGGCTCTTCGACCGGCCACGCCACCCACGTGTCCGTGGGAGTGGGGGAGTACCGGACAGTAAGGACCGAACTGTCGTGAGCGCTGTGACATCCAAGACCGCCGTGGTACTGATCGCCGAAGAGCTGTCGCCGGCCACGGTCGACGCCCTGGGCCCCGACTTCGAGGTCCGCCACTGCGACGGCGCCGACCGCACGCAGTTGCTGTCCGCGATCGCGGAGGCGGACGCCATCCTGATCCGGTCGGCCACCAAGATCGACGCCGAGGCGCTGGCCGCGGCCAAGAGGCTCAAGGTGGTCGCCCGGGCCGGCGTCGGCCTCGACAACGTGGACGTCGCCGCCGCCACCAAGGCCGGCGTGATGGTCGTGAACGCCCCGACCTCCAACATCGTCACCGCCGCCGAACTCGCCTGCGGCCTGCTGATCTCGGTGGCCCGCAACATCGCGCCCGCCAACTCGGCGCTCAAGCAGGGCGAGTGGAAGCGCAACAAGTACACCGGCGTCGAACTCTCCGAGAAGACGCTGGGCGTGGTGGGCCTGGGCCGGATCGGCGTGCTGGTCGCCCAGCGGATGTCCGCCTTCGGCATGAAGATCGTCGCCTACGACCCCTACATCCAGGCCGCCCGCGCGGCCCAGATGGGCGTCAAGCTGCTCTCCCTGGACGAGCTGCTCGAGGTCTCCGACTTCATCACCGTGCACCTGCCGAAGACCCCCGAGACGATCGGTCTGATCGGCGACGACGCGCTGCACAAGGTCAAGCCGACCGTGCGGATCGTCAACGCCGCCCGCGGCGGCATCGTGGACGAGGTCGCCCTCGCCGCCGCCCTCAAGGAGGGCCGGGTGGCCGGCGCCGGCCTGGACGTCTACGCCAAGGAGCCGTGCACCGACTCCCCGCTCTTCACCTTCGACAACGTGGTGGCCACCCCGCACCTGGGCGCCTCCACCGACGAGGCGCAGGAGAAGGCCGGCATCGCGGTCGCCAAGTCGGTGCGCCTGGCGCTGGCCGGCGAGTTGGTCCCGGACGCGGTCAACGTGCAGGGCGGCGTGATCGCCGAGGACGTGCGCCCCGGCCTGCCGCTGGCCGAGAAGCTGGGCCGGATCTTCACCGCGCTGGCCGGCGAGGTCGCGGTGCGGCTCGACGTCGAGGTCCGCGGCGAGATCACCCAGCACGACGTCAAGGTGCTCGAACTCTCCGCGCTCAAGGGCGTCTTCGAGGACGTGGTGGCCGAGACGGTGTCCTACGTCAACGCCCCGCTGTTCGCCCAGGAGCGCGGTGTCGAGGTGCGGCTGACCACCAGCAGCGAGAGCCCCGAGCACCGCAACGTGATCACCGTGCGCGGCACCCTGGCCGACGGCGGCGACATCGCCATCTCCGGCACGCTGTCCGGCCCGAAGCAGCAGCAGAAGATCGTCGGCGTGGACGGTTTCGACGTGGACGTCGCGCTCACCGACCACATGGCCTTCTTCAAGTACCAGGACCGCCCCGGCGTGGTCGGCACGCTGGGCCGGATCCTGGGCGACGCCGACATCAACATCGCCGGCATGCAGGTGGCCCGGGATCGCGAGACCCAGGACGCGCTGGCCTCGATCACGGTCGACTCCGAGATCCCGCATGAGGTGCTCGCCGAGATCGCCACCGAGATCGGCGCCAAGTTCGCCCGCTCGGTCGACCTGGGCTGACACCTGCTCAACCACCGGAGCCCGGACCGCTGTCGGCGGTCCGGGCTCCGCTGCGTCCGCCCAGCTCAGGGGGCGTTCGAGTGAGCCTCGTCTCAGATACTAGGAAATCCAACTACATGTAGAGACAGCCGCCGTGCGCGGGCGTACCTTGAAATGGCCGCACCAGTAGCCACCGTCCAAGGGCCCCACCAGCCGGCCCGGGCAGGCGGCCGTGCGTGCCGTACGCAGCGTGGCGGGCGATCCCCGCCAGGCGTACCCCCCTCCTCCCGTACCCGACGCCGTTCGGCGTTCCCTGGACCAAGGAGCCCGGTATGCCCCCCACCGCAGACCTGCTCAGCCACCGCGACCACACCTCTCCCACCGCGACCCCCGCGCGCCGGCGCCGCCGCCGCAGCGAGCCGCACACCTCGGCCGATGCCGCCGCCGCGCTGCAGCGCGCGCTCGACCGCCGCGACAACGGCGGGGTCACCGGTCACTGAGCGGGTCCGCCGGTGCGGCCCCGCCGACCGGCTGACGTTGCGTGCCGGCGTTGGGCCATTGGCCTGACGCTCGGTCAGAAACCGGACCGGCGGCGGCGGGCAGGCATGATCCTGAGGTAGTGCGCATCCGATCGCCCCGCCGCCCGCTGTTCAGCGTCCTGCTCGCCCTCGGCCTGCTGGCCGGCCCGACCGTGCTCGCCGCGGCGCCGGCCGCCGGCCTGCCGACGGCCCCCTTGCCCGGCGCCGCCGGCAGCGCCACCGAGCGGCAGTCCGTGCTGCTCGAACTGGACACCGAGTCCGCCGCCCCCGCCTGGCGGCGGGCCGCCGAGACCGCCCGGCGTGATCGGAGCACCCCGGAGCGGGCCCGGCAGGCGGCCGCCGCGGCGGGGCGGGCGGCGCGGTCGCGGGCCGACAGGGCGCTGGAGCGGCTGGCGCACGCGGTCGACCCGGACGTGCTGGTGCTCTACCGCACCCGCACCCTGTTCACCGGCCTGGCGGTGAACGCCCCGACCGCCCGACTCGCCGCGCTGCGCCGGCTGCCGGGCGTGCGCGCGGTCCACCCGATCACCCTCAAGCAGCGTGCCAACGCGCACTCCGTCCCGCTCACCGGCGCTCCGGCGGTCTGGGCCGGCCCGCCCGGCGGCACCGGCAGCACCGGCGCGGGGGTGCGGATCGGCATCATCGACAGCGGCATCGACTACACCCACGCCGACTTCGGCGGCCCCGGCACCGAGGCGGCCTACCGCTCGGTGGACCCCGCCAAGCCCGCGCCCGCCGGGCTGTTCCCGAACGCCAAGGTGACCGGCGGTGCGGACCTGGTCGGCGACGACTACGACCCCGACCCGGCCGCGCCCGGCCACCAGCCCGTCCCGCACCCCGACGCCAACCCGCTGGACTGCGCCCGCAACGGCCACGGCACCCACGTGGCCGGCACCGTGGCCGGCTACGGCGTCGACGCCCAGGGCCGCACCTACCACGGCCCCTACCGCCCGGGTCTGGACCCGGCGGCCTTCCGGGTCGGCCCCGGCGCCGCGCCCGGCGCCACCCTCTACGCGATCAAGGTGTTCGGCTGCCAGGGCTCCACCGACCAGCTCGCGCACGCCCTCGACCTGGCCGCCGACCCGAACCAGGACGGCGACCTCGCCGACCACCTGGACGTGGTCAACCTCTCGCTCGGCAGCGGCTTCGGCGACCCGGGCGACGCCGACGCGCTGGCCGCCGACAAGCTCGCCGAGGCCGGCACCATCGTGGTCGCCTCGGCCGGCAACGACGGTGACGTCTACGGGGTCGGCGGCAGCCCGGGGGTGGCCGCCCGCGCCATCGCGGTGGCCGCCTCGGTCGGCGGCCACGGCGACGCGGACGGCCTGCGGGTGCTCGCCCCACCGGCGCTGGCCGGCCTGCTGCCCTCCCACTGGAGCGCCCGCTACCAGGGCTGGAGCAGCGCCGAGGTGCGCGCGAGCCTGGGCCGCCCCGCCGCCGACCTGGACGGCTGCGCCCCGTTCGCCCCCGCCGACGCGGCCCGGCTGCGCGGCAAGGTGGCGCTGCTCGACTGGACGGTCGCGGACGCCGACCGGGCCTGCGGCTCGACCCCGCGCGCCGACCACGCGGCCGAGGCGGGCGCGGTCGGCGTGCTGCTCGCCGCCGACGGCGACCACCTCGGCGAGATCAGCGGCGACGAGCGGATCCCCGAGGCGATCCTGGCCCGGGCGGACGGCGACACGCTGCGGCAGGCGGCCGCCGCCGGGGAGGTCACCGTCGAGCTGGCCGCCCCCGGCAACCCGCTGCACGGCGCGGTCGCCCAGGACCAGCCCGAACGGGTCGACACGGTGGCCCGGTTCAGCTCGCGCGGCCTCGGGCAGGCCGGCGTGGTCAAGCCCGACCTGGCCGCGCCGGGCGAGACCATCTGGTCGGCCAAGGCCGGCAGCGGCAGCCAGGGCACCCGCGACGACGGCACCTCGATGGCCGCCCCGCACGTGGCCGGGATCGCCGCGCTGGTCCGCGCCGTGCACCCGGACTGGAGCGTGACCGAGGTCAAGGCCGCCCTGATGAACACCGCCACCGACGTCCGCTCCGCCCCCGGGCAGGCCGGGGTGGTGCTGGGCCCGGAGCGGGCCGGCGCCGGGCGGGTGCGCGCCGACCTCGCGGTCGCCACCCCCGCCGTCGCCTACGCGGCCGAGGACGCCGGGCAGGTCGGGCTCTCGTTCGGCCCCCTCCCGGTCACCGGCCCGCTGGCAGCGACCCGCGAGGTGGTGGTGCGCAACCTGTCGGGCGCGCCGCTCGCCTACCGGACGGGCTATCAGGCGGCCACCGAACTGCCGGGTGCGCGCTTCGAGTTGACGCCAGACCGGCTGACCGTGGCGCCGGGGCAGAGTGCGCGGGTCCAGGTCACCCTGCGGGCGGCCGGCCCGCTGGACCGGACCCCCGACCCGAGCATCGCGCTCACCCAGGGCGGCCGGGCCCGCAGCTACCGGGGCGAGCTCTCCGGGCAGCTGCTGCTCACACCCGAGGCGGCAGCGGGCTCCCCGGTCCTGCGGGTGCCGCTGCTCGCCGCTCCGCGTCCGGCCTCCGAGCTGACCGCGACGGCGGTCGGCGGCTCCGGATCCGGGCCTGTCAGGCTCGCCGTCACCGGCACCCCGGCCCGCTCCGGCGCCGGGATCGCCTCGCTGGTCAGCGCCTTCGAACTGGGCGGTGAGGGCGAGCGCCGGCCCGACTGCCCGCCCGGCGGCCACTCCTCGGACACTCGCGCCCCGGACGGTCGCGCGGGCCGTGGCACCGACGCCTCCTGCGCCGCCCGGCCGCTCGATCGCGCCGCCGACCTGCGCGCGGTCGGCGCGGCCAGTGACGCGCCCACCACCGGCGCCGCCGACGCCACCCTCTACCTCGCCGCCACCAGCTGGGCCCCGGCGGCCGCCCCGGTGGCGGCCGTCGCCGTCCGGGCCGCGCTCGACACCGACGGGGACGGCGTGCCGGACGCGCTGGTGCTGGCCGACCGGCTGCCCGGCAGCGACGTCCTGGTGGCCCGGCTGCTGGACGCCCGCACCGGACGCCAGCTCGACGTCCAGCCGCTGAACGCCCGTTGGGGCGAGACCGACACCGATCTGCTGGACAGCGACACCGTCGTGCTGCCGATCCGGCTTGCCGCGCTGCCCAGGTTCCCGGCCGCCGGCGGCCGGATCCGCTACGCCGTCTGGACCGGTCAGGTCGGCGCCGCGCCCGACCCGGCGCACGCGCTCTCCGCGATCGGCCTGAGCGCCGGCCACCCCGCCCTGGAGATCGATCCGCTGCACCCCGCGCTGGACATCCGGGTCGGGCCGGCCGGCCCGAGCGCGATCGTCCAGCCGGAGTTCCCGGGCACGCTGCTGGAAGTGCGCCGCAGCGCCCCGGGCCCGGCCCGCCTGCTGCTGGTCCACCACCTCAACCCGGACGGCCGGCGGGCCCAGCTGCTCACCCTGCCGGCCGGCTGACCGCCCGGCGGCGCCACCAGGCCCAGCCGGTCACCAGCACCCAGACCCCCAGGGCCCCGGCCGCGACCCGCAGGCCCTGGGCCAGGCCCGGCTGCCGGTAGGAGCAGCCGAGCCGGTCGGCTCCCGCGCCCAGCGGCACGGCGATCAGCCCCGCCACCGACCGGGCCGGCGCCGCCGGGCCGCCGTCCACCGCGCAGCGCCACCCGGGGACGGCCGGCACCGCCAGCACGGCGGTCCCGGTGCTGCCCGGTGCCAGCCGCGCCGAGATCGCGTGCCCGCCGGCGGCCACCGCAACCGCCCCGTGCGCCCGCAGCTGCCGCACGGCCTCGGCCAGCGCCGCCGGGTCCAGGCAGCCGAACGGCGCGGCCGGCACCTGGGTGGCCAGCTCGACCCGCACCGTCACCCGGACCACCCCGTCGGCCGGCACCGGGCCCAGCGCGATGATCGGCAGCGCCGTCGCGCCCTGCTCCCCGTGCGCGTCCAGCGAGCCGCCCGGCCAGCTGACCTGCCCGGCCAGGTAGGGCGCGTACAGGTACGCCGCGCGCCCCGGGGCGCAGCCGGCGCTGAGCACCGTCCCGTCGCTGCCCGGCGCCGTGGTGGGCAGCGACCAGCCGCTGCGGCCGTGATCGGTCGGCGCGTTCGGCCCGGCGCCCGGATCCAGCGGCGGGACCTGATAGACCGTCGCCCCGAGCAGCTCCTGCTGCCGGGTCCAGACCGAGGAGCTGTCGAGCGGCCCGATGGCGTGCACGGTGACCAGCGGCGCCGCCGGCGCCTGACGCACCGTCAGGTCGGGCTGCAGCGAGGTGGTCACCCCGAACAGTGCCGCTCCGACCGGATCGGCGGGGCTCAGCGTCTGCCGACCCTGCAGCAGCGAGCCCGCGCCCAGGTCGTGCAGGGCCTGCGCGGTGGCCTGCGGCAGGTAGTCGCTGCGGTACCCGCCGCCCTGGCCGCCCAGCAGCATCGGGTCGTTGCCGGTGAAGACGTGCGGTCCGGGGTCGGTGCGCGAGGCCGGCCAGTCGTCCGCGCGTTGGATCACCCGGCGGGCGTCGCGCAGCTGCGCGCCGACCGGCCCCGCCGCCCCGCCGGCCGACTCCCCGCCGGCCGGCTCCTCGCGGGCCCCGAGCACCGAGTACGCCGCCAGGGCGGTGCCCGCGAAGACGGCGCAGCTCAGCACGGTCATCGCCACCCCGGGCCGGTGCCGCAGCCCCCAGAACGCCGCCACCGCCACCGGGACGCCGACCCCCAGCAGCACCCAGGTGACCGGCCGCGCCGATCCATGGCCCTGGGTCAGCGCGGCGGGCAGCGCGAGCAGGGCGACCCCGCCGCCCAGCGCGAGCGGGGTCGGCCGGTGTGCCAGGCAGACCCAGGCGGCCATCACCAGCAGGCCGCTCAGCACATAGGTCGACCGGTACGGATCGCCTTGCGGCGCGTTCGACACGTGCCAGAGCAGGATCGTCGGCCGCCACACGAAGGAGACGGCGACCAGCACCAACGCCAGCGGCCAGGCCACCCGCTCAGCCACCCGCACCCCGCGGGTGAACGGCAGCGCGGCCACCAGCAGCAGGGCCGGCACGCCGACGAAGACGTTGGGCAGCGCGCGGCCGGTGAGTCCACCGGGCAGCAGCTGGGTCAGGTAGTCGGTGAGGGCTGGGGTGTTCGGGTGCAGCACCAGGCCGGGCACCGCGTCCCGCCCCGCCTCGAAGGTCACCCAGAGCACCGGCGCCGCCGCGCCGATCCCGACCGCCGTCATGCCGAGCGCCCGCCCGAGCACCCGCAGCCGCTCCCGCACCGGCCTGCGGTCCAGCAGCAGCCGCAGCACCAGGACCAGGCCCGCCCCGAGCGAGGCGGTCGCCCCGGTGTAGAAGTCGCCCACCCAGGCCAGCCCCACCGTCGCCGCGCCCAGCGGCCAGCCGGTCCGCCGCAGGCACCGGTCGAAGGCCAGGCAGAGCAGCGGCAGCGAGACCAGCCCCCAGAGCCAGGCCGGCTGCTCCACCCCGTCCACCAGCACCCAGGCGCAGAGCCCGTAGCCGGTGGCCAGCAGGGCACGCAGCCACGGCGCCCCCGGGTGCAGCCGGCCGAGGAAGACGGTCATCAGCGCGGTGCCGAGCCCGATGCTCAGCAGGGTGGTGAGGAAGACCGCCAGGCCCACCTGGTCGCGCGGGAAGAGGACGACCAGCAGCGAGAACGGGTTCAGCAGGTCGGTCGCCAGATCGGGCGGGAACGGCACCCCGTACCCGCTGTTCCAGTTGACCAGCAGGTCCCCGCCGCCCTGCCCGCGCAGCAGGTCCCACAGGTGCGCGTAGAGCGGGACGACCTGCTCGACCAGCCGGCTCCCGGGCCGCAGCCCGTGCCCGAACGGATACGCCCCGCGCGCGGCGAGCGCCAGCGCGTACGCCCCTATCGCAAGCCCTGCCGCCCCGAGGGCCGCTCGCCTCTCCCGCATAGCGACATCATCCGGGACACGTTCAGGTGATTCCGGCTCAGGACCCGCCGGGTGGCCTGAAGTGGACCGCCAGAATCTCTCGCATGGGAGACAACAGGAGTGCGGAGCCGTTTCCCGACTGGCTGCGGCCGCCGGTCGAAGGCTGGACATCGGAGGATCCGGATCGGCTCCCCGAGTTGCCTCGGCACACGCAGTTGCTCGACGGGATGCTGATCTTCCCTGCTCCGCAGACCCGCTTCCACATGATCACATTGCGTGCGCTGGAGGACGGCTTGCTCGCCGCGATCCCGGCGGAGTGGGACGTTCTGCGCGAGTTCTCCGTGGTGCTGGGCAGGCAGAACCGGCCGGCGCCGGATCTCGCGGTGGCTCGTCGGTCGGCGATCACCGGCCCGGATCAGACCTGGCTCAGGGCAGAGGACGTGCTGGTTGCGGTGGAGGTGGTCTCGGAGGAGTCGGTGGAGCGCGACCGCCACACCAAGCACCGCAAGTACGCCGCCGCGGGCATTCGCTACCTCTGGCGAGTCGAGTGCGACGACGGCAGCCCGGTCGTCCACACCTACGAACGCGACCCGGCCACCAACAGCTACGTCCCGACCGGCATCTTCCACGACCGCCTGACGATCGATCACCCGTTCCCGCTCGACATCAAGCTCTCCTAGGTGTCCGCATTCTGGACGCCAGGTGTCACCCTCCGAGACCCCGGAGTACCGTTCCCCCCATGTCTCGTAGCCTTCGTCTCGCAGTGATCCCCGGTGACGGCATCGGCCAGGAAGTCGTGGCCGAGGGCCTCAAGGTGCTCACCGCCGCCCTCCCCGCCGACGTCAAGCTCGAGACCACCGAGTACGACCTGGGCGCTCGCCGCTACCACGCGACCGGGGAGACCCTGCCCGACACCGTGCTGGACGAGCTGAAGACGCACGACGCGATCCTGCTCGGCGCCATCGGGGACCCGTCCGTCCCGTCCGGCGTGCTGGAGCGCGGGCTGCTGCTGAAGCTGCGGTTCGCCTTCGACCACCACATCAACCTGCGCCCGGGCAAGCTCTTCCCGAACGTGAAGTCCCCGCTCGCCGGTGACCCGGCGATCGACTTCGTCGTGGTCCGCGAGGGCACCGAGGGCCCGTACGTCGGCAACGGCGGTTCGCTGCGCACGGGGACGCCGCAGGAGGTGGCCACCGAGGTCAGCCTCAACACCGCCTTCGGCATCGAGCGCGTGGTCCGCGACGCCTACCGCCGCGCCGCCGCCCGCCCGCGCAAGAAGCTCACGCTGGTCCACAAGAACAACGTGCTGGTGCACGCCGGCCACCTGTGGACCCGGATCTTCCAGCAGGTCGGCCAGGAGTTCCCCGAGGTCACCACCGACTACCTGCACGTGGACGCGGCGACCATCTTCTTCGTCACCCAGCCCGAGCGGTTCGACGTGATCGTCACCGACAACCTGTTCGGCGACATCCTCACCGACCTGGCCGCCGCCGTCACCGGTGGCATCGGCCTGGCGGCGAGCGGCAACATCAACCCCTCCGGTGAGTTCCCCTCGATGTTCGAGCCGGTGCACGGCTCCGCCCCGGACATCGCCGGCCAGGGCAAGGCCGACCCGACCGCCACCGTGCTGTCGGTCGCCCTGCTGCTGGACCACCTCGGTTTCACCGCCGAGGCCGCGAAGGTGGAGGCGGCGGTCACCGCCGACCTGGCCGAGCGCACCGGGACCCGCAGCACCACCGAGGTGGGCGACGCGCTCGTCGCGCGAGTATCCGGCTGACGGGCCGGTTCACACCACAGCTGTTCGGCACGGCCCCTTAGATGCGACTATCAACAGTGGGCCGTGCCGTCATGCGTTCTTCTTCCGGATGGCGGTTCAGCGGCCCTGACCAACCCCACGGTGAAGGACAGAAGCCATGACCACGCCCACCCAGGCGCCCATCACGTTCGAGCTCAAGCCCTCCGCACACCCGCTGTCCGCGGCGGAGCGCGAGGCCCGACTGGCGAACCCCGGCTTCGGCCGGATCTTCACCGACCACATGGTCACCATCCGCTGGACCGAGGGCCGGGGCTGGCACGACGCCCAGCTCTCCCCGTACGCCCCGCTGGAGATGGACCCGGCGAACATGACGCTGCACTACGGGCAGTCGATCTTCGAGGGTCTCAAGGCCTACCGCCAGCCCGACGGCACGGTCGCCACCTTCCGGCCCGAGTCCAACGCCGCCCGCTTCCAGTCCTCGGCCCGCCGGCTGGCGATGCCCGAACTGCCCGCCGAGGCCTTCGTCAAGGCCGTCGAGCTGCTGGTCCAGCAGGACCGGGACTGGGTGCCGACCGAGGCCGAGCAGAGCCTCTACCTGCGGCCGTTCATGTTCGCCACCGAGGTGGGCCTGGGGGTCCGTCCGGCCAACGAGTACCTCTTCATCGTGATCGCCTCCCCGGCCGGCGCCTACTTCCCCGGCGGCGTGAAGCCGGTCTCGGTCTGGCTCTCCGAGGAGTACGTGCGGGCCGCTCCCGGCGGCACCGGCGCGGCCAAGTGCGCGGGCAACTACGCGGCCTCCCTGGTCGCCCAGGCGCAGGCCGCCGCCCAGGGCTGCGACCAGGTGGTCTGGCTGGACGCCGCCGAGCACAAGTGGATCGAGGAGATGGGGGGCATGAACCTCTACTTCGTCTTCGGCGAGGGCGAGGACGCCCGGATCGTCACCCCGGCCCTGTCCGGTGCGCTGCTCCCCGGCATCACCCGCGACTCGCTGCTCACCATGGCCGCCGACCTCGGCTACGCCACCGAGGAGCGCAAGATCTCCACCGACGAGTGGAAGCAGGGCAACGCCGACGGCACCCTCACCGAGGTCTTCGCCTGCGGCACCGCCGCCGTGATCACCCCGGTCGGCTCGGTCAAGTCCGCCCGCGCCGACTGGACCGTGGGCAAGGGCGAGCCCGGCCCGGTCACCATGCGCCTGCGCGAGCGCCTGCTCGGCATCCAGGGCGGCACCGTCGCGGACACCCACGGCTGGCTGCACCCGATCGTCTGAGCAATAGGCCGTCCGGAGGACCTCCCCCGTCTCGGGATCCGGGACGGGGGAGGTCACATGGCGGATCGTGTGCCAGACTGCGAACGTGTCCTCGCTCGCGATGATTATTAGCAGCAGGCGCGCCGGTCCGCAGTGACCGTTCCGCAGTAGACCCCGCGGGACGACCACAGCGTCACACGACCCGCGCGCAGACCTCTCGCACCCGCGAGGGGTCTTTTGTTTTGCCCCGCCGAGCCCACCTCGCGCCGGTCGGGCAGGACCCGGAGCACCGGCACCGCCCACCAGGCGGGCGGCGGCTTCCGGGTGGCGCGCGGGACAGTGGACAGTGTGGACCGGCAGGACCGGATCCGGCAGCAGCAGACTCTCCCCGAACGGAGATACCAGGGCCATGACCGACGGCAGTACTCGTCATCCCGACGACAGCTTCCACGTTTTCGACACCACCCTGCGCGACGGCGCGCAGCGGGAGGGGATCAACCTCACGGTGGCCGACAAGCTGACCATCGCACGGCACCTGGACGACTTCGGGGTCGGGTTCATCGAGGGCGGCTGGCCGGGTGCCAATCCCCGGGACACCGAGTTCTTCGCCCGCGCGGCGGCCGAGTTGGAGCTGCGGCACGCACAGCTGGTCGCCTTCGGTGCCACCCGCAGGGCCGGCGGCAAGGCCGCCGAGGACCCGCAGCTCAAGGCCCTGCTCGACTCCGGCGCGCCGGTGATCACGCTGGTCGCCAAGTCCCACGACCGCCACGTCGAACTGGCCCTGCGCACCACGCTGGACGAGAACCTGGAGATGGTCCGCGACAGCGTCGCCCACCTCAAGGCCCAGGGCCGCCGGGTCTTCATCGACTGCGAGCACTTCTTCGACGGCTACCGGGCCAACCGCGAGTACGCGCTCGCCGTGGTCAAGGCCGCCCACCAGGCCGGCGCCGACGTGGTGGTGCTCTGCGACACCAACGGCGGGATGCTGCCGGGCGGGGTGCACGAGATCGTCGCCGACGTGCTGGCGAGCACCGGCGCGCGGCTCGGCATCCACGCCCAGGACGACACCGGCTGCGCGGTCGCCAACACGCTGGCCGCCGTCGACGCGGGTGCCACCCACGTGCAGTGCACGGCCAACGGCTACGGCGAGCGGGTCGGCAACGCCAACCTCTTCCCGGTGGTGGGCGCGCTGGAGATCAAGTACGACCGCCGGGTGCTGCCGGCCGGCAAGCTGGCCGAGATGACCCGGATCTCGCACGCCATCGCCGAGGTGGTCAACCTGACCCCCTCCACCCACCAGCCCTACGTCGGGGTCTCGGCCTTCGCGCACAAGGCCGGCCTGCACGCCTCCGCGATCAAGGTCGACCCGGACCTCTACCAGCACATCGACCCCGAGCTGGTCGGCAACACCATGCGGATGCTCGTCTCCGACATGGCGGGCCGGGCCTCGATCGAGCTCAAGGGCAAGGAGCTGGGCTACGACCTGTCCACCGACCGCGACCTGGTCGGCCGGGTGGTCGCCAAGGTCAAGGAGCTGGAGAACCTGGGCTACACCTACGAGGCCGCCGACGCCTCCTTCGAGCTGCTGCTCCGCGACGAGGTGCACGGCAGCCGGGCCCGGTTCTTCGCGCTGGAGTCCTGGCGGACCATCAGCGAGCAGCTGCCGGACGGCAAGGCGGGCGACGAGGCCACCGTCAAGATCTGGGCCAAGGGCGAGCGGATGGTCGCCACCGGCGAGGGCAACGGCCCGGTGGACGCGCTGGACAAGGCGCTGCGCGCCGCCCTGGAGCGGATCTACCCGCAGCTGGCCAAGTTGGAGCTGGTGGACTACAAGGTCCGGATCCTGGAGGGCCAGCACGGCACGGCCTCCCGCACCCGGGTGCTGGTGGAGTCCACCGACGGTGTCGCCAGCTGGTCCACGGTCGGCGTCGCCGACAACGTGATCGCCGCCTCCTGGCACGCCCTGGAGGACGCGTACACGTCCATCCTGCTCAAGGCCGGCCTGACGCCGCAGGACTGACGCCGCGACAGCCGGTGGAGCGACGAGAGATCGGGGACCCCGCACCGCGGGGTCCCCGAATCCGCGTCATCGCAGTCGGGCGAGGAGTGCGTGTTCGACGAGTGTGATGAGTGCGCTTTTGGCGCTGTCTCGGCGTCGGGCGTCGAGGGTGATGATGGGG
>NZ_JARZAG010000001.1 GCF_029892155.1 Kitasatospora sp. GAS204B | reverse complement strand
GGGCCCCGCGCCCCCCGGGGCCCCCCCGGCGCGGGGGGGGCCGTGGGGGTCCCGCGCCGCCCCTCCCCCGGGGGCCCCCCGTCGTTGGGGGCCGCCGCCGGGGGCCCACCACTGTGTCAGAGCTCGATCACCACGCGTCCGGTGGTCTGGCCCTCCAGCACCCGCTGCACGCCGTCCGCCGCCTGCTCGAACGCCAGCCGCTCGCTCACCAGCGGGCGCACCACGCCCTGCTCGGCCAGCTTGGTCAGCTCGTCGTGCGCGGCCCGCACGGCGGCCGGGTCCTTGGTGTTGTAGAGGCCCCAGTGCAGGCCCAGGACCGAGTAGTTCTTCACCAGCGCGTGGCCCAGCGGCGGGGCCGGGATGGTGCCACTGGTGAAGCCCACCACCACGATCCGGCCCTCGAAGGCGATGCACTTGGTCGATCCGGTGTAGGCGTCGCCGCCCACCGGGTCGAAGACCACGTCCGCGCCACGGCCGCCGGTGGCCTCCTTGACGGCTGCCACGAAGTCCTCGCTCTTGCGGTCGACGACCACGTCACAGCCCAACTGCCGGGCCACCTCGGCCTTGTGCGGACCGCCGACGACGCCGATCACGGTGGCGCCGGCCGCCTTGCCGAGTTGCACGGCCGCGCTGCCCACACCGCCCGCCGCCGCGTGCACCAGCAGGGTCTCCCCCGCGCGCAGGGCGGCCCGGCGGTGCAGGGCGAACCAGGCGGTCTGGTAGCCGATGTGCAGCGCGGCCGCCTCGGCGTCGTCCAGCGCCGGCGGGGCCGGGAAGAGCGCCCGGGCATCCAGCAGCGCGTACTCGGCGAACGCCCCGCCGCCTGCCACCGGGTTGCCGATCACCCTTTCGCCACTGGGGAGTTCACCGCACAGCTCGACGCCGGGGGTGAACGGCAGCGGCGGCTTGACCTGGTACATCCCCAGGCACATCAGCGCGTCCGGGAAGTTGACCGCCACCGCGCGGACCTTGACCAGCAGCTGGCCCTCGCCCGCGACCGGCACCCGCGCGTCCTCGACCAGCCGCATCACCTCGCGCGGCAGCCCCAACTCACCTACCTGCCAAGCCCTCATGAGCGTCCCTCCACGATCTTGACCTGTAGGTGGTTCATCGCCGCCAGCCAGCCGTCCGGGTCGGCCGCGCGGTGCGCGTAGTAGCCGGCCACCTCGGGGTGCGGCAGGATCAGGAAGCGCTCGGCCTCGATCGCCCGCAGCACCTCCGCGGCCACCGCCTCGGGCTCCAGGGCGGTCGCGCCCATCAGCGCCTCGCCCACCTCGCCCGCGGCCTGGAGGATCTGGGTCCGCACGCCCTGCGGGCAGATCGCGTGCACCTTGACGCCCCGGTGGCGGTAGGTGGCGGAGAGCCACTCGGCGAAGGAGAGCGCCGCGTGCTTGCTGACCGAGTACGGCGCCGAGCCGAGCATGGTGAGCAGCCCGGCCGCCGAGACGGTGGCGATGAACCGGCCCTCGCCGCGCTCCAGCCACTCGGGCAGCAGCAGCTCGGCCGCGCGCACGTGGGCCATCACGTTGACCTCCCAGGCGGCGCTCCACAGCGCCTCGGGCGCCTCCGCGCCGCCGCCCGGCGCCACCCCGGCGTTCGCGCAGTACACGTCGATGCCGCCCAGCTCCGCGCGGGCGGCCTCGATCAGCGCCGCGACGCCCTCGCGGCTGGCCGCGTCGCCGGGCACGGCCACCGCGCCGAGCCGAGCGGCCGTCTCGGCGGCCACGTCGGCGTCCAGGTCGTTGACCACCACCGCCGCACCGCCCGCCACGAAAGCCTCGGCCAGCGCGGCGCCGATCCCGCGCCCGGCGCCGGTCACCACCACCCTGGTCACAGGCCGCCGCCCAGCGTCACGCCGCCGTCCAGCACCAGGGTCTGCCCGGTGATCCAGCCCGCCGCGTCGGAGAGCAGGAAGGCCACCGCCCCCGCGACGTCCTGCGGCACCCCCAGCCGCTTCAGCGGATACGGCCTGGCCGCCTCCTCCTCGCGGCCCTCGTAGAGCGCCTCGGCGAACTTGGTCTTGACCACGGCGGGTGCCACCGCGTTCACCCGGACGTTCGGGCCCAGCTCGCCGGCCAGCTCCATGGTGAGCCGGGAGAGCGCGGCCTTGCTGACCCCGTACATGCCGATGCCCGGCGAGGTGCGCAGACCCGCGATCGAGGAGACGTTGACCACCGCGCCGCCGTGCTCGCCCATCCAGGCCTGGTGGGCGAGCTTGGTCCAGGCGAGCGGGGCCAGCACGTTGACGGCGAAGATCTTGGCGGCGGCCAGCGGGTCGGCGTCCAGCACCGGGCCGAAGATCGGGTTGATCCCGGTGTTGTTGACCAGCAGGTCGAGGCGCCCGAAGGTCGCCATCACCTGCTCCACGGCGGCCTGCTGGTGCGCGGGGTCGTCGGCCTTGCCGGCCACGGCGATGGCGTGGTCCTCGCCGCCCAGGTCACGCACGGCCTCGGCGAGCGGCTCGGGGTTGCGGGCGGTGATGCAGACCCGGGCCCCACGGTCCACCAGCTCACGGGCGATGCCCAGGCCGATGCCCCGGCTCGCGCCGGTGACCAGCGCCACCTGTCCCTTGAACGAAAGCGTCATGGCGTCCTCTACTTCTCGGCAACTAAGCGCTTGCTTAGCATCTTGGCCACGGGGCACACTGTCAACCGTCCGGAGCCGACCGTCCGCACCCGCGAAGCGCTCCACCACCCATGCGAGGATGACGACCATGACCACCGAGCAGCACCTCACCGACCTGTGGCCCGGGGAGCGCCCCGAGGCCGCGCGTCGCCTGCTGCTCGCGGCCGTCGACTCGTTCGCCTCCCGCGGCTTCCATGCCACCACCACCCGGGACATCGCCACCGCCGCCGGGATGAGCCCGGCCGCGCTCTACATCCACTACCCCTCGAAGGCCGCGCTGCTCGCCGAGATCAGCCGCAACGGGCACGCGGCCACCCTCGCGCTGGTCGAGGAGGCCGCCGCCGCACCCGGCGACCCGGTGGCCCGGATGCGCCGGCTGGTCGAGCAGTTCACCGCCTGGCACGCGCGCGGCCACACGGTCGGCCGGATCGTCAACTACGAGCTGCGCGCGCTGCCGGCGGAGGACTTCGCGGTGGTCGCCGAGCTGCGCCGGCGGATCGAGGACGCGGTGATGCGGCTGATCGAGGAGGGCGTGGCGGCCGGCGTCTTCACCGTCGCCGAGACCCGCACCACCGCCCGCGCGGTCACCTCGCTGGGCATCGACGTGGCCCGCTGGTACAACGAACGCAGCAGCGAGAGCCCCGAGCAACTCGGTGCGCGGTACGGCGAGCTGGTGCTGCGGATGCTCGGCAGCCCTGCCTGATGCAGTGTCAGATTCCGGTGCTCAGCGTGTTGTTCAGGTGCGGACCCAGGTAGCCGACGTAGATCGGGCCGCCGTGCGCGCAGGCGTCGTGGAAGTGCAGTCGCGGCGCCTTGGCGTTGCCCGCGCCGATCCGCAGGTGGGCGCCCATGAAGACGGCGCCACTGGGGTCCACCGACTCCGGCACTGGAAAGGTCCGTTGCAGCCGCCAGGCCTTGCGGCCCGCCGTCTGCGGCGACTCGTCCCGCACCACCTTGCCCGGTGGGAAGCGGTGGCCGCCCGGCGGCGTCTCACGGCACCAGTGCAGGAAGTCGCGCACGTGCCCGCCGGACCGCTTGGCCCGCGCGTAGTCCTGCAGCGCGAGCAGCGCGTCCCAGGCGGTGGCCGCCCAATCCACGCCGAGCGCCTGGGCGTCCAGTTCCAGGGTGACCCGACGGCTGCCGGTGAAGCGCAGCTCGGACAGCTCGGCGAAGCGCTCCAGCAGCGTCTCGAAACCGGCCGGACCGCCGTGATGCGGACCGCGCGGTGCGATCGGCGCCGACCCCGCAGTGGCACCGAGGGTTGCCAGGTGGCTCTCCAGCTCGCGCAGCCTGGCCTCGGCGCCGCGCAGCCGATCGGCCCGCTCGGCCAGCTCCACGGCGAGTTCGAAGGCGTGCTCCTCCTTCTCGCGCAGTTCCAGGCGCAGCTCGTCGATCTCCTTCACCCGCGAACTCTCCTCGTGCGCGGCCTCGTCGAGCAGGCCGTTCAGCACGGCGTTGTCGGCGCGCAGCCGGGCCACCTCGGACCGGTCGGCGCCGGCGGCGGGCCGGGTGCGCAGCGGCGGGACGGTGGCCAGCTCGGCGGGCAGCGGAGCCCGCGCGGCCAGCCGGCGCGGCAGCCGGGCGAGGGCCTCGCTCACGGATCTTGTCGGCTGTGACACCAGCGGCTGACGCCGCGGGGCGCGCGGCTCCCCCAGCCTCCGGCCGGGAGGTGCCCCCACGGCGCCCGGCGGGCGTGCCGGCGGATCGTCCTCGTACTGGGTCGTACTTGGATGGTCCGCCGGTGCGTCCGTGGGGGTCCCCCCGGCCGAAGGCTGGGGGAGGGATGCCCGGCGTCGCGCGCCCGGCAAGATCCGTAAGCGAGGCCCTGGCGGCTGGGCGCCGTGCTCGCGCTGGTGCAGCAGGCCCGGGGTCGCCGGGTGCCGGAAGGCGTCGGCCGGCCGGTCCGGCTCGACGCCGGGCAGATAGGTGCGGGCACCGCCGACGGGGATCGGATGGTGCGGGAGCGCGTGGTGGAACGCGGGCTCCGCCTCGCGGGTGAGCAGGTACGGGACGGCGAGCCCGGGCAGCTCACGGGTCAGCGGTTCGGCGAGCTCGGGCGGGACGGCGAGCACCACGATGGGCAGCCGGCGGCGCTGGTCGCGCAGCTCGTCCAGCACCCGGGGCAGGTCGCCGGGGTGGACCGGGGTGGGTCGGGCGGTCACCGCCACCGGACCGTCCTGCGCCCGCAGCGCGGTGAGCAACGGGGCGGCGAGCCCCGGCGCCGGGCTCCACGCCGGATGGGCGCCCGGGGTGGCGGGCAGCCGCTCGACCTCCAGGCGCACCCAGGGCGCGGCGTCACCGGCCCGGGCACGCACCAGCAGCGTGGTCTGCCGCAGGCCGCCGGGCAGGCTCTCGCGCAGCCGCCAGCGGCTGTAGGCGCCGTGCAGGTTGGTCTCGGAGTCGACGTCCAGCCTGACCATGGGGGCGAGCAGGTCCACGCCTTCGTCCGCCAGCCAGGCGCGCAGCCGCGCGTCGGCGATCGAGCCGGTGGTGACGTAGTCGTGTCCGCTGGCGACGAGCATCCGGTAGGCGCTGGTGTCCACGGACCGGAGTCTGCCAGCGAACGGACTGACCGACCATCAGTTCACACTGGACCGGCGGTACTTCCGGAGGTCGGCGTCAAGCGCTCGCCGTCACCGCCGCCACCGCCAGCAGCAGCACCGCCGAGGCGGTGGAGACCCGGCGGGCACCCCGCTCGCTGTTGGCCAGCGAGCCGCCGGCCCGCCCGGCGAGCAGCGCCACCGCGCCGTAGATCCCGGCGCAGGCCAGCACGTTGAGGGCGCCGAGCACGGCCACCTGGAGGCCGATCGGCAGCGCGGCGTGCGGGGCGATGAACTGCGGGATCAGCGAGAGGTAGAGCAGCAGGCCCTTGGGGTTGAGCAGTGCGGTGAGCACGCTCTGCCGCAGCACGGCCGCCGTCGGCTGGTCGGTGGCGGCGGCCAGCGCGGGGGTGCCGCGACGGGCCGAGCGCAGCAGGTTGATCGCGATCAGCACCAGGTAGGCGGCGCCGACGTAGCGCAGCGCGGGCAGCGCGGCGGGTATCGCGCGCAGCGCCGCGGCCAGCCCGGCGGCGGCGAGCAGGGTGTGCGCGGCGTAGCCGGCGCAGATGCCGGCCACCGCGGTCAGCCCGGTGCGGCGCCCCTGGCCGAGGCTGCGGGCGACCACGTAGAGCCAGTCGGGCCCGGGGGTGCAGACCAGCAGCAGGTCCACGCCCAGGAAGAGCAACAGCAGGTGGGTGTTCATGATGCGGCGACGCTAACCGAACAGGCGTGGCAGCCGATGGCCAGTTCGTGCGACCTCACCGGCCGTTGTGGCAGGATATTGCGCCATGGACCGAATTGACCGCAGAATCCTGCGCGAGCTTCAGCAGGACGGCCGCCTCACCAACGCCGAGCTGGCAGAACGCGTCGGGCTGACCCCCTCGCCCTGCCTGCGCCGGGTGCGCCAGCTGGAGCAGGACGGCGTGATCCGCGGCTACCGGGCACTGCTCGACGGAGCGGCGCTCGGACTCGGCTTCCAGGCCTTCGTGACCGTGGTGATGGCCCGCGAGGACAAGCCGACGGTCACCGAGTTCGAGCGCCAGGTCGCGGCACTGCCCGAGGTCATCGAGGCGCACCGGCTGTTCGGCGACCCGGACTACCTGCTCCGGGTCGCCGTGGCCGACCTGGCCGCCTACGAGCGCTTCCACACCGAGGTGCTCTGCGGACTGCCCGGGATCGCCCAGGTCAACTCGCACCTGCCGCTGAAGCTGGTCCGACCCGACGAGGGCGTCCCCACCGGGGCATGACCTGCTGCGACCTGTTGAACTACTGCGGCTGGGGCAGCGTGCAGTTCGGCAGGCTGAGGTCCAGCTGGTTGCCGGGGTCGAAGCAGGAGGTCAGCAGATAGGTCTCCTCGGCGTAGTTGGTCCCCTGATGGACCGTCACATTGCCGTTCTGGTCGACCTCGCACGGGTTGTTCACGGTGCACTGCTCGCCGTTCTCGTTCCCGGTGTTGTTGACCGCGACCAGCAGCCCGGTACTGGTGTCGATCACCGGGGAACCCGAGGTCCCGCCGATGGTCTGGCACTGCGGCGTGTAGCGCACCGAGTCCTTCCAGGTCCAACTGCCCTCGTCCAGCTGGTAGACGAAGCCGTCGATCGAGCACGAGTAGGTGGCCTGCCAGTAGCCCGAGACCACCTCGATCGAGGTGCCGGCCACCGGGTGGTCCGGCGATATCGTCAACGGGCTGATCCCGTACTGCTGCTGGATGTCGGAGTAGCTGTTCGGCAGCTGATACAGCGTCACATCCGTGTTGGTCATCGTGGAGTACACCACCTGGGAGGCAGTGAGGGTACCGATGCCGTTGCCGCTCGCGTCCAGCAGCGTGAAGCTGCGGCTGGACGGCTGGTTCACGATCACCTGGCCGGGGTTCGGCATGCCGGTCTCCAGGCAGTGGCCGTTGGTGAGCACCAGCGCAGGGTCACCGGGCTGCGAGTTCGGCATCCGGACCAGCGATCCCGAGCAGTCGTCCAGCGCGACGGTGCCGGAGAAGTCGACGGTGGCGGCGTGAGCTGCGGGGGCGCCGTGGGTCGCGTGCGCCGTGGGGGCGGCGTGAGCAGCGGGCGCGGCATGGAGCGCGGGGGCGGCGGCCTGCGCGGGGGCGGCGCCGACCAGGGTGGCGGCGGCGCTCGCGGCCGCCAGCAGCGTCGCTGCCAGCGCGCCGGGGAGGGACTTCTTCACAGCGGGACTCCTTGTCATGGGGGATGGATCCCGTGCTTGGTCCCGCAAATTTGGCGCGGACATGACTACATGTCAAGAGTCCGCGTAACCGGTGACGCCCCCGCTTCCCTCCAGGAGCCCCCCGACCAACCGCCCTACTCCTCCCCCACCTTGACGATCCGCTCGGCGATCTGCTCCGGCCGCATCGGCCGTCCGAAGTGCCAGCCCTGGGCGCGGTCGCAGCCCATCGTGCGCAGGCGGTCGGCGTGGTCGGCGTTCTCCACGCCCTCGGCGGTGACGGTCAGGCCCAGGGTGTGGGCCAGCGAGACGAGACCGCTCACGATGCGCCAGCCCAGCACCTGCTCGCGACCGGAGTCCTTGAGGTCGCTGACGAAGGAGCCGGCGATCTTCAGGCCGGAGACCGGCAGATCGCGCAGGTAGGCGAGGTTGGACCAGCCGGTGCCGAAGTCGTCCACGGCGAGCGAGACGCCCATGTCGACCAGCGAGTGCAGGGCGCGCAGCGACTCGTCCTTCGGGCCGACCACCGCGCTCTCGGTGATCTCCAGGGTCAGCCGCTCGGGGGCCAGGCCGGTGTCCCGCAGGATCCGGTCGATGTCCGAGACCAGGCCGGCGTTGCGCACCTGGCGGACCGCCAGGTTGACGTTCACCTGCGGCGCCCGGTCGCCGAACTCGCCGACCCAGTCGGCGGCCTGGCCGCAGGCCTGTTCCAGCACCCAGCGGCCCAGCGGCATGATCAGGCCGGTCTCCTCGGCGGTGCCGATGAACTCGTCGGGGCCGAGCACGCCCAACTGCGGGTGGCGCCAGCGGACCAGCGCCTCGACCGCCGCGAGCGAGCCGTCGGCCAGCAGGCAGAGCGGCTGGTAGTCGATGAAGAACTCGCCGCGATCGAGCGCCACGGGCATCCGCACCGAGACCGCGTAGCGGCTCACCGCGCGGGCGTTGCGCTGCGGGTCGAAGAGGGTCCAGCGGCCGCGGCCCTCCGCCTTGGCCCGGTAGAGGGTCAGGTCGGCGGCCCGCACGGCGGCCATCGGCGTGGTCGCCGCCACCGGCCGCTCCAGCACGCCGACGCTGGCGCCGACGGCCAGCCGGTGCCCGTCGATCGGCACCGGCTTGGCGAGCGCCGCCAGCACCGTCTTGGCGGCCGCCACCGCCTCCGCCTCACCCCGGCAGTCCTCCAGCAGCACCACGAACTCGTCGCCGCCCAGCCGCGCCACCAGGTGCCCCAGCGGGCGCAACGCGGCCTCCAGGCGCAGCGCCACCGCCGCCAGCAACTGGTCGCCCATCTCGTGGCCGAGCGAGTCGTTGACCACCTTGAAGCCGTCGAGATCGACGTAGCAGAGGCCGAAGCGGGCGCCGGGCTCGGGGTCCTCGAAGATCGCCTCCAGCCGCTCGAAGAAGGCCGAGCGGTTGGGCAGGCCGGTCAGCGGGTCGTGGGTGGCCTGGTGGCGCAGCCGTTCCTGCAGGCGGTAGCGGTCGGTGATGTCCTCCAGCATCGCCACCTGGTAGACCGGCGTGCCGTCGTCGTCGCGGATCAGCGAGCAGGTCAGGTGCGTCCAGACCACCTCGCCGTCCTGGCGGTAGTACGGCTTGTCGAACGAGAAGTGCTCGCGCTTGCCGCTGACCAGCTCCTCGTAGGCCTCCCAGACCCCGGGGGTGTCCTCCGGGTGGACCAGGTCGTTGACCCGCCGGCCCTGCATGTCCTCGGGGCGGGCGCCGAAGATCTGCTGCAGCGCCTTGTTGGCCGCCAGGATGTTGCCCTCGACGTCGCCGATGCCGATGCCGATCGCGGCGCTCTCGAAGAGGGCGCGGAACCGGGCCTCGGACTCGCGCAGCGCCCGCTCGGCGTCCCGGCGGGCGGTGTCGGCGGCCAGCCGGATCGCCTCCTGCTCCTGGAGGGTGCGCTCGCGCAGCGCCGATGCCCAGCCGGCCGCGAAGGCACCGGCCAGCTCGGCGCTCGGGGCGCGCCCGTCGCCGGCGCTCAGCAGGCCGATCGCCCGGGAGAGCAGCTCGGAGTCGGTGAAGTGCGACTCGACCAGCAGCGCGCCGGCCTCGGCGGCGGCACCGACGTCCAGCGGCTCTGCCCGCTGGGCATCGTGCAGCAGCTCGACGGTGCGGCTGACCAGGCGGTTCAGGGCGCCGGGGTGCATCGCCACACCCTGGCTGCCGCGCAGCAGCCGGGCCCACTGATCCGAGTCGGGAGTGTCCGGATCGGTGGCGGACGCGGCGAGGTCTCTCTCGCCGGCCGGCTGCGACGCGGTCACGGCAAGAGCCCCACGCCGACCAGCCCGACCATCCGCTCCGGGTGCTCGGCGACCACGGTGGGCTCGTCCGGACGCCACTGCGGCAGGTAGACCACGCCCGGCTCGACCAGGTCGAAGCCGTCGAAGAAGCCGGTGATCCGCTCGACCGAGCGCATGGTCAACGGGGTGGGCGTGCGGTTGTACAGGTCCTGGTGGGTGGCGGCCTGGTCCGGGCGGCCCTCGATCGAGGCGTGGCAGATCGCCAGCGCGCTGCCCGGCGGCAGCGCCTCGCGCAGGGTGCGGATGATGCCCTCCGGATCCTGCTCGTCGGTGACGAAGTGCAGCACCGCGACCAGCAGCAGCGCCACCGGCTCGCCGGCGGCGAGCAGTTCCACCACCTCGGGGCGGGCGAGCAGCTCGGCGGGATCGGTCAGGTCCGCGTCGACCACCGTGCTCAGCGGGTCGTCCTGCAGCAGCAACCGGCTGTGCGCGACGGCGACCGGGTCCTTGTCGACGTAGACCACCCGGCTGTCCGGCTGGATCTCGCGAGCCACCTCGTGCACGGCGCCGAAGGTCGGGATGCCGGAGCCGATGTCCAGGAAACGGGTGAAGCCCCGCTCGGCCAGGAACGTGACCGAACGCCGCAGGAAGGCCCGGTTCGCCCGCATGATCTGCGGCAGGTCGGGCCACATGGTGATCGCCTTGCGCGCCATCTCCCGGTCGGCCGCGAAGTTGTGCGAGCCCCCCAGGTAGTAGTCGTAGACGCGAGCCGCTGCCGGCCGGTCAAGATCCATACCCTCGGGCACCCACGGTGGTCGCCGCATCAGGGACCCCATTTCGATATAGAACGACAAGAAACAGGCAAGAGGCCCAAAGATCATCCTACGAACCTCGGGGCGGCCGCAACCGGTGTCCAGAGTAGCCCGGTCGTTTCGCACAGGATCCAACGGCTTCCAAAGGACGACCGAACAAGAATTCCCAAAATCCCCTGCGCGGGTCTTGACCCATGTGACGGGTGACATGTGTCATTGCACCGTCAGCTGACTGATTCGCCCCCATCTCCCTCACAGAGAGTCAGGAATCCCTGTGCCCATAGCCCGCACTCCGGTCGGCGGCCGAGCCCGACGCCTGCTCCTGGCAGGTCTGGCCCTCGGCGTCGCCACCGCCGGACTCACCGGCACCGCGAACGCACAGAACGTCACCTCGGCCACCCCGACCAGCAGTTCGACGACCCCCACGAACACCCACCCGGCCGGCGAGGGTTGGCAGCAGATCAACGGGACCTGGGTGCAACTCGGCGCCACCCGGCCGCACGTGATGCCGAACGCCAAGACCTTCGCGGCGCAGCAGGCCGCGAAGGCGGCGGGCGCGAAGAGCGCGACGCCCGACACCGCGACGCCGAACGGCATCAACATCCCGGACAACAACTACGACCTGCAGATGACCTATCGCGGGGGCCAGGACTCGATCGGCGTCACCACGGGGCAGCCCAAGGTGTACCTGATCTACTGGGGAAGCCAGTGGGGCACCCCGGGCACCGACCCGAGCTCCGGGGACACCACGCTGACCGGCGACCCGGACAGTGCCGCCCCCTACCAGCAGGACTTCTTCAAGGGCCTGGGCAGCAGCACCGACACCTGGTCCAAGGTGATGACCCAGTACTGCGAGGGCATCGCGCCCGGCGGTGACCAGTGCCCGGCGAACGCCAACCACGTCGGCATGCCAGCGCAGGGTCAGACCCTGGCGGGCGTCTGGGTGGACAACGCCGCCGCGTCCCCGCAGGCCGCCACCGAGCCGCAGATCGCGGCCGAAGTGCTGGCCGCCGCCAAGCACTTCGGAAACGGCGACCCGAACCAGAACCGCAACGTGCAGTACATCATCAACACCCCCAAGGGCGAGGACTCGGACAAGTGGAAGGAGCTGGGCTACTGCGCCTGGCACACCTTCATGCGCACCCCGTCCGCCGGCACCCTGGCCTACACCCTGATGCCCTACCTCACCGACGTCCCGAACTGCGGCACCAACTGGATCAACTCCGGTGCGCGCGGCCGGCTGGACGGCTACGGGATCATCGGCGGGCACGAGTACGCCGAGACCATCACCGACCAGAACCCCTCCGGCGCCTGGACCGACGCCACCGGCCAGGAGATCGGCGACAAGTGCTCCTGGATCCCGTTCGGTTCGAACGGCGGGATGTTCAACCTGCCGCTCTCCACCGGGTCCTTCCCGGTGCAGACCATGTGGTCCAACTACGACCACCTCTGCATGGGCGACGACCCGACCTTCGGCAACTCCGCGCTGCTGGTGACCAAGCCGTGCGACCAGACCAGCCAGCTCGGCAGTGCGGTGAACTACGTGGTGCTCGCCTCGGACTCCGCCGGGCGGCCGATCCGCTACAGCGCCAAGGGCCTGCCGGCCGGGCTGAAGATCGACGCGGCCACCGGCCGGATCACCGGCAGCAGCAAGGCGACCGGGTGGCACACGGTCACCGTCTCGGGCTCCGATGACAAGGGCAACGCGCAGAGCCAGAGCTTCCGTTGGGGCTTCTTCAACGGTCCGCAGATGGGCTGCGCGCCGATCGAGCAGCTGAACGACCAGGGCTTCGAGAACGGGACCTCCGACCACGGCGTGTGGAACGCGTCCGGCTACAACATCATCACGCCGTCCAGCGCGCACGCCGCACACAGCGGCAACAGCTACGCCTGGCTGGGCCAGAACACCGCCACCGACGACTCGATCACCCAGTGGGTCGAGACCACCCCGGGCTACAGCAAGGAGTCGCTCTCCTTCTGGCTGAACATCACCGGCTCGGCCCAGGGCGCCTCGGCCCCCGGCGGCACCGCCGTCGACACGCTCTCGCTCGAACTCTACGACCAGTACAGCGGCCAGTACATGACCACCGTGAAGACCTGGACCAACCTGGACGCCACCAGCGGCTACCAGCAGCAGTCCTTCGACCTCACGCCGTACGTGACCAAGGAGTTCGGCTCGACGGTCGGCATCAAGCTGGTCTCGCACTCGACCAGCGGCAAGACCGCCTTCCTGATCGACGACGCCTCGGTGCACCTGACCTGAGCCGTCGTCCCGGGGCCCCTGCCGTCGGCGGACGGCAGGGGCCCCACCCTTTTCCGGGACCGTGCGGGACTACTCGACGGTGACCGACTTGGCCAGGTTGCGCGGCCGGTCGACGTCCCGCTTCAGCACCACCGCGGCGTGGTAGGCGAGCAGTTGGAGCGGGATGTTGAGCAGCAGCGGGTCCAGCTCGGGCTCGTTCTTCGGCACCAGCACGGCGTGGTTGGCGAGCTTGGTGTCCGGCGCGCGGTGGGCGATGGCCAGCACCCGGCCGGCCCGGGCCCGGATCTCGCCGAGCGTGGTGAGGTTCTTGTCGAGCAGCTCGTCGTCCGGGACCAGGGCCACGGTGGGCAGTTCGGGGCTGATCAGGGCCAGCGGACCGTGCTTGAGCTCGCTGGCCGGGTAGGCCTCGGCGTGCACGTAGCTGATCTCCTTGAGCTTCTGCGCGCCCTCGCGGGCCACCGGGTAGCCGCGCACCCGGCCGATGAACATCATCCCCTGGCAGTCGGCGTACTCGGCGGCCAGCGCGGCGATCTCCTTCTCCTGCTCCAGCACCTCGCGGATCTGGCCGGGCAGCGCCTTCAACCCGTCGACGATCCGCCGGCCGTCGGCCGGCGAGAGGTCGTTGATCCGGCCGAAGTGCAGGGCGAGCAGCGCGAAGGCGATCACGGTGGAGGTGAAGGCCTTGGTCGAGGCGACCGAGATCTCCGGCCCGGCGTGCAGGTAGATGCCGCCGTCGCAGGCGCGGGCGATCGCGCTGCCGACCGTGTTGACCACGCCGAGCACCTTGCCGCCCTTGCGCTTGATCTCCTGGACGGCGGCCAGCGTGTCGTAGGTCTCGCCGGACTGGCTGACCGCGACGTAGAGGGTGTCCGCCTCGATCACCGGATTGCGGTAGCGGAACTCGGAGGCCGGCTCGCTGTCGGCCGGGATCCGCGCCAGCTCCTCGATCAGCTGGGCGCCCATCTGCCCGGCGTAGTAAGCCGATCCGCAGCCGATGATCTTCACCCGGCGGATCTCGCGCAGCTCGCGGGCGTCCATGTTGAGGCCGCCCAGGTGCGCGGTGGCGAACCGCTCGTCGAGCCGGCCGCTCAGCGTGCGCTCGACGGCGCTCGGCTGCTCGTGGATCTCCTTGATCAGGTAGTGCGCGTGGCCCGCGGTGTCGTAGGAGTCGATCTCCCAGTCCACGGTGGAGGGCTGACGGTTCGTCGGAAGCGCGTCCTCGGTGAAGGTACGGAAGCCCTCAGCGCGGATCACCGCGAGTTCGCCGTCCTCCAGGTGCACCACCTGGCGGGTGTAGCGGACCAGCGCGGCGACGTCGGAGGCGACGAACATCTCCTTCTCGCCGATCCCGAGCACGATCGGGCTGCCGTTGCGGGCCACCACGATCCGGTCGGGCTGCTCCGCGTCGACCACGGCGATGCCGTAGGTGCCGACCACCAGGGCGAGCGCGGCGCGCACCGCCTCCTCCAGGTCGCCGCCCTCGGCGCGGTGCGCGGCGATCAGGTGGACCAGCACCTCGGTGTCGGTCTCCGAGCTGAAGACCGCGCCATCGGCGGTCAGCATGGCGCGCAGCTGGTCGGCGTTCTCGATGATGCCGTTGTGCACGACGGCGATCCGGCCCGCGTTGTCCAGGTGCGGGTGGGCGTTGGCGTCGCTCGGCTCACCGTGGGTGGCCCAGCGGGTGTGGCCGATGCCGGTGCCGCCCTTGAAGCGGGCCGGCACGGTGGCGGCCAGGTCGGCCACCCGACCCTTGGTCTTGCGCACCTTGAGGCCGCCGCCCTTGCCGGTGACGGCCACGCCGGCGGAGTCGTAACCGCGGTACTCCAGGCGTTGCAGGCCTTCGAGCAGGAAGGGGGTGGCGTCCTTGGGACCGATGTAGGCGACGATTCCGCACATGCTGGACGGGCTCCTGAGGGTAGTGGGACGGGAGGGACGGACGGCAACCGTGCGCAGCCGTGCTCAGCCGTAGACGATGCGGCGCAACTGGCGCGCGGACAGCTCGGGCGCGGCCACCCGGCGGGCGGGCAGCTCCTCGGTGATCCGGGCGAAGATCTGGTCGTTGGTCAGGCCACGGGCCTGCAGCTCACCGTGCCGGCGCTGGACGAACTCGGTCGTGGTCTCCGAGAAGTACGCGAGCACCTCGGCCACCACCCGGGCCGCCTCCGCCGGGCCCAGCACGCTGGTCCTGGTGAGGTGCGCGAGCAGGTCCGCGAAGAGGGGCTGGGTCGGCTGCGGTGAGATGGGCACGGAGAGTGAGCTTAGGGTGATGGTCCGAAAAAATAAAGAATCCTGCCCGGAATCGGGCAGGATTCTCCGTCGATTCACACGAGTGACCTACCGGGGCGAGGCGGCACGCCTGCTGCGCCCGAAGAGGCGCCGCCGGGATGGCTGCTCGGGCAA
This sequence comes from Kitasatospora sp. GAS204B, assembly GCF_029892155.1. Classification (GTDB taxonomy): domain Bacteria; phylum Actinomycetota; class Actinomycetes; order Streptomycetales; family Streptomycetaceae; genus Kitasatospora. The sequence goes on along the minus strand of NZ_JARZAG010000001.1, from coordinate 550,623 downwards.
CCAGCCGAAGGCCAGGGTGCTGCCGATCAGGCCCAGCAGCAGGCCGAGCAGGAAGCCGCCGAGGTTGGAGGTGACCCAGGTGGCCAGGGTGAGCAGCACGGCCAGCACCGAGTAGAAGACGCGCTGGGCGGGGTTGAAGAGCAGCAGCAGACCGCAGAGCAGCAGGATCAGCGGGACCAGGAATCCGGCCATGCCCTGCATACCGATGTGCAGGATCACCGGGAGCGGGGCCTTCATGGTGAGCAGGATCTCGCCGCCCGCGAGGGTGACCAGGACCCCGCCCCAGAACGGGCGGCGGCCGCGCCAGGCCTTGAAGGAGCGGGCCGGCACGGGTGGGGGTGGCGCCGCGTCCGGGGCGGGGGCCGGTTCGGGGGTGGTCTCGGCGGCGGGTTCGGCGCTCGCCGCCGGCTCGCCCGGGTCCGGCGGGGGCGTGTCCGCCCCCGCCGTCGGTGCGTCCGCCATGCTCAGCAGCCCGTGTCGCTGAAACTCAGGTGCAGGCCGGGCAGCTTGAAGGAGGCTGCCGTGGTGGCCCAGTTGTTCTGCCGCAGGTTCTGGATCGTCACGGTGTCCGCCTGCTGGCCGAAGACGCCGGCCGGCCCCTGGACGCCCGCCTCGGTGAAGGTGCTGGCGTCGCCGCCGATCTGGATGTTGCTGAACAAGGCGTCGCCGGTCAGCACGTCGGAGTCGGTGGTCAACCCGCTCGCGGTGACCGGGGTGCTGCCGGTGCCTGCGGTGATCTTCAGGTTGGTTCCGCCCAGGTTGACGCTCTGGCAGAGGTTGGTCAGCGTGGCGGACTTGATCGCGGAGACCGCCACCACCACCTGGCCACCGGTGTTCCCGGCGTTCGGACTGTTGTCGATCATGTTGTCCAGACCGCCGAACTGCTCGAAGCCGGTGCCGTCCAGCCGGTCGGCGGTGACCGTGAAAGGCATGCCGGAGATGGAGAACTGGGCGGCGAGCACGCCCTGTGCGGTGAGGGCCATCAGGACGCCGCCGGCCACGCAGGCGGGGATCGCCATCAGCGCCGCGCGGCGCAACCGGACCCGGCCGCGCGCCGCGGGCGCCGCGACGCCTGGTGCTGCGGTACCTGGTTCTGCGGTACCTGGTTCTGCGGGGGCTTCTTCGGACCGGGCCATGAATGCTCCAGGGAGGTAGTGGGGGACCTGTGATCATTTCGGCACGTTGTCCTGGCGCGGACAGCGCCCACGCAGGACAGTCGGGCGGATGATCAACTACCGTCCCTGGCAGGGGATTTGGTGATCTGTGCCCATAGCGTGGCAGCTGACTGGAAGTTACCTCGGGGTAAGCGGAGGGTCAAGAGTTCGCACCGCGGCCTCCTCCAGCACGCACGGCAGCAGCGGTCGACGCCAACTCGTGCCCGCTGCCTCGGCCTGCGCCACCCGCCGCGCCGCCTCCTGCGGTCCGAGGAAGGCGGCCAACGCGAAATGCGCCAAGGTCGGTAGCAGCTGCGGGAGTTCGGCGTGCCGGCCGGCGGCGATGTACCGGTAGATGCCGGCGTAGATGCCGCCGACCACGCTGTCCACCAGCAGCTCGCCCGACACTCCCGCCGGCGGCCTGGGGCAGCCGACGAACAACCGTCGCATCCGTACCCGCAGTTGCTCGCGCACCAGGCGTCCGGCCGGCCCCACCGCGTCCACCTCGACCACCGCCACGGTGGCGAAGGCCGGCACCTCGGCGAGGATCGCCAGTACCACGCGAAGCGCCGCGTGCACCCCGTCGCACCAGTCGGTCCGCGCTGCGAAGGCCTCCTCCATCCGCCGGATCACCACGGCCGTGCCGTGCCGGTGCGCGGCCAGGAAGGCCTCCTCCTTGCCGCTGAACTGCTCGTAGAAGACCGGCCTGGTGACCCCGGCGGCCTGGCAGATGTCGCTCACCCGGGCCCGGGCATAGCCGTAGGCGGCCACCGTGTGGACCACCCCGTCCAGCAACCGCTCGCGCTGGGTGGCGGCTACCACCTCGGCCGGCAGCCGGCTCGGACCGCGCCGGATCGAGCGGGCCGGATCGCGACCACTGCGCGTCCCGGGGAGGATGAAGTCTCCTGCGACTCCGCCGAGTTCGCCGGATTCAAGATTTATCTGCAACTTCCGCACCATCCCTTGACGCTGGCGTGGGGCAGGCTTAGAACCTTCCCAGGTTTTCAATTCATCCGGCGCTGACGACAGGCCCCAGCGCCTGGCGCCGTCCGGGGCTCGACCGGCCGGCGGGCCCCGCTCTCCATGGGCATCGGTGATCGGCGGTGGCAGCCGCCGGGCCGGCCCTCCCGGTTCCGGCGAGCCAGGGCGCCGGACCGCTCGTGGCGCCGAGCGGTCCGGCAGCACCCGGCCCCGGCCACGCCCGCACTCCCGTTCACCCGCCCGTGTCACGAGGAGTCCCACCTTGCCCCGAACCGTGCCGCCCCGACCCTCGCAGTCTCGAACTCCTGCTCCCAGCAGGCGACTTCTGCCCGTGCTTGCGCTCGCTGCGGCCGCCACGCTGCTGGCCGCCGGCACGCCCGCCCAGGCTGCCCCGACCACCACCCCCGGTGGCCCGTACACCGGCATGGGCGACTGCCCGGTCAGCGCGCCCGCGATGACCGACCCCGGCGACCTCCAGGTCGGCTGCGTGGTCTCGGTCACCAATGCCGGAAGCTTCACCATCGGGTCCACGACAGTGCCCCTCACCTCGCCGATCAAGCTGCAGTTCGGGGTCTACTGGGACAAGTCCGCCCCGGTTGTCACCTTCCCCGACGGCAGCACCGCCAACCAGTACGCGACGGTGGCCCCCAGCGGCGGCCAGTTGTTGACCGCCCAGCCGGCCCAGATCGCCATCCCCGGGATCATCAACTTCCTTCCGGGCCTCACCAGTATCTTCGCCCAGGTCGAACTCGCGGGCCCGGTCACCGAGTTCACCCCGCTGGCGGCCGGCGAGTCGTACCCGGTCTTCAAGCTGCCGGTCAAACTCCACCTGTCCAACACCTTCTTCGGCGACGACTGCTACATCGGCTCCGACAGCTCGCCGATCATGCTGCAGCCGACCACCGGCACCACCAACCCGCCGGCGCCCGCCCAGCCGATGACCGGCAACCCGGGCACCATCGCCGTCAACAACGACCCGAACGGGCACAACGCGCTGATCGCCGCGTTCACCGGCGCCACGCTGGTGGACAACACCTTCAGCGTGCCCGGCGCCTCCGGCTGCGGGCTCGGCGGCATCCTGGACCCGATCATCGACTGGACGATGGGCATCCCGTCCGGCGCAGGCAAGGGCTCGGTCAGCTTCCAGCAGACCGACACCTCGCTCGCCCTGGACAGCAGCCTGAGCGACCTGACCGCCTCGCTCGGCGCCTCCGCCGGGCAACCGCCGAGCGCCGCCGCCCACCACTGAGCGCCCTGGGTCCTGTCGTCAAACCCCCTTCGTCGCCGAGCAGAAGGGGGTTTGACGACAGGACCCAGCCACCACCGGGTCACCCGCCGCCCACCAGACCCGTGCGCGCCCCCACCGCGCGCACGTCCTCCCCCACCAGAAAACGAGGAACCCTGTGCGAAAGCGTCTCTACCTCGGCGCGGCCACGGCCGCCGCCGCACTCGCCGCCCTGACCGCCATGCCCGCCTCCGCCTCCTCCAGCGTGCTGACCTACGGCAGCGCGGGCGGCAGCACGGTGGCCACCGGCGACGTGCTCACCGCCGCGCTGCAGAGCGGCACCGCCGCCACCCTCTACTCCACCGCCGCCGGCGGCACCGGCGTGAGCTGTTCGTCCTCCTCCTTCAGCGCCACCGTGGTCAGCAACCCGGCCGCGCCCGGCACCGCCGTGGAGACGCTGAACAGCCAGACGTTCAGCGGCTGCAGCGCCGTCAACATCCCCGGTGTCACGGGTGTCAACAGCGTCACCGTCAACAACCTGACCTACACCAACAACGTCGGTGACGGCACCGGCAACCCGGTCACGCTCAGCCCGGGCACCGCGGGGCCGATCCAGACCACGATCAAGCTGCGCACCCTGCTCGGCAGTGTCACCTGCACCTACCAGGCCAGCCCCACCAGCCTCTCGGGCGCCACCGACAACACCGCGCAGACCATCAGCTTCAGCAACCAGAGCTTCAGTAAGAGCAGCGGCCCCGCCACCTGCTTCGCCGCCGGCTACTTCACCGCCTCCTACGGCCCGGTGCAGGACACCAGCCAGGCCGGCAGCCCCTCGGTGTACACGAACTGACGTCCAGTCAGTTCGCCTGCACCGCCTATCAGATCTGCGTGGCCGCCTTCCGCGCGGCCACCAGGACCGGGTCCCAGACCGGGGAGAACGGCGGTGCGTAGGCCAGGTCCTGGAAGATCAGCTCACGCACCGTCAGTCGACAGCTCAGCGCCACCGCGGCGATGTCGATCCGCTTCGCCGCGCCCGCCCCACCGACGATCTGCAGGCCGAGCAGCCGCCCGCTGCCGCGCTCGGCCAGCAGCTTGACGGTCAGCTGCGCCGCGCCCGGGTAGTAGCCCGCCCGCGCGGTCGACTCGATCACGACGGCGGTCCAGTCCAGGCCGGCCGCCGTCGCCTCGCGCTCGTTCAACCCGGTCCTGGCGATCTCCAGCTCGCAGATCCCGGTGATCGCGGTGCCCACCACCCCGGGGAAGCTCGCGTCCTCGCCGCCGAGGTTGCTGCCGATCACCAGGCCGTGCTTGTTGGCGTGGGTGCCCAGCGCGATGTGCTGGTGCCGCCCGGAGACCAGGTGCCGCACCTCCACGCAGTCCCCGCCGGCCCAGAGCCCGGGGATCGGCTCGCCGTCGGCGTCCAGCACCCGCATCCGGTCGTCGGTGCGCAGGCCGCCCTGCGGGCCGAGCGGCAGGCCCGCGGCACGGGCCAGCGCGGTGCGCGGGCGCACCCCGAGGCCGAGCACCACCACGTCGGCCGGGTGCTCGCCGGCCGTGCTGCGCACCGCGCGTGGCCGCCCGTCCGGGCCCAGCAGCACCTCGGTCGCGGCCGCGCCGGGGACCACCTCGATGCCGAGCTCGGTCATCGTCCGCCGGACCAGCGCGCCCAGGTCGGGGTCCAGGCCGGGCATCGGCTCGGGCGTGCGGTGCACCAGGGTGACCCGGTAGCCGCGCCGCAGCATCGCCTCGGCCATCTCGACACCGATGTAGCCGCCGCCGACCACCACGGCCCGGCGCCGCTCGGCATCCTCGCCCCCGCTCCCGCCTTCGCCCGCACCTTCACTCGGGGCGAGCGCCGCCAGCGTGTCGAGCAGCGCCTGCCCCTCCGGGATCGTGTGCACGGTGTGCACTCCCGGGGCGTGGAACCCCGGCAGCGCGGGGCGGACCGGCTCGGCGCCGGTGGCGATGACCAGCTGGTCGTACTCCGTCCACGCCTCGGCGCCGCTCGCCAGGTCCCGGCTGCGCACCCGGCGCCCGGCCGGGTCCAGTTCGGTGACCTCGGTGCGCAGCCGCAGGTCGATGCCGTGGGCGCGGTGCTGCTCGGGCGTGCGGGCGATCAGCTGCTCGGCCCGGGCCACCTCGCCGCCGACCCAGTACGGGATGCCGCAGGCCGAGTACGAGGTGATCGAGCCGCGCTCGAAGGCGGTGATCCGCAACTCCTCGGCGCCGCGCCGCCGCCGGGCCTGCGAGGCGGCGGACATGCCGGCCGCGTCCCCACCGATGACCACCAGATGCTCCGCCATGCCCGCTCCCGTCCGCGCCGTGCCAGGCGGTTCGTCCGCCGGCCAACCTGCCCAGACTTTCACGGTGGCCACCGCGCTGAGCCGCCGAGGCCCGGTTGACCGTGAGTCAAGTGACCCGCGGGTATTGACATGGACCGGATTGATAAAGAAGCTTTCCTAACTTTCCCTCATCTGCTTCTCATCCCCCAACGAGGAGTTCCCTGATGGCACGTCAGTTCCCGATCGCCCCCGCGCGGTCGCTGCTCGCCGCCTCCACCGCGCTGGCCACCGCCGCGCTCGGCCTCGGCCTGGCCGGCGCCGCCCCCGCCGGGGCCGCGAGCACCGCGCACCCGTTCCCCACCCACACCAGCTACCAGGTCGGCGTCATGCCCTCGGCCTCGCAGGCCACCCGCGACGCCGCCGTGCGCAAGCAGTACGACTCCTGGAAGGCCGGCTACCTGCACCACGGTTGCGCGAGCAACGAGTACTACGTCTCCACCAAGGGCGACGGCGACGCCAGCAACAACGGCCCGGTCTCCGAGGGCCAGGGCTACGGCATGAACATCGTGCCGCTGATGGCCGGCTACGACCCCAACGCGCAGACCGAGTTCAACGGCCTCTGGCAGCTGGTCAAGGACCACAAGGACCAGTGGGGCCTGATGCAGTGGCAGTTGGACGGCAAGACCTGCAAGTACTACAGCGGCGGCACGCCCGACGCCGCCACCGACGGCGACCTGGACATCGGCTACGGCCTGATCCTGGCCGACCAGCAGTGGGGCGGTTACAGCGCGGACGCCAAGGCCTGGCTGGCCTCCTTCTACGCCCACGACGTGGCGCCCGACGGGCACTTGAAGTGCGAGGACGACGGTCCGAACACCGACACCCGCCCGTCCGACATGATGCTCGACCACCTGCGCGCCTTCGCGGCCTACGACACCGCGCACGACTGGAACAAGGTGGTCCAGCGCACCGAGGCGGTGATCGGCTCGTTCACCAAGTCGTACTCCCCCAGCGGCGGCCTGCTCTCCGACTTCGTGGTCAACGCCAACACCAGCAGCCCGAAGCCAGCGCCCGCCAACTACCAGGAGAACCAGCCGGACAACATCGTCGGCTACAACTCGATCCGGGTGCCCTGGCACCTGGGCACCGACGCGCTGCTCTACGGCGGCAGCACGGCGGCCGTCTCACTGCGCACCGCCAAGCTCGAATCCGCCTGTCTGAAGGGCGAGTCGGGCGGCAACCCGCAGAAGGTCTACCCGCACACCAAGCTCAACTGCACCCCCTACAGCACCAGCGACCAGGCCGAGGAGGCCGGCGACTCGGTCGGCCCGGCGGCGATGGCGGCGGGCGACCAGGCGTGGACCGACGCGATCTGGAAGCAGCTGGGCAGCAACCCGTTCGGTGACGGGTACTACGGCGAGACCATCAAGACCCTGGTGTACCTCGTGATGGCCGGGGACTACTGGAAGCCGTAGTGGCCGGCACGGCGAACGGCGGTGGCCGGGCTCGCGAGCCCGGCCACCGTGGTCTCAGCCCTCCCGCACGTGCAGGTGCCCCGGTGTCGGCCACTTCCCCTGGGGCGGGAGTTCGGCCACCAGCCCGTACCCCGCTTTCTGCGCCACCCGGCAGGAGGCTGGATTGTCGACGGCGTGATAGAGCTCCAGCCGCCGCAGGCCGCGAGCGTCGAACGCCCAACCGGTGAGCAGCTCCACGGCGCGCGGCGCCACACCCTGACCACGCGCTGCGGCGGCCGTCCAGTAGCCGACCTCGGCCGTGGTCGAGGCGGGATCGGGGTGCTTGAGCACCACCTGCCCGGCGAGCCGGTCACCCGCCAGTACCGCGAACCCGAACCGCACACCGGCCTCCCACCCCGCCTGCTGCGCCAACAACCAGCGCTCCGCGTCCGCTCGATGACGAATCGTCAGGTTCATCAGCCGGGCGCGGAACTCGGGATCGTCGGCAACCGCGAGCAGCGGCTCGGCGTCCTGCTCCGCCCAGGGGCGCAGCAGCAGCCCGTCAGGGCCCTCGATGGTCAGGTCCATGATCGTCTCCGTTCGCTCCGAGCCATTGGATCACGTCGGCGGACTTCTTACGAGCCGCGAACGGAGCGGACTGGAAGGCCAATTCACGTCGCATCGGCGCCTAGCGTGGTGGTCACCGAGTTCCGGACCTCCCCGAGGAGAAACCGCCATGCGTTCTTCCGTTCTGCGTTCCGTCACGGCCCTGGCCGCCGCGGCCGGCTTCGCGCTCGCCGGCCTGACGCTGGCCGCCGGATCGGCCTCGGCCGCCTCCGGCGCACCGGTCTTCGTCCAGAGCGACGCGCCCGGCGGCAACACCGTGGTCGCCTACGCCCGCGGCTGGGACGGCAGCCTGCACCAGACCGGGGTCTACCCCACCGGCGGCAAGGGCGGCGTGCTGCAGGGTTCCGCGGCCGACCACCTCGCCTCCCAGGGCTCGCTGGCCTACGACGCGCGCCACCACCTGCTCTACGCCGTCAACGCGGGCAGCGACACGGTGACCGTCTTCGCGGTGCACGGCGACCGGCTGACCCGCACCCAGGTGATCGACGCCGGCGGCAGCTTCCCGGCCGGCGTCGCCCTGCACGGCGACCAGGTCTACGTGCTCGACGCGCTGGGCGGCGGCTCCGTGCAGGGCTTCGAGCGGGTCGGCGGGCAACTGCGCGCGATAGCCGGCTGGCACCGGTCGCTGGGCCTGGACCCGGCCGCCACACCGCAGTTCACCCACACCCCGGGGCAGCTCGCGGTGACCCCGGACGGCCGCGACCTGGTGGTCACCACCAAGGCGGGCGGCCAGAGCATCGACGTCTTCCCGCTCGGGCACGACGGCGCCCCGGCGGCCGCGCCGGTGGTGAACGCCGAACCGGGCGCGGTGCCGTTCGGCTTCGTCTTCGACGCCCACGGCCGCCTGCTGGTCACCGAGGTCGGCCCGGAGACGGTCGCCTCCTACACGGTGGGCCACGACGGCAGGCTGACCGCGCTCGGCCAGGTGCCCACCGGCCAGGCGGGGACCTGCTGGCTGGTCGGCGCCGGGGACAAGGTGTACGCCTCCAACGCGGGCAGCGCGAGCCTGTCGGGCTTCCGTGCGGACGAGCACGGCACGCTGACCGCGCTCGGCAACACCGCCACCGACCCGGGCACGGTGGACGCCGCCGTGGCCGGTGACGGCCGCTACCTCTACGTGCAGACCGGCGGCCAGGGCGTGGTGGACGAGTTCCGGGTGCACGCGGACGGCGGGCTGACCCGGGTGGGCTCGGTCACCGTGCCGGACGGCATGGGCGGCGAGGGGATCGTCGCGCTCTGACGGCGACGGCCTGCCGGGTCTCGGCCACCGCCAGCGCGGTGACCGAGAGCAACAGCAGCGCGGCACCGGCGAGGGTGGCCGGGGCCAGCCGCTCGCCGAACAGCGTGAGGGCCAGCACGGTGGCGCTGAGCGGCTCGACCAGCGCGGTCACGGCGGCGGTGGTGGCCCGCACCGCGACGACGCCGGTGAAGTAGAGCGCATAGCCGAACGCGGTGGGCACGGCGGCCAGGTAGAGCAGCACCCCCGCCGTCCGCCCCAGGCCGTGCGCGCTCGGCCACAGGCCCTCGGCGAGCCCGAACGGGAGCAGCAGCAGCGCGCAGATCACGAAGGAGTGCAGGGTGGTGGTCAGCGCGTCGGCGCGCGGGCCCGGGCGAGCAGCGGTGTAGCGGCCGTAGAGGGTGATGCAGGCGTAGCCCGCCCCCGAGACCAGCGCCCAGAGCACCCCGCCGGTGCGCACCGGCGCCCCGGCGGAGCCGCCCAGGATCAGCACCGCGAGACCGCTCAGCGCCCCGAGCACCGCCACCGCACCCGCGCCGCCGAGGCGTTCGCGCAGCAGCAGCCCGGCCCCGAGGGCCACCAGGACGGGGGCCACGCCGAGCGTGACCACGGTGGCGACGGCGAGTCCCGTGCCGTGCACGGCCTCGAAGTAGGCGATCTGAAAGAGCGTCAGGCCGATGCCGTTGACGGCGAGATCGACCGGCCTGACCGGCTCGGCCGGCCTGCGCCGGACCAGGCGCAGGAGCAGCAGCAGCGCGGCGCCGCCGGCCGAGCGCCAGAAGGTGAGTGCCACCGGACCGAGACCGCTGGGGCCGTAGAGCAGTGCGGCCCCAGCACCGGCGGTTCCCCAGGAGGCGGCCGAGAGCAGCAGGTAGAGCAGACCCCGCCCTGCGGACAGGGGGGATGGAGTTGCGGACACGGGTGTTCTCCCACCGAAGACGTGAACTGGTCGCGTGATCCCGTCCGCGGGCAGCACCGACCGCCCTGGGGTCGCACCCCGGGCTCAGGTCTTCAGTCGCTTCGCCGCCCGCTCAGGCGGCGGGAGGTGGCAGAACAGCAGTCGTCGGCATGCGCCCCAGCCTACCCACCGGCCGGGGCGGCCCGCCGACCGCCCGGTAGGCTGCCCCGGTGCACCCGTCCGGAGCTGGGAGGAGACCCCGTTGAGCAGCGCGTTGGTCACCGTCGTGGGGGTTGGCGCGGACGGCTGGGACGGGCTCTCGGCGGTGGCCCGGCAGGCGCTGCGGGCGGCCGAGGTGGTGGTCGGCGGCGGTCGGCAGCTGGCCTTGTTGCCCACCGAGCTGGCGGCCGAGCGGGTCGCCTGGCCCTCGCCGCTACGCCCCGCCGTGGCCGGGCTCTTCGCCTCCCTCGCCGAGCGGCGGGTCGCGGTGCTGGCCAGCGGGGACCCGATGTTCTACGGGATCGGGCGCACCCTCACCGAGGAGCTGGGCGCCGGGCGGCTGCGGGTGCTGCCGCATCCGTCCTCGGTCTCCTACGCGTGCGCGCGGCTCGGCTGGGCGCTGGAGGAGACCACGGTGGTCAGCCTGGTCGGGCGCGACCCGGCGACACTGGCGCGCGAGCTCTTCGACGGGCGGCGGCTGCTGGTGCTGAGCGCCGACGCCTCGACACCCGCCGTCGTCGCGGCGCTGCTGCGCGAGCGCGGGTACGGGCCGAGCGAGCTGCGGGTGCTGGAGCAGTTGGGCGGGCCGGGCGAGCTGGTCGGGGCGAGCGGGACGGCCGAGGACTGGACGCAGCCGCCCGGCGACCCGCTGAACCTCGTCGCCGTGACCTGCCGGGCCTCGCTCGGCGTCCCGCGCCCCGCTCTCGTCCCCGGCCTGGCCGACGAACTCTACGAGAGCGACGGACAACTGACGAAGCGTCATGTCCGGGCCGCCACCCTGGCCAGCCTGGCGCCCGCACCCGGCGAGCTGCTCTGGGACGTGGGCGGCGGCTCCGGCAGCATCGCCATCGAATGGCTGCGCGCGCACGCCAGTTGCCAGGCCGTCAGCGTGGAGCGCGACCCGGTACGCGCCGCGCGGATCGAACGCAACGCGGCCGCACTCGGCGTGCCCCGGCTGCGCGTGGTGACCGGCGCCGCGCCTGCCGCGCTGGCCGAACTTCCCACCCCTGACGCGGTGTTCATCGGCGGCGGGCTCACCGCCCCCGGGCTGCTGGAAGCCTGCTGGGCAGCCCTGCCGGTCGGCGGGCGGCTGGTCGCCAACACGGTGACGCTGGAGTCGGAGGCGCTGCTCACCGAGTGGTACCGCCGGCACGGCGGCGACCTGCTGCGCCTGGCGGTGGCGCACGCGGTGCCGGTCGGCAACTTCACCGGGTGGCGGCAGGCGATGCCGGTGACGCAGTGGTCAGTCGTCAAGTCCGAAGGTGGAGAAGCCCAGTGACCGTCTACTTCATCGGCGCCGGCCCCGGCGCCGCCGACCTGATCACGGTGCGCGGGGCGCGAACCCTGGCGCGCTGCGGGGTCTGCCTCTACGCGGGCAGCCTGGTACCGGTCGAGCTGCTGGCCGAATGCCCGCCGGACGCACGGCTGGTGGACACCGCACAGCTGAACCTGGACCAGATCACCGCCGAGCTGGTCGCCGCCCAGCAGGCCGGTCAGGACGTGGCCCGGCTGCACTCCGGCGACCCGTCGGTGTTCAGCGCGGTGGCCGAGCAGATGCGTCGCCTGGACGCAGCCGGGGTGCCGTACGAGGTGGTACCGGGCGTGCCGGCGTTCGCGGCCGCAGCGGCAGCACTGAAGCGGGAGTTGACCGTACCCACGGTCGGCCAGACCGTGATCCTGACCCGCATCGCCCAGCAGGCCACCCCCATGCCCGAGGGCGAGGACCTGGCCACTCTCGGCCGCAGCGGCGCCCTGCTGGTGCTGCACCTGGCGGCCCGCTACGTGGACCGGGTGGTAGCCGAACTGCTGCCGCACTACGGCGCCGACTGCCCGGCAGCCGTGGTGGCGATGGCCAGCCGCCCCGACGAGCTGGTACTGCGCGGGACGCTGGCCGACATCGCCGAGCAGGTGAAGGCGGCGGGCGTGGTGCGCACGGCGGTGATCCTGGTCGGGCGGACGCTGGGCGCGGAGCAGTTCCCGGACAGCCACCTGTACTCGGCGGAGCGGGACCGGGCCTGCCAGCTGCCGCTGCGTTGAGCCGACGAAACGTCGTTGAATAGGTGTCTCGACCAGAACGTTCGCCGCCCGCACCAGCACGTCCAATCCGGTCCCGCATCCGCACCGCTGTGGCGTCTAGTCGGCGTGTACAGCGGCAGAATCCACAAGGACTCGGACATTGGCATGGTCTGGAGGCAGCCGAGTTCAGCTGAAGACGAGTTCACGGAAGCAATTGCGGATGCCGGTCAGCGGCTCGCGGTCGCGCGTGAAGTAGAGCTTGTTGGTCAGCAGGATGGCCCAGGTCCCCGTCTTGGGCGAGAGCCACATGCCAGTGCCGGTGAAGCCGTAATGCACCCATGTGTGCTCGGCCGGGTCGGTGCCGGGAGCGGGGTGCCAGAACAGGCCACGTACGGGTTCCAGCTGACCGGTCTGTACGGTCAGGGATTCCTCAGTCCAGGCGGGGCCGAAGCCGGGCCGCACGGATGCGGTGACCGGGTCGAGCATGTACCGCAGGAAGCGGGCGAGGTCGGCGGCGGTCGAGAAGGTGCCGGCGATGCCGCACACGCCGCCGAGGAGGCGGGCGGAGAAGTCGTGGGCGGTTCCTCGGAGATGGGTGCCGGTGCCTTGGTCGAATTCGGTCGGGGCACTGCGGCCGACCTGGTCGGCGCGCAGCGGGCCGAAGCGGGTGGCGTCCATCCCGAGCGGCCGCCATACCCGCTCGGCGGCGAGTTGGTCGAGCATCCGGCCGGAGAGGTGTTCAGCGAGGTACCCGAGGATGAGGGCGGCGCGGTCGGTGTACTCGACGGCTTCGCCCGGCGGCCGGTGCAGGGCCTCGTGCAGCACGCCCGTCCGGATGGCGGTCGGGTCGGTGCCGTAGAGGTTCTTCAGTTGGGCCCGCAGCGGGACTCCCGCCGTGTGGGTCAGCAGGTTCCGCGCGGTGGCCTGGCTCAGCGGGTGTCCGGACACTTCGGGCCAGTACGCGCCGAGCGGTTCGTCGAGCGGGAGTTGGCCCGCCTCCCGGAGGGAGCCGATGGTGGACCACACGGCGAGGATCTTGGTGAGGCTGGCGACGTCGAAGACGGTGTCCGGCAGCATCGGTTCGTCCGGCTTGGCGGGGTCGAGGACGCCGACGGCGCCGCTGGCCCGGGTTCCGGCTGCGTCGCCGACGGCCCACACGGCCCCGGGGTAGACCTGGTCGCGGACGCCGTCCGCCAGGAGCTGGTGGATGCGGTCGGTGCTGGGTGTCATCGTCTCCCCGATTCGCTCTGAACGTCCGCCCCGACCAGCGTAGTGAGCCGGCCGGGGCGTGGTGGGCTTCGGCGCGAGGCTCGGTCAGGTGAGCTGCTTGCCGAGGTCGGTCAGGGCGGCCGCGGTGTTGCTGAGCGGGTAGCGGGCCGCATTCGCCCGCCCGGCGTTCCGTAGAGCAGCCAGGAGGCTGGGCGAGGTCCGCAGCCGGTCCAGGTCGCGGGCGAGGCCGGTGGTGTTGGTGAAGGCGGTGGCCAGGGCGGAGCCGCCGAGGGCTTCGCGCAGGCCCGGGACTGGCTGGTAGAGGACGGGGAGGCCGCAGGCTTGGGCTTCGAGGGCGACCAGGCCCATGGCTTCCAGGGTGGTGGAGGGCATGACGAGCGCGTCGTGTTCGGCGAACGCCTTCCACAGCTGCGGGCGGCAGAGCCAGCCGAGGTAGCGGGCGTGGATACCGGCCCGGCGCATCAGCGGGGACAAGGCGTGGAACTCCGCGCTGGGGGCAGCGATGCTCAGCTCGATCCCCTTGGCGGCGGCCAGCGCCTTGATGAGGGTGTGGCCGCCCTTCTCGGCGGTGAGCCGACCGGCGTACAGCAGCCGCAGATGGCTGGCCGTGGTCCGTCTGGGCGGCGTGGGCGGGCGGTCGAGGAGGTGGTCGGGAATGCCCCATGGGATGTGGTGGATCTTGCGCTGGTCGGTCTGAGGTGCGAGGCGGATCAGGTGGTCGGCCATGGCCGTGGTGGGCGCCACGATCGCGTCGGCGAGGCGGGCGGTCTCGCGCAGGACCCGCAGCTGGTCGCGGTGCATCTCGGCGAACAGCAGGTCGGTGCCGTGGACCAGGGCGATTCGCGGGTGCTGGGGCAGGGCCCGCATCAGGGCCGGGGTGGCGCCGAAGGCCAGGTGCTGCAGGTGCAGCACCCCGATCCGTTCCGGGGCCAGGGCATGCGCGAGGGCCTGCCCGAGGGCGGCGACGTATCGCCGGAAGGCGGGGCCTTCCAGTGTCTTGCCGGTGACGGCGAGCAGTTCGAGTCCGACCGGGACGGCGGGCCGCCGCCCGGCGGGCTGGAGCATGAAGGCGCGCGCGGGGATGAGCGGGTGCTCGCCGGTGTAGAGGTCGCGGAAGAGTTCGACGCTGCCGCCGGGGCTGCCGGCGGGCAGATCGAGGCAGGTGGCCACCAGCGGCTGACTGGGGGTCATCGGGTGCCTCCAGGGATCTCTTCGTAGAGGCGGGAGATGTCGATGCCGTCGGTGGCCGTGTACTTGAGGCCCAACTGCTGGTAGCTGGCCGGGGCTCCGAAGGTCTGAAGGAAGATCAGCTTTCCGAAGGTCATGCCGGGGTAGACCCGCACCGGCTTGGCGGCGCGGATCTCCAGCGTCCAGCGGATCGCGTGGCCTGCGTGGCCCAGTGGCGCGGAGACGTGGACCCAGAGGCCGAGCGCGCCGGTGGTGCGGTCGCCGTTGAGCATCTGCGCGTACCGCTCGGACGTGCGGCCGGCCACCATGCGCGAGCAACTACGGCGCCTGCTCGACACGGCCGAACTGCCCGATGTGACAATCCAGGTCATGCCGCTGAACGCCACCCCGCACCCTGGAACAGCAGGGCCGTTCAGCCTGATCGGCTTCCCTGGACCGGTTCCTGACGTTGTGCTCTTGGAGAACCTGATCGGCGCGTCTTACGTTGAGGACGCCGACGGCGTCAAGACGTTCGCCGGCGCCTTCGAGCGGATCGTCGCAGCTGCTCTGTCGACCGATGACTCGCTCGCACTGATCGCACGAATGGAAGAGGAATCCCGCACGTGAACGCACCGAAGGCCGAGCTTTACGCCCACGACCTCTCCACCGCCGTCTGGCGCAAGTCCGCCGCCAGCGCTGGGGAGAACGACTGCGTCGAGGTCACCGACCTGCCCGGCGGCGGCCGGGCCGTCCGCGACTCCAAGAATCCCGACCTCCCCGCCCTGCGCTTCACCGCCGCCGAGTGGGAGGCCGCCAAGAAGGGCATCCTCGCCGGGGAACTCTGATCCCTACGGACAAAATGCAGCGGCGGGGGGGGGGGGGCCCCCCCCCCCCGGGGGGGCCCCCCCCCCCCGGCCCAGTAACACGGCGCTGCGGGGGCGGCCCCCGCCGGGGCCCCGCCGCCCCCCCCCCCCCCCCCCCGGCGGGGGGGGGGCCCCCCCCCCCCCCCCCGCGCCCCCCCCCCCCCGCCGCTGCATCATTACCCGCTGACTGCGCGCTGGCACACCCTGATGCGCTTGGGCAGGCATACCCCTCCGGGCCTGAAGTCGGCCGCAGGACCGCCGTGGTGCAGCAGGCCGCGCGCGGGCTCAGATCCGCTCGCGCACCAGCTCCTCCAGCAGGGTCAGCGCGTCCTGCAGGCCGTCCTCCATGCCGGATTCCAGGTGCCCGTCCCGGTTCGCCTTGGTCTGGTGCTCGACCAGGATCTCCAAGTGGGTCCCGCCATCCTTCTCCACGAACGTCGTGGTGTTGACCGCCTGGGCGTCCGGGACGCCGGAGAAGGTCTCCGTGCTGACCAGGCGCTCGTCCGGGACGACCTCGCGGTACTCGCCGTAGAAGGCGAACTCGTAGCCGTTGAACGCCTTCGCCTCCCAGCGCCACCTGCCGCCGACGCGTACGTCCATCTCGATGCCGAGCACCTCGCAGCGGTTCGCATGCCACCAGCGGCGCAGCAGTTCCGGGGTGGTGAAGGCCCGGTACAGCAGGTTCCGGGGCGCGTCGAACTCGCGCGTGATCAGGATCTGGGTGTCGGTGGGGGTGGTGACGGTCGCCCGCCGGTCGTTCGTCGCAGTCATGATTCGCGCTCCTTGTCCGTCGTTTCCGCGTCAGCTGGTTGCGATCCGTGGCGGTCGGGCTCCGCCTGCTGCGCCTTGAGGTCCTCGAGCACCGCGTCCAGGAGATCGAAGCGCTCGGTCCAGAGTCGCTCGTAGTCCTTGACCCACTCGTACACCTCGCGCAGCGGCGCCGGTTCGAGCCGGTATATCCGCTGCCGGCCCTCGTCGCGGACCTGGACGAGCCCGACCTCGCGCAGCACCCGCAGGTGTTTGGACACCACCGGCTGCGCCACGGCGAGTTGCTCGACCAAGTCGGTGACGGACCGCTCGCCACCCGCCAGGGCGTCGAGGATCTCGCGCCGCCGGGGTTCGGCGACGGCGTTGAACGCGTCTGTCGTGGTCGCAGCTCTCGCCATGACTTCATCGTATGCCGATATCGGCATACGTCAAGCGGCGCGCCGCCCGACCTGTGGAGGCAGTGTTTTCGCAGGTCGGGCGCAGGACCGGGCCTGCCAGGGCGGCTGGGTGAGCCGCCACCGAATTACAAGCGGCTGGCCAGCGGTTCACAGCGCCCCACGATCGCCCCCGCCCGGTCGATGCAGATCACGTCCACCGCCACCGGCGCCTCGCGCAGCACCCCCAGCGCCGTGGCACGGGCGGCCTCCGCCACCAGGTCGCCGAGCGGGACGCCCGCCGCGCCGCAGCGCTGCACTGCTTCCAGGCCGGTGTTGGCGGCGGCCACCGCTGTGACCAGCTCGGGGTCGGCACCGCCGGTTCGGGCCAGGTCGGCGAGGAAGGCCTTGTCGACCTGGGAGCGGGCGGAGTGCAGGTCGAGGTGGCCGGCGGCCAGCTTGGAGAGCTTGGCGAAGCCGCCCGCGATGGTCAGGCGCGGGACCGGGTGGCGGCGCAGGTACTTGAGGACGGCGCCGGCGAAGTCGCCCATGTCGAGCAGGGCGTCCTCGGGCAGGCCGTACTCGGCCATCGCGACCCGCTCGGAGGTGGAGCCGGTGCAGCCCGCGACGTGGGTGTGGCCGGCCGCGCGGGCCACGTCGATGCCGCGGCGGATCGAGTCGATCCAGGCCGAGCAGGAGTACGGGACCACGATGCCGGTGGTGCCGAGGACGGAGAGGCCGCCGAGGATGCCCAGCCGCGGGTTCCAGGTGCTGCGGGCGATCTCGGCGCCGTTGTCGATGGAGATCTCGATCTCGACGTCGGGAGCGTCACCGCCGCCCCCGTGCGCGGCGGCCACCCCCGCCACCGCGTCGCGCATCAGCTGCCGGGGCACCGGGTTGATCGCGGGCTCCCCCACCGGCAGCGGCAGGCCCGGCTTGGTCACCGTGCCGACCCCCGGGCCGGCCCGGAAGACCACGCCGGTGCCGGGCACGCCGTGCCGCACGGTGGCCCGGATCACGGCGCCGTGGGTGACGTCCGGGTCGTCGCCGGCGTCCTTGACGACGGCCGCCATGGCGACCTGACCCTCCGTCAACTCCTCGCCGGCCAGAGCGAAGGCGGGCTGCTGACCCTTGGGTAGGGTGATCGTCACGGGGTCGGGGAACTCGCCGGTGAGCAGCGCCGTGTAGGCGGCCGTGGTGGCGGCGGTGGCGCAGGCGCCGGTGGTCCAGCCGGGGCGCAGGCCGCTGCTGGAGAGTTGGCCGGCCCGACCGCCGGTCACCGCCCGACCGCCGGTAGCCTCAGACACCCGTCCTCCCGGAAGGAACGCGCGTGCGGCACATCCTGATCCTCGGCGGCACCACCGAGGCCCGGCAACTGGCGGCGGCGCTGGTGCCGCTGCCCGGGCTGCGGGTGACCAGCTCGCTGGCCGGGCGGGTGAGCAATCCGCGGCTGCCGCCGGGCGAGGTGCGGGTGGGCGGCTTCGGTGGCCCGGCCGGCCTGGCCGACTGGCTGCGCGAGCAGCAGGTGCACACCCTCATCGACGCCACGCATCCCTTCGCCCAGGTGATCAGCCGCAACGCGGCCGAGGCGGCCGCCGCCGTCCATGTTCCCCTGCTCGCGCTGCGTCGGCCCAGCTGGGTGCCGGTTCCGGGCGATCGGTGGCACCGGGTCGACTCGCTGGAGCAGGCCGCCACCGTACTGCCGACGCTGGGACGGCGGGCGCTGCTGACCACCGGGCGCCTGGGTCTGGCCGCCTTCGCCCAGGTCACCGGGGTGCACCTGGTGGCCCGCTCGGTGGAGCCGCCGGACCCGCCGCTGCCGCCGGAGCTGACCGTGCTGCTGGAGCGCGGCCCGTTCCGTGCGGAGCAGGAGCGGGCCCTCTTCCGGGAGCACCGGATCGACCTGCTGGTGACCAAGGACAGCGGCGGCGCGGCCACCGCCCCGAAGCTGGCGGTGGCGCGCGAGTTGGGGCTGCCGGTGCTGATCGTGCGGCGGCCCGCGCTGCCGTCCGGGGTCCGCGAAGTTCCTGATGTGGCCGGAGTGCTGGGCGAGTTGGGGGTCGCCTCCGGTACCGTCGGGGGGTCCTGGCCGGAACGCGGCTGAGCGGGTACCGAAGGGGGACGTGCCAGTGGTGCGAAGAGTCGAGAGGAACCGTTGATGGCTCGTCACATCAGGGACATCACGGTGCCCGACCAGTGCGGCCGGCTGGCCGTGGTGACGGGGGCGAACAGCGGGATCGGGTTCGAGACCGCCAGGCGCCTGGCGCTGGCGGGCGCGGAGGTGGTGCTGGCGGTCCGGGACGGGGCCAAGGGGGAGGCGGCCGCCGAGCGGATCCGGGCGGAGGGCGGCAAGAAGGTCGGCACGGCGGTGCTGGACCTGGCCAGCCTGGACTCGGTGGTCTCGTTCTCCGACGTGCTGCACGAGCGCGGCCGCCCGGTCGACCTGCTGGTCAACAACGCCGGGGTGATGGCCGTGCCGACCCGGCAGACCACCAAGGACGGCTTCGAGCTGCAGTTCGGCACCAACCACCTGGGCCACTTCGCGCTCACCGGCCGGCTGCTGCCGCTGCTGCGCGCGGCCGCCGCGCCCCGGGTGGTCACCGTCTCCAGCCTCATCAGCCGGCTGGCCCGGCTCGACCTGTCGGACCTCAACAGCGAGCGCCGCTACCGCCCGATGGACTGCTACGCCCGGTCCAAGCTGGCCAACCTGATGTTCGCCCTGGAGCTGGACCGGCTCAGCGCCCGGCAGCGCTGGGGCGTGCGCAGCCTCGCCGCGCACCCGGGGCTGGCCCGGACCAACCTGGCGCACGGCGGCCCGCTGCTCGGGCGGGCGCCGGGGCCGTTCAAGCCGGGGCCGTTCAAGCCGGGCACGTTCAAGCCGGGCACGTTCAAGCCGGGGACGTTCAATCCGGCGGCGCTGTTCCTGAGCCTGCCCGGGCTGACCCAGGACCCGGTGCGCGGGGCGCTGCCGCTGCTGGTGGCGGCGACCAGTGCGTCGGTGGTCGGCGGCGGGTACTACGGGCCGGACGGGATCGGCGGGTTGACCGGACTGCCGGCCGCCGCCCGGGTGCCCAGGCGCGCGACGGCGCTGGACACGGCGGCCGGGCTGTGGCGGTGCTCGGAACAGCTGACCGGCGTGGCGTTCCCGGCCTGACTCGGGAACGCCACGCCGAGCGCGCGCCCGGCTCAGGGCCCGGCTCAGCGCCCGGCTCAGCGCTCGGGATAGCGGCGCGGGGTCCAGACCACCTCGGTGCCGTCGCCCCGGTCCACCGCCTGGGTCTGCGAGGAGCCGATCAGCAGGATCGTCCGCATGTCCACCTCGGCCGGGTCCAGTTCGCCCAGCCGCACGGTGCGCACCCGCTCGGTCGGGCCGCCGACGTCACGGGCCAGCACCACGGGGGTGTCCGGCGCGCGGTGTTCCAGCAGCAGGTCGCGGGCCAGGCCGACCTGGGTGGTGCGGCTGCGCGAGCCGGGGTTGTAGAGCGCCAGCACCAGGTCCGCGGCGGCCGCGGCGCGCAGCCGCTCGGCGACCACCGGCCAGGGCTTGAGCCGGTCGGAGAGCGAGACCACCGCGTAGTCGTGGCCCAGCGGCGCGCCGGCCCGGGAGGCGGCGGCGTGCGCGGCGGTCATCCCGGGCAGCACGCGCACCGGGACCTCGCGGTACGGATCGGCGCAGGCGGCCTCCAGCACGGCGGTGGCCATCGCGAAGACGCCGGGGTCGCCGGAGGAGACCACCGCGACCCGGTGGCCGCGCCTGGCCAGGTCCAGGGCGAACTCGGCACGCTCGGCCTCGACCTTGTTGTCCGAGCCGTGCCGGCGCTGGCCGGGGCGGACCGGGACCCGGTCAAGGTACGTGGTGTAGCCGACCAGGTCGGTGGCGCCGGCGAGCGCACCGCGCGCCTCGGGGGTGAGCCAGAGCGGACCGGCCGGGCCGGTCCCGACCACCACCACCTCACCGTGCTCGGGTTCGGGCTTGGGGTTGTTGAGCCGGCTCGGCAGCACCGCGACCGAGAAGTACGGCACCGTCTGCGGGTCCACCTCCGCCAGCGGCGCGGTCCGCTCGCCCGGCATGGTGGCGCGCTCGACGTAGTGCGCCTCGTCCAGCCGGCCCGAGCGCTCCAGCGCGGCGCGCACGGTCGGGAAGGTCCGGCCCAGCTTCATGATCACGGCCGAGTCGGTGGCGGCCAGCCGAGCGGTCAACTCCTCCTCGGGCAGCGTGCCCGGGATGATGGTGAGCACCTCCTCCGCCTCCACCAGCGGGGTGCCGAGCCGGGCGGCGGCGGCGCTGATCGAAGTGACACCGGGCACCACCTCGGTCTGGTAGCGGTGCGCCAGACGCTTGTGCATGTGCTGGTAGGAGCCGTAGAAGAACGGGTCGCCCTCGGCGAGCACCGCCACGTCCAGGCCGGCGTCCAGGTGGGCGGCCAGCCGGGCGGCGGCCTCCTCGTAGAAGTCCTCCAGCGCGCCCCGGTAGCCGCCGGGGTGGTCGGTGGTCTCCACGGTGATCGGGTAGACCAGCTTCTCCTCGATCTGACTACCCGTCAGATACCTTTCGGCGATGGACCGGGCGATCGAACGCCCGTGCCGGGCGCTGTGGTAGGCGATCACGTCGGCCTTGCCGATCAGCTCGGCGGCGCGGACGGTGAGCAGCGAGGGATCGCCGGGGCCGAGCCCGATCCCGTAGAGCCGGCCGGTCATTCGACCTCACTCGCGATCGCGTTGAGCGCGGCGGCGGCGATCGCGCTGCCCCCGCGCCGGCCGCGCACCACCAGGTGCTCCAGGCCCGCGGGGTGCTCGGCCAGCGCCTGCTTGGACTCGGCGGCGCCGACGAAGCCCACCGGCACGCCGATCACCGCGGCCGGGCGCGGCGCGCCCGCCTCGATCATCTCCAGCAGCCGGAACAGCGAGGTCGGCGCGTTGCCGACGGCCACCACCGAGCCCGCCAGCTTGTCCCGCCACAGCTCCATCGCCGCCGCGCTGCGGGTGGTCCCCAGCTCGGCCGCCAGCCCCGGCACCCGGGGGTCGGAGAGCGTGCAGACGACCTCGTTGTCGGCCGGCAGCCGCTTGCGGGTGACACCGCTGGCCACCATCGAGACGTCGCACAGGATCGGCGCGCCGGCCCGCAGCGCGGCCCGGGCGTCGGCCACCACGCCGGGGGTCCAGAGCAGGTCGGCGACCAGGTCGGTCATCCCGCAGGCGTGGATCATCCGCACCGCGACCTGGGCGATGTCGGCCGGCAGGCCCGCCAGGTCCGACTCGGCGCGGATGGTGGCAAAGGACTCGCGGTAGATCGCCGCGCCGTCCTTCTCGTACTCGATCACGTGGTCCTCCGGGCCGCAGCGACCGCTGCCGCCATCTGTTGGTTCGTCACTTCATCCGCACGGCCGGCGTGGCCGACGCGATAGCCGTCGCCGGTGGCCAGCACGTCCACGAACGCGCCGGCCGGGTGGCCGCAGCGCCGTTCACATCCTGACCAGTGCACCGGGAGCAGCCGGCCGGGAGCATCCGCGTCCAGCGCCGCCGCCGCGTCCAGTGCGACCGACGCGTCCAGCGCCGCCGCCGCGTGCGACCGGACGTCCGCCAGCGACTTGGCGCAGCCGGGCGAGCCGGTGCAGGCGGTGGCGCCCGCCCAGGCCGAGGCGGCCTCGGTGCGCAGGCCGGCCGCCGCGAGCGCGGGCAGCGCCTCGGCGCCGGCGCCGGGCAGCACCACCGCCCGCCACGGGGTGACCCGCAGCTCGGTGGGCGCGTGCGCCGCGAGCAGCCGCCACTGCGCGGCGGTGGCGCGGCCGAACCGCAGACCCACGCAGCACCCGTAGCCGAACGCGCCGACCGCCGGGCGGGTGCCCGGCAGGGCGGGCAGCGGTCGCGGGGCCAGGCCGAGCCGGGCGGTGAGCAGCGAGCCGTCCGGGTCGGCCTCGCGGATCCGCCAGGAACCGCTGCGCAGCCGGACGAACTCCTCGGCCGCCCGCAGCACCGTCCCCGGGCCGTCCGCCGCCAGCGCGGCCCCGGCCCGCCCGAGCCGCAGCAACGCGCCGTCGGGGTGGGCGATCAGCGTGAGGTCGGCGTCCAGCGCGGCCACGTCACCGCGTCCGTCGTCGAGCGCGAAGAGGAAGCGCCCGGAGAGCTCCCGGGCCGCCTCGCTCGCCAGCAGCAGCGTGTCCAGTTCGCGCAGCCACGGCCACAGGTCCGCGCCGCCGTCCAGCCCCGCGAGCGGCGAGGCGACGATGTTGCGCACCCGCTCGTGCGAGTCCGAGGGCAGCAGCCCGACCGCACGCAGCCGCTGCGCCAACTCCCCGCCGGCGTCCGCGCGCAGGCCGCGCAGCTGGACGTTCCCGCGCGAGGTGGCCTCCAGCGCGCCGTCGCCCAACTCCTCGGCGGCCAGCGCCAAGGCGAGTGTCTGAGTCACCGACAGCAGCCCGCCGGGCACCCGGATCCGGGCCAACGCCCCGTCATCGGCGGCGTGCAGCCGCAGCGCGCCCGGGCAGGCGTCGTCACGCCCCCGGTCCCGGCCCAGGCCGACCCGCGCGGGGGCAGGCTCGATGGCGTCGGGTGAGGGTGACATGGCCGCGAGCATACCGATGATCTGACCGCAGGTATGCCCCGCTCCAGGCGTGAGCTGTGTCTCCGACGCACCGGCCGCACCCTGCCGTGCGACCGGCGCACCTCCGCCGAGGCCCACCTGTCAGTCCCGCTCACTACCCTGGATCCCGTGGCCCACCTTCCCCCCGCCCGCCATCTGCTGCGCGCCAAGGACCTGGTCGACGCCCGGTACGCGGAGCCCCTCACCGTCGCCGAACTGGCGGCGGCCGCCGGGCTCTCCCGGGCGCACTTCAGCCGGGAGTTCCGCCGCGCGTTCGGCGAGTCACCGCACGTGTACCTGCTCACGCGGCGGCTGGAGCGGGCCGCCGCGCTGCTGCGCAACACCGACCGCCCGGTCGCCGGCATCTGCTTCGACGTGGGGCTGAACAGCCTGGGCTCGTTCACCACCAGCTTCACCCGGATGTACGGGCTGGCTCCCGCCGCCTACCGGGCCGCCTTCCCGCCGGCCGCCGCGCACGCCATCGTGCCGGGCTGCGTCCGCCGGGCCTACGGGCGTCCGCAACACCGCACGTTTCGAGAAGACGGCGCCGACGGCCCCGGCATAGCGTGACGTTATCGCCGCAAAGCACACGTAAGCGCTGGTAAGCGCTGGTAAGCACACGTAAGCATGGATAGCAGGAGGAACCGATGATCAAGATCGCCACCGCGCAGCTCTGGGTCCTGGACCAGGACGAGGCGCTCGCGTTCTACACCCAGAAGGTCGGCATGGAGGTCCGGATGGACGTCACGGTCGCCGAGATGGGCAACTTCCGGTGGCTCGCGGTCGGCCCGGTCGGCCAGCCGGACGTCTCCATCGTGCTGATGGCGATCCCCGGCCAGCCGGTCTTCGACGACACCACCCAGGCGCAGGTCCGCGAGCTGACCGCCAAGGGCGCCTCCGGTGCGGTCTTCCTGACCACCGACGACGTCGACGCCGCCTACGCGGAGCTGTCGGCGCGCGGCGTGGAGTTCAACGAGAAGCCGACCGACCAGCCCTACGGGCGCGACTGCGGCTTCCGCGACCCCTCCGGCAACAACATCCGGCTCACCCAGCTCAAGGAGATGTGACCGCGCGAGGGAAGAGGGAAGGGTGATCACTCCCGGCCGACCCGCTCTCGGGTCGGCCGGGAGTGGTGTCTGTGCGGGGGTTCCGTGACGGATTGGCGCGTGCGGCCACCGGGACAGTGGCCTGCGTCACGTACCGGGCCGCCAAGTGGAGTTCGAAGGTCCTGGTGCGCTATCAACTATGCCTACACGGCCGTGCGCTGACGGCCAGCGGCAACCAAACGGGGAATAACTTCATGAGCACCAGCATCACCAGCAAGGCCGTCCGGAACATGATCGGACTGGCCACCGTCGGGATGTTCGCGCTGACCGCCTGCGGTCCGGACGACACCACGACGACCACGACGACGGCCACCACGCCGCCCGCCACCACTGCGGCCACGACCGGTGGTTCCCAGAGCACCGCGCCCAAGCCGAGCTCGCCGGCGACCGGCGGTGCGGCCAAGTCCAGCGCGCCGACCTCCACCGGCGGCGGGGCGATGGCGACGGCCGGGCAGACCTTCAAGATCGGCGAGACCGCCCAGCTCCCGTTCTCCTCCGGGGACACCAAGGGCACCATCGCGCTGACGGTCACCGCGATCGAGGCGGGCACCCCCGCCGACCTGGTCCCGCTCAAGCTCGGCGACCAGGCGTCCGGCAAGATCCCGTACTACATCCGCTACACGGTCAAGAACGTCGGAACCACCGACCTCTCCTTCACCACGGTGGACCACATGACGGGCCTGCTGCCGGACGGCACCCAGGGCCAGGACGTGATGCTGATCGGCACGTTCGACAAGTGCAAGAACGACTCGCTGCCCAGCGGCTTCACCAACGGCCAGACCGCCCAGGGTTGCGCCCTGGTGCTCTCGCCGTCGTCCTCGACGAAGATCACCGGCGCCCAGTACTGGGGCGACCCCTTCACCCTGGACAAGGGCCTCGTCTGGAAGTGATCCAGAGCTGAGGGGTTCACCGCCGAGGGGCGGTGCGGGACGGCGCGTGAGCGCACCCCGCACCGCCCCTTCGGCGTCCGCCCCGCCGCGCTGGGCCTGCCCGTTAGGATGTCCGCCGGGTGGGCCGCCTGGCCCGCTCACGCCCGAGACGGCGTCAGGGGAGGAAACCGGTGCGACACCGGTGCGGTCCCGCCACTGTGACCATGGCTCAACGGCCATCGGGAGCCAGGAACTCCTGCCGTCTCCCCCACCGCCCGGGGCGCGGACCCCGAGGAAGGCCAGCCGCGTGATCCTGCTGCTCTCCACCTCCGACACCGACCTGCTCTCGGCCCGCGCCAGCGCCGGGCCGGTCCCCTACCGCCTGGGCAACCCGGCCCGGCTGCGGGCTGAGGACCTTCCGGAACTGCTGGACGGCACCGACCTGGTGGTGGTCCGGCTGCTCGGCGGCCGGCGCGCCTGGGAGGAGGGCCTGGACGCGCTGCTCGCCGGGCCGCGCCCGGTGATCGTGCTCAGCGGCGAGCAGGCGCCGGACGCGCAGCTGATGGAACTGTCCACCGTCCCGGCCGGCCTGGCGGCCGAGGCGCACGCCTACCTCGCGCACGGCGGCGCCGCCAACCTGGCCGAGCTGGCCGCCTTCCTCTCCGACACCGTGTTGCTCACCGGGCAGGGCTTCGCACCGCCCGCCTCCGCCCCCGACTGGGCTCCACTGGAGCGCGAGGCGCGGCGCGGTGAAGGCCCGCTGGTGGCCGTCCTCTACTACCGCGCGCACCACATGAGCGGCAACACCGCCTTCGTCGACTCGCTCTGCGCGGCGATCGAGGACGCCGGCGGGCGGGCCAAGCCGCTGTACTGCTCCTCGCTGCGCGGCGCGCCCGCCGAGCTGCTGGCCGAACTCGGCGAGGCCGACGCCATCGTGACCACCGTGCTGGCGGCCGGCGGCACCCGGCCCGCTGACGCGCAGGCGGGCGGCGACGAGGAGGCCTGGGACGCGGGCGCGCTGGCCGCGCTGGACCGCCCGATCCTCCAAGCGCTCTGCCTGACCTGGTCGCGGGAAGCCTGGGAGTCCAGCGACGACGGCCTCTCGCCGCTGGACACCGCCACCCAGGTCGCGGTGCCGGAGTTCGACGGGCGGCTGATCACCGTGCCGTTCTCCTTCAAGGAGCTGGACGAGGACGGCCTGACCGTCTACCTCGCCGACCCCGAGCGCTGTGCCCGGGTGGCCGGGATCGCGGTCCGGCACGCGCGGCTGCGCCACATCCCCGCCGCCGAGCGGCGGTTGGCCCTGGTGCTCTCCGCCTACCCGACCAAGCACGCCCGGGTCGGCAACGCGGTCGGCCTGGACACCCCGGCCAGCGGGGCCCGGCTGCTGCGCCGCCTGCGCGACGAGGGCTGGGAGTTGGGGGACGGGTTCCCCGGCATGGAGCCCGAAGAAGGCCAGCATGAGGGCGACGCGCTGATCAAGGCGCTGATCGACGCCGGCGGTTACGACCAGGACTGGCTCACCGAGGACCAGTTGGCCCGCAACCCGGTCCGGATCCCGGCCGCCGACTACCGCCGCTGGTACGCCGCCCTGCCCGCCGCGCTGCGCGAGCGGGTCGAGGAGCACTGGGGTCCGGCCCCCGGCGAGCTGTACGTGGACCGCAGCCGGAACCCGGACGGCGACATCGTGCTGGCGGGTCTGCGAGCCGGCAACCTGCTGGTGCTGGTGCAGCCGCCGCGCGGCTTCGGCGCCAACCCGGTGGCCATCTACCACGACCCCGACCTGCCGCCGAGCCACCACTACCTGGCCGCCTACCGCTGGATCGCCGCCGCGCAGGCAGACGGCGGGTTCGGCGCGGACGCGGTGGTGCACCTGGGCAAGCACGGCAACCTGGAGTGGCTGCCCGGCAAGACCGCCGCGCTCAGCGCCGAGTGCGGCCCGGACGCGGCGCTCGGCGATCTGCCGCTGATCTACCCGTTCCTGGTGAACGACCCGGGCGAGGGCACCCAGGCCAAGCGTCGCGCGCACGCCACCCTGGTCGACCACCTGGTGCCGCCGATGGCCCGCGCCGAGTCCTACGGTGACATCGCCCGCCTGGAGCAACTGCTGGACGAGCACGCCAACATCGCCGCGATGGACCCGGCCAAGCTGCCCGCGATCCGGGCGCAGATCTGGACCCTGATCCAGGCCGCCCGCCTCGACCACGACCTCGGTCTGGACGAGCGGCCCGAGGACGACGGGTTCGACGACTTCCTGCTCCATGTCGACGGCTGGCTCTGCGAAGTGAAGGACGCGCAGATCCGCGACGGCCTGCACGTGCTGGGCGAGGCCCCGGTCGGCGAGGCCCGGGTCAACCTGGTCCTGTCGATCCTGAGGGCTCGTCAGATCTGGGGCGGCGTCAGCGCGTTGCCGGGTCTGCGGGAGGCGCTCGGGCTGGACGAGGCGGCGCTGACGCTGGGTGCCACCGACGCCGCCGAGGCGAAGGCGCGCGAGCTGGTCGAGGCGATGGAGGCGGCCGGCTGGGCGCCGGAGGCCGTCGAGAAGGTCGCCGCCGGGCAGCCGGCCGCCGTCGCCGAGGTGCTGGACTTCGCCGCCCGCCAGGTGGTCCCGCGACTGGCCGCCACCACCGACGAGTTGGACGCGGTGATCCACGCGCTGAAGGGCGGCTTCGTGCCGGCCGGGCCGTCCGGCTCGCCGCTGCGCGGGCTGGTCAACGTGCTGCCGACCGGGCGCAACTTCTACTCGGTGGACCCGAAGGCGGTGCCCAGCCGGCTCGCCTGGGAGACCGGGCAGGCACTGGCCGAATCGCTGGTCGCCCGCTACCGGGCCGACAACGACGGCGCGGTGCCGCCCTCGGTGGGCCTCTCGCTCTGGGGCACCAGCGCGATGCGCACCGCCGGCGACGACATCGCCGAGGCCTTCGCGCTGCTCGGCATCCGCCCGGTCTGGGACGACGCCTCGCGCCGGGTCACCGGCCTGGAGCCGATCCCGCTGGCCGAACTCGGCCGCCCGCGCGTGGACGTGACGCTGCGCATCTCCGGCTTCTTCCGCGACGCCTTCCCGCACGTGGTCGCCCTGCTGGACGACGCGGTGCGGCTCGCGGCGGCCCAGCCGGAGGCCGACGAGGAGAACTTCGTCCGGGCCCACGTGCAGGCCGACCTGGCCGAGCACGGGGACGAACGCCGGGCCACCGTCCGGGTGTTCGGCTCCCGCCCGGGCACCTACGGGGCCGGCCTGCTGCAGCTGATCGACAGCCGGGACTGGCGCACCGACGCCGACCTCGCGGAGGTCTACACGGTCTGGGGCGGCTACGCCTACGGCCGGGGACTGGACGGACGCCCGGCCCGCGAGGAGATGGAGACCGCGTACAAGCGGATCACCGTCGCGGCCAAGAACACCGACACCCGCGAGCACGACATCGCCGACTCGGACGACTACTTCCAGTACCACGGCGGCATGGTGGCCACCGTCCGCGCGCTGACCGGCTCGGCGCCGGCCGCCTACATCGGTGACTCGACCCGCCCGGAGACGGTGAAGACCCGCACCCTGACCGAGGAGGCGGCCCGGGTCTTCCGGGCCCGGGTGGTCAACCCGCGCTGGCTGGAGGCGATGCGCCGGCACGGCTACAAGGGCGCCTTCGAGATGGCCGCCACGGTGGACTACCTGTTCGGCTACGACGCCACCACGGGCGTGGTCGCGGACTGGATGTACGAGCGGCTGACCCAGGAGTACGTGCTGGACCCGGTCAACCGCGAGTTCCTCACCGCCGCCAACCCGTGGGCGCTGCACGGGATCAGCGAGCGGCTGCTGGAGGCGGCCGAGCGCGGGCTGTGGGCCGCGCCGGACCCGGCACTGCTGGCCGAGCTGCAGGCCGCCTTCCTGGAGGCGGAGGGCGACCTGGAGGAAGGCGCCGACCAGGGCTGACCCGGTTTGGCCTGAGGAGAGTTGACGTCGCGTCAGCTGGCCGGGATCGAGAGCAGCAGCTGGTCACCGGCCAGGTCGCGGATCTCGAAGTGGCCGATCTGGGCGGGCTGGAAGCCGGTGCCGCCCGTGGTGGTCAGCTGCGAGGCAGCGGCCCACCCGGGCCCGTAGCCGCCTGCCGGGAGGGTCCAGCTGGTGACCGTCTGGCGGGCGCCCTGGGTCGAGACGGCCACCAGGTCGCAGGTGCGCGGTCCGGCGAGACCGGTGAGCCGCAGCGTGATCACGCTGCCCCAGCTCGCCGGGGTGACCCCGACCGTCGCGCTGGTCCCGGTGGCCGCGGTCGCGCTGTGGCTGGCCGCGGCGGCGACCGGCACGCCGGCCACCGGGGCGCTCTGCAGCACCGCGGCCGTGGCGGCCGGACCGCCGACCACCAGCACCGCCGCGACCGCGACCAGCCAGCGGCGGCGCACCCGGGTCCGCCGGCGGCTGGCCGCGGCCTCGGCGAGCAGCCCGTCGAGCAGCCGCGGGCCCGGGCCGGCCAAGCTCGCGCCGGCTAGCTCCCCCGAGCCGCGCCGGTCGGCGCCCGGGCCCGCGAGCACAGCACTGTCGGCCTTGAACTCGGCCAGCAGCGGCTCCAGTTCGCCGAGCGCGGCGACCTCGGCCTGGCACTGCGGGCAGCTCGCCAGGTGCTCCTCGAAGCGCACCCGGTCCGCCGTGTCGAGCACGCCGAGGACATAGGCGCCGGCGTCCAGATGCCGGTCCCGCCCTGCCTGCGGGTCCCAGGGACCCTCGGGCGCTGTCACGACGTCACTCCCCGTTCTTCCAAAGCGATCTTCAGCGAGCGCAGCGCGTAGAAGACCCGCGACTTCACCGTACCGTCCGGAATGCCCAGTTCGGCCGCCACCTCGGCGACCGTGCGGCCCTTCAGGTAGGTCTCCACGATCACTTCCCGGTGGGCCTCGGTGAGTGCGCCGAGCGCGTCGGTGATCGCCATCATCCGTAGCGCCCGGTCCAGTTCGTCCTCGGCCGGGAGCAGCTCCAGCGGCGCCGCGTCGGTCTCCGGCGGCCGGGCGACGGCCCGGCGGTGTCCGTCGATGACGATCCGCCTGGCCACCGTGACGAGCCAGGGGCGCACCGATCCGGCACCCACGTCCAGCCGGTCGGCATGCTGCCAGGCGCGCACCAGGGTCTCCTGGACCACGTCCTCGGCGCGCTGGCGGTCACCACCGACCAGGTGCAGCACGAAACCGAAGAGGGGGCCCGCGTGGTCGCGGTAGAGCGCTCGGATCAGCTCCTCGCCCGTGCCCGCCGAGCCGCCACCGCGGAGTTCATCGGTCACAGTGCCATCCTGGCGCACCCCTACCTCCAGGTCGAGCATCGCGTGTCGACCAGGGGTACGCGGCAGCGCGCCCAACAGTTCAACGCATCACCGACCGGCCTCTTATGCGTCCCCCAGCGCGAGCAGCAGCGCGCGCAGGGTGTCCGCGAGCGCGCCGCGCTCGGGCCCACCGAGGGCGGCGAGCAGGCGCCGCTCGGTGGCCAGGTGGTCCGGCAGCACCCGATCGACCAGCTCCCGCCCCGCCTCGGTCAGCTCGACGTGCACCACCCGGCCGTCGGTCGCGCTCGGCCGGCGGGAGACCAGGCCGCGCTCCTCCAGCTTCTCCAGGCGCTGGCTGACCGCGCCGGAGGTGACCATCGCCGCCCGCATCAGCTCGGCCGGGGTGAGCCGGTGCGGCGGGTCGCTGCGCCGCAGGGTGGCGAGCACGTCGAAGGCGGCCGGGTCCAGGCCGTGGGCCGCGAAGGTGCGCTTCAGCTCGGCGTCGACCAGGCGGCCGAGCCGCTTGAGCCGCCCCATCACCGCCATCGGGGAGACATCGAGGTCGGGGCGCTGCCGGGCCCACTCGGCGAGCACCAGGTCCACGTGATCCGTATCCGTCATAGCAGGAGACTAGCCAATCTCTTAGCGCTGAGATACTTTATCTTAGTGCTAAGAGACCGTGCAGGGATCGTCCTGCTGACCGCGCTCGCCCCCGCTGTCTGGGGCACCACCTACTACGTGACCACCCAGTTCCTGCCACCCGACCGCCCGTTGCTCGCCGCCACCGTCCGCGCCCTGCCGGCCGGACTGCTGCTGGTCGCGGTCACCCGGCGACTGCCGCACGGCGCCTGGTGGTGGCGCGCGTCAGTGCTCGGCGCGCTCAACATAGGCGCCTTCTTCGCGCTGCTCTTCGTCGCCGCCTACCGGCTGCCCGGCGGGGTGGCCGCGACCATCGGCGCGCTGCAGCCGCTGCTGGTCGCCGCCCTGTCGGCCGGGTTGCTGGGCGAGCGGCTCAAGCCCCGAACGCTGCTCACCGGACTGGCCGGAGTGGTCGGCGTGAGCCTGCTGGTACTGCGGGCGGACGCCCGGCTGGACTGGCTGGGCGTCCTGGCGGCGGTCGGCAGCGCGGTGGTGATGGCGACCGGCGTGGTGCTCAGCAAGCGCTGGCCCTCCCCCGCGCCGCTGCTGGCCACCACCGGCTGGCAACTGGTCGCCGGCGGACTGCTGCTGCTCCCGCTCTCGCTGCTGGTCGAGGGCCCGCCGCCGCACGCGCTCTCCGGCCGCAACCTGCTCGGCTACGGCTACCTGACGCTGATCGGCGCCGCCGTCGCCTACGCACTCTGGTTCCGCGGCCTGCGCGCCCTGGCACCGACCCAGGTGACCTTCCTCGGCCTGCTCTCCCCGCTGGTCGCGACCGTGGTCGGCTGGCTCGCCCTCGGCCAGCACCTCTCGCTCACCCAACTGCTGGGCGCCCTGGTCATCCTGAGCGCCCTGGTGGTCGCCCAACTGCGCCCCGGACTGCGCCCCGGACAGAAGACGCGAACGGCCGAGCCCGCGGCCGCCGGGCCACCGGAAGCCGAGCAGCCGGTCCCCCGCAGCCCGAACCCGACGGCGGCGGCCGGCTGAACTCCGGCCACCGGCAAGCAGGGTCGGCCCGCACCGGGTGGCGCGGGCCGACCCTGGCTGTTCAGTTCAGGAGGTGAGCGGGCCGATGGTCAGCGAATGGATGCTCGGGCCCGCGCAGTGCTGGGTCTGCCAGGGCAGGAAGAGCGCGGCCTTCTCGCCGGGCGGGTAGATCCGCAGGCCCTGGGCGGGGCTGAGCTGGCACTGGGTCGGGTCGTAGCCGCCGATGCCGTTGGCGTCGTGCAGGGTGGCCTTGGCGGTGCCGTGCGGGGCGAGGGTCACGGTGGCGTACGACTCGCCGGTGCGGGTGGCGGGGTTGCCGGACTGCTGGCCCCCGGTGGCCACGTAGGAGACGCCCGGGTAGCCGGTGAGGGTGCAGCTGCGGCTGGAGGTGTTGGTGAAGACCAGGGTGGCGTAGTACTGGCCGGCACCGACGCCCGGGTCGCTCTGCGCGACGCTCAACTCCGCCGAGGTGCAGGCGCCGGGCCCGGCGGGCGTGTCGGGGGCCGAGACGGGCGCGGGCGCCGCGGTCGGCACCGAGCCGCCCGAGCCGCCCGAGCCGGGCGTTCCGGATGCCGCGCCGGTCGGTGCCGAGGTCCCGGGGGCGGGCGCCACCGGGGCGGTCCCCGCCGCCGAGCCCGCCGGGGTGGGAGCACTGCTCGCCGCGCCGGCCGGCGGCGGTGTGGGCGCGGCCTTCGTCGCCGACGAGGAGCACCCGGCCAGGGTGAGCGTCACCGCCGCGGCGACCAGGGTGGCGGCGGCTATCGGGGTCCGGGTGAGCCTGCGGTACATGGTGCTACTCCTTCGCCGGGCAGACAGGCTGTCATGGCTCAGTCTTGCCCCTTCCAGCCTCGGCCACCCTCCTTGGTACAAGGCTGTGGCAGAACCCGGGCAGCGCCGTGACGGCGCCGCCCGGGCCGTTGGTCACTCGCCAACTCACCTGTCAGAGAAGGGTTTTCCAGTAGTACCAGAACCGTCCCAGCACCATCAGTGCGATCACGGCGTACCAGAGCACCGGAACCACCCAGTGGTACCGGTTCAACTCCCGCACCACCGGCCGCAGCCGCTCCCCCACCGGGATCACCCCGGTGCGCAGGTTGGCCAGCGTGGTGTACCAGAAGAGCGCGATGGTCACCGCCCAGACCGCCATGCAGTACGGGCAGAGCGCGCCGATCGAGTAGAGCGACTGGCTGATCAGCCAGTGGATCAGGACCAGCGCGAACACCGTCCCGAGCTGCAGGCCCAGCCAGTACCACCGGCGGAACCGGGCACCGGCCAGCACACCGGTGGCGATGGCCAGCACCACCGCGAACCCGACCAGGCCCAGCAGCGAGTTCGGGAACCCGAAGGCGGAGGCCTGGTGGCTGGTCATCACCGAGCCGCAGGCGATGATCGGGTTGATGTTGCAGTTGAGCACCGCGTGCGGGTTCTGCAACAGGTGGATCTTGTCGATGGTCAGCACGGCCGAGGCGGCCAGGCCGACCGCACCGGCGATCAGCAGCAGCCAGGCGAACGCGCGGCCCGGGTCGGGCCGCGCCTCGATCTCCTCGGCGGTGGTCACTTGGTGCCGGCGCTCTGCTGGATCAGCGCGGTGTACTGGTCGGCGGTGACCGGGGTGCCCTGGCTGTCGAAGATGGCCAGCTGCTTGCCGTCCAGCTTCATGGTCGGGGTGCCGGTCACGCCGCTGCTGTTGAAGGCGGTGGCCACCTGCTGCGCCCACGGCAGGTAGGTGCCGGCCTTCACCGCGTTGACGAAGGCGTCGGTCTTCAGGCCCGGCACCTGGCCGGCCACGTTCAGGATGGTGTTGACGTCGCCGTAGCCGTCGGTCTGCTCGCTCGGCTGGTTCGCGTAGAGCGCGTCGTGGAACTTCTTGAAGTCGTCCACGCTCTGGTTCAGCGCCGCACCCGCGGCCGCCAGCGCCTGGATCGAGCCCTTGCCGCCCAGGTTGTCGTCCAGGAACGCGGCCATGTGGTACTGGATCTTGTACGTTCCGTTGTCAGCCAGCTGCTGCACGGTCTGGCCGTCGGAGGTCTCGAACTTCTTGCAGATCGGGCAGCGGAAGTCCTCGTAGACGTCCAGCGTGTGCGCGGCGTCGGCCTTGCCGTAGGTGACCACGGTGCCGTTCGGGCCGCCCGCGTTGGCCGGGACCACCACCGGGGCGCTCGCGGCGGCACTGCCGCCGCTGTGGCCGCCACCGCTGTTCACCGCGATCGCCACGCCGCCGCAGAGGGCCAGCACCACGACGGCGGAGGCGCCGATGACGATCCGGCGGCGCACCGTCGCGGCCCGCTGCTCGCGCTGCCGGGCCTCGTGCAGCTTCGCCCGGCGGTCGGCGCTCTTCTGCTCGTAGGACTGCTGGGACTTGTTCGACTTGTTGCTCATGGGAGTGTCCTGACCGCGTCGCACGGCACGCGGACACGCGGGCCGGCCGGACGCTGGAAGCTGGGAGTGGGCGTCAGCGGCGCACGCCACCGGCCCGGCTCCCCGCCTCACAACGGCGGGAGGGGCTCAGCAGGCGAGCGCGAAGGACGCCGGCGGACCGCGGCGGCGCGACGGCGCGAGCGGCAGGTCCTCCGTGGGCGCGTGCTCGGGCCGGGGCTCGGGCAGCGGTGCCCCGGGCGCGGGACGGGCCGGCACCGGCGCGAGCAGCAGCAGCGCCCGCAGCGCCCCGGGCGCCAGCCGGGCCAGCGCGCCGACCAGCTCGGGCAACGTCACCAGGGCCGCGTCGGCCAGCCGCAGGCAGAACGCCGCGAGCACGGTGACGGCCACCTGCACGGCCAGCAGGACGATTTCCAGCAGCGCCGGGGCGAGCGAGAGCCCGCCGTCCGCGCCGCCCACCTGGCCACCGCCACAGACCATCAGGTCCAGGCCGCGCCCGCTCTGGTGGACCGGCCGGGCACAGGTCTGCTGCCCCAGGTTGAAGGTGGTGTTGAGCAGCAGCTCCACCGGCAGCAGCAGCGCGACGATCTGGACGAACCCGCGATCGGCGCCGGCCAGCACCGCGGCCGTCAGGAAGACGACCACACCGGCGGCCGCGACCACGGTCAGCGGCAACGGCTGCCCGGTGACCACCACATGACCGGCCGCGGACAGCGGAACGGCCAGCGCGGCGAAGAGCGTCGCGCGCAGCGTCCGGGTCAGGCGGCAGGTGGTCACGGTTTCGGAGTATGCCATGCGGCAGCGAGCGAGCACGAGGGTGCGGAACGTGAGGAATCCCTTAGGTCCTGTCCAGCCGATCTCGCCGGGCGCGCGACGCCGGGCATCCTGCCCGGACGCACGCCCGAATCGCCCGAGTACGTCCAGTACGAGGACGACTCGGGCGCGCGGCTGGGCAGGATGCCCGCTGGCGCAACTGCGCTCAGCGCGGAAGGTGGTGCGGCAGCTCCGCGGTGAGCGCGGCCGCTGCGGGAGAGAGCCAGCGCCGGCGGTGGCGGGCCAGTTGGACGGTGACGTCGGGGAACTGCGGGCCGGGCACCTGTGTCAGGCGGCCCGCCGCGAGCGCGTCCGCGACATTGGCGCGGGCCAGCAGGCTGAGGCCGAGGCCTGCGGCCACGCAGGACCTGGCGGCCTCCAGACTGCCGAAGCGGGTGATCCGGGGCGGCGCGTCCTTGGCGGCGGCGCGCAGCCGCTCGATGAAGCGGTCGCTGTACGAGCAGCCCTGCTCATGCAGGAAGTAGTCCTCGCGGGCCAGCTCCGCCCAGTCGGTGGACGAGTTGGTGGCTCTGCGGGCGGCAGGGTGCTCCGGGGAGCAGACGAGCACCAGCGGCTCGCGGGCCAGCGGCGTGCACTCGATGTCGCGGAATTCCGCCTCGTCCTCCAGCAGCAGGGCCAGGTCCAGTTCGCCGGAACGGAGCGCGGCGACGGCGGTTGCGGTACCCATCGTGCGCAGGTCCACCTCGACCCCGGGGTGACTGCGCCTCAGCGCTGCGACGACTCCCGGCAGTCGCGCGGACACCAGCGTCTCGCCGGCCGAGAGCATCACGCGTCCGGTCGCCCGACCGTCCGCGCAACCGGTCGAGGCGGCGACTGCCCGCAGCCGGGACTCGGCCTCGAGCACTGCCTCCGCGTGCGCCAGCACCTCGCGTCCGGCGCCGGTGAGCACCACTCCGCGCGGCAACCGGTCGAACAGGCGCAGATCGAGTTCCTTCTCCAGCGCCTGCACCTGGGCGGTCACGGTGGACTGGACGAGGTGCAGGCGTTCTGCGGCGGCGGTGAGGTTCTCGGTGCGGGCGACGGTGGCGAAGGTGCGCAGCAGTCGGGTGTCCATGCCGTCGACGGTAATGCTTGTCCATCGTTGATGCCGATGGGAAGGATCGAGATCCATCGTTTGTCCGGATGCCTGTGCGGTGCCACGGTAGGGGCATGAGCCTGAAGACACGCCCCGAGATCCTGCGTTACACCGCCTTCAGCACCGACCCCGCCGGCGGCAACCCGGCCGGTGTCGTGCTCGACGCGAGCGCACTGGACGATGCCGCGATGCTCGCGACCGCCGCTGATGTCGGCTACTCGGAGACTGCGTTCGTCACCGCCTCGGACCGGGCGGCACGCCGGTTCCGGCTGCGCTACTTCAGCCCGCTCGCGGAGGTCGCCTTCTGCGGTCACGCGACCGTTGCCACCGCAGTGGCCCTGGCCGAGCGGATCGGCGCCGGCCCGCTCGTCTTCGACACGCCGGTGGGTGAGATCGCCCTGGACACCTCGGTAGCGCCCGGAGGCTCCGTGACGGCGACGCTCACCAGCGTCC
The DNA here is from genome assembly GCF_029892155.1 of Kitasatospora sp. GAS204B. GTDB lineage: Bacteria > Actinomycetota > Actinomycetes > Streptomycetales > Streptomycetaceae > Kitasatospora. Next base: position 513,969 of record NZ_JARZAG010000001.1, on the reverse strand, counting down.
CCACCCGCTCCCGGCCAGCGAGCGAAGCGGAGGTGCACGCCTCACTCGCGGCCCTGCACTGGTCCCCGGAGGACCTTGACCCCGCACTGCCGCCGCACGTCGCCTTCGGCGGAAACGAGCACCTGGTCCTGGCCGTGGCCACCCGCGAGCGTCTCGCGGCCCTCGACTACGACTTCGATGCTCTGGCCGAGGTGATGCACCGTCACGGCTGGACCACGCTCCAGTTGGTCTGGCGTGAGGCCCCGGAGCTCTTCCATGCCCGCGACCCCTTCCCGATCGGCGGTGTCGTCGAGGATCCGGCCACCGGTGCCGCAGCCGCCGCCTTCGGCGGCTATCTGCTCGCCCTCGGCGCCCTCCCACCCTCCGGTGCCCTCACCATCCGCCAGGGGGAGGATCTCGGCCGGCCCAGCCTGCTCCGGGTCGAGGCCTCCCCCGCGGACCCGCGCGTGCGAGTGAGCGGGCAGGCGGTGGCGATCGTGGGCGCAAGTGGACCGACCACGGTGTGATCGTCCGCGTGCTAAGGCCTGGGCCGGGTTCGGAAGATCGGCCATCCGATTTCGGTCTGCCACAACGACTCATCCGGGGTATCGGAGGGGCCGACGAGGTAGTACTCGCGAATCGGTCCGTCGACCGCCAGGGCGTGTCGGGTCACGTAGTCGGCGAGGGCACCATACGTTCGGTCGACTTCGGTGCTGGAACCGAGATGGACGATCGTGGCGAGCTCTGCCGGCGGGATCACGGTGGTGCTGACGCGTCCGACCTGCTGTGGCAGGGGGTCGGACGGAAGGAAGATCGTGACCCGCCCCCGGCCCTCGGTGAACAACTCCGTGTCGTAGACGCCCCCCAGGGGGCCGGCCGGGTTGATGCTCTGGGCGGACAGGGTGGCAGCCACTTCGCCCATGGCTCCCCGGTACCAGGCCACGACGTCGGCCTGGTCAACGGTGTCGGTGATGGCAGCGGCGGGCGCGGCGGCGACATGGCGGTGATCGATCGCGACGGTGCTGTCCTGGGGGCGGTCCAGCAGACCCCGCAGGGATGCGACCGTCTCCTGGGTTCGGGCCAGGCTGGACTCGAGACGCGTCAGGTGGTTGGCGATCACCCGGTTGCGGGTCTCGACGTCAGGAGCCTGAAGCACGATCTGGATGTCATCGAGCGGCATCTCCAGATCGCGGAAACGGCGGATGATCTGTGCCTTGACGATCTGCTCTGCGGCATAGCGCCGGTACCCGCTGTCCACGTCCACCTCGACCGGCTCCAACAGGCCGACCTCGTGATAGTGGCGAAGCATCTTCACGCTCAAGTGCGTGGCCCGGGAGAAGTCGCCGATGGGCATCGTCGAGTCCACCAGCCCAGCCTGACTCTCCCCCCGTAGGAGAGTCAAACAGAAACTCCGCTCTTGACCCTCCCCCAGCGGGAGCACGAACGCTGGCATCAGATCGTGACGCACAGAAAACAGCAAGAGAACAAAGAGGATTGAGAGCCATGAAGCTCCTCGGGTTGGATCACATCGGAATCGTCGTGCGCGATATGGACGGAACCATCGCGCGGGCGGGCGAGACCGTTGACGGCAGCGCTCTCGGCGAGCGCATTCTCACCGACGACCTCGACCTGCAGTTCCTGCTCTTCGGTGAAACGCGCCTGGAACTGATCGAGCTCCGCGCCGCCGGTTTCGGCATGCCGATGCTCGAGGACGGCGAGACTGCGGTCATCGGCCATCTCGGATATGAAGTCGACGACCTCGAAGACACCAAGGCCGAACTCGCACACCGAGGGGTCGCGTTCCAAGGCGAGTTCAAGACCGACGAGGTCCACTCCATCTTCACGGTGCCGGAGACGACGTTCGGGCTGACCCTGCAGTTCACGCAGTACCTCGGCCGCTCTGACTCCCTCCCGTAGGGGGACACACCCTACGGTGAGCGTGCCCGCACTGCCAGCGACGAAGGAGATGAGGACGGCATGCCGTTCGCCGATCAGTTGATCAGCGTGGACTGTGTCGAAGCGCTGGCCGAGGTCTTGAGCAGCGTCGCGCCGCGGCGTCCGTGGAGGGCCACCCGAGCGGTCGCCGCGAGCCTGCCGGGCATGGCGCTGTCCGAGCGCGCCCGGGCGGTGCGTGACGCGCTGATCAACGACCTGCCGAGCAAGTGGTCGGCCAGTGAGAAGATCATCTCCCGGGCGCTGGACGATCCGGCCTTCACCGGCTGGATGATCTGGCCGGTGACGGAGGCCGTGGCCAGCCTCGCGACCGGTGACGGCTCGGCGGTCGCCTTCGACGCGGGCCTGGTGCTGCTGGCACGGTTGACGCCCCGCCTGACCGGCGAGTTCGCTTTGCGCACCTTCCTCGATACCGACCTGGATCGCACCCTCGTGATGGCACAGATCTGGACGCAGGACGATGACGCGCATGTGCGCCGACTGGCCAGTGAGGGCACTCGACCCCGCCTGCCCTGGGCCAAACGGGTACCCGCGCTCCTGGCTCGACCCGCCGCCACCGAGGCGATCCTGGACGCGCTGCACGCCGACCCGTCGGACTACGTCCGGCGTTCCGTGGCCAACCACCTCAACGACCTCAGCCGCTCCGCCCCCGCCCTGGCCGTCACCACCGCCCGCCGCTGGACCGAGACCGCGACACCGGGCACGGCCGGCACGGTGGCCGGTGTGGTGCGCCACGGGCTGCGCACCCTGATCAAGCAGGCGGATCCGGGTGCCCTCGCACTGCTGGGCTACGGCACGGCGGACGACCTGAGCGTGGACGGACCCCACCTGCACAGCGACTCGGTCACGGTCGGCGAGACCCTGACCTTCGACGTGACGATCACGAACACCGGGGCCGAGCCGGTCAAGACCGCCGTTGACTACGTGGTGCACTACCGCAAGGCCAACGGCGCGCTGGCGCCCAGGGTGTACAAGCTCAGCACGCGCGTCCTCGCTCCCGGACAGAAGCTGGCTCTGACCCGCGGCCAGAAGTTCGTGCCGTTGACCACGCGCCGGTTCCATCCGGGCGGCCAGGCCCTGGAGTTGCAGGTCAACGGCGCCCGCTACGGCTACGTCCCCTTCCTCCTGCGCGAGACATGACCCGTACCTGCGGAACGGCGTTGTTCGGCGCGGCCCGGTCGCTAGTGCCGCACTAGCCGTCCGCGCGGAAGATGGGCCAGCAGACCTCGGTGACCCACTGGTCGTCCTCGGCCACATCGAGGGGGCTGCGCAGGTAGAACTCGCGCAGCGGGCCGTCGACGCCGATCTCGTGCCGTGCGGCGTAGCTGCCCAGGTCACCGTAGGTGAGGTCGATGGTCTGCAGGGACCCGCGGTGGACCGCGACCGCGAGTTCCGCGCCGGGCACCACCAGCGTGTCGATCCGGCCGACCGGGCGAACCTCGCCGTTGACCGGGACGAACACGAGTGCCTCACCGCGTTCGTCCTGGAGAAGTTCATTCGCGAACAGGCCGCCGATCGGGCCGGTCGTGCGCAGTCCGCGGGCTGTGGTGAAGCCGTGCAGCTCGCCAAGAGCGCCCTGCCACCAGCCCGCCAGGTCCTGCTGGTCGACGACAGCGCGGATCCCGATCGCCGCCTGCTCACGGACTGTGCGGTACTCGATGGCCGACCTGCGCGCGGGCCGGACCAACAGGTCGCGCAGCGATTCGACGGCGCTCTGCGCCTGCGCGAGCCGGTCCTCCAGGCGGGCGAGATGCGCGGCGATCAGCTCGTTGCGGGTGCTCACGTCCTCGGCGGCCAGCACCGCCTTCACGTCCGCCACCGGCATGTCCAGGTTCCGCAGGCGCACGATCACCTGAGCGGTGGGCACCTGGTCCAGGGAGTAGTACCGGTAGCCGGTGCCCTGGTCGACCTCAGCCGGCGCGAGCAGCCCCACGTCGTGGTAGTGCCGCAACGTCTTGATGCTCAGATGGGTCACGCGGGAGAACTCGCCGACCGTCAGGCCTGTGTGCATGGCACCAGTGTCAACCCTCCCCCTGCCGGAGGGTCCAGGGCAGGACCGGCGGTTGACTCTCCCACCCGGGCAGGGCCCACCGTTTGAACAGGCACCGCACAGTGCCGGGACCAACGAAGGAGCTCCCCATGAACACCGACACCCAGGCCGCGGTTCTGCCCGACGTCGTCGCCGCCTACATCGAGGCGGTCAACGCCTTCGACGTGGACGCCGTCATGGCGACCTTCGCCGATGACGCCGTGGTCAACGACGTGCGCCGCGAGTTCGCCGACCCCACCTCGATCCGCGCCTGGGTACGCCGCGAGATCGTCGGCGACAAGGTCACCATGGAGGTGGCCGAGGTCGTGAACCACCGCGCCCTGACGATCGTGCGGGCGCGCTACGACGGCGAGTACGACAAGACGGACCTGCCCGAAGAGCTGGTGCTCACCAGCTACCTCACGGTCGCCGACGGCAAGATCACGTCCCTGGTCATCGTCCACAACCAGCCCTCTCCCTACTGACCGCGAGCAAGGTCGAGCAGACCGGCGCACCCGTCACCCGGTGGAGGTCGAGGAAACAGCCGGGCGTCGCTCGAGCGCCCCGTGGGAGCATGCGACGGTGACGACGGGGATATCGCAGACGCAACAGGCGCGCAGGCCGGGGTGGATCAGGCCGCGCACAGCGATCATGGTGGCGGGCGCGCTGATGTTCGGTGCGCTGCTCTATCTCCAGGGCACCGGCTCGCACGTCGATCCGGTGCGGCTGGTGCTGGCCGCGGACCCGGCCTGGGCGCTGCTCGCGGTGCTGGCGATGGCGGCCAGCTACCCGGCGGCGACCATGGGGTTCCTGGGCTTCGTGCCGGAGCGGATCGGATTCGCCCGCGCCGCGGCGGCGCAACTGGCCGGCGCCTTCGTCAAGCTGGTCGCACCCGGCGGCTTCGGCGGGATGGCGCTGAACACCCGACTGCTGCTGCGGGCCGGGATAGCGCCGGGCCCGGCGGCCTCCAGCGTGGGGGCCGGGCAACTGCTCGGGCTGGTGCTGCACATGGCGCAGCTGGCCTTCTTCCTCTGGCTGACCGGCTTCCAGCCCGACCACCACGCGGACGGCACCGCCGAGTTGGTCGTGCTGACCGGCGCCGGACTGCTGGCCGCGCTGGCACTCGCGCTGCTCATCGTCCCCCGTCCCCGGCGCTGGGTGCTGGCCCGGCTGCGGCCGCTGACCGAGGGCTCGCTGACCCGGCTGCGGGATCTGACGCGCCACCCGGGCCGGCTGGCCGTCGGCGTGCTCGGGCAGTTGGTGATCTCGATGACCATGGTGAGCTGCCTCTACTGCTGCGTGCGGGCCACCGGCCTGGCCGCGAGCTTCGCCGCCGTGGCGGTGGCCTTCCTGCTCGGCAACGCGCTGGGCTCGGCGACGCCGACCCCGGGCGGGGTGGTCGGGGTGGAGGTCACCACCGCGGCCCTGCTGTCGGCCACCACGGGGATCGGCAACGCGCAGGCGTACGCGCCGGTGGTGCTGTTCCGGCTGATCACGCTGCTGCTGCCGGTGTTGCCGGGCTGGGCCGCCTTCGGGCTGCTGCAGCGCCGCAAGGCACTCTGAGCACACCACACGGCGCTGCGGGGATACCCCGTTCCGGCCCGCGGTGCTCCAGGATGGCTGACGGAACATCAGCCATCCCGAGGGAGACCGCATGACCACCGAGATGACCGCACAGATGACCGCCGCGACGACCGAGTACGACGTCATCGTGCTGGGTGCCGGCCCGACCGGCGAGAACCTGGCCGACCGGACCCGGGCCGCCGGGCTGAGCACCGCGCTGGTGGAGAGCGAACTGGTCGGCGGCGAGTGCTCGTACTGGGCCTGCATGCCGAGCAAGGCGCTGCTGCGCCCGTCGGCCGCGCTCGCCGCCGCCCGCGCGGTGGCAGGCTCGCGCGAGGCCGTCACCGGGAAGCTGGACACGGCGGCCGTGCTGGCCCGCCGCGACTCCTTCACCGCCAACTGGAAGGACGACGGGCAGGCCGCCTGGGTGGCCGGGATCGGCGCGGACCTGGTGCGCGGCGAGGGCCGGCTGGACGGCGTGCGCCGGGTGGTGGTGCGCACCCCGGAGGGCGGCGAGCGGGTGCTGACCGCCCGGCACGCGGTGGCGGTGTGCACCGGCACCCGGGCGGTGCTGCCCGCCGGGGTGCCCGGGCTGGCCGAGGCACGGCCCTGGACCAGCCGGGAGGCGACCAGCGCCAAGGAGGCCCCCGCCCGGTTGCTGGTGGTGGGCGGCGGGGTGGTCGGGGTGGAGATGGCGGCCGCCTGGCAGGCGCTCGGCTCGCAGGTCACGCTGCTGGTCCGCGGCGGCGGGCTGCTGCCGCGCCTGGAGCCGTTCGCCGGCGAGCTGGTGGCGGCCGGGCTGCGCGCTTCGGGCGTCACGGTGCGGTTCGACGCCGAGGTGGCGTCGGTCGCGCGGGACGGCGCGGTGGTGACCGTCCGGCTCGACGACGGCACCGAACTGGCCGCCGAGGAGCTGCTCTACGCCACCGGCCGGGCGCCGCACACGGACGGTCTCGGCCTGGCGAGCGTCGGCCTGAACGACGGCGACTGGCTGTCGGTGGACGACCACTGCGCGGTGCGCGGCGTCGAGGGCGGCTGGCTGTACGCGGCCGGCGACGTCAACCACCGGGCGCTGCTCACCCACCAGGGCAAGTACCAGGCCCGGATGGCGGGCGCCGCGATCGCCGCCCGGGCGCTGGGACGGACCGTCGACCCGGCCCCCTGGGGCCCGCACGTTGCCACCGCCGACCTGGCCGCCGTGCCCCAGGTGATCTTCACCGAACCGGAGGTGGCGGCGGTCGGCCTCTCGGCCGACGAGGCCCGGCGGGCCGGGCACCGGGTCAAGGCGGTCGACTACGAGATCGGCCAGGTGGCGGGCGCCTCGCTGGCCGCCGACAACTACCAGGGTCGGGCCCGGATGGTGGTGGACCTGGACCGCGAGGTGCTGCTCGGAGTCACCTTCGTCGGGCCGGGGGTGGGCGACCTGCTGCACTCGGCGACGGTGGCGGTGGTCGGTGAGGTGCCGATCGACCGGCTCTGGCACGCGGTTCCGGCGTATCCGACGGTCAGCGAGATCTGGCTGCGGCTGCTGGAGACCTACCGGGACGCGGAATAGCCGTGCGGCGAGGGCGGTTGACTGCGGCATGACTACCGTGGAACTCACCAAGGACAACTTCGACGAGGTCGTCAACGCGGACTCGTTCGTTCTGATCGACTTCTGGGCGTCCTGGTGCGGTCCGTGCCGCAGCTTCGCGCCGGTCTACGACAAGGCCGCCGAGGCCCATCCCGACCTGGTCTTCGGCAAGGTCGACACCGAGGCGCAGCAGGAGCTCGCGGCAGCCTTCGACATCACCTCGATCCCGACCCTGGCGATCATCCGGGAGAACGTGATGATCTTCGCCCAGGCGGGCGCGCTGCCGCCGGCCGCGCTGGAGGACCTGATCCAGCAGGCGAAGCAGCTGGACATGGACGAGGTGCGGGCCAAGATCGCCGCGGAGCAGGCGCCGCAGGCCTGACCGGCCTGGTGCGCGGTGTCGGAAGTCGGTTCAGCCGACTTCCGACACTGGTGAGCGCGGCATCCCACGGAGCGTGACCAGGCGGTAACAGAATGTCCGCATGCCACGCATCCGCACCGCGCTCGCCGCGGTCTCCTCCCTCGCACTCGCCGGTCTGCTGGCCGCCCCCGCGCACGCGGTGCCGCAGCGGACCCGGGCCGAAGACCAGGTAAACGCCTTTTTCGGCCAATACCGGGACGCCGTCCTGGGCCAGACCCCCAACCAGGACCCGCTCGAGGTGCGCCAGGAGTTCCTCACCACGGAGCTCAACAACGAGCTGAGCCAGTGGGCGACCTCGCACCAGGCGGATCCGATCTTCCGCGCCCAGAACGGACCGAACGACTGGTCGGTGAAGGACGAGGGCAGCGGCGCCGGCCACACCACCGTGATCCTCACCGAGGACTGGGCGGGCGGAAAGACCACCGTTGTCTGGTACCAGGTACGACTGGCCGATCTGCGTATCGACGGGCTGCAGGACCCGCCCGCATAATCGCCTGTCATGCAGGTCACAATCCACCCACCCCCCTGAGCCCTCTACCCTGGTGGACGTGCTCATTCTCGTCAGGCGTCGCCACGTGGACCTGCTCCGCGTCACGAGCATGTCCTGTCGCGGCCACCGCTGACCCCTCACCCTCACCTTTCAGGACCCCGGCACCGGGGGCGCCGCGCCATCATCCGCAGCGTCCCCGGTCCACCCGGCCACCGCCGGGACCGGCCGGGCCGAACCCAGCGGATGTCACCCTCATGTCGCAGCAGCAGCACATATCCACCGGCCTTCCGGTGATCGACCTCTCGGCCGCCTCCGGCACCCCCGAGCAGCGGGCCGCGTTCCAGGACGAACTGAACCGGGCGGCCACCGAGGTGGGCTTCTTCCACCTGATCGGCCACGGCGTCACCGAGCGCGAGACCGCCGAACTGACCGAGGCGATGCACGCCTTCTTCGCCCTCCCCGAGGCTGAGCGGCTGGCGATCAGCAACCTCAACTCCCCGCACTTCCGCGGCTACACGCGGATCGGCGACGAGCGCACCGGCGGTCGCAGCGACTGGCGCGACCAGCTCGACATCGGCGCCGAACTGCCCCCGCACCGCCCCGCGGCCGACGAGCCGGACTACTGGTGGCTGGAGGGCCCCAACCAGTGGCCGGCGGGCCTGCCCGAGCTGCGCAGGGCCTCGCTGCACTGGATCGAGCGCCTGAGCGCCGTCGCCGACCGCCTGCTGCACGAGCTGCTGACCGCGATCGGCGCCAAGCCCGACTTCTACGACGACGCCTTCGCCGGCCACCCGCACCTGCGCCTCAAGCTGGTCCGCTACCCCGGCAGCGCCCCCGACGGCGGCGGCCAGGGGGTCGGCGCGCACAAGGACTACGGCTTCCTCACCCTGCTGCTGACCGACGGCGTGCCCGGGCTGCAGGTGGAGATGCCCGACGGCGACTTCCTGGACGTGCCGTCCATGCCGGGCTCCTTCGTGGTCAACCTCGGCGAGCTGCTGGAGGTCGCCACGGACGGCTACCTGAAGGCCACCAACCACCGCGTGGTCAGCCCGCCCGGCGGCCGCGAGCGCTACTCGGTGCCGTTCTTCTACAACCCGCGGCTGGACGCCCACATCGAGCCGCTGGAGTTCCCGCACGCCCACCACGCCCCCGGCGCGACGGAGGACCCGGCCAACCCGCTCTACGCCGAGTTCGGGCGCAACGAGCTGAAAGGCTACCTGCGCGCTCACCCCGAGGTCGCCAAGCGCCACCACGCGGAGCTGGCGGGCTGACTTCGGGCTGCCTTCGGGCCTTGGTGGATGGCCTTGGTGGGATGGCCTTGGTGGGATGGTCACACTGCTACTGTCACAGCAGGACTGTCCCACCAGGAGCCCCCACCGTGCTGCGTATGACCGTCGACGAACTCGCCGCCCGCGCTGGGGTGACCGTGCGGACCCTGCGCTTCTACGGCAGCCGGGGCCTGCTGCCGCCACCACAGCTGGGGCCGCGCCGGGTCGGCCTGTACGGGGCCGAGCACCTGGACCGCCTGGAGCTGATCGAGGAGTTGCAGCGCCTGGGCCTCACGCTCGCCGCGATCGAGCGCTACCTGGACCAGCTCCCGCCCGACATCAGCGCCCTCGACCTGGCCATCCACCGCGCCCTGATCGCCGTCTGGGCCCCGGAGACCGCCGAGCAGGCCAGCACCGGCCAACTCTCCCGCCGGGTCGGCCGCGACCTCTCGGAGGCCGACCTGGACCAGCTGGTCGCCATGGGCGCCCTCCAACGCACCGACCGCGCTGACGAGTTCCTGGTCGACCCGGGCCTGCTCCCGCTGGGCGCACGGGTGTTGGACCTGCCGATCCCGCTGGAGACCATCGTCGCCACCCGCGCCGTTGTCCGCCTGCACAGCCAGGCCACCGCCCGCGAACTGCACCGCCTCTTCCGCGAGACCGTCTGGAAGCCGTTCCGCGAGAGCGGCGCCGACGACGCCGAGGTCGACCGGATGCGCGAGCAGGCCGGACAGATCGAACCCCTGCTGACCCAGGCGCTGGTGACCGCCTTTCACCGCTCACTGGCGGAACAGCTCGCCGCCGGCGGCGGGGATTCGGCGGAGGTCACGGCGTAGAGTGGCGAGGTGACCTCGCTGCCGGAAGACCCACCGCCACGGATCACCGAGGACGATCGCGACACGGCCGTGCGGCGCCTGCAAGAGGCGTACGCCGAAGGGCACCTCTCGCACGAGGACATGGACGCACTGCTCCAGCGGGTCCTCACCGCCCGGACGCGTGGTGACCTCGTGCCGGCCCTGGCCTCGCTCCCGGCCGAGAAGCCGGGAGCCGCCTCCACGATCGGCGCGATGAGCGGAGCGATCCGACGGCGCGGCGTCTGGCGGGTCCCCCGGGTCCTCAGAGTCGAGTCCGCCTTCGGCAGAGTGCACCTCGACCTGTCCCGGGCGGTCATCGAACACCCGGTGGTCGACATCGAGTTGCAGCTCGGCACCGGCCGGGCGAAGATCACGGTTCCGCGCGACGCGGTCGTCGACCTCGAGGATCTGCGCGGCGTGTGGAAGGCCCCGGACTACCGCGCCCCGCGAGGCGCTCACGGCGGCGGACCGACGGTCCGGATCACGGGAACCCTGCAGTTCGGCCGGGTGAAGATCCGCCACGCACGACGCTGAGGCAGCACCGGGCCGCACCGGGCTTCAGCGGTGCTCCGTCTCAGCCGTGCTCCGTCTCGAGGATCGCGAACACCTCGGAGTCCCGCCAGCCGTCCCGGATCAGCGCGGTGTGCCGATGCCGCCCCTCATGGCTCATCCCGAGCTTGCGCAGCACCCGGGCCGACGCGAGGTTGCGCGGGTCGCAGGTGGCGTAGATCCGGTGCAGCCCCAACTCCCCGAACCCGCGCGTGAGCAGCTCCCACCCGATCGCCGTGCCCACACCCCGTCCCCAGGCGCGCGGGGCCACGACGTAGCTGATCTCGCCCTGCCGCTGGGACCGGCTGCGGATGTGCAACTCCCCCATGCCGACGACCTCGTCCGCCAGGCAGGCGACGTAGCTGAACCGCCGCTGATCGTCCTGCGCCCAGCCTGCGGCAGCGACTTCCACGAACGCGCGGGTCTGCTCCTCGGTGTTCGGCCCCCAGGCCTGGTAGCGGCACGCCTCTTCGAGCCCGGCCCAGGAGTGCACGGCCGGCCAGTCGTCGAGCGTGATCTTGCGCAGGGTCACCACGGGTCGGTCCACAGGTCGGTCCATGAAACGATCCTGCCAGCCGTACCGGTCGTGTTCCAGGACGGTAACAGCTGAAACCGTCGGCGATCGCCCTGGCGTAAGGACAACGTAAGGCGTCAACTGGCTTGGACCCTGGGGGAACTGATGCGAATTCAACGGCTCGCGGTGACGCTGGCGGCCGGGGTGGCGCTCACGGCGTGCGGCGCCACGTCCTCGGGTACGGCAGCCGGTGCGCCAGCCACCACGGCCGCTGCGCCCTCGAGGACGGCCAGCGCGCCGGCCACCAGTGCACCGGCCACCAACCTGCCGGTCACTGACGCACCGGTGACCAGCGCGCCCGTGACCAACGCGCCCGTGACCTCGGGCGCAACTCCCGCCTCGGCCGGCACCGCCTGTCACTCGAGCGACCTCCTGCTCCAGGTCATCATGGGCCCGCAGGACGCCCCTTCGCCCAGCGGCGGCAAGGGCGACTTCTACATCCAGCTCATCAACACCTCCACCCACACCTGCACGCTGTACGGCTACCCAGGCGTGGAACTGCTCGATCAGAGCACCGGCCGGCCACTCGGCATGAAGGACGTGCGCAACGCAGCCTCGAGCGGCAGCGGCAAGCCCGTCCAGCAGACCCTCGCCCCCCGCAGCTCGAACAGCCCGCAGACCGCGAGCGCCGCCTACGTCCAGTTCGACACCAAGGCGCCGGGCGCCAGCGCGGGCTACCCGCGCGCGGTCAAGGTCCAGGTCATCCCGCCGAACGAGACCCAGCCGCTGGTCGCCGACATCGACAACCTGTACGCCAAGTCCCCGGCCGACGACGCGATCATGGTCAGCTCCACGACCCTCAGCGTCGGCCCGATGGGCGGCGACGGGGTACCGATGCCCTGTCCCGCCTGCCAATGACCTGCTGGCGGTCACACCCCCGGCTACGGCGTGCTGAGCACGCCAGGACTCACGACGGACGGGCCGACCGGGCTCGCGGGTGCGGACGGCGATGGTCCGCTGATGCCCGGGGTGCCGGCAGGCAGCAACGGCGCCGGGTCCGGCGGGTTGCCGGGCAGCAGCAGGCACCCGGCCGCCACGGCGGCAGCCGCCCCGAGCACGGCGAAGGCGACCCCGCGCACCCGGCGCACTCCCCAACTGCGGCCCTGCGGCGGCGCGTCGTGGCGCAGGTCGCGGTGCGTGACGAGCGCGGCGCGGGCGGCCAGCGCGGCGCGCAACCGGTCCTCGGTCGCGGACCGGCGGTCCTCGGCAGTCGGCTTCATCGCTCCTCCCCCAGCTTCTTCTCCAGGATGTCCAGCGCGCGGCTCGCGGTGGACTTCACCGTGCCGCGCGACAGCCCGAGTGTCTGGGCGATCTGCGCCTCGGTCAGCTCCGACCAGTAGCGCAGTACCAGCACCTCACGCTGACGGTCCGTCAGCTCTGCGAGCGCGACGAGAACTTCACGGTGCTCCTCGGCAAGCAGCAGCCCCTCGTCGACAGGCGGCCCGTAACCCTGGTGCGGCGGGGTGTAGGCACGGGCGGTGCGGCGCCTGCGCAGCACGGAGCGGGCCGCGTTGACGACGGCCGTGTGCAGGTAGGCCCCGGGATCCTGGAGGCCGTCCAGCGAGGTGCCGTAGGTGCGGCAGAGCGCGGCGAAGGCGTCGTGAACGACGTCCTCGGCGGTGTGCCGATCATCCACCAGGAAGATCGCGAGCCGCAGCATGTCGAGTCGCCGTGCCCAGTACAGCTCGGTCAGCGTGGGCGGCGGCTCGTCGTCGTAGGACGACGTACCGACGGCCCGCAGCTGACGTCCCCGGACCTGCGGGTCCCCGGCTTCGGTCATCCGGGAGAGCAACCGGGACCACCAGGGCGACGCTGCGGGAATGGCGTACTGCATGGGCCTCGATCCGTTGCGGGTGGAGCGGGAGGGGCGGGCCGACCTGCGCAGCGGCCGGCCCGCCCCTTGGTACTGGTACTGCTGCTACTTCTGGACGCCGCTGCCCGGCTGGATCACCCGCGGCGCGCCCTCGGCCGAGGCGGCCGCCGGGGCAGCCGCCGGAGCGGTCACGACGCCGGACTTGCCCGCGCTGGCCGGAGTGCCCGCACTGACGACCTTCGAAGCATCGGCCGACGTGCCCGGGCTCACGACCTTCGAACCGCCGCCCGGCGTCGAGACACCGGGCGTCGAGACGCCAGGCGTCGACGCGACCTGCGGGGTCGCGTCCCCGGTGGTGGTGACCGTCGGCGTGGCGTCGGTCACCTTCACGCCGGAGTCGGCGACGGCCTGCGCAGCGAAGCCGCCGCCCAGCAGCAGCGCGATACCGGTGACGGTACCCACGACGCGGGCGCGGGGACGGTAGTTCCGCTTGGCGTGCAAGGACATGTGACTCTCCCGAGGAAGTGACGGAAACAAGGTCTGGAACATCAGCTGAAGGGCGCCTTCAACCCACCAGACGCGCGACACCGGCCGAGGTTGCGAGCACGGCGAAGAAATCTCATCCCGCTCGGGAAGGTGACCGGCGGACGAACAGTGGGCCCGTGCCGGCTCGCGCCGGCCCGGATCGGTCCAGGTCGGAGGTTCGCGAGCGGACGGCCCCCGCCCAGGCCCCCTTCCACCTCGACCGGGCAGCGTCTAGCGTGCCCTGCGGCAGCGCGTCGTGCGGTGCCATGGGGAGGGAAGCTACACATGAAGTCTCCTGCACGGACTTTCCGTTGGGGCACCGCGGCGTTCGCTGTCGCGGCGCTGCTCGGCCCGGCCGCCGGCGTGGCCACCGCGGCCACGCCCGTCACATCGACCCCGCCGGTCTCCGGCAACGAGGCCACCATCGCGGTGGGCACCGAGGACGTCACGCCGGTGGTCAGCCCGGACGGCAGCAAGGCCTACGTCGTGGCGACCGACGCGAACAACAACGTCGTGGTGAAGGTGGTCGACACCCAGGCCGACACAGTGACCGGGCAGCTCGTCCTGGGCGCCGACCAGTGGCGACCGTACCTGGCACTCAGCGCGGACGGCTCGCTGCTCTACGTGCTGAACGGGCAGGCCCTCAGCGTGGTCGACACCGCCTCGCTGACCGCACTCGCCTCACTCACCCTGCCCGACCAACCCCGCCCGACCGGCTGGACCCCGGGCGTGACCGAGGGGCTGACGCTCAGCCCGGACGGGTCCACCCTCTACCTGGCCCAGGACGGGCCGGAGACCTACCGTCAGTACGGGCAGGGCCGGGTGCTGGAGTTCGCCACCGCGCAGCGGGCGTTCACCACGCAGGTCCAGGTGCCGGCCAGCGAACTGGGCGAGGTGGCGGTCCGACCAGGCAGCCACGACGTGTACGTCGGCAGCATCGCCGGCGTGCTGCACCTGAGCACGGCCGGCGCCGCACCGAGCCTGGTCGGCACCGTCCCGGGCACCGCCACCGCCTACGACTACGCGCTGGCGTTCACCCCGGACGGCAGCCGCCTGTTCGCGGTGAACGGCACCGGCAGCGGCGCCGGCGCACTGATCAACCCCGCCACCGACACCGTCACCACGAACCTCCGGCTGCTGAGTGGCACCGGCGAGCTGGACTACCCGCAGGTCAGCGCGGACGGCAGCCGGCTCTACGTGGTCGAGAACGACTACACCAACGGCCCCTCGGTGCTCGCCTTCAACGCCACCACGGGCGCGGCCCTCCCGGACGAGACGGTGAGCGGGCTGAACGAGGACTCGGTCAGCGGCCTCGCCGTCGGCCCCGACGACGGCACCCTGTACGTGGGCGGCACCGTGAACGGGAACACCGGCAATCTGCAGATCGTCAACTACTGACCCGGTAGCCGGGCGCAGCTCGCGGGGCTCTGGACTCAGAGCCCCGCGCAGCGGTGGTGCTGGCCACCCGGGCCGAGCGCAGCGGCCCCCTAACGATCCCAGGCCGCGCCGAGGGCCAGCAGACGCTCGCGGTACTCGATGACCGCCACCCACTCCGACGGCCAGGCCGCCGCCCCGTGGCACGCACCGGCGAAGGCTCCCGCCAGCGCGGCGATCGAGTCGGAGTCACCTGAGGAGTAGGCGCCACGGCGCACCGCGGTCACCGGATCGTCGGGATGCTGGAGGAAGCAGAAAAGGGCGGTGGCGAAGGCCTCTTCGGCGATCCAGCCGGCGCCGGTGGCCAGGCAGGGGTCGGCCTCCGGATCGGCGGCGGGCAGTGCGGCCGCCACCCGGTCCAGGACGGCCAGACACTCCGCCCAGCCCCGGGCGATGAAGGAGACCCGGTCCGGGTCCTGGGCGTGCTCGGCCAGGTCGCCCAACCAGTCGGCCCGGTAGACCTCCCGGCTCTCCTGCGCGTAGGCGCGCAGCAGCGGCAGCAGGTCGGTCGGCGCAGTGCCCTGGGCCAACAGGTGAACGGTGTGCGCGGTCAGGTCACTGGCAGCGAGCGCGGTGGGGTGGCCGTGGGTGAGGCCGGACTGCAACTGGGCCGCACCGGAGCGCTGTTCGGCGCTCAGACCCGGGATCAGGCCGAGCGGCGCGACCCGCATGTTCGCCCCACAGCCCTTGGAACCGACCTCACTGGCCGCCTGCCAGACGCCACCCCGGTCCAGCGCCTCACAGGCCCGCAGGCAGGTGCCGCCCGGGGCCCGGTTGTTCTCGGGCGAGTGGTACCAGGCCAGGAAGTGCTCGCGGACCGGCGGTTCCATCCGCTCGGCGGTGAGTGGGCCGCCGGACAGCGCCACCTGCAGCCCCTCGCCGAGCGCGAGCGTCATCTGGGTGTCGTCGGTGACATAGGCGGTACCCGAGGAGATCGGCAGCGGGAGCGTGCGCCACGACCCGAACTTCGCCTCGATCTGCGCGAGGGTGTTGAACTCGGTGGGAAAGCCCATCGCATCCCCGATCGCCAGCCCCAGCAGGGCCCCCGTCGCGCGCTTCATCTCATGCCCACCCGTTGGTTGTTCCGGTTCACCGATCCTAGGCCGACCCTGCTGAGCTGCTCACCGCAGGCCCGGCAGTATCCGCAGTTCGCCGATCCTGAGCACCCTGGCGAGCGCCAGGAACAGCACCAGCATCACCCCACCGCCTGCCACCAGTTCGAGCACCGGCCCCCAGAGCGCCACCGAACCCGCATGCGCCGCCGCCCAGCCGGCCGCGCCGGCCGCCCCGGCGGCGACCGTCAACTTCCCGTAGGTGCGGGTCAGCCGCTTGCCGTCCAGCCGGCCCGCGAGTCGGCGGCGCAGCCAGACCGCGGTGACCAGCACGCCGATCGCGTACGAGACGCTGTACGCGGCGGCCATGCCCGTGACCGCCCACGTTTCGGGGAGCAGCAGGTGGCAGGCGATGGCCAGCGCGATGTTGAAGGCCGAGATCCAGAGCGCCACCCAGAACGGCGTGCGGGTGTCCTCGAACGCGTAGAAGCCGCGCAGCAGCAACGACTGGGCGGAGCACGGGATCAACCCGAGCGCCAGCGCCTGCAGCATGTGCCCCATCGGCCGGGCGTCGGTCGAACCGTGCGAGAACAGCATCGCCGCGAGCTGGGGGCCGAAGGCGAGGAAGAAGAAGGCCGCGGGGACGATCACCACGCCGGTGGCCCGCAGCCCGCGCGAGAGGTCCGCGCGCACGTCGTCCAGGCGCCGCTCGGCCGCCGCGCGGCTCAACCGGGGCAGCAGCGCCGTGATCAGGGAGACGGTGACGATCGACTGGGGCAGGATCCAGATCGTCTGCGCGTAGGAGTAGGCGGTGTTCCCCACGCCGGCCTGAGGGAGTTGCAGGTCGGCCGCGTTGGCGTAGCGCGTCACCACGGTGATCGCGACCTGGTTCGCCAGCATCACCAGCAACGTCCACCGCGCGGCGCTCACGCTCTTGCGCAGCCCCGCACCGCGCCAGTCGAAGCGCAGCCGCCAGCGGAAGCCGGCCGCGCGCAGGTACGGCACCAGCGCTAGCGCCTGCACCACGATCCCCGCCGTGGTGCCGATACCGAGCAGCCGCACCTGAGCGGGCGTCACCTCCGTGACCGTGAGCGGGGAGGCCACCAACCAGAGGTACAGGCCGAACAGGCTGATCAAGATCACGTTGTTCAGCACCGGGGTCCACATCATCGCGCCGAACCTGCCCCGCGCGTTGAGCGCCTGTCCCAGCACGGCGTACAGGCCGTAGAAGAAGATCTGCGGCAGCAGAAACCGTGCGAGGACCACGGTCAGCTCGAAGGCCCCGTGGTCGTGCGGCGAGTCCGGCATGTAGAGGCTGACGATCTGGCGTGCCGCCAGCACCGCCAGCACCGTCCCCACGCCCAGCACGCAGAGCACCAGCGTGATCAGCCGCTGCTCATGCGCGCGTCCACCGTCCGCGTGCTCCGCCCGGGCCCGCACCAGTTGGGGCACCAGCACCGAGTTGAGCGCGCCGCCCACCAGCAGCACGGAGATGCTGGTCGGCACGGTGTTCGCCGTGTTGTAAGTACTGGCCACCAGCCCCGAACTGAGCGCCGCTCCCTGCAGCACCAGCCGCACCAGCCCGGTCACCCGCGACGCCACCGTGCCGAGCGCCATCACCGCCGACGACCGCACCAGGCTGCCGGGGTGTGGTCGCGGTCGCCTCGCCGCGTGGCGGCCCCGGCGGCGGCGCTGCTGTTGCCTGTTGACCGGCGTCTCGTCCGAAACCTGCGTCTCCTCGGCTATTCGCACAACGGAGTTGACGAAGATCAGCGTGGTGGCGGTTTCACAGTTCAGAGCCTGCGCTGAGGTAGCGCGGGCCGAGAAGTGGCACGCTCGAGAGAAGCGACACTCAGGGGAGGGCTCCATGGACGGTCACAGCGGAGGCGACTTCGGCGGTCACCACGGCGGCGGCTTCGGCGGCCATCACCACGGTGGCAACTTCGGCGGCCACCACCATCACCACCACCACGGCAAGAGCGGCCAGGACGCCGGCGCCGCCTACCTGTGGCTCGGTCAGACATACGGTCGGGGCATCGGCCGGCTGGACGGCCTCGACAGGCGGAGCCGCGCGAGCTCGCGGAAGTGGCTGCTGCTGGTGGCCGCGCTGGCCGCGGTCGCCCTGGCGATCCCACTGATGCACTGACCCACCGCAGCCCGGGTGGCCACCAGCACTCGCGGGCGGCTACTGGGCGGGCGGCGCTCGGTGTCACTGGGCCTGCCCGATCCGCGAACGTGCCGACGGCCAAACAGCGAGGTACCCGGGCCGGTGGGGCGGCTGTTGACCCCGGCCGCCCTCACTGGCCCACCCTGCCGTCGATGCACTCGCGCAACAGGTCGGCGTGCCCGCAGTGACGGGCATACTCGTCGATCCTGTGCACCATCAGCTCCCGAACCGCGATCCCGTCCTTCCCCACACGCTCGTTCAGGTCCGGGTGCTCGGCCAGCGCGGCGTCGGTCGCGGCCTGCTCGCGCTGAAGATCACAGAACGCGGTGTCAACCTCGGCCTGTACGGCGACAGTTCCGGCAAAGTCCGCGTTACGCTCGCCGTACAGCTTCGGCAGCGGGTCGCCATCGCTGATCCAGTTGCGCCAGTCCCGTTCCACCTCGGCGAGGTGCCGCACCAGGCCGAGCAGCGACATCGTCGACGGCGGAACCGACCGTCGGGCCAGTTGCTCCGCATACAGGCCCTCGCACTTCATCCGCAGGGTCATGCGGTAGTTCGTCAGGAAGTCATGCAGCGTCGCAAGCTCGCCGTCCGGACTGTTCTCGCTGTGTCGCGGGTCGTCGTCCGGATCAGCCCACATGTCGGGGTAGACGACTGCCTGGCTCCATCGCGCGGGTTGGTCACTCATGTGGTGCATGTTCGTCTGCAACGGCCCGAGCTCGCCACCGAGTTCTCGCTTCGAGGTGACGCCATGACCGCCCCCGTCGGGCGGTCTCAATGACAAGGAAGAAGGTTCACCGGATTGGCGTCGGCAGGCCACGTGCCGGTTGGATGTCGCGAGACGTTTCAACTCGAAGGAGCGAGGACCCGCCACATGACCTCTGACGACCTGTTCGGCGAGATCGCCACCGACCTCGCCCCACGCGGTGCCACCGCTGGAGCAATGTTCGGCAAACGTGCCCTCAAGGTCCACGGCAAAGCCTTCGCCTGCCTCAAGGGCGACCTGCTGGCCTTCCGGCTCGGCGCGGGCACCCACGCCCACACCGAGGCCCTTGCCCTGCCCGGAACCGAACTCTTCGACCCCTCCGGCAAGCACCGGCCGTTCAAGGACTGGGTCGCCATCCCCGTCACCCACGCCCATGCCTGGCCCCATTACGCCGAAACCGCACTCGACAGCCTCGACGGCTGAACCGCCGTCGTCCACATTCGGATGTCGCGAGGTTCCAACCCGAAGGAGCGAGGGCAGTGGCGGAGCCGGTCCGGGTCCGCAGCCGCGGGGTGGGCTGAACGCAGAACGCGCCCCCGTCCGGCCATGCCTTGACACGGGGGCGCGTTCGCGTGGAGCGGACGGGTCGTAGGGCGTTAGAGGAGGTGGTCGGCCTTGCCCGCCTTGATGTCGAGAATGAGGGTGCGCAGGGCGTCTATGGAGTCGGTGAGGGGATGATCCTCCTGACCGGCGACGGCGATGTAGGCATTGCCGGCGGCGTCGGTGCCCAGGCGGAAGCAATTTCCGGAGTCCTGGCAGAAGGGAGCTTCCCAGGTAATTTCAGACATAGCGACCTCTCCTATAGCTCGCGTGCGATGGCGTGGATCAGGTCACGGGTCTGCTCCGGCGACAGGGCAACTCGCTGCATCTGGTCCAGCTGAAGTGAAAACTTGCGGAGTTGAGCTTCGACATGAAGAAACTCGGCAACGGTCGTCCGGTCAAGTTGCACCACATCCAGGCTCGGTACATCACCCTCGGCATAGAGGATGGACTGGCCTGACCCCGGAAAAGCTCCGGCCGAGAACGGGATGACCTGGACAGTGACGTTGTCGCGGTCCGCCATCTCCAGGGTGGAGTGCAGCTGTTCGCGCAGCGTCTCCCGGCCACCGACCTCGATACGCAGCGCGGCTTCGTGAATTATGGCCACATATGGAGGTGCGTCAGGCCTATCGAGCGCCCGCCGCCGCTGGAGCCGATGAGCGAGCCGAGCATCGAACTCATCAGCCGGCAACGCCGGGATCGCTGCGGCGAACAACGCGCGAGCGAAGGCCTCGGTCTGGAACGGGCCAGGGATGTGGGTCATGGTGCTCATTCGGAGCCGCTTGGCGAACCATTCCAGCTCAGAGATGTCCAAGAACGTCGGCGGGAGAATCCCCCGAAAGTCCTCCCACCATCCCCTGGTTCGTTCAGCAGCCATCCGCATCAGCGCCTCGACCAACGCCGAATCCGCACAGTCGTAGTTGCAGGCCAACCGACGCACCCGCTCGGGGCTGATGCCGTGACGTCCAGCCTCAGTGCTCGTGATCACGGTGCGGTTCGTAGCAAGAACGGCAGCCGCCTGCTCTGTGGTCAGGCCTGAGGCTTCGCGGAGCTTGCGAAGCTCAGCACCAAGGCGTTGCTGACGGGCTGTTGGGTTGCTCCTCGGCGGCATCTGCTCCCTCTCCGTACGTGCGGCCCAGTGTGCCTCGCTTCAGGATCCTTGGTCCATTTCCCATGAGCAGGTGGCACATGTGCTCCCGATGCCCTACTTTGAGTAGCGCAGCAGATGCATACGGCAACGCCGGAAGTGCACCGCGCGAGCACGCCCACCTGCCCTGGACCAGGTGTGCCCGCGCCCAGGGAGGCAAGCCACCGGCCCCGCCGCGTCAACCACCCCACTCCCTCACGGAGTCAGCCATGCCTGCAGTCCCGCTCCCCTCCCCCACCCTCACCGTCCCCGCCGTCCCGACCCACTGGCGCTTCCCCGCCCGCCTCGCCTCGGTGCCCCGCGCCCGGCAGGTGGTCCGGGATACGCTGCCGCGTCACTGTCCGGCCCAACTCTCCTACGAGCTGCGCCTGCTGACCTCCGAGCTGGTCACCAACGCGATCCTGCACGGCACCGACCCTGAGGAGGACGAGGTGATCGAACTGGTCCTCTGGACCGCCGACGGCCACTACTGGCTCGCCGTCTCCGACCCCGGCCCCGGCCACCCGACCCGCGGCACGCCCGGCCCCCGCGCCTGCGGCGGCCGGGGCCTGCTCCTCGTGGACGCGCTCTGCGACGCCTGGGCCGTCCTGCCCCGTCCGACGCGCGGCAAGTCCGTCGTCGCCGGGATCCGCCTGGACAAGGCGGCCTGACGGCACATCAGCCCACCAGGGGACTGCCCTGCCGAGCAGCGGGGCGCGGCCTTCGTCCGGTGCGGCCGGGGTTGTAGACGCGCCTGACAGTCGACCGGCCAGGCGGGCAGCCGCACGCACAGGCGCTGGTGGCCAGTTCTGATTCCCCGTCATCCGCAACAGCGGTACCCGCGTGAACGCACTCCTGCTTGGCATTCCTAGGACTCCTAGGTATAACCTAGGGGCCCTAGGATCTTGGGAGGGTGCATGGTGCGGGCCGGACTGACGGCGGAGCGGGTGACGATCGCGGGCGCCGAGCTGGCGGACGAGGTCGGGCTCGACCAGGTGACCATGTCGCAGGTTGCGCGGCGGCTCGGCGTGAAGGACGCGAGCCTCTACACGCACGTCCGCAGCCTGGAGGATCTGCGCGGACGGATCGCGCTCCTTGCGGCGGACGAGAAGACCATCCGTATCGCGGAGGCGACCGCCGGGCGGGCGGGCAGGGACGCGCTGGTCGCGTTTGCCAACGCCTGGCGGGAGTACGCCCACCGGCATCCGGGCCGCTACATGGCGACGCAGACCCCGATCCAGATCGACCCCGAGCTGGCCGCAAAAGCGCCCGGACCCCGGCGCGCGGTCGAGCTGACCTACGGAATGCTGCGCGGCTACGGACTGACCGAGCCCGACCTGACCGACGCGGTCCGGCTACTGCGCAGCACGTTCCACGGGTTCGTCGCCCTGGAGGCCGCGGGCGGGTTCGCGCACAAGCGCTCGCCGCAGCACTCCTGGGTCCGCGCCCTCGACGCCCTGCACACCCTCCTGGAGCACTGGCCCCCGTCTCGAGAAGGAGACTCCTCATGACCGACCCGACCATCGGCCACCTGCGCGTGAACGGTGCGACCCTGCACTACGAAGTGCGCGGCCACGGCCCGCTCCTGCTGCTGATCCCCGGAGGAACGGGCGGCGCGGCCTCCTTCGACGCCATCGCCCACGACCTGGCCGCCGAATACACCGTCGCGACCTACGACCCGCGCGGCATGTCCCGAAGCACGCTGGACGACCCCGAGGCCGAGCAGCAAGTGGCCGAGCACGCCGACGACGCGTTCCGGATACTGGAACTGCTGTCGCCAGGTGAACCCGCCCGGGTGTTCGGCTCCAGCTCGGGCGCGATCACCGCCCTGCACCTGCTCACCACCCGTCCCCAACGCCTCGAACGCGTCGTGGCGCACGAGCCGCCGATCGTGGAGGTCCTGCCGGACGCCTCCGAACACCGAGCGCTCATCGCACGCGTGCAGGCAACGTTCCGCGCACAGGGGCTCATGCCGGCGATGGCCGTGTTCGCCGCAGGTCTGAAGAAGGACGGCGACACCACCGAGCCGAAGGCCGAAATCAAGCTTCCGCCGCAAGCAGCGGCGCGGGCCGAACAGACGATGGCCAACCTGCCGTACTTCGTCGGGCGCATCGTGCCCAGCTTCATGTCCTACGCCCCGGACATCCACCAGCTGCAGGCACTGTCGGACCGGCTCATGCTCGCCTGCGGCCAGGACTCACGCGGCGAGCTGCCCTACCGTCCCGCCGCTTTCCTGGCCGAGCGCCTCGGCACGGAACTCCAGCACTTCCCCGGCGGGCACACCGGCCTGACCACACACCCCGCCGAGTTCGGCGAACTCCTTCGGAGGGCCTTCCGCGCCTAGACCCGAATCCGACTCGCCCTGATCAACACCACCGAAGTGGCCATCCCAAGCCGGGCCCCGGACGGTTCGGGCTGACGGTAACCTCCGACGGTATCCATCGGGCATGGCTGGACGCCCCGGCCAACGCCTGGACGATCTGAGGGAGGACGTCGTGGACGAGTCCGAGGAGCCGCTGGAGCTGTGGGCGGCACGGCGTGATGCCCTTCGCCGCAAGGTCGGTGAACGGCGTGTCAGCCATGCCGACGGCGTCCTGCGCGCCTCCCACGTCGACCCCGCCGCGCCCCGGGTCGTCGAGGAGTGGGACGGGGTCCAGTGGGTGGTGGTCGGTGCGACGGATGGCTACGCGGCGGCTCAGCGTGCCTTTCACGGGATCACCGGTGACGGCGTGATGCGGGGGATGATGCCGCGCCCGGAGAGTACGGGCCTGCGCAATCCGACGGTGGCCGGCCGGGGACGCCACCGAAAGCCGTAACGCACCACGACCGTTGCTGCTTCAGTGAGATGACGGTCAATCAGCTCTTGTGAAAATCACCGCGCTCCATCACCGATCGCAGCCTAGGATCGATGGTTATGGTCGATCTCTACGCTCCCACCAGTCCGTACGACAGTGGATTCCTCGACACCGGAGACGGCAACCGCGTCTACTACGAGCAACTCGGCAACCCCGAAGGCAAGCCCGCCCTGTTCGTCCACGGCGGCCCGGGGGCGGGCGCGCCGCAGCGGCCGACCAGGGCCTGGGATCCCGAGTGCTATCGCGTCATCCGCTTCGACCAGCGCAACTGCGGTCGCAGCACCCCGCACGCCAGCGACCCGGCGGCGGACATGAGTCTGAACACCACGCAGCACCTGATCGACGACATGGAGCGGCTGCGCGAACTCCTCGGCATCGAGCGGTGGTTGCTGGACGGCGTGTCCTGGGGTGGGACGCTCGTCCTGGCCTACGCGCAGCAGCACCCCGAGCGGGTCAGCGAGATCGTCATTCAGGCGGCGATGTTCGCCGACCGTTCCGGGGTCGACTGGCTCTACCGGGGCGCCGGGCGGTTCCGTCCCGAGGCGTGGGACCGGTTCCGCGACGGCGTCCCCGAGGACGAGCGGGACGGCGACCTGCTCGCGGCCTACGCGCGGCTGATGGAGGACCCCGACCCGGCCGTCCGGGAGAAGGCCGCCGCCACCTGGCTCGCCTGGGAGGACGCGGTCATCGCGGACGAACCCAACGGCGTGCCCGGCCTGTACGGCAATCGCGAGGTCGACGCGCGGATCGCATTCGTGCGGATCTGCGCCCACTTCCTCAGCAACGACGCCTGGCTGGAGGACGGCCAACTGCTGCGCGACGCCCCCAAGCTGGCCGGGATCCCGGGGGTGGTGGTCCACGGCCGCCATGACATGAGCTGCCCGGTACAGGCGCCGTGGGAGCTGGCCAAGGCGTGGCCGGACGCGCAACTGCACATCATCGAGGACTCCGGGCACGCCGGAAGCGAAGCGATGCACCAGGCGAGCCGGACGGCCATCGAGGAGTTCAAGAACCGGTGATCCCCAGGGCACGTGCCGGAGCTCGCAGCTGCCCTGCCCGGCGCGTAGGGCCGGCCGACCCGCACTGCGGTGATCGCTGGAATTCGGCGGTCAGCCGGGGATGAGGCCGTCGTCGCTGAGCATGTCGCGGACCTCGTCGAGAGCGGCGTCGGGTGAGGGCAGGATCAGCTCGGAGGGCTCCAGGGCGTCGTCGGGAAGGGGGGTGCCCAGGCGGCGGACTGCGTCGAGGAGGGCGCCCAGGGACCTCCTGAAGCCTTCTTCGTCGCCGGACTCCATCTCTTCCAGCAGCTCGTCGTCGAGCTTGTTCAGCTCGGTGAAGTGGGCGTCGGCCAGCTTGACCTGGCCCTCGCCCATGATGCGAACGATCACGGTGCTCTCCCGTCCCTGCGTCGTGCTGCGGCCTCGGCGGCCGCAGTGCTGTCCCTCATCCCATCGCTTTTCCGGGGGCGGTGCTGGCGTGTACGCGCGGGGCGAATGCTCACCACCCAGATGGGCGAAGCCAGGGCGTGACCTGCATGGTGCCGGGTGCTGAGAGTGGTTGATGACCCACCCTGCCCCGCCGCCGCGTCGTGCAGCGGCCGACCCGCGCGGGCTCGATCGTCGATGCGACGGCCTGAGCCTGTTGAACAACCGGCCGGGGTGGCGGCCCCCGCTCTCCCGGGCCGCCACCCCTCCCCCGCCCCCGCCCGCTCAGTCCCTGAACGCCCCGCCCTCCGCCGCCACCCGTTCCAGCAGCGCCGGCGGCGTGAACCGCTCCCCGTACGTCGCCGCCAACTCCCGGGCCCGCGCGGCGAACCCGGCGGCCCCGCCCTGGTACCCGTTGATGTACTGCAGCACCCCGCCCGTCCACGCCGGGAACCCGATCCCCAGGATCGACCCGACGTTCGCGTCGGCGACCGAGGTCAGCACGCCCTCCTCCAGGCAGCGCACCGAGTCCAGTGCCTCCGCGAAGAGCATCCGCTCCTTCATGTCCTCGAACGGGACGTCAGCGTCCGCCCGCCCGAAGTGCTCGCGCAGCCCCGGCCAGAGAGCGCCGCGCCTGCCGTCCGCGTCGTAGTCGTAGAAGCCGGCGCCGCCGCTGCGTCCGGGGCGGTCGAACTCCTCGACCATGCGGTCGAAGACGACCTCGGCCGGGTGCGGCCGCAGGGGCTCGCCGGCCTCCTCGGCGGCTCGGACGGCCTCTGCGCGGATCTTGCGGGGCAGCGTCAGGGTCAGCTCGTCCAGCAGCGACAGCACCTTGGCCGGGTATCCGGCCTGGGCCGCCGCCTGCTCGATCGACGCCGGCTCGATGCCCTCGCCGACCATCGCGACGCCCTCGTTGATGAACTGCCCGATCACCCGTGAGGTGAAGAAGCCGCGCGAGTCGTTCACCACGATCGGGGTCTTGCCCAGGCGCCGCACCAGGTCGAAGGCACGGGCGACGGCCTCGTCCCCGGTGCGCTCGCCCTTGATGATCTCGACCAGCGGCATCTTGTCGACGGGCGAGAAGAAGTGCAGGCCGATGAAGTCGGCGTCCCGCTCGACTCCCTCCGCCAGCAGGCTGATCGGCAGCGTCGAGGTGTTGGAGCAGAGCAGCGCGTCGGCGTCCACCACGGACTGGATCTCCTGGAAGACCTTCTGCTTCAGCTCGACGTTCTCGAACACGGCCTCGATCACCGCGTCGCAGCCTGCCAGGTCGCCGGCCTCCCCGGTCGGGGTGATCCGGGCCAGCAACTCCTCGCGCTGCGCCTCGGTGCTGCGCCCGCGCGCCACCGCCTTGTCCAGCAGTGCGGCCGAGTAGGCCTTGCCGCGCTCCGCCGCCTCGACGCTCACGTCCTTCAGCAGCACCTCGAGACCGGCCCGGGCGCAGGAGTAGGCGATGCCCGCGCCCATCATCCCGGCGCCCAGCACGGCGACCTTCCGCACCTGCCGCTCGGCGACGCCGTCCGGCCGCGAGGCACCGGAGTTGACCGCCTGCATGTTGAAGAAGAGCGCCTGGATCATGTTCTTCGCGGTCTGCCCGCAGACCAGCTCGGTGAAGTACCGCGCCTCGATGACGAAGGCGTTGTCCACGTCCACCTGGCTGCTCTCGACCGCCGCCGCCAGGATGTTGCGCGGGGCCGGGTAGGGGGCGCCGTTCAGCTGCTTGCGCAGGTTGGCGGGGTAGGCGGGCAGTTGGGCGGCCAGCGCCGGGGTGGCCGGGGTGCCGCCGGGGATCTTGTAGCCCTTGACGTCCCACGGCTGCGCCGCCGTCTCGTGGGCGGCGATGAACTCCCGTGCCTTGGCCAGCAGTTCCTCCCGCGAGGCGGCGAGCTCGTGCACCAGGCCGGCCTCCACCGCGGCGGCGGGCCGGTACTGACGGCCCGTCAGCAGCCACTTCAGCAGCGCGTCGGCCAGCCCGAGCAGCCGCACGGTGCGCACCACGCCGCCGCCACCGGGCAGCAGGCCCAGCGTCACCTCGGGGAAGCCGAGCTTGCTGCCGGGGGCGGTGAGCGCGATCCGGTGGTGGCAGGCCAGCGCCAGTTCCAGGCCACCGCCCAGCGCGCTGCCGTTGATCGCGGCGACCACGGGCTTGCCGAGGGTCTCCAGGGTGCGCAGCGCGCGCTTGAGCCGCAACGAGCCCTCGAAGAACGCCTCGGCGCCGTCGGGGCCGACCGCCGAGAGCATGCGCAGGTCGCCGCCCGCGAAGAAGGTCTTCTTGGCGGAGGTGATGATCACGCCACGCAGACCCTCGAACGCCGCCAGCCGGGCCACCACGGCCTCGAAGTCGGCGGTGAACGCGGTGTTCATGGTGTTGACGGACTGGTTGGGGTCGTCCAGGACGAGGGTGACGATGCCCTCCTGGTCCTGCTCCCAGCGGATGACGGTGAACTCGGTCATGAGAGTGGTCTCCTGAAGGGGGATCAGATGCGCTCGACGATGGTGGCGATGCCCATACCGCCGCCCACGCAGAGGGTGGCCAGGCCGTAGCGCAGCTCGCGCCGCTCCAACTCGTCGATCAGGGTGCCGAGGATCATCGCGCCGGTGGCGCCCAGCGGGTGGCCGAGCGCGATGGCGCCGCCGTTGACGTTCACCTGCTCGTGCGAGAAGCCGAGTTCGCGCATGAAGCGCAGCGCGACCGCGGAGAAGGCCTCGTTGATCTCGACCAGGTCGATGTCGGCGGCAGTCAGCCCGGCCTTGGCGAGCGCCTTGCGGGTGGCGGGGGCCGGGCCGGTGAGCATGATGGTGGGCTCGGAGCCGGAGACCGCGGCGGAGACGATCCGGGCGCGGGGACGCAGCCCGTAGCGCTCGCCGATCGCGGGCGAGCCGATCGCCACCAGCGAGGCGCCGTCCACGATGCCGGAGGAGTTGCCGGCGGTGTGCACGTGGTCGATCCGCTCCACCCAGTGGTACTTCTGCAGCGCGACGGCGTCGAATCCGCCGGCCTCGCCGACGGCCGCGAAGGCGGGCTTCAGGCCGGCCAGCGTCTCCACCGTGGTGCCCGGGCGCAGGTACTCGTCGCGCTCCAGCACGAGCAGGCCGTTGCGGTCGCGCACCGGGACCACCGAGCGGTCGAAGAGGCCGTCGGCCTGTGCCTTGGCGGCGCGGGCCTGCGACTCGGCGGCGAAGGCGTCGACGTCGGCGCGGGTGAAGCCCTCGATGGTGGCGATCAGGTCGGCGCCGATGCCCTGCGGGACGAAGGAGACGTCGAAGTTGGTCATCGGGTCCATCGCCCAGGCGCCGCCGTCGGAGCCCATCGGCACCCGGGACATCGACTCCACGCCGCCCGCCAGCACCAGGTCCTCCCAGCCCGAACGGACCTTGGCGGCGGCCAGGTTGACCGACTCCAGGCCGGAGGCGCAGAAGCGGTTCTCCTGGACGCCGGCCACGGTGTCCGGCAGGCCGGCCGCGACGGCGGCGATCCGGGCGATGTCGGAGCCCTGGTCGCCGAGCGGGCTGACCACGCCGAGCACGATGTCGTCGATCGCGGCCGGGTCCAACTCGGGCAGCCGGGCGCGCATTTCACGGATCAGTCCGACCACCAGGTCGACCGGCTTGGTGGCGTGCAGCGAACCGTTCCTGCCACGGCCGCGCGGGGTGCGGATCGCCTCGTAGACGTACGCTTCGGTACTCACGGTTGCTGCCTCTCGGGGGAGTTGGTCGAATCAGCAGAGTCGGTCGGGTCAGCAGACTTGATCGGGTCAGCAGAGTCGGTCGGGTGGGCAAGCTCGGGCAGGTCCCAGTCGCGGGCCACTTCGGCGGTGTCGGCGCCGGGGCGGGCCGGCGGGCGGCGCAGCGCGGTGGGGGTGGCGGAGAACCGCGGGGCGGGGGCCGGCTGGGTCACGCCGTCCTGGGTCGGGTAGGTGCCGCGGGCCGTCAGGTGCGGATGGGCGGCAGCCTGGCGGAGCGTCAGCACTCGAGTGACGCAGGCGTCGGTGCCCGTGAAGACGGCGTCCCACTCGGCGCTGCCGCGGCTCGCGAAGCGGGTGGCGATCAGCGCGCGCAACTCGGGCCAGCGGGCGGTCTCGTACTGGCCGGGGGCGTCGGGGCCGAGGTCGAGCAGCCGGGCGAACTCGGCGTAGAACTGCGGCTCCAGCGCGCCGACCGCGAACTGGCCGCCGTCGCCGGCCTGGTAGACGGCGTAGCAAGGGGCGCTGCCGTCCAGGAAGTTGACGCCGCGGCGGTCCTGCCAGCGCCCCTCGGCGAGCAGGCCCCAGAAGAGGGTGGCCAGATGGGCGCTGCCGTCCACGATCGCGGCGTCCACCACCTGGCCCTGGCCGGTAGCGCGGGCGTGCTGGAGGCCGGCGAGCAGGCCGACCACCAGGTAGAGCGAGCCGCCCGCGTAGTCGCCGAGCAGGTTGGCCGGCACGGTCGGCGGCCCGTCGGCCGGACCGATCATCGAGAGCACTCCGCTGAGCGCGATGTAGTCGATGTCGTGCCCGGCGGCGGCGGCCAGCGGTCCGTCCTGTCCCCAGCCGGTCATCCGGCCGTAGACCAGAGCGGGGTTGCGGGCCAGGCAGGCCTCGGGGCCGACGCCGAGCCGCTCGGCCACCCCGGGGCGGTAGCCCTCGATCAGCAGGTCGGCGCGCTCGACCAGGTCGAGCAGGCGGTCGGGTCCGCCCGGCGCCTTGAGGTCGAGCAGGACCGAGCGCTTGTTGCGGTTGGTCAGGTCCAGCACGGGGTCGCCGGCCAGCGGCGATGCGCTCGGACGGTCCACCCGCACCACGTCCGCGCCCAGGTCGCCGAGCAGCATCGCGGCGAACGGCCCGGGGCCGATCCCGGCCAGTTCGACCACCCGCACCCCGGCCAACGGCCCAGTCACCCGGTCGCCTCCTCGCGAGCGTGACAGTAGAGCTGTAACACTCGGGATGGTATGCCGGTGACCGGCGAGTAACAAGAGCGGCTCCCGCGCGACTCCCATCGGCGGCTACCCGTGGGTAGAGTACGGCGATCAGCCCGCACGACGGACCCGTGCCCGACAGAACAGACCGGTGAGCGCCCCGTGAACATCTGGACCCGACCCGCGCTCTGGTGGCGCCTGGCCATCGTCCTCTCCAGCGGGCTGGGCCTGGCACTCGGCACCAGCTCGCTCGTCTACTTCACGGTGGAGAGCAACACGCTGGTCTTCGGCTACTTCGCCGGCGCGGTCTACTGGATGGTCAAGCGCGGCACGGTGGACGCCCCCGCACCCCGGCTGCGCGGCGCTGCCGCCCTCTACATCCTGATCACCGGCCTGGTCGCGCACATCCTGCTGAACCACGGCGCCAACCCGCTGCCCGGGCTGGTCTCCGGGCCGGACCGGCTGACCAACTGGTCGCTGTTCCTGCTGCACTACGCCACGCCGGTGCTGGTGCTGCTCGACTGGCTCTGCGCGCGCCCGCGCAACGCCTCGCGCTGGCAGGACATCCCGCTCTGGCTCTCCTTCCCGCTCGGCTACGCGGCGGTGACCATGGCCCGGGCGGCGCTCTTCCCGAGCTTCCCGAACAAGTACCCGTACTTCTTCTTCGACCCGAGCACCCACGGCTACGGCTACGTCTGGCTGCAGATCGCCCAGCTGACGGTGGAGTTCATCGTGCTGGCGACGGCCGTGGTCGGGCTCGACCGGCTCGGCACGGCGGTGCGCGGGCGACTGCGGCCCGCCGTGGTGCCGGCCTGACCGCAACATCCCTGACCCCAACATCCGAGGTCAGGGGTCAGATCCGCCACTCCCGGATCCGGTCGGCCGCCACGAAGATGTCCGCCTTCGCGTCGGCCACGTCCCGGGCCAGCTCCACCAGGGCGCCGTACGGCGGGTCGATGCCCTCCTTGGCCGCGTGCATGTACGCCGCGGTCGCCATGCAGGCGTAGAGGTTGTTGCGCACCGGCAGCGGGCGCAGCAGCACGATGGTGTGCATCAACGCGGCCGCGCACCAGGCCGGGTCGGCGTCGTGGCCGAGTTGGGCGGTGTTCACCCGGTGCCGGGCCACGGCGGCCTGCAGCGCGGAGTAGTCGCGCACGCTCAGGTCCTCGGGCGACGCCTGCTCCTGGACGTCGAGGAGCCAGCGGATGTCGACGTGCAGGATCATCACGCCGCACTGCGCCGAGCGGCGGGCGTGTCCTCCGGGAAGGCGGCGTCGAACTCTTCCAGGTGCGCGTTCCAGAACGCCACCGCGTGGTTGACGAAGGTTCGGCGCTGCTGCTCGCGCACGCTCAGGTCGTGTACGTACGCCTTGACGGTCTTTCCGTCGGCCGCCGCTGCCTCGCGAATCGCGGCCAATTCCGCCTCGGTGTACTCGATGTTGAGAGCCGGCATGCGCTTCAGGGTACCGGAGCGGTACCGGACCGGACAGGGGTCTGGGGATTTCCTGGGAACGGCTGCAACATCCCGGTCGACCCACTGCGTTAGGCAGGCATGGACCACTCACCGACGACCGAACCGGCGCTCCCAGGCCCGCTCGACTTCCTGGACTTCGCCGCGGCCCGAGGCGGGCAGCTCTACAGAACGGCCTACCTGCTGACCGGCGGTGACTCCCATCTGGCGGAGGACCTGGTGCAGGAGGCGCTCAGCCGGATGTACTCGCGCTGGAAGCGGCTGTCCCGGTTGGAGAATCCGGCCGGATACGCGCAGACCGTCCTGGTCAACACCTTCGTGAGCCTGCGTCGCCGGCGCAGCAGCGGCGAGCGGGTCACCGCCGAGTTCGCCGAGGTCGCCGTCACCGACCGGGACCCGACCCTGCGCCTGACCCTGCT
This sequence comes from Kitasatospora sp. GAS204B, assembly GCF_029892155.1. Lineage (GTDB taxonomy): Bacteria > Actinomycetota > Actinomycetes > Streptomycetales > Streptomycetaceae > Kitasatospora. The sequence continues at coordinate 482,231 of NZ_JARZAG010000001.1, read as the reverse complement.
GGACGCGCTGCGCGAACTCTCCGCGCCGGACCGCGCGGTGCTCGTGCTGCGCTTCTGGGAGGACCGCAGCGTCGAGGAGACCGCCGCGGCGCTGCGCCTGACCTCCACCGCCGTGCGCTCGCGCAGCCACCGCGCCCTGGGCCGGATGCGCGCGCTGCTGGGCGACGACTTCGCCGAGCGGGCCGACGCGCCCTGACTCCCGCACCTCTCCGTGTCTTCGTGTCTTCGCATCTTCGTGAAAGTGATGCCCCGCCATGTCATTCGATGACGAAACCCCGTTCGAGGACGCCTTCGGCCTCGCCCTGCGCGAGGCCGTCGACGCGGCCCCCGCCCCGCCGATCGAGTTGTTGGCGACCGGCGCCGCACAGCGCGGCCGGCACCGCAAGCGCCGGCGTGCCGTGGTGGCGAGCACCGCAACCGTGGCGATGCTCGCAGGCCTTGGTGTGCTGACCCTGCAGGGGCGCCCGTCCACCGAGGTGTCGACCCCGAGCGCGGCCGACCGTCCCGCCCCGGCGGTCACCGCGCCGCCGAGCGGTGCGCCGACGGCCACCACGCCACCGACCGCCACGACGCCGGTCACCGCCGCTCAACTGCTGGCGCTGTTCGAAGCGAAGCTGCCCGGCGATCTGCGGTTCAGCGACCCGATGACGCAGGACGACAACCCGCACGGGTTGTCGATGCGCTATGCCGCCATCACCGGGACGGACGGTCGAGGAGCCGGCAGCTTCGAGATCACCGTCCAGCGCGCACTACCGTGGCCGAACCCGACCGCGCCCCCGATCGGCAACTGCTCACCGGCCGGCCCCGACTGCACCGGCAGCGCAGAGCCCGGCGGCGCACATCTGCTGGTCCATCACCCCTCTCGCGCTGCCGGCGGCGAGCAGGACTGGAGCGCCACGCTCGACCGACCCGACGGGATCAGGGTGATCGTGAACGTGAGCAACATCCCGGGCCCGGGCACCGGCCGGACCGTGCCCTACACCAACACGCTGTTGCTGAGTTCTGAGCAGCTGTCCGCCCTCGCGCTCGATCCGCTCTGGTCGTCGCTGGCGGCCGCCCTGCCCACGCCTTCGATCGCCTCGCGGCCCCCCGTGACCTCTCCGTCCGGCCCGCAGCGGGCTTGACGCCCGACCGGCCCGACCGCCCGCGGTGCCCTCCCGCACCGGGGACGGGAGGGCACCGCGGACGCCTCGCACCACGCCCGCCTCACATCGGATCCACCCGCCGCAACCCGCCCTCGTCCAGCCGCAGCCACCGGGTCAGCCCGAGCCCGCGCAGGAACGGCAGGTCGTGGCTGACCACCACCAGCGCGCCCTGGTAGGACTCCAGCGCGTCGGTGAGCTGGCGCATGCTCGCCAGGTCGAGGTTGTTGCTCGGCTCGTCGAGCAGCAGCAGTTGCGGCGGCGGGTCGGCGAGCAGCAGCGCGGCCAGCGTGGCGCGGAACCGCTCGCCGCCGGAGAGGGTGCCGGCCCGCTGGTCGGCCCGGCCGCCACGGAACAGGAACCGGGCCAGCCTGGCCCGGATCTGGTTGTCCGAGACGGCCGGCGCCAACGCCTTGACGTTCTGCGCCACGCTCAGCGAGTCGTCCAGCAGGTCGAGCCGCTGCGGCAGGTACCTGATCGGCACCGGACAGGTGATCTCGCCCTCCAGCGGCGGCAGTTCGCCGGCGATGGTACGCAGCAGGGTGGACTTGCCGGCGCCGTTGGCCCCGACCAGGGCGATCCGCTCGGGGCCGCGCAGGTCCAGCTTGACCTGGTGGCCGTAGGCGAGCCGGACGTTCTCCATGGTCAGCACGGTGCGGCCGGCCGGGACCTCGGTGCGCGGCAGGTCGATCCGGATCTCGGCGTCGTCGCGCACCGCGTCCTCGGCGGCGTTGAGCCGCTCGGTGGCCTCGGCCAGCCGCTCGGTGTGCAGGCCGCGCACCCGCCCTGCGGTGACCTCGGCCTGTCGCTTGAGCGCACCGGCGATGATCTTCGGGTCGTTCCTGGTGATCGAGCGCTTCTTGCCGTAACTGGCGCTGCGGGCCAGGCGGACGTTGGCCTCCACCAGGTCCCGCTTCTGCCGGTGGACGTCGGCCTCGGCGACCCGGACCAGCCGCTCGGCGGCCTCCTGCTCGGCCGCCAGGGTCCGCTCGTACTCGTCGAAGTTGCCGCCGTACCAGGTGACTTCGCCGTCCCGCAGGTCGGCGATCTGGTCCACCCGGCGGAGCAGCTCGCGGTCGTGGCTGACCAGGACCAGCACGCCGGTCCAGCTCGCCACCGCCTCGTAGAGGCGCTCGCGGGCCGCGCGGTCCAGGTTGTTGGTCGGCTCGTCCAGCAGCAGCACGTCGGGGCGCTCGATCAGCAGCGCCGCCAGCCGCAGCAACACGGCCTCGCCGCCGGACAGTTCGCCGGTGGTGCGGTCCAGCTCGAGCCGGCCCAGGCCCAGCTTGTCCAGCGTGGCGCGGGCCCGCTCCTCGACGTCCCAGTCATCGCCGAGCACGGTGAAGTGCCGCTCGTCGACGTCCCCGGACTCGATCGCGTGCAGCGCCGCGCGGCGCTCGCGGATGCCCAGCGCCTCGTCCACCCGCAGCGCGGTGTCCAGCGCGAGGTCCTGCGGCAGGTAGCCGATCTCGCCACCGATCCGCACGGTGCCGCCGGACGGCGTGAGTTCGCCCGCCAGCAGTCGCAGCAGGGTGGACTTGCCGGCCCCGTTGAGGCCGATCAGACCGGTCCGGCCGGGGCCGACGGCGAGGTGGAAGCGCTCCAGGACGGGCTTGCCGTCCGGCCACTCGAAGCTGAGGTCGGTGCAGAGGATCGCGGTGGTCGTCGATGCCATGGGGGCCTCCTGCGGGTTGCTCGTGGGATGAAAGGGGCAACACGGAGACACCGCGGGAGGGCGACGGGGGAACGGATCACGGAAGGCGACTCCGGACCGAGGCCGAGCACGCTCGTCGACCGCGCGAGTACGCAGCGCGGGAGCGGTGTCTCATGACCTCAGTAGAGCAACGGCCTTCTCCTGTTCCGGTGAACCAACGGACCCAACGCTACGACGGCGGGGCAGCCCCGGCAAAGGATTTATCTGCGCGATTCGCGGCCGTTTAGGATCGGGCACATCATGAGTGCCACTCTCGTAACCAAGGACCTCGCCGCCGGCCACGGCGACCGCACCCTCTTCGCCGGGCTCGACCTGGTCGTCGCCCCCGGCGAGGTGACCGGCCTGGTCGGCGCCAACGGGGCCGGCAAGTCGACGCTGCTGCGGCTGCTGGCCGGCCTGGACCGTCCCGAGAGCGGCTCGATCACGCTCAGCCCGCGCTCCGCCAACATCGGCCACCTGCCGCAGGAGCCCGAGCGCCGCGCGGGCGAGTCGGTGCGCGCCTTCCTGGCCAGGCGCACCGGCGTCGCCGCCGCGCAGGCCGCGCTGGACGAGGCCACCGAGGGCCTGGTCGAGGGCCGGGCCGGCGCCGACGACGCCTACGCCGAGGCGCTGGACCGCTGGCTGGACCTGGGCGGCGCCGACCTGGAGGAGCGCGCCGAGCAGGTCGCCGACTCGCTGGGCCTGGCCGTCGGCCTGGACCAGGAGATGACCTCGCTCTCCGGCGGCCAGGCGGCCCGCGCGGGCCTGGCCTCGCTGCTGCTCTCCCGCTACGACGTCTTCCTGCTCGACGAGCCCACCAACGACCTGGACCTGGCGGGCCTGGCCCGGCTGGAGGAGTTCGTCACCGGCCTGCGCGCGGGCACCGTGCTGATCAGCCACGACCGCGAGTTCCTGGCCCGCACGGTGACCCGGGTGCTGGAGCTCGACCTGGCCCAGCAGCAGGTCAACCTCTACGGCGGCGGCTACGACTCCTACCTGGAGGAGCGGGCCCGGGCCCGCCGCCACGCCCGCGAGGAGTACGAGGAGTACGCGGACACCAAGGCCGGCCTGGAGGCCCGGGCCCGGATGCAGAAGGGCTGGGCGGACAAGGGCGTGCGCAACGCACTCAAGAAGAGCCCGGACAGCGACAAGCTCCGCAAGACCGCCTCGACCTCCTCCTCGGAGAAGCAGGCCGCCAAGGCCAAGCAGACCCAGCGGATGATCGAACGCCTGGACGTGGTCGAGGAGCCGCGCAAGGAGTGGGAGCTGCAGATGGAGATCGCCGTCGCCCCGCGCTCCGGCTCGGTGGTCGCGACGCTCCGTCAGGCCACCCTGAAGCGCGGTGAGTTCGGCTTCGGCCCAGTGGACCTGCAGGTCGACTGGGCGGACCGGGTGGCGATCACCGGCGCGAACGGCGCGGGCAAGTCCACCCTGCTGGCCGCCCTGTTGGGCCGGCTCGAACTCGACTCCGGTCAGGCCGCCCTGGGTTCGGGCGTGGTGGTCGGCGAGGTGGACCAGGCCCGCGGCCTCTTCTTCGGCACCGAGACCCTGCTGGCGGCCTTCGAGGCAGCCGTCCCCGAGCTCTCCCCCGCCGACGTGCGCACCCTGCTGGCCAAGTTCGGCCTCAAGGCCGTCCACGTCCTGCGCCCCGCCGACACCCTCTCCCCCGGCGAACGCACCCGCGCGGCGCTGGCCCTGCTCCAGGCCCGCGGCGTCAACCTGCTGGTCCTGGACGAGCCGACCAACCACCTGGACCTGCCCGCGATCGAACAGCTGGAGGCGGCGCTCGCCTCCTACACCGGCACCCTGCTGTTGGTCACGCACGACCGGCGGATGCTGGAGACGGTCTCGGTCAACCGGCGCCTTGCGGTGGCGGACGGGCGGGTCACGGAGCTGTAGGAGCTCGTTGAAGCCTCGTCAGGTTCCGCCTGCGCCGGCTGTCCGAAGGTCAAGCCACCGCCGGGTGCCCGCCCGGGGGTGCTTGGCCGGGCTCATGGCCGTCGTGCGGGGTGAAGACGAAAGCTGAGGTATCGCCGTCCAGGTCGATGGTCAGCGACGCGTCCAGGGCCTTGGCAAGGCGGGTGAGCAGCGGCAAGGTCGGCACCGCGTCACCGCCCTCGATGTTGGAGATCTGCGGCTGGGTCATGCCCGCGCGCCGCGCCAGTTCGGTCTGCGACAGGCCGAGCTCGGTACGACGGTCGTAGACGGCCTGGCCAAGTGCGAAGGCATACCCGGCTTCCAGGTAGGCCGGGGACTCCTCGACCGACTCTCCCAGGAGCTTCCTGGTCTGGCGGGTCTTCCACTGCGAGTGGTTCACGGACTCTCCTCCTTGATCCGGTCGTACCTGTGCTCCGCGAGACCATGGTCCGCCTCACACACCTTCACCTTCTGGGCCCACTGAGCGCGCTCGACCTCGGCCGCCTCGCGCTGCCTGGTCTTGCGAAACACAGTCAGTAGGTCGGCCGCCCGCTCAACCTTGTCGTACTGGGTGTCGGACAGGAGTTCCAGCCACCGCCGGACTTCCGGCTCGATCTCGATCTGCCAGGGGCCGCTCACGAGGACAACTATACAGAAATCTATATACGCCAGCAGTCCAGCCGAGCCTGCGCCGCGACATCACACGTTGGTTTAGACCACCCGCCGGCTTCCCATACATCGAGGTATGACGACCTACCCCACCGTCCCCCTGCACCCGATGCACGTACCGGCCCACGAAGCCGAGGCCCGCGCCCGGGACTTCCACGAGCTGATGGCCCGGCGCCGGACCGTCCGCGACTACGACCGCCGGCCGATCCCGGACGGCGTGCTCGACTTGGCGATCCGTACCGCCGCCACCGCGCCGAGCGGGGCGCACGTGCAGCCGTGGCGGTTCGTGGTGATCACCGATCCGGAGCGCAAGCGGCGGTTGCGGGCAGCCGCCGAGGCGGAGGAGCGCGAGTTCTACGGGCACCGGGCGTCGGCGGAGTGGTTGGCGGCGCTGGCGCCGATCGGGACCGACTGGCGCAAGCCGTTCCTGGAGGACGCGCCGGCCGTGATCGTGGTCTTCGAGGTGCACAAGGGGCCCGACTCGCCGCGGCCGTACTACACCAAGGAGTCGGTGGGGATCGCGGTCGGCCTGCTGCTCGCCTCATTGCACCAGGCGGGGCTGGCCACGCTGACGCACACGCCGAGCCCGATGAAGTTCCTCAACGAGATCTGCGAGCGCCCGGCCGAGGAGCGCGCCGCCTACGTGATTCCGGTCGGCTACCCGGCTGCCGGGGCCGCGGTGCCGGATCTGCGGCGCAAGGAGCTGGACGAGGTGCTGATCCGGCTCTGAGGCATGGCGGCACCACCGGGGGCGGGAGAAATCCCTGGTCGGCGACGCCGGCCGGCTGCCATCATGCCTAGCATGACCCACGCCACCGATGTCCCTGCCAGCACCGCACCGCCCGCCCCCAACCGGCCACCGGAGTGGCTCGACCTGCCCAACGGGTTCGCGCTGCGCCGCCGGACGGTGGCGGACGCGCCGGAGATCAACGACGCGGTCATCCGCAACCTCGAGCACCTGCGGCCGTGGATGCCCTGGGCGAGCGCCGCGCCGAGCCTGGCGCACAGCACCGAGATGACCCGGGTCGGCTCCGAACTCTGGGAGCAGGGCTCGGACTTCCTCTACGTGCTGGTGGCCGCCGAGCGGCCGGAGCGGATCGTGGGCATGTTCGGCCTGCACCGGCGGATCGGCCCCGACGGCATCGAGATCGGCTACTGGATCGACCAGGAGCACACCGGCCGCTCGCTGGCCACCAACGGCTCGGCGGCGCTGACCGGGGCCGCGCTGAACCTCGCCGACGTCGAGCGGGTGGAGATCCACTGCGACGAGGCGAACGCGGCCAGCGCCGCCGTGCCGCGCAAGCTCGGCTACCGGCTGGACCGGATCGTCGAGGTGCCGGGCGAGGCGCCGGCCGAGACCGGCCGCAAGCTGATCTGGATCCAGCAGCGGCCGGCCGGCTGAAGCCGCCGCCCTACAAGGGCTACGCCGGCACCATCCGGGCCCGGGCGATCACCGCCTCGGTGTCCACCCCGGCCGGCAGGGTGCCGAAGGCGTTGCCGTGGTCGCCGCCGAGCCGGGAGGCGCAGAAGGCGTCCGCCACCGCCGGGTCTCCGTGGCGCACCAGCAGCGCGCCCTGGAGGGTGAGGGCCATCGTCTCGACCAGGCGGCGGGTGCGGTACTCGATCTCGTCCAGATCGCCGAGTTCCTTGCGCAGCCCGGCGACCGCCGCATCCAGCCGGCGGTCGGCACCGGCCACCGCGTCGAGCTCGGCGAAGTAGGCCTCCAGGGACTGCGGGCTGCGGGCCATCGCGCGCAGCGCGTCCAGCGCCGCGACGTTGCCCGAGCCTTCCCAGATCGAGACCAGCGGCGCCTCCCGGTAGAGCCGGGGCATCCCGGACTCCTCGACGTAGCCGTTGCCGCCCAGGCACTCCAGCGCCTCGGCCGCGTGCGCCGGACCGCGCTTGCAGACCCAGTACTTGGTGACCGCGAGCGCCAGCCGCTTGAACAGCGCCTCGCCCTCCTCGCCGGCCGCCGCCCGGTCGGTGGCCTCGGCCAGCCGCAGCGCGACCGTGGTGGCCGCCTCCGACTCGATCGCCAGGTCGGCCAGCACGTTGCGCATCAGCGGCTGGTGGATCAGCTCGGTGCCGAACGCCTTCCGGTGGGTGGCGTGCTGGACGGCGCGCTGCACGCCCAGGCGCATCCCGGCGGCCGCGCCGAGCGTGCAGTCGAGCCGGGTCATGTTGACCATCTCGATGATGGTCCGCACCCCGCGGCCCTCCTCGCCGACCAGCCAGCCGACCGCCTCCTCGTACTCCAGCTCGGCGGAGGCGTTGGAGCGGTTGCCCAGCTTCTCCTTGAGCCGCTGGATCCGCAGCGCGTTGCGGGTGCCGTCCGGCAGCACCCGGGGCAGCAGGAAGCAGCTGAGGCCACCCGGCGCCTGAGCCAGCGTCAGGAAGACGTCCGACATCGGCGCGGAGGTGAACCACTTGTGGCCGGTCAGGTGGTAGGTGCCGTCCCCGGCCGGCAGCGCCACCGTGGTGTTGGCCCGGACGTCCGAGCCGCCCTGCTTCTCGGTCATCGACATGCCGGCGATCAGGCCGCGCTTGCCGAGCGGCTCCCGCAGCCCGAAGTCGTAGACGGTGGAGGCGAGCAGCGGTTCGAACCGCTCGGCAAGCTCCGGGGTGGCGCGCAGCGCGGGCACGGCGGCGTAGGTCATCGAGATCGGGCAGCCGTGCCCGGCCTCCACCTGGCTCCACAGGTAGAACTTGGCGGCCCGCGCGGTGTGCGCGCCCGGGCGCGGATCGCGCCAGGGGGCGGCGTGCAGGCCGTGCTCGACCGCCACGTTCATCAACTGGTGCCAGGCCGGGTGGAACTCGACCTCGTCGATCCGGTGCCCGAACCGGTCGTGGGTGCGCAGCACCGGCTCGTTCTCGTTCGCCAACCGCCCCCACTCGGCGGCCTGCTCAGTGCCAGCCAGCACGCCCAGCTCGCGCAGCTCGGCCTCGGCCCAGCCGGCGCCGGCCCGGTGCAGGGCGGCGAGCAGGGCCGGGTCCTCGGCGAGGTTGTGGCCGTAGGGCGGCGGGACCTGGTTGGTGACCTCGTGGGTGTGCGGCACGGCCTGCTCCCTACTCGCGAGTAAGTTGGACACCTACAGAGTAGGGGTTCGGTCCCGCCGCGTCTGCGGTCCGAGGACGGTCACCAGGCGACCGGCAGCTCCAGCGGGAAACGCCAGATCGAGCCGGTGTTCCAGCGCACCCGCTCGGCCGGCACCGCCAGCCGCAGTTCCGCGAAGTGCGCCAGCAGCGAGCCGATCGCGACCTGGAGTTCCAGCACGGCCAGCGGGGCACCGAGGCAGTGGTGGGCACCCCAGCCGAAGGTCATGTGCGGCTGCGCCGGGCGCCGCAGGTCCAGTTCGTCGGGCCGGTCGAACTTCGCCGGGTCCCGATTGGCCGTCAGGTACGACACGTGCACGAACTCGCCCGCCCGGATCGCCACTCCGCCCAGCGTCAGGTCCTCGGTCACCACCCGGGGGATGCCGACGCCCTTGCGGAACGGGATCAGCCGCAGCAGCTCGTCCAGGGCCCGCGGCAGCAGCTCGGGCCGGGCGCGCAGCTCGGCGAGCAGGGCGGGGCGGGTGAGCAGCGTGTAGGCGATGTTCCCGATCTGGTAGGTGGTGGTGTCCTGGCCGGTGACGAGCAGGATCATGGCGGTCACCGCCAGCTCCTGGTCGGTCAGCGCCTCGCCCCCGTCGCGGGCGGTCGTCAGGGTGCTGATCAGGTCGTCGCCGGGCTGCCGGCGCCGCTCGGCCGTCAGCGCGGCGAAGTAGCCGCGCAGCGCGCTCTTGGCCTGCACGGCCCGCTCCCGCCCGGCCGCCCCCGTGTCCATCATCGCCCAGGCCTGGGCGCGCAGTTCCGGGCGGTCCGGCTCGGGGATGTCGAGCAGCTCGCAGATCGTGGTCAGCGGCAGCGGCAGGGCCAGCCCCGCCATCAGGTCGGCCGGCGCGCGCTGCTCGGCCATCGCGTCCAGCAGTTCGTCCACGGCGCGCTGGGTCCGGGCCCGCATCCGCTCGACCTGACGCGGTGTGAAGCCCTTGGCGATCAGGCCGCGCAGCCGGGTGCTGGCCGGCGGGTCCAGCACGTTGATCGCCTCGGGCTGCACGATCGGCTCGGGCGTCAGCCGCGGGTAGTCCAAGTCGGCGACCGCGCGGCTGAAGCGCGGGTCGGTGGTGACGGTGCGGACCTGCTCGTAGCCGGTGACCAGCCAGGCGTCGGCGCCGTAGGGCAGCCGGATCCGGGTGACGGGTCCGGCCGCCAGCAAGCTCGCGAGCGAGGGGTCGAAGTCGAGCGCCTCGGCGAAGTCGAAGGGGCAGAGCCGTACTTCGTCACCAACGGCGGCAGGGGCGTCGGGCACGGGACCTCCGGTGCAGGGGACGGGGGTGGTCACGCGTCGGTCCAGCTGCCCAGCGACATCTCCGCGGTGATGCCGGGCCCGAACCCCGCCAGGATGCCCCGGTGGTCGCCCACCGAGCTGCCCTCCGCGAAGAGCCGGCCGAGCGCGTCGAGGACCACGGCGCTGGCGATGTTGCCGTACTCGGTCAGCGTCGCGCGGCTGTGCCGGAACGCCTCGTCGGGCACCTCCAGGAACCGGCCGAGGTCGTCCAGGATCCGCGGGCCGCCGGCGTGCACGAGGTAGAAGTCGAGGTCGGAGACCTTCCACTGGTGCCGCTCGGCCAGCTCCGCGAGGGCCGGCGCGAGCGGCTCCATGGTGGCCGGGACCCGGCGGTCCAGCTGGAAGTGGAAACCCGTGGGGCGCACCGCGTAGGAGATCCAGTCCTCGGTGTCGGGGATCAGGTGCGAGCCGTTGCGCTCGAGGCGGATGCCGGTGCCGCCCTCGCCGCGCAGCACCACCGCCGCCACCGCGTCCCCGAAGAGGCCGTTGGAGAGCAACTGGCCCACCCCGAGGTCGGTCGGCTGGTAGCAGAGCGAGCAGAACTCGCAGGCCACCACCAAGGCGTTGGCGCCCGGGTAGGCGGTGCAGAAGTCGTGCGCGCGGTTGACGGCCGCGACGCCGGCCGCACAGCCGAGCTGCGCGATCGGCAACTGCCTGGTCTGCGGGCCGAATCCCATCGTGTTGATCAGCCAGGCGGTCAGCGAGGGCATGCTGAACCCGGTGCAGGAGACGAAGACGATCAGGTCGATCCGGTCCGCCGTCAACCCCGCGTTGTCCAGGGCCTGTTGGACCACCCGCGGCACCCGCCGCTTCGCCTCCTGGGTGAACAGCTCGTTGCGCCGGTCGAACCCGGGGTGCTCCAGCACCCGTTCGATCGGCTGGATCAGGTGGCGCTTGCGGACCCCGGTGCGGCTGATCAGCCGGAGCGCCAGCTCCAGGTCCGGGTGGCCGTGGTGCAACCGACGGGCGAGCGCCAGCGTGTCGTCCATCGTGATGACGTGTTCCGGGACCTCGGTCACCGGCCTGCAGAGCACTGCCACGAAGTCGGTTCTCCCGCGCCTGTCGCCTCGAGCTGATGTGTCGTCAGTACCTTGACACAGGCGCGACCGACCTCCGGGCGCCGACTACGATCACCCGATGACCGAAACCACCGATCTCGTGACCCCGCCCGAGGACCGATTTCCCGCGCTGTTCGCGCCGCAGCGCTGGGAGTGGGGCGGTATCGACGCCCAGTTCGCGCTCGATCTGCCGCCGGACGAGCTGATCACCAACATTCACCTGATCGGGTTCATCGGCGAGTCGGTCGTGCTCTGCCGGGACGTGCGGGGCCACTGGTTCCTGCCGGGCGGCACCCGGGAGGCGGGCGAGACGATCGGCGACTGCCTGGTCCGCGAGGTGCGCGAGGAGGCGGGGGCGCAGGTGCTCGGCGAGCCGCGCTGGCTGGGCGCGCACCTGGCGGTGACGGACCGTCCCACGCCCTACAAGCCCTGGCAGCCGCACCCGCGCAAGGCCTGGCTCTGGGGCTGGGCCGAGGTGCTGCTGGACGGCGAGCCGACCAATCCGGCGGACGGCGAGCAGGTGGTGGAGGTGCGCGCGATGCCGGTGGCCGAGGCGGGCGGGCTGCTCTCGCGCGGACGTGAGCGGTGGTGGGCCGAGCTGGTCGAACTGGCGGCGGCGCGGCGCGGCTGACGGGGCGTGGGGGGCGCGTCCCACGCCCGCCCCACGCCCCGTCAGCCCGTGCTCACTTGCCGAGCCCCGCCCGGCGCAGCGCGTCGGCCATCGCGCTGTTGACCACCGGCGCGGGCTTGGCACCCCCGCCGCCGCCCGCGCCACCGCGCCGGTCCTGGCGCGGCGGCCGGGGCCCGCGCTCGCGCTGGCCGCCACCCTCACGGTGGCCGCCTTCACGCTGGCCACCCTCACGCGGGCCGGCGGCGGGCCGGGGAGCGGCCTCGTCGTCGAGCCGCAGGGTCAGCCCGATCCGCTTGCGCTGGACGTCGACCGAGACGACCTTGCAGGTCACCACGTCACCGGGCTTGACCACCTCGCGCGGGTCCTTGACGAACTTCGCCGACAGCGCCGAGACATGGACCAGGCCGTCCTGGTGCACGCCCACGTCGACGAAGGCCCCGAAGGCGGCGACGTTGGTCACCACGCCCTCCAGGACCATCCCCACCTCCAGGTCGCCGAGCTTGTCGACGCCCTCCTTGAAGGTCGCGGTCTTGAACGCCGGGCGCGGGTCGCGGCCCGGCTTGTCCAGCTCGCCCAGGATGTCGGTGACGGTCGGGATGCCGAAGGTCTCGTCGGCGAACTCGGACGGCCGCAGCGCGCGCAGCGCCGCCCCGTTGCCGACCAGCTCGCGCATCGTCCCGCCGGTCTTCGCCAGGATCTTCCGCACCACCGGATAGGCCTCGGGGTGGACCGCCGAGGCGTCCAACGGGTCGTCGCCGTCCGGGATCCGCAGGAAGCCCGCGCACTGCTCGAACGCCTTCGGGCCCAGCCGCGCCACGTCCTTGAGCGCCTTGCGGGTGCGGAACGGGCCGTTGTCGTCGCGGTGCGCCACGATGTTGTCGGCCAGCGTCGCGGTCACCCCGGAGACCCGGGTGAGCAGCGGGGCGGAGGCGGTGTTGACGTCCACCCCGACCGCGTTCACGCAGTCCTCGACCACCGCGTCCAGCGAGCGGGAGAGCTTCAACTCGCTGAGGTCGTGCTGATACTGGCCGACCCCGATCGACTTCGGGTCGATCTTGACCAGCTCGGCCAGCGGGTCCTGCAGCCGCCGGGCGATCGAGACCGCGCCGCGGATCGACACGTTGAGCTCGGGCAACTCCTGCGAGGCGAAGGCGGACGCGGAGTAGACCGAGGCCCCGGCCTCGGAGACCATCGCCTTGGTCAGCGTCAGCTCGGGGTGCCGCTTGATCAGGTCCTCGGCCAGCTTGTCGGTCTCCCGCGAGGCGGTGCCGTTGCCGATCGCGATCAGGTCGACGTGGTGCGCCTTGGCCAGCGCCGCCAGGGTGGCCAGCGCCGCGTCCCACTTGTTGGCGGGCTGGTGCGGGTAGATCGTGTCGTGCGCGACCACCTTGCCGGTGGCGTCCACCACGGCGACCTTGACGCCGGTGCGGAAACCCGGGTCCAGGCCCATGGTGGCCCGGGTGCCGGCGGGGGCCGCGAGCAGCAGGTCGCGCAGGTTGGCGGCGAAGACCTTGACCGCCTCGTCCTCGGCCTCCTGGCGCAGCCGGCCGCGCAGGTCCAGGCCCAGGCGGACCAGGATCCGGGTGCGCCAGGCCCAACGGACCGTGTCACCGAGCCACTTGTCGGCCGGGCGGCCGTGGTCGGCCACCCCGAAGCGGGCCGCGATCCGCTGCTCGTAGTCGCTGGCGCCCGGCAGGTCGCCCTCCGCCTCGCCGTCGAACGGCGACAGGTCGAGGTCGAGCACCTCCTCCTTCTCGCCGCGCAGCATGGCCAGGATCCGGTGCGAGGGCAGCTTGGTGAAGGGCTCGGCGAAGTCGAAGTAGTCGGCGAACTTGGCGCCCTCCTGCTCCCTGCCGTCGCGGACCTTGGCGACCAGCCGGCCGCGCCCCCACATCCGCTCGCGCAGCGTGCCGATCAGGTCGGCGTCCTCGGCGAACCGCTCCACCAGGATCGCCCGGGCGCCCTCCAACGCGGCCGGCGCGTCGGCGACCTGCTCGTTCACGAACCCGGCGGCGAGCGCGGCCGGGTCCCGCGCGGGGTCGGCGAGCAGCTGCTCGGCCAGCGGCTCCAGGCCCGCCTCGCGGGCGATCTGCGCCTTGGTGCGGCGCTTGGGCTTGAACGGGAGGTAGATGTCCTCCAGTCGGGCCTTGGAGTCGGCGGCCAGGATCTGCGCGCGCAGCGCGTCGTCCAGCTTGCCCTGCGCCCCGATCGACTCCAGCACCGCGGACCGGCGCTCCTCCAGCTCGCGCAGGTAGCGCAACCGCTCCTCCAGCGTGCGCAGCTGCGTGTCGTCCAGCTCGCCGGTGACCTCCTTGCGGTACCGGGCGATGAACGGCACGGTCGCCCCGCCGTCCAGCAGCTCGACGGCCGCCTTCACCTGCCCTTCCCGGACCCCGAGTTCCTCGGCGATCCGCCGCCCGACGGCCCGATCGGCTGCGGCTGCTGCCTGTGCTGACTGCTCGGCTGGCGTGGTCACGAAGCCGGTCACCTTCTCATGAGTTGCGTTGCGCGTACGCCCCGCATTCTGTCAGCTGTACAGTCCGGCCATGGATGACGCGCTGCTGGAGCAGCTGGGCCGGGGCAAGTACCTGCTGGTGACCTCGTACAAGAAGGACGGCACGGCGGTGCCCACCCCCGTCTGGGTGGTGCGCGACGGGGACGCGCTGGGGGTGTGGACGCCCGCCGACTCCTGGAAGGTCAAGCGGATCCGCCGCAACCCGAAGGTCCTGGTCGGCCCGTGCGACGTGCGCGGCCGGGCGACGGGCGAGTCGGTGCCCGCCACCGCCGAACTGCTGGACGCCGCCGGGACCGCCCGCTACCGCCCCCTGCTGGGCCGCAAGTACGGACTGATCGGCCGGCTCACGATGCTGGGCAGCCGGCTGCGCCGAGGGCTTGAGGGGACGGTCGGGATCCGGATCACGCTCAACCCCTAGGGCCTGTACGGCGGATCTTTTCGGATGAGCCCACGGCGTTGGGCGCCCGGCTGGGCGTGCCGGCGGATCGTCCTCGTACTGGGTCGTACTTGGATGATTCGCCGGTGGGTCCAGGCGGGATGTCCGGCGTCGCGCGCCCGGCACGATCCGTAAGAGAGGCCCTAAGCCCTGAGCTCCGGGAACTGGTCGTCGCGCCACTCCTGCCCGCCGCCGAGCCCGTCGGCCTCGCGGGTGCGCAGCTCGACCCGGCGGATCTTGCCGGAGATGGTCTTCGGCAGCTCGAAGAACTCCAGCCGCCGCACCCGCAGGTAGGGCGCCAGGTGCTCGCGGGCGTGCCGCAGGATCGCCAGCGCGGTCTCCCGGTCCGGGGCCCAGCCGGGGGCCAGCGCCACGTAGGCCTTGGGCACGGCGAGCCGGGTCGGGTCGGGCGCCGGGACCACCGCGGCCTCCGCCACCGCCGGGTGCTCGATCAGCACGCTCTCCAGCTCGAACGGCGAGATCTTGTAGTCCGAGGCCTTGAAGACGTCGTCGGTGCGGCCGATGTAGGTGATGTACCCGTCGGCGTCCCGGCTCGCCACGTCCCCGGTGTGGTAGTAACCGCCCGCCATCACCTGACTGTTGCGCTCCGGGTCGGCCAGGTAACCGGTCATCAGGTTGACCGGGCGCCGGGTCAGGTCCAGGCAGATCTCGCCCTCCTCGGCCGGCTCGCCGCTGACCGGATCGACCAGCACCACCGGCACCCCGGGCAGCGGGCGGCCCATCGAGCCGGGCTTGACCGGCGCGCCGGGCGTGTTGCCGACCAGCAGTGTGGTCTCGGTCTGCCCGAAGCCGTCCCGGATGGTCAGCCCCCAGTGCCGCTCGATCTGCGCGATCACCTCGGGGTTGAGCGGCTCGCCGGCCGCGATCAGCTCGCGCAGCGCGCCGGGGCCGCTGGACAGGTCGGCCTGGATCAGCATCCGCCACACGGTCGGCGGAGCGCAGAAGGTGGTGACCCGCGCCCGCTGCAGCTGCTCGAGCAGCCGGGCGGCGTCGAACCGGGTGTAGTTGTGGACGAAGATCGTCGCCTCCGCGATCCACGGCGCGAAGAAGCAGCTCCAGGCATGCTTGGCCCAGCCGGGCGAGCTGATGTTGAGGTGGACGTCGCCCGGGCGCAGGCCGGCCCAGTACATCGTGGTCAGGTGGCCGACCGGGTAGGAGACCTGGGTGTGCTCGACCATCTTGGGGCGGCTGGTGGTGCCGGAGGTGAAGTAGACCAGCAGCGGGTCGGTGGGCGCGGTGGTGGCGGTGAACGGGGCCGGGTCGGCGAGCTCGTACGCGTCCTCGAAGGGCGTCCAGCCCTCGACCGGGCCGCCGACCACGATCCGGCCGAAACCGGTCCCGCTCCCGCTCCCGCCCCCGGTGAACTTCGCCGTGTCGCCCACGTTCGCCACCACGTGCCTGGCTCCGCCGCGCTCGATCCGGTCGGCCAGGTCGGCGGGGCCGAGCGCGGTGGTGGTCGGCATGATCACCGCACCGAGCTTCAGCACCGCGAGCATCGCCTCCCACAACTCGACCTGGTTGCCGAGCATCAGCAGCACCCGGTCCCCCGCCGCCACGCCGAGCCCGGCCAGGTGGTGGGCCACCTGGTCGGAGCGGCGGGCCAGTTCGGCGAAGGTGTACTTCGCCTCCCGGCCGTCCTCCTCGACGATCCACAGCGCGGTGCGGTCGTTGCCCCGGGCGATCACGTCGAACCAGTCGACCGCCCAGTTGAAGCGGCCCTCGATGACGGGCCAGGCGAAGTCACCTGCACCGTCCTGACGGAGCAGCAGGTCACGCGCGGCGCGGTAGCTCTCGGTGGCGGTCGGGCTGGTCACGGCGGCTCCTCGGTAGCGGGCTGCGGCCGATCATAGGGCTCCGTCAGGTTCCCGTCTTGGCGTGTATACGTCGAGTTCGTGGACTTTCGGGGACCTCGCCACGCCCCCACCATCTGGGCATGAGACTCAGCCCGAAGCACGGCCTCCTTCGTGGACTCACCGCCGGCGGTGCGGTCCTCGCCCTCGCCCTCCTCCCCGCGGTCAGCGCCTCGGCGCACCCGGGCGCACCCGCCCCGCAGGCGCGGCACGGCGCCTACGCGGCCACCGCGGCCCACCACTCCGCGCCGACCAGGCGGCCGCCCGCCAGCCAGGTGCAGTACAACGGCGGCGCGGTGCAGCACAACCCCGTGGTCTACCTGGACTTCTGGGGCAGCCAGTGGGACAGCGACACCAACGGCGTGCAGCAGTACATGGCCAACCTCTTCCAGGGGCTGGGCACCAGCCAGGACCACTGGTCGACCATCACCTCCCAGTACCCGGACTCCAGCGGCTCCGGACCGACCTTCACCGGCCCGGTCTACGGCGGCAGTTGGGTCGACGACAGCAGCCCGGCGCCGGGCTCCTCGCAGCAGCAGGACATCGCCGACGAGGCCGACAACGCCGCCTCCCACTTCGGGGTGGCCGGCAACCCCGACGCCCAGATCGTGGTGATGAGCCCCAGCGGCACCTCCCCCGACGGCTGGCCCGGCTCCGGCTTCTGCGCCTGGCACGATTACACGGGCAGCGTCTCGTACACCAACATGCCCTACCAGCTGGACGCCCCCGCCGGCAGCCGCTGCCCGAACAACCTGCTCGGCAACAAGCTCTCCGCCTTCAGCATCGTCGAAGGCCACGAGTACGCCGAGTCGATGTCCGACCCGCAGCCCGCGGGCGGCTGGCTGACCGCCTCCGGCGAGGAGATCGGCGATCTGTGCGAGAGCAACTTCCAGAACGTGACGCTGCCCACCGGCACCTTCGCGATGCAGCCGCTGTGGAGCAACCGGGCCGGCGCCTGCGTGATCAGCGGCTGACGCGGCATCAGGAGGTGGCACAAGCACGAGGACGACACGCTCGGCGAGGTCCGCGTCGGCGCGGTGCTGCTGTCGGATCCTTGAGCCATGACACCCAACCCGGCTCTGGCCGATCTGCGCTTCCTCGTCGGTGACTGGGACATGGCGCTGTCCGGCGCGGAGTTCCTGCCCGACTCGGAGAGCACCATGCACGGATCGGTCGTCTTCGAGTGGATCGAGGACGGCGCCGCTCTGGTGATCCGCCAGGGCGGCGCGGCCACCTGGATCATCGGCCGGGACGACTCCGGCCAGGACTACCAGGTGCTGTACGCCGACAACCGCGGCGTGTCCCGGGTGTACGGGATGAGCCTCACCGACTCCGTCTGGCGCCTGTGGCGCCGGACGCCGGAGTTCTCCCAGCGCTACCACGGCGAGATCAGTGCCGACCGGGCAGTGATCACCGGGCGGTGGGAGAAGTCGGTGGACGGCGGCACCACCTGGGACCACGACTTCGACCTGCGCTACAGCCGGACCTCCCCGTCCAGGTCCTGAGCGCGGAAGGGCAGCAGCTCGGGGCGCTTGGGCGGGCGGCCGTCCCCCGAGGAGCGGCCGGTCAGCCGCCGGCCCAGCCAGGGCAGCACGTGGATCCGCAGCCAGCGCAGGTCGCCACGGAGCTTCGCCCAGCCGCCCGGCGGCGCGGCGGGCGGCAGCGGCGCCCGCCAGTCGAAGGCCGCCGGACGCCCGAGCGCCTGGCACACCGCCTCGGCGACCCGCCGATGGCCCTCCGGCGACAGGTGCAGCCGGTCCTCGGCCCAGAGCCGGCGGTCGTCGAAGCAGGCGGCCGAGAAGAGGTCGACGACGGCGACCCGCGGGTGGGCGCCGAGTTCCTCGACGAAGGCCTTCAGCTGCCGGATGGCCGGCAACAGCCGGGCGCCGCCCGCCATCCGCCGGGTCGGGTCGGTGCTGGTGAAGAGCACCACGGTGGCGCCGGTGGCCAGCAGCCGCTCGACCGCCTCGCCCAGCCGCGCCTGCACCACGGCGATGTCGCAGCCCGGGCGGAGCACGTCGTTCAGCCCGCCGGCCAGTGTGACCAACTGGGCGCCCGACGCCACGGCCTGCGCCAACTGCTCATCGACGATCTGCCCGATCAACTTGCCGCGCACCGCGAGGTTGGCATACCGGAAGTCGGCCCCGTCGACTTCCGAGGCGAGCGCGGCGGCGAGGCGGTCGGCCCAGCCCCGGTAGTGCCCGTCCGGGCCCAGGTCGTCACACATGCCCTCGGTGAAGGAGTCACCGAGGGCGAGGTAGCTGCTGAAGGGCGCGGGCGCGGTGGTGGTCTGGTCCATGGCGCACCCGATGTTACTCGCGGGTCGGGCGGTGGCGCCTGTGACGCGGATCACCGAAAAAGGGTGACAGGATGTTGTCGCGAAGGGCTGCGAGGGTCGGGGCATGACGATCACCGGAGTGAACACCCTGACGCTCATCGACGAGGACTGTCTCGCCGAGACCCTGGCCTTCAACAAGGAGTTCGAGACCGCCGCCGCGAACCGCCCGGCACGCACCGCCGCCCCGGACGCGGCCACGCTGGCCGCCGTCCGGCGCAACCGGCTCGGCGGCGACACACCGCCGCTGCGGCTGCCGCAGGGCCGCGACCGCATCGTCGCGGGTGGGGTGACGGTGCGGACCTTCGTGCCGGACCGGGTCGATGGCGTCCACCTTCACATCCACGGCGGCGGCTGGGCGTTCGGCTCCGCCGACGGCCAGGACGAGCGGCTCTGGCAGCTCGCCGAGCAGGCGCACCTCGCGGTGGTCAGCGTCGAATACCGCCTCGCGCCCGAACACCCGTTCCCCGCAGGCCCCGACGACTGCGAGGCCGCGGCAATGTGGCTGGTGGCCAACGCGCGTGCCGAGTTCGGCACCGACCGCCTGCTGATCGGCGGCGAGTCGGCCGGTGCCCACCTGAGCGTGCTGACCCTGCTGCGGCTGCGCGACCGGCACGGCGTCACCGGCGCGTTCCGGGCGGCTCACCTGACCTTCGGTCCGTTCGACCTCTCGATGACCCCGAGCCAGCGACTCTTCGGTTCACGACGGCTGTTGAGCAACACCGACACCATGCGGGCCAGCCGTGCACTGTTCGTCCCGGAGATGACCGAGGAGCAGCGCCGCGACCCCGAGGTCTCCCCGCTCTTCGCGGACCTGACCGGCCTGCCGCCCGCCCGGATGGTCGTCGGCACCGAGGACCCGCTGCTGGACGACTCGCTCTTCATGGCCGCCCGCTGGCAGTTGGCGGGTGCACCGGCGCAACTCGACGTCGTCGCCGGCGCGATGCACGGCTTCACCCTGTTCCCGCTGACCATCACCGAGCGCGAACTGCGCCGCCAGCGGGACTTCCTGGCCGCCGCGTGACGGTAGCGTCGACGCCATGAACCGCACTGCCCGCCTCTACGGCCTGGTGGAGGAGTTGCGCGCGGCAGCGCCGCGACCGCGCACGGTCGCGGCGCTCGCCGCCCGCTTCGAGGTGAGTGAGCGCACGCTCCAGCGCGACCTGCAGACCCTGATGGAGACCGGCGTCCCGGTGCGGACCATCACCGGACGGGGCGGCGGCTGGTCGATCGACCCGGACCTGACCCTGCCCCCGATCCGGTTCACTCCTGACGAGGCCTCAGCCCTGACCGCCGCCCTCGCCGCGGCCGACGCCCGCGCCCCGTACGCCGCCGCGGCCCGCACGGCCGCGCAGAAGATCGCGGCCGCCCTGACCGGCCCCGCCTCGGCAGCGGCCCGCGACCTCGCGGCCCGGATCGTCACCCTGCCCATCCGCACCGACGCCGCCGTCCGCACCGCCGTCGAACACTCCCTGACCTCGCGGACGGTGCTGCGCCTGCGCTACCTCGACGCGGCCGGACACGAATCCGACCGCGAGGTCGAACCCGCCGGCCTGCTCACCACCGACGGCCACTGGTACCTCATCGCCTGGTGCCGCACCCGACAGGCCGGCCGCGGCTTCCGCCTGGACCGGATCACCACCGCCACCCCCACCGACGCCCCGGCCCGCCCCCACGACCTGGCCACCCTCCTGCGCGGCTCCGCCGCCGCGGGCGCGATCCGGCCGGACACGCTGAGCGCACTCACGGCGCCCGCTCGGGCAACAGGTATCCCGCCTGGCCGCGCTGTGCGCGGGGCGGACGGTGGGCAGCACGGTGGCACGACGGAGGTCAGAAGTCACAAGTTCGTACGATGAAGGTATGACGATGGATCAGCCACAGGTCTTCAGCATCGGCATGCTCGCCGAAGCCGCCGGCGTCAGCGTCAAGACGGTGCGGTACTACTCCGACCAGGGGCTGCTCCCGGACACCGTCGAGCGCAGCGCGGGCGGCCACCGCCGGTACGGCACCGACGCGCTGGAGGTGCTGCGCACGCTGCGCGGGATGCGGGCGCTCGGGCTGCCGCTGCCGCTGGCGGGGGCGGTGGTGCGCACGGAACTGACGCTCGATCAGGCGCTCGCCGAGCAGCGCGAGGAGGTGGCGCGCGAGCTGACCCGGCTGCGCTGGCGCGCGGCGGCACTGGCGGCCGCCGAGACCTCCGAGCACCTGCTGCTGCTCGGCGACGCGCTCCAGGAGGGGCCGGCCCGTGACAGCTTCGCCACCTTCTGGCGCCGGGTGCTGCCGCTGCGGATCCCCGCCTCGCTGCGCACCGCGATCGTCGACGCCGCGCTGCCCGAACTGCCCGCCGACCCGACCCCGCGCCAGGCGCTCGCCTACGCCGAGCTGCGGGCGCTGACCGTCGACCGGGCCCGCGCCGCCGAGGCGCGCTACCTCGAACGCTCCGGCTGCGACGCCACCATGGTCTACCAGGGCGTCGGCGAGGCCTACACGCTCGCCGCCGCCGAGATCGCCCGGGGCGCCACCCCGGCGGTCGGTGAGGCGGTGGACGCCTTCGTCTCCGTCTTCGCCCGCGCGGAACGGAAAGTCGACAACACCGACTTCCGACGGGAGTTGGCCGCACGCCGCTCGGGCCCGGAGGTCATGGTGCGCTACTGGTCCCTGTCGAGCCTGCTCGACCCGCGCCCCAACATGGGCGCGGCGCACGAGTGGATCACGGCCGGCCTCTGCGGCTGGGCCGCTCAGCTGTAGCCGGTGCAGCCGGTACTCGGGGCCGTCCGAGCTTCCCTCTCGAACGGCCCCGAGCATCCTTCGGCGCCTCAGGGCGCCAGTTCGAGGGGCGCCGGCTGGAGGGGTGCCGGCTCGAGGGGCGCACCCGTCACCCAGTGCCCGCGCACCGCGTCGGTCGGCCGCTGCGGGCCGAGCGCCGGCAGCCCCCAGGCGCCCAGCGCGTCGATGACGGCACGCAGGTCGGTGCCGCGCTCGGTCAGCTGGTACACCGTCGCGTTGGCCGGCCGTTCCAGCTTGCGGCGCTCGACCAGCTCCTCCGCCTCCAGCTGCTTGAGCCGGGTGGCCAGGATGTCCGTGCTGACGCCGGGCAGGTCGGCGTGCAGGTCCGTGTACCGGCGCGGCCCGCCGAGCAGCTCACGGACGATCAGGAGGCTCCAGCGCTCCCCGACCGCGTCCAGGGCGCGGGCGACGGCGCAGTACTGGTCGTAGCTTCGGCGTGACATGCCATCAGCATAGCCAAAAGGTTGGACTTTCCAAGTGCCTACTTGGTAGAACAAAGCAACCAGATGGTGAAGCCGGGAGGCAGCAGTGGAGTTTCGGCAGTCCAGCAAGCTCGCGGGCGTGTGTTACGAGATCCGCGGCCCCGTGGTCGACCAGGCCAACGCCCTGGAGGAGGCCGGGCACAGCGTGCTGCGGCTGAACACGGGCAATCCGGCACCGTTCGGCTTCGAGGCACCCGAGGAGATCCTCCAGGACATCATCCGCAACCTGCCGAACGCGCACGGCTACAGCGACTCGCGCGGGATCCTGCCGGCCCGCCGCGCGGTGGTGCAGTACTACCAGCAGCGCGGGGTGACCGGGGTGGACGTCAACGACGTCTTCCTCGGCAACGGCGCCTCCGAGCTGATCCAGATGGCCGTGCAGGCCCTGGTGGACGACGGCGACGAGGTACTCGTGCCGGCCCCCGACTTCCCGCTCTGGACGGCCGTGGTGCGGCTGGCCGGCGGCAAGGCGGTGCACTACCTCTGCGACGAGGAGGCCGACTGGTACCCGGACCTCGACGACATCGCCGCCAAGATCACCTCGCGGACCAAGGCGATCGTGGTGATCAACCCCAACAACCCGACCGGCGCGGTCTATCCGAAGGAACTGCTCACCGGGATCCTCGACCTGGCCCGCCGGCACGGCTTGATGGTCCTCGCCGACGAGATCTACGACAAGATCCTCTACGACGGCGTCGAGCACCACTGCCTGGCCGCGCTCGCCGACGACGTCCTCACCCTCACCTTCAACGGGCTCTCCAAGGCCTACCGGGTGGCCGGCTTCCGCAGCGGCTGGCTGGTGGTCTCCGGGCCCAAGCAGCACGCCAGGGACTACCTGGAGGGGCTGACCATGCTGGCCGGCATGCGGCTGTGCCCCAACGTGCCGGCCCAGTACGCGGTGCAGGCCGCGCTCGGCGGCCACCAGTCGATCGCCGACCTGACCCTGCCGAACGGGCGGCTCACCGAGCAGCGCGACGTCACCTGGCGGGCCCTCAACGAGCTGCCGGGGGTGAGCTGCGTCAAGCCCAAGGGCGCGCTGTACGCCTTCGCCAAGCTGGACCCGGCGGTGCACAGGATCAAGGACGACGAACGCTTCGTGCTCGACCTGCTGCTCCGCGAGAAGATCCACATCGTCCAGGGCACCGGCTTCAACTGGCCCCGCCC
Source organism: Kitasatospora sp. GAS204B (assembly GCF_029892155.1). Classification (GTDB taxonomy): domain Bacteria; phylum Actinomycetota; class Actinomycetes; order Streptomycetales; family Streptomycetaceae; genus Kitasatospora. The sequence goes on along the minus strand of NZ_JARZAG010000001.1, from coordinate 459,141 downwards.
GGACCACTTCCGCTTCGTCACGCTACCCCGGGCCGACGACCTGGAAACGGCGATCAGCCGGATCGGCCGCTTCCTCACCACCTACCGCCAGTAACGTTTCTGCGCCACCGAACTGCCGGTTCTTCACCCGAAAGACCAAGGTACGAACCGGAACCCGCGCCTGCCCCGCACTGCCGTACGCGTCTTACGGGCCGTCGATCCGCCACTGACACTGGGGAAGATCGACAGCCCGACGTTCCCGGTGGGGGGATCCCATGGCACAGCCCTTCGAACTACCCGACTTCTACTTGCCGCATCCGGCCACCCTCAACCCGCACCTGGAGCCCGCCCGCGAGCACACCCGCAGCTGGGCGCGCGAGATGGGCATGCTGGAGGGCAGCGGCATCTGGGAGCTCCAGGACCTGGAGGACCACGACTACGCGCTGCTCTGCGCCTACACCCACCCCGACTGCGACAGCGCCACGCTCGACCTGGTCACCGACTGGTACGTCTGGGTCTTCTTCTTCGACGACCACTTCCTGGAGATCTTCAAGCGCACCCTGGACCGCAGTGGCGGCCAGGCTTACCTGGACCGGCTGCCGCTCTTCATGCCCATGGACCTTACGGACGGCTTCCCCGAGCCGACCAATCCGGTCGAGGCGGGCCTGGCCGACCTGTGGGCGCGCACCGTGCCGCACATGTCGCCGGACTGGCGGGCCCGGTTCCGGGAGAGCACCGAGCACCTGCTGAACGAGTCGATCTGGGAGCTCTCCAACATCGACAAGGGTCGGGTGGCCAACCCGGTCGAGTACATCGAGATGCGCCGCAAGGTCGGCGGCGCGCCCTGGTCGGCCGGCCTGGTCGAGTTCGCGGCCAAGGCCGAGATCCCGGCCCGGGTGGCCGGCAGCCGGCCGCTGCGCGTGCTGCGCGACACCTTCTCGGACGGCGTGCACCTGCGCAACGACCTCTTCTCGTACCAGCGCGAGGTGGGCGAGGAGGGCGAACTGAGCAACGGCGTGCTGGTCCTGGAGACCTTCCTCGACTACAGCACCCAGCAGGCCGCCGACGCGGTCAACGAGCTGCTGACCAGCCGGCTGCACCAGTTCGAGAACACCTTCTTCACCGAACTGCCGCCGCTCTTCGCCGAACACGGCCTGGCTCCCGACGAGATCGCCCGGGTGCTCGCCTACGCCAAGGGCCTTCAGGACTGGCAGTCCGGCGGCCACGAGTGGCACATGCGCAGCAGCCGCTACATGAACGACCATGCCAACCAGCGCGGTTCGGCCTTCTCGCTGGTGCCGGTGGGCCTGGGCACCTCGGCCGCCGAGATCGGCCGGTTCCTCGACCCGGCGGCGCTGCGCAGCTTCACCCACGTGCCCTACCAGGACGTGCCGCCGTTCCAGGTCCCCGAGATGTACCTGCCGTTCGAACCCGGGCTGAGCCCGCACCTGGCGGCCGCGCGGCGCAACTCCACCGCCTGGGCACGGGAGATGGGCTACCTGGACGTGCTCCCGGGCGTGGTCGACTCCGGGGTCTGGGACGACCGCAAGATCGTCGCCGTCGACCTGGCGCTCTGCTCGGCCGGCCTGGACCCGGACGCCACCCCGGAGGAGCTGGACCTCTCCGCCGAGTGGCTGGTCTGGGGCACCTACGGGGACGACTGGTTCCCGCTCGGCTACGGCCACCCCGCCGACGTGCAGGGCGCCCGGGCCTGCGTCGACCGCCTCGCGCAGTTCCTGACCAGCTCCCCCGCCGAGCCGATGCCCACGCCGGTCACCGCCCTGGAGCGCGGCCTGGCCGACCTCTGGCCGCGCACCGCCGACCCGATGCCGCCGACTGCCCGCGAGGCCTTCCGCAAGGCGGTCGGCGACATGCTGGACAGCTGGGTCTGGGAGATCGCCAACGTCGCCGAGCACCGCATCCCCGACCCGGTCGACTACATCGAGATGCGCCGCCACACCTTCGGCTCCGACCTGACCATGAGCCTGGCCCGGTTCGCCAACCAGCGCACGCTGCCCGACGCGGTGTTCCGCTCGGGCACCATCGAGGCCGTGGAGCACGCGGCCGCCGACTACGCCTGCCTGATCAACGACCTCTTCTCCTACCGCAAGGAGATCCAGTACGAGGGTGAGATCCACAATGCCGTCCTGGTGGTGCAGAACTTCCTCAACTGCGATCTGCCGCACGCCCTGCGCGTGGTCTCCGACCTGCAGACCTCCCGGATGCGGCAGTTCGAGCACCTGACCGCCCACGAGCTGCCCCAGCTCTGCGAGGACCACCGGCTCGACGCCGCCCAGCGCGCCGAACTCGAGGACTACGTCCAGGACCTGCGCAACTGGATGAGCGGGATCTACGTCTGGCACCGGGACGTGGGCCGCTACCGGGACTCCGAGCAGGAGTACCAGCCCGCCGCGCACCACCAGCGGCTGGCCGCGGCGGCGGCCGGCCCGGTCACCGCCTTCCGGGTGCCCGCCCCCAGCGGCCTCGGCACCTCGGCCGCCCGGGTCGCGGCACTCGGCTGACCCGCGCCCCGCCACCGCCGGGTGCTCCGCAGAACCGACCGGAGCACCCGGCTGGGTAGGCTCCCTCCATGAGCTCCCTCGACCACCGCGCGCTCGTCGCCGAGCAGACCGCCAGGTTCGTGACCCTCACCAAGGGCGCCGACCTGACCACCCCCGTCCCCAGCTGCCCGGGCTGGACCCTGCTCGACCTGATCCGGCACACCGGCAGCGTGCAGCGCTGGTTCTCGGTGCTGCTGCGCCAGCAGATCCAGCAGCGGCCGACCAGCCGCGACGTCGAACTCGCGCTGCCCGCCGAGGAGGACGGCTACCGCGACTGGCTGGCCGCGAGTGCCACCGTGGCCGCCGAGGCGTTCGCGACCGTCGAGTCCGACGCCCCGATGTGGGCCTGGGGCGCCGACCAGCACGCCCGCTTCTGGGCCCGCCGGATGCTCTGCGAGACCCTGGTGCACCGGGTCGACGCCGAACTCGCGCTGGGCCTGCGGCCGGAGATCGACCCGGCGCTGGCCGCGGACGCCGTCGCGGAGTTCCTGGTCAACCTGCCGTTCGCGGTCGGCTTCGCCCCCAAGACGGCCCAGCTGCGCGGCACCGGCGAGACGATCCGCTTCACCCGCACCGACGGCGAGGGCGACTGGACGGTCCGGCTGGACCCGGAGAGCTTCGGCCTGACCCCGAACGACGCGGACGGCGACACCCCGGCGGACGCCACCGTCCAGGGCAGCGCCGCCGACCTGCTGCTCCTGCTCTACGGCCGCCTCGACCGGACGGCCCCCGGCCTCGAGGTCCACGGCGACCAGGAGCTGCTGGCCCGCTGGTTCGCGAACTCGGAGTTCTGACCCTCGTGACCACGCTCCGCTCCGCCGCCCTGTTCGCGCTGGCCGCCGTCGCCGAGATCGGCGGCTGCTGGCTGATCTGGCAGAGCATGCGGGAGTCCCGGCCCTGGTGGCTGGCCGGGATCGGGGTGGTGGCGCTGGGCGGGTACGGCTTCGTCGCCGCACTGCAGCCGGACAGCCACTTCGGGCGGGTACTGGCCGCGTACGGCGGGGTGTTCGTGGCCGGCTCGCTGCTCTGGGGCGTGCTGGTGGACGGCTTCCGGCCGACCCGCTACGACCTGCTCGGCGCGGTGATCTGCCTGGTCGGCGTGGGCGTGATCATGGCCGGGCCGCGCCGCTGACCGCACCGGCCGGGCCCAGACCCACCAGCTCCGCCACCGCGTCCGCCAGCTGGGCGACGACCGCTGCCGGGTCACCGAGTGCGGCGCCCACCATGGCGCCGTCGCGCAGCAGCACCAGCAGGTCGGCCCGGCGCTCCGGTTCCGGCACCCCGACGGCGGCGAGCAACTCCCCGAGCAGCGCACGCAGCCAGGCCCGGTGCTCGGCTATCGCCCGGGTGACGGGGTGCCCGGCATCGGGGTACTCGGCGGCGGCGTTGATGAACGGGCAGCCGCGGAAGCCGGGGCCGCACATCTCCTGCCCGAGCCGGGTGACCAGCATGGTGAGCGCCTGAACCGGCGTCAGGGCGGCGAGCGCGGCCCCGGCCTCGCTGCGGATCCGGGCGTCCCACTCCTGGATGTAGGCGCGGACCAGCTCCTCCTTGCCGGGGAAGTGCCGGTAGAAGGTGGCCCGGGTGACGCCGGCCTCGGTGACGATCCGGTCCACGCCGACCGCGCGGATCCCCTCGGCGTAGAACAGCCGGGTGGCGGTGTCGAGGACCCGCTGGCGGGCGGCGGAAGGTGTACTCACGCCACTGACCGTACTACGATCGCCACGGGAGAACGAACGTTCTGTCCACCTTCGCGAGCGCAAAGGAACCCCCATGGCCAAGTCCCCCGAGATCGGCGCCCCCGCACCCGACTTCACCCTCCCCGGGCTGCTCCTCACGGACGACGCCGCCGAGCGCCGCGACTACCGCCTCGCCGAGGCCGCGGGCGGCCCGCTCGTCCTCGCCTTCTACCCGGGCGACAACACCGCCGTCTGCACCAAGCAGCTCTGCTCGTACACCTCGGACCTGGACCGCTTCAAGGACCTCGGCGCCACGGTCTGGGGCATCAGCCCGCAGGACCTGGACAGCCACGAGTCCTTCGCCCGCCGCCACGACCTGCGCTTCCCGCTGCTCGCCGACACGGACCGTACCGTCGCCAAGGCCTTCGGGATCGCCGTCCCCGGGCTCGGGCTGCGCCGCTCGGTCTTCATCCTCGACGGCGACGGTACGGTCCGCTGGCGCCACATCGCGCTGGCCGGCCTCACGTTCCAGAACAGCGACACGCTGGCCGAGCAGCTGGCCGCGCTCTGAGCGACGACCTCAGTGCCCCCGGGCGATCCACTCCTCCAGGTGCGGGGCCTCGTCGCCGATCGTGGTGGTCGGGCCGTGGCCGGTGTGGACCACCGTCTCCGGCGGCAGCGTCAGCAGCCGCTCCCGGATCGACCTGATGATGGTCGGGAAGTCGGAGAACGAGCGCCCGGTCGCCCCGGGGCCGCCCTGGAAGAGCGTGTCGCCGGTGAACACCGCGTCCAGCGCGGGCGCGTAGACGCTCACGCCGCCGGGGCTGTGCCCGGGGGTGTGCCGGATGTGCAGGTAGAGGCCGCCGACCGTGATCCGCTGACCGTCCGTCAGCTCCTCGTCCGGGTGGTCGCCGGGGTGGGCCTGCTTCCACAGCGGCAGGTCGTCCGGGTGCAGCAGGATCGGCGCGCCGGTGATCTCCGCCAGCTCCGGCGCGGCGTTCACGTGGTCGTTGTGCGCGTGGGTGCAGATGATCGCCAGCACCCGCCGGTCGCCGACCTTCTCGGCGATCGCGGCGGCGTCGTGCGCGGGGTCGATCACCACGGCGTCCCGGTCGTTGGCGATGATCCAGACGTTGTTCTCCACCTCCCAGCTGCCGCCGTCCAGTTCGAAGGTGCCGGCGGTGACGAGGTGCTCGATCTCGGGTTCGGGGGGCGGCATGTGCATCAGAACACCACCACCGAGCGCAGCACGTCGCCGCCCTGCATCCGGGCGAAGGCCTGCTCGACCTCGTCCAGCGCGATCGTCTCGGTGACGAAGGCGTCCAGGTCCAGCCGGCCCTGGAGATAGAGGTCGATCAGCATCGGGAAGTCCCGCGACGGCAGGCAGTCCCCGTACCAGGAGGACTTCAGCGCGCCGCCCCGGCCGAAGACGTCGAGCAGCGGCAGCTCCAGCGTCATCTCCGGCGTCGGCACGCCGACCAGCACCACGGTGCCGGCCAGGTCCCGGGCGTAGAACGCCTGCTTGTAGGTCTCGGGGCGGCCGACCGCCTCGATCACCACGTCCGCGCCGTGACCGTCGGTCAGCGCGCGCACCGCCTCGACCACGTCGACGCCGCCCGAGGCGTCCACCACGTGGGTGGCACCCAGGCCGCTGGCCCGGTCCAGCTTGCGCCGGTCCAGGTCGACCGCGATGATCTTCGCCGCGCCGGCCAGCCGGGCACCCAGCACCGCCGCGTTGCCGACCCCGCCGCAGCCGATCACCGCGACGCTGTCGCCGCGGCTCACCCCGCCGGTGTTGATCGCCGCGCCCAGGCCCGCCATCACCCCGCAGCCCAGCAGTCCGGCCGCGGCGGGCGAGGCCGCCGGGTCGACCTTGGTGCACTGCCCGGCGGCGACCAGCGTCTTCTCGGCGAAGGCGCCGATGCCCAGCGCGGGCGACAGCTCGGTGCCGTCCAGCAGCGTCATCTTCTGCTTCGCGTTGTGGGTGGCGAAGCAGTACTGCGGCCGGCCGCGCCGGCAGGCCCGGCACTGGCCGCAGACGGCGCGCCAGTTGAGGATGACGAAGTCGCCGGGCGCCACCTCGGTCACCCCGGCGCCCACGCTCTCCACCACGCCGGCGGCCTCGTGCCCGAGCAGGAACGGGAACTCGTCGTTGATCCCGCCCTCCCGGTAGTGCAGGTCGGTGTGGCAGACCCCGCAGGCCTGCACCTTGACCACCGCCTCCCCAGGTCCGGGATCGGGTACGACGATCGTCGCCACCTCGACCGCTTCGCCCTTACCTCGGGCGATGACGCCCCTGACCTGCTGTGACATCCGGTCTACCCTTTCGCAGCGCAGCCGAGGAGCCGAACGACCCCTCGGGAGAGCATTCTCTCCCGAGGGGCCACCCGCGACGCCCATCCGTCAGTCGGCGCCGAGCCGCGTGGGGCCTGCCGGCCCCGGGTTCTCCTGCTTCATGGACGGCCGCCCGCCCGAAGTGCTCCGTCAGGGCCTTACACCGTCTCCACAGGCTGCCACCGAGCCGGGGGCTATCCACCGAGGTATCCGATGACCGGGACTTTGCCATCCTCGGCTGTCCGGCGCCGGGACCAGCGGTGAACGGATGCCGTCGAACCGGTTTCTTTCACTGGTCTTCCGTACCGGAAACCCTTCCTGACGATCCGTCAGATCACTGAGAGGGAACTCAGAGCATCTCCCGCAAATCTTCACATGACGCTGACCTGCGGCGCACCTGACGTATACCGCTCAACCCCGATAGAACGCTTGACCGGGTCCCTTCACTCCTCTTGACTCCCCATCACCACTGCTCACCGAAGAAAGGCACCCTCATGCCCACAGACTCCGAGCGCCCAGGCTCCGAGCTTCCCGACGCGAGCCGCCGCGGCGCGATCCGCACCCTGCTGGCCGGCAGCGCCGTGGCGGCGATGGCCGGCTCCGCCGCGCTGGGCGCCTCGGCCGCCGCCCAGGCCGCCCCGAGCACCCCCGGCGCCGACCCGTTCGCCCTGGAGCAGCTGCCGCCGGGGCAGGTCCGCGAGTACTGGATCCAGGCCGAGTCCTTCGAGCACAACGCCGTCCCCAACGGCTACGACGGCATGATGGGCACGCACTTCACCGCCGCCCAGACCACCTTCTGGGCGCTCGGCTACCGCGCCTACACCGCCAACTGGGGCGCCCCGCTGCCGGCCGACACCAGCCCGCACGGGATCGGCGAGAACAGCGGCCTGCCGGGCCCGGTGCTGCGCGCGCAGGTCGGCGACACCCTGGTGGTGCACTTCCGCAACAACGACGAGCACTACAAGTGGCCGCACAGCATGCACCCGCACGGCGTGCGTTACGACCGCGACAGCGACGGCGGCTGGCTGGCCGACGTGCCGGACCTGCCGGGCACCGCCGTGGCGTTCGGCGCCAGCTACACCTACACCTGGCAGGCGCTGCCCAGTTCGGTGGGCACCTGGCCGTACCACGACCACTCGGTGCCGCAGACCATCCCGGCCGCCGGCGCCGCGGCCGCGCCGCACCAGGGCATGGCGATGGGCGGGGCCGGGGTGATGGAGATCGGCGCGGAACTGGGCCTGCTCGGCATCATCGCGATAACGGACAAGCACACCCCGCCGGTGGACCGGGAGTTCATCCTCTGCATGCACGACGTGTACCAGGCCGACGTGCCGTCGATCTCCCAGGACATCGACATGTTCAACGCCGGCGCCTACCTGGACAACACCCCGACCTTCACCGCCAAGCGCGGCGAGCGGGTGCGCTGGCGGATCGTGGCGCTCGGCAAGGAGTTCCACGTCTTCCACCTGCACGGCCACCGCTGGCTGCGCAACGGCGGCTACGTGGACTCCGAGCTGATCGGCCCCGCGACCAGCCTGACGGTGGAGTACACCGAGGACAACCCGGGCGACTGGATCTACCACTGCCACGTGACCGACCACATGATGGGCGGCATGGTCGGGCGCTACCGGGTCTCCTGACGCCCGCTGACGCCCGCTCAGATCAGGCGGTGGCCGCCGCCACCGCCCGACCGGCCGTTCGCCCGCTGAACAGGCAGCCGCCGAGGAAGGTCCCCTCCAGCGAGCGGTAGCCGTGCACCCCGCCACCGCCGAACCCGGCCACCTCGCCGGCCGCGTAGACGCCGTCCAGCACCGAGCCGTCGGCCCGCAGTACCCGGGCGGACAGGTCGGTCTCCAGCCCGCCGAGCGACTTGCGGGTGAGCACGTGCAGCCGCACCGCGATCAGCGGACCCGCCTTCGGGTCCAGCAGGCGGTGCGGAGTTGCGGTGCGGACCAGCTTGTCGCCCAGGTAGCGGCGGGCGCCGTGGATCGCGGTCACCTGGAGGTCCTTGCTGAAGGGGTTGGCGATCTCGCGGTCGCGCGCCTCGATCTCCCGGCGCAGCGCGGCCTCGTCGATGAGGTCCTCGCCCGTCCTGCCGTTCATCTGGCGCACCAGGTCGTCGAGCCGGTCGGCGACCACGAAGTCCGACCCGTACCGCTTGAACGCCTCCACCGGGCCTGGCGCGCCCGGCAGCGCGCGCCCGAGCACCTGGCGCAGGCTGCGGCCCGTCAGGTCCGGGTTCTGCTCGGAGCCGGAGAGCGCGAACTCCTTCTCGATGATCTTCTGGGTGAGCACGAACCAGGTGTGCTCGTACCCGGTGCCCATGATGTGCTCCAGGGTGCCCAGCGTGTCGAAGCCGGGGAAGAGCGGGACGGGCAGCCGGTTGCCGCGGGCGTCAAGCCAGAGCGAGGAGGGCCCGGGCAGGATCCGGATGCCGTGCTTGGCCCAGATCGGGTTCCAGTTCTCGATGCCCTCGGTGTAGTGCCACATCCGGTCGCCGTTGATCAGGTGGCCGCCGGCCGCGCCCGCCACCTGCTGCATCAGGCCGTCGACATGCGCGGGCACCCCGCTGAGCAGGCGCGCGGGCGGGGTGCCGAGCCGGGCCGGCCAGGCCTTGCGGACCAGTTCGTGGTTGCCGCCGATACCGCCGGAGGCGATGATCACCGCCTGTGCGCGCAGCTCGAAGGCCCCGGCCACCTCGCGCGAGCTGGCCACCCCGCGCTCCACCGTGCTGGGCACCAGCAGCTCGCCGCGCACCGTGTCGGTCACGCCCGCGGTCGCGGCCAGCTCGGTGACCCGGTGCCGGAACAGCGTGCGGACCAGGCCCTTGGCGACCCCTGCCCGCACCCGGCGGGCGAACGGCTCGACCAGCCCTGGCCCGGTGCCCCAGGTGATGTGGAAGCGGGGCACCGAGTTGCCGGGCCCGCTGGCCAGCAGTCCGCCGCGCTCGGCCCAGCCGACCACCGGGAAGAACCGCACCCCCTGCGCGTGCAGCCAGGGCCGCTTCTCGCCGGCGGCGAAGTCCAGGTAGGCCTTGGCCCATTGGCGCGGCCAGTGGTCCTCGGGCCGGTCGAAGCCGGCCGTGCCGAGCCAGTCCTGCCAGGCGAGTTCATAGGAGTCGCGGATCCGCATCCGCCGCTGCTCGGGCGAGTCCACCAGGAAGAGGCCGCCGAAGGACCAGTGCGCCTGCCCGCCGAGCGAGCCGGCCGGCTCCTGGTCGAGCAGGATCACCGTGCGGCCCGCGTCGGCGAGTTCGGCGGTCGCGGCCAGGCCCGCCAGGCCGGCTCCGATCACGATGACGTCGGCGTCCAGTGCCATCTGCGGGCTCCTCCAGACTCGGGGTTCAGCGCGGACGGACCTGGGGTCCGTCTGCGGGACCCCCGATCCTGCGGCCTGCGTGCCGGTGCGTCAACCACGGGCCGCAGCGCCGCGGTTCCGGCGTCCGGGGCGGTGTCCGTGGCGGTGTCCGTGGCGGTCTCTCCGGTGGCGGTGGTGGAATTCCGGCATTTCGAATTTCGCTCCACGATGACGCGAAATTAACCCGGGAAATGGCCTCGGTGAATTCGGTGGCGCATTCGGTAGACGCCTACGAAACCTGGCGGTAACTTACCTGGCAGTAGCAACCGCGGCAGTGCGCACACCCCCACCCCCACCCACCCTCAGTTTCTCTCCCCCAGGAGGAACCCGTGCTCAGCCCTGCCCGAAAACTCTTCGGCGGCCTGGCCCTGGCGGCCACCCTGATCGGACTGTCCGCGAACTCCGCCGGCGCCGACACCAGTGCCTACAACTCCTATGTCGCACTCGGCGATTCGTACGCGGCCGGGGCCGGCGTGCCCGGCCAGTCGGCCGGTCTCTGCCTGCGTTCTGACCACAACTACGGTCACCTGGTGGCCGCCGCCCTGGGCACCGGCTCGTACACCGACGTGACCTGCTCGGCCGCCAAGATCAAGGACATCACCGGCAGCCAGTACGACGCCTTCATCAAGGTCAACGACCCGCAGTTGAACGCCCTCTCGCCCGGCACCGAGCTGGTGACCCTCGGCATCGGCGGCAACGACCTGGGCACCTCGGACCTGGGCATCGCCGACGTGATCGCCACCTGCATCGGCGGCGCGGTGGTCAACCCGGCCGGCACCCCGTGCAAGGACGTCTACGAGCACGGCCACTGGGCCTGGGACTGGAGCTCGGCGAGCTTCACCTGGCAGTACGGCGAGGACACCCTGGTCGACCGGATCAACGGCGCCGCGCCGCAGCTGGCGAGCGTGCTGCAGCAGATCCACGCCAAGGCCCCCGGTGCCAAGGTGCTGCTGGTCGGCTACCCGTCGGTGCTGCCGGCCGACGCCTCGACCTGCGCGGGCCGCCAGCCGGTCACCGTCGGCGACGTGGCCTACCTGCACGGCATCCTGGACCAGGTGAACACCATGCTGGCCGACACGGCCGCCGCCAACGGCGCCACCTACGTGGACACCGCGACCCCGACCACGGGGCACGACGTCTGCTCCGACGACCGGTGGGTCGAGGGTGCGCTGCCCGGCTCGCCCGCCGTCCCGTTCCACCCGAACGCGACCGGCGAGCAGGCGATGGCGAACGCGGTTCTGGCCGCGCTTCGCTGACGTAGCGTCAGATCGCCGAGCAGCGGTGGGGGTGGACCGGATTCCGGTCCACCCCCACCATCCAGCAGGTCACTCCCCCTCCGGCACCGCCCGGCCGGCCAGCGGCGCCGACCACTTCTCCTCCACCCGGCCGAACTTCCAGAAGGCCAGTGCGCCGGCCCAGGTGACCACGAAGAGCCCGACGATCGCGAAGCCCACGTTGTTCAGGTCAAGCGAGGCGATCCAACCGACCGGGCCGCCGGTGATGTCGTACTGGTCGGCCAGCAGCCCGACCAGCTCGATCACCCCGATCACCAGCGCGACCAGCACCGACAGGCCGGTCACCGTCAGGTTGTAGTAGATCTTGCGGACCGGCTTGGAGAAGGCCCACTCGTAGGCGAAGTTCATGAACGAGCCGTCGATGGTGTCCAGCAGGCTCATCCCGGCCGCGAAGAGCACCGGCAGCACCAGCAGCGCGTACCAGGGCAGCGAGAAGGCCGCCGCGCCGCCGGCCAGCACCAGCAGCGAGACCTCGGTGGCGGTGTCGAAGCCCAGGCCGAAGAGCATCCCGACCGGGTACATGTGCCAGGACTTGGTGACGGCCCTGGTCACCCGGCCCAGGATCCGGTTCAGGAAGCCGCGCTTGTCCAGCTGCTGCTCCAGCTCGGCCTCGTCGAAGTGGCCGCCGCGCATCTTCCGGAAGACCTTCAGGATCCCGTTGAACGCGCCCAGGTTGACCAGGCCGATCAGCAGCAGGAAGACACCCGAGACGCTGGTGCCGATCAGGTTGGTGGTGCGGTGCAGCTGGGAGCCGTCGGTCTCGACTGAGGAGGCCAGCGAGCGGACGCCGAAGGCCAGCAGCGCGCAGAGGCCGAAGACGATCGAGGAGTGGCCGAGCGAGAACCAGAAGCCGACCGAGAGCGGCCGCTTGCCCTGGCCCATCAGCTTGCGGGTGGTGTTGTCGATGGCGGCGATGTGGTCGGCGTCGAAGGCGTGCCGCATGCCCAGCGTGTAGGCGGTCAGGCCGAGCCCGGCGCCGAAGGCCTGGTTGCCGATCGCGTAGTGCTTGGGGGCGATCACCGCCAGCAGCGTGAACCAGCCGACCACGTGCAGCGCCAGCACGAAGGCGCCCATGCCGGCCAGCCGGACCCACTCCTCGCGGGTCAGGCGGGCGGTCCAGCGGGGCCGGGCGACGGTGGGAACCGGTGCGCTGCTCATCGGGCGGCGACCTCTTTCGGGGATGCGGAGCGGCAGAACTCGAACATCCTTCCCCTTCAGCGGCTGCAGTTGCAAGTGATGTGCAACTAGGCTCGGCATGCGGACACGATTTCCCGGCGGTTAGGCACTTTTGTCCGGTTTCTCCTCTATGGTCGGTGCATGCGACACCCCGTCAGCTACCCGTACCGCGTCACCCGCGAGGACCTGCGGATCCCGGTGGCCGAGGGCGTCGAACTGCACGCCCGGATCTGGCGCCCCGTCACCGAGCAGCCGGTACCGGCCCTGCTCGAGTACCTGCCCTCCCGGCTCGGCGACGCCACCGCCGAGCGCGACGCCGAGCGCCACCCCTGGTACGCCGGCCACGGCTACGCGAGCGTGCGGGTCGACCTGCGCGGCCACGGCAACTCCGACGGGCTGCCGGGCGAGGAGTACGGCGCCCAGGAGCTGGCCGACGGCCTGGCGGTGCTCGACTGGCTGGCCGGCCAACCCTGGTGCACCGGACGGCTCGGCCTGATCGGGATCGGCTGGGGCGCCGGCACCGCGCTGCGGCTGGCCGCGCTGGCCCCCGAGCCGCTGCGGGCGGTGGTCACCGTCGGCGCCAGCGACGACCACTACGACAACGACACGCACTACTTCGGCGGTTCGCTGCTCGGCCCGGCGGGCCACGCCAGGTCCGCCGCACTGCTCGCCTTCGCCGCCCGCCCGCCGGACCCCAAGTACGTCGGCGAGCAGTGGCGGCCCCGCTGGCTGGAGCGACTGGCCGCGGTCGAGCCCTACCTCTTCCCCTGGCTGGCCCACCAGAGCCGGGACGACTACTGGCGCCGGGCCGGCATCATCGACCGGTACGGCTCGATCAAGGCCGCCGTGCTGGCGGTGGGCGGCTGGGCGGATCCGTCCCGGGACACCGTGCTGCGGCTGGTCGAGCACCTGGACGCGCCGGTGCGCGGGCTGATCGGGCCCTGGGCGCGGCAGTACCCCGACCGCGCGCGGCAGCCGGGCCCCGCGATCGGCTTCCTCCAGGAGACGCTGCGCTGGTGGGACCAGTGGCTGAAGGAGACCGACACCGGGATCCTGGCCGAACCCGCGCTGCGCTGCTGGCTGGGCGAACCGGGCGGCGCCGGCCGCTGGGTCGGCGACGACCAGTGGCCCTCCGACGACGTCCGGGAGATCCACTACGGCCTGGCCGACACGCTGCGCACCGCCGGCACCCCCGAGGGCGAGCGCTTCGTGCCGGTCCGCTCCCCGCAGCACACCGGCGTCGACGCCGGGCAGTACGTCGCGCTGGGCAGCGCCGCCGACCTGCCGCCCGACCAGCGCGAGGAGGACGGCCGCTCGGTCTGCTTCGACAGCGCCCCGCTCGCCGAACGGCTCGAACTGCTCGGCCGCCCGGCCGTCCGGCTGCGGCTGCGCTGCGCCGCACCGCGCGGGCAGGTGATCGCCCGGCTCTGCGCGGTGGCGCCGGACGGTGCGTCGACCCTGATCACCCGGGGCGCGCTCAACCTCGCGGCCCGGCACGGGCGGGAGGTGGCGGTGCCGTGGGAGCCCGGCGCGGTGGCGGAGGTCGAGTTCGAGCTGCTCTCGGCCGGCTTCGCCGTCCCGCCCGGCCATCGGCTGCGCCTGGCACTCTCCTCCGCCTACTGGCCCTGGCTCTGGCCGCAGCCCGAGGACGCGGGGTTCGACGTGGACCCCGGCCCCAGCGTGCTGACCCTGCCGGTGCGCCACCTGGCCGCCGACGTGGGCCGGGCCCCGATCACCTTCGCCGAGCCCGAGCAGGCCACGCCACTGGCCGTGCGGCACGGGACGCCGACCGAACCGCACCCGGAGCGCCTGGTCGTGCGGGACCTGGCGGCGGGCGAGTGGCGCCTGGAGCTGAACCCGCGCACCGGCGGCTCGCTGAGCCACCCCGACGGCCTGGCCTGCACCGAGCAGGCGACGGTGAGCTGCCGGATCCGTTCGACCGACCCGGTCAGCGCCGCCACCCACGCCGAGTGGACGATCCGGCTGGAGCGGCCCGAGCACGGCTGGGACGTCACCGTGCTGACCCGCTCGGAACTCGCCTGCGACGCCGAGACGTTCACCGCGCGCAGCCGGCTCACCGCCTGGGAGGGCGGCGCGGTGGTCTTCGAACGGGACTGGGAGCGACGGATCCCGCGCACGGCGGGGTGACCTGCCGTTACGGCACGGGGTAGGTGTCCGGCGGGACCGCGTTGGTCTGCGCGTTGCCGCCGACGCTGGCCGTCAGGGTGAGCGTGTAGGTCTGGTAGGTGCTGTTGGTGGTGGTGTAGTCGGCGGAGTCCTGGAACTTGGTGAACGCGCAGTCCTCGGTGAACTTCTTGCTCGCGTCGTCCCAGTCGGTGCCGCCGGTGAAGTAGATGTCGTAGGTGCCGTCCTCGATGCCGGTCACCTTCGTGCTCTGGCCCTTGCCCACGTAGAAGGAGTAGGCCGACTGGCCGGCCTTGGTCAGGGTCAGCACGGCGTCCGTCGAACCGGCGGTGTTGTCCACCGTCAGCTCGCCACTGCCGTCGTCGTGCCCCTCGCGGACCCAGGTGCCGTTCTTCAGCGCGCGCTGCTGCGGCTGCGGCAGTTGCGGGGCGGTGAAGGTGCTGGTGTATCCGGCGGTCGACAGCGCCTGCAGCGCGGTGGTCACGTCCTTGAGGCCCTGCGACTGGCCGGTCTCGGCGAGCGCGGAGGAGGTGGCGCAGACCTTGCTGCTGCCGATGTCGCTCTGCACGGTGCCCAGGTCGGTGGCCAGGGTGTCGAGCGCCACATAGAGCTGGCGGTGGGTGTCGGCGACCTCGGCCGGCGCGTCCGTGCCCTGCAGCCCCTGCGCTCCGTCGCTCGCCGCCTGCTGCGCGCCGGCCAGCGCGGTGCCCAGCTCGGTCACGCTGCCGGCCGAGGTGAGCTGGCCGAGCGCGGTGCTGAGCGGCGCTATGTAGGACTCCAGCGTCTGCCCGTACGGGACGGTGGTGGGGCTCGGGCTGCTGGTCGGCAGCGGTCCCATCGAACCGTCCGGCACCGGGCCGGGGTTCGGGCCCGGATAGCGGGCCGAGCTGCAGGCGGTGGCCAGCAGCAGCGCACCGGCGAGCACCGCCGTGCGGCGCAGCGGATGGCGACCGGCACTGCCGGTGATGCGAGGTGAGACGTGCAAGGTGAAGCCCCCCATAGGCTCGCGTGCGCGTGCGCGATCAGCGTCCCAAAACCCGGCCGACCGGGTCAATGGCCCGCGCACGCTTCGTGAATGACCGTGCACGACGAGTATCGGCCCGGCGGAGGGGGTGACCTGCGCCGTCTCTGGCGCGTCATCTACGATCATGCGGTGCTCGCCCTGACCGGACTTCCCCTGCAGCTCATCACCGGCCTGCTCGCCGTGGCGGCCTTCGTCGCCACCATGTGGCTCTGGCCCAAGCTCGGCGGCAAGGGCGTCAAGCCCGTACTCGGCCGGCTCGGCGCCTTCTTCGGCACCCAGGTGCTGGTGCTGGTGGCGATGGCCCTGGTGGCCAACTCCTACTTCGGCTTCTACACCAGCTGGACCGACCTGCTCGGCACCGCCGGCGGCCCCGGCAAGGTGGTGGACCACCAGCCGAGCAACTCCTTGCAGGTCACCGGCGAGCAGAAGTTCTACTCCTCGCAGGGCTCGGCCGAGGACCGCTCCGGGGTGATCCAGCAGGTCTCGGTGACCGGCGCCGCCTCCGGGCTGAGCAACGACGGCTACGTCTACCTGCCGCCGCAGTACTTCCAGCCGGCCTACGCGAACCAGAAGTTCCCGATGGCGCTGGTGCTCTCCGGCTACCCGGGCACGGCCGAGAAGCTGATCTCGCTGATGCAGTACCCGGCCAGCACCCTCAAGGCGATCAACGCCAAGCAGCTGCCGCCGATGGTGCTGGTGATGATGCGCCCCTCGCCGATCGCCAGCCGGGACACCGAGTGCATGGACGTCCCGCACGGCCCGCAGGTGGAGACCTACTTCACCGAGGACCTGCCCAAGGCGCTGGCCGCCGGCTACCGGATCGCCCCGCAGGCCTCCGCGCACGCCGTGATGGGCGACTCCACCGGCGGCTACTGCGCGCTGAAGTTCGCGCTGCGCAAGCCCGACGCCTACCACGCCGCGATCGCGCTCTCCGCCGACTACAGCGTCTCCAACGACCCGACCACCGGTGACCTGTTCGGCGGCAGCGCCCAGCTCAAGCAGGAGAACGACCTGCTGTGGCGGCTGCGCAACACCCCGGCGCAGCCGGTCTCGCTGCTGCTGGCCACCAGTCCCAACGAGGACAACTACCAGGCCACCCAGGAGATGGTGAACTCCTTCAAGGCCCCCACCAAGCTCTCCACCATCACCCTGAACAGCGGCGGCCACAACTTCCACACCTGGGGCCGGGAGATCCCGCCGGCCCTGGAGTGGCTGGGCAAGCAGCTGTCGGTGCCCGGCCTGACCGGCGCGCAGGGCGCCACCTGACGGTCCGTCACCTTCGTCGCCCGCGTCACCTGCGCCACCTCGTCACCGCCGAAGCACATAGCCGGCTCACAGGCTCACCCCAAGGCCCTGCCAGGCCCGCCGTGGACCGTGGCGCCATGACCACGACCAGTTCCGCCCCCCAGAGCAGCGTGCCGTGGCCCGAGGCCGCGCACTACCCGCCGCCGCAGCCGCCCGGGCAGGCCGCCGACCGCCCGGACCACCCGGCCGGTCCCGAGCCGCTGTTCCCGCCCGCCGCGCCGCCCACCCCCGGCCCGAAGGGGCCGCGGAGCTGGTCGGGACGGCTGCGCACGCTGCCCGCCCGGACCTGGCGCGGACGGGCGGACGACCCCGCCTGGGTGCGACCGGCACTGCTCGGGCTGCTGCTGGCCACCGCCGCCCTGTACGGGTGGAACCTGACCGCCTCCGGCTGGGCGAACTCCTTCTACTCGGCCGCGGTCCAGGCCGGCACGCAGAGCTGGCAGGCCTTCTTCTACGGCTCCTCGGACGCCGCCAACTTCATCACGGTCGACAAACCGCCGATGTCGCTCTGGCCGATGGAGCTCACCGCCCGGCTCTTCGGCCTGAGTTCGTTCACCGTACTCGCACCCGAGGTGCTGATGGGCGTGGCCACGGTCGGCGTGCTCTACGCGACCGTCCGCCGCCGCTTCTCGCCGCTCGCCGGGCTGCTCGCGGGCGCGGCACTGGCGCTCACCCCGGTGGCGGCGCTGATGTTCCGCTTCAACAACCCCGACGCACTGCTCGTGCTGCTGCTGACGCTGGCCGCCTACGCCTTCGTCCGGGCCACCGAGAGCGCGAGCACCCGCTGGCTGCTGCTGGCCGGGGTGATGTTCGGCTTCGGCTTCCTGACCAAGACGCTGCAGGCCTTCCTGATCCTGCCCGCCTTCGCGCTGGTCTACCTGGTGGTCGCGCCCACCGGGCTGTGGCGACGGCTTCGCCAACTGCTGGCCGCCGGGCTCGCCCTGGTGCTGGCCGGCGGCTGGTGGGTGGCCGTGGTGCAGCTGGTGCCGGCGGCGGACCGGCCGTACGTCGGCGGGTCGCAGGACGACAGCTTCCTGTCGCTGACCTTCGGCTACAACGGCTTCGGCCGGCTGACCGGGAACGAGACCGGCAGCGTGGGCGGGGGCGCGGCTGCTCCCGGCGGGGGCGGGGGCGCCGGCGGAGGCGGTGGGCCGCACTGGGGCAGCACCGGGCTGACCCGGCTGTTCGGCAGCGACCTGGGCGGTCAGATCGGCTGGCTGCTGCCGGCCGCGCTGGTGCTGCTGCTCCTCGGTCTCTGGGCCACCCGCCGCGCCCCGCGCACCGATGCGGCCCGCACCGCGTTCCTGGTCTGGGGCGGCTGGCTGCTGAGCACCGGTCTGACGTTCAGTTACATGTCCGGCATCTTCCACCAGTACTACACGGTCGCCCTCGCCCCGGCCGTGGCAGCACTGGTCGGCATGGGGGTGGACGGTCTCTGGCGGGCCCGCCGGCGGCTGCCGTACGCGGCGCTGCTCGCCGTGCTGGTCGGCGGCACGGCGCTCTGGGCGTACCTGCTGCTCGGGCGCAGCGCCGGTTTCGTGCCGTGGCTGCGCTGGGTGGTGCTGCTCGGCGGTCTGGGGGCGGCGCTCGTGCTGCTGGCAGCCGGGCGGCTGGCGGGCCGGGCGGCGGCTCGGTGGTCGGCGGTGGGGGGCGTGCTCGCGCTGGCGGCGGGGCTCGGCGGACCGGCGGCGTACGCCGTCGACACGGTGGCGAGCGCGCACACCGGCTCGATCCCGACGGCGGGGCCGCAGGTGGCGGGCGGCGGCTTCCCGGGCGGCGGCCGGCCCGGCGGCGGCGCCCCCGGCGGGACGCGCGGCGCCTTCCCGCGCGGTGGGTTCCCCGGCGGCGCCGGCGGCGCGTTCCCGGGCGGGGGTGCGCCGGGCGGCGGTGCCCCGGGCGGCTCGACCACCGGCGGCTTCCCCGGCGGCGGCCGACCGGCCGGTGCGGGCGGCGGCACCCGCGGTGGCGGCGGTATGGGCGGCCTGATCGACGGCGCCCAGGTCAGCCCCGCGCTGGCCACCCTGCTCAAGGCCGACGCCGCGAACTACACCTGGCCCGCCGCCACGGTCGGCTCGCAGAACGCGGCGAGCTACCAACTCGCCACCCGGGAGCCGGTGATGGCACTCGGCGGCTTCAACGGCAGCGACCCCTCGCTGAGCCTGGCCGCCTTCCAGCAGGACGTGCGGCAAGGCCGGATCCACTACTTCATCGGCGGTGGCGGCTTCGGCGCCCAGCAGGGCGGCTCCGACGACAGCTCGCAGATCACCGCCTGGGTCAGCGCGCACTACACCGCGAAGACGGTGGGCAGCGCGACGGTCTACGACCTGACGGCGCCGACCACCTCCTGACCCGGGAGAGGGGGCCGATTCACCCGGCGGTGCGTCGGCCCCCTCCCGTCCCGCGGCTGCCGGGCCACCGACCTCCCGTCAGCCGGTGATGTCCGTCGAGCAGTGCGTCCCGGCCGCCGGCATGGTGCCGTTGAGCAGGAAGCCGTTCACCGCGCTCTGGATGCAGCTGCTCTTGTCGTAACCGGTGTGCCCGTCACCGTCCCGGGTCAGCAGGGTGGCGTTCGCCAGGCCGCTCGCCAGGTGCTGGGCCCAGGCGTACGGGGTGGCGTCGTCGCCGGTGGAGCCGACCACCAGGATCGGGGCGCTGCCGGTGGCCTTGATCACCTGCGGCGGCGCGCCGTGGGCCGGGAAGGCGCCGCAGTCGTTGCCGACCCGCAGGTCGTCGATGGTGACCCGGCGGTTCAGGTAGGACGCCTTGGCCTGCAACTGCTGCAGGGCCTGCTGGAGTTGGTCGTCGGTGGGGCTCGGGGTGCCGTCGTCGGCGCAGTTGATCGCCGTGTTGGCGTCGGCCTCGTTGGTGTAGCGGCCGTTCGGGTCGCGGCCGTTGTAGTTGTCGGCCAGCACCAGCATGAAGTCGGGCGAGTGCTGGTTCATCGCCTGGGACAGGGCGCTCCGCAGGTAGCCCCAGTCCTTGGCGGAGCCGTAGAGCATGTCGAGCGCGCCGGTCCAGCCCTCGGCGGAGGTGAGCACGCGGCCGTTCTTGGCCGAGGTCAGCGGGTGGTTCTGCAGGCCGTCCAGGAAGTCGGCGGCCTTCTTGGCGGCGGTGCCGGGGTCCGAGCCGAGCGGGCAGCCGCTCTGCGTCACGCAGTCGGCGGCGAAGTGCTCGAAGACGCCCTCGAAGCCGATCTGCTGCTGGACGTCGGCGGTGAGCGCGTCCAGGCTCGGGTCCATCGCGCCGTCCAGCACCAGACGGCCGGTGCGGCCGGGGAACTCGTCCGCGTAGACGGTGCCGAGGTAGGTGCCGTAGGAGAAGCCCAGGTAGTTCAGCTTCTGATCGCCCATCACCCCGCGCAGCACGTCCAGGTCGCGCGCCGCGTTCACGGTGCCGACGAACGGCAGCAGCTTGCCGGACTTGGCGGCGCAGCCGCTCTCGAAGTCCTTCATGGTGGTCGCGGTCGCGTGGTCCTGGGCGTTGAGCTTGTCGCGGTCCGCGTCGTCCAGGCAGTGCACGGCGGTGCTCCGGCCGACCCCGCGCGGGTCGAATCCGATCAGGTCGTACCGGTCGCCCAGGGTCTTGAACCGGCTGTCCGCCGTGTTCGCGAGGTAGTCGAGGCCCGAGCCGCCAGGGCCGCCCGGGTTGAAGAAGAGCGAGCCGAGCTTCTGGCCCTGCTGCGCGGCGGGCTTGCGGATCAGCGCGATGTCGATGGTGTCCGCGCCCGGGTGGGCGTAGTCCAGCGGGACGTGCGCGGTGCCGCACTGGAAGGCGGACAAGTCGGTGCCCCGGGTGTCCGGATCCGCCGAGCAGCTCCCCCAGCCGACCTGCTGTCCGTAGAACGGCTTGAGCGCCGGGTCGTCGGCGCCGGCCGGCGTGGCGGAAGGGGACGGCGCGGGCGGGGTGCTGGTCGAGGCCCGCACCGCCGACGGGGCCGGGCTCTTGGCGACGGGGGATCCCCCGGAACCGCCGCAGCCGGCGACCACGGTGACCCCCAGCACTGCGGGCAGGATGCGGCGCGACGCACGCGCCAGAGTGAGCTTCACCGCAGAGAGATATCACCTTCTCTTCGTATAAGCACACCCATTGCATCGCTATCCCGCATCCGGCTCCGGCAGCGCCGCCCGCACCTCCGCCAACTCCGGCCCCGGGCCGTGCTGCTGGAGGTACCGCAGCCCGTGGCGCAGGTAGGCGCGCGGGTTGGTGCTCAGCAGCCGGGCCCAGGAGGGCTTGCGCTCCCCGCGCAGCCAGGCGTAGCAGGCCAAGGCGTAGCCGAACTGCCGCTCGGAGAGGTAGCCGAGCCGTTGCCAGGACTGCTGCCGGTGGTTGCGGCTGGTGGTGAAGGCGGAGTTGGCGGCGAAGACGCCCAGCCCGAAGTAGACCGTGAACAGGTCGGTCAGCGGCTCGTGGTCCTCGCGCGTCCGGCTGATCCGGCCCTCGCCCAGCAGCCGGACGTGGCCCAACTCGTGGGCGATGGTCGCGATCAGGGCCGTCGGGCGGGCCGCCATCCGCTGGTCGATGCCGATCACCGCCAGCCCGTCGCGTCGCCGGTAGTGACCCGCCGCGTAGCGCGAGCGGCTGGTCAGGCCGAGTTCGGCGACCATCGCGTCCAGGCCGGAGTCCGGCTCGATCTCGACGGTGATCACCTCGGGGTGGACCCCGACGACGGTGCGGATCGTGCCCACCAGACGGCGGATCTCGTCGGGCGTGCCCGCGTACGGCCCGGGGAACTGCTCGGCGGTCGGCAGCACCGGCTCGCGCAGCAGCGGACCCGGGCCGAACTCATCGGCCAGCCAGGCCGTCGACCGCTCGATCCAGACCCGGGCATCGGCCCCCACCGGGCAGGCCGCCAAGCGCGTCCACATCCCTGCTCCCCCGTCCGTCGACCCTGACGGTACGGTACAGCGGCGCCCGCGTTGACCAACCGTCAGTGCCTCCGGACCACCCCCGCCAGCCGCTGCCGGCCCGCTGCCGACCGCCATCAGCCGTCAGCCATCAGCCGCCGATCGCCGACATCGGCCGCTCCGGCTGGACGAAGGCCGCGGAGTTGATCTCGTGCCCCGGACCCTTGCGCGCGATCGTGTTGCGCCAGGCCCGCTCGATCTCGGCGTCCGCCGCGCCGCCGCGCAGCAGCGCGCGCAGGTCGGACTCCTCGGTCGCGAAGAGGCAGTTGCGCAGCTGGCCGTCGGCGGTCAGCCGGACCCGGTCGCAGGTGCCGCAGAACGGCCGGGTGACCGAGGCGATCACGCCGAGCACGGTGTCCGTCCCGGCGATCCGGAACTCCTCGGCCGGCGGGGTGCCGCGCCCGGCGCCGAGCGGCGCGCGCTCCACCGGGATCAGCCGGTAGCGGGTGCCCAGCACGGCCAGCAGCTCGTCGGCGGTGATCATCGCCGAGCGGTCCCAGGCGCCCTGGGCGTCCAGCGGCATCGACTCGATGAACCGCATCCGGTAGCCGTGATCGGCGGCGAACGCGACCAGGTCGAGGATCTCGTCGTCGTTGACCCCGCGCACCGGCACCGCGTTGATCTTGACCGGGGCCAGCCCGGCCTCCTGTGCGGCGGCCAGGCCCGCGAAGACGTCCTCGATCCGGTCGCGCCGGGTGATCTCCTGGTACCGGTCGCGGCGCAGCGTGTCCAGGCTGACGTTGACCCGGCGCAGCCCGGCGGCCTTGAGGTCGCCGGCCATCCTGGCCAGCCCGATCCCGTTGGTGGTCAGCGACAGTTCCACGTCCAGCTCGGTCAGCCGCCCCACCAGGCCGGGCAGGCCGCGCCGCAGCAGCGGCTCGCCCCCGGTCAGCCGCACCGAGGCGATCCCCAGCCGCCGCACCGCGATCCGCGCCAGCCGGATGATCTCCTCGTCCGTGAGCACCTCGGCCTTCGGGAGCCAGTTGAGGCCCTCGGCCGGCATGCAGTAGGTGCAGCGCAGGTTGCAGCGGTCGGTCAGGGAGATCCGCAGATCGGTGTGGACCCGGCCGAAGCGGTCGACCAGCGGGGAGGGTGCGGTGTGCATGACTGCCAGTAGAAAACGACACGCGGCAAAGATCCAGCGGCGCATCGACCGGCGTCCGTACAAGGTCAGCGGCGCACCCTTGTGCAATCACACAGCGCGCGGGCGGCCCGCCGACCGCCATGCTGGTGGCATGGCCGAGCTTCCCCCGCCCACCTCGCCCGTTCCCGCCCTGGTGCTCGCCGCCGGCGGCGGCCGGCGGCTGGGCGGCCGGCCGAAGGCGCTGCTGCCCTTCCAGGGCCGCCCGCTGGTCGAGCACGCCGTCGAGGTGGTGCGCGAGGGCGGCTGTGATCCGGTGCTCGTGGTGCTCGGCGCGGCTCGTGACCAGGTGCTCGCCACGGCCGAGCTGGCCGGCTGCACGGTGCTCGCCAACCCCGACTGGGCCGAGGGCATGGGCGGCTCGCTGCGCACCGGCCTGGCCGCGCTGCCGGCCGGCTGCTCGGGCGTGCTGGTCTCGCTGGTCGACACCCCGGGCGTCACCCCCGCCGCCGTTGCCCGGCTGCTCGCCGCCCACCGCGCCGGCGCCACGCTGGCCGCCGCCGGCTACCAGGGCCGCCGCGGCCACCCCGTGCTGATCGGTGCCGAGCACCTCGCCGAGGCCGCCGAGACCGCCCGCGGCGACGCCGGCGCCCGCGCGCTGCTGACGAACCATCAGGCCGAACTGCGCCTCGTCGAGTGCGGCGACATCGCCGTCCCCGACGACCTGGACACCCCGGCCGATCTGGCCCGCTGGTCGGCGGGTTGACGCCCGCGGGGGCTCCGCGTGCCGAGGGATTCACCCTGAAAAATCCCTGATCATTCCGACATTCGGCACCATCGAACGGCCCGATCGGGGACGATGGAGGGCGACCCGCCCCTCTCACCCGAACGGACGGTGCGCGCCTTGTCCGGACATCCGCTGCCCGACGACTTCACCGGCAACGACTCCTGGGACGGCGGTGGACCGCGTCCGGGGGACCAGCTCCCCGAGGCCGCGACCGCACCGGCCGGCGCGCGGGCGATCCGCTGTCCGGCCTGCCGGCGCGAGCATGTCTACGAGCCGCCCACGCTGCCCTGCCCGTGCGGGGCCGCGCTCAAGGTGCCGCTGCTGCGCGGCGGGGTGCCGGTACAGGTGCGGTTCCGCTCCTGGGAGGACTCCTGGCTGAGCCTGCGCTGCCCGAGCTGCGGGCGCAACGACCAGTGGCCGCAGCCGGAGTTCACCTGTAACTGCGGTGCCACGGTGCGGCTGCCGGTCGACCGGCAGCCGCGCGCGGGGGCCACCGGGCCGCAGGGGTCGCGCCCGCTCGGGGTGCGCCCCGGCGCGGCCGGGGCGCAGCACGGCGACGGTTCGCTGCTCGCGGAGCGCCAGGGCTACTCCGGCACACCGCGGCACACCACCGGGGTGCCGAGTGCGCCGGCCGCCCCGCCCGCCGGGGTGCCGAGCGCGCCCACCGCCCCGCCGATCCAGCCCGCCGTGCCGCAGGGCGGCCGCTGGCAGAACCGGCCGCCGTTCCGCCCGCAGCCGATCCGCACCGGGCAGGACGCCGTGCTGGCCGCCGCCCGGTACCTGGAGTGGCTCGGCTTCGGCGAGTTGGAGCTGACCGAGGGCCAGGAGCGCGAGGCCGTGACGCTGCTCGGCCGGCGCCTGGTGGCCCAGGTGGACAGCTGGCCGGAGCAGGCCGACATGCGCTCGGTCGAGTGCCTGTGGCTGCAGACCCTGCACGCCGAGGAGATGGCCGCCGCGATGTTCACCACCGCCGGGTACTCGCACCAGGCGACGGTGCGCGGCGAGCAGTTGCTGGTGGCGCTCTTCGCGCTGGACGAGGGAGGCGTGCCGCAGCCGGTGAACGGCGCGGCCGAGGCGCTGCTGGAGACCGGCTGGACCTCCTGACCGTCCGTCACCACCAGCCCCACGCGGCCACCCGAGACCGCTCGAGATCGCTCGAAACCGCTCGAGAACCGGGAGAGAACGGGGAGAGAACCGAAAGACGTCGCGCTCGTGATCTGGTGCACAAGCTCACCCGAGTGTTGAATTGCGGTGCTCCACAGCCTGGTCGTCGGTCTCCGCCGCCGATCCGTCGCCGTCGGAGCCACCGCATGACCGTGGGGCACCGCACACAAGGAGGTGGCGTTGTCGGAGCACGGAACGGCCCCGCTGAGCGGGGGGGCGCGCGGCCGGCCGGCGGATGCCGACCGACATCGACACGGCACGCAGGGGGGCACCGGGGCGCAACCGCCCGGCGGGCCGCCCGGGGTGCCGCCGCACGGCGGGGGGCTGCATCCGGGGGCCGACGGCCCGCTCGACGAGATCACCAGTGGCACGGTGTGGCGGCTGCGCTCGCGCGCCTGCTGGCAGGAGGCCGCCGAACTGCTCACCCTGAGCGCCGAACGGGACGCCCGAACCGCCCTGGTCCGGGCCGAGCTGCTGATCGAGCAGTGCCTCTTCACCGCCGACCACTGGGACCAGGCCGAGGCCGCGCTGCGGCTCGCCGAGGCCGGGGTGACCAGCACCGAGCAGCGCGCGGCGGCCGCCTGCGCCCGCGGTTTCCTGGCCTACCTGGGCAGCGTGCTCGGGCCGCGCGACCGGCTGGACGAGGCGCAGGCCGCGCTCGGGCGGACCTCCGCGCTGCTGCCGCCGAGCGCACCGGGGCGGCCGCTGCTGGACTTCCGGCGCGGGCTGGTCGCGGAGAACCTGCTGCGCGACCAGACCGCCGCCTGGATCGCCTACCGCCGGGCCCACGAAGGGGCGTTGGCGCACGGCGACACCCTGCTGGCGTCCGCCACCTGGCGGCACCTGGCCGCGCTCGCGCTGGCCGGCGGCGACCGCACCCGGGCCCGCGAGGGCTTCGCCGCCTCGCTCCGGCTGCGCGAGGAGCTGGGCTTCATGGTGGGCGTGGCGCCGGCCCTGGCCGCGCTGGCCGAGGTCTCGGAGCCGGGCGAGGCGCAGCGGCTGCGCGCCGAGGCCGGGCGGCTGGTGCAGGCGCTGGGCGGCGTGCCGGTCTGGCTGGTGGGCCGGCTGGGCGAGGACGGCGGCACCGGCAGCCCCGGCGGCCCACCGGGCGCCCCGCGCGGGGCGCCGCCGAGCGCCCGCCCGGGGGTGCCCCGGATCCGCGGGGCGGCGGGGGCGGCCTGACGGCGACTTGAGCGGGGCGGCCTGAGCGCGGACGGCCTGGGCGCAGACGGCCTGAGCGCGGGCCGCCGGTCCCCCGGACGGACGCGGCGGGCGGGATCTCCGACGGCCCGTCAGCTAAGGTGAGGCTTACCTGAGGGGGTGGGGTGTGCACCCCGCCCCTCCCGGGGATCAGCCACGCCCGGGGCCGCACCCCGCCCGATCCGATGGGGCCTCGCCTTGACCGAGTGCGCCTCCCCGTACCCGCCCCCGGCGCCCCCCTTCGCCGGCGCGTACACCGCGTTCGCCCAGGTCTTCCCGGAGCTCCGGATCCAGCACCGCCGCGCCGCCCACCCGCACGAGGGCTGGGTGCGCACCCCCCGGCTGCTCGCCGATCCGGCCCTGCGGGCCCGGCTGATCGCCACCGAGGCCCGGCACGGCCTGGCCCGCTACGGCACCGCGCCCCGGCCCGACGTCGCCGCCGGCTTCTGGCTGCACCGCTACACCTGGCCGCTCTGCCTGCTCTTCACGCTGCCCTGGCTGCTGGAGCGCCGGGTCCCGCTGCCGACCGTCGCGCAGCTGGCCAGCCGGCGCGCCGCGAGCGGCGGCGGGCCCGCCGAGCTGGCGCTGCTGGCGGCCCCGGAGCCGATCGCCTTCGCCTGCCTGCCCGGCGACCCGGCTGCCCGGCTGCCGGGGGCCCGCCCCGTCGCGGACGAGCCGGCCCTGCGGACCGCGCTGCGCGCCGCGCTGGCCGAGCAGTTGGCCCCGCTCCTCGCCGCCTTCCGTGGCGAGCTGCGGCGCGGTCCGCGCACCCTCTGGGGGCTGGCCACCGACGAAGTGGTCGAGGGCCTCTGGTACGCCGCCGGGCTGCTCGGCCAGGAGGCCCGCGCGCTGGCCGAGTTGGCGGCACTGCTGCCCGAGGGTGCGGACAGCGCCCCGTTCGTCGGGGCCGCCGCGTTCCGGACCACCGCGTTCCGAACCGCCGCGTTCCGAACCGCCGGGGCGAGCCGCCCGGCGGGCCCACCGACCCCGGTCCGCACCCGGGTGAGCTGCTGCCTCTACTACACGGTGCGCCCCGCGGACCCGTGCGTCGGCTGCCCGCGCTCCTGCGGCTGAGCGGACCCCGCCAAGCCTGCGGTCATATCATCATCCTGACGGAACGTCAGCTCTCGCTCTCTCCAGCGTATTTACCCCCAAACCGCCCACGCGGCCGAGCACCATCCGCCATGATGAACCTCCCTCGGGTGGCCCCGTGCCGTCCCGTTTCGCATGCCGAGAGAGCGAGGTTGGTCCAGCACCATGAAACTGTCGGACATACCACTGGGCTGGGCCGTGGCCGCCGTCGCCATCCTGCTGCCGGGCGCCCTCCTGGTGGCCTTCCTGCGCAGCAGGGGAGCGGCCACCGCGCGCGGCGCCGACTCCTGGGAGCGCACCGAGGAACGGCGCCGCCGCAAGGAGTCGCTCTACGGAGGCGCCTCCTACACCCTGCTCTTCTGCTGCGCGGCCGTCGCGGCTGCGCTCTCCTTCCACGGTCTGGTCGGCTTCGGCACCCAGAACCTGGGCCTGTCCGGCGGCTGGGAGTACCTGGTCCCGTTCGGTCTCGACGGCGCCGCGATGTTCTGCTCGGTGCTCGCCGTCCGCGAGGCCAGCCACGGTGACGCTGCGCTCGGCTCGCGCCTGCTGGTCTGGCTCTTCGCCGGCGCCTCCGCCTGGTTCAACTGGGTGCACGCGCCCCGCGGTCTCGGACACGCGGGAGCGCCGCAGTTCTTCGCCGGGATGTCGCTGTCGGCCGCCGTGCTCTTCGACCGGGCGCTCAAGCAGACCAGGGTGGCGGCGCTGCGCGAGCAGGGGCTGGTGCCCCGGCCGCTGCCGCAGATCCGGATCGTGCGCTGGCTGCGCGCCCCGCTGGAGACCTACGCGGCCTGGTCGTTGATGCTGCTCGAAGGCGTCCGCAGCCTGGACGAGGCCGTCGAGGAGGTCCGCGACACCAGGCGCGAGGCCGTGGTCAACCGCGAGCGCCAGCGGCTGGCCAGCCGCCGCGAACGAGCCGAGATCCGCGCGCTCAACCGGGCCCCCGGCGGCTGGGGCCGGGTCCGCACCGGCGCCGCCGCCCGGCAGTTGGAGCCCGCCAGCAGCGCGGAGCCCGCGATAGCACCGCTCCCCGCCCCGGAGACCGCCACCGCGCCCGGCCTGCCGGCCCGCCCCGGTCGGCGGACCATCGACCTCAGCACGGAGGATGACACCATGACGCTGCCCCGGCTCGACTCGCTGGAGCAGAAGCTCAAGGACCTGGAGCAGCAGTTCGGTTAGCACCGACGGCCTGCGGCAGCGGCGGTGGCGGTCGGCTCAGGCCGCTTCCGCCACCGGCGGCGCCGACAGCTCGAACCACATCCGCTTGCCGGACCCGCGCGGCTCCACGCCCCAGGCGTCCGCGAGCGCCTCGACCAGCATCAGGCCGCGCCCGGAGGAGGCCTGCTCCCCCGGGGTGCGCCGCTTGGGCCACAGGTCGGACTCGTCCTCGACCTCGATCCGCAGCCGCGGCTCGCGGCCGTCCTCGCGGTAGAGGCGGGCGGTGAACATCGCGTCCCGGTCGGTGTGCCGGATCGCGTTGGTGACCAGCTCGGAGGCGAGCAGTTCGGCGGTGTCGATCAACTCGGGCACGCCCCAGCGGCGCAGCGCGTCCCGCAGCTCGCCACGCAGCTCGGCGACCCGGGCCAGGTCGGCCTGCCCGATCCGGCGGCGCAACTGCTGGGCGGCCAGCCCGCCTTCGGGGCCGTCCCAGCGCAGCAGCAGCAGCGCTATGTCGTCCTCGCGCTCGGCGGGGTCGGCGGCCCGGGCGGCGATCCGGTCGGCGAGTTCCTCGATCGGGTCGCTCGCACCGTCGCCGGCCGAGCCCAGCTCACCGGCCACCGACTCGCAGAGCCGGGCCATCCCGGTGTCCAGGTCGAGGCCGCGCGATTCGACCAGGCCGTCCGTGCAGAGCACCACGGTCTCGCCCGGGTCCAGGCTGAACCGGGTCACCTGGTACTCCTGGTCGGCCCCGATGCCCAGCGGCAGGCCGCCGACCACGCTCTGCACGGTGCTGGTGCCGTCGGCGCGTCTCACCACCGGGTCCAGGTGCCCGGCCCGGACCGCGTAGACCACGCCGTAGTCGACGTTGACCTCGGCATAGGTGCAGGTGGCGAAGTGGTCGGTGTCCAGGTCGGCCAGGAAGCGCGAGGCCCGGGCCATCACGGCGGCCGGCGGGTGCCCCTCGGCCGCGTAGGCGCGCAGCGCGATCCGCAGCTGCCCCATGATCCCGGCCGCGTGCACGTCGTGGCCCTGCACGTCGCCGATCACCAGGCCGACGTGCCCGCCGGGCAGCGGCACCACGTCGTACCAGTCGCCGCCGATCTGCAGCCCGGAGCCGGCCGGCAGGTAGCGCACCGCGGTGGTCACCCCGGGCACGGCCGGCACGTTGCGCGGCAGCATCACCCGCTGCAGGCCCGCCGCCAGCTCGTGCTCGGCGTCGTGCAGCCGGGCCCGGGCCAGCGACTGCGCGACCAGGCCGCCCAGGGTGGAGAGCAGGGTGCGCTCGTCTGCGTCCAGCTCGCGCGAGTCGTCGAAGCTGACCAGGCACAGGCCGATCGTCCGGCCGCTGGCCACCAGCGGCAGGTAGGCCCAGGCGCTGCGCCCGGTGCCGATCACCTTCGGCCAGGCCTGCGGGAACCGCTCGCGGTACTCGTCCTGGCTGGCGAGGAAGAGCGGCAGCCGGCTGCGGATCGCCTCCGCGGCGGGCTGGAACGGCTCCAGCGGCATCCGGTCGAAGGGGACCATGTGCTCGGAGCGGTAGCCGCTGGCACCCAGGATCCGCAGCCGCCCGGCCTCCATCGCGGCCAGCACCAGACCGTCCGGCGGCAGTCCGGGCAGCGGCAGCTCGGTGAAGACCCGGGCCACGTCGCGCACCGTGACGGCCTCCGAGAGCGCCCGGGCTGCCTCCTTGATGAACCGCGACCGGTCCTCGCGCAGGGCGGCCTGCCGCCCGGCGTCCTCCCGCTTGTGCAGCTCGGCGGTGGCGTCCCAGAGGAAGCCGACCATCCGCGAGGGGCGGCCGAAGGCGTCGGCCAGCACCCGGCCGCGGAACCGCACGGCGTGCAGTTCGCCGCCGGGGAAGACGGTGCGGTAGTAGGCGCCGCACTGGCCGAGCTCGGCCACCGCGCGCTCGACTCTGCGGCGCACCACCGGCGCGTCCTCGGGGTGCAGCAGCGCCAGGAAGTCCTCGGAGCTGAGCTCCGGGGCGCAGCCGCGCACGCCCATGAAGCCGCAGGCGCGCTGGTCGGCCTCGATCAGGTCGCGGCGGATGTCCCAGTCGAAGGAGCCGATGCCGTTGGCGGCCATCGCCGGCTCCAGCCACTCCGGCGTCGAGTCGCCGCCTCGCCCCGGCAGGCTCTGCACCGTGGTGGGCAGCGCCACGGGCGGGGCGCCCAGGCCGCCCATCGGGCTGCTGCCGCGGGTGCCGGCGCGCCGACCGCCCTGGGCCTGCGGGCCGAGCGGAAGGCGTGCGGGCCCCTGCGGCTCGGGCTCAGTCGCCATGGTTCTCCTGCCCCTGCCGGGTCCGTCGAGTCGGGTGTGGCCCGGGGGCGGCACCACGAGAGTGGGGCGCCCGGTCCGGACACACATTCTCACTATCCTGTCGAATGTTCGACCACGCGGCAATAACGCCCGGTCGGCCCGCGCGTAACGTGTCCGGAACGTTCGCGTCACACGCGCGGCAGCTCCGTCCCCGGCTCCCTACGCAGCTTCAGGTGCGGCCTCGGGTACGGCGCGTCACGACCGGTCCGCCACCACTTCGAACCAGGTGGTCTTGCCCTCGGAGCGCAGCCGCACGCCCCAGGCGTCCGCCAGCGCCGCGACCAGCGCCAGGCCCCGCCCGTCGGTCTCCGTCTCGGTCGCCCGGCGCGGCCTGGGCAGCCGGGCGTCACCGTCCCGCACCTCGACCCGCAGCCGCAGGTCGGCGCCGAGCACCGCGTCCAGCACGGCGCCGGTCGAGGTGTGCCGCAGGGCGTTGGCGACCAGCTCGGTGGCGAGCAGCTCGGCGGTGTCGGCCAGCTCGGGGGCGCCCCAGTCGGCCAGCGCCCCGCGCAGGGCGGCGCGCAGCGCAGCGATCGCCGCGAGGTCCGCGGGTGCGAAGGCCGCGTGCAACCGGCGGTCGGGCGCGCGCTCCTCGGCGGCGCCCGCCTCGGCGCCCGTCTCGATCTCGAACTGCTGCTGACTTTCCATCAGATCTGCCCCCCAGCTGCGCTCTGATCCATCGTGAGTCCGGCTCGCCCCCGGTCGCAACGGTGCGTGAGACGTCAACTGAGGTGCACGGGGGGCTCACGGCGCGCAGTCTGCTGACACGCTGTCAACATCCGCCGTCCGGCGCGCTGCGGGGCGCGGCGCGATCAGGGCAGCTCTCGGGCCGCGAAGTCGACCGCACCGCTCTCCAGCGCGTAGTACCCGCCGCGCACCGCCAGCCGCCCGGCGGCCACCGCCGGGGCGAGCAGCTCGTCGGCGCGCAGCCGGGCCACGGTCTGCCGGGTCTGCTCGCGCACCACCGCCTCGACCAGCTCGGCGCCGCCGGTTCCTACTGCACCGCCGGCTCCTGCCGGCGCGCCGGATCCGCCGGTCGCGCCCGCCGCCAGCACCGCCTGGTACGGCGCGCGCAGGCAGCGCGCCACCTCCGCGAGGTGCCCCGGCAGCGGCGCGCCGTCGTGCAGCGCGCGGACGGCGGCGGTGACCGCGCCGCAGCCCTGGTGGCCGAGCACCAGCAGCAGCGGGGTGGCCAGCTCGACCGGGCCGTACTCCAGGCTGCCGGCGATCAGCGGGTCGAGGGTGTGCGCGGCGGTGCGGACCACCAGCAGGTCGCCCAGCCCCTGGTCGAAGACCAGCTCGGGCGGGACCCGGGAGTCGACGCAGGTGAAGACCACCGCGAACGGCGCCTGGCCGCCCGCCAGCTGCTGCCGACGGTCCGGCGAGGCATCCGGCCGGCTGACCGCTCCGCGCACCCAGCGGTCGTTGCCCGCCCGCAGCCGCGCCAGGGCTTGCGCGGCGTCCGCCGCCCTGTCCCCCGCTCGCGCGCCGGCCGGTGACGCCGCGGCCGCCGGCAGCACGCCGAGCGCGCCCGCCGCCAGCATCGTCCGCCGTCGCACCCTCGCCACCTCCGGTCGGCCGGCCCCCGCACCCGCGTACGGCTCTGCCTCCGCTAAACGAGCGACACCCCCGCCGGTCACCCGCGCAGAACACCGCAACCCGGGCAAGGCTGGACACGGCGACCCGATCCAGGTTCAATGGCCAGCAGAAATTAGAACGCCGTTCTAACCGACGGACGCATCCCTCCCCTTCCCCCCGGTAACCCGCGAGCGAGGCATCGTGCGACTCACCCCTACCGAACGGGACCGGCTGCTGCTCTTCACAGCCGCCGAACTGGCCCGCGCCCGCCGCGCCCGCGGCTGCCGGCTCAACGTGCCCGAGGCCACCGCGCTGATCGCCGACACCGTCTGCGAGGCGGCTCGTGACGGCAAACGGCTCGCCGAGGCGATCGAGGCCGGCCGCACCGTGCTGAGCGCCGACGACGTGCTGCCCGGCGTGCCCGACATCGTCACCGTCATCCAGGTCGAAGCCGTCTTCGACGACGGCACCCGCCTCGCCGTCGTCAACGACCCCTTCCAGGGCGCCGGTTCACTCGGCGAGGACGGCCCCGGCGCCGCGCTGCCCGGTCCCGGCACCGGCTACGACCCGGTCGAGGAGACCGTCGTCCTCACCGTCCACAACACCTCGCCGGTGCCGATCAGCGTCACCTCGCACTTCCACTTCTTCGAGGTCAACCCGCGCCTGGCCTTCGACCGCGCCGCCGCCTACGGGACCCGCCTCGCCGTCCCGGCCGGCTCCTCGGTGCGTTTCGACCCCGGCGCCGTCGTCGAGGTCGGCCTGGCACCCATCGGCGGCGAGCGGGTGGCGATCGGCTTCGCCGGCCTGGTCGACGGACCGCTGGACGCGCCCGGCGCGCGCGAGGCGGCGCTGGAGAAGGCCCGCGCCACCGGCTACCTGATCAACTTCGACGACTCGGAGGTGGATTCGTGACTGCGATCTCCCCCCACGACTACATCTCGGTGCACGGCCCCCGGGCGGGGGACCGGATCCGGCTCGGCGACTCCGGACTGATCGTCCGTGTCGAGTCCGACTCCCAGGCGCCCGGCGACGAGTTCCTGGCCGGGTTCGGCAAGACCGCCCGCGACGGCCTGCACCTCAAGGCCGCCACCGTTCGCTCCACCTGCGACGTCGTGATCAGCAACGTCCTGGTGATCGACGCCGTCCAGGGGATCGTCAAGACCTCCATCGGCCTGGTCGGCGGCCGCATCGCGGCGATCGGCCGGGCCGGCAACCCCGACACCATGGACGGCGTGGAGGTGGTGGTCGGCACCGGCACCACCATCGTCTCCGGCGAAGGCCTGATCGCCACCGCCGGCTCCATCGACACCCACGTGCACCTGCTCTCCC
The DNA here is from genome assembly GCF_029892155.1 of Kitasatospora sp. GAS204B. GTDB lineage: Bacteria > Actinomycetota > Actinomycetes > Streptomycetales > Streptomycetaceae > Kitasatospora. The sequence goes on along the minus strand of NZ_JARZAG010000001.1, from coordinate 425,674 downwards.
CCCGGATCATGGAGGCCTCGCTGGCCTCCGGCGTCACCACGATCATCGGCCAGGAGTTCGGCCCCGTCTGGGGCGTGGGCGTCAACTCCCCCTGGGCGCTGCGGCACGCGTTCAACGCCTTCGACGCCTGGCCGGTCAACATCGGCTTCCTCGGCCGGGGTTCGTCCTCCGACCCGGGCCCGCTGGTGGAGGCCCTCGCGGAGGGCGGCGCCAGCGGCTTCAAGGTCCACGAGGACATGGGCGCCCACACCCGCGCCCTCGACACCGCGCTGCGCGTCGCCGAGGAACACGACGTCCAGGTCGCCCTGCACACCGACGGCCTCAACGAGTGCCTCTCGGTCGAGGACACCCTGGCCGTCCTCGAAGGCCGCACCATCCACGCCTTCCACATCGAAGGCTGCGGCGGCGGACACGTCCCCAACGTGCTGAAGATGGCCGGCGTCGCCAACGTGATCGGCTCCTCGACCAACCCGACCCTGCCGTTCGGCCGGGACGCGCTGGCCGAGGCCGCCGGCATGATCGTCTCCGCCCACGACCTCAAGCTCGACCTGCCCGGCGACGCCGCCATGGCCCGCGACCGCATCCGGGCCGGCACCATGGGCGCCGAAGGCATCCTGCACGACCTCGGCCTGATCGGCATCACCTCCTCCGACGCCCAGGGCATGGGCCGCGCCGGCGAGACGGTGCGCCGCACCTTCGCGATGGCCGGCAAGATGAAGGCCGAACGCGGGCCGCTGGACGGCTCGTTCGGCACCCGCGACGGCGGCGACGACAACGAACGCGTGCTGCGCTACATCGCCAAGCTCACCATCAACCCCGCCATCGCCCACGGCCTCGCCCACGAGGTCGGCTCCATCGAAACCGGCAAGCTCGCCGACATCGTCCTGTGGCGCCCCGACCACTTCGGCGCCAAGCCGCAGCTCGTCCTCAAGGCCGGATTCCCCGCCTACGGTGTCGTCGGCGACCCCAACGCCACCACCGACCGCTGCGAACCCCTGGTCCTCGGCCCGCAGTTCGGCGCCCACGGCGCCACCGCGGCCGACCTGTCGGTCGCCTTCGTCGCTCAGGCCGCCGTCGACAACGGCGACCAACTGCCCACCCGCAGGCGGCGTGTGGGCGTGCGCGGCACCCGCGGCATCGGCCCTCGCGACATGATCCGCAACGCCCGCACCGGCCGGGTCGGCGTGGACGCCGGCACCGGACTGGTCTCGCTGGACGACGAACCCCTGCGCTCCGAACCCTCCGACAGCGTCGCGCTCAGCCGCCTCTACTTCCTGTAAGCATCGCCCTCTCACCCCTCTTAGGACTTACCGCCATGACCACCCCCGCTTCGCTCGGCTACTCGATGCCCGCCGAATGGCACCCGCACGAGCGCACCTGGATGGCTTTCCCCACCGACAACCAGACCTTCGACACCCCCGCGCACCTGCACGCCGCCCGGCTCGCCTGGGCGAAGGTCGCCAACACCATCGTCCGCTACGAGCCGGTGACGCTGGTCGTCAACCTCGGCGAGACAGCGGCCGCCCGCGAGTACGTCGCCGGCGAGGTCGAGATCGTCGAACGCCCGCTGGACGACGCCTGGATGCGCGACATCGGCCCCACCTTCCTGACGGACGGCCGGGGTTCGCTCGCCGCCGCCGACTGGATCTTCAACGGCTGGGGCGCCCAGTCCTGGGCCAGCTGGGAGCACGACCAGCACATCGCCGAGCACGTCAGCGAGTTGGCCGGCGTCCAGCGCTTCGCCTCCCGCCTGATCAACGAGGGCGGCGGCATCCACGTGGACGGCGAGGGCACCGTCCTGGTCACCGAGACCGTCCAACTCGGCGAGGGCCGCAACGCCGACTGGACCAAGGAGCAGGTCGAGGCCGAACTGCACGCCCACCTCGGCACCACCAAGGCGATCTGGCTGCCGCGCGGACTCACCCGCGACTACGACGAGTTCGGCACCCGCGGCCACATCGACATCGTCGCCTCCTTCGCCCGCCCCGGCGTCGTCCTCGCCCATGTCCAGCGCGACCCCGCCCACCCCGACCACGCCGTCTGCCAGGAACTCGTCGCCCTCCTGCGCGCCTCCACCGACGCCAAGGGCCGCCGCCTGGAGGTCATCGAGGTCCCGGCCCCCACCGTCCTGCACGACGAGGACGGCGAACCGGTCGACTACTCCTACATCAACCACTACGTCGCCAACGGCGCCGTCATCCTCTGCGCCTTCGACGACCCGCGCGACCAGGAAGCCGCCGACATCCTGGCCGAGGCCTTCCCGGGCCGCAAGGTCGAACTGGTCGATGCCCGCGAGATCTTCGCGAACGGGGGCGGGATCCACTGCATCACGCAGCAGCAGCCGAAGGTGTGACGGTCCGTCAGAAGGGAGCGGCGGGCACGCGCTGACCGGGCGGCACGCGGCGGCGGCGATCGCAGCGAGCTGATCATCTTCCGGGAGCAACGCGCCCCCTGTCCGGCCCGAGGGTCGGACAGGGGGCGCGTCCAGAGGACATGGTCGTCACACAGGCAGCCTCAGCGCCGTCGCCTACCGGCACGCGCACCTGTCAGGTGTTGGTGGACCAGAGCGGTCCGCCGTTGGCATCAGGGCTGGAACAGTTTCCACTGCCCCTCGGAGACGACCTGGACGGCGCCGTCGACCACCTTGATGGCGGTCTCGTCGTCGATCGCATACGTCGGCGCGGGAATCCGTGCCGCCCACCTCTCCGCGTTGGCCAAGGAGGCGTCGGGGTGGTTCGGGTGCTCCAGGTGCGGGATCACCGCGAAGTCGACGAGTCCTGCTCCCTGTCCCGTGACCAGGATTCTGTCGACGTCACCCTGAGGCGTGGCGAAGACGATGTCCTCCGACCTCAACGGTCCGTCGTTCCCGCGGGGCGGTTCGCGGTAGGTCTCGACAAAGGTGGAGGCAACGGCCATGCTCCCGGCGCTCACCCCCACGTAGACCGCCTCGGAGCGCAGCGTCGGCAGTAGGCCGGTCAAACCGGAGCGCCGCATCCAGTTGGCGAGAAACAGGGGGTCACCACCCCACACCAGCAGTGCGTCGGCGGCCTGGACCGTTGGCACCCAAGCAGCCTCCTCGATGCTCGAGAGCGCCGTCAGCTCCAGGATCCCCAACGATTTCCAACCCAATCCGCACAACGGCGATGGGCCCTCACCGGAGATCGCCCGCCACGCCATGCCGGGCCCGCCGGGGAAGGGGTAGATGGCGGTGGGGATGAACAGGGCGTTGGACTCGGCGATCGGTTTGCCCAGCAGGTCGACCAGCGCGTCGTGGATGCTGCTGTTCTTGATCCCGGACGACGTGAGGAGTGCTCTCATGTACCTACCTCCCTGAGTTGCCTGCTGCGGAGCACTCGCTGCGCCCCGAACCTCGCTGGACCTGCGCTTGGGCCGGAAACAGACCGATCCGGGCGGTGCGATGCACCACCCGGACATCGGTCCGATCACGACAACGAGGCACTCCGGCACCATAGAACGCGGGTACGACACAACCCGCTCAGAGCGGCTTCGGCTCCCGCTCGTACAACCGCCGTGACCAGGCGTACGACAGCACCGCGACCCCGACGCACCAGGCGATCGTGATGACCAGGTTGTCGCCGATCTTCGTTCCGGTCAGCAGTCCGCGCAGCGTCTCGTTCACCGGGGTGAACGGCTCGTACTCGGCGAACCAGCGCATCGCCGTCGGCAGGGAGTTGGTCGGAACGAACCCGCTGCCGAGGAACGGCAGGAGGATGAGGAACATCGGCGAGTTGCTCGCGGTCTCCACGCTCTTGGCCGACAGCCCCAGGCCGACGCAGAGCCACGTCACGGCGAAGGTCAGCAGCAGGACCACGCCGAGGGCGGCGAGCCACTCGGCCGCGTTGGCGTGCGGCCGGAAGCCGACGGCTATCGCGGCCAAGGTGACGACCACGACGCCGATCAGCGTCTGGATGGTCGCGCCCACGACATGACCGGTCAGCACCGACGACCGGGCGACGGCCATGGTCCGGAAGCGGGCGATGACGCCCTCGGTCATGTCCTGCGCGACGGCGATCGCCGTGCCCTGCGCCGCGGCGGTCACGGCCATCAGGATGATCGCCGGGGCCACGTAGTCGGCGTACGCGGCGCGGCCGCCGTGCAGGCCGGCCGGCATACCGCTGCCGAGCCCCGACCCGAGCGTCCCGCCGAAGACGTAGACGAACAGGAGGAGGAAGACCAACGGCATCAGGATGATCATCATGGTCAGCGACGGGTAGCGCTGCATGTGCCGCAGGTTGCGGCGCAGCATGATCCGCGCGTGGACGAGGGCGTGAGATCGGGTGTCGTCCATCGTCGTGGTGCTCATCGTCAGGCTCCCTTCTTGCCGGTGAGGGCGAAGAAGACGTCGTCGAGATCGGGGGTGTGCACGGTGAGCGCCTCGACCTCGACCGAGGCGTCGTCGAGCTGCCGCAGCAGCGCCCGCAGGGTGCTGACGCGGCCGTCGCCGGCGAGCTGGAGCGTGAGCGCGTCGTCGTCGCGGCCGGTCGGGGCGAGCACCGTCGCGGCGGCGTCGAGTTCGGCGCGGTCGGCGAAGGCCAGCTCGATGTGCCCGCCGGGGATGCGCGCCTTGAGCTCGGCGGGCGTCCCCTCGGCGACGATCCGGCCGCCGTCCAACACCGCGACGCGGTGCGCGAGTTGGTCGGCCTCGTCAAGGTACTGGGTGGTGAGCAGGATGGTCGTCCCAGCCGCGACCAGCCCGCGGATGATGTCCCACATCGTGCGCCGGCTGCGCGGGTCCAGGCCCGTGGTCGGCTCGTCGAGGAAGATCACCTTCGGGTTGCCGACCAGGGTCATCGCCAGGTCGAGCTTGCGCTTCATGCCGCCGGAGTAGGTCGACGCCGGCTTGTCCCCGGCCTCCGTCAGCTCGAACCGCTCCAGCAGTTCGCCGGCCCGGCGGCGTCCGACGGCCTTCGGCAGCAGGTGCAGATCGGCCATCAGCATCAGGTTCTCGCGGCCGGTGAGGTAACCGTCGACGGCGGAGAACTGGCCGGTGACGCCGATCGCGCGCCGGACCGCCTGCGGGTTCGAGGCGGGGTCCTGGCCGGCGATGCGGATCTCGCCGGAATCGGGACGGAGGTAGGTGGTCAGGAGGTGGACGGCGGTGGTCTTGCCGGCCCCGTTCGGGCCGAGCAGGGCCAGGATCGTGCCCTGCGGGACCGTCAGGTCGATACCGTCGAGCACGGTCTTCTCGCCGAAGGACTTGCGCAGGCCGCGGGCCGAGATCGCGGCGACGGCGGTGGTCGAACGGGTCGTGGTGGTCACGGTGTTCACACCTCCTCGTCCAGGCGCAGCGCACGGCGGATGGTGATGTCGCCGACTTTGGTGCCGGCGTGGACCTCGACCCTGTCGACCGGCTCGCCGGCCTGGGGGGCGTCGGCGGCGGCGAGCTCGTTGTAGAGCCGGCCAACCCCGGCGTTCAGCTCCAGCCAGGCGGCGCTGCCCTCGCGGACGCCGATCTCGACGCCGCCGTTCTTGGACGTGGCGGACACCTTGCCGCGCACGACCTCCCCGATCCGCACCGCGCCGTTGGAGCTGACGGCGGTGATGTCGGACAGCGCGCGGTCGACGGACACCGAACCGTTGGCGGCCTTGATGTTCGCGGGTCCGGCGACGACGCCGACCCGCACCTTCCCGTTGCCGGCGGCGATGTCGGCGGTGCCGTCCACGGTGCCGATGCGGATGTCGCTGGAACCGCTGTGCACGTCGGCGGGGCCGCTGACACTCTCGACGGTGATCTCGCCGAGGCCGCTGCGCAGGTTCAGCGGCCCGGTCTCGGCCAGCCGGATGGTGCCGAGGTCGGTCTTGAGCTGGACGGTGCCGAGCGCGCCGTCGGACTGGTAGTCGCCGAGCCCGGCCGTGCCGTGAACGTCGGAGCCGGTGGGCAGCTGGATGACGATGTCGACCGACTCGGGGCGCTTGCTGCTGACGCCGACGAACCGGTTGAGGCGCTTCCTGGAGACGATGTTCAGCGTCCGGGTGGCGTCGTCGTACTCGACGCGGGTGCCCTCGGCGGCCTTGATGTCGGCGGCCTTGTCCGGGTCGCTGGGGCGGACGTCGACGATCGTGTCGGTGCGGTCGGAGACGGCGAGGCGGACGTCGGCGACGTAGAGGTCGAGGGCGACCGCGATCGGGGATGGGGTGTTGAAGCTCGAGAGCGACATCTCGGGTTTCCTTACTCACAATGGCTTCGGTCAGTGGGTGCCGTGCTGTCGTGACGTTCGGGGATCAGCGGGCCCAGCCGCTGTAGCTCTGGCCGACGCCCCAGTCAGACTTCTGTGCGGGGGCGGGCTGCGTGGCCCGCCGACCCTCGTTGGCCAGCCCGCTGGCGGCGGCCCGGACGAGCCAGGCATTGACGGAGAGCCCGCCGGCGGCGGCGGCGTCCTCGATCAGAGCCTTGAGGTTGGCGGGCAGCCGCAGGTTGATCCGGACCATGGCGGCGTCCTCGCCCTCGGCGACGGGCAGCCGCACCTCGACGGGGCCGGCCACGGCGTCGGCGGCGGCCGGAGCGGCGAGCACGGGCGGCGGCGTCACGACGAACGCGGCCGTCCCGCCGCGCAGCCGGACATCGACGAGGCCGGGCGCGAGTTCGGCGGAGATCTCCTCGGCGGCGGCGGAGAGCGCCCCCAGCAGGGTGAGCCGCACCGCGGCGTCGAGCGCGGGGAGGAGCCGGTCGGCGAGTGCGCGGGCGTCCTCGCCGCCGACCTCGGCCGCGGTCGTCAGCTCGCGGCGGAGGTTTTCGACGTACTGGGTGAGTTCCATGACTCCAATATGGCACCACTGTGGCGCCACTTCAAGTCCTTCTGGCCCACTTTGGCATACCAGCAGGTCAGTGATGGTGCCATGGGTGCGCGAAGCTGGCGCCGTGCGATGCCGCGTGGTGCCGTGCGGTGCCGCGGTCCGCGGTGGTGATCCGACATCCGATCGGCCCCCGACCGGCCGGTCGCGCGATCGGCGATGGGTTCTCGCGTCAATCTGGGTTACGGGTGGATTCCGGATCCGAAAGGCAGCGCCATGAGCAGACTGATCGTCACCGTGTTCGTCACCCTGGACGGCGTCATGCAGGCCCCCGGCGGCCGGAGCGAGGACGTCTCCGGCGGCTTCGAGCAGGGCGGCTGGCAGGCTCCGTACGTCGACGAGGACTTCATGGGCCTCATGACGACGGTCTTCGAGCAGACCGCCGACCACCTGCTGCTCGGCCGGAAGACCTACGAGATCTTCGCCGGCTACTGGCCCCGCGTCACCGACGAGAACAACCCGATCGCGGTGCGGCTCAACGCCATGCCCAAGTACGTCACCTCGCGCACCCTGGACAGCGTCGAGTGGCACAACTCCCGTCTGCTGAAGGGCGAGGCCGCGGAGTCCGTCGCACAGCTCAAGGAGCGGCTCGACGGCGTGATCATGACGCAGGGCAGCAGCGACCTCATCCACACCCTGCAGCGGCACGACCTGGTCGACGAGTACCGGCTGCTCATCAATCCCGTGATCCTCGGCGCCGGCAAGCGGCTGTTCACGGACGGCGCCGCACCGGCCGCCTGGACGCTCACGGAGTCCCGCGCCACCGGCGCGGGCGTGCAGTACTGCGTCTACGAGCGGGCCGGGAAGCCCACGTACGGATCGCTGGACGACGCGGCCGGGCCGCGGAACTGACGCGGCCGGCCGCCCACTACCACCGCAGTGCGCCGAAGTTGATCGGCTGCTGCCTGAACCCCGCACTGCGCTCGGTCAGTTGGCGCATCCGCTGGGCCATCTCGTCGGCCGGGAGGTGCTTGCGGTCGCCGTGGCCGGGGAGCAGCCACTCGAAGCGCAGCTGATCCGCCGTGCGGGCCAGGGAGGCGGCCAACTCCTCGATGGAGTACCAGGTGACGCTCTCGGCCACCTCGATGTCCGCCAGGCCGCGTGACCAGTAGAAGCTGTCGCCGCTGAAGCAGTACCGCTCGTCCGCGACGTACAGCACGCTGCCCAGGGTGTGCCCGGGGAGCGGGTGGGCGATCACGGACTCGGCGATCTCGACGGGGTCGGTGCCGCGCAGGATGCGGTCGGCGTCGGGGGCCGCGTCGAGGTCGCCCTCGTGGATCCACAGGCGGGCGCCGAACTGGTCGGCGTAGCGGCGGCCGTGGGCGGCATGGTCCCGGTGGGTGAGCAGGACGTCGGTGATCGGCCCCAGGGCCTGGTAGCGCTCGGCCAGGGTGGCGCTCCAGCGGGGCGTGTCGATCATCATCTGGGTGCCCGAAGGGCGGCGCAGCAGGTAGGAGTTGGCGCCGGCCAGGTGGGTGGAGTTGTGGCCGCAGAGCCGGACGTCGTCGGTGAGCGCGAGCGGGAACGGGTCCAGCTCCGGATCCAGGCCGTGCGCGGAGTGCCGGATCGAGCGGGTGGGGCAGGCGTGTGCGGCCGCGTGCAACTGGCCGAGTTCGTCGGCGTTCCGCGGTTCGCGGAGCACCTCCGAGCGGCCGTCGACCTCGCCGATCAGCCCGGGGGCGAGCTGCCGGGCGACATCACAGTTGGTGCAGCGGTCGTCGACGTACCAACCGCCCTCGGCTGCCTGCTCGTTCATGGTCTGGCTCCCTCCCGTGGCGCGCCCGAACAACCGGCCGCGCCTTCCTCTCAGTGGTAACTCGGCGAGTACGCGGAAAGGAAGAGCGCCAGCCCTTGTCCTTCACCCGGACAGCCGCTCTCACGGGGACGTCAGGACACGGGGACGTCAGGACCAGGCGGCCGCCCAGGTGGCGGGGCCGACCACGCCGTCCGCGGTGAGGCCCTTCTCCTGCTGGAACTGGCGGCAGACGGCGGCGCTCTGCTCGCCGTAAACGCCGTCCACGCCGATCGACCAGCCCCGATCGCTCATCCGCTGCTGCCAGACGCGCACGTTCTCGTCCTGCAGCACCGGATCCTGGACGCTCAAGTACTCGCCCGGCCAGGCCGGCGCGCCGGCGGCGCCACCGGGCCGGGGCGCGCCCGCCTGCACCCAGGCGTAGAGCGGGTCGCCCGGGCAGTCGGTGGGATAGCCGTCCCGGTGCCCCTTGATCTCGGGACCGGCGCCGCCGTCCTGCCGCAGCCACTCGATGGCGTCGAGCAGGCCGCCGAGCATCGCGTCGGTCGGCTGGGTGAGGCCGGAGTCGCCGAGCAGGGCGCAGACCGCGTAGTGGGCGAGGTTGAGGGGCTGGTTGCCGTTGGCGCCGTTCTCGTGGTGCAGGCCGCGGCCTTCGAAGACGTAGCCGTGCGGACAGGCCAAGGCCGTGTAGGCGATGTCGATCCAGCCCTGGGTGGCATTGGACATGTGCGCCGCCTGGATGTCCCGCACCCGCCCCGCGCACCACTCGTGATGGTCGGGCAGGTCGGCGGGGACCGGCTCGCCCTCGTAGTGGACCTTCACCCCCTGGGTGCTCGCCACGTAGGTCCAGTCCTGCTTGGGAGGTTGGGCGCCCCATTCGGCGCGGGTGACGAACTGCACGGCCGGCCCTCCTTGCTGTGCGAAGTGCTGCCAAAGTAGCGGGCGGCGGTGATCGTTCGTCGGCGTCCGGCCGGACATCCTCCGATCGGGTGAGAGGGATTCCGGCGAGCCGAGCCCGCGGCCCGGCTGACCTCGCCCCTTAGGCTGGGGGACGCTTTCCACCCCCACCCCGCAAGGAGCCCGCAGCATGGCAGAGCCTCGTCCCCGGCGGCCGGCGCGGCCTCGTGAGGAGGTGCTGGCGGTGGCGATGGGGGCGATCGCGGAGCACGGGCTGGCGAAGCTGACCATGGCGGGGCTCGGGAAGCAGTTGGGGATGAGCGCGGGGCATCTCCTCTACTACTTCGGGAGCAAGGACCAGCTGCTGCTGGAGACGCTGCGGTGGAGCGAGGAGCAGCTGGGCGAGCGGCGGCGCGCGACGCTGCGGCAGGCGGGGCTCAGTGCCTGGGAGCGGTTCGAGGCGTACGCGGAGCTGTACCTGGCGGACGGGCCGGGGGATCCGCGCTGGATCCTGTGGGTCGAGGTGTGGGGGCGCTCGCCGTCCAGTGCGGAGATCCGGCAGGGGCAGTTGGAGATCGAGGCGCCCTGGCAGGCGGACCTGACGGCGCTGATCGAGGACGGGGTGGCCCGTGGCGAGTTCCGGGCCGGGCCGGCCGACGAGCGGGCGGCGCAGCTGCGGGCGGTGCTGGACGGGTACTCGGTGCCGCTGGCGATCGGGTTGCCGGGGGTGGCACGGGACCGGTCGGTGGCCCAGGTCCGGGCGGTGGCGGCCGCTGTGCTGGGTACCGACGCGGCTGCGTGACGCCGCACCACTGGGCCCGGTACGCGATCCGTCACTCGGTCCAGAGCGCGGCCGCCGTCCGGTCCTCGGCGTAGCCCTTGGCTCGGACCTGGACCTGGCGCAGGAAGTCGACCGTGCCGGGCGGGTGCGGGTGGGACCAGTGGCTGGCCAGGAAGTGCCCGATCGCGGGCTCCTCGGCGATCGGCTCGGCCAGGCCCGGGGAGCAGAGCAGCAGGATGTCGCCGGGGGTGGCCGGGATCAGCCGGAACCGGAACGGGCGCGGCTCGGGGAGGGTGACCGGGCCGTCGGGGTGGTGCAGCAGCCGGGCGGCGTACGCGTCGATCCAGTGCCCCGCCCGGAGCAGGTAGAGGCCGCCGGGGCCGACACCGAAGGCCGCGCGGTGACCGGCCTCGGGGTCGAGCGAGACCAGCAGGCAGTGCAGCGACCCGGCGTCCGGGGCGAGCGTGCGCAGGCCGGCGGCGGCACCGGCGGTCAGGCGCTGGAGTCCGTAGCGGAGCCGGTCCCGGGCCCCCTCGCGCAGGTCGGCGGCGAGCTCGGCGCGGCTGCGACCGATCGCCTCGGCGAGGTGCGCGGCCGCCTGGCGGACGGTTTCGGACGGCGGCGGTACGGGCTGCGCAACGGCGGCGTCGGAGTCGGTGCGCGGGTCGACCGGGCGGCGGGCGCGGCTGCCGAGGACGGCGAGCAGCAGGCCGTCCGGGGCCTCGCCGAAGCGGGTGACCAGCAGCGCGTCGGTGCGCGGGTCGCCGCGGTAGCGGGCGGAGTCGCCGCGCACGGAGGCGGCGCGCAGGGTGAGCCCCGGGTACTGGGCGCCGTCGAGGGCGGTGTCGGGGACGACCGCGGCGACCCGCTCGAGGTCGGCGGCGGGGAGCAGGGTGGGCTCGGGTCCGTAGGTGGGCGGGCGGGAGCCGACGTGCGGGGTGGGGACGGGCGTGGCGGGAGGGGGAACGAGGGCCGGAGCAGCGGCTGGGGCAGGTGTCGGCTCGGGACGGGCTGGCTTGGTGAGGTCGAGCTTCGACGGTGCCGGCTCGGCGACCGGCTCAGGCTCGGGCGCCGGCACCGGCACCGGCTCAGGCACCGGCTCAGGCGCCGACTCGACCGCACCCGCCGGCTCGCCGACCGCCTGCCGCTGACGGCCGATCAGCCCGACCGCCGAGGCGATCGAGTCGAACCACTCGTCCACGCTCCCCTCGCCGCCCTCGGCGCGCGGCGTGTCGGGCAGCCGACCGGCCGGTCCCTCGTACACGTGGGCCCACCAACCGTCGTCCGGTGCACCGTCCTTGGGCGTCCCGTCGTCCGGGCGGCGCTGCGCGGGGGCGCCCTGGTCGGTCATCTGTCGGCTCCTCGTCTCGGCTGGCATGCGTACCGTCACCTGCGGGCGCGGGCCACCTCGTCATTCTGCCCACGGTGCCGGTCGCTGTCCGGTGATTCGCCTCGAAGGCGCCGATCAGGCGAGGAGCCGCTGAATTAATCCGAAAGTAGCGACCGATCGGGGGGACCGCTTAAGCCGTCCGGCTGATTAATATGTGCGCATGACCGCGCCAGGACCTGTCCGACCGAAGCCGGGGAGCGCCGCATTCGCGGGCCACCCGGGCGGCGTGGCGTTGGTCCTCCCGCTGATCGGTCTCCTGGTCGCCCTGCTGGTCACGCTGCCCTGCGCGGGCTCGGCCCGGGCCGCGACCCCATCGGCGAACGGCCCGGCGAGCGGGCCCGCGAACAGACCGGCGAGCAGACCGACGGTCGGCCCGGCACTCGACGCAGCCCCCGGCACGCCGGCCCCGACCGACGCCACTCCTGGCACCCGCACCGCCCGCGCCGTCCACACCGCGCACGCCGCGCACACGCGCGCCACCTCCCCGCAGGCCACCACCGCGCAGTTCCCCGCCCCGCTGACCCTGTGCACCGTCGACGGCCCGGGCCCCAGGCCCGGTGACGGCTGTTCCAGCCATCCGTTCAGCGGCCAGGAAGCGCAACTGCCCAATGCGCCGCCGCAACCCGGCCCGGCCGGCCTGCCGTTGCCGACCACATTCCGCCCGACGGCGGCGAGCGGCTTCACGAGCGCGGGCCTGCCGACGGCGCCCGCTCCCGATCTCCACCTGCTCCAGGTCAATCGGACCTGAGCGGAACCACGCCGAGCCGGCACCGGGCACCCGCCGCGAACCTCGCGGCGTGCGCCGGACGTCCGGTCGGCGGTCTCCCTCCCCTGCTACACCTCATTCCGCCGTGCCCAGCGCACCGGCGGGGACAAGGAAGATTTCCGTGGGTTCCGCCTCCAAGCAGACCGGCAAGCAGACCAACAAGGTGAGCGGCAAGCAGAACGCGGCCGACCGCCGCGAGCGGATCGCCAAGTTGCGGGCCGAGGAGCAACGGCGCGAGAAGCGCATGAAGCTGATCGCCATCTCGGTGGCGGCCGTGCTGATCGTCGGTACCGGTGTGACCGCGACCTTGATCGTGAAGAACGCCAACGACAAGCACAACAAGCAGGTGGCCGCGGCGAAGGCGCCGATCCCCGGGGTGAAGACCTGGAGCAACCTGACCCGCAACCACGTGCAGACCCCGGTCAACTACCCGATGACGCCGCCGGTCGGCGGTGACCACAACCCGGTCTGGCAGACCTGCATGGGCAACGTCTACACCACGCCGCTGCAGAACGAGCACGCCGTCCACTCGCTGGAGCACGGCGCGGTCTGGGTGACCTACAACACCAAGGCCAGCGCCGCCGACGTCAAGACGCTGTCGGACAAGGTCAAGGTGACCCCCTACTCGATGATGAGCCCGTACCCGACCGAGTCGGGCACCATCACGCTCAGCGCCTGGGGCACCCAGCTGGTGGTGGACAGCGCCTCGGACCCGCGGGTCAACGAGTTCTTCACCAAGTACGTCCAGGGCCCGCAGACCCAGGAGCCGGGCGCGTCCTGCAGCGACGGGCAGATGTGATGACGGACTCGCGGACACCCGAAGAGGACGAGGGCACCGGCGAGACGGACGAGCTGGCCGCACTCGGCACATCCCCCACCGGCAAGCGCCGCCGCACCCTCTGGTGGCCGGCCGCGCTGGCAGCCGTGGTGGCGCTCTGCCTGGGCGTGCCGGCCCTGGTGGCGGGCGGGTCCTCGGCGTCGGGTTCGGCGGTGGCCGCACCGGCCTCCGACTCGCCGGAGGCGGGGTTCGCGCGGGACATGGCGACGCACCATCAGCAGGCGATCGACATGTCGTTCATCATCCGGGACCGGACGTCCAACGCCGAGGTGCGCGGGCTGGCCTTCGACATCATCAACACCCAGGCCAACCAGCGCGGCATGCTGATGGGCTGGCTCAACCAGTGGGGGCTCAGCCAGAGTTCCGCGGCCGCGCCGATGGCCTGGATGAAGATGGCGCCCTACCAGGCGCACGACGGCTCGCTGATGCCCGGCATGGCGACCAACGCCCAACTCGCCCAGCTGCAGCAGCTCAGCGGCACGCCGGCGGAGATCTTCTACCTGCAGCTGATGGTCCAGCACCACACCGGCGGCGCCGCGATGGCGCAGGGCTACGTGGACCTGGCGAAGAACGCGGTGGAGAAGGCACTGGCGCAGTCGATGGTGACCGCCCAGACCTCGGAGATCCAGCTGATGACCAGCATGCTCGCCGAGCGCGGTGCGAAGCCGCTGCCGACGCCGGGAAGCTGACCGCCCACCGGCAGAACACCACAAGGACACCGCAGCACACCTCGACACACGGCAGCGCGCCCGCCGGCCCGGCAGACCCCGGATCGGCGGGCGCGCTGCCGTGTCCGCCTCGGCAACCACCCAGGACCGACCGGATACGCTGTCCCCCATGCCCGCCCCGTCCAGCCCTGCGCCCTCCAGCGACCTGCCCAACGCCGCCGGGCCCGACGAGGCGCCGGCCATCGAGCGCGCCCAGCGGTTGACCGACGTGGTGACCCGGCTGCGGCGGGCGTTGCGCAGCAGCATCCGGACCGACTACCCGTGGGAGTCGCTGCCGATGGCGCAGGTCGAGCTGCTCCAGACGCTGGCGGCCGCGCCGCTGCGGGTCGGCGAGTTGGCGGCTCGGCAGCGGTTGGCGCCGAACACCGTCAGCGGGCTGGTCGGCAAGTTGCTGGACGCGGGGTTCGTGGACCGCCAGGCCGACCCCGGCGACCGCCGCACCGCCCGGATCGCGCTGACCGAGGCCGGCCACCAGCAGTTGGAGGACTGGCAGCGCGCCCACGAGCGCCGGATCGCCGGTGCGTTGGCCACCCTCTCCCCGGCCGACCACGACGCGGTGATGGCGGCGCTGCCGGGCCTGGACCGGCTGGCCCAGGCCCTGGCCGGCGCGACCGCGACGGCACCGGACGAGGACTGAGACCGGCGCGGCCTGAGCCGCGTAAGCCTGCTACTCCCCCGTCAGCGCCCACAGTTGGTGCACCGCGTAGGAGCGCCACGGTGCCCACTCCGCCGCCACCAGCGCCGCGGCCTTCGGGTCGCCGGACAGGCCCAGGCGCTGCAGGCCGTGGCGCACGCCGACATCGCCGGGCAGGAAGACGTCCGGGTCGCCGAGCGCCCGCATCCGCAGGTAGCCGACGGTCCAGGGGCCGATGCCGCGCAGCGCGAGGAGCTGTGCCGCGGCCTGTTCGCGGTCGACGCCGGGGTCCAGCCGGACGCTGCCGTCCGCGAGCGCGGCGCACAGGCCGCGCAGCGCGTTCTGCCGGGAGACCGGCATCGCGAGGTCGGCCGGGTCGGCGGTGGCCAGTGCCTCGGCGGTCGGGAAGAGCACGGTGAGCCCACCGCTCGGCTCGCCGAGCACCGTGCCGTACCGGGCGGCGAGGCGGCCGGCCAGGGTGCGGGCGGCGGCCACGGTGATCTGCTGGCCGAGCACGGCCCGCACCGCCAGCTCGTGCGGGTCGACGTGCCCGGGCGAGCGCAGTCCGGGGCGGCGGGCGACGAGCGGGCCGAGCGCGGCGTGCCGGCCGAGCTGCTCGGCCACCGCCTGTGGGTCGGCGTCCAGGTCGAAGAGCGCGCGCAGCCGGTGCACGGCGGTGGTCAGGTCGCGCAGGTCGGTCAGCTGGAGCCGGCAGTCCAGCCAGCCGCGGTCGGCTCGCTCGCCGGGTGCGAGGGTGTCCACCTCGGCGATGGCCCGCCCGTGCGGCAGCGCGAGCGTCCGGCGGTAGCTGCGCACACCGCGCCGTCCCGGCACGACCTCCTCGACGCCGGGGACGGCGCGCAGCGCGAGGAAGTCCATCAGGTGCTCGGTGTCGATCGCGCCGCGGTAGGCCAGCCGCAGGCTCAGGCTG
The DNA here is from genome assembly GCF_029892155.1 of Kitasatospora sp. GAS204B. Taxonomy (GTDB): domain Bacteria; phylum Actinomycetota; class Actinomycetes; order Streptomycetales; family Streptomycetaceae; genus Kitasatospora. The sequence goes on along the minus strand of NZ_JARZAG010000001.1, from coordinate 410,143 downwards.
CCGGGGCCGGCACCGCCCGGCCGCCCGGCCCGCCCGCGCACCTCCGCCCGCAGGCCGCTCGGGGTGCGGTCGTACACCTCGCGCACGGTGTCGTTGAACTGCCGCACGGACGCTAAGCCGGCCGCGAAAGCCACCTCCGTGACCGGCAGTTCGGTGGTCTGCAGGAGCACCCGGGCGGCCTGCGCGCGCTGGGCGCGGGCCAGCGCGATCGGTCCGGCACCGAGTTCGGCGGTCAGCTGCCGCTGCAACTGCCGTGCGCTGTAGCCGAGCCGGGTGGCCAGCCCGGCGACGCCCTCGCGGTCCACCACGCCGTCCCCGATCAGCCGCATCGCGCGGCCGACCAGGTCGGCGCGGTGGTTCCACTCCGGCGAGCCCGGCACCGAGTCCGGCCGGCAGCGCCGGCAGGCCCGGAAGCCGGCGCCCTGGGCGGCGGCGGCCGTGGGGTAGAAGGTGCAGTTGGCCCGCTTGGGCGTGACCGCCGGGCAGCTCGGCCGGCAGTAGATCCCGGTGCTGGTCACCGCCGTGAAGAACACCCCGTCGAACCGGGCGTCGCGGCTGTCCACGGCTCGGTAGCGCGTCTCGTCATCGATCACGCTGTCCAGTCTGCGCCCCGCCCGGGCCCAGACCTAGCGGAAATCGGACATGGCCGTGTGAGGCGCGGCTGCCCCCGGCGCGGCCGGACCGGGAGCGGCCGGACCGGGGCAGGACTCTGCGAGGGCGGTGTACGCCTCCCATGCCTGGTCGCACTCGAACGTGCGCACGGTGGCGCCCAGCCCGGGCGCCAGGATCTGGTACTGCTCGGCGTTGTGCGAGAGCTTGCCCCACTCCTCCAGGACGTGGGCGCGGGCGAGCACCTGGCCGCACCCGGTGCAGCCGATCCACGGGACCAGCAGGTACTCCGCCCTGGCGATCGGCTCGCGGTCGACGCGCTCGATCAGCTGCACGCCGCCCTGAACGCCGGTCTCTGCGCCGGCCTCGAGCACCTCGCGCAGCAGTGGCCCGAGCGGCTCGGGCCACTCGCCCAAGCTCTCCGCCTCCACCGCGATCTCGACCCGGGTCACCGCACCGATCGCGATCCGCCGCTCGGTCAGGACGCTGATCAGCGTCCTGAGTCCGGCCTCGTACTCGGCGATGACCCAGCAGTCGTAGACCTCCTCGGCCTCGGCGGGCGGCAGGAGATCGGCGAACCTGCGCCAGACGGCTTCCTCGTCGTTGGTCATCCGAGAAACCTAGGGCACCCCGCTGACAGCTCCGGGCCGGGTCCGCGCCAGCGCACGGCCCCGGCGCACGACCCCGGCCCGGAGCGCCCGCTCACGGTCGCACGCGGTCCCGGGATCCCTTGCTGCGGAGCTTCCAGAGGCGCGCGCGCTGCGCCGCCAGGCGGGCGTCCGTCCGCGAGGCGATCCACGCGTTCTCGCGCTGGAGCTTGAGGTAGCTCTCCATCCGCCGCTGCGGGAGGGTGCCGTCGGCGAGGGCGGCCCGGACGGCGCAGCCGGGCTCGGTGGTGTGGGAGCAGTCCTGGAAGCGGCAGCGCTCGCCGAGTTCCTCGATCTCCGCGAACGCGTGGGCCAGGCCCTCGCCACCGTAGAGGCCGACGCCGCGCAGCCCCGGCGTGTCGATCAGCACGCCGCCGCCGGGCAACGCGAACAGCTCGCGCGTGGTGGTGGTGTGCCGGCCCTTCTGGTCGGCGTCGCGGGTGCGCTGAACGGTCATCACCTCAGCACCCGTCAGCGCGTTGGTGAGTGTGGACTTTCCGGCGCCGGACTGACCGATCAGCGCCGTCGTGGTGGTCCCCAGAGCGGCGCGCAGCTCGTCCAGCCCGGCCCCGGTCCCGGCACTGACCACCAGGACGGTGACGCCGGGCGCGGCCCGCTCGACGTCCTCCCGGATGAACTCGGCGTCCGACGCCAGGTCGGCCTTGGTGAGGGCGACCAGCGGCTGGGCACCGCTCTCCCAGGCGAGCGCGACGAAGCGCTCGACCCGACCCAGGTCGGGGTCGACCGCGAGCGAGACGGCGATCAGCACGGTGTCCACGTTGGCAGCCAGCACCTGGCCCTCGGAGGCCTTGCCGGCGCTCTTGCGGACGATCGCGGTGGTGCGCGGCAGCAACGCACCGACGGCCGGCAGCGGTTGGGCGGCCAGGTCGAGCGCCACCCAGTCCCCGGTGCACGGGTTCTCGACGGTCTCGGCGCCGGCGATCGGGCGGGTGTCGGCGCGAATCGTGCGGACCTCGCCGGTGTCGGGGTCGGCCACCAGCACGTCGGCCCGGCCGCGGTCGACCCGGGCGAGCCGGCCGGGGGTGAGTCCCGCTTCGGCGAGCGGGGCGAAGAGCCGGTCGAGCTCAGCGGTCCAGCCGTAGCGGGACAGGCCGGCGGGAGCAGCGGGAGCGGCAGGGGGAACAGCATTGGGAACAGCGGAAGTTGCGTCGAACAACGCGGTGAAGCCCTTCGGGAGGAATGCGGGGCGATCCCGATCCCGGGGGCTGAACGATCGTCAGCCGGTCACCGGGCGGGAGCGGAGGGTCCGAGTGCTGCCCAGGGCAGCCGTGGCGGCAATGTCGGTCATCGGGCCCACCTCCTGCTTCGCTTCGTCGAGCCGGTCACCTGCGCGGGCAGCCTAGGGCAGTCCGCCCCGCCCCGCAGCCGAATTAACCGCAATCGCCGCAGGTCCGGTGTTTATAGATCGTTTAGCGTGGCCTCCTAGCTTCGTGCCGGCCCGCCCGCAGCCCGGAGCGGGTCGATACGCACCTTGGGGGGGTCCCGCATGTCCCGGATCATCACAGCCGCCATGCCCGCGCACGGGCACACCGTTCCGCTGCTCGCCATCACCGCCGACCTGGTACGGCGCGGGCACGAGGTCGTCTTCCTCGGTGGGGCACGGTTCGCGAAGTCCGCCGAGGCCACCGGGGCACGGTTCGTCGCACTGCCACCCGAGGCGGACTTCGACGACCGGCGGATCGACGACTACTTCCCAGGGCGGGCCGAACTGCCGCCGGGGCCCCAGCGGCTGGCCTTCGACGCCCAGCACATCTTCATCGATCCGGTGCCCGCGCAGTACCGGGCGCTGCGCGCGCTGCTCGAGACCTTCCCGGCCACGGCGGTGCTCCACGACTCCTTCTTCCACGGAGCGCTGGCCCTCGCGCTGGCCCACCCGCGCGACGAGCGGCCGGCCGTGATCGGCATCGGGGTCGCACCGCCGATGCTGCAGAGCGCGGACACCGCGCCGTTCGGGCTCGCGCTGGCACCCCTGGCCGGGCCGCAGGGGCTGGCCCGCAACCGGGAACTGAACGCCCAGGCGGCGCAGCGCGGCGAACCGCTGCGCCGGTACGCGGCCGAGGTCTTCGCCACCGTCGGGGCCGCGCTGCCGCCGGGTCCCCGGCTGGACGCCGCGGTCACCGTGCCCGACCACTACCTGCAACTGACCGTGCCCGGCTTCGAGTACCCGCGCAGTGACGCGCCGGCCTCGCTCCGGTTCATCGGCGCGCTGTCGCCGCAGCGCGGTGAGGAGGCGGAACTCCCCGACTGGTGGGAGGAACTGGCGGACGCCCGGTCCGTGGTGGTGGTCACCCAAGGGACGCTGGCCAACGACGATCTGACCGCCCTGGTGGCCCCCGCGGTGCGGGCCCTGGCCGACCGCCCCGACCTGTTCGTGGTCGCCGCCACCAGCCGCCCCGACGGCCCCGAGCTGCTCGCCGCGGAGCTCGGCGGCCTGCCGAGCAATGTCCGGGCCACCGGGTACGTCCCGTTCGACCGCCTGCTGCCGCACGCCGACGTACTGGTCAGCAACGGCGGTTACGGCGGGGTGCACACCGCGCTGGCGTTCGGGGTGCCGCTGGTGGTCGCCGGCGACAGCGAGGACAAGCCGGAGGTGGCGGCCCGGGTGGCCTGGCGCGGGGTCGGGGTCGACCTGCGGACCGGCCGGCCGACGCAGGTGGAACTGCGGGAGGCCGTCGAGCGGGTGCTGGGCCACCCGGACTACCGTGCCAACACCCGGGAGCTGGCCGCCGAACTCGCCGCGCACCGACCGCTGGAGGCGATCGCCGAGCTGGTCGGTTCGCTCGGCTGAGGCGGGCGGTCCCAGGTCCCGTCCCCGACCTCAGCCGCCGTCCCACGGCGGCCGCGGCGGGTGGGTCGGCAGCGCCGAGTCCACCGGCCCCAGCTCGCCGGGGAACCGTCCGTCCGACGCCCACGGCTGGGCGGGGTGCTCGGCCGGGTGTCCGGCGGGGTCCTGCGCCTCGACCGGGCGGTGCGGCGGCCGGGGCGCGGGGCGGTCGCTGTCCGGGGTCGGCGGCGGTGTGCGCCGCCAGCGCTTGCGCGTCCCGCCCAGGCGCCCGCGCACGTCGCCGGGCGCCAGGAAGTCGGCCCACCGCTCGGGGTACTCGGCGGGCGCCTCGTCCCCCTCGTCCGCGTCCGTGTCCTCGTCCTCGATGCCTTCGGCCAGCCCCAGTTCGCGCGCTCGCAGTGCCCGTTCGGCGGCCCGCCGGGCGGTGACCTCGCGGACCAGGGCGGCGGCCACCTGCTCGCTGGCCCGCTCGTTCTCGGCGCGCGCGTCGGCGGTCTCCACGCTGGGCCACCGGCGGTCTATCGCGGCGTTCATCGCGGCGCCGATCAGCACCGCGAGCGCCACCACGAAGATCCACAGCAGCACGGCGACCGGTGCGGCCAGCGAGCCGTAGACGGTCTTGCCCTCGACCGAGTGGACCAGGTAGAGCCGCAGCAGCACGCTGCAGACCACCAGCATGCCGAGCGCGACCAGCGCGCCGGGGATGTCCTCGCGCCACGGCGTGCTGGCCGGGACGGACAGGTGGTAGAGCGTGGTCAGGAAGACGATCAGCAGCAGGATCGCGACCGGCCAGTAGAGCGCGTTGACCACGCCGCCGATGCTGGGCACCGCCGAGACCACCAGGCCGGGGCCGGCGATCAGCAGCGGCAGCACCAGCGAGCCGATCACCAGCGCGCCCAGGTACAGGGCCAGCGACAGCGAGCGGGTCTTCACGATCCCGCGCTTGCCGTCGAGCCCGTACATCACGGTGATGGTGTCGATGAAGATGTACAGCGCCCGGGAGCCGGACCAGAGCGAGAGCACGAAGCCGATCGAGATCAGGTCGGGGCGCGGCATGTTGAAGACGCTGGCCAGCAGCGGCTTCACGGTGTCGTCGATCGAGGAGGGCGAGAGCACCGTGCCGGCCGCCGACAGGATGTCCTGCTGGAGCTTCTGGATGCTGCCGGCGCCGAGCAGGTCGTCCAGGTAGCCGAGGGTGCCGGCCAGGCAGAGCAGCAGCGGCGGGATCGAGAGCAGGGTGAAGAAGGCGGCCTCGGCGGCCAGCCCGGTGACCCGGTACTCGACGCAGGTGTTGGTGGTGTCCTTGATCAGCGCGAAGGCGGTGCCGCGCCAGTTGGAGCGCCGGGCCGCCCGCCGAGCACCCTTGCCCCGCCGCCGGGAAGGTCGCTCCGCCACCGCTCTGCTGCTTTCACCTGGTACCTGCACAGGCATACGGTATCGGGCGGGCCCGACGCGCCTGCGCGATCGGCTCCGCGATCACCTCCGCGATCACCTCCGCGATCACCTCTGCGACCGGCTCTGTGACCTGCTCTGCGATCAGCTCGCCGCGTGCCGCCCCGGACTGCGCACTGTCGCGCTCATCTCGCGATACGAAACAAAGAAGTCCGCATTCTGGACGATAGTGGACCGCGCCTCGCTCGGCGTGCGAATCTCTTGCCATGTCTAGCGCCGGAACCACCCTGGTTGGTCGACTCCACGTCGATCTCCTTCGCGTGTCCAGCGCCATCTGTCCGGTGATCTGAGCCCCACACCCAAGGCGCCAGCACCGCACCCGGCGCCACCCCGCCGCCCATCTCCGCAGCAGCGGACGCGCGAGCACCCCAGGGCCACGGTCACCGTCTCCCCCTCCACCGAAGATCCGCAGGTCGGAATGGGCAGGCAGGCGGACAGGTCACGGCCCGGGAGCAGCGCAGCTTTCCCGCATCAGAGCCACCTGCCCGAAGGACGTCTTATGGCCACCACTCCCGACCCGGTCGAGCCGCAGCCCGCGAGCGCCGCGGCGCCCCGTGCCGCCGCCGCCCGCAAGGCGACCCGCCACCGCGGCGAGGGCCAGTGGGGCATGGGGCACTTCACCCCGCTCAACGCCAACGAGCAGTTCAAGAAGGACGACGACGGTCTCAACGTGCGGACACGCATTGAGACGATCTACGCGCACCGGGGCTTCGACTCGATCGACCCGGCCGACCTGCGCGGCCGGATGCGCTGGTGGGGTCTGTACACCCAGCGCAAGGAGGGGATCGACGGCGGCAAGACCGCGATCCTGGAGCCGCACGAGCTGGACGCCGAGTTCTTCATGCTGCGGGTGCGGATCGACGGCGGCCGGCTGACGGTGGCCCAGCTGAAGGCGATCTCCGAGGTCTCCCAGCAGTACGCGCGCGGCACCGCCGACCTGACCGACCGCCAGAACATCCAGTACCACTGGATCCGGATCGAGGACATGCCCGCGATCTGGCAGAAGCTGGAGGCGGTGGGCCTGTCCACCACCGAGGCCTGCGGCGACACCCCGCGCGTCATCCTCGGCTCGCCGGTGGCCGGCATCGCCGAGGACGAGATCATCGACGGCACCCCCGCCATCGAGGAGATCCAGCGCCGCTTCATCGGCAACCCCGACTTCTCCAACCTGCCGCGCAAGTTCAAGTCGGCCGTCTCCGGCTCGCCGCTGCTGGACGTGGCGCACGAGATCAACGACATCGCCTTCGTCGGCGTGAACCACCCCGAGCACGGCCCCGGCTTCGACCTGTGGGTCGGCGGCGGCCTGTCCACCAACCCCAAGCTGGGCGTGCGGCTGGGCGCCTGGGTGCCGCTGCACGAGGTCGCCGACGTCTACGGCGGCGTGATCGGCATCTTCCGCGACTACGGCTACCGCCGGCTGCGCAACCGCGCCCGGTTGAAGTTCCTGGTCGCCGACTGGGGCGTGGCCAAGTTCCGCCAGGTGCTGGAGGACGAGTACCTCAAGTACCAGCTGGTCGACGGCCCGGCGCCCGAGCAGCCGACCGGCGTCTGGCGCGACCACGTGGGCGTGCACCGGCAGCAGGACGGCAACTTCTACGTCGGCTTCGCGCCGCGGGTCGGCCGGGTGGACGGCGCGCTGCTCGGCAAGGTCGCCGAACTGGCCGCCGAGCACGGCTCGGACCGGCTGCGCACCACCGCCGAGCAGAAGATGCTGGTCCTCGACGTGCCCGAGGAGCAGGTCGCCTCGCTGGTGGCCGGCCTGGAGGCGCTGGACCTGCGGGTCACCCCGTCGCCGTTCCGGCGCGGCACCATGGCCTGCACCGGCATCGAGTACTGCAAGCTCGCCATCGTCGAGACCAAGGAGCGCGGGCGCACCCTGATCGACGAGTTGGAGCAGCGGCTGCCCGACTTCGCCGAGCCGCTGACCATCAACATCAACGGCTGCCCCAACGCCTGCGCCCGGATCCAGGTGGCGGACATCGGTCTCAAGGGCCAGCTGGTCAGCGACGAGCACGGCAACCAGGTGGAGGGCTACCAGGTCCACCTGGGCGGCGCGCTCGGCCTGGAGGCCGGGTTCGGCCGCAAGGTGCGCGGTCTGAAGGTCACCAAGGACGGCCTGCCGGACTACGTCGAGCGGGTGCTGACCCGGTTCCAGGCCGACCGCCAGGAGGGCGAGCGGTTCGCCCAGTGGACGGCCCGGGCCAGCGAGGAGCAGCTGTCGTGAGTGAGCGCGCCGCGCCCTTCTACTGCCCGTACTGCGGTGACGAGGACCTGCGTCCGTCCGAGGAGGGCGGCCACGGCGCCTGGGAGTGCGCTTCCTGCCGCCGGGCCTTCCAGGTGAAGTTCCTTGGCCTGCTGTCAGCTACGAACGGGGGAACGGCAGATGAGCACCGCCACTGACCTGGAGGCGCTGGCCACCGCGGCCGCTCGCGACCTGGAGGAGGCCTCGGCGCAGGAGATCCTGCGCTGGGCCGCCGACGCCTTCGGCAGGAAGCTCTGCGTCACCTCCTCGATGGAGGACGCGGTGGTCGCCCACCTGGCGTCCACCGCGTTGCCCGGGATCGACGTGATCTTCCTGGACACCGGCTACCACTTCCCGGAGACCATCGGCACCCGGGACGCGGTCGCCGCGACCCTGCCGATCAACGTGATCACGCTGACCCCGCGTCAGACGGTGGCCGAGCAGGACGCCGAGTACGGGCCGAACCTGCACGACCGCGACCCGGACCTGTGCTGCTCGCTGCGCAAGGTCGAGCCGCTGCAGCGCGGGCTGATGGGCTACGACGCGTGGGCCACCGGACTGCGCCGCGACGAGTCGCCGAGCCGGGCGAACACCCCGGTGGTGGCCTGGGACGCCAAGCGCCGCAAGGTGAAGATCGCGCCGATCGCCCGCTGGACCCAGGACGACGTGGACGCCTACGTCCAGGCCAACGGGGTGCTGCTCAACCCGCTGCTCTGGGAGGGCTACACCTCGGTCGGCTGCTCACCGCTCTCCTGCACCCGCAAGCCGGGCGAGGGCGAGGACGCCCGGGCCGGGCGCTGGGCGGGCTCGGGCAAGACCGAATGCGGCATCCACCTCTGACACCGCTGACCGGGCCGACTCCTTTTTTTGACCCCTCGTTACTTAATTTTGGAGCGAAACACATGACCACAGTCGACACCTTGGCCGCCGCCGGGGAAGCCGCGGAGGCGGCCCCCGCGGCCGCCCCCTGCGAGCGCGGCGCCACGGTGTGGCTGACCGGGCTGCCCAGCGCCGGCAAGACCACGCTGGCCTTCGCGCTGGCCGAGCGGCTGCGCGCCGAGGGCCACAAGGTCGAGGTGCTGGACGGCGACGAGATCCGCGAGTTCCTCTCCAAGGGCCTCGGCTTCTCCCGCGAGGACCGCCACACCAACGTCACCAGGATCGGCTTCGTCGCCGAGAAGCTGGCCGCCAACGGCGTCAAGGTGCTCGCCCCGGTGATCGCCCCCTACGCCGACTCGCGCGCCGCGGTGCGCGAGCGGCACGCCGCCCGGGGCACCGAGTTCCTGGAGATCCACGTCGCCACCCCCGTCGAGCTCTGCTCCGAGCGGGACGTCAAGGGGCTCTACGCCAAGCAGGCCGCCGGTGAGATCTCCGGTCTGACCGGTGTCGACGACCCGTACGAGGCGCCGACCGCACCGGAGTTGCGTCTTCAGACCGAGGGTCGGACGGTTGCCGAGTCCGCCGCCGAGCTGCACACTTTCCTGACCGAGAGGGGCCTGGCATGACGACCGCCACCGCGAGCCTGATCGAGCACAGCGACAGCCCGTACGCGCTCTCCCACCTGGACGCGCTCGAAGCCGAGTCGGTGCACATCTTCCGTGAGGTGGCGGGTGAGTTCGAGCGGCCGGTGATCCTCTTCTCCGGCGGCAAGGACTCGATCGTCATGCTGCACCTGGCGCTCAAGGCCTTCGCGCCGGCGCCGATCCCGTTCTCGCTGCTGCACGTGGACACCGGCCACAACTTCCCCGAGGTGATCGCCTACCGCGACCGCGTGGTGGCCGAGCACTCCTTGCGCCTGCACGTGGCGAACGTGCAGGACTTCATCGACGACGGCCGGCTGCGCGAGCGCCCCGACGGCACCCGCAACCCGCTGCAGACCGTCCCCCTCCTCGACGCCATCGAGAGCGGCAAGTTCGACGCGGTCTTCGGCGGCGGGCGCCGCGACGAGGAGAAGGCCCGCGCCAAGGAGCGGGTCTTCTCGCTGCGCGACGAGTTCGGCGCCTGGGACCCGCGGCGCCAGCGCCCCGAGCTGTGGTCGCTCTACAACGGCCGGCACGCGGTGGGCGAGCACGTGCGGGTCTTCCCGCTCTCCAACTGGACCGAGCTGGACGTCTGGCAGTACATCGAGCGCGAGTCCATCGAGCTCCCGGAGATCTACTACGCCCACGAGCGCGACGTCTTCGCCCGTGACGGCATGTGGCTGACCGCCGGCGAGTGGGGCGGCCCCAAGGAGGGCGAGACCGTCCAGCGCCGCCTGATCCGCTACCGCACGGTCGGCGACATGTCCTGCACCGGCGCCGTCGACTCCGACGCCGCCACCATCGAGCAGGTGATCACCGAGATCGCCGCCAGCCGCCTGACCGAGCGGGGGGCGACCCGGGCGGACGACAAGATGTCCGAGGCCGCCATGGAAGACCGCAAGCGCGAGGGGTACTTCTAACATGACCACCACTACCGAAGTGACCGCCGCCACCTCGCTGCTGCGCTTCGCCACCGCCGGCTCCGTCGACGACGGCAAGTCGACCCTGGTCGGGCGCCTGCTGCACGACTCCAAGTCGGTCCTCACCGACCAGTTGGAGGCCGTCGAGCACGCCTCCCGCAAGCGCGGCCAGGACACCCCCGACCTGGCGCTGCTCACCGACGGCCTGCGCGCCGAGCGCGAGCAGGGCATCACCATCGACGTCGCCTACCGCTACTTCGCCACCGCCCGGCGCCGGTTCATCCTCGCCGACACCCCCGGCCACGTGCAGTACACCCGCAACATGGTCACCGGCGCCTCCACCGCCGAACTCGCCGTCGTGCTGGTCGACGCCCGCAACGGCGTGGTCGAGCAGACCCGCCGGCACGCCGCGGTCGCCGCCCTGCTGCGCGTGCCGCACGTCGTCCTGGCCGTCAACAAGATGGACCTGGTCGACTACGCCGAGCCCGTCTTCGCACGGATCGCCGCCGAGTTCACCGCCTACGCGGCCTCGCTCGGCGTGGCCGACATCGTCGCGGTGCCGATCTCCGCACTGGCCGGCGACAACGTCGTCGAGCCCTCCGCGAACATGGACTGGTACGGCGGCCCGACCCTGCTGGAGCACCTGGAGACCGTGCAGGTCACCACCGACCCCAGCGAGGAGCCCGCCCGCTTCCCCGTCCAGTACGTGATCCGCCCCCAGTCCGCCGAGCACCCCGACTACCGCGGCTACGCGGGCCAGTTGGCCTCCGGCGTGCTGCGCACCGGCGACACGGTCACCGTGCTGCCCGCCGGGCGCACCACCACCATCGCGGGCATCGACGCGCTCGGCACCGAGACCGACATCGCCTGGGCACCCCAGTCGATCACCGTCCGCCTCACCGAGGACATCGACATCTCGCGCGGCGACCTGATCGCCACCGGCCCGACTCCCGCGCCCACCAAGGACGTCGAGGCCACCGTGTGCCACCTGCACGAGCGCCCGCTGCGCGTCGGCGACAAGGTCCTGCTCAAGCACACCACCCGCACCGTGCGCGCGCTGGTCAAGGACATCACCTACCGGATCGACATCGACACGCTCCAGCAGCGCGCCGACGCCACCGAGTTGAACGTCAACGAGATCGGCCACGTGCTGCTGCGCACCGCCGAACCGCTCGCCCTCGACGACTACCGCGACAACCGCCACACCGGGTCCTTCCTGCTGATCGACCCGGCCGACGGCACCACCCTCACCGCCGGTATGGCCGGCGAGTCCTTCGGCGGCGCCCCGGCGGCACCGGCGGCTCAAGGCGAAGCGGAGGACTGGGCCTGATGACCGGCGAGGCGTTCTCCGGCATGGACAAGGAAGGCGGCCGGATCGGCAGCGGCCTGCGCGGCAGCGGCCAGGGCGGCATCGGCCGATGTGGGTACGGGCGGAGCGTCTGACGCTCCGTCACCGGCGCACCGCCTTCCAGTGACACGAGGCACGCCGGGCCCAACGCGCCACCCCTCCTTGACCGTTCCAGCAGAGGACTCCTCCGATGGCTCCCACCCAGGCAAGCACCCATAGCCGTCCCCGCCCGAACGCCACGCGCGCCAGACGCCTCGCCTTCACCGCCGCCGCCGGTCTGACCGCCGTCGCCCTGCTCAGCGCCTGCGGCGGCTACGGCTCGAAGGCCGCCAAGACCGACGCGGCTCCGGTGGCGGCCACCCCGGGCGCCCCGAAGCTGTCGGCCGACACCGTGAAGATCGGCTACTTCGCCAACCTGACCCACGGCACCGCGCTGGTCGGCCTTCAGGACGGACTGTTCCAGAAGGAGTTGGGCGCCACCCAGCTCAAGACCCAGGTCTTCAACGCGGGCCCGGCCGAGATCGAGGCGCTGAACTCCGGTTCGATCGACATCGGTTGGATCGGCCCCTCCCCCGCGATCAACGGCTACGCCCAGGCCAAGGGCCAGTCGCTGAAGATCATCGGCGGCTCGGCCTCCGGCGGCGTCGAGCTGGTGGTCAACCCGAGCAAGATCCCGACCCTGGACGACCTCAAGGGCAAGAAGATCGCCAGCCCGCAGCTCGGCAACACCCAGGACGTCGCGCTGCTCAACTACCTGGCGGGCAAGGGCTACAAGGAGGACCCGCAGACCGGCGCCGGCGACGTCAGCGTGGTGCGCACCGACAACAAGGTCACGCCGGACGCCTACGCCGCCGGCTCGATCGACGGCGCCTGGGTGCCCGAGCCGACCGCCTCCCAGCTGGTCGCCAAGGGCGCGAAGGTGCTGCTGGACGAGAAGTCGATCTGGCCGAACGGGCAGTTCGTGAGCACCAACATCATCGTCTCGCAGTCCTTCCTCAAGGCGCACCCGGACGTGGTGCAGGCCGTGCTGCGCGGCTCGGTGAACACCAACGCCTTCATCAAGGCCAACCCGGCCCAGGCCGAGCAGGACGCCAACGCCGCGATCAAGGCGGCCGGCGGCAGCGCGCTGCCCGCGAGCATCCTCGACTCGGCCTGGAAGAGCATCGACTTCACCAACGACCCGCTGGCGAGCACCCTGCAGTCCGAGGCCGACCACGCGGTCACCGCGGGCCTGCTGAAGAAGCCGGACCTCAAGGGAATCTACGACCTCGACCCGCTGAACCAGGTGCTCAAGGCGGCCGGCCAGCCCGCCGTCACCGACGCGGGCCTGGGCAGCGGTTCCTGACCCTGCGTCAGCTTCAACCACCGCCACTGACTCCGAAGTTCGCCCCCGCCCCGTCCTCGTCGATGCCCAATCACCGGACCGGGCGGGGGTGGACCTCGGCCCCCAAGCTTTCTCCGCTCGTCCCACTCACGCCAGGAGGTGCCCGCGATGAGCACGGCACTGACCACCCCGAACGACGCTCCAGCCGTCGCGGACCGGGCCGACGCTTCGCCCGCCGTCCGGATCGCCGGCGTGCACAAGTCCTTCGGCCGCCCCGGCACCGCCGTGCCGGTGCTGGACGACATCACCCTCGACGTCGCCCCGGGCGAGTTCCTCTGCCTGCTCGGCGCCTCCGGCTGCGGCAAGTCCACCCTGCTCAACCTGGTCGCCGGCCTGGACCAGCCGACCGCCGGCAGCATCGAGGTGCCCGGCGGCCGCCCGGCCCTGATGTTCCAGGAGCACGCGCTCTTCCCCTGGCTGACCGCCGGCAAGAACATCGAACTCGCGCTGCGCCTCAACGGCGTGCCGCGCGCCGAACGCAAGCCCGAGGCCGAGCGCCTGCTGGAGCTGGTCCGGCTCGGCGGCTCCTACGGCAAGCGGGTGCACGAGCTCTCCGGCGGCATGCGCCAGCGCGTCGCGATGGCCCGCGCGCTGGCCCAGGGCAGCAGCGTGCTGCTGATGGACGAGCCGTTCGCCGCGCTGGACGCGATCACCCGCGACGTGCTGCACGAGGAGATCACCCGGATCTGGCAGGAGCGGCGGCTCACCGTCCTGTTCGTCACCCACAACGTGCGCGAGGCGGTGCGGCTCGCCCAGCGGGTGGTGCTGCTCTCCTCGCGCCCCGGCCGGGTGGCCCGCGAGTGGCAGATCGACCTGCCGCAGCCGCGCCGCATCGAGTCCGCCTGCGTCGCGGACCTGTCCGTCGAGATCACCGAGCACCTGCGTGGGGAGATCCGCCGCCATGGCCAGCACTGAGACCGCCCCCGCCGCACCCGAGGCGCCGGCCACACCCGAGGCGGCTCCGCACCAGGACCTGGCCGGTGTCGAGGCGGGCCTGGACGCACTGGACGCCGTCCAGCCGCACCGCACCTCGCCCGCCCAGCTGTTGCGCGAGAAGGTGCTGCCGCCGGTGCTCGGCGTGCTGCTGGTGCTCGGCGTCTGGCAGCTGCTCTTCAGCCTGCACGTCACCCCCGAGTACAAGCTGCCCAGCCCGCTGGACGTCTGGCACAGCCTCACCGACCTCTGGTACCAGGGCACCCTCTTCTCGATCATCTGGACCAGCGTCTGGCGCGGCATCACCGGCTTCGCCGCCGCGGTGGTGATCGGCACGCCGATCGGCCTGCTGGTGGCCCGGGTGAAGTTCGTCCGCGCGGCGCTCGGCCCGGTCCTGTCCGGCCTGCAGTCGCTGCCCTCGGTGGCCTGGGTGCCGGCCGCCGTGATCTGGCTGGGCATCGACGACCAGGCCATGTACGCCGTGATCCTGCTCGGCGCCGTCCCCTCGATCGCCAACGGCCTGGTCTCCGGCATCGACCAGGTCCCGCCGCTCTTCCTGCGGGCCGGCCGCACGCTCGGCGCGCGCGGCCTCGGCGGCGCCCGGCACATCCTGCTGCCGGCCGCGCTGCCCGGCTACCTGGCCGGCCTGAAGCAGGGCTGGGCGTTCTCCTGGCGCTCGCTGATGGCCGCCGAACTGATCGCCAGCTCCCCCGACCTGGGCCTGGGCCTGGGCCGCTACCTGGAGAACCAGCGGGACGCCTCCGACATGTCCGGCGTGCTGCTCGGGATCATCCTGATCCTGACCGTCGGTGTCGCCATCGACCTGCTGATCTTCACCCCGATCGAGCGCCGCGTGCTGCGCAGCCGCGGCCTGCTGCAGACGGGACGCTGACCCGATGGCCGCCCCCTCCCCCACCCTGCTGCTGATCGCCCACGGCAGCCGCGACCCCCGGCACGCCGCCACGGTCGACGCGCTGGTGCGGGAGGTGCGCGCCCAGCGCCCCGAACTCGACGTCGCCACCGCCTTCCTGGACCACTGCGCCCCCCGCATCCCCCAGGTCGTGGAGCGCCTCTCCTCAGCGGTCGCCGTCCCCCTCCTGCTCAACCGCGCCTTCCACGCCAAGCACGACATCCCCGCCGCGCTGCGCGCCACCGGCGCCGACCTCCCCGTCGCCGACGTGCTCGGCCCCGACCCGCTCCTCCTCACCGCCCTGGAACGCCGGCTGGCCGAAGCAGGCCTCGACACCGCCTCCCCCGCCACCCGCGCCCGCACCGGCATCGTCCTGGCCGCCGCCGGCTCCTCCGACCCCACCGCCGACGCGGTCACCCGCACGCTCGCCGCCACCTGGCAGCACCGCCGCGGCTGGGCCGCGGTCACCGTCGCCTACGCCTCCGCGGGCGGGCCCCGGGTGGCGGACGCGCTGGCCCAGCTGCGCGCGACAACCGGCGTGCGGCGCACGGCGGTCGCGCCGTACCTGCTCGCCCCGGGGCTGCTCCCGGACCGCATCGCGGCAGGCGCGGCGGAGGGTGGCGCCGACGTGCTCGGCGCGGTGCTGGGCGCGGCCCCGGAGGTGGCACGCGTGCTGCTGCGGCGGTACGCGGCGGCGGAGGCGGAAGGCGTGGGGGCGGCGGCGGTCAGCGCTGCGTGAGCGTACTGCGGTGCGGCCTAGGTCAGCGCAGCAGAACGCTCACGCCGTGCTCCTCGAAGATCTCCAGCACCTCCGCGAGGAACGGCGCGGCCAGCCGTGACCTCGCGGCCTCGCTGTGCCGCCACTCCACGGTGAACGGCGGTGTCGCGCCCCACCGGCCGCCGGCGCAGTCGTCCAACGCGCTGAGGTTCCAACCGAAGTACCCGCCGGGCCCGTTCACCGCCTCGCCCAGAGCGCAGTAGAAGCTGTCCTCGTCCACCATGTGCCGACCGTCCAACTGGTAGACGGCCCCAGGCGGTTGCTCGGGCACCGCGCGGTAGGCCTGGTGGAAGAGCGCCACGGAGAGCCAGCCGCGCCGGCCGGACGGGCCCAGCGAGCGCCACAGGCCCGGCCGGTCCAGCGACCCGGTGCGGCGCAGTTCCCACGGCCACCCGGCATGCGGCAGCGCGTTGGCGCACCACAGACGCACCGTCAGGTCGACGAGCCCGTCCCCGTCCGCGGCGGACCCCACCGCCTGCACCGTCACGTCGTTGACGAAGTACTCGCCCATCTCCGCCCCGGCCACGTCCAGCAGCACGAGGTTCGCGTTACCCGCCACCGCGCCCCTGGTCCCGATCCGCTCGACAGCAGCGCGCAGACCGCCCTGCGGCGCGACGCCGAGCAGCCTCACCCGTCGGGAGCCGTCCTTCAGCGGTGCGAAGAGCCCGGTGGTCGCGGTAACGCGGCCCCAGACGTCGCTCTCGTCACCGTCACTGGTCAGCGTGCAACCGGGCCCGACCTCGCTCATGCGCACTCCCCCGAGTCCGTATTCCCCGCAGACAGGCCAACACTACTTCCGTTCCACGTGGGTCCCGACTGAGGGGGCAGTACCCCGCCAGCATGGCCGGGCACCGCCCCCTCATCTGTCACGGGAGCGTCGGCAGCACCGCCGCCCAAGCCGTCAAACGCTCGTCACCTTCGCATCCGCCGACCGCGTGGAGGATCGCGAGCGTTGGCACCAGAAGGTTCTTCGCCGCACGCAGGCGGCGAAGGGCCGCGATGTCACGCGTGTGCCAGTCGACCACGGCCTCCTGCGCCTCCGCGATCGACACCGGGGTCTCGCGCAGGAAGACCTCGACCACCCGATGGGCATCCAGGAGGTCGACGTCGGGATCTTCCGGTACACGGCGCAGCAGGGCAGCGGTGAGGTTCAGGCGGCGGACCACCGTCTCACCGTGCTCCATCTCACCTGCCGCGACCGCGGCGTCCAGCGCATACCCGAACGCCGCCGAGCAAGATGCCCAGAAGTCCGGCCGCAGGTTCGCGCAGCCATCGGTCAGACGTATCGTCAACAGCTCGACGACGGCGCGCCACTGGCCCGTGCCCAACTCGGACACCGCCGGATCACGGGCCGCCAGGCGGTCCACGAGTTCACGCAGATCGAGCGGAACGAGCTGATCGAGGTCAGACATCAGAGGTGGACTCCCGCCGCTGCGAAGGCATCCTGCCAATGCCCACAACGTTCCAGTTCCGTTCGAAGCAATGGCCGCTGTGATCGTCAATGTCGAGCCCAAAGTAGTTGACAAGATCCAGCGGGGCCTGCGTCAGCCGTTCACAGCAGTCCGTTCGGCATGTCGGTGGCCTCCGGACGGCTTGAGTACCTTACTCCGGATCAAGTCGGCCAAGGGTGACTTCATACTCCCCGCTGGCCACCAGGTCCTTGGCAGCGGCGAACATCTTCTGAGTGCCGGGATCGCGGATCAGCACCAGATCCGGGCAGGTGAAGTATCGACCGCCGAGGCATTCTCCGCTGGCCGCCCACCTGTCCATGAGTCTGCCCAGCTCGGCGTAGGTCAGGAAGGTCGCGGACCACCTGGACCCGTCTGGGAGCAGGAGCCAGCCGTCGGCGTTCTCCACCGTCTCGGGCGAGTCCTCACCCAACTCCACTCGCAGTCTTAGGCCGCCTTCGGCGATCTCGTACATGCTCAGCTCCCGTAAAGCTTCTTGAGCCGCTCGATCACCTTCGGCTCGTTACCCTTGTCTGCCTTGGCCACAATCTGCATGCCCTCGTTCGTGCTGCGGAAGAAGACTCGGCCGCAGTGTCGCGCGCATTCTGCGATCTGCGCCACCAGGACGCTGCGGAGCTGCTCGTCCTCACCGGGTTCAGGACCGAGGTGGGAGAAGCCGGCGTTCTGGGTCGGGCCGGCCAGGTCACCCCGGGGAGCAGTCAACTGCAGCCCCCTATCGACCGCTTCGACCGCGGGCTGCACCGTTGACTTCCGCCTATTGTAGACCTGCTAGTATTCCTGCCATTCGACGCATTCTGGACGCTTCCCCGCCGAGGCGATGAATTCCCTTAGTGCCTGACGTACCAGGGCGATCGGAATCTCAGAGTGCGCTGGAAACTCCGTCATGTGCCCCTGGATGAAGTATGCGAGCTCGCCGTCCTTTTCCGGGGAGCCGAGAGTGACAAAATTTCCATACTCGTCCATGAAGGCGAGGATCCCGACCTGCTGCTCCTTGTCGACCCCTACCAGCAGCTCGTGGTCGGGGTATCCGGACGGCAAGAGGTCTCGGTCGAGGGAGTGGATCTGAGCCAGGTTCTCGCGTGATGGACCGGTCAGGAGCGCGTCGATCAGCAGGTCGGCTTCTTCGGGTGCGCTGATGAGTTCAGGATTCTTACCGTGCTCCAACCGGTAGCGAACCTCAGCGAGGGCCTTCATGTCTAATGTCCTCCGTATGTCAGATCGTGCCAGGCGCCATCTGCATCCCGCCAGTGAACAGTGAGGGTCCGCGTGCTGCCGAGGAGCGCATCCATCACGTCATCGCAGCCCAGCCTGACGGTACAGGGTCCTGTCGGAAAGTTGATGACCAGGTCGGCTCGTGCGATCCCGTCGCGCGCCATGATGGCGGCGAATTTCTGCTCGACATCGGCTGCGCGACCGGATTTTGCCACCCCCTTCAAGATCCCCAATTGTCGGAGTGTACTGTTCACCCAGTCGATCAGTGCGGCGTCTTGGTTTCCACTCACCAGGTCGTATGCTTTTCCATTCGCGGCAATGGCGCGTCCGGAAGTAGCGCCCCCCGCATAAGCGGGAAGCTTAGCCGCCTCTGCGTCGCGATCGAAAACGGTCAACGACTTCTGGACCGCGTCGGCTTCCTGCTCGAGTCGTGCGATTGCCTCGGCGTCGAGGCTGCTGGCCTTGACTGCCTTGAGGGCGTCGGCAATGCCCACGCCGCTACGCATCGCGTCCTGGAGGATGCCGACGGCTTTGGCCGCGTCGGCGACCTTGGCCGGAGGGATGAACCAACTGGCGGCCCAGACACAGCCAGTGACGCTGCCATGGGAGCAGTCGGTGAAGTCCTTGACGGTGCTGTCCCACATGCCCTTGAGGACGGCTTTGTCGACGCTGGAGACGATGTCCCAGTTGCTGAAGTGGTGGACGACCTGCCGGGTGGCATCGATGGTCTTGGTGTCGAGCCAGGTCGTGGCGTACGGCGGGCACCCGTCTGGGCCGACGTCCCCTGGTGCGACGGTGTCGCACAGGTAGAAGTCGATGGTGACGGTGAAGTGCTGAGTGAAGGTGACATCGCAGCCGGTGTTGCCGAGGCCGAGGACGCAGGTGTTGTCCGGTGTGGGGTCTCCGTTCTGCGTGACGCTCGACTTGGTGAACACCTTGGGTGTGCTGGTCGGTCCGCCGTTGCTGACCGCCGCCTGCTGAGCTTGAGCTGCCTGGGCTGCCGCCGTTTGGGCGGCGGCTTCCTGGTCGGCCTGTGCGAGTGCCTCAGCGTTGACGGCATTCTGCTGAGCCGTCGTCGCTTGTTGCTGGGCGTCCTTGGCGGCTGCGGCGGCTGCGGCGGCGTCCTTGGTGGCCTGGTCGGCGACTTCCTTGGCGGTGGTGGCTGCGGCCTGGGCGCTGCCGGCGGCGGCCCACGCCTTGCCCGCGTCGTCGGTGGCGGCGACCGCCGAGGTGTGGGCGTCCGTGGCATCGCCGGCTGCGCCGGTGGCGGCTGCCTGAGCAGCCGCGGCGTCGGCGGTGGCTGCCGTGTCGTACTGCACCGCCCGTGCCTGCGAAGCCTGAGCCAACGCAGCAGCGGCAGCCGCCTGGGCACTGGAGGCGAGCGCGTCCTTCGCGCTGGCCTGCGCCTTGGCCGCGGAGGCGGCGGCCTTCGCGGAGGCGAGGTCGGCCGCCTGCGCATCGCCTGTAGCGGCGTTGGCCAGCGAGGCGGCCTGGTCAGCGGCCTGTTGGGCCTGCTGGGACTTGGCCTGGGCGAGGGCCTGCTGCTGGTCGGCGATCGACTTCGCGTCCTGGCCCAGCAGCACCGCCAGGCCGGCCGAGGCGTCGGTGTCCTGGTAGGGCGCACCCAACTGGACAGCGTCGTTGGCGGGTTGGGCGACCTGCTTGGCCGCCGAAGCGGCGGCTGAGGCGGCCTGGGCGGTGGCGTAGGCGTAGCCGGCCGCCGCTGCCGAGGTGGACTGCGCCGTGCCTGCCTGGGCCCAGGCCTGGATCGCGTTCTGCTGGGCGGTGTCGGCCTGGGTCTTGGCGGTGTTGGCGTCGCTCTGCGCGGCGGTCGCATCGGAGGAAGCCCGGTCTGAGGCGGACATCGCGTCGGCCGCAGCCGACTGGTCGGTGCGTACCGCGGCGTCGGCGGTGGCCTTGGCCGCGTTGGCGTCGCTCGCGTCGCTCTGCGCCTGCGTGGCGGCTGCCTGGGCCCGGGTGGATTCGGCCTCCGCTGTCTGGGCCGCAGCGGAGGCGGCCCCGGCGTCGGTGGTGGCCTGGCCGGCGGCGCTCTGCGAGTCGCCGGCGTCCCTGTCCGCGGCCGCGGCCGCGTCCTTGGCGCCCTGGGCGTCAGCGCCCGACGCCTGGGAGGCCGCGTACGCATCGGCCGCATCTGCCTTGGCCTGGTCGGCGTTGTGTTTCTGCTCCGCGTCCCACGCCTTCTGCTGGGCCTGCCGGGCGGCCTGGTCGGCTTGCTGGGCAGCGGTCTTCTTCTGATCCGCCGTCACCCCGGCCGCCTGGGCGGCCTGCGACTTGGCCACGGCGGTAGCCGCCGCGCTCTGCGCCGCGCTGCGGTCGGTGGCGGTCTTGGCCTGCGCGGCGGCCGCCTTGTTCTTCGCGTCCGCGGCGGTGGCCTGCGCGCCCTCCGCGGCCTGGCGCTTGGTGTGCGCGGTGTCGGCCGCCTGCTTGGCGCTCTGCTCAGCACCCTGAGCGGTGGTCAGGTCCGCCTGGGCGTCCTTGGCGGCCTGCGCCGCCTTCTGCGCCTGCAGCGCCGCACCGTCAGCGGCCGCCTGTGCCTGGTCCGCGGCCGCCTGAGCAGCCGTGCCGCGGAACTGGGCCTGCGCGGCAGCCGCCTGGGTCCGGGCGAGTTGCTGAAGCGCCTGCGCGTCCGCACCCGAGGCCATCGTGGCGTCGTAGGCGGTCTCGGTCGCCTTCGCCACCGCGGCCGTGGCCGCCGCCGAGGCGAGCGTGGCCTGCGCCTCCTGCTGGCCGGCCAGCAGCCCGCGCCCGCGCGGCTCACCCGCCGCATCCGCGACCGCCCAGGCCTGTTGCTGCGCCTTGACCGTCTCATCGGCCGCCGACTGCGCGATCGCCGCCTGCTGCTGAGCGACCTGCAACTGCGCCTTGGCCGCCTGCTGCGCGGCGGGCAGGGCGTTCTTCACCCGGTCGAACTCGGCCTGCTTGGGGAAGGACGGGCTGTCGCTGCCGGTTCCGGTGCCGCGGTTGTCCTGCTGGGCGTCGAACTGCTGCTGCGGGCTGCCGTTGCAGTCCGACACCTGCGAGGTCTGGCCCCAATTCGCCGTGTGCAGGTCCAGGCACAGGTTCGAGGCGGGGTTGTAGAACCGGGTCAGCCCGTTGGTTGTGGTCAACTGCCACTGCTGGTTGGAACCGCCGTTACAGTCCCAGATCTCCACCCGCGAGCCAGCATGGGTACCTGTGCTGCTCCACGGGATGTCCAGGCACTTGTTGGTCCCGTTGTTGACCAGCGCCCCCTGCGCCGTCAGGTGCCACACCTGGTTCAGCCCGCTGTTGCACCCCCACGCATCCACATCATTGCCGTTTGTCGGATCCCAACGCGGCACCTCCAGGCAAGCACCCGGCGCCGGATGCAGATGGAACGTGATCGGCCCGGTCCCGACCGCGCCCTGACCACTCGAGAAGTACGCCTGCCACGCACTCAACCGGTCCGCCGCCCAGGACTGCCCCAGCGCATTCCCCAACGCATCGGCCGAGGCCTTCAGAGCCGCGACCGCCTTGGTGTTCTGCGCGACGATCGCATCGCGCTGCGCCTGCTGGCCTGCGACCTCCGCCTGCCACTCACCGGCTGCGGTCTGCACCTGCTGACCCAGCACCTTGTTCGGATCGACCGCGTCCGGGTTGCCGAAGTCGCAGTTCGCGAACCGGGCCTTCAGGTCCTCCACCGCCACCCGGTATTCGCCGGTGCCGGGCTGCGCGGCACCGCGCGGGAACCCGCCGGCGGCCAGGAAGATCCGCAGATCGTCGGCCGACAGGGAGAACCCCGGGTGCAACTGGGTCCAGGCGGTGCTCTCCTGCGCGTCCTGAAGGTAGTTCGGATCCTTGCCCACGTCCGGGAACGTCCCGTAGCGGCCCTTACCGAGGTCCTCGGCGGCCTGCCGCGCGGCCGGATCGACCGGCAGAGCAGCCGGCTGCCCGGCCAGGTCCGACTCCGACAGACCCAGGACCTTCGAGGAGGACGAGCTGGCCCACAACTGGGAGAAGAGGTCCGGCGGCTCGTAGAAGGCGGGCTGGGTCATCCCCGGATTCGTCAGCCCGTCAACCTGCTTGTGCCAGGAGTCCTTGCTCGCCTGCTCCGCCTGGACCGCCTGCCCGTACGCCGCCTGGTCGGCGAGATACGCATCGTGGAACGGCGTGCTGTGGCTCCGCGTGTCGTCGTCCAACGCCGCGTGCAGCTGCGCCGGCGTACCGTCCATCGCGCCCGCGACCAGCGTCTTGACCGCCGGACCCCCGCGCCGCAACACGTACGACGCGACGCACTGGTCCTTGCGGTACTGCGCCGCAGCACCCGGGTCGTACCCGGCGGTCGGGGCAGGCGTCGGAGTGTCCGCCAACGCCTGGACGCCCGAGGCCGTCAGAGCGGCGGCAGTGGCCAGCGCGGTGACCGCGACCAGCCGCGACAAAGCGCTCCGACCCCGGCGGCGCCGGAGCGGAGCTATGAGAGTTTTCAAGTGCAACAGTCCTGTTTCAGGGCGCACTTGTACTCGGGAACGACGCACACGCCCCCCAGCACATGCACGCCGATCCCTCTGTGCGGCCGTCAGATGGACGGCCGGCCCCCGGAAGCGCACACGGTCCGGAGATCGCGTGCGCGAACACTCAGTATTTACTCAGGAAACCCTCAGGGTCAACGCTTTTTTGGCGCTGCCCCAACACCGACTTCACACCTCCGCCACCGCATCCGACTCCTCCCCCGCCCCCGCCATCGACCCGCGCAGCGGCACCTCGCGGATCAACCAGCTGACCGCGAACGCCACCAGCGCCAGTACCGCTCCGCCCAGGAAGACGGCGTGCACCCCGTTGGTCACCGCCGCCTCGAACGCCTGCCGCACCGGCGACGGCAGTGCCTTCAGCGCCTCCGGTGGGATGTGGGCCGAGATCAGCGCGTGCCCCTTGGCCGCGCCGAGTTGGGCCGTGAGGTGGCGGTCCAGGCCGCGGGTGTAGAGGGAGCCGAGGAAGGCGATCCCCAGGGAGCCGCCGATGGTGCGGAACAGGGTGACCGAGCCGCTGGCCGCCCCCATGTCGCGCAGGGCCACGCTGTTCTGGGTGATCAGCATGGTGTTCTGCATCAGGAAGCCCATGCCGATGCCGACCACCACCGTGAGCAGCGAGGCGACCAGCAGCGGGGTGTCCACCTGGAGCAGCAGCAGGACCAGCATCCCGCAGGTCAGCACCGCGCCGCCGATGATCACGAAGATCCGGTAGTGCCCGGTGCGGGTGGTGATCTGACCGACCGTCAGCATCACGGCGAGCATCCCGAACATCAGCGGCAGCAACAGCAGCCCGCTCGCGGTCGGCGACGCGCCCTGCACGTACTGCATGTACTGCGGCAGGAAGTTCACCGCGCCGAACATGGCGGCGCCGACCAGGAAGCTGAGGAGTTGGGCGACGGTGAAGTTGCGGTCCCGGAACATGTGCGGGGGCAGGATCGGCTCGGCCACCCGCTGCTGCGAGCGGACGAACGCCACGAGTGCGAGCAGCGCGACCACGCTCAGCAGCAGGATCGGCGCCGAGCCCCAGGCGTACTGGCCGCCGCCCCAACTGGCGACCAGCGTCACGGCGACCACCGAGACGGTGAGCAGCGCGCCGCCCAGGTAGTCGAGCCGGGCCTGGATCCGGCGGCGGGGCAGCCGCATGCCGAGGCCGGTGACCAGCAGCGCGATGACGCCCAGCGGCACGTTGACGTAGAAGCACCAGCGCCAGCTGAGGTGCTGGGTCAGGAAGCCGCCGAGCAGCGGACCGCCGACGAAGGCGATCGGCATCATGCCGCCGATCGCCGCCATGTACCGGCCGCGTTCGCGCGGTGGCACCAGGTCGCCGAGGGTGGCCATCGCGCCGACCATCAGGCCGCCGGCGCCCAGGCCCTGCAGAGCGCGGAAGCCGATCAGCTGGTTCATGTCCTGGGAGATCCCGGCCAGCGCCGAACCGATCAGGAAGACCACGATGGCGGCCATGAACATGATCTTTCGGCCGTGCAGGTCGCCGAGCTTGCCCCAGAACGGGGTGGTGACGGCGGCTCCCAGCGCGTACGCGGTGACCACCCAGGAGAGCCGGGCCAGGCCGCCCAGGTCACCGACGATGGTGGGCAGTGCGGTGGAGACGATGAGGTTGTCCAGCATCGCCATCAGCATGCCGAGCATCAGCCCGGCCATCGCGATGTGGATGGTGCGGCGACTCGGGGGCTGTTGGTCGGTCTCGATGGGGAGAGCCTTGGTGCCGGTCATCGACACACTCCTTGCTCAAGCTGCTCGAGCGACTGGGCTCAGGAGCCGATCCGCTCGTGGAACTGGAACCGATCCTGCGTTCCAGCTTACCCATTCGTTGGCATTCGCGAACGATTTCCCAGCCCCGATCATCGGCCCGGCGATACGATGAGAACGTGACCCCTACGTCGACCCAGAGCGCTCCGGCCATCGACCGGCTGGGCTTCCTGCTCGCCCGGCACGGCCGGCTGATGAAGGCGCGCATCCGCGAGGCGCTGAGCGTCAGCGGGCTCGGCCCCCGGCACGGCGCGCTGCTGCTGCACCTGGCGCAGGCCGGCGCGACCAGCCAGCAGGCGCTGATCGAGGCGCTCACCGTGGACCCGAGCACGCTGGTGGCGATCCTCAACGACCTGGAGCGCGACGCGCTGGCCGAGCGCCGCCGCGACCCGGCCGACCGCCGCCGGCACATCGTGCGGATCACCCCGGCCGGGCGCGCCGCCGCGGCCGCCGTGGAGGAGGCGGTCAGCGCCGTCGAGCGGGAGGCCTTCGCCGATCTGGACGAGGACGAGATCGCCCAACTGCACGCGCTGCTGGCCCGGGTGCGGATCTGCCCGGAGAACGGCGGGTACGAGGCCTGACGGTTACGTGCAGAACCTGCGCCGACTTCTTTGACATGTGTACAACATCCTCGTTCGGGGCCTAACTTGTGGCACGACCGGCGGTCGCACCTGACCGCCCTGACGAGGAGGCCCCCTTGCCGCTTCTTCACGTCGGACGGAACCTCACGCCCCGTCAACCCGTCGAGATCGCCCGGATCGGCAACCGCTACCGCGTGACCCGCCCGTGGCACCCGGGCCTGCGCCCGTTCGTGCGCGGCTACGCCGGTTACGCGGAGTCGGAGGTGACGCCCTACCAGGTGCGGCTCATCCCGAGCGGCCGCGCCGTGCTGGTGATCAGCCTGGCGGAGCCGTTCACCCAGGTTCGCCGGCTGGGGGCGGCGGGACCGGGCAGCGGGCGGATCGGCTCGCTGGTCACCGGCCTGGAGTCCGCGCCCGCCGTCTGCGAGCACCCCGGCGGCCAGGAGGCGATCCGGGTCGAGTTCACACCGCTGGGCGCCTATCGGCTCTTCGCCATGCCGATGGCCGAGTTGACCAACCGCGTGGTGGAACTCGCCGACGTCCTGGGCCCCGGCACCGGGCAACTGGTCGAGCGACTGGCCACCACCGACGACTGGACGGCCAGGTTCGACCTGCTGGACGCCGCGCTGCTGGCCCGGATCGACGGCGGCCCGGATCCCGCGCCGGAAGTGGGCCAGGCCTGGCGGCTGCTGGCCGACAGCTGCGGCGCGGTGCCGATCGCCCGCCTCGCCGACGAAGTGGGCTGGAGCCAGAAGCACTTGATCCGCCGGTTCACCGAACAGGTCGGCCTGACACCGAAGCTGTCCGCCAGGGTGCTGCGCTTCCACCGCGCGGTGGAACTGCTGGGGCGCGGGGCCGGCACGCCGGCCGAGATCGCCGCGCTCTGCGGGTTCTACGACCAGGCGCATCTCAACCGCGAGTTCCGCGCCCTGGGCGACACGACGCCCGGCCGGCTGGCGGCCGCCCGCCGGGTGGAGGGCGCGCTGACGCTGTGAGCAGCGGCGAGCAGCGGCGCGCGGCGATGCATGGGAGGCGAGGTCAGATTTGTCCAAGCCCGGCCCACCCCCGCCCCGGTAGCGTCACCGCACGGGGGTCGGAAGTACGGGCACGGGCGAGGCGGGGACGTCCGCGCCCGTACTTCCGAACTCGCCGCCCGGTCATGGCGCCAGGCCCGCACGGCGCATTCGGGAGCGCAGCATCGGCGCGCACCGTGGGCAGTTGCACGGCGGCCACTCGCCGCTGACCGGGCCGCTCCAGTAGGACTCGCCGGGCCAGACCTCCTGACGCGAGAGTTCGATCCGCTCGCCGGAGCTGGTGATCCGGTAGACCTGCAGCGTCATGGAGCCGAGCCGGGGTTCGGGCTCGGGGTCACTGCTTGGGTCGTGCATGGGGTCGTACATGGGTGGCTCATTTCGCTTCGCACACCAGGCAGTTCGGCCAGCCGAGCGGGCAGGGCCTCGCCCCGGACGACGCGGCCGAGGCAGTGCGCGTGATCAACGACGTAGTGCGTGAGTGCTTCGAGCGTCCGGACGCCGCACCCACCGATCTCGACGTGGAAGCCCGCCGGGGTACGGCTGATCCGGCCGCCGCCGGCCAGGCCAGGCAGCGTAGGCAGTCCAGCCACCGCGAGAGCGTCCGCGAAGGCTCGGACGGCACGCTCGGCGGCCTCGCGCAGCTCACGGATCTCGCGGTCCTCGGGCAGCTCAACTCGACTGCTGGGCACGGGCGGCCAACCCCTCGCGGAGCAAGGCGGCGATCCCGCGCACCACATCCGGATGCGCCCGCCCGAGGTCGACCAGGACCAGCCCGGTGAACCAGCCCTCGTGCGAATCCTCGCCGAGCGAGGGCAGGGTGAGCCCCGCTTCGGCGAGTACGGTGAGCAACGCGTCGACCGCGTCACGGGCGTTCGCGCGGGCCTGGGCGGCGAGTTCGCCAATGCGAGTGGAACCGTGGCGGTTCACCATTGAACAACTTCCTTTCGTCGCATTCTGCTAACAAGCATCGGCACTCCGTAGTACCTTGGCGAGACCTAATCCCCTGACATCAGCCGCATGGCAAGAAAGAAGGTTGGGACATGGCCGCACGGCGTTCCGCAGGACAGGCCGTTCCCCCGCTCAGCCGAGAGGCGTTCGGCTGGCTGCTGCGGGACATGCGGGAGTCGGCTGGTATGACAATCGCTTCGCTCGCTCCCCAAGTTCCCTGTGACAGTTCGCTGTTGTCACGCTTCGAGTCGGCCGAACGGGTGCCGAAGCTGTCGACGGTGCAGCGGTTGGACGTACTGCTGGAGACCGGTGGGCGGCTGGAACGGGCCTGGCACAAGGTGGATTGGCATCGGGAAATCGAGCATCCAGATTGGTTCAAGGAGTTCGCCGAAACGGAGGCGATCGGGGTTCGTCTGGGCGAATACAACATTTCGCGAATCCCCGGCCTGCTGCAGACCCCGGAATACGCCCGCGCGCTTCTTGTGAGAGGTCCCGCGCGTAAGGACGGCCCTTCTCTTGAGCAGCGTGTGGTGGCTCGAATGAGCCGTCAGGAACGCTTCCTCGTCGAGGACGGGCCGCTGCTCTTCTTCGTCATCGACGAGGGCGTCCTGCGGCGGATGGTGGGCGGCCGCCTGGTGATGTACCACCAGCTGAAGCACATCCTGGACGTGATCGAGCGCTATCCCAACATCGTGGTGCAGATCGCCCCGGACGAGTTGGGTGAACGAGTCGCCTCTTCCAGGAGCTTCACCCTGGTGGAACTACCCAACGGCTCCAAGGTCGTCTACTCGGAGAGCGTGACGCGTGGCCATCTTTCGCGCCATCCAGACGAGCTTGAGCGGCTCTCGCGGGCCTATGATCGGCTACGAGCGGATGCCCTCTCGGCGTCCGAGTCAGCCGACTTGATCCGCCGCATCATGGAAGGACTGCTCAACGTGAGCCCAGAAATCCAGCCGCTCCCGACCCAGATCTCGTGGTTCAAGGCCAGCTACAGCGGCGAGGACGGCGGTCAGTGCATCGAGACCTCGCACGACCTGCGCCCCACCGGCCTCATGCCCATCCGTGACTCCAAGAACCCCGATGGCCCCGCCCTGTTCTTCCCCACCGACTCCTTCGCCGGCTTCATCAACGGCGTCAAGGACGGCGGTTTCGGCACCGTCTGACCCTGGAAGGACAGCGGACATGACCCTCACCTGGTTCAAGTCCAGCTACAGCGGCAGCAACGGCGGCCAGTGCATCGAGGCCTCCCACGATCTCCTCCCCACCGGCCTCGTCCCCGTCCGCGACTCCAAGAACCCCGACGGCCCCGCCCTCACCTTCCCCGCCGCCTCCTTCAGCACCTTCGTCACCGCTCTCAAGACGGGTGCCCTGCCCACCACTTGAGCCCCCCGACCCCGCACCCCGTCACCACCAGGGGTGCGGGGTTCGGCCTGCGCGGTCGGCTTTCGGCGAAGTAGGAAGCACGAACCACCCGGACACGGCACACTGGGCGCACCAAAAGTCATCTGACGAAACGTCAGACCGCACACACGCCGAAGTGGAGCCTCCCGGTGCCCGATGAGATAGTCCTCGCGCTGAGCGCGTCCGAAGCCGCCGCAGGTACCACCGTGACGCTTCGGCTCCCGGACAGCGCCGAGTCGATGACGATCCGCATCCCACCCGTCGAGCACGGCACCGTCCTGCGCATCCCCACCGCCACGGGTGATCTGATCGTACGCATCCAGGTCACCTCCGACGGGGTGCCCGGCGCGCCCCTCGGGCCCGCGTTCGCGCCCAAGCCCAGGCCGCGCAGCGGGGCCAACGGCAAGCTGATCGCCGGTTTGCTGGCCGTCGGCATCGCCATCGTCGTCGGGGTGATGAACAGCGGCCATCACGGCGCGTCGACAGGGGATTCCGCCTACACGCCACCGACGTTCGGCCCCGTCCCCTCGTTCACCTACTCCCTCCCGACACTGCCCGCCCTCCCCATCCCCACCCTCCCCATCCCCACCTTCAACTACGACCCCAGCCAACTGGTCCACCCCATCACCACGCCCAACGATGCCCCGAGCGACACCCCCAGCAGTGCGCCGACCTTCGCCGTCCACGACTGCCTGTCGGGGACCCTGCCCGACTCCACCACCGCGCAGAGCGTCGACGGGGTCGACGTGATCTCCTGCTCCTCCGCGAACGCTCATTACAAGGTGATCCAGAGCTTCTTCGGCACCACGGACCTGAGCAAGTGTCAGGACAATCCGGACAGCCAGTACTCGTTCTCGGAGGAGACGACCTACGGCGGTGCCACCATCTCCTCCGAGGTCTACTGCGTGGTCGGCCTGGGTTCCTACGCCCGGTAGTGCCGCAGACCCGCTCCGGCTCGCACCGGCCCCGCCGTGCAACGCGGTCCGTGCAATTCGACGCGGGGTGGCCGATCCCTGAGCGTGGAGGTGCGGTGTACGTATCGACGGTGTCGATCTCAGGTGTCCGGGGGTTCCTCGGTAACCGCCGGGTCGAACTCGACCTCCGACGGCCCGACGGCTCGCATGCCGGCTGGACGGTCATCGCCGGGCGCAACGGGGCCGGCAAGACCACTCTGCTCCGCGCGATCGTGGTGGCCTTGGACATCCACCGGCCTGACGACCTCGCCGGCTGGCGCTCCGCGGCGGAGGGGCGAGCGGCGGTGCGGCTCAGCGGCGACATCGAGGAAGTGGAACTCCTCCTCGACGATGGCGAAGGGGAGTCCCCATGGGCGTTCGTCGGCCGGTCCCAGCGGCTGCCGCAGGTCCTGGCCAGCTGCGTCTGGCCAGGACCGCTGGGGAAGGCGAGGCGGCGGGCGCGGCCACGCTGGCGCCAGGTCCTGCTCTCCTCCCGTGGCAAGTCCGGTGGGCAGCGGCTCATCGATGAGGACCTCTGGCAGATCGCCGGGGTGGAGAACATCCTGGCCTTCGGCGCGTTCCGTCGGCTGGGCCGCCGCGCCGGCTCAGCCGACGAGTCGACCTATTCGAACGTCGCGACCCTCTTCGATGAGGATGCCACTCTCGCGGGGGGGCATGGAGTGGCTGATCCATCTTCATCATCGCGGCCTGACAGGTGACGCTGAAGCTGCCCGAACGGTTGACGCCGCGATCGCCCTGCTGAACGACGGCCTCCTCCCGGACGGGCACGTGGTCACCGAGGTGACGCCGGAGGGCCTCAGGCTGCGGGACGGCGATTCCGAGTTCCTCATCACGGAGATGAGTGAAGGCCACCGTGCGGCCGTGGCGTTGGTGATCAACATTCTGGCGATGCTGTCAGCTCCGCTGATGCCGGGCCAAGAGGAGTCCGAGGCGTTCGACGTCTTCACACTCGGGCCGTCACCGACGGTTTGGGTCCCCGGCGTGGTGCTCATCGACGAGGTGGACGCGCACCTGCATGTCAGCTGGCAGCAGCGGATAGGCGGTTGGCTCAAGACGCACTTCCCGAATGTCCAGTTCATCGTCACCACGCACAGCCCCCACATCTGCCAGGCCGCCGACCCCGGTGGGCTGATCCGACTGGCCGGCCCCGGAGAGGACGAGCCACCAAGGGTGGTGGACGAGGAGCTCTACCAGCGCATCGTCTACGGCAGCGGGGACGATGCCGCCATGTCCGCGCTTTTCGGCCTGGAGAGCCCGTACTCACCGCAGGCCGAGGCGGAACGGCGGCGCTTGGTGGCGCTGGAGCGGCGCGTGTACGCCGAACAGGCCTCGGCCGAGGAGATCGCCGAGTACGAGGCACTCGGCGAGAAGCTGAACAGCTCGCTGAGCGCCTCGGTCGCCGAGACGGCGGCTCGGTTGCGCACGGCCGGATGATCGGCCTGGTCCGCGCCGGGTTACCCGAGCGCGCGGAACTCGTCCGCAGCCGACGAGCCACCTTCATCGAGGCCAGATCGATGCTCCGGGACTGGGCCCGCTGCTCCGATGAAGGCCTGGCGGACGAAGCAGCCGAGATCGCGGCGGTCCTGACCTCGCTGCGTCACGCGGACGTCCTGGCCACCATGGTCGCGCTCGCCCGTCGCGGTGACGGGGCCGCGCGTGCCGTTCTGGGAGCCGAACTGACAGCCGTGATCCGGATGTTCGACGGCCGCCTGGCGACGTCGGCGATCCCCAGGCAGCTGTCGTCGTCGCACTCGACGGACCGCGCCGACACGACTGCCTAGGGTCGGCCCGCGCCCACCGGCACCCAGCCGCCACTGAGGCCGGGTCAGTCCTCGCCCTCCCCGCCGCCGGCGTCGGCGCGCAGCCCGGACCAGTCGAGCACCAGCTGCTGGCGGCGCGGCAGCCGGCTGACGATCAGGTCGTAGGAGTCCTCGATCATCTCCAGCAGCACCTGCTCGGGGATCGACCCGTCGAGCAGCACCGTGTTCCAGTGCCGCTTGTTCAGGTGCCACCCCGGCGTGATCGCCGGGTAGGTCGCCCGCAGCCGTACCGCCGCCTCCGGCTCGCACTTGAGGCTGACCTTCAGCGGCTCGCCGTCCAGCGCGCTGATCGCGAAGATCTTCCCGCCCACCTTGAAGACCGAGGTCTCCGGATTGAACGGGAAGGTCTCCTCGGCTCCGTTGAAGTCCAGGCAGGCGGCCTTGAGCTGATCGGGCGTCATGATCGGCTTCATCGTCATGGCGCACAGTCTGCCGAACACCACTGACGACCGCCCCAAGCGGCGGGGTCACGGCCGGGGAACGCCGAAGGGCCCGCACGCCGCATGGCGGGCGGACCCTTCAGTGGTGTCGCTACGGGATCAACGCGACGCGCGGCGCTGGCGTCCGGTGCCGTAGTTGGAGCCGGACTTCGAGCCGCTGCCCGGCTTGGCGCCGGAGGCCGTCTTGCCGATGAAGCCGGCCGCCTGGCGGGTGCCACCGCCACCACCGGTGGCGGCGGCGGTCTGGCCCATCCGCTGCTTGGGGCGGCGGCGCTTCGGGTTGCCGTTGATGTCCACGTCGGCGGGGCGCGAGGAACGCGGGCCCGCCGGGCGGCGCTTGGCGGCGCCGGTACCGGCCGCGGCCGGCTCGGCGGCGGCCGGCAGGGCCACCGTGACCGCGACACCCGAGGGGGTGCGGGCGCCGGTGATCCGGGCCAGCTCGGCGTCGCCGGGGCGGACCTTGGTGGTGACCGGGCGGATCGCGGCGGCGGCCATCAGCTTGGACATGTCCCGGCGCTGCTCGGGCAGCACCAGGGTGACCACGGTGCCCGACTCGCCGGCGCGGGCGGTGCGGCCGCCACGGTGCAGGTAGTCCTTGTGGTCGATCGGCGGGTCCACGTTGACGACCAGGTCGAGGCCGTCGATGTGGATGCCGCGCGCCGCGACGTTGGTGGCGATCAGCGCGGTGACGTGGCCGTCGCGGAACTGGTCCAGGGTGCGGTTGCGCTGCGGCTGCGACTTGCCGCCGTGCAGCGCCGCCGCCCGAACGCCGCTGGCCAGCAGCTGCTTGGCGAGGCGGTCGGCGCCGTGCTTGGTGTGCACGAACATGATCACCCGGCCCTCGCGGGAGGCGATGTGCGCGGTGGCGGAGGCCTTGTCGGCCGCCTCCAGCTGGAGCACGTGGTGCTCCATGGTGGTGACCGCGCCGGCCGAGGGGTCCACCGAGTGGGTGACCGGGTCGGTCAGGAAGCGCTGCACCAGGCGGTCGATGTTCTTGTCCAGCGTGGCGGAGAAGAGCATCCGCTGCCCGCCGTCGGCGACCTGCTCCAGGAGCTTGGTGACCTGCGGCAGGAAGCCCATGTCGGCCATCTGGTCGGCCTCGTCCAGCACGGTGATCGCGACCTGGTCGAGCCGGACGTCCTGACGGTTGATCAGGTCGTCCAGCCGGCCCGGGGTGGCCACCAGCACCTCGGCGCCGCGCCGCAGCGCGTTGGCCTGGCGGGTGATCGACATCCCGCCGACCACGGTGGCGATCCGCAGGTTGACGGCGGTCGCGTACGGGGTGAGCGCGTCGGTGACCTGCTGGGCCAGCTCGCGGGTCGGCACCAGCACCAGGGCCAGCGGCTTGCGGGCGTCCGCGCGCTGCCCGGAGGTGCGGGCCAGCACGGACAGGCCGAAGGCGAGCGTCTTGCCGGAGCCGGTGCGGCCGCGGCCGAGCACGTCACGGCCGGCCAGCGAGTCCGGCAGGGTGGCGGACTGGATCGGGAAGGGCTCGGTGACGCCCTCGCGGGTGAGCGCCGAGAGCAGTGCCTTGGGCATCTCCAGCTCGGCGAAGGTCGCGGCCGGCGGGCGCGCGGGGGTGCCGGTCACCACGGTGAACTCGGCGGGCTCGGCGGTGCGGCTCTTGCCCGCGCCGCGACCGCGGCCCTGGGACTGCGACTGGCTGCGCAGCCCGCCCGAGCTGCGGCCGGCGCGTGCCTGGGCGTCACTGAAGCCGCCGGCGCTGCCGGAGCCCTGCGAGCGGCTGCTGCCCGAGCCCTGTGAGCGGGATCGGCCGCGGCCGCCGGTGGGGCGTGCCTGATCGGTCATACGGTGGTACTCCGTCCTGAGCGGTCACCATCGATGGGTGACCCGTCGGTTCGGCCGCCAGGAGTGGAGTGCGCCGCCCCGGCCGTTGGGCGACATGGGCGAAGGCCCGCACCGTGCGGTACGGGCCTTCGCTGCGTCTAGCGCGTTCAGCGAGAAGCTGGAACGTCAGATGACGCGGATGTTCTCGGCCTGCGGGCCCTTCTGGCCCTGCGTCACGTCGAACTCGACGTGCTGGCCCTCAACGAGCTCGCGGAAGCCGTTGGCGCTGATGTTCGAGTAGTGCGCGAACACGTCAGGGCCGCCCTCGGCCTGCTCGATGAAGCCGAAGCCCTTTTCGCTGTTGAACCACTTCACGGTGCCGGTAGCCATAACCGTCTCCTTCAAATACTGGGGCAACGAGATCCACACCTCGTGAACCTCGCGTAGCCGCGATCCCCATCCGGAGATGACACCGGACAAAACAAATGCGCCTGTTGGTTGGACCAGCAGGCGCACACAAACGTTCATGGGAACCAAAACTGCAACTGGTTCGACTGTAGCACGACCAGCCCCGAAGATGATCGGACTATTTTCGGCCCGCCTGGCACCTCCCGCACGCGGGACGGGCGGGCCGCCCCGGGGAGGTCCCCGGGCCGGCCCGCCCGTCGCGATGCGGTGCGCCGACGAGTCGGCGCCGGCAGGTCAGTGGTGTCCGACCGGCTCCCGCTCACCGCGCGCGGTCGGCAGCTCGACCGGCGCCACGTGCTCGGGCATCCCCTGGTGGCCGGGCCACCAGGCCGCCTTGCCGAGCAGCGCGGTCAGCGACGGGGTGAAGAACATCGCCATCACGAAGGCCGAGACCCCGATGCCGAAGGCCACCGAGAAGCCGATCTGGCTGAACAGGCTGTTGCCGGCCAGCAGCATGGTGGCGAAGGTCGCCGCCAGGATGCCACCCGCCGCCGCGACGGTCGGACCGCCGTGCCGCAGCGCCATCGCGGCCGCCTCGCGGGGGCTGCGGCCCTCGCGGGCCTCCTCGCGCAGGCGGGCGATCATCAGGATGTTGTAGTCGGTCCCGATGGCCACCACGAACAGGTAGATGAACATCGGCAGCATGAACATCAGCCCGGACTGGTGCTGGATGTTCTGGAACAGCAGGGTCGTCGCGCCGACCGTGGCACCGAAGCCGAGGCCGACGGCCGCCATCAGGTACCAGGGCGCCACCGCGCTGCGCAGCAGCAGGCCCAGGATCAGCATGATCAGCAGCGCCGCGACCGGGAAGACCAACGAGTAGTCGTGGGCCATCGCGGTGTTGATGTCCTTGTAGATGGACGTGATGCCGCCCACGTACGCCTTGGTGCCCTGCGGGGCGTCGGCGTGCGCCGCCGAACGCAGCTTGCCGACGGTGTCGATCGCCTTGTTGGAGGCGGGGTCGTCCTTGAGCATCACGGTGAAGTTGGCGGTCAGGTGGTCACCGCTCAGCTTCGGCTGCGGGTTGACCTCCGCCACGCCGTCGACGCCCTTGAGCTGGGCGACGTAGGCGGGGAAGGCGTTCTGGTCCAACGGGGCGCCGTTGGTCGAGGTCAGGTAGACCTGCGACGGGTCGGCCGCACCGGCGGAGAAGGCGCTGGACATCGTGTCAGAGACGACCATCGACTCCTTGGTCTTCGGCATCGAGCCGGCGGCCAGGTCGAAGTTGCCCTTGTAGCCGGTGGCGCCGAGCGCCAGGGCGACCAGGATCAGACCGGAGACGGCGGCCACCATGGCCGGACGGCGCTGCACCAGCCCGCCGAGCGCCGCGAACTTGGCACCGGCCGGCTCGAGGCGCCAACGCGTCTTGGGCTGCACGTTCTTCTGCCGGAACACGACCTTGCGAATCGCGTAGATCAGGCCCTTCTCCCAGAACAGCACCCGCTCCGGGATCAGCGAGAGCACGGCCGGCACCAGGGTGACCGAGGCCAGCGCCGTGACGGCGACCGCGATCGCCAGCGAGGGGCCCATCGCCTTGAACATGCCCAGGCTGGAGAGGACCAGCACGCTGAAGGCCACGATCACCGCGCCGGCCGCCGAGGAGATCGCCTCGCCGACGCGGCCGACGGCGTTGACCATCGCGGTCTTGCGCTCGTCACCGGCTCGCAGCCGTTCGCGGTAACGGAAGATCAGGAACAGGAAGTAGTCGGTGCCGACGCCGAAGAGCACCACGATCAGGATCGCCGAGACCGAGCTGTCCGCCTTGAGGCCGAAGGCCTTGCTGGCGTCCGCGATCAGGCCGTTGGCGACCATGGAGAAGACCGCGATCATCGCCACCGGCAGCAGGGCGACGATCGGGCTGCGGAAGATCAGGAAGAGCGTCAGCAGGATGATGACGACGGTGCCGCCGCCGATCAGCGCGTTGGCCAGCTTCGAGGAGTCCTGCTGGTCCAGGTTCTGCGCGGCCGGGCCACCGAGCTGCACCTTGAGGTTGCTGCCGGCCGCCAGCGTCTTGGCGTCGTCGCGCAGCGCCTTGGCGGCGTCCGCGGTCTCGGTCCCCGCCTGCGGGGTGTTCTTGTCGAAGCCGATCATGGACAGCGCGTACTTGCCGTCCGCCGAGAACGACCCGGGCGAGTTGGCCGTCTTCGGGCCGACCGGGAGGATCGTCTGGACGTACTTGATGTTCTCGGCGGTGAGGCCCTGGGTGACCTTGGTCATCGCGGCCTGGTCGCCGGCGTCCAGCTTCCCGCCGTCGGTGCGCTCGAAGAGCAGGATCGCCGAGGGGGTGAAGTTGCTCGGGAAGGCCTGCTGCTGGAGCTCCGAGGCCTGGATCGACTCGTAGTGGGTGGGCAGGAAGGAGCTCTCGTCCGTCTGCGCCGTCAGCGTCGGGGCCGACGCCACGATGGCGACAGCGGCGACGATCCAGGCGACAATCACCCACCACGCCCGCTTGACGACGAACTGTCCGATTCGGTGGAACATGCTTGTGATGCCTCCTGGCATGGTTCACCGCAGCCCTTGGGGGACGGGACGCCGGGCGACGGCTGAGACGGCTGTACCCCCCACAGGGCATTAGCCGGTCGGCAGGTAAGTACTGGAGCGAGCATCATACGAGAACTTACTAGCCGACCGGCAAGCCAGCCCCCCGTGGGCTGCAGTCCGCGCATCGACGTGCTCCGCAGGACCGTCCAGCGGCCCCGCACCATCGTGACCTGACAGCCCCTGTCAATACCTCGTCCCCCGGGTGGAGAGGCCTCCCCCTCAGGGTGGACATCCCGCCGTACCCAGGTCGGAGAGAACCGGTACCCAGGTCGGAGCCGGTACCTGGGGAAAACCCCACCCCGACCCCTGGGGGAAGACCCAGGGTGGACTCCCCCGCTGGCCGGATTACCCGTCAAGGCCCGTCTCCCTAGGGTCGGTTGTGAGCCCGGAAACACCGCCGGGCACCGCACCGCGGCCCGCACCGCCGCGTCCCAGGGGGAGAATCCCGTGTCCACGACCCACCGCCCGGCCCCGCGTGAGCGCGGAAACCAGCGCGACCGAGCAAAGCCGGGGTTCGCCGCCACGATGGGCGCCTGGAGTGCCCGGCACCGCAAGGCCGCCGTCTTCGGCTGGCTGCTCTTCGTGGTGCTCGCCGCGTTCCTGGGCGGCGCGAGCGGCAGCCACCAGATCACCGACAGCGAGTCGATGCCGGGCCAGGTGGCCCAGGCGGCCAGGATCCTCGACCAGGCCGGGATCAAGAGCCCGCAGGGCGAGACGGTGCTGGTGCAGAGCGCGGCACGCACCGCCGACGACCCGGTCTTCCGGGCCAAGGTCGACCAGGTGATCGCGGCGGTCGACGGCACCGGCAAGACCACCGACCTGCGCTCGCCCTACGACACCAAGGCGATCTCGGCCGACCGGCACTCGGCACTGGTCCAGTTCACCGTGATCGGCGACCAGGACCAGGCGGCCACCGACGTCGCCGCACCGCTGAACGCGGTGGCCGGCGTGCAGCAGGGCGACCACGCGTTCACCGTCGCGGAGTTCGGGCAGGCCAGCGCCACCAAGCTGTCCCAGGACCAGTTCAAGAACGACTTCTCCTCCGCCGAGTGGACCGCCGTGCCACTGGCGCTGGGCATCCTGCTGATCGCCTTCGGCGCGGTGGTCGCCGCCGTGCTGCCGGTCGGCCTCGCGCTCACCGCCTTCATCGCGGCCGGCGGGCTGGTCGCGCTGAGCAGCTCGTTCCTGCACACCAGCAACGACGCCAGCTCGGTGATGCTGCTGGTGGGTCTGGCCGTCGGGGTCGACTACTGCCTCTTCTACCTGCGCCGTGAGCGCGAGGAGCGGGCCGCCGGGCACAGCGCCGAGCAGGCGCTGAAGATCGCCGCCGGCACCTCGGGCCGGGCGGTGCTGGTCTCCGGGATCACCGTGGTGGTCGCCATGGCGGGCATGTTCCTCACCGGGATCGCCGACTTCCAGGCGATGTCCTACGCGACCATCGTGGTCGTGATCACCGCGGTGCTCGGCTCGCTGACCGTGCTGCCGGCCCTGCTGTCGATGCTCGGTGACCGGGTGGACAAGGGCCGGGTGCCGTTCCTGCACAAGCTGAAGGCGAAGGACCTGAACAGCGGCAGCCGGATCTGGAACGCCGTCCTCACCCCGGTGCTGCGCTTCCCGCTGGCCGCCGCCGTGCTCGCCGCCGGCCTGCTGCTCGCGCTGGCCGCCCCGCTGGTCACCATGCACACCGCCAACCTGACCTTCGAGCAGTCGCAGCCCAAGGGCACCCCGCTGGTCGTCACCTCCCAGCGGATCGAGGCCGCCTTCCCCGGCAGCCCGGCCCCCGCCGAGGTGGTGGTCAAGGCCGCCGACATCTCCTCCCCCGCGATCAGGCAGGCCATCACCGATCTGCAGAACCAGGCGCTGGCCAGCGGCCGGATGCACGGCCCGTTCGAAGTCACCGTGCACCGGGCGCAGAACGTCGCCACCATCGCCGTCCCGCTCAACGGCAGCGGAAACGACGCGACCAGCACCGCCGCGCTGGACACGCTGCGCAACCAGATCGTGCCGAACACCCTGCTCAAGGTCCCGGGCACGCAGGCGCCGGTGACCGGTGACACGGCCGCCTCGCACGACTTCAACCAGCAGATGACCGACAGCATGCTCCCGGTCTTCGGCTTCGTGGTGCTCTTCGCCTTCGCGCTGATGCTCGCCTCGTTCCGCTCGCTGGGGATCGCGGTGACGGCGGTGCTGCTCAACCTGCTCTCGGTGGGCGCGGCCTACGGGGTGCTGACCCTGGTCTTCCAGCACGGCGTGGGCGCCTCGCTGCTCGGCACCGCCGGGGTCGGCGCGGTGGAGTCCTGGGTGCCGCTCTTCCTCTTCGTGATCCTCTTCGGCCTGAGCATGGACTACCACGTCTTCGTGGTCTCCCGGATCAAGGAGGCGCACGACCGGGGCCTGGGCACCCGGGCCGCCGTCGCCCACGGGATCCGCTCCACCGCCGGGGTGGTCAGCAGCGCGGCGATCATCATGGTGGCGGTCTTCGCGGTCTTCGGGACGCTGTCGATGGAGTCGATGAAGCAGATGGGCGTGGGCCTGGCGGTGGCGGTGCTGGTGGACGCCACGCTGATCCGCGGGGTGCTGCTGCCCTCGGTGATGACCTTGCTGGGCGAGCGCAACTGGTACCTGCCGAGCTGGCTGGCCTGGCTGCCGAACCTCTCGCACGGCGAGCCGGCCGCGGCGCCGACGGCGGGGGACGGCTCCTCGGAGCAGCCGGCGCGGCACGAGGGCTCGCGGCACCGTCGGGTGGCCGTCTGACGCACGGCCTGACCGATCGTCAGGCGCGCGCCGAACCTGCCGCCCGACCCCGCTTCCGGGGGTCGGGCGGTAGGTTTTCGGCCATGATCTTCTCCGAAGCCCTGGCCCGTGAGCTGCTCGCCCGGGCCTGCGCGGCGGTCGGCCTGCCCGACCCGGCCGGTGCCCGGCTGCTCGGTCTGACCGAGAACGCGGTCTTCGATCTCGGCTCCCCCGCCCTGGTGGCCAAGGTCGGCCGGGGCGGCGGACCGACCGAGCGGGCCACCCGCGAGCTGGCCGTCGCCCGCTGGCTGGACGGCGCGGGGATCCCGGTGGCCCGGCCCGCCGACGAACCCGGCGAGGTGGTGACCGCCGCGGGGCACCCCGTCACCTTCTGGCAGCGCCTGCCCACGGCCGTCCGCCCCGCCACGCCCGCCGACCTCGGTCCGCTGCTGCGCGCGCTGCACCGGTTGCCGGCGCCGCCCGCCACGCTGCCGAGGCTGCCGCGCCGGGAGTTGCTCGCGCCGGTGGCGCGGTGGCTGGCCGCCGCCGACGGGGCGGTCGACCCGGCGGACGGCGGCTACCTGCTGGCCCGGTGCGCCGAACTGGCCCTCGCCGTCACGGAGTTGGTCCCGGTGCTGCCCGCCGGGGTGATCCACGGGGACGCGCTGCCGCGCAACGTGCACATCGGGCCCAGCGGTCCGCTGCTGCTGGATCTGGAGACGGTCGCCGACGACCTGCGCGAGCACGACCTGGTACCGATGGCGCTCAGCCGCGACCGGTACGGCGTGCCGGAGGCCGACTACCGGGCCTTCACCGCCGGATACGGCTGGGACGTGCGGGACTGGGCGGGCTGGGCGGTGCTGCGAGCGGCCCGCGAGACGGCGAGCGCTGCCTGGGTGGCGCAGCGGGTGCCCGGGAACCCGGCGGCGCGGGCGGAGTTCCGGCGGCGGGTGGCCTCGCTGCGGGAGGGGGACCAGCGGGTGCGCTGGCACGCGTTCTGAGGGGGCTCCCAGGAAGCGGTGAGAATTCTCTCAAGATAGTTTCATCGTTTCGGAACTGCCTGATCAGCGGCCATCGTCGTAGGGAGCAGTCGCCACCACCCCGGGGCGGCTGTCCCACGTCAGGAGCTGCCGCATGCCCGTCCTCGGCACCCACCGCACCGCGCTCCGCCGCGCCGCCGCCGGCTGCGCCGCGGTCCTCACCCTCGCCCTCGCCTGCGCGTGCGGTCCGAGAGGCGCGACGTCCCAGGACGCGGCGGCGGCCCACCCGAGTACGAGCGGCACGCCGAGCGCGAACCTCACGCTGAGCCCGAGCGCCGACCCGAGTGGGAGTGCCGCTGCGAGTGCCAGCGCCGGCGCGGGCGGTGCCGCGAGCGAGAGCGTGAACCCGAGCCCGCGTGCCAGCTCCAGCGCGAGCGCGAGCATGAGTGTGACGCCGACCACCGCCGCGGCCTCACCGACCGCACCGAACTCCGCGACCGCGACCACCACCCCGTCGAGCAGCGCCACGCCCACCGCCCCCGCCACCACCGCCGGCGCACCGCGCCCCGCCGAGGACGCGCCCGGCTCCTCGATCGTCTACTCGACCGCGAGCGGCGGCCGCACGGTGGCGCTCACCTTCGACGACGGCCCGGGCCCGGCCACCGGCCAGATCCTGGACCTGCTCGCGCAGTACCACGCCAAGGCCACCTTCTGCGAGATAGGCCCGCAGGCCAGCGCCAACCCGGCCCTGGTCGAGCGGATCCTGGCGGGCGGCCACCGGCTGTGCGACCACACGGTGCACCACCCGCAGCCGATGCACACGCTCTCGCACGACAAGCAGGTCTACGAGATCGACGCGGCCAAGGACATGATCACCCAGGCCGGCGGAGCGGGCACCCAGGTCAGCTGGTTCCGGGCCCCCGGCGGCGACTTCAGCGCGGACAACCGCCAGATCGCCGTCCAGGACGGCCTGCGGCCGCTCGGCTGGACGGTCGACACCCGCGACTGGTCCAAGCCCGGCGTCCCGGCGATCATCGCCAACGTCCAGAAGGAGCTGCACCCCGGCGGCATCATCCTGATGCACGACGGCGGCGGCGACCGGAGCCAGACCGTGGCCGCACTGAAGCTGCTGCTGCCGTGGCTGGTCCAGCAGGGCTACACCTTCGACTTCCCGGCGAGCTGACGAACCGTCAGCCCTCTCGGGGCGCGCCGCCCGCTCAGCGCATCGGCCAGCGGGCGTCGACCACCGCCTGCGGATCCTTGCCCTTGCGCAGCCAGGCCTGGAAGCCCTCGGCCCACTCCCGGTACCAGCCCACCTGCTGCTCGTGCAGCGCGGTCAGGCTCAACTCGCCGACCTGGGCCGGGTATCGCTCGCCGAGCACGACCGCGACCCGCACGGCCGCCAGCGCGTCGCTGGCGGCCTCGTGCGCGTCCAGCAGCTCCACCCCGT
This sequence comes from Kitasatospora sp. GAS204B, assembly GCF_029892155.1. GTDB lineage: Bacteria > Actinomycetota > Actinomycetes > Streptomycetales > Streptomycetaceae > Kitasatospora. The sequence continues at coordinate 368,480 of NZ_JARZAG010000001.1, read as the reverse complement.
ACACCTCGCAGACCCGCTGCAGTCCGCGCGAGCCCTTGCGGTAGCGGTCCACCGCGCGATCGATCACCAGCGCGTCCAGCACCGGCGCGACCAGCCGGCCCGACAGCCGATCGGCCAGCGGCGGCAACTCGTGGCGGCGCAGCTCGGCGTCGAGCAGCGACAGGTCGAACGGCGCGTTGAAGGCCACCACCGGGACACCCTCGGCCAGCAGCGCGCAGAGCGCGGCGGCGACCTCCGCCACCGCGGCGGCGGCCGGGCGGCCCCTGGTGCGGGCGTGCTCGTCGCTGATCCCGTGGATCGCCCGGGCCTGTTCGGGTATCGGCACTCCGGGATCGAGCAGCCAGCGGCTGGTGCGCACCGGCAGGCCGCCGACCGTCTCGACCAGCGCGGCCGAGACGATCCGTGACTCGGCCGGGTCGGTCCCGGTGGTCTCCAGGTCGAATCCGACCAGCGGGCCCTGCCACCAGTACGGCCGCTTCTGGCGGCCCGTCGGGCCGACCGCAGCCCCGGCCGTGGCCACGGCGGCGGCCAGTGCCCCGTTGTTCAGCTCACCCATCAGCAGTGCCTTCCGTCGGGGTGTCACCTTGACGGACCCCATCATCCCCGCTGCCTGTGACAACGCGGCTGCCGACCGGTCGCGGACCGGCACGGCGCTGCCCCGCCCCCGGGCCAGGGGAGGCGGGGCAGCGCGGCGGCCGGGGCGCGGGGGCGCCCGGCCCGGGGAAGGCGCGCGCCGGAGGTCGGACGGCACGCGCCGTGGCAGGTGGTGGGCTCGGACAGAGCGGTCTACGCGGCGGCGAACATCCCGCGCCCGAGCCAGTCGTTCGCGTCCCGCACGCCCGGCAGCACGAAGAAGTAGCCGCCGCCGGTCGGCGAGATGTAGTCGACCAGCGGCTCGTCGATCAGCCGGGTCTGGGTGGCCTCGAACTGGCGCTCCACGTCCTGCTGGTAGCAGCAGAAGGCGAGACCCATGTCGAGGTTGCCGACCTTGTCCACGCCCCGGTCGTAGTTGTAACCACGGCGCAGGATCCGCGAGTCGTCGCTCTGCTGGGTGCGCGGGTTGGCCAGCCGGATGTGCGCGTCCAGCGGGATCGCGTTGCCCTGCGGGTCCTTGGCGTAGTCGGGCGCGTCGGTCTCGTTGGCGCCGTCCAGCGGTGCGCCGGTGTCCTTGCGGCGGCCGAACATCTTCTCCTGCTCGGTCAGCGAGACGCGGTCCCAGAACTCGACCAGCATCCGGATGATCCGGACGACCTGGTAGCTGCCGCCGGTGGCCCAGGCCGGCTCGCCGGCGCCGTTCACGACCCAGACCAGACGGTCCATCTCCCGGCCCGACTTGACGTCGGGATTGACGATGCCGTCCTTGAAACCGAGCAGGTTGCGCTGCGCACCGGTGGGGCGCGGGGCGCTCTGGAATCCGTCGATCCGCCACTTGACCTGCATCGCGCCGCGGGTGTGCCTGGCGATGTCGCGCAGCGCGTGCAGCACGGTGTCCTGGCTGTTGGCGCAGATCTGCAGCGAGAGGTCGCCGTGCAACTCGGCGGCCTGGAGATTGTCGTTGGGGAAGGTCTTCATCGGCTTCAGCTTGACCGGCTTGGCCTTGGCCAGCCCGTAGCGCCCGTCGAAGAGCGAGGCACCGACGCCGACCGTCACGGTGAGGTTGTCGCTCGGCACGGTCGGGCCGAGGATCCCGTTGTCGGCGGGCGGCGCGCCGACGCCGAGGTCCGGCGGGGTGCCGCCGGCGGTCAGGAACCGGATCCGGTCGGTGAGGGTGTGGAAGAGGTCCTCCAGCGCCTTGCGGTCGGTGGCGATGACGTCGAAGGAGACGAACATCGCCGCCGTCTGCTGCGGGGTCAGGACGCCCGCCTGGTGCTCGCCCTGGAACGCCACCTGGGCGTGCGCGCCGGTCGCGTCGGCGGCCTCGGCCCGCCCGCCGCCGGCGGTGAACGCCAGCGCGCCACCGGCCACCGCGGCACCGACCGCGCCGACGCCCAGCGCCGCGCCCAGGAAGCTGCGGCGAGCCGGCACTGCGGGGCAGCCGGCGGCTTCGGCGGCGGAGGCGGCAGCGACAGCCTCGTGCGGGAAGGGGCAGGAGCCGGTGGAGCTGGGCTGGCTGGTCATCAGGCGGACTTCCGGATCTCAAGAAGGTCGGGAATCGGGGCGAGGTCTTCGAGCAACTGCCCGGTGGCGCCGTTGAGCTGGGCGCGGGTCGGGCCGTCGAGCTGCTCGACCGGGGTCCAACCGCCGTCGGCGTGGTGCGCGGCGTTCAGCAGGTCGGTCAGCCGCTGGACGTCGCCGTTCACGGTGTCGAGCAGCTGCGGGCTGCGGGCCTGGATCAGCGGCTGAAGCACCGTCAGCAGCTCGCGGGTGCCGGCCAGGTTGGCCTGGGCGGTGGCCAGGTTGCTGCCGCTGCCCTCGTCGGTGTCGCCGGTCAGCTCGAACTGGAGGGTGTTCTCCAGGATCTCGTGGGTGCGCAGCGGCAGGTCGGTGGGGTCGAAGTCCTGGGTGGGGAAGGCCTTGCCGAGCCCGTCCACGTCGCTGACCAGCTGGTCCGCCACCGGGCTCAGGTCGGCGGCGCCCTGCCCGTGCCACAGGCCGTACTCCAGGCGGTGGAAGCCGCTGAAGCCCTGGTCCTGGACGCCGTCGGGCAGGCCGTCGGCCCGGCCGTTGATCTTCTTGTCGAAGTCGGCGAAGGTGCCGTAGGCCGCGCCCAGCGAGCTGTACTGCAGGTGGGCGGTGAGCCAGTCGGTCTTGGCGGCGTTCAGGTCACCGCCGTGCAGGTCGGCCTGCAGCTTCTGGGTCTCGGTCAGCAGGGTGGCCAGGCCCGCGTCGACGTAGGCCCGGTACTGGTCGAGCGGGGCCTTGAGGTCGTCCTCCGAGACCGGCAGCACGGCCGCCACCTGCTGCCCGCCGCTGACGTGGACGGCGGCCGAGGTGACCGCGTCACCGCCGGTGGGCACGCAGCGCCAGGCGAGGTCGCCGCCGCCGATGGTGGCGGTCAGCGGGCGGGTGGTGCCGGGCGCCAGGCCCTCGATCTCGCCGTAGACGGCGTTGGTGGCCGGGTTGACCAGGTAGACCTCGGAGGTCTTGCTGCCCGTGTTGTGCATCTGGAAGGTCTGCTGACCGGGCTGCGGGGTGCCGAACCCCTTTCCGCACTCGGTCCTGGACTCCGAGACGGAGACCGTGCCGGCCGCGGCCGGCTTGCCGCCGCTGACCGCGATCACCACCCCGGCCAGCACCGCCGGGACGGCGACCAGCGCGGTCGGCACCAGCCAGCGCGGCGGGCGCTGACGGGGCGGCAACTCCGTCTCGGGCTCGGCGGCGACCGCCTGCGGCTCGGACTCGGCGGCGACGACGGGCGTGGCAGCCGGCGCCGGCTTGGGGGCGGTGGTCCGCATCCCACGGACGAAGAGCGTCATCACCACGCCCAGGTAGAGCAGGTAGGCGACCACCTGGACCCAGGTCATGGTGACGGTCAGGTTGAAGACGCCCTGCACCAGCGTCGCGTACCAGGAGCCGGCGTCCAGCGAGCCGCTCAGGTCGAAGGCGTAGGCGTGCGCGCCGGGCAGCACCCCGCCCTCCTGAAGGTCGCGCAGGCCGTAGCTGAGCACCCCGGCGGCGATGACGATCAGCACCATGCCGGTGTAGGTGAAGAACCGGGTCAAGTTGATCTTCAGCACCCGCCGGTACAGGCCCCAGCAGAGCCCGGCGGCCAGCACCAGGCCGACGCCGGCGCCGATCGCGGGTCCGGTGGCCTCACCGGCCGAGCGCGCGGTGGTCCACAGGAAGAGCGAGGTCTCCAGGCCCTCCCGACCCACCGCCAGGAAGCTGGTGAGGACCAGCATCCCCGCGCCCAGGCCCAGCGCGGCGGTCACCTTCTCGCGGATCTCGGAGGAGAGGTTCCGGGCCGACCTGCGCATCCAGAACACCATCGCCGTGACGAAGGCCACGGCGATCAGGCTGAGGGTGCCGCCGAAGGCCTCCTGCGCGGTGCCGGAGAGGTTGGCGGCGGTGAAGGTGAGCACCGCGCCGAAGCTGAGCGCGAGCGCGATGGCGGCCAGCACCCCGGTCCAGACCTGGGGCAGACGGGCCTTCTGCCCTGACCGGACCAGGGTGGCGACCAGGATCGAGACGATGAGTCCCGCCTCCAGGCCCTCCCGGAGCCCGATCAGAAAGCTTGGAAAAGCGTCGTCCCACATGGGTGCTGAACTCCCCTAGGCGTGCGTCACCGCTAGCGCAGCCGCGCTTAGCTTAGGCATACCTTAGCTAGGGGAGGTTCAGGAGTCCACGCCGGGGTTAGCCAAGCCTTAGCTGACCGAGCGTGAGTCGGTCCAGACGCCCTCGAACTCCTCGCGGTAGACCTCCAGCAGGCCGGGCTCGGCGTCCTCGCCGGCGCTCGGTGCGGCCCGCAGCACCAGGGCCGGCGACTCCATCCCCCGCGCGCGCCGCAGGTAGGGCTGGACCACGCCGAGGTCCCCGCCGCGCCGGCGCGAGCCGGGCAGCCGGGCCCCCTCGACCAGGTAGGCGGTGAACCGGGGCATCTCGTCGAAGACCCGGATCTCGAAGGCGCCCGGATCGCGCAGCCGGGCCCGCACCCGCCGCACGTGCATGATGTTCATCTCGATCGAGCGGGACAACTCACCGCGCCCGAGCCCGAGTTCGCGCTCGCGCCGGCGCACCGCGCTGCTGGCCGGATTGAGGAAGAGCAGCCGCATCCGGCAGCCCTCGGCGGCCAGGCGCGCCAGGCGCTTGCCGGTGAAGTTCTGGCAGAGCATGCCCAGCGCGATGCCGAGCGCGTCCAGCCGCCGGGCCCCCTCCAGCAGGTCCTCCACCGGCAGGTCGCGCTGCAGCAGGATCCGGTCGGCGTGCACGGCGGCGACGTCCGCGTACCGGCCCGCGACCAGCTCCTCGATGATGTCGGCCGGCAGCCCGGCGCCGGCGGCGGGCCGCCCGTCCAGCAGGCCGAGCACCCGGGCGGCGGCCCGCTCGGTCTGCGCCAGCACGGTCGGCGAGAGGCTGCGGTTGCGCGAGACCACGTGCCGGGCGACCTCCAACTCGTCCAGCGCCAGCTCGATCTCCCGGCGGTCGTCCAGGTACGGCTCGAAGCACGGCCAGTGCTGCACCATCAGCTCGCGCAGCTGGGGCAGGGTGAGGAAGACCAGCGGGTCGTCGTCGGCCGGGTCGAGCAGGAAGCCCTTGCGCCGGCTCACCTCGCGGACGGCGGCGGCCCGGCGCACCCACTCCTCGCCGACAGGGCCGGCGGCGGCCGTCACCCAGTCCGCGCCGTGCGCGGGGGCGTAGACCGGACGCAGCAGGTCGTCCAGCAGGGACCGCAGCCGCTGCTCCACCAGGTTGAGCCAGACGTAGGCCCGCCCCGTCAGCCGCACCCGCTGGTAGGCGCGCTGCCACTGCTCGCCGCTCCAGCCGGGCACGCTCGCCACCTCGGGGCCCGACTGGGCCGGAATCAGCCGACCGCCGCCGGGCGAGCCCAGCACCGCGGTCGGCGCCTCCGCCCGGGCTCCGGTACCCGCCGTTCCGCTCGACCCATCGGGCCATTCGTCGGCGGGGAAGACCATCTGATTACCTCGACTCTCGGCACCCGGCCCTGTGACGATCAAGACTACTGCCCGGCCGCCCCGGCGGGCAGGCCGTTGCCTTTCCGCAATCCGACTCGGTCAGTCGAGGGTGCGCCGACTCTGCGCAGTACCGACTCGCCGGACACCCGTTCGGGCGAAAGCGCCCGGAAAGAGCGTCAGAATGCGGGCGGAGCGGCAACGATGGCAATCGCCAAGGGAAAATGACAGCGCGTAGAGGCAGTCTGTGCCGTGCGTCACGCTTGGCGGCGTGCGGACATGTGCCGCGCGGCACCGGGCATACCGCAGCCAGCGGTGCGCCGACATCCCGAGGGAGCATCAGCTCCTCTTGACGCCAGGGAAGTTGAGGCTTATGCAGGTCTGGCCGGGGCAACCGTACCCCCTGGGTGCCACCTACGACGGGGTGGGCACCAACTTCGCGGTGTTCTCCGAGAGCGCGGACCGGATCGAGCTGTGCCTGCTCGGCCCGGACGACACCGAGACCGTGATCGAGCTGCGCGAGACCGACGCGTTCGTCCGGCACGCCTACCTGCCCGGCATCCAACCGGGCCAGCGCTACGGGTTCCGGGTGCACGGTCAGTACGATCCGGCGCGCGGCCAGCGGCACAACGGCGCCAAGCTGCTGCTCGACCCGTACGCCAAGGCGATGAGCGGCACCATCGACTGGGACGAGTCGGTCTACGGCTACCACTTCGGCGCGCCCGACCGCCGCAACGACCTCGACTCGGGCCCGCACACCATGCACTCGGTGGTGATCAACCCGTACTTCGACTGGGGCAACGACCGCCCGCCGCGCACCGACTACCACCGGTCGGTGATCTACGAGGCCCACGTCAAGGGCCTGACCATGCTGCACCCGGGCATCCCCGAGGAGATCCGCGGCACCTACGCCGCGCTCGCCCACCCGGCGCTGATCGAGCACCTGGCCAAGCTCGGCATCACCGCGATCGAGCTGATGCCGGTGCACCAGTTCGTCCGCGACCACCGGCTGCGCGACCTGGGGCTGACCAACTACTGGGGCTACAACACCATCGGCTTCTTCGCCCCGCACGGCTCCTACTCCTCGGTCGGCGACCGCGGCCAGCAGGTGCAGGAGTTCAAGTCGATGGTCAAGGCGCTGCACGCGGCCGGCATCGAGGTGATCCTCGACGTGGTCTACAACCACACCGCCGAGGGCAACCACCTGGGCCCCACGCTCTCGATGCGCGGCCTGGACAACGCCTCGTACTACCGGCTGGCCGCCGACCGCCGGTACTACACGGACACCACCGGCACCGGCAACAGCCTGCTGATGCGCAGCCCGCACGTGCTGCAGCTGATCATGGACTCGCTGCGCTACTGGGTCACCGAGATGCACGTGGACGGCTTCCGCTTCGACCTGGCCGCCACCCTGGCCCGGCAGTTCCACGAAGTCGACCGGCTCTCCTCGTTCTTCGACCTGGTCCAGCAGGACCCGGTGGTCTCCCAGGCCAAGCTGATCGCCGAGCCCTGGGACGTCGGCGAGGGCGGCTACCAGGTGGGCAACTTCCCGCCGCTGTGGACCGAGTGGAACGGCAAGTACCGGGACACCGTGCGCGACCTGTGGCGCGGCGAGCCCGCCACGCTGGCCGAGTTCGGCTCCCGGCTGACCGGCTCCTCCGACCTCTACCAGCACGACGGCCGGCGCCCGATCGCCTCGATCAACTTCATCACCTGCCACGACGGTTTCACCCTGCGCGACCTGGTCTCCTACAACGAGAAGCACAACGAGGCCAACGGCGAGCAGAACCGGGACGGCGAGTCCTTCAACCGCTCCTGGAACTGCGGGGCGGAGGGCCCGACCAGGGTCCCCGAGGTGCTCGAACTGCGGGCCCGTCAGCAGCGCAACTTCATCGCCACCCTGCTGCTCTCCCAGGGTGTGCCGATGCTCTCGCACGGCGACGAGCTGGGCCGCACCCAGCGGGGCAACAACAACGCCTACTGCCAGGACGGCGAGCTGTCCTGGGTGAGCTGGCCGGGCGATGCCGAACTGCTGGAGTTCACCCAGGGCATGGTCTGGCTGCGCCGCAACCACCCGGTCTTCCGGCGCCGGCGCTTCTTCCGCGGCCGCCCGGTGGCCGCGGCCCACGACGACCTGACCGACCTCGCCTGGTTCACCCCGAACGGGGAGGAGATGACCGCCCGGGACTGGGGCGCCAGCTACGCCAAGTCGCTGACCGTCTTCCTGAACGGCGCGGCGATCTCCGAGCCGGACCGGCGCGGCGGGCGGATCACCGACGACTCCTTCCTGCTGCTGTTCAACGCGCACTACGAGTCGCTGCAGTTCACGGTGCCCAAGGAGCACGGCGAGGAGTGGCAGGTGGTGGTGGACACCACGCTCGCGACACTCCCGACCCCGGGTACCGGACTTCGGGTCAAGGAAGGCGACGGGCTGTGGCTCGCCGAACGGTCGTTGCTGGTGCTTCAGCGGCAGACCGGGTAGGCATGGGGGGTGATCTCACCACCACCTACGGCGACCTACCGCCTGCAGCTGCAGCCCTCGTTCACCCTCGCGGACGCCGCGGCGGCCGTCCCGTACCTGGCCGGGCTGGGCATCTCCCATCTGCATCTCTCCCCCCTGTTGGAGGCGACGCCCGGCTCCACCCACGGATACGACACGGTCGACCACACCAGGATCAGCGAACAGCTGGGCGGCGAGCACGCCTTACGCGCGCTCGCCGCCACCGCCCGGGAGCACGGGCTCGGGCTGATCGCCGACATCGTCCCCAACCACATGGCCGTACCGGTGCCCGAGCGGCTCAACCACCCGCTCTGGGAGGTGCTCCGGGACGGCCCCGAGTCCCGCTACGCACACTGGTTCGACATCGACTGGGCCGCCCACGGCGGCCGGATCCTGCTGCCGGTGCTGGGTGACCGGCTCGGCGCGGTGCTCGACCAGCTGAAGGTGGATCAGGACACCCTGCGGTACTACGACCACGTCTTCCCGCTGCGCCCCGGGACCGCCCACCTGCCGCTGCGCCAGCTGCTGACCCGTCAGCACTACCGGCTGGCCTGGTGGCGGCTGGCCGACACCGAGCTCAACTACCGCCGGTTCTTCACCATCAACGACCTGATCGCCCTTCGGGTGGAGGACCACGAGGTCTTCCGGGCCACCCACGGCGTGCTGCTGCGGCTGCACGCCGAAGGTGTGCTCGACGGGTTCCGGGTGGACCACCCGGACGGGCTGGCCGACCCGCGCGGCTACCTGCGCTGCCTGGCCGAGAGCAGCGGCGGCGCGTACACGGTGGTGGAGAAGATCCTCACCGGCCTGGAGCGGCTGCCCGAGGACTGGCCGTGCGCGGGGACCACCGGCTACGACGCGCTGCGGCACATCGACGGCGTGCTGACCGACGGCGCCGGGGTGCGCCGGCTGACCGAGCTGTACGGCCGGTACACCGACACCCGCGGCACCGCCGCCGAGGCGGCCCGGCTGGGGCGGGCGGAGATGACCGTCCCGCACGGCGAGCTGGCCGCCGAGCTGAACCGGCTGGTCCGGCTGGCCGAGCGGATCTGTACCGAGGAGCCGGAGCTGGCCGACCACGCGCCGCTGCAGATCCGCACCGCGCTGTGCGACCTGTTCACCCACTACACGGTCTACCGGCCCTACCCGTTCCCGGCCGAACGGACCATAGTGACACCGGAGTCCACCAAGCAGTTCGTCGAGCTGCTGACGCAGGGCCATCTGGGCTCCAGCCCGGCCAAGGAGGAGTTCCGCACCCGCTTCGCCCAGACCGCCTCGGCGGTCGCGGCCAAGGGCGTGGAGGACACCGCCTTCTACCGCTGGTACCCGCTGCTCTCGCTGAACGAGGTGGGCGGCGACCCGGCCCACCCGGGGCTCGACCCGGCCGACTTCCACCACTGGTGCGAGGACATCCAGCGGAACTGGCCGCTGACCATGACCGCGCTCTCCACCCACGACACCAAGCGCAGCGCGGACGCCCGGGCCCGGCTGACGGTGCTCGCCGAACTGCCCGAGCAGTGGGTGGCCGAGTGCACCGCCTGGTCCGAGCTGGCCGGCGGCCTGGCCGACCGCAACGCCGAATGGCTGCTCTGGCAGACCCTGGTGGCTGCCTGGCCGATCGAGCCGGACCGGCTGGTGGGGATCCTGCTCAAGTCGGTCCGCGAGGCCAAGCTGCGCACCGGCTGGACCTCCCCGGACGCCGCCTACGAGACCGCCGTCACCGACTACGCGCACCGGGTCCTGGCCTCGCCCGAACTCGTCGACCGGATCGCGCGGTTCGTGGCCTTCCTGGAGCCGTTCGCGCAGTCCAACAGCCTCTCGGCCGCGCTGCTCCACCTCACCCTGCCGGGCGTGCCCGACCTCTACCAGGGCTCGGAGAAGCCGCTGTACACCCTGGTCGACCCGGACAACCGGGCGCCGGTGGACTTCGCCGCCCCGGAAGTCGGCCTGACCGACTTCGCCCGCCGCAAGCTCCACCTGACCCGGACCGCCCTGGGGCTGGCCCGTCCGCTCGGCCCGTACCAGCCGCTGCCGGCCGATCCGCACCTGATCGCCTACCAGCGCGGGCCGGACTTGACGATCATCGCCACCCGTCTGCCGTTCGCCCTCGCCCAGCGCGGCGAGCAGGCTACGCTCGATCTTCCGGGCCACTGGCGCGACCTGCTGACCGACCGTCAGTTCACCGGGACCGTCGAGACCGTCGCTCTGCTCACCCGGGAGTCACCGTGAAGTACCAGGTCTGGGCCCCGTCCGCCGGCCGCGTCGAGGTCGAGGTGGACGGGGCGGCCCATCCGCTGACGCCGGGCGAGGGCGGCTGGTGGCACGGCCAGGCGCCGGCCGGGCAGGACTACGGCTTCCGCCTGGACGGCGGGCGCGCGCTGCCCGATCCGCGTTCGGCCCGCCAGCCGTACGGGCCGGACGGGCTGAGCCGGCTGGTGGACCACGACGCATACCCCTGGTCGGCGGCCGGCTGGCACGGGCGCCCGCTGCCCGGTGCGGTGGTCTACGAGCTGCACGTCGGGACCTTCACCCCGGCCGGCACCTTCGCGGGGGCCGAGGAGAAGCTGGACCATCTGGTCGAGCTGGGCGTGGACTTCGTGGAGCTGCTGCCGGTCTGCCCGTTCCCCGGCCGGTACGGCTGGGGCTACGACGGCGTCTCGCTCTGGGCCGTGCACGAGCCCTACGGCGGCCCGGACGGGCTCAAGCACTTCGTGGACGCCGCGCACCGCAAGGGGCTCGGCGTGATCCTCGACGTGGTGCACAACCACCTCGGCCCGTCCGGCAACTACCTGCCCGCCTTCGGCCCGTACTTCACCGAGCGGCACCAGACTCCCTGGGGCTCGGCGGTCAACCTGGACACGGCCGGCTCCGACGAGGTGCGCGCCTACCTGCGGGAGAGCGCGCTGACCTGGCTGCGCGAGTACCGGATCGACGGGCTGCGGCTGGACGCGGTGCACGCCCTGGTGGACGAGCGGGCCGTCCACTTCCTGGAGGAACTCGCCACCGCGGTCCGCCGGTTGGGCGCCAAGCTGAACCGGCCGCTGTTCCTGATCGGCGAGTCGGACCTGAACAACCCGCGGGTGACCGACCCTGGGCAGGCCGGCGGATACGGGCTGGACGCGCAGTGGAGCGACGACTTCCACCACGCGCTGCACGCGGCCGCGACCGGCGAACGGCAGGGATACTACGCCGACTTCGGCCGGGCCCCGATGGCCGCGCTGGCCCGGACGCTGACCCGCGGCTGGTTCCACGACGGCACCTGGTCCTCGTTCCGCGACCGGCACCACGGCCGCCCCTTCCCGCAGGCGCACGGGCACCGGCTGCTCGGCTACGCCCAGACCCACGACCAGATCGGCAACCGCGCGGTCGGCGATCGGCTGACGGTCTGTCAACTCGCGTTGACCGCAGCCCTGGTCCTCACCTCACCGTTCACCCCGATGCTCTTCATGGGCGAGGAGTGGGGCGCCGCCACCCCCTGGCAGTACTTCACCGACCACACCGATCCGGGCCTGGCCGAGGCGGTGCGCCAGGGCCGGCGGCGGGAGTTCGAAGCGTACGGCTGGACGCCCGAGGAGGTGCCGGACCCGCAGGCGGCCGAGACGGTACGCCGCTCGACGCTGGACTGGAGCGAGCCGCGCGGCGGTGAGCACGCACAACTGCTGTGCTGGTACCAGCGGTTGATCCGGCTGCGGCGCGAGCAGCCGGCCCTGATGGACCCCGACCTGACGGCGGTGCGGGTGGAGTTCGACGAGGCTGACGGGCAACTCACCGTTCACCGAGGCGAGTTCCGGATCGCGGTGAACTTCGGCGAGAAGCCCGGCGAGCTCCCGGCCGGCACGCCGCTGGCGCACTGGGGCGAGCCGGCCGCCGGCCGCCTCGGCCCGCGCTCCTGCGTGATCACGCGGGCGGCAGAAAGCTGACGATCCGCGCCCGCAGGCCGGCCGCGTCCAGACCGTAGGCGGCCAGGTGCTCGTCCATCGAGCCGTAGTGGCGGTGCTCCTCGCGCGGGACGCCGAGGCCCAGCACCCGGTGCGGGAGGTCGGCGAGGGCCTGGTGCGCCTCGTTGTTGGAGGTGCCGGCCAGGTAGGGCTCGACCAGCACCACATCGGTGGGGCCCGCGGCGCGCAGCGCGACGGCGTCGAACGGCCGCACCGAGGCGGCGTACAGGACGGTGACGTCCAGCCCCTCGGTCGCGGCCAGCACCGCGTCCAGCATCGGGCCGACCGCGACCACGGTGGCCGCAGCTCCCTGACGTACCGTCAGGAACCTTCCGGGCTCGACCGCCCGCGCTTCGGCGTTCTGGTGCTCCGACAGCCGGACCTACACGTTGCGGTCCCCGTCGGCCACCGCGTGCCGAAGCAACGCCTCGGCCTCGTCGGGATGCCCCGGCACGTGCACCGTCCAGCCGGGCAGCGTGTCGAGCAGCGCCACGTCCCCCGGGCTCATGTGGGTGCGGCCACCGGCCGGCCAGTCGTACGAGCCCAGCGCGCTGACCAGCACCGCGCCCACGCCCTGGTGGCCGAGGTCCAACTTGACCTGCTCGAAGGGCCGCTCGATCAGGAAGCTCGCGAAGGTGTGCGCGATCGGCCGCAGCCCGACCAGCGCCAGGCCACCGGTCACCCCGATCAGCAGCTGCTCGCGGATGCCCACGTTGAGCACCCGGTCCGGGTGCGCGGCTGCGGCCTCGGCCAGGCTCGCCGCGCTGATGTCGGCGAGCACCAGCGCGGTGCGCGGGTCCTGGTCCAGCAACTCGGTCGCGACGGTGATGAAGCGTTCCCGCATGGTGTCCATCTCTCTGTCTCCCCCTGCTAGTTCTTCGGCTCGACGCGGGCGATCACGGCGTGCGGCCGGCCCGGGTGCTCGGTGGTGAAGGCGGCGTACAGCGCCTGGTGGTCGTGGCCGTCGACGGTCACCGCCGACCAGCCGGCCGCCGCGAAGCGGGCCGCGATCCCGCCCGGCCAACCGTGCGTGGCCGAGGAGTTGTCGATCACGACGGCGTGCAGCCGGTCCAGCGCGACCGCCCCGGCGTAAGCGACGGCCTCGTGGTTGCTGCCCTCGTCGAACTCGGCGTCCCCGAGCAGCGTCCAGACGGCCGGCCCGGTCAGCCCCTGGGCGCGCAGCCCGAGCGCGGTGCCGACGGCCAGCGGCAGACCGTGCCCGAGCGAGCCGGAGCCGATCTCCACGCCCGGGATCAGCATGCGGTCGGGGTGGTGGCCCAACGGCGAGTGGTAGCCGCCGAAGCCGTCCAGCCACTCCTCGGGCAGTAGGCCCTTGGCCGCGAGCACCGCGTAGTAGGCCATCGGCCCATGGCCCTTGGAGAGCAGGAACCGGTCCCGCTCGGGGTCGGCGGGGTCCGCCACCCGCAACACCCGCTCGTACAGCACCCAGAGCGCGTCGAGGGTGGAGGTGGCCGCCGGGCCGTGCTTCTCGGCTCCGGTCATCCGGCTCAGCAGGCCGGGCAGTTCCCCGTAGGTCTTCGTCATGCGACCAGCCTGCTACTTCAAGCCGACTTGAGGTCAAGCCCTAGGATCTGACCCCATGAACGCCCACCTCAGCATCGGCGAACTCGCCGCCCGCAGCGGCCTGGCCCCCTCCGCGCTGCGCTACTACGAGGAACTCGGCCTGATCCACGCCGACCGCACCGCCGGCGGCCGGCGCGTCTTCGCCCGCCAGACCCTGCGCCGGGTCGCCTTCATCCGCGCCGCCCAGGCTGTCGGCCTCTCGCTGGAGGAAGCCCGCGCCGCGATGGCCGGCCTCCCCGTCGACCGCTCCCCCACCAGCGCCGAGTGGCGCCCGGTGGCCACCAGCTGGCAGGCCAGGATCGACGAGCAGATCGCCGACCTACAACGCCTGCGCGACCACCTCACCGGCTGCATCGGCTGCGGCTGCCTCTCGCTCGGCAAGTGCGCCCTCTACAACCCGCACGACGTCCAGGGCGCTCAGGGCCCGGGTGCCCGCAAGCTGCTCGCCCGGCACGCTCGCTCCGTCTAGCGAGCGCCCTCCCCCAGAGCCGATGCTTCGCATTCCATCGAAAGTGGGGTTTGGCTCACGTCGAGCACTGCCGGCTGCCGATGATCCCGGTGGAGCGAGACCCCGGTCCCACGGGCTCGCCACACGCTGTAAGGAGACGACGCAGATGATGCGAAGCAAGATCGTGCTGGGCGCCTGTGCGTTGGCGGTCACGCTGGCCGCCGGCGCGGGTTTGACCGCGCAGGCCAACGCCGATGCCACCGACGGCGCGCAGCAGGGCCAGCCGGCGGCCGCCAGCCGGGCAATCGAGGGCTACCAGCTCGTCACGCTGCCCAACGCGAACGTGCGCAACTTCGAGCGCCGGACCGTCCGCTGCCCGGAGGGCAAGAAGGCCCTCGGCGGCGGCGCCGAGGCCCGGGGCAACAACTCGGTGCTGAACGGCAGCTTCCCGACCGACGACGGCAACGGCTGGATCGGCATCGGCCACCAGCCCGGAAGCGAGAGTGTGGGCATCAGCGTCTACGTGATCTGCGCCCGGGCCTGAGCCTGACCAGCTGAGGTGACGGGGCGGCGGCAACCGGCGCTGCCGCCCCGTGGCCCTAGGCTGCCGCCATGATCCCTGCGGCAACCGCTGGGACCTCATCCAGCCGTCGAACTGAGCCGCTCCCACAGGGCCTTGACCCGCTCGGCCAGCTCGGCCGGCGAACCGTTGTTCTCCACCACCAGGTCGGCCACCGCCAGCCGCTGCTCGCGACTGGCCTGGGCGGCCATCCGGGCCCGGGCCTCCGATTCGGCCATCCCGCGCAGCCGGACCAGGCGGTCCAGCCGGACCTCCTGGTCGGCGTCGACCACGATCACCTGGTCGAAGAGCGGCCGCAGCCCGTTCTCGGCGAGCAGCGGCACGTCGTGGACCACGATGGCATCGGGCGCGGCGGCCGCCTCCAGCTGCGCCGAGCGCTCCCGGACCAGTGGGTGGACGATCGCGTTCAGCGCCGCCAGCCGCTCGGGGTCGCCGAAGACGATCGCGCCGAGCGCGGGCCGATCCAGCGCGCCGTCCGCGCCGAGCACGCCGGGACCGAACTCCGCGACCACCGCCGCCAGTCCGGGCGTGCCGGGGGCGACCACCTCACGGGCGATCAGGTCGGAGTCGATCAGCACCGCGCCGTAGGAGACCAGCAGGTCCGCCACCGCGCTCTTGCCCGCCCCGATGCCACCGGTGAGTCCGATCTTCCGCATGGCGGCAGACTACACAGCGCCCAGTTCCAGGCCCGTGCCGGGCTGCAGGAAGGAGTACGGCGCCCCGGTCCCGGGCCCGTGCTCGCCCAGGAAGCGCTCGCCGATGCTGCGACCGATCTCGCTGAGCACCGCGTCGTGGATGCCCAGCACCCGCTCCGGCTTGACCTCGCGCACGTAGTCGATCAGCTCGCCGACCTTGTTCCACGGGCCGGCCATCGGCAGCAGCAGGGTCCGCACCGGGTGCTCGGGCACGGTCAGCGCGTCCCCGGGGTGGAAGAGCAGCCCGCCGGCCAGCCGGAACCCGATGTTCCCCACCTGCGGAAGGTCGGGGTGGATGACGGCATGCCACTCGCCGTGCACCGAGACGTCGATCCCGCCGACGTCGAACGCGTCCCCGGCGCCGACCACGGTGACGGCGGCGCCGAGGCCGGCCAGCTGGTCGGCGACCGCGCGGTTGGTCCAGATCCGCAGGCCGGGGTTGGCGGCCAGGGCGGCGCGGACCTGGTCCTCGGTGAAGTGGTCGAAGTGCTCGTGGGTGATCAGCAGCGCGTCGGCACCCTCGACCGCCTCGGGTTCGGTGAACAGACCCGGGTCGATGACGAGAGTGGTGTCGTTCTGCTCGATGCGGACGCACGCATGTCCGAACTTGGTCAGCTTCATGAGCAGAACTGTACAGCAGTGCTGTGCAGTTCTGCTGTGCATATTTTCGTTAGACTGGGTCCATGACCAGTGCGCCGCCCCCTGCCCCCGCCTCGCTCCAGCTGGCCGCCGACCTGCGAGCCACCCTCGGCGAGCTGGTCCGCCACGTTCGGCAGGAGTCGGCGCTGCCGCAGAACCAGGCCGGCGCGCTCGGCTGGCTGGTCCGCGAGGGCCCGCACACCACCGCCGAGCTGGCCGACCGCCAGCGGGTGCGCCACCAGTCGATGGCCCGCACCGTCACGCTGCTGCTCCAGGCCGGCCTGATCCGCCAGGAACGCCACCCCACCGACGGGCGCAAGCTCGTGCTGACCGCCACCGAGGCGGGCCGGGCCACCCTTCAGGACCAGCGCCGGCGCCGGGAGAACCAACTGGCCGAGGCGATCGAGCGCGAGCTGACCGAGGCGGAGCGGCTCACTCTCGCCCAGGCCGTCGACCTCCTGCGGCGGATCAGCTGACCCACAGTCACCTTTGCACCCCGACACGCGTTAGCAGGACGCACTGTCCCGTCCACCCCTAAGGACCCTCGCGTGATCTCCCTGCGCAACTCGCTGCTGCTCACCGTCGCCCTCTGCGGCCTGATCCTGACCGGCGCAGGCGCCGCCGCCGCCTGCGACTCCGCCAACCTCGGCGGCGCGCTCAACTCCGGCTTCGGCAACGCCTGCGTCAACGGCGAGTGAGCTCCGGTTCGACGAGCTCCACCTCGACGGGCTCCGGTTCGGGGCTGCGCGGGCCGGGCACCGAGGCGCCGGCGGCCACCTCCAGCGGCGGCAGCGCCACGTGCTCGCGCAGCCCGAACCGGGCGTAGAGCTTGCGCAGCGGCGCGGGCGCCCACCAGTTGAACTCACCGAAGAGCGACATCATGGCCGGCACCAGCAGGCACCGGACCACGGTGGCGTCCACCGCCACCGCCACCGCCAACGCGATGCCCATCTCCTTGACCATCAGCATCTGCCCGGCCGCGAACCCGGCGAAGACGATCACCATCAGCAGCGCCGCCGAGGTGATGATCCGCCCGCTGCGCTGCAACCCCAGTTGCACGGACTGCTTGCAGTCGTAGCCCTGGTCCCGCAGCTCCTTGATCCGGGCCAGCAGGAAGACCTCGTAGTCCATCGAGAGACCGAAGGCGAAGGCGAAGACGAGCACCGGGATGAAGGTCTCCAGGCCCCCGGTCGGGGCGAACCCGAGCAGCCCGCTGAACCAGCCGTGCTGGAAGACCATGGTCAGCGCGCCCAGCGAGCAGCCCAGCGAGAGCAGGTTCATCAGCAGCGCCTTGATCGGCATCACCACCGAGCCGGTCATCAGGAAGAGCAGCACCAGGGTGCCGATCGCGACCAGCCCCAGCGCCCACGGCCCGCGACTGGCCAGCTCGTGCTGGAAGTCGACCACGCTCGCCGCGTCCCCGGTGACGTAGGTGGTCAGCCCGCCCCGATCCGCGCGCAGCTCGTCCACCACCTGCTTGGCCGTGCCGCCCTGCGGGTCGCCGTGCACCAGCACGTCGACGGTGCTCAGGTCCGGGCCGACCGACTGCACCGCGCGCACCCCGGCGACCCCGGGCAGCTTGGCCACCACGTCGTCGGCGTAGTGGGCGACCGCCTGCTCGGCGCCGTGCACCACCACCGTCACCGGTGCAGGCGCCAGCTGCGGGAACTGCTGCGCGATGGTGTCCGAGACCTGACGGCCGGCCGAACTGGTGGGCAGCACGGCGGCGCCGGTGGAGCGCATGTCGGCGTGCAGGAACGGCGCGCCGGCCAGGGTCAGCAGCGTGACGCAGACCAGCGCGACCGGCACCGCGCGGCGCTGCACCCGGCGCACCGTCCGAGCGAAGAAGCCCTCGTCGGGTTCGGCGTGCTTGGGCGGCTTGATCCGGTGCCCGGCGAAGCCCAGCAGCGCGGGGATCAGGGTGAGCGCGGCGAGTACCGCGATCACCACCACGCTGACCCCGGCGGCGGCCACCGCCCGGAAGACCGGACTGGTGAAGACGAAGAGCCCGCTGAGCGCGACCGCCACGGTCAGTCCGGAGAAGGCGACGGTGCGCCCGGCCGTCGCAGCCGTCCGCTCGACGGCGGCGGCGATCTCGGCGCCGCGCCCGCGTTCCTCCCGGAACCGGTTGACCATCAGCAGCGCGTAGTCGATCGACAGGCCCAGGCCCAGCACGGTGGCGATCGGCAGCACGGTGGTGTCGATGCTCATGATCTGGCTGAAACCGAACATCGCCAGCAGCGCCCCACCGACCGAGGCGACCGCGCCGATCACCGGCAGGCTGGCCGCGGCGAGGCCGCCGAAGACCAGCACCATCACGATCAAGGTGAGCGGCAGGGTGACGATCTCGCCGAACTTGGTGTCGGACTGGGTCTGTGCCTTGACCTCGTGCTGGAGCACCAGGTCGCCGCCGATCGTGACGTGCGTGCCGGGCGCCTGCACGGCCGCGAGCCGCTGGCTGACCGCCTGCTGCTGCGCGGAGCCGGCGTCCGCAGTCATCCGCACGTTGACCAGGCTGGACGCACCGTCGGCGGAGCGCAGCGCCTGCTGCCCGCTCTGGTAGGCATCGGAGACCGAGAGCACGCCGGGCAGCTTGGCCAGGTCCTGCGCGGCGACGGTCACCGCGTCGCGCACCGCCGGGGTGTCCACCGGCTGCCCGGCGATCACGGCGGTGACCGTCCCGGAGGACGGATCGGCGGCGGCGACCAGGTTGGTCCCCTGAACCGACTCGTAGCCGCCGGAGGAGGTGTTGGTGACCGACCCCTCGAAGACCCGGCCGCCGATCAGCACCCCGAGCGCGAGCACGGCAACCCAGAAGGCGAGCACCCAACGCCGGTGACGATGGCAGAACCGGCCGAGCGCGGCGAGCTTGCCGGGAGCGGCAGCCGACGATGAGGGTGGAGCAGCGGAAAGGCGCATCAAGCGGAAGGCCTAGCGTGCGGGGCGAGGTGGCCCAGACGGGCAACTCATCCAACGCTAGGTGTTCCGCCCTAAAACACTCATAAGATCGCGATGAGCGCCTTATCACACCAAAGCGACACCACCGGGGGAACCCGGACAGAACATGACAGTGGGCCCCCACCCGGTAACCCCGGGTGGGGGCCCACTCAGTTCAACTCACGCGGAGTCGCGCTGTGCGATCAGCTCTGGCCGCCGGCCAGCTTCTCGCGCAGGGCGGCCAGCGCCTCGTCCGAGGCGAGGGCGCCGGCGCCCTCGTCGCTGGAGGAGGAGTAGTTGCCACCGGCGGCGGCGGCAACCGCGTCGCCACCCTCGGCAGCGGCCTCGGCGTCGGCCTCGCGGCTCTTGATGACCTGGGCCTGGTGCTGCTCGAAGCGGGTCTGCGCCTCGGCGTACTGGCGCTCCCACTCCTCACGCTGCTTCTCGTAGCCGGGCAGCCAGTCGTTCGCCTCGGGGTCGAAGCCCTCCGGGTAGATGTAGTTGCCCTGGTCGTCGTACGAGGCGGCCATGCCGTACAGGGTCGGGTCGAACTCGACCGAGGCCGGGTCGGCACCGAGCGACTCGTTGGCCTGCTTCAGCGAGAGGCTGATGCGACGACGCTCGAGGTCGATGTCGATGACCTTGACGAAGATCTCGTCGCCGACCTGGACGACCTGCTCCGGGATCTCCACGTGGCGCTCGGCCAGCTCGGAGATGTGGACCAGACCCTCGATGCCCTCGTCCACGCGGACGAACGCACCGAACGGAACCAGCTTGGTGACCTTACCGGGGACGACCTGACCGATCTGGTGCGTCCGCGCGAACTGCTGCCACGGGTCCTCCTGGGTCGCCTTCAGCGACAGGGAGACGCGCTCGCGGTCCATGTCCACGTCGAGAACCTCGACGGTGACCTCCTGGCCGACCTCGACAACCTCGGACGGGTGGTCGATGTGCTTCCAGGACAGCTCGGAGACGTGAACGAGACCGTCGACGCCACCCAGGTCCACGAAGGCACCGAAGTTGACGATCGAGGAGACGACGCCGGAGCGCACCTGACCCTTCTGCAGGGTGGTGAGGAAGGTCTGGCGGACCTCGCTCTGGGTCTGCTCCAGCCAGGCACGGCGGGACAGGACCACGTTGTTGCGGTTCTTGTCCAGCTCGATGATCTTGGCCTCGAGCTCCTTGCCCACGTAGGGCTGCAGGTCGCGCACGCGGCGCATCTCGACCAGCGACGCCGGGAGGAAGCCACGGAGGCCGATGTCGAGGATGAGACCACCCTTGACGACCTCGATGACGGTACCGGTGACGATCCCGTCCTCTTCCTTGATCTTCTCGATCGTGCCCCAGGCGCGCTCGTACTGTGCGCGCTTCTTGGACAGGATCAGACGACCCTCCTTGTCCTCCTTCTGGAGAACCAGGGCCTCGATCTCGTCGCCGACCTTGACGACCTCGTGCGGGTCAACGTCGTGCTTGATCGAGAGCTCGCGGGAGGGGATGACACCCTCGGTCTTGTAACCGATGTCGAGGAGCACCTCGTCACGGTCGACCTTCACGATGATGCCCTCAACGATGTCGCCATCGTTGAAGTACTTGATGGTCTCGTCGATCGCCGCGAGGAATGCTTCCGCGTCGCCGATGTCGTTGACCGCAACCTGCGGGGTGGTGCTGACAGAGGTGTCGGTGGGGCTCGTCATTAGGAAAAGGGCTCCGGTACGGACATGAAGTCGTAGGTAATGCCACGCGGGGGCCCGGTTCGCTACCACCGAAAGCCGGACAGCCAAGAGCACGGCCCACCATTCCCAGATTCCAGGAGGTGTCCGTCTTGCGACCGTGGGGTCTTCGACAGATGCGAGCGCGACCTGCTCCGTCCGAGGCGCACAGGCCCGCAGCGCAACTTGTAGCATACGGGGACAGCCGGACACGGTCAACGCCGAAGGCGACGAGACCGTCCAGGCTGGTATGGATCAGGCCATATCCTCCAACTGCGCACCTCACGCGACCTGCCGGCCGACGTGGGGAGTGGCAGCCGACAGGGGCCCGGCTCCCCGGATGCCACCGCCTGATCCCGTCCCCGAGGGGCCGGTGCCAAGCAGCGGCGCTTTCCGCAACCCCTACCCTACGCGAGGCGCATCATGACTCTTGACACCACCCCTGGCACCTGGGGTGCGGAGCCGGAGGGGGGCCCGGACAGCGGCCCGGAAGATGACGACGTCGCGCTGCGCCGCCAGGCCGCGCCCGAGGAGAGCAGCCGGGCCAGCCGGCACTGGTGGGACCGCAACGCCGACGAGTACCAGGACGAGCACGGGGCGTTCCTCGGCGACGACCGCTTCACCTGGTGCCCCGAGGGGCTGGACGAGGCGCAGGCCGAGTTGCTCGGCGAGGTGGCCGGCCGCGAGGTGCTGGAGATCGGCGCGGGCGCGGCACAGTGCTCGCGCTGGCTGCGCGCGCAGGGTGCCCGCCCCGTGGCACTCGACATCTCGCACCGGCAGTTGCAGCACTCGCGGCGGATCGACCTCTCCCGGGGCGACGAGCCGATCGCCCTGGTGCAGGCGGACGCCGCGGTGCTGCCGTTCGCGGACGGCTCCTTCGACCTGGCCTGCTCGGCCTACGGGGCGGTGCCGTTCAGCGCGGACACCGCGGCGCTGATGCGCGAGGTGCACCGCGTGCTGCGGCCCGGCGGGCGGTGGGTCTTCTCGGTCACCCACCCGATCCGCTGGGCGTTCCCCGACGAACCGGGGGCGGCCGGACTGACCGCGACCGCCTCCTACTTCGACCGCACGCCCTACGTCGAGCAGGACGAGCAGGGGCGGGCCAGCTACGTGGAGCACCACCGCACGCTGGGCGACCGGGTGCGCGAGCTGGTGGCGGCCGGGTTCACCCTGCTCGACCTGGTGGAGCCGGAGTGGCCGGCCGAGCTGGAGCAGGAGTGGGGCGGCTGGAGCCCGCTGCGCGGCCGGCACATCCCGGGGACGGCGATCTTCGTCTGCGGGCGGGGCTGAGTCTCCGGGCGGTCTGGATACTTGGCCTCGTGACTCTCGACCTGCCCGTCCGCACCGCGCTGCCCGCGCTGACCGCCGCCCTCGACGAACGCGCGGTGGCCGTGCTTTCGGCCCCGCCCGGCACCGGGAAGACGACGCTGGTGCCGCTCGCGTTGGCCGGCCTGCTGGACGCCGGCGCGCCCGTGCGCCGGGTGCTGGTGGCCGAGCCGCGGCGGCTCGCGGTGCGGGCGGCCTCGCGCCGGATGGCCTGGCTGCTGGGCGAGAAGCCGGGCGGGCGAGTGGGGCACACGGTGCGTGGGGAGCGGGTGGTGGGGCCGCAGACGGTGGTCGAGGTGGTCACCACCGGGGTGCTGCTGCAGCGGCTGCAGCGCGATCCGGAGCTGCCCGGCGTGGACCTGGTGCTGCTGGACGAGTGCCACGAGCGGCACCTGGACGCGGACACCGCGCTCGCCTTCCTGCTGGACGTCCGCGAGACGCTGCGGCCCGAGCTGGCGGTGCTGGTCGCCTCGGCCACCTCGGACACCGCGGCCTGGGCCGAACTCCTGGGCGACGCACCGGTGGTGGCGGCACACGGGATCGCCCACCCGGTCGAGGTGGTGTGGGCGCCCCCGCCGCGCGCCGTCCGCCCGCCGCACGGCACCCGCACCGACCCCGCGCTGCTGGAGCACGTCGCGGCCGTGGTGCGCCGGGCGCTGGCCGAGCGCGGCGGTGACCTGCTCTGCTTCCTGCCGGGCGTGGGCGAGATCGCCCGGGTGGCCGGGCAACTCGGCGCGCTGCCCGGCGTCGACGTCCTCCAACTGCACGGGCAGGCTCCGGCGGCCGTGCAGGACGCGGCGCTCGCGGTCGGTGCGCGGCGGCGGGTCATCCTGGCCACCTCGGTCGCCGAGTCCTCGCTGACCGTGCCGGGCGTGCGGATCGTGGTGGACAGCGGGCTGGCCCGCGAGCCGCGCACCGACCACGCGCGCGGGCTGGGCAGCCTGGTCACCGTGCGGGCCTCGCTGGCGGCCGGCCGGCAACGGGCGGGCCGAGCAGGGCGCGAGGCACCGGGGACGGTCTACCGCTGCTGGGCCGAGGTGGCGGACGCCCGCGCACCGCGCTTCCCGACCCCCGAGATCGCCCTGGCCGACCTGACCGGCTTCGCCCTGCAGGCCGCCTGCTGGGGCGACCCCGACGCCGGCGGGCTCGCGCTGCCCGATCCGCCACCGGCCGGGGCGATGGCGGCCGCCCGGCAGACGCTGCTCGCGCTCGGGGCGGTGACACCGGACGGGCGCGCGACCGAGCGCGGCCGCCGGTTCGCCCGCACCGGCCTGCACCCGCGGCTGGCACGTGCGTTGCTCGACGGTGCGTCGGCGGTGGGCGCCCGGCGCGCGGCCGAGATCGTCGCGCTGCTCTCCGAGGAACCCCCGCGCGAGCTGGGTGACGACCTGTCAGCGGTGTGGCGTGCGGTGCGGGACGCAAGCACGCCGTACGCGGCCCGCTGGCGGCAGGAGGTCCGGCGCCTGCGGGCCCAGGTGACCGCAGGCGACCGCGAGCTGCCGGACGCGGCCGCCGCCGGCCTGCTGGTCGCGCTGGCCCACCCCGAGCGGGTGGCCCGGGCCCGCAGCGGCGCCTTCCTGATGGCCTCCGGCACCGCCGCCGAGACCGCGCCGGGATCGCCGCTGAGCGGCGCACCCTGGCTGGCCATCGCGGTCGCCGACCGGCCCGCCGGCGCCGCCTCGGCACGCATCCAGCGGGCGGTGCCGATCGACGAGAGCACCGCGCGCAGCGCCGCCGCGCACCTGCTCACCGAACGCGACGAGGTGTACTGGGCCGTGCCACCCGGCAGCCGGCGCGGCGAACTGACGGCCCGTCGGCTCACCGCGCTGGGCGCGCTCGAACTGGACGCCGCCCAACTCGCCCGCCCCGACCCGGCGCTGGTGCGGGCCGCGCTGCTGGACGGCCTGGCCCGCGAGGGCGTCAGCGAACTGCTGCGCTGGCCGGAGGGCGCGAGCTCGCTGCGCGCGCGGCTGGCCTTCCTGCACCAGGCGCTCGGCGCGCCCTGGCCGGACGTCAGCGACCAGGCCCTGCTCGCGGCAGCCGACGACTGGCTGGAACCGGAACTCTCCCGGGCCCGGCGGCGCGCCGACCTGGAGCGCCTCGACGTCGGCTCGGCGCTGCAGCGCCTGCTGCCCTGGGCCACCGGCGAGGCCGGCCGGCTGGACGAGCTGGCCCCCGAGCGGATCACCGTCCCGACCGGCTCGCGGATCCGGGTGGACTACTCCACCGAGCGCCCGGTGCTCGCCGTCAAACTCCAGGAACTCTTCGGCTGGGCGTCCGCCCCGGCCCTGGCCGGCGGCCGGATCCCGCTCACCATCCACCTGCTCTCCCCCGCCGGCCGCCCCGCCGCCGTCACCGGCGACCTGGCCACCTTCTGGCGCGAGGGCTACCGCGCCGTCCGCGCCGACCTGCGCGGCCGCTACCCGCGGCATCCGTGGCCCGAGGACCCGACGACGGCGGAGCCCACCCGGCGGGCGAACCCGAGGAAGTGACGGGGCGTCAGGGGATCGGGGGGTACTGGATGGGCAGCGGCGCGGTCGGCAGGGGCAGTGGGATGCCGCTCTGGACCGGGTCACAGGGCGGGTACTGATTGATGCTGTGCGGCGGGCAGGGCGCCGGTCCCGGTGGGGTACCGACGACGCAGGATGTTCCGCAAGGCACCGGTGGGATGTCGTGCGGGTCCGTCGAGCGCGGCTGAGCCGAGGGCTGGGCCGGCTTGGCGGTCGCCCGTGCCGTGCTGCGCGGCTTGGGCGCGGCCGTGGTGGCGGGCGGCTCGGTACGGGTGGGCGCGGCGCTGGTCGCGGGCGGCGTGGCCGATGGCGGGGGCGAGCTCGGGGTCGGCGAGGCGGACGGCGTCGGGCTGTCGCTGGCCGACGGCGCAGCGCTGCTCGCCGCCGGAACCGGCGCCGAGTGGGCCCGGGCCGTGGAGCCCCCGCCCGCCGCGAGCCAGGTGGCGCCGCCGGCCAGCACCAGCACCCCCGCCGCGACCGCGAGCGCGCCGCCCCGGCGCTCGCCGAGCCGTCCGAGCAGGGCGCGCATCGCTCCGCTGCCCTCGTCGCTCGGCTGCTGCTGCTCGTTCTCGGACGCCTGCCCCGCCCTCGTATAGGTCCACCAAGATCAGGAGCGGATCCTAGCGGGCGGACCGGGCCGGCACGCGAGCCCCCGCGAGTGACCCCGGGCCATGAGTCGGCCGTCTACGCTGGGGCGAGTCGGCCCTGGAGGACAGATGTACGCGCACCACCTCGACCTGATCGAGCAAGCCCGAAGGATCGCGCCGAAGAACATCAAGGTCGAGTTCTCCGGCGAGGTGATCATCATGCAGGCCTCGCCGTCGGGTATCCACCAGCGCAACCTCGCCCTGATCCAGCGCCAGTTCGAGGCGCACGCACCCGAGGGCTACCTGGCGACCGGGAACTCCGATCTGTCGTCGCCCGCGGTCGGCAAGCTACGCAACCCGGACCTGACCTACCTCCCCGAGGACGCGATGGCGACCACGGAGAACAGGATTCCCGCCGAACTCGCCCTGATCGCCGTCGAGATCGTCTCGCCCTCGAACCCGGAGAACGACTGGGAGGGAAAGGTCCGGGACTATCCCCAGATGGGGATCCCCGCCTACCTGATCGTCGATCCCGGGCAGAAGACCGTGACGCTGCTCAGCGAACCCGAGAACGACCGCTACCGGCTCCGGGAGGACGCCGTCTTCGGGGAATCCGTCCACATCCCGGCGCCCTTCGGTTTCGTCCTGGACACCACCGGCCTGCTGCCGTACTGATCGCAGCCGGCCGCCGGACCCCGCACGGAGCCCGGCGGCCCGACCATCAGTGCGCCGCCGCCTCCCAGTCGGGCCCGACGCCGACCGAGACGTCCAGCGGGGCGCGCAGGTCGTAGGCGCCGGCCATCTGCTCGCGGACGATCGCCTCGACGGGCTCGCGCTCGCCCGGGGCCAGCTCCAGGACGATTTCGTCGTGCACCTGGAGCAGCATCCGGGAGCTGAGCTTCGCCTCGGTCAGCGCCGCGTCCACCCGGAGCATCGCGATCTTCACGATGTCGGCGGCCGAGCCCTGCACGGGGGCGTTGAGGGCCATCCGCTCGGCCATCTCGCGGCGCTGGCGGTTGTCGCTGGTCAGGTCCGGCAGGTAGCGGCGGCGGCCGAGCAGGGTCTCGGTGTACCCGGTCGCGCGGGCCTCCTCGACCACCCGGTGCAGGTACTCGCGGATCCCGCCGAAGCGCTCGAAGTAGGTGTCCATCAGGCCCTGCGCCTCGGCCGGCTTGATGCCGAGCTGCTGGGAGAGCCCGAAGGCGGAGAGCCCGTAGGCCAGACCGTAGGACATCGCCTTGATCTTGCGGCGCATCTCGGCGTCCACCTGGGCGGGCGCCACGCTGAAGACCGAGGAGGCGACCGTGGTGTGCAGGTCCTCGCCGGTGGCGAAGGCCTCGATCAGCGCCTCGTCCTCGGAGAGGTGGGCCATGATCCGCAGCTCGATCTGCGAGTAGTCGGCGGTCAGCAGCGACTCGTACCCGTCGCCGACCATGAAGGCGCGCCGGATCAGGCGGCCCTCCTCGGTGCGGACCGGGATGTTCTGCAGGTTCGGGTCCTGCGAGGAGAGCCGGCCGGTGGCGGCGACCATCTGGTTGAAGGTGGTGTGGATCCGGCCCTGCGGCGAGACCGTCTTGAGCAGGCCCTCGACCGTGGTGCGCAGCTTGGCCTGGTCGCGGTGGCGCAGCAGGATGACCGGCAGCTCGTTCTCGGTCTGGGCGGCCAGCCAGGTCAGCGCGTCGGCGTCGGTGGTGTAGCCGGTCTTGATCTTCTTGGTCTTGGGCAGGCCCAGCTCGTTGAAGAGGATCTCCTGGAGCTGCTTGGGCGAGCCGAGGTTGAACTCCCGCCCGGCGGCGCGGTGCGCCTCCTCCACCACCCGCTGGATCTCGGCGGCGAACTGGCTCTCCAGCGACTGCAGCCATGCGCGGTCGGCGGCGATGCCGGTGCGCTCCATCCGGGCCAGCAGCGCGGCGATCGGCAGCTCCATGTCGCGGATCAGCTCGACCGCGCCGTGCTCGGCCAGCCGGCCCTCGAAGAGCTCGGCCAGGTCGAGCACGGTGCGGGCCTGGACCATCAGCGCCTGGGCGCCTGCCGTCGGGTCGTCCTCGGGGGCGTCGAAGGCGAGCTGACCGCTCTCGGCGGCCTCGACGGGCGCCAGCGAACGGCCCAGGTACTCCTCGGCGAGCACCTCCAGGGTGAAGGTGCGCCGGCCCGGCTTCTCCAGGTAGGCGGCGAGCGCGGTGTCGGCGGCCACGCCCTCGATCTGCCAGCCCTGTTCGGCGAAGGCCCGGATCACCTGCTTGGCGATGTGCAGCGCCTTGGGGCGCGCGGCATCGGCCAGCCAGCCGGCGAAGGCCCGCTCGTCGGCCTCGGTCAGCTGGGCGGGGTCGAACCAGGCGGCACTCTCGGCGGTGGCCAGCGCCACCTCCTGGACCGAACCGCTGCCCAGCGCCCACTGGTAGACGGCGGCCAGCGCGACCGGGGCGGGCCCGGCGGCGTGATCAGCCAGCCAGCCGGCCAGCGCGCCAGGCTCGGTCAGCAGCTCGCCCGCGACCTCCACACCCGGCGCGGTCTCGGCGGCGGCCGTCTCCGAGACGGCGCCCACGTCCAGCGCGAAGACCCGCTCGCGGAAGTTGGGGTTGCGGAACTCCAGGGACTCCATCAGCTGCCCGACGGCCTCCCGGTCGAACGGCTCACGGCCCAGATCGGCCACCCCGAGCGGCAGTTCGACGTCCCGCACCAGCTCGGTGAGCACCCGGTTGCGCTTGACCGAGTCGAGGTGCTCGCGCAGCTTCTCGCCGATCTTGCCCTTGACCTCGTCGGCCCTGGCCACCAGCTCGTCGAAGGAGCCGAACTGGTTGACCCACTTGGCGGCGGTCTTCTCGCCGACGCCGGGGATGCCGGGGAGGTTGTCCGACGGGTCGCCGCGCAGCGCCGCCAGGTCCGGGTACTGGCTGGGCGTCACGCCGTACTTCTCGGCGACCTTCTCGGGGGTGTAGCGGGTCAGCTCGGAGACACCCTTGGTGGGGTAGAGCACGGTGGTGTGCTCGGTGACCAGTTGCAGTGCGTCGCGGTCGCCGGTGACGATCAGCACCTCGAAGCCGGCCGCCTCGGCGGCGGTGGCCAGGGTGGCGATGATGTCGTCGGCCTCGAAGCCCTCCAGCGACATCCGGGGCACCTTCATCGCGTCCAGCAGCTCGCCGATCAGGCCGACCTGGCTGCGGAACTCGTCGGGGGTCTTGGCCCGGTTGGCCTTGTAGTCCGGGAACTCCTCGGAGCGGAAGGTCTTGCGCGACACGTCGAAGGCGACCGCGAGGTGGGTGGGGGCCTCGTCGCGCACCGTGTTGGCGACCATCGAGGCGAAGCCGTAGACCGCGTTGGTCGGCTGCCCGGTGGTGGTGTTGAAGTTCTCCACCGGCAGGGCGTAGAACGCTCGGTACGCCAGGGAATGGCCGTCGAGCAGCATCAGCCGGGGCCGCGCCCCGGCCGCCCCGCCCGTACTGCCCGCGCTCTGCCCCGCACTCCGCTGCGCCACGTCAACGTCCGTTCCTAGCCGATCCAGCAACTACCGCCCTCGATCCTAGGGCGCCGCACCGACAACCCGAACCGGCAACACCGCCCGCTCGCGGGCGGGCCAGCGCCCACATCGGACGGTCCCGGTCGTACGATCACGAAAGGCGATCACGACCGAAGATCACGACCGAAGATCAGATCACCGGCGACCAGGAGAGATGACCGATGACCGAGCAGCCCCCCACCGAAACCGTCGCCCAGGCCCCCCTGGTGCTGGACGTGCCGCAGGACGTGCTGGACCACTTCGCCAAGCTCGGCGTGGAGCCCAGCACCTTCTCCGGGGGCACCCTCGGCGACAAGATGGGCATCCGGGTGGTGGAGGCCTCCGGTGACCGGGTGGTCGGCACCATGCCGGTCGAGGGCAACCAGCAGCCCTACGGCCTGCTGCACGGCGGCGCCTCGGCGGCGCTGGCCGAGACGCTCGGGTCGATAGCGGCGATGCTGCACGCGGGCCCCGGCCGGTACGCGGTGGGCGTGGACCTCAACGTGACCCACCACCGCTCGGCCACCTCCGGGCTGGTCACCGGCGTGGCCACCGCCGTCTTCAAGGGCCGCACCGCGGCCACCTACGAGATCGCGATCACCGACGACACCGGGCGCCGGATCACCAGCTGCCGGCTGACCTGCGCGCTGCGCGACCTCTGACCGCACCACCGGCGACCGCTCCACCGGCGACCGCACCACCGGCACGAATCGCCGGCCCGACCAGACCCACGCGCCCCCTCCGTTTGGCCACCGCCCGCACTGGGCAGGTCCTTGGCCGACGAGGGGGCGCCGTCATGTGCAGGGCCGGCCGAGCAGGCGACAGCGACTCCCCTCTGTGACGTTGCGTAACATTATGGCCAGGCCCGCTACGCATCGGCGGCCCTGCGCGCAGCGCCTGGCAGGGCTGCCGACACTGCGTCAGGTCCGCATTCCGGACGCGGGTGACCAGACGGCCCCACTCGGACAATCATGTCCGCTCACCGAACAGATCGCCCATCACCACCTCGTTCCCCGGCCATTGGGACAGTACCTGACGATTCGTCAGAAACAGTGAGACCTCCGGCGCTCCCCGAAAGTCCAGCATGCGAGACGCCAGCATAAGGTGCTCATAACAAGAGAATCACAGCAGGCGCACACCCCTGCCACCGGCCGCCCGGCCGCTCTAGAGTCACGGCCAGTCACCGCGCCACCGGATCGAGCCAACCAGATCGGGCTGCCCCAGTGCGCGAACCGGCCGCGGCCGCCCACGGCCCGCTGCCTTCACACCAGAAGGGGAACCCCTCGTGCGTCATCGTTCACTGCTTGTGCTGAGCATCGCCCTCACCGGAGCCCTCACCGTCACCGCCTGCGGCTCCCGCGGCGGGAACAAGTCCAGCAGCAACAGCGCGTCCGGCGGCCTGACGGTCACCATCGGCGTCGACGCCCCGCTCTCCGGCCAGAACTCCGCCACCGGCCTGGGCATCCAGTACGGCGTGCAGATCGCCGTGGACGACGCCAACGCCAACCACCTGGTGCCGGGCGTCACGTTCAAGGTCAAGGCCCTGGACGACCAGGCCCAGCCCGCCACCGGCCAGCAGAACGCCACCGGCCTGGTCGCCGACTCCAGCGTGCTCGGCGTCGTCGGCCCGCTCAACTCCGGTGTGGCGCAGTCCATGCAGCAGGTGTTCGCGACCGCCAACCTGGTCGAGATCTCGCCGTCCAACACCAACCCCACGCTCACCCAGGGCCCCAACTGGGCCAGCGGCCAGAAGACCCGCGCTTACAAGACCTACTTCCGCACCGCGACCACCGACGCCCTGCAGGGCGCCTTCGCCGCCCAGTACGCCAGCGCCGCCGGCAAGAAGAACGCCTTCGTGGTGGACGACAAGCAGGCCTACGGCGCGGGCCTGGCCGGCATCTTCAAGGACGCCTTCGCCAAGGACGGCGGCCAGATCGCCGGCACCGACCACGTCAACACCGGGGACAAGGACTTCTCCACCCTGGTCACCAAGATCAAGTCCTCCGGCGCCGACCTGCTCTACTACGGCGGCCAGTACGACGAGGCCTCGCTGCTCTCCAAGCAGCTCAAGGCGGCCGGCGCCAACATCCCG
The DNA here is from genome assembly GCF_029892155.1 of Kitasatospora sp. GAS204B. Classification (GTDB taxonomy): domain Bacteria; phylum Actinomycetota; class Actinomycetes; order Streptomycetales; family Streptomycetaceae; genus Kitasatospora. The sequence continues at coordinate 337,869 of NZ_JARZAG010000001.1, read as the reverse complement.
CTGTTCGGCGGCGACGGCATCTTCTCCGCCACCTACATCTCCACCGCCGGCGCCGGCTCCGAAGGCGACCTGGCCACCTCGGTCGGCGTCCCGGTCGACACCCTGGCCACCGCCAAGGACTTCATCGCCAAGTACAAGGCCGCCAACTACCCCGGCGACTACGGCACCTACGGCGGCTACTCGTACGACGCCGCCACCGCGATCATCAAGTCGATCGGCAGCGTGGTCAGCGCCAACAACGGCAAGCTGCCCAGCGACGCGCGCGCCAAGGTGGTGGCCGGCGTGCAGGCCAGCGACTTCGACGGCATCGCCGGACACGTCTCCTTCGACCAGTACGGCGACACCACCAACAAGCAGCTGACCGTGTACCAGGTCACCAGCGGCAAGTGGGCCTCGGTCAAGACCGGCACCTTCAACGGCTGACCCGCACCACCCGACCCGCCACGGGGCCGCCCGCGCGAAGACCGCGCGCGCGGCCCCGCGTCCCCCCTCACTCCGCGCGCACCACGCGACGCCGGCACCACCGACCTGGAGGCTGCGGTGCACACCCTGCCGCAACAACTCGCCAACGGCCTTTTCCTAGGCTCGACATACGGGCTGATCGCCATCGGATACACGATGGTCTACGGCATCGTGCAGCTCATCAACTTCGCCCACGGCGAGATCTTCATGACCGGAGGCTTCGGCGCGCTCACCGTCTACCTGGTGCTGCCGCACGGCACCAGCCTCTGGCTCGCGCTGCCCCTGATGCTGATCGGCGGCGCCCTCACCTCGGTGCTGATCGCGCTCGGTGCCGAACGCTTCGCCTACCGCCCGCTGCGCAACGCCCCCAGGCTGGCACCGCTGATCGCCGCCATCGGCCTCTCGCTCGCCCTGCAGCAGGCCGTGCACAACCTCTACCCCAAGGCCACCAGCCCCCGCGCCTTCCCCCAACTGGCCGCCGGACCCTGGCACCTGGCCGGCATCCGGATCCAGTCCGGTGACCTGTTCACCGTGCTCGCCGCCCCGATCTGCATGATCATCCTGGCCCTGTTCGTGCAGCGCTCGCGCACCGGACGCGCCATGCAGGCCACCGCCCAGGACCCGGACACCGCACAGCTGATGGGCATCGACACCAACAAGATCATCGCCGCCGCCTTCGGCATCGGCGCCCTCTTCGCCGCCGTCGCCGCCGTCTGCTACGGCCTGCGCTACGGCGAGGTCGACTACAGCATGGGCTTCCAGGCCGGCCTCAAGGCCTTCACCGCCGCCGTTCTCGGCGGCATCGGCAACATCTACGGCGCGATGCTCGGCGGCCTGGTGCTCGGCCTCGCCGAAGCCCTCGCCACCGCCTACATCTCCAACGTCCCCGGCATGCAACAGCTCGGCGGCGGCAGTTGGGCCGACGTGTGGGCCTTCGTCCTGCTCATCCTGGTCCTGCTGCTGCGACCGCAAGGACTACTCGGCGAACGAGTAGCGGACCGGGCCTGAGGCGAGAGGAGAACCAGAGATGACCACCACCAGCCCCACCCTCGCCCTGCTGCGCCGCCAGGCCGCCGGCACCCTCGCCCGGCTCGAAGGCAGCGCCCCGGCCCCCGTCGCCCGCGCCCTGGTCGCCGGCGGCGCCGTCCTCACCATCGCCTCCGCCTTCCTCTCCTGGACCTGGACCGCGGACTTCCCCGGCGACCTCACCGTCAGCGGCTACCCCGGCGGCCTGCAGTGGCTCACCGTCGCCACCGGCCTGCTCCTGCTGCTGCAGACGCTGGCCGCCTACGACCTGCCGGTGCTGCGCGCCCTGGCCCCCACCGGCCACACCGCGCCACTGCGCCGCCTGGCCCTGGCCGCCTTCGCCACCACCTGGTTCACCCTGGCCGCGATCGCCATCGAACTCGGCGGCCTCGCCAACCTCACCACCGGCGGCTTCATCGCCGGCCTCGCCGTGCTGCCCGCGCTCTACGGCGCCCTGGCACTGCCCGCCGACCACCGGCCCGCCAAGGCCCCCGCGGCCACCTCGCCCTGGATCGAGCGGCTCTGGGTCACCCTGATCACCGCCGCCGGCCTGCTGCTCTTCACCTACGGCATCGACACCTCCTACGGCGAACTCTTCGAGGGCTACCTGATCGCCGCCGGGTTCAGCGCCGCCGCCTACCTCAAGTCCGGCCTCTTCGAGCGCGGCGCGGCCCTGCTCCAGCGCCAGCGCCCGTTCGCGATGACCGCCGCCTTCGTGGCCGCCGCGCTCTTCCCGCTCACCCAGAACAACGACCACGACGCCAACGTCGGCGTCAACATCCTGATCTTCGCCACCGTCGCCCTCGGCCTCAACATCGTGGTCGGCCTCACCGGCCTGCTCGACCTCGGCTACGTGGCCTTCCTCGGCGTCGGCGCCTACACCGCGGCCCTCGTCTCCGGCTCCCCGTTCTCACCCTTCCACAACGCCCAAGTACCGTTCTGGGCAGCCGCATTGATCGGCGCCGGAGTCTCCATAGTGTTCGGCGTGCTGATCGGCGCACCGACCCTGCGACTGCGCGGCGACTACCTGGCCATCGTCACCATCGGCTTCGGTGAGATCTTCCACATCACCGTGCAGAACCTCGACGGCACCTCCGGACCGAAGATCACCAACGGCCCCAACGGCATCCCGCAGATCCCCGACATCAGCATCTTCGGCCTCAACCTCGGCACCGCCCACCAGCTCGGCTCCATCACCATCGGCCGGTTCGCCAACTACTTCTTCCTGATGCTGATCGTCACCCTGATCGTCGTCGCCGTCTTCAGCCGGGCCGGCAACTCCCGGATCGGCCGCGCCTGGATCGCCATCCGCGAGGACGAGACCGCCGCCGAGGCCATGGGCATCAACGGCTTCCGCACCAAGCTGACCGCCTTCGCCCTCGGCGCCGCGCTGGCCGGCCTGGCCGGTACCGTCAGCGCCCACGTCACCTACAACGTGGTCCCCGACCCCTACGTCTTCGCCGGCTCCACCCCGCCCAACTCCGCCTTCCTGCTCGCCGCCGTCGTCCTCGGCGGCATGGGCACCGTCAGCGGCCCGCTGCTCGGCGCCTCGCTGCTCTACCTCATCCCCGAGAAGCTCTCCTTCCTGCAGAACTACCAGCTGCTCGCCTTCGGCGTGGCACTGATCCTGCTGATGCGCTTCCGCCCCGAGGGCATCATCGCCAACCGGCGCCGGAAACTGGAGTTCCACGCCGACGACGCGGACGCCGTCGAGATCCCCGAACAGGGCAGCGGCCCCGACAACGTCAACCTCAGCAAGGCAGGGGCGTGACCGACGTGACCACCACCACCGTGACCAGCACCGCCGCGCCGCTGCTGGACGTCCGCGGCGTCACCATGCGCTTCGGCGGCCTCACCGCCGTCAACAACGTCGACCTGACCGTCGGCGAAGGCGAGATCATCGGCCTGATCGGCCCCAACGGCGCCGGCAAGACCACCTTCTTCAACTGCCTCACCGGCCTGTACGTGCCGACCGAGGGCACCGTGAAGTACCGGGACAAGGTGCTGCCGCCCAAGCCCCACCTGGTCACCCAGGCCGGCATCGCCCGCACCTTCCAGAACATCCGGCTCTTCGCCAACATGACCGTGCTGGAGAACGTCCTGGTCGGCCGGCACAGCCGCACCAAGGAAGGCCTCATCTCCGCCCTGGTCCGCGGCCCCGGCTACCGCCGCGCCGAAGCCGACAGCCGCGCGAAGGCGATGGACCTGCTGGAGTTCACCGGCCTCGCCGGCAAGGCCGACCACCTGGCCCGCAACCTCCCCTACGGCGAGCAGCGCAAGCTCGAGATCGCGCGCGCCCTGGCCAGCGAGCCCGGCCTGCTGCTGCTCGACGAGCCCACCGCCGGCATGAACCCCCAGGAGACCCGGGCCGCCGAGGAGTTGGTCTTCGCCATCCGGGACCGGGGCATCGCGATCCTGGTCATCGAGCACGACATGCGCTTCATCTTCAACCTCTGCGACCGCACCGCCGTACTGGTCCAGGGCCAGAAGATCGTGGAGGGCGACCGGGAGACGGTGCAGAACGACGAACGCGTGATCACCGCGTACCTGGGCGAGCCGCTGGAAAGCGTGCCGGGGGCCTCCGACAGCACCGCCGACGACAGCACCGCCGACGACAACGACACGGCCGACGGCGCCGCCGACAGCACGGAGAACGACGAATGAGCAACGCCCTCCTGGACGTCCAGGACCTCCGCGTCGCCTACGGCAAGATCGAAGCCGTCAAGGGCATCAGCTTCAGCGTCGCCGCCGGCGAGGTCACCACCCTGATCGGCACCAACGGCGCCGGCAAGACCACCACCCTGCGCACCCTCTCCGGCCTGCTGCGCCCCACCGCCGGCAGCATCACCTTCGACGGGCAGCCGCTGGAGACCGTCCCCGCCCACCGGATCGTCGCCCTGGGCCTGGCCCACTCCCCCGAAGGCCGGCACATCTTCCCCCGGATGACCATCGAGGAGAACCTCCTCCTCGGCGCCTTCCTGCGCAACGACAGCGCCGGCATCACCCAGGACATCGAACGGGCCTACACCCTCTTCCCGATCCTCGGCGAACGCCGGAAGCAGGCCGCCGGCACCCTCTCCGGCGGCGAGCAGCAGATGCTCGCGATGGGACGCGCGCTGATGTCCCGGCCGAAGCTGCTGATGCTCGACGAGCCCAGCATGGGCCTGTCGCCGATCATGATGCAGAAGATCATGGCGACCATCATCGAGCTGAAGAGCGGCGGCACCACCATCCTGCTCGTCGAGCAGAACGCCCAGGCGGCACTGTCGTTGAGCGACCGCGGCTACGTGATGCAGACCGGACGGATCGTGCTCAGCGGCACCGGCGCGGAGCTGCTGCGCGACGAGTCGGTGCGCAAGTCCTACCTCGGCGAGGACTGAGCTCCTTCCGGGGCTCTTGCTGAGCGCGGTGGGGTGGCCTCGGTCACCCCACCGCGCTCAGCCACTTCCGCGCGCTCGCCGCATCAGCTCTCCGGTCAGCCCTCGGTGGACTCGGCCTTCTTGCGGTCCTGCGCCTCGCCCTCCTCGATCACGGCCTCGGCCACCGCCGCCATCGTCATCCGCCGGTCCATCGACGTCTTCTGGATCCACCGGAACGCGGCCGGCTCGTCCAGCCCGAACTTCGTCTGCAGCACGCTCTTCGCCCGGTCCACCAGCTTGCGGGTCTCCAACCGCTGCGTCAGGTCGGCGATCTCCCCCTCGAGCGCCCGCATCTCGGTGTACCGCGACACCGCCATCTCGATCGCGGGCACCAGGTCGCTCTTCGAGAACGGCTTGACGATGTACGCCATGGCCCCCGCGTCGCGCGCCCGGTCCACCAACTCCCGCTGCGAGAACGCGGTCAGCATCAGCACGGGCGCCAGGTGCGCGGCATGGATCCGCTCGGCGGCGGAGAGGCCGTCCAGGATCGGCATCTTCACGTCCAGGATCGCCAGGTCGGGCTTGTGCTCCTCGACCAGCCGCACGGCCGTCTCCCCGTCTCCCGCCTCACCGACGACGGTGTAGCCCTCCTCCTCGAGCATCTCCTTCAGGTCGAGCCGGATCAGCGCCTCGTCCTCGGCGATGACAATTCGGGTGATCTGGGGCGAGTCGGTCTCAAGCGCCTGGGGCTGCTCGTCGGCGGTGCTCACGGGGCTCCTCGTTCCGGCGGGGGGTGCATGCACGAGGGTACCTAGACGCGGTATGTTTGAGACTAACCGGGTCGAGGGAAACCTTCGATTCGATGGGCGCCCCGGTAGCCCAGCGGCAGAGGCACGGTGCTCAAACCACCGACAGCGTGGGTTCAAATCCCACCCGGGGCACTTTTCCTTCGATTCGAAGGTTATAAAGCGAGCGTAAACAGTTGGCGATCTTCACTCGCGAGAGTGGGTCTTCGCTGATTCCGGCCTCGGAAGGCCGAAAGCACCCGCACTCTCGGCCGTATGTACGACCTGGCTACCAGATCCCACGCCGTGGCTCTGCACCACTCCGGCCTGACCTTCAGTGAGGTCAGCCGCGCCACGGGCATCTCGCGCTACTCCATCCGCCAGTGGACCCTTGACATCACGCCGAGCCCCCTGATGACCGCCGAGTGCCCACTCACCCTCGGCCGCCTCGCCCCTGACCGCCCATCGGCTGAATACAGCTACCTCCTCGGCCTCTACCTCGGCGACGGCTGCCTGAGCGAGGGGCGTAGGTCGGTCTACGCCCTGCGGATCGCGTGCGGCAACACCTGGCCCGGCCTCATCGACCAGTGCGAGCAGACCATCCGCGCGGTGATGCCCAGCAATGGCGTGCTGCGCGTCCCGGCGCCAGGGTGCACGTCGGTGGTGAGCACGAGCAAGCACTGGCCCTGTCTCTTCCCACAGCACGGGCCCGGCCGGAAGCACGAACGCGCCATCGTGCTCGCCCCGTGGCAGCAGGAAATCGTGACCGCCCACCCATGGGAGCTGTTGCGCGGGCTCATCCACTCCGATGGCTGCCGCATCGTCAACTGGACCACCCAGGGCAGCAAGCGGTACGAGTACCCGCGCTACTTCTTCACCAACAGCTCGGCCGACATCATCGGCATCTTCACCCGGACCCTCGACGCCGTCGGGGTCGCCTGGAAGGCTGCGCACCGCCCGAACGGCTCGACCAACATCTCCATCGCCCGCCGCCCCTCCGTAGCCCTCATGGACCAGCACATCGGCCCCAAGTACTGACCCGCCTCCTTACACCGCCCACAGCACGCCGCCGCCATGATGGCTGAGGCCCTCCCAGGGGCCAGGTCGCGTCAACAGGAACCGGGAGCGAACGTGGCGTACGTGGTGACCAGCGCGCAGGCGGACGCGAACGAGCCCGCCCCACCCTCCCCCAAACAGCGCCGCCCCTTCTGGAAAGAACTCCCGATCCTGGTCGGCGTCGCACTCGTCCTGGCGCTGCTGATCAAGACCGTTCTGCTGCAGGCCTTCTACATCCCCTCCCCCTCGATGACGAACACCCTGCGGGTCGGCGACCGCGTCATGGTCGACAAGTTGACTCCACCCCTGGGCGCGAAGCCGTCACGCGGCGAGGTGGTGGTCTTCCACGATCCAGGACACTGGCTGGACCAGGAGACCCCGGACAAGCCGAGCGCCAACCCCGTGCTGCACGGCGCCCAGACGGCGCTCAGCTGGGTCGGTCTGATGCCGTCGGCCGACGAGAAGGACCTGATCAAGCGGGTGATCGCGGTGGGCGGGGACACCGTCAGCTGCCAGGGCACCGGGCCGGTGTACGTCAACGGCAAGGCGCTGGACGAGCCGTACATCTACCCGGGCGCCACCCCGTGCGGTGACCGGAACTTCGGGCCGCTCACGGTGCCGGCGAACTCGATCTGGGTGATGGGCGACCACCGCAACGACTCCAGCGACTCCCGCTACCACCCGGACGAGCCGGGCGGCGGCGCGGTGCCGGACAGCGACGTGGTGGGGCGGGCAGTGGTGGTCGCGTGGCCGCTCACGCACTGGAGCGGGCTGCCGATCCCGGGCACGTTCACGCAACCCGGGATCGGCGTGCGGGCGGCGGGGTTGGCGGCGAACGCGCCGGCTGCGGCGGGGCTGTTGGGGGCCATCCCGGTCACGTTGCTGATTCGGCGCCGACGTGGGCACGGGCACGGGATCCGCCGGCATCAGGGCTGAGCGGGAAGCGGGCTGCCGACCCGCAGCAGATTGCCGCTGCGGTCGACGAGGGCGAATTCCCGCATCCGGTAGTCGGTGTCGGTGGGCGGTTCCAGGCGGCTGCCGGTGGCCGGGTCGTTGCGCACGCCGATCTCGGCCCACTGGCGGTGGAGGGCCCGCGCGTCCGCGACATGCAGGTAGCAACTGCCCGCCGTGGCGAGCGGATCGACGTCGGGCTGGTGCCAGAAGTGCAGTTCCACCGTGCCGCGGACCAGGATCAGGTAATCGTACGTCTCCGGCGCCGGGCCGCGCTGCTCGAAGCCCAGGCGAGCGTAGAAGTCGAGCGTCTCGCCCAGGTCGCGGCTGGGCAGGATGGGAACCGCGTACTCGTCCATGCGGCAGACGTTAGCGCGAGGCTCTGACTCCCGCCGTCACCACAGGCCCTACAGTGGCGTCTGCCAACTGGTGGGCGCGGAAGGGGAGTCGCGGGATGGCGCGGGTAGTCGCGGTGCACGGGGTGGGCCAGCAGCAGCTCGGCGAGCAGAGCCTGCTGCGGAGTTGGTACCCGGCCCTGTCGGACGGCCTGCGCCGTGCCGGGGCAACTGAACTCCCGGTTGCCGAGGTCGCGATGGGGTTCTACGGTGACCTGTTCCGTCCGCCGGGCGGCATGCTCGCGGCGGGCGACCCGCCGTACACCGCCGCCGACGTGGACGAGGGGCTTGAGCAGGACCTGCTGCTCGCCTGGTGGCAGGCAGCCGCCGAGGTGGACGAGCGGGTGGTGCCACCCGGCGCCCAGACGCTGGCGCGGGCTCCGCGTTCCGTGCAGGCCGCGTTGCGGGCGCTGGCGGGTTCGCGGTTCTTCTCGGATCTCGCGCTGCGGGCGCTGGTGTTCGACCTGAAGCAGGTCAGTCGCTATCTGACGGATCATCAACTCCGGTCGGTGGCGCGGGAACGGGTGACGGCACTGATCGGCGCGGACACCCGGGTGGTGGTGGGGCACTCGCTCGGCTCGGTGGTCGCGTACGAGGCGCTGTGCGCGCTGCCGGGGCACGGCGTGCGGGCGTTGGTGACACTGGGGTCGCCGCTCGGCATCCCGATGATCTTCGATCGGCTGCAGCCGGAACCCGGTGGCTGGCCGGCCGTGCTGGCCTGGACGAACGTGGCGGACGCGGGCGACGTGGTGGCCCTGGTGAAGGACCTGCGCCCCGCCTTCGGCGCACGGCTGCGCTCGGCGCTGGTCCACAACGGCAGCCACGCGCACGACGCGACCGCGTACCTGACCAGCGAGTTGACCGGCGCAGCCATTGCGGAGGGCCTGGATGGCGTCTGAGGTCCAGCCGCGCCGCTTCCTGATCGCCACGGCCGTCGCCCACTACAAGAACGCGTCCGCCTGGGACCGTCCGGGGCTGGTCGAGGCCCGGCAGGACATCATCGACCTGTTCACCGGCCGCTTCGGCTACCAGCACGTCAGCGATCTCGGCCTGGACCCGACGCAGAGTCAGCTGACGGAACGACTGAGGGCGTTCTGCCGCTCCGAGGAGCGCCGCGAGGACGACCTGATCGCCGTCTACATCGGCGGCCACGGCGAGGTACTGGACGAGGACGCGGGCGGCGGGCACGTGCTGCTGACCTCGGACACCGATCCGGACGACATCGCCGGCGCGCTGCTCACCGAGGAGTTGGCCCGCCAGTTGCTGGGCGGCACGAAGGTGCGCCGACTGCTCCTGCTGCTGGACACCTGCTACTCGGGGCAGGGCGGTGCCGAGTTGGTGTCGGCAGCACTGGAGCGGATGAGTCCGCGCTGGGCTCGGCGGCCTGGCTCGGGGCTGGTGGTGGTGTCGTCGGCGCAGCCGTTGGAGCAGGCGGAGACGGGCGCGTTCCCGCGCCGGCTGCGGGAGGCGGCGCGCAGCCTGGCGACGGCGGGGCACGGTCCGCGGGCGCTGGCGCTGGACGCGGTGGTGCAGCACATGAACCGCGAGGGCGGGTTCCAGCGGGTGGGGCTGGCGCAGATCGGGTTGACGGGGGCGGTGCCGGAGTTCCTGCCGAACGCCCGGTACGAGCCGCAGTTGACGGAGGTCGACCTGGCGTTGCAGCAGACCTTGCGATGGCAGCGGCAGGCGGACCGGCGGGAGCAGGAGCTGAGCAACCGCTTCGCGTTGCGCGCGGCGGGTGGCGGCTCGAACTCGGGCGGGTGGGGCGACGGTCCTGACCCCTCGGGCTGGTGGTTCGCGGGCCGACGCACGGCGCTCGGCGAGATCACCGACTGGCTTCTCGCCCCGGCGGCGCAGCGCTCCGCGCTGGCGGTGACGGCCGGGCCGGGGTCCGGCAAGACGGCGGTGCTGGGGCTGGTGGCGATCTTGGCTCACGCCGAGCGTCGGCATACCGTCCCCGTCCACACGCTCGGCCTCGACGCCGGCCTGGTGAGCGCCGCGCGGGGCGTCGATGTGGCGATCTATGCGCAGGCCTTGACCGACCAGCAGGTCCTGGCGGGTATCGCGGCCGCGGCCGGGTCCGATGCGGTCACGGTCGGCACGTTGCTGGATGCGCTCACCGGACGGGAGCGGCCGTTGACCGTCGTGGTCGACGCTCTGGACGAGGCCGCCACTCCCGACAGTCTTTGCAGCACGGTGCTGCGCCCGCTGGTCGATTACGCGCGCGGGCGGATCCGCCTGCTGCTGGGGACCCGACCGCATCTGCTGCCGCAGCTCGGGGTGCGGCGCGAGGGCACGATCGATCTCGATGCGGAGCGGTACGCGGACCCGGAGGCGGTCCTCGTCTACACCGTCCGCAACCTGCTGCAGGGTGCGCCCGATTCGCCGTACCGTGTGTGCCCCGCCTCGCAGCGCCAGGCCGTCGCGGCCGCTATCGCGGAGGCGGCGGGTCGGTCGTTCCTGGTCGCGCGGATCACCGCGCGGACCGAGGCCGATGTGAGCGTTCCGGCCGACCCGGCCGATCCTGCGTGGCGCGCGGGTCTGCCGCGCCATGCGGGCCAGGCGATGGCCCGCGACCTGTCCGTGCGGTTGGGCCCGGACGCCGAGCGGGCGACCGACCTGCTGCGGCCGCTCGCCTATGCCCAGGGGCAGGGCCTGCCCTGGGAGAACCTCTGGGCCCCACTGGCGAGCGCGATCAGCGGGCAGCGGTACACGGACGAGGACGTGGCCTGGCTGCGCCGGTCGGCGGGTTCGTACATGGTGGAAGCGGTGGAGGCGGACCGCTCGGCGTACCGGGTGTACCACCAGGCCCTGGTGGAGCACCTGCGGACCGGGGTGGACGCGGGTCGCGTGCACGCGGCGTTCGCGCGGACGCTGGTCGAGCGGGTGCCGTACGGCTCGGACGGCACGCGGGACTGGGGGCACGCGCATCCGTATGCGTTGCGGTACTTGGCGGCGCATGCGGTGGGGGGCGGGGTGCTGGACGAGGCGCTGGGGGAGGTGGAATTCCTGGTGCACGCGGAGGCGGACGGGCTGGCGCCGCATCTGCGGGCGGCAGGGACGGAGGGGGCGCGGTTGGCGGCGGCGGTCTATCTGGCGTCCATCGGCACACACCGGAGCCTCGCCCCTGACCGGCGCCGCCAGTTGCTCGCACTCGACGCGGTCCGCTACCAGGACTCGGCGCTGTCCGCAGCGCTGAGCAGCAGGACAGGCCGAGGCGGCTGGACGGCGCTCCATGGCACCGCAGGGTCACTGTCGCACGCGCTTCGCAATGTCCTGAGCGGCCATGACGGTCCCGTGCAGGCCGTGGCGTGCACCATGCTGCACAGCCGTCCGATCGCCGTCAGCGGCGGCGACGACTTCACTGTGCGGCTGTGGGACCTGAGTACCGGTCGGCCTTTCCCCAAGTCTCTCCGCGGCCACATCAGCTGGGTGCAAGCGGTGGCGTGCACCATGCTGGACGGCCGCCCGATCGCCGTCACCGGCGGCGACGACCACTCGGTGCGACTGTGGGACCTGGAAGCCCTGATTCCCCTCGGCGAACCTCTCACCGGCCACAGCGGCTCCGTACGAGCAGTGGCGTGCACCATGCTGGACGGCCGCCCGATCGCCGTCACCGGCGGCGACGATTCCTCGGTGCGGCTGTGGGATCTGATCACAGGTCAACCCATCGGTGTGCCCCTGACCGGTCACAACGGGTCCGTACGAGCAGTGGCCTGCACGATGCTGGACGGCCGCCCGATCGCCGTCACCGGCGGCAACGACCACACCATCCGAACCTGGGACCTGGAAACTCTGGCTCCCATCGGTGAGCCCTTCACCGGCCACATCGGCCGGGTGTATGCGGTGGCCTGCACCATGCTGCAAGGTCGGCCCATCGCCGTCAGCGGTGGCGAGGACCTCGCGGTGGGGATATGGGATCTGACTACAGGTCAACTCATCGGTGACCCTCTTGCCGGTCACAACGAGCCGGTGCGAGCGGTGGCTTGCACCGCGCTGGAGGGCCGCCCGATCGCCGTTACCAGCAGCAGCGACCGCAGTGTCCGAGTCTGGGATCTGACGACGAGTCGCCCCTTGGGCGGGCCCCTCTCTGGTCACAACGACTCGGTGTACTCAGTGGCGTGCTCGATGGTCAACGGCCAGCCTGTTGCTGTCACCGGCAGCCTTGACGAGACGATGCGCGTGTGGGATCTGGCTGCCAACAGACCGATCGACGAGACATCCGAGGACGCCGGCACGGTGCAGGCAGTGACGTGCACCGTTCTGAACGACCGGCCCGTGACCGTCACCAGCAGCGACGACGGGACGGTCCGGGTGTGGGATCTGGCCACCGGCACGGCTCTCAGCAAGCCACTCGTCGGACGCCAATCCCGGGTGACTTCGGTGATGTGTACGGTGCTCGACAGACGGCCCGTCGCCGTCACCAGCGGGCGCGGCGGCTCGACGCGGATCTGGGACCTGGCTACCGGCACACCCGTCGGCATCCCCCTCTCCTTTCGCGTGCGCGGGGCCGGCGAGGTGGTGTTCGCGGCGGTCGACAACAGGACCATCGCGGTCACCAACGGTCGGGGCAACACGGTGCAGCGGTGGGAGATGGCTACCGGTGAGCCCATCGGCGGCCCGCTCATCGGGCATTCCGACAGGGTGCAGGTGGTGACATGCACGGTGCTCGGCGACCGGCCCGTCGCCGTGATCATCGTCAGAGGTGACGACAGGACGCTGCAAGTGTGGGACCTGGCCACCGGTCAAGCCGTCGGCAGGCCCCTCAGCGGTCTCATCCGGGCACAGGCCGTGGCGTGCACGGTGCTCGACAACCGCCCTGTCGCCGCTATCGGGAGCGACGACGGCACGGTGTGGGTATGGGACCTGAATACGGCTCAACCCGTGGGGCAGGGCCTCCACGGCCACAAAGGCCCGGTGCAGGCACTGGCGTGCACGGTGCTCGACAATCGGTCCATTGCCGTCACGGGCAGCGACGACTGCACAGTGCGGGTTTGGGACCTGGCCAGCCGAACCTGCACAGCAGTCGTCCAGTTACCCTCGCCCTGCACCAGCCTTGCCGCCACCGATGGTGGCTACCTGGTCGCGGCCTTCAACCGCGACTTCGCGGTCTTCAAGCGACGACCGTGAGCACGCTGCCGCCACCCACAGCGGTCAGCAGCCCCCCACGAACTCCCCCGCCCGCACGCCGACCAGGAACGGCCGCCGCGCCTCGGCACCGAACACCAGCGCCGGAGCACGGCGGGTTGGACCTGCCGGACATCTTCGCCCGGTTCCAGCGCTGGGCCGCGTCCGAACCCAAGGACATCGGGCTGCAGACCGAGGACGTACTGAGCAACGGCATGCCGTGGAACCTCGCCGCAGCCGTCCATTTCCAGGTCAACCTGCGCGCTGCCGGCAACGGTTCGCTGATGCGGGCCGCGACCTCGGCGGTGTACTTCGCCCGCGACGGGCGGCAGGCGACCATGGACGCCGCCCGCCGGATCGCCGCCCTGACCCACGGCGACGGCGCGGCCTGGGAGGGGACCGCCGTCTTCCACGAGTTGGTCCGGCTGGCCTTGCAGGGCGACGACCCGCTGGCCGCGCTCCCGGAGATCCTCACCCACGTCGACCCGGGGCACCGTGACCGCTACGCCACCGTCCTCGCGCCGACCTGGCACCCTGCCGACGCCACCGAGTTCAACGGCGCGGTCTGGCCCTGCCTGGGCTCCGCCGTCTGGGCCGTGCGCACCACCACCTCGTTCGAGGCGGCCATGCGTGCCGCGGTCGACCTGGGCGGCGACACCGACACGGTAGCCGCCGTCACTGGTGGCCTCGCGGGAGCGATGTACGGTGTCGGCGCCATCCCCGGCCGCTGGACCGAGTCCCTGCACGTCCCGCTTCCCGGCCACGGCGGGCGGGTGCTGCAACTGGCAGAGCTGCTCGACCTCGCAGAGCGTCTCGCCTTGCGCGAACCTCCCGGCGCGCCACCCCACTCAGGTGGTCCCGGAGCACCAGCTGGGTAGAGTCGGCCAGTGCCCGAGCTGATACGGCTGCATGCCGACCATGCCCCAGCGGTCCTGGCCTTCGAGCTGGCGAACCGCGCCTATTTCGCCACCTCGATCTCCGACCGGGGCGACGAGTTCTTCGACCAATTCGCCGACCGGCACCGCGCGTTGCTGGCCGAGCAAGCGGCCGGCATCAGTGCCTTCTACGTGCTCGTCGCCGAGGATGGCTCGGTTCTGGGCCGGTTCAACCTGTACGACCTCGAGGACGGCACCGCCGTACTCGGCTACCGGGTCGCGCAGCACGTCGCCGGGCGTGGCGTGGCGACGGCGACGGTCCGGGAGTTGTGCCGGCTGGCGGCGGAGCGGCACGGGCTGCGCACCTTGCGGGCGGCCACCTCTCGCGCCAATGCCGCGTCCCAGAAGGTACTGGGCAAGGCCGGGTTCGTCCCGGTGGGCCCGGCCGATCCGGCCGACCTCGGCGGTAAGCCGGGCACCTGGTATCAGCGCGACCTCGTGCTCCAGCGGTAGACCGCGACCAGGCCTGAAACCGCCGACGATCAAACGCGCGTGTTACGGACCGCGTGATCCAGTAGCGGACCACGTACGGCCCGTCCAGTCCGACCAGAGGAGCCTCATGGCCACGTTCCAGCACATCCGAATACCCCGCCCGCTCGCCCGCCTGAGTGTCGGCGCGGCGGCGACGCTGCTGGCGTTAGCCGTCCCCGCCGCCGCGCAGGCGGCGCCCGCCTCGGCGCCCGGCACCCCGACCTACTGCACCTCCGCCCACGATCCCCAGCTGGCGGCCCGGCTGTCCAAGGACATCGCCAGCGCCCTGGCGGGCCGTCAGGACACGCTGGCCTTCGCCGTATCGGACGACAAGACCGGCCTGTCCTGCACCGACCACGCCACCCAACACTTCGACTCGGCGAGCGTCATCAAGGTGACCATCATGGGCGCGGTGCTGCGCCGCGCCGAGGACGAGCACCGGTACCTGACCGACTGGGAGGACAGCAACCTCCAGCAGATGATCGAGGCGTCCGACAACACGGCGGCCACCAACCTGTGGCAGAGCCTGGGCATGCCGCGCCTCCAGGCGTTCGTGAACCAGGTCGGGATGAACGACACCCAGCTGGGCGCCGGCGGCTACTGGGGGCTTTCGCAGATCACCGCGGCCGACGAGCTGAAGATGCTGAACGTCTTCTCCGGTACCCCGAGCGTGATCACGGCGGCGGCGCAGGCCTACGGCCTGACTTTGATGAACCAGGTGGATGCGGACGAGCGTTGGGGCACCCCCTTCGGGGCGCCGGCGTCGATCTCCGTGCACGTGAAGAACGGCTGGCTGCCGCGGGCGACGCACGGGTGGCGGGTGCACAGCCTGGGCATCTTCACCGGGCCGGGCAAGGAGTACCGGATGGCGGTGCTGACCGAGGACAACACCACCGAGTCGGACGGGATCGACACGATCCAGGCGATCGCGCAGGCGGTGCACCGCGACCTCAACGGTGCTTCCGGCGGCCCGGCCGCCAAGGCGCTTCCGCATGCCGAGAGCAACGCCAAGGGCGCGGCCTCGGAGTCCTCCGACGGATCCGCACCGTTCGGGCCCGTCGCGAACTGACGGCCCCACACGCAGTGGGGGCGCCCGCTCCACGCGGACGCCCCCACCCTGCGACGGACGACGTCAGTTGTCCAACTCCCCCACGTGGTGCACCCGCACCAGGTTCGTCGACCCCGCGAGGCCGGGCGGTGACCCCGCGGTGATGATCACGACGTCACCGCGCTCGCACCGCCCCAGGCTGAGCAGTTGCGCGTCCACCTGGGCCACCATCTCGTCGGTCGTCGGCACGAACGGGCCGAGGAAGGTCTCCACGCCCCAGGTGAGCGACAACTGGCTGCGCACCGCGGGCTCGTAGGTGAAGGCCAGGACCGGGATCGGCGAGCGGTACCGGGTCAGGCGGCGGGCCGTGTCGCCGCTCTGGGTGAAGGCGATCAGGTACTTGGCGCCCAGGAAGTCGCCGATCTCGGCGGCGGCGCGGGCGACCGCGCCGCCCTGGGTGCGGGGCTTGTTGCGGGCGGTCAGCGGGGGCAGGCCGGCGTCCAGCACCTCCTCCTCGACGGCCTCGATGATCCGGCCCATGGTCTTGACCGTCTCGATGGGGTACTTGCCGACCGAGGTCTCGCCCGAGAGCATCACCGCGTCCGTCCCGTCGAGCACGGCGTTGGCGACGTCGGAGGCCTCGGCGCGGGTCGGGCGGGAGGCGTGGATCATCGAGTCGAGCATCTGGGTGGCCACGATGACCGGCTTGGCGTTGCGCTTGGCCAGCTTGATGGCGCGTTTCTGGACCAGCGGGACCTGCTCCAGCGGCAGTTCGACGCCCAGGTCGCCGCGGGCGACCATGATGCCGTCGAAGGCGTCGACGATCGAGTCCAGGCTCTCCACGGCCTGGGGCTTCTCGATCTTGGCGATGACGGGCAGGAAGCGGTTCTCCTCCCGCATCACGCTGTGCACGTCCTCGATGTCCTTGCCGCTGCGGACGAAGGAGAGGGCGATCAGGTCGGCACCGATCCGCAGGGCCCAGCGCAGGTCGGCGACGTCCTTGTCGCTGAGCGCGGGCACGGAGACGGCGACTCCGGGCAGGTTGAGGCCCTTGTGATCGGAGATCAGGCCGCCTTCGATGACGATGCAGTGGACGCGCGGGCCGTCCACGTGGGTGACTTCGAGGCAGACCCGGCCGTCGTCGATCAGGATCCGCTCCCCGCGCGCGACGTCGTTGGCGAGCCCGGGGTAGGTGGTTCCGCAGCGCTCGCGGTCACCGGAGACGTCCTCCACCGTGACGGTGAACTCGTCGCCGCGTTCGAGGAGTACAGGGCCTTCGGCGAACTTGCCGAGGCGGATCTTCGGACCTTGAAGGTCGACCAGGATGCCGACACTTCGGCCGGTCTCGTCGGCGGCCTTGCGGACCCGGCGGTACCGTTCCTCGTGTTCGGCGTGGGAGCCGTGGCTCAGGTTGAAGCGGGCGATGTCCATTCCGGCGTCGACCAGGGACTTGATCTGGTCGTACGAGTCGGCGGCGGGCCCGAGAGTACAGACGATTTTTGCTCGGCGCATGGCTCCGAGGGTATGCATTACCCGCGCGTAACAACGACGTTCCGACGGACCGTCATGTGACCACTGCGCAAAGCTTCGTTGAACTTTCTGACGCGCCGTGACATCGCTTGATCAACAACGAAATCGGGTACGGGAGAACCGAGCCGATACGGATCCGTGAAGGCCTGTTCACCCCCGGTTCACCGTGGTGACAGGCGCAGCTCCGGGGGCGGCGGGACGCTCTGGCCCTACAGTGCGACGGGGACGTGAACGGAACGGCGAACAGGGGACGGGGGATCGGATCGCCATGAGGCGACTGCTCGGGGTGTTGGTGGCCGTGTGCCTGCTGATCGGCGTGGTGGTGCTGGTCCAGGTGCAGCACCATGCGGCCAAGGCCGGGTCGACGAGCGGCGGCACCGTCGCGCTCTCCGGCGTGATCGGCTCGGAGAAGGCGGACTTCTTCGCCGACGGCCAGGTCCAGCAGGCCTTCCGGTCCCGGGGGCTGTCGGTCTCGGTCCAGCACTCGGGCTCCTGGCAGATGGGCGACGACGTGACGGGCAAGCCCTTCGACTTCGCGTTCCCGGCCAGTTCGGTGGCGGCCAAGGCGATCAGCACCACGATCACCACCACGCCGGTGCGGCCGTTCTACTCGCCGCTGGTGGTGATCGCGCACGCGGACACCGCCCAGTTCCTGGCGCAGAACAACCTGGCGACCGAGGACAAGACCTCGCACGTCTGGACCTTCCACATGGCCGCCTACCTCAAGGACGTCCAGAGCAAGCTGAGTTGGGAGGATCTGCCGGGCGGCGCCCGGCCGGGCTACGTGGCCGGGAAGATCTACGTCGCGACCACCGACCCGAACAGCTCCTCCTCCGCCTCGCTCTACCTCGCGGTGATGTCCTACCTCGCCAACAACAGCCAGGTGGTTTCGGACCAGACCGGAATCGACCAGGTCACCCCGCTTCTGCGCTACCTGATGGCGAATCAGGGGGCGCTGCTCTCCAGTAGCGACCAGCTGTTCCGGGACTTCGTGGCCAACACCGGGAAGCCGCTGAGCTGGACCTACGAGTCCGAGGTCGCCGAGCAGGCGATGAAGGGCACGCTGCCCGACGACACCGTGGTGCTCTACCCTGACATCGACATCCAGAGTGACCACACGGTGGTCGAGTTGACGAAGCCGGCCGACGCCCTCGCGCAGGCCCTGCTGACCGACCCGACGCTGATCAAACTGGAGGCCCAGTACGGCTTCCGGCCCACCAACGACCCGCAGGCGATGGTCCAGGCCCTGACCGCGAAGACCAAGAAGCAGCAGACCGGCTTCCCGCTCGACCTGAGCTCGCTGGGCACCTTCCAACCTCCGGCACCGACCACCGACATCCTGAAGAAGCTGGTGGCGGCGTCCTCCTCGGGGAGCAGCTGATGAACGAGCCGATCACCCGCCGCTCCCTGGTGGGCGCGGTGGCGCTCGGCCTCGCGGCGCTGGCCACCGGCTGCGACAGCGGCGGCAAGCCCGGGCCCGGCCCGACCGCGAGCGATCCGGCCGGCCCGGTCAGCCCCACCGCCGCCGGCTCCGCCCCCACCGCCCCGCCGTCCTCCGGCGCCCCGTACACCCTGCGGGTGCTGGCCGGCAGCGAGGTCCAGGACATGCAGCCGGTGCTGGAGGACGTCCAGAAGGCCACCGGGGTCACCGTCCAGCTCAGCTACACCGGCACCCTGGCCGGCGCCGCGACCCTCGCCTCGGGCCAGGCGGACGGGCACTACGACGCGATCTGGTTCGGGTCCAACCACTACCTGCGGCTGGACCCGGGCTCGGCCGGCAAGCTGCTCTCGGAGACCTCGGTCATGGTCTCGCCGGTGGCGCTCGGGGTGCGCGCCTCGGTGCTGGCGGCGCTCGGCTGGGATCCGGCGAAGACGACCTGGTCGCAGGTGGGCCAGGCGGTGACGGCGGGCAAGCTGACCTTCGGCATGGCGGACCCCTCGCAGTCCAACTCGGGTCTCTCCGCGCTGATCGGGCTGGCCTCGGCGTTCTCCGGCGCCCAGGCGGCGCTCACCCAGGACGACGTGACGAAGGCCGCCCCGGCGCTGCAGAGCTTCTTCACGGGGCAGAAGCTGACCTCGGGCTCCTCCGGCTGGCTGGCCCAGGCCTACCAGCGCGCGGCGCAGGGCGGTTCGGGCGCCTCGGTGGGCGCGCTGGTGAACTACGAGTCGGTGCTGCTCTCGCTGAACCGCACGCTGCCCGCCGACGCCCAACTGACCGTGATCCGGCCCACCGACGGCGTGGTGTCGGCCGACTACCCGCTCACCCTGCTGAGTTCGGCCGGTGCCCCGGCCCGGGACGCGTTCGCCCGGCTGACGGCCGACCTGCTGCGTCCCGAGGTCCAGCGCGAGATCTCGGACACCACCGAACGGCGCCCGGTGGTGCCGGGCGTGGCGCCGGGGGCGGGCCTGGGCACCGACCGGCGGCCCGAGTTGCCGTTCCCCGGCAGCCGGGCCGTGGCGGACGCGCTGCTGGCCGCGTACCAGAACCAGCTGCGCCGGCCCTCCCGGACGGTCTACGTGCTGGACACCTCGGGGTCGATGGCGGGGCCCCGGCTGGACGGGCTGAAGCAGGCGCTCGGCCAGCTCACCGGTGCCGGCGGCAGCCTGGCGGCCAACGGGTTCCGCGAGCGCGAGGAGGTCAGCCTGATCTCCTTCGCCGACGGCGTGAAGTGGGAGCACACCCACCAGGTCCCGGCCACCGCGCCGCAGGCCGAGCTGGCGGCGATCGCGGCGGACGTGCAGAGCCTGACGGCCGGCGGCGGCACCGCGATCTACAGCACGCTGGAGCACGCCTACCAGCTGGTCGAACAGCAGCAGCAGGCGTCGGCAGCGGACGACCGGTTCACCTCGATCGTGCTGATGACGGACGGCGAGAGCAACGAGGGCGCCACCACGGACGACTTCGCCGCCTTCTACAAGGTGCTGCCGCCGGCTCTCCAGGCGGTGCCGGTCTTCCCGATCCTCTTCGGCGAGGGCGCGAAGACCCAGTTGCAGGGGATCGCGGACACCACCGGCGGCAAGCTGTTCGACGCGACCGCGGGGCCGAGCGCGCTGGACGGGGTGTTCGAGGAGATCCGTGGCTACCAGTAACCGGCGCCGGGGCGGGCTGCCGGGTTGGTTCGGCAGCCGGGCGCACTATCTGGGCAGCGGCGCCGCGGTGCTGGGCCTGGGGGTCTCGCTGGCCGAGGGGCTCGGGGCGACCGGGGTGGCGGTGGTGGGTGGGCTGTATGCGGCGGGGGCGGTGCTGGGGGTGGTCTTCGAGCCACCGCAGCCGGTGCCGGATCCTGAACCGGATCCCCAGCCCGAGCCCGAACCGGTTTCACAGCCCGAGCCCGAGCCCGACACCGAGTTTCCGGAGTCGCTGAAACGGCTGGCCGAGCAGCGCGAGCGCGTGGCACTGGCGCGCTGGCCAGAGCAGGGCGGCACGCTGGCCCGCTACCTGCTCGACCAGCTGACCGAGAAACTGACCGAGAAGCTGAACGAGCGGCGGACCGACTCCGAGGCCGCGCCCGAGCGACCGAGCCGGCTGGTCGATGCGGCGGTGGCCGCGCTGGAGCACTACGAGCGGGACCTCTCCTGGCAGCGCCTGGAGCCGGGCGGCCGGCCGCCGGAGGAGGCGCTGGCCGAGCGGGTGGGGGAACTGCTGGACGGCCCGGCGCCGGCGGCCTCGCCACAGCGGTGAGGGCCGGTACGGCGTACCGGCCCTCACACCCTGCTACTCCGCTGCCTGCCGCTCAGTGCGCCGAGTGCCGCTCGGCGCCCCGGTGCCGGTGGCCCTTGAGTTCGGCGTGCGCGGGCAGCGCACCGGTCAGCGCCCGCTCCTCGGTCATCCGGCGCCCGCCATGGCTGAAGGGCGCCTCGCCGGCCAGCGCCGCGTAGGTGCCGTAGCCGACCGGGGCGCTGCCACCGGTGCCGGTGTGCAGCACCGGGCCGAAGGCGCGGGGCCTGCCACCACCGGAGGCGGCCATGCCGCGGCGCTCCAGGATCTCCTGGGTGCCGCGGCGGAGTTTGACGCTGGTCTTCTTGCCCGCCGGTCGCTTGGTCATCACTGGCCTCCCATCGACGCCTCTCTGCGATGGTATGTCCAGCCATGCCCTATTTCACCCGTTCGGGGCTCCGCTCGATCACAGCTCCGTCCGATCGCGAGCTGCGCCCGATCAGAACGGGAAGCGGCTGCGCCCGTGCTGGATGGAGATCCACTTGACCGTGGTGAAGGCCTCCACCGTGGACTCGCCGTTCAGCCGGCCCACCCCGGAGTTCTTCTCGCCGCCGAACGGCACGATCGGCTCGTCGGCGATGGTGCCGTCGTTGACGTGGATCATGCCGGTCTCGATCCGCTGCGCCACCCGCACACCACGCTCGATGTCGCCGGTGTGCACGGCGCCGCTGAGCCCGAAGGGGGTGTCGTTGGCGAGCGCCACCGCCTCGTCCTCGCCGTCGAAGGGGACCAGCAGGACGACGGGGCCGAACAGCTCGCGCCGCAGGATCGGGGCCTGCGGGTCCAGGTCGGTGAGCACCACGGGCGCCATCAGGGTCCCGACGGTGGTGCCGCGCAGCAGCGCGGTGGCGCCGTCGGCCAGCGCCTGGTCGACCTGGGCGACGAGCGCGTCGGCCTGGGTGGTGTTGATCAGCGGGCCGATCTGGGTGGCGGGGTCCTGGGGGTCGCCGACGGTGAGCGAGGCGACCTTGGCGACGAACTTCTCGGTGAACTCGGCGAGCACCGAGCGGTCCACCAGCACCCGGTTGGCGGCCATGCAGACCTGGCCCTGGTGCGCGAAGCGGCTGAAGGTGGCCGCGTCCACCGCGTAGTCGACGTCGGCGTCGTCCAGCACGATCAGCGCGCTGTTGCCGCCCAGTTCCAGCACCGAGCGCTTGAAGTGCGAGGCGGCCACGGTGGCCACGTGCCGGCCGACCCGGTCCGAGCCGGTGAACGAGATCGCCTTGGGCACCGGGTGCTCGAGCAGCGCGTCGCCGATCTCGGCGATGTCGGTGACCACCACGTTGAGCAGGCCGCCCGGCAGGCCGGCCTCTTCGAAGATCTTGGCGATCAGGGTGCCACCGACGATCGGAGCGTCCTGGTGCGGCTTGAGCACCACCGCGTTGCCGAGCGCGAGCGCGGGGGCGACCGGCTTCATGGAGAGGAAGAGCGGGAAGTTGAAGGGGCTGATCACCCCGACCACGCCGACCGGCAGCCGGTAGAGGCGGTTCTCCTTGCCGTCCACCGGCGAGGGCAGGATCCGACCCTCGGGGCGGATCGCCAGCTGCATCGCCTCGCGCAGCATGTCCTTGGTCAGCGACAGCTCGAAGGCGGCCTTGAGGTGGGTGCCGCCGAGTTCGGCGATGATGGTCTCGGTGATCTCCTGCTCGCGGTCCTCGATGATCCGCAGGGCGCGCTCGAAGACCTGGCGACGGGTGTAGGGGTTGGTCGCCGCCCAGGCGCGCTGCGCCCGCTCGGCCGCCCGGTAGGCCTGGTCGACCTCCGCGACGGTGGCCACCGTGATCACGGCCAGCTTCTCGCCGTTGTAGGGGTTGATGTCGACGATGTCCCAGGAACCACTGC
The DNA here is from genome assembly GCF_029892155.1 of Kitasatospora sp. GAS204B. Classification (GTDB taxonomy): domain Bacteria; phylum Actinomycetota; class Actinomycetes; order Streptomycetales; family Streptomycetaceae; genus Kitasatospora. The sequence goes on along the minus strand of NZ_JARZAG010000001.1, from coordinate 315,164 downwards.
CCCTGCGCCATTCACCGTCGATGTACTGCAGGGCGAGTTCCGAAAAGTGCGACACCTGGCTCCCCTTCACAAGCTGACAGGGGATCATCCTACTGATATGTCAGGCGTCTTGGAGTAGCGAACGGAGAAGCTCGCGACTGCGTTCGGGCGTCAGGCTGTCGGCTCGCAACCGGGCCAGGGAGTCGGCGTACTCGGCCACCTCGCGCGGGCGGTCCAGGTAGAGCGCGGTGGTGAACTGCTCCAGGTAGACGACTTCGGCCAGGTCGGGCTCGCGGAAGGCCAGCAGTGAGAAGGCGCCGGTCTCGGCGGACAGGCCGTCGAAGCCCAGCGGCATCACCTGCAGCTCGATCTGCGGCCGGTCGGCCAGCTCCAGCAACCGGGTCAACTGACCCTGCATCACCGCCGGACCGCCGCACGGGCGCCGCAGCGCCGCCTCGTCGATCACGGCGACCAGGCGCGGGCCGCCCTCGCGGACCAGCAGCCGCTGGCGGCGCATCCGCACCTCGACCCGGCGCTCGATCTCCTCCTGCGGGGCGCTCTGCGCGCCGAGCTGGATCACCGTGCGGGCGTACTCCTCGGTCTGCAGCAGCCCGGGCACGAACTGCACCTCGTAGGAGGAGATGGTGCCGGCCGCCTCCTCGAAGCCCAGGTAGGTCTGGAACCAGCCGGGCACCACGTCGGCGTAAGCGTGCCACCAGGGCGTCGCGTTGGCGGCGCGCACCATCGAGAGCAGCTCGGCGCGCTGGCCGGGGTCGGTGATGCCGTAGAGCGAGAGCAGGTCGGCGACGTCGCGCTCCTTGAAGCTGACCCGGCCCAGCTCCATCCGGCCGATCTTCGACTCGGAAGCGCGGATCTCGTACCCGGCGACCTCCCGGGTGACGCCCTGCGCCTCACGCAGTCGGCGCAACTGGGACCCCAGCAGCAGCCGTCGGACCGTCACCCCGCTCCCGGTCTGACCGGTGCCGCTGCTCATCGCGCCTGCTCCTCACCTTGGCTCCGGGCCGCAGTCTGCCATGTCCAACTGACACAAGCACGGGATGGAAGCTGTGAGTTCACCCAGGAGCGCACCTCGCGCACCCGACGAACCGTCATCTTCCGCAACGGAGTTGACGCGGTGATCGCGTTACTCAGACCTTCTTGACGACGATGTGATCCGGCACGAGCCGCTCCAGGTCATCGATGTCGGACGTGAGGACCGTCACCTGGCCCTGCTGGCCCAGCGCGACGACGGCGAGCATGGCATCGATCGCGTACTTGTGACCATGCAGGCCGGCTTCAGCGAGGAGCCGACGAGCCTGCCTGGCCTGGTCCCGCCCCAGTTCGGCCACCTTGACCCGGGACAACACCCAGTCCCAGCGCTGCTCGTGAGTCCTGGCGTCGTACGCCTCCACCAACGTCATGGGTGAGGTCACGACCTCGGCCTCGCCCCGGGCGGCCAGGTCGAGCCGAGCGATCATCATCCGGTCGCCACGGACCGCGAGCGACAGCGCCTCGCAATCCAGTACGAACACGCGAAGCTGCTTGGCAGCCCCCTCACCGCGCTTCTTCACGCGGCGTCTCCGGCGCGCCCGCCCCGAGCGGCCCGGCGGCGCTCGTGCTCCGCGTCCAGGTCGTCCAGCTCCCGATGGGCAGCCGCGCGCTCGTCGGGCGTGACCACCCCGTGCTCGTCCTCAAGCCATCCGACGAGTTCCTGGAGCCGATCTCGGTCGCGCTTGTACTGAAGGGCCTCGGCGACATACGCCGAAATGCCACGCTCGGCCGCATCCGAGCGGATCTCCTCCAGGAGTTCCTCCGGGATGGTGACTGTGATCTTCTTCGAGGCCATACAGTCAACCATACTTGCCATATTCCATGCCCGCAATGTCCGTGCCGAGGCTCGGAGAACACCGACGGCGCCTGCCCCCGCTTGGTCGGGGAGGGGCAGGCGCCGTCGTTCGTGCTCCGTTGCGGACCGGCGGCTCTGACGGTGCAACGGGTTTGGTGCGGCCCGCTGGGAAGCGGGCGGTGTGCGGGAGGGTTTTCCCGGTGTGGCTTTCGGTGGGGCTGGCGGTGTGTCAGACCACCAGCGGGCGGTCGGTGGGGCGGATCGGGGCGGGCAGCGCGGTCTTGCCGCCCAGGTAGGCGTCGACCGCGGCGGCCGCCGAGCGGCCCTCGGCGATCGCCCAGACGATCAGCGACTGGCCGCGGCCCGCGTCGCCGCAGACGTAGACGCCGTCGACGTTGGTGGCGAACTTCGAGTCCCGGGCCACGTTGCCGCGGGCGTCGAGCTCGGCGCCCAGCTGCTCGACGAGACCGTTGCGAACGTCGGTCCCGGTGAAGCCCATCGCCAGGGTGACCAGCTGCGCGGGGATCGAGCGCTCGGTGCCGGGCACCGGCGTGAACCGGCCGTCCTTGAACTCGACCTCGACCAGGTGGAGTTCCTGGACGTTGCCGTCCTCATCGCCGGAGAAGTGGGTGGTGTTCACGGAGTAGACCCGGTCACCGCCCTCCTCGTGCGCGGAGGTGACCTTGTAGGTCATCGGCATGGTCGGCCACGGCTGGTGGCCGGGGCGCTCCTCGCCGGGGCGCGGCATGATCTCCAGCTGGGTGACCGAGGCCGCCCCCTGGCGCAGCGCGGTGCCCAGGCAGTCGGCGCCGGTGTCGCCGCCGCCGATCACGATGACGTGCTTGCCCTTGGCGCTGATCGGGGCCTCGACGAAGTCGCCCTCCTGGACCTTGTTGGCCAGCGGCAGGTACTCCATCGCCTGGTGGACGCCCTTGAGCTCGCGCCCGGGCACCGGCAGGTCGCGGGCGGTGGTGGCACCGGCGGCGACCACCACCGCGTCGAAGCGCTCGCGCAGCTGCTGGCCGGTCAGGTCGGAGCCGATCTCCACGCCGGTGCGGAACCGGGTGCCCTCCGCGCGCATCTGCTCGATGCGGCGGTTGATGTGGCGCTTCTCCATCTTGAACTCGGGGATGCCGTACCGCAGCAGGCCGCCGATCCGGTCGGCGCGCTCGTAGACCACGACGGTGTGGCCGGCCCGGGTGAGCTGCTGGGCGGCGGCGAGTCCCGCCGGCCCGGAGCCGACGACGGCGACCGTCTTGCCGGAGAGCCGCTCGGGCACCTGCGGGCGGACCCCGCCGTTGTCCCAGGCCTTGTCGATGATGGTGACCTCGACGTTCTTGATGGTCACCGCGTCCTGGTTGATCCCGAGCACGCAGGCCGACTCGCACGGCGCGGGGCACAACCGCCCGGTGAACTCCGGGAAGTTGTTGGTCGCGTGCAGCCGCTCGATCGCGCCGGCCCAGTCGTCCCGGAAGGCGAGGTCGTTCCACTCGGGGATCAGGTTCCCCAGCGGGCAGCCGTTGTGGCAGAACGGGATGCCGCAGTCCATGCAACGCCCGGCCTGCTTGCTGATGATCGGCAGCAGGCTGCGCTCGACGTAGACCTCGTTCCAGTCCCGCAGCCGCACGTCCACGGGACGGCGCTCGGCGAGCTGCTTTCCGGTGGTCAGGAAGCCCTTGGGGTCAGCCATGTGCCGCCTCCATCATCTTGCGAGTGGTCTCGGACTCGGAGAGTCCATCGCGCTCAGCGGCGTCCTTGGCGGCGAGCACAGCCTTGTAGTCGGTCGGCATGATCTTGGAGAAGCGGGAGACCCCGCTGCCCCAGTCGGCCAGCAGCTCGGCGGCAACCGTCGAGCCGGTCTCCTCGTAGTGCTGCTGCACGGTCTCGCGCAGCCATTCGCGGTCCTTGGCGTCGGGGGCCTCGATGCCCACCAGACCGCCGTTGACGTTGGCCGGACGCAGGTCCAGCACGTACGCCATGCCGCCGGACATGCCCGCGGCCAGGTTGCGGCCGGTCTCGCCGAGGATGACGACCCGTCCGCCGGTCATGTACTCCAGGCCGTGGTCGCCCACGCCCTCGACCACCAGGGTGGCACCCGAGTTGCGCACCGCGAACCGCTCACCGGCCTTGCCGCGCAGGTGGATCCGGCCGCTGGTGGCGCCGTAGCCGATGGTGTTGCCGGCGATCACGTGCGCCTGCGCGTCGGCGCCGATGGCGGCCGCGTCGCGGGCCGGGCGGACCACCAGCACGCCGCCGGACAGGCCCTTGCCGACGTAGTCGTTGGCGTCGCCCTCCAGCCGCAGCGTGATGCCGCGCGGCACGAAGGCGCCGAAGGACTGGCCGGCCGAGCCGGTGAAGGTGACGTCGATGGTGCCCTCGGGCAGGCCCTCGCCGCGGTACCGCTTGGTCACCTGGTGGCCGAGCATGGTGCCGACCGTGCGGTTGACGTTGCGGATCGGCAGCTGGATCCGGACCGCCTCGCCGCGCTCCAGGGCGTCCTCGGCCAGCTCGATCAGCTGGTTGTCGAGCGCCTTGTCGAGCGCGTGGTCCTGCGTGGTGGTGCGGTGCAGCGCGGCGCCTTCGGGCAGTGCGGGGACGTGGAAGAGCGGGGTCAGGTCGAGCCCGGCGGCCTTCCAGTGGTTGATCGCGGCGCCGGCGTCGATGTGCTCGGCGTGGCCGACGGCCTCCTCGATCGAGCGGAAGCCCAGCTCGGCCAGCGTCTCGCGGACCTCCTCGGCGATGAACTCGAAGAAGTTGACCACGAATTCGGGCTTGCCGGAGAACCGCTCGCGCAGCACCGGGTTCTGGGTGGCGACGCCGACCGGGCAGGTGTCCAGGTGGCAGACCCGCATCATGACGCAGCCGGAGACCACCAGCGGCGCGGTCGCGAAGCCGAACTCCTCGGCGCCGAGGAGGGCGGCGATCACCACGTCGCGGCCGGTCTTGAGCTGGCCGTCGGTCTGCACCACGATCCGGTCGCGCAGCCCGTTGAGCAGCAGGGTCTGCTGGGTCTCGGCCAGGCCGAGCTCCCAGGGACCGCCCGCGTGCTTCAGCGAGGTCAGCGGCGAAGCACCCGTGCCGCCGTCGTGGCCGGAGACCAGCACCACGTCCGCGTGCGCCTTGGAGACGCCCGCCGCGACCGTGCCGACGCCGACCTCGGAGACCAGCTTCACGTGGATGCGGGCGTCCGGGTTGGCGTTCTTGAGGTCGTGGATCAGCTGGGCCAGGTCCTCGATGGAGTAGATGTCGTGGTGCGGCGGCGGCGAGATCAGGCCGACGCCCGGGGTCGAGTGCCGGGTCTTGGCGACCCACGGGTAGACCTTGTGGCCGGGCAGCTGGCCGCCCTCGCCGGGCTTGGCGCCCTGGGCCATCTTGATCTGGATGTCGTCGGCGTTGACCAGGTACTCGCTGGTGACGCCGAACCGGCCGGAGGCGACCTGCTTGATCGCCGAGCGGCGGGCCGGGTCGTGCAGGCGCTCCGGGTCCTCGCCGCCCTCACCGGTGTTGGACTTGCCGCCCAGCTGGTTCATCGCGATGGCCAGCGTCTCGTGCGCCTCCATCGAGATGGAGCCGTAGGACATGGCGCCGGTGGAGAAGCGCTTGACGATCTCGGAGACCGGCTCGACCTCGTCGATGGAGATCGGCGCCCGGCCCTTGCCGTCCAGCTTGAAGAGACCGCGCAGCGTCATCAGCCGCTCGGACTGCTCGTTCACCCGCTCGGTGTACTGCTTGAAGATGTCGTAGCGCCGGGTGCGGGTGGCGTGCTGCAGCCGGAAGACGGTGTCCGGGTCGAACAGGTGCGGCTCGCCCTCGCGGCGCCACTGGTACTCGCCGCCGATGTCCAGCGCGCGGTGCGCGGCGGAGATGCCGGAGGCGGGGTAGGCCTTGGCGTGCCGGGCGGCGGTCTCCTTGGCGATCTCGTCCAGGCCGATGCCGCCGAGCTTGCTGGTGGTGCCGGTGAAGTAGGCGTCCACCGTCTCCTGGGCGAGGCCGATGGCCTCGAAGACCTGCGCGCCGCGGTAGGAGGCGACGGTGGAGATGCCCATCTTGGACATCACCTTGAGCACGCCCTTGCCGAGCGCCTTGATCAGGTTCTTGATCGCCTTCTCGGGCTCGATCCCGGTCAGGAAGGTGCCCTGGGCGACCAGGTCCTCGACCGACTCCATCGCCAGGTACGGGTTGACCGCGCCGGCGCCGTAGCCGACCAGCAGCGCCACGTGGTGCACCTCGCGGACGTCGCCGGCCTCGACCAGCAGCGAGATCGCGGTGCGCTGCTTGGTGCGGATCAGGTGGTGGTGCACCGAGGAGGTGAGCAGCAGCGAGGGGATCGGCGCGTGCTCGGCGTCGGAGTGCCGGTCGGAGAGCACGATGATCCGCGCGCCGTCGGCGATCGCCGCGTCGGCCTCGGCCGCGATGGCCGCCAGCCGGGCCGCCAGCGCCTGGCCGCCGCCGGAGACCTTGTAGAGGCCGGAGAGCGTGACGGCCTTCAGGCCCGGCTGGTCGCCGTCGGCGTTGATGTGGATGAGCTTGGCCAGCTCGTCGTTGTCGATCACCGGGAAGGTGATGCCGACCGCGCGGCAGTGCGCGGCGTCGGTGGCCAGCAGGTTGCCCTCGGGGCCGAGGTTGCTCAGCAGCGAGGTGACCAGCTCTTCGCGGATCGCGTCCAGCGGCGGGTTGGTGACCTGGGCGAAGAGCTGCACGAAGTAGTCGAAGAGCAGCCGGGGCTTCTCGGAGAGGGCGGCGATCGGCGAGTCGGTGCCCATCGAGCCGAGCGCCTCACCGCCGGTCTTCGCCATCGGCGCCAGGATGACCCGCAGCTCCTCCTCCGTGTAGCCGAAGGTCTGCTGACGGCGCGTCACCGAGGCGTGGGTGTGCGCGATGTGCTCGCGCTCGGGCAGCTTGGCCAGTTCGATCTGGCCGGCCGCGACCCACTCGCCGTACGGGTGCGCGCCGGCGAGCTGGGCCTTGAGCTCCTCGTCCTCGACGATCCGGTGCTCGGCGGTGTCGATCAGGAACACCTTGCCGGGCTGCAGCCGGCCCTTCTTGACCACCTTCTCCTGGTCCAGGTCGAGCACGCCGACCTCGGAGGAGAGCACCACCAGGCCGTCCTCGGTGATCCAGTACCGGGCCGGGCGCAGGCCGTTGCGGTCCAGCACCGCGCCGATCTGGGTGCCGTCGGTGAAGGTGACGCAGGCCGGTCCGTCCCAGGGCTCCATCAGGTTGGAGTGGAACTGGTAGAAGGCGCGCCGGGCCGGGTCCATGGTGGCGTGGTTCTCCCAGGCCTCCGGGATCATCATCAGCACCGAGTGCGGCAGCGAGCGCCCGCCGAGGTGGAGCAGCTCCAGGACCTCGTCGAAGGAGGCCGAGTCGGAGTGGTCCGGGGTGCAGATCGGGAAGATCCGGCTGAGACCCTGCCCGTTCTTGTTGGCGGGGATCAGGTCGGTGGCCAGCTGCGACTCGCGCGCGGTCATCCAGTTCCGGTTGCCCTTGACGGTGTTGATCTCACCGTTGTGCGCGACGAACCGGTAGGGGTGGGCGAGCGGCCAGCTCGGGAAGGTGTTGGTGGAGAACCGGGAGTGGATCAGGCCGATCGCGGAGGCGTAGAGCCGGTCCGACAGGTCGGGGAAGAACGGCTCCAGCTGCCCGGTGGTGAGCATGCCCTTGTAGACGATGGTGCGGGCGGAGAGCGAGGGGAAGTAGACCCCGGCCTCGCGCTCGGCGCGCTTGCGCACCACGAAGGCCACCCGGTCCAGCTCGATGCCGGTCCGCTCGCCGCTCGCCGCCGCCAGGAAGAGCTGACGGAAGCGCGGCATCACCGAGCGGGCGGTGGCGCCCAGCAGGTCGGGAGCGGTGGGCACCTCGCGCCAGCCGAGGACGGTCAGGTCCTCCTCAGCGGCGATCGCCTCGATGGCGGCGACCGCGGCGGCGTCGGCCGCGTCCTCGTCGGGGAGGAAGGCGATGCCGACGGCGTAGTGGCCGGCGGCCGGCAGCTCGAAGGCGACCTGGGCCCGCAGGAAGGCGTCCGGGATCTGGGTCAGGATGCCGGCGCCGTCGCCGGAGTCCGGCTCGGCGCCGGTGGCACCGCGGTGCTCCAGGTTGCGCAGCACGCACAGCGCCTGCTCGACGATGGTGTGGTCGGCGATGCCGGTCAGCGTGGCGACGAAGCCGACGCCGCAGGCGTCGTGCTCGTTTCGTGGGTCGTACAGGCCCTGAGCAGCAGGTCGCGCATCCGGAACGAGCGCATACGGGGAGCGGCTGCTGCCCTGGGGCTCGTTGTCGGAGTGCATGGATGCAGACAGCATCGGCTCTCCCGTCGTCGTCTTGGCAAGAGGTGCAGTTGCAACAGGGACGACGTTGGCCCTCTGCGATTTCGTGCAGGTTACATGATGCCGCATATCCCGGGTAGTGGACTTTCTCGTCCACATGGCGGACAACACCCCCCTGGTCAGGGGCGGTTACCGGCCGGTATCGGCGAGCTGGAGAGGCAGACGCTCATCCGCAAGCTGCCACCAGTGTGCCCCGCTGTTCGCGGCCCGAAACAGGAGCGAAACGACACGGCTGCGCGGGCCCCGGCCGGCCACCTGCGATTCCGGCCCCGAAATACGCCACGAGGCGCTGGACCGATGGTCGGCAGCGCCTCGCAGTCAATATTCTGCATGAATATGCAGGAGCATGCGTGATCTTCCACACACGACTGACACTCCGTCAGCCCACATGGCCACCGATCAGCCAGCCGAGCAGGTAGGTCACCCCGGCCGCGCAGGCGCCCAGCACCAGCTGACGCAGTCCGCTGTACCACCAGCTGCGGGCGGTCACCCGGGCCACCACGGCGCCGCAGCCGAACAGGCCGAGCACCGCCAGCAGCAGCGCGGGCACCAGCGAGGTGGCGCCCAGCAGGTAGGGCAGCAGCGGCAGCAGCGCGCCGAGCGCGAAGCAGCCGAACGAGGAGAGCGCGGCGACCAGCGGGCTGGGCAGGTCGTGCGGGTCCACCCCCAGCTCCTCGCGGGCGTGCACCTCCAGGGCCTGCTCGGGGTCGCGGGTCAGCTGGCGGGCCACCTCGTGGGCCAGCTCCGGATCGACACCGCGCGACACGTAGAGCTGGGCCAGCTCGACCAGCTCGCCCTCGGGGTTGCGGCGCAGCTCCAGCCGCTCGGCCTCGATCTCGGCCTGGACCAGCTCGCGCTGCGAGGCCACCGAGGTGTACTCCCCCGCCGCCATCGAGCAGGCGCCCGCCGCCAGGCCGGCAAGGCCGGTGAGGATCACCGTGCTGTTGCTCGCCGCACCGCCGACCACGCCGGTCATCAGGGCGAAGTTGGAGACCAGCCCGTCCATCGCGCCGAAGATCGCCGGACGCAGCCAGCCGCCGTTGACATCGCGGTGGTGGCCCTCGGCCGGGACCCGCGGCTGGGCCGGCTCGCCGAGGACGGGTTCGGTGATGGTGATGGACATGGTGCTGGCCCTCCTGTTGCCGACTTCCCCCACTGCGGGCGCCTGCGGGCACGGCGAACGGCCGTGAGCGTGGCTGGCCCCCAGGGCTTCTCACCCTTCGAAACTAGTCGGACGGTCTGACCATTTCCAGCAAGCAAGCCCTGGCTTACCTCGCTGACCTGCGCTTTTACCGGCTGGGCAGACGAACGGGCCCCGGAGTGCGTGCACTCCGGGGCCCGTTCTGACGGTCCGTCAGCTACTGTGGTGCGACTCCTCGGTGGGCGCCGCGGGCTGGTCAGCGTCCTCGGAGGACGCCGCGGACGGCTCCTCGTCGACCGCCGGGGACACCGCGGCGGCGGGGTCGATCGAGTCCGGCGCCTCCCGGCCCGGCCGCTTCCTGCCGACCACCACCAGGTAGGTCACCGCACCCACGAAGACGACGATCGAGGTCCAGTCGTTGAGCCGCAGGCCCAGCACGTGGTGCGCCTCGTCGATCCGCAGGTACTCGATCCAGGCCCGACCCACCGTGTAGGCGGCGACGTAGAGCGCGAAGGCCCGGCCGTGGCCGAGGCGGTACCTGCGGTCGGCCCAGATCACCAGGAACGCCACGCCGACGCACCAGATCGACTCGTAGAGGAAGGTCGGCTGGAAGATCCCGTCGGTGACCGTGCCGTCCGGGTTGACCTTGTGGATGTGCAGGCCCCAGGGCAGCGAGGTCGGCCTGCCGTACAGCTCCTGGTTGAACCAGTTGCCCCACCGGCCGCAGGCCTGGGCGAGCGCGATGCCCGGTGCGATGGCGTCGGCGTACGCGGGCAGCGGCACGCCCCGGCGGCGGCAGCCGATCCAGGCGCCGACCGCGCCGAGCGCGATCGCGCCCCAGATGCCGAGGCCGCCCTCCCAGATCTTGAAGGCGTTCCACGGGTTCTGCCCCGCACCGAAGTACAGCTGGTGATCGGTGATCACGTGGTAGAGCCGGCCGCCGACCAGGCCGAACGGCACCGCCCAGACGGCGATGTCGCCCACCGTGTGCCTGGCGCCGCCGCGGGCGACCCAGCGCCTGCTGCCGAGCCAGACCGCGACGGCGACACCGATGATGATGCAGAAGGCGTACGCGCGCAGCGGGACCGGTCCGAGGTACAGGACGCCCCGGGACGGGCTGGGGATGTAGGCGAGTTCCATAGCGCTTCCGACGCTACCGCGCGCCGGCCTCGGGTCGGTACCAGCAGCGGTTCCGGTTTCGAAACAGCCCCCTCCCGGCGGCACTCGGCGAGCACCGCCGGGAGGGCGATGGGCCACCGCTCAGCTGGTCGGCGCCTGGTTCGGGTCGGTCTCGGCGGCCGTGCTGCTCGGCGCCGGGCTGGCCGAGGCGCTGCCGGTGGTGCCCAGCGGCTTGCCCTGGTTGGCCTCGTTGACCCACTTCACCAGGTTGTCCGGAGTGATGTCCTCGGAGCCGTTCTTGGGGTAGATCGACTTGCCGTTGAGCAGCACGGTCGGCGTCGAGGTGTAGCCGGACTTGTCGAAGTCCTGCTCGACCGCCGAGACCCAGCTGCCGTACTTGTTGGTGTTGACGCAGGCCTCGAAGGTCGGCGAGTCCAGACCCGGGACCTGCTTGGCCAGGTCGATCAGCTTGGACTTGTCCTTCCAGGAGTCCACCGTCTCATCCGGCTGGTTCTTGTAGAGCACGTCGTGGTAGGCGCGGAAGTAGCCCGCGTCCTGGGCGCAGGCGAGCGCGTTGGCGCCGTTCTTGGAGCCCTTGCCGCCGTCGTGCCGGTCGATGAACGAGACGATGTGGTAGTTGTTGTACAGCTTGCCCTGGTCCTGCAACTGGTCGATGGTGGGCGCGAATTCACGCTCGAAGGCGCCGCAGGCGGGGCACCGCGGGTCCTCGTAGACGACGAGCGTCGAGGGGGCGTTGGCCGGGCCGTCGGGGATCACCAGGTTCTTGGGGCCGATCGCACCCGCTGGCGCCGCCTTCGGGGTGTCCGAGCTGGACCGGCCGCTCTGCACCGCGAAGCCGATGCCGGCGGCCCCCGCCAGGACCACCAGCACGGCGCCGACCACCAGCAGCTTCTTCTTGCGGGCGTCCTTGGCCTCCCGGGCGACCCGCTCCTCCTTCATCCGCTCGCGGGCCGTGCGCTTGCCGTCTCGGTTCTTCTCGCTCATGTCTCTGCTTCCAGGCTTCCAGGAGAAATCGGTGCCGCTATCAGGAGAGGGCCGGGGTCAGGGGGCCGCTGTCAGGGGAGGGCCGGGGTCACCGGAGGTGGGGGCTCACAACGAGAGCCAGGCGTCCACCGACGCCTTGGTGCGCGGCCGGAACACCAGCCAGAGCGCCATCAGCAGGAAGCCGATGTCGCGCAGGATCTCCTGCAGGTACTGGGTCTGCGAGGCGGCCACCGCCCCGCCGCCGCCGAAGCAGCCGCAGTCGACCGAGATGCCGCGGGCCCAGGTCGAGGCGATGCCCGCGATGAAGACGAGCAGCAGGACCACCGAGATCACCGCGGCCACCCGCACCGCGAGGCCGATCAGCAGCAGCACCGCGAGCGCCAACTCCAGGAACGGCAGGCCGTATCCGACCGGCTTGACCAGCGACTCGGGCAGGATCCGGTAGGCCCGCACGGCCTGGGCCGCGACCGCCGGATCGGAGATCTTGGCGAGCCCCGCCCAGCCCCAGACCACCGCGAGGCCCAGCCGCACCGCAGTACTGAGCCACTCGAAGGCCGAGCCCGTGGCCCGGCGTCGCAGCACCGACTCGCTCTCGGCCACCCGCGCCACCCCCTTCTCAGACATCCGCCGCCCGGCGCACCGCGCCTGCGGGAGCTACCTGATGAACCGTAGGGGATTGACGCTGTTTACTCCAATTGCTGCACAAATGACCGAGTCACCCGAAAGAGGGATGATGAGCTATCTGTCCCTTTTGACGATCTGTCCGGGACCGACCCGCCCGGGATCGTGCGAGGCCTGATCCGCGTGGTGCTGACGGGCCGCCAACTCGGCGCCGCGCTTGGCCAGCGCATGGCCCACCACATGCTCCCCGCCGAAGGCGCCGGCCAGCACCAACGCGGCGGCGGCTGCCCTGAGCAGGACACCACGATGCAGACCGGTCACGGCGGCGCTCCCTCCGGTGGATCACGGGTAGGTCATCGCGGTTGCTGCGGAGTGCACGAACGGCAACGGGCAGAACCGTTCCCAAAGTCGCATCCGGTGCAACGCCTCGGGCAAACCGATGACACGTCAGGCCGTGCGGATTCACCCGTACGGGCTGGACGCGGACAGGAGGGCAGAACGGCCCGCCACCTCCGAGGAGATGACGGGCCGTCAGCAGGGCCGGGCGATGCGGTGACTCAGCGCCGGCGCACGCCCTCGGCGAGGTCGGCGGCCAGCTCGCGGACCGCCGCGAGCGCAAGCCGCTCGTCGCCGTCCGCGTCCAGGATCCGCTGGACGAAGGCCGATCCGACGATCACGCCGTCGGCGAAGCCGGCCACCTGCGCCGCCTGCGCGGCGGTGGAGACGCCCAGGCCCACGCAGACCGGCAGGTCGGTGGCGGCCCGGGTGCGGGCGACCAGGTCCTCGGCCAGCTCGCCGACCTGGGCCCGGCTGCCGGTCACGCCCATCACCGCGGCCGCGTAGACGAAGCCGCTACCGGCCGCCGTGACCTCGGCCAGCCGCTTGTCCCGGCTGCTCGGGGCGACCACGAAGACGGTGTCCAGACCGTGCTCGGCCGCCGCCGCGCGCCAGGCCTCGGACTCCTCCACCGGCAGGTCGGGCAGGATGACGCCCGCTCCCCCGGCCGCGGCCAGGTCGGCGGCGAACCGGGCGGTGCCGTAGCGGTCCACCGGGTTCCAGTACGTCATCACCAGCACGGCGGCCTCGGGGTGCGCCCCGGACACCTCCTGCACGGTGCGCAGCACGTCCTTGATCCGCACCCCGCCGCGCAGCGCGATGTCGTCGGCGGTCTGGATGGTCGGGCCGTCCAGCACCGGGTCGGAGTGCGGCAGGCCGACCTCGACGATGTCGCAGCCGCCCTCCAGCAGGGCGTTGACCGCCCGGATCCCGCCGTCCACGGTCGGGAAACCGGCCGGCAGGTAGCCGATCAGGGCGGCGCGGTTCTCGGCCGCGGCGGCGGCGAGCACGCCACTGAGCTTGGAGGTCATCGGGTCTCCCCCTGGGCAGCGGCGGCGGTGTCGTAGAGGCCGAAGTACTGGGCGGCGGTGTGCATGTCCTTGTCGCCGCGGCCCGAGAGGTTGACCAGGAGGGTCGCGTCCGGGCCGAGTTCGCGGCCGAGCACCAGCGCGCCGGCCAGCGCGTGGGCGCTCTCGATGGCCGGGATGATGCCTTCGGTGCGCGACAGCAGGCGCAGCGCCAGCATCGCCTCGTCGTCGGTGACCGGGCGGTACTCGGCCCGCCCGGTGTCCTTCAGCCAGGCGTGCTCGGGGCCGATGCCCGGGTAGTCCAGGCCCGCCGAGATCGAGTGGCTCTCGATGGTCTGGCCGTCCTCGTCCTGCAGCACGTAGCTGCGCGCGCCGTGCAGCACGCCCGGCTCGCCCTTGGTCAGGGTGGCCGCGTGGCGCGCGGTGTCGACGCCCTCGCCGGCCGCCTCGCAGCCGATCAGGCGCACCCCGGCGTCCGGGATGAACTCGTGGAAGATGCCGATCGCGTTGGAGCCGCCGCCCACGCAGGCGACCACGGCGTCCGGCAGCTTGCCGGTGCGCTCGATCACCTGGGCCCTGGCCTCGACGCCGATCACCCGGTGGAAGTCGCGGACCATGGCCGGGAACGGGTGCGGCCCGGCCACCGTGCCGAACAGGTAGTGGGTGTTGTCGACGTTGGCCACCCAGTCGCGGAAGGCCTCGTTGATGGCGTCCTTGAGGGTGCGGCTGCCGGACTTGACGGCCACCACCTCGGCGCCGAGCATCCGCATCCGGGCCACGTTGAGCGCCTGGCGCTCGGTGTCGACCTCGCCCATGTAGATGGTGCAGTCGAAGCCGAAGAGCGCGCAGGCGGTGGCGGTGGCCACGCCGTGCTGGCCGGCGCCGGTCTCCGCGATGATCCGGGTCTTGCCCATCCGGCGGGTGAGCAGGGCCTGGCCGAGCACGTTGTTGATCTTGTGCGAGCCCGTGTGGTTGAGGTCCTCGCGCTTGAGCAGCACCCGCGCGCCGCCCGCCTCGGCGGAGAACCGGTGCACGTCGGTGAGCGGGCTGGGGCGGCCGGTGTAGTCCTTGAGCAGCAGGTCGAGCTCGGCGGTGAAGGCCGGGTCGTGCTTGGCCTTCTCGTACTCGTCGGCGACCTGCTCGACGGCGGCGACCAGCGCCTCGGGGATGAAACGGCCGCCGTAGGCGCCGAAGTAGCCCCGGGCGTCAGGGACCTGAGGGCCTGTCAGATTTTCGGACACGAAGAATCCTGGTGTGATGGTGAACGGACGGGAACGGGCTTCAGCCGTGCATCGTCCGTCGCCATCGACGTCCCGGGACCTGCCCGGGCTCGCAGCCGATCACGTACCGCACCCGGCGCCCGAGCACCCGGCGCGCGGGGGCGCGGCAACCGCGCGGGCGGCAACCGGGGGCGAGGCGGGGGGCGAGGGCCATTGCGTCAGCCCTGCTGCTTGTTGCGCAGGGCCGGGTGCGCGCCGGCCGCGACCAGGTCGGCGACGGCCGCCTTCGGGTCCTTGCCGGTCACCAGCGACTCGCCGACCAGGACCGCGTCGGCGCCCAGGTTGGCGTAGGCGATCAGGTCGTGCGGCCCGCGCACGCCCGACTCGGCGACCTTGACGATGCCGTCCGGGATCGCGTGCACCACGTTGCCGAAGGTGTCGCGGTCGACCTCGAGGGTCTTCAGGTTGCGGGCGTTGACCCCGATGATCCGCGCACCGGCGTCCACCGCGCGCCGGATCTCCTCCTCGTCGTGCACCTCGACCAGCGGGGTCAGCCCGATCGACTCGGCCCGCTCGATCAGCGAGACGAGCGCCGGCTGCTCCAGCGCGGCCACGATCAGCAGCGCGAGGTCGGCCCCGTGCGCGCGGGCCTCCCAGAGCTGGTAGGCGGTGACGATGAAGTCCTTGCGCAGCAGCGGGGTGTCCACGGCCGCCCGGACCGCGTCCAGGTCGGCGAGCGAGCCGCCGAACCGGCGCTGCTCGGTGAGCACGCTGATCGCGGCGGCGCCGCCGGCCGAGTAGTCCACGGCCAGCGCGGCCGGGTCGGCGATCGCAGCCAGCGCGCCCTTGGACGGGCTGGAGCGCTTGACCTCGCAGATCACCCGGACGCCCTCGCCGCGCAGCGCGGCCACGCCGTCCTTGGCGTCCGGCGCCTTGGCGGCCAGTTCCTTCAGCTCGTCCAGGGAGACCCGGGCCTGCCGCTCCGCGAGGTCCTCGCGGACCCCGTCGATGATCTCGTCGAGCACGCTCATGCGCGGGTGGCCCCCATCGAATCTGATAGCCGGATGGTGCCGTCGGCGGCGCGAATCCGATCGGACGCGCCCCCTTCGACGCTGTCGATGGTATCGGCACCGGGGCGCGCGGGGCGCATTCGCCCGGCGCGCGTCTCGCGGAGCGGTACGGCTACCGGCCAGGTCACGGGCCGTTCGACCGCTGGCCGGGCCGCCGGGCAGCCGCCGGTGAGGCTGCCGGTGGAGCCGCCGCTCAGACCAGCGGCGGTGCCAGCCCCGCGCCGCCCGGCAGGTTGCGGACCACCGTGAAGGCGAGCAGCACCAGCAGCAGCACGACCAGCCGCCCGCGGGTCAGCACCGGATGCGGCGGCCGCCCGCCGGTCAGCGCCGACCAGAGCCAGCGCACCCAGAACACCCCGAGCACCGCGAAGAGCGCGACGGCGAGCAGGTTGTCGTGGCAGGCGGTGGTCAACTCGCCGCGGCTCAGCGCGTGCACGCAGCGCAGCCCGCCGCACCCCGGGCACCACCAGCCGGTGGCCTGCAGGAAGGGGCAGGTCGGATAGTGGCCCGGGGCGTTCGGGTCCACCGCCGAGACGTACAGGGTGGGCAGCGCGACGGCGGCGAGTGCCGTGAGCGGACGGGCGATGCGGCGCAGGACTGGCGCGGAGCCGGCCGGGGTGCTGGGGGCGGTCACGGTGCTGATTCTGCCCTCGTCCGGGTGAGCCACGCGCTACCCCGCGCGGGTGGCGGTGCGGCACGGCAGCCGGCGGGGGCGCGGACGGCGCGACGCGAGCCCCCGCAAGCACGCGGACCGGGGCGCCCGGCAGCGTGCGTGCGGGCGCCCCGGTCCGGGGCGGTGCGGCAGTGAGTGGTGCGCCTCAGTGGGCGGCGACGGCGGCCGGCTCGGCCGTGGCCGCGACGTCAGCCTTGGCGGCGGCCCTGGCGCGCGCCTCGGCGATGACGGTCGCCGTCGTGTTGTCCGCGACCTTGCCCATGCCGGCCATCGACATCGCCTTGGCGACCACGCCGCCGGCCAGGATGACGGCGATCCCGACCCAGAAGATCGGCACCGAGGCCATGATCATCGCGGCGCCGCTGACGCAGAAGCCGAGGAAGACGATGGCCGACCCGGTCCAGGCGGCGGGGGTGTGTCCGTGGGCTTGCGACGACATCTGGGTGCTCCTTGGTTCTACGGTCCTACCGGGGGTCGGTGCCGGCCTCGGCGGATTGTCACCCTCCATTGTTGCGGACGCCTCGCGACGCCCCAAAGCCGGGTCCGGGTGAGGACGGTCACGGTTGACGCGACCCGACGGCGGGCACGGTCGGGTCCTCGCCCCGGTCCAGCGCCTTCCACAGATCGGCGGGCGTCTGCGGGCCCGCCGGCTGCGCCTTCGGCTGCTTCGCGACCGGGGCGTCGTAGCGCGTGCCCATGCTCGGCCAGGCCCGCCCGCGCAGCAGCGTGAGCACCCCGGCCGCGGCCAGCAGCAGGCCGCCGAGCAGCGCCACCCAGGGCCAGGCGGTGTGGCTGACCTGCTCCGCGGAGGTGCCCAGCAGCCCGAGCTTCTTCGCCGCCTCGCTGTCCACCGCCGTGCTGTTGGTCGCCCCCAGCCCCGCCGCCACCGCCGCTCCGACGCCGGCCAGCGTCACCAGCACGCCGACCGCGTACCGCCCGACCCCGCGCACCGCGAAGATCGCCACCGCCGAGGCCAGCCCGACCAGCGCCATCGCCTGCGGCAGCCCCGACACCTCGCTCCCGGGCGCACTCACCGCGAGCCCCTTGACCTGCCCCTCGGCCCAGGTCCGCCCCACCGCCACCAGCACCAGCGTCGCCCCACCCACGGTGAGCAGCAGCATCATCGCCAGGCTGCGCCGATCGGCGGCGGTGCGGGTGGGAGCGGGGGCGGGCGTGGCAGTCATCCGTCCACTATCCCCCGGGATGCCTGCCGCCCGGACACCGGGTCGTCCTCAGTCGCGGGGGAAACCGCCGGTCTTGATGGTGATGGTGCGGCCGTCGAGGGGCAGCACGAGGTCCTCGCCGAACGGGACGGGCTCGCTCAGCTCGTACCGGCCGCTCTGCGGAGAGCTGTGCAGGGTGCAGAGGGCGGTGGACGGGTCGATGACCACGTAGATCGGGATGGCGCACTCGGCGTAGAGCCCGAGCTTCTTGACGAAGTCGTTGTCCTGATTGGACTTCGAGACGACCTCGAGGACGGCTTCGAGGTCGTGCCACTCGTAACGGCCTCGGCCGTTGAGCTCCGCGCCGGGGGCGACGACCGCGAGGTCGGGTGCGTAGCCGTAAAGGCTGGACGGAAAGTCCACCATGACGTCGGAGATGTAGTCACCCCGCTCGGCCAGCTGGTCCTCGATCTGCCGAGCCGCCTTGAAGATGACCTTCATCTGCGTCAGGCCCTGAGGCCTCATGATGATCTTCCCGTCCGTGATCTCGACGTGGTAGCCACGCGGGAAGTCGACAGCCTCGTGCACATCCCAGGCGCTCTCGGTTGCCATCGCGGTCATCCCGCCACCTCCCTGTGAGACACAACGATCGGGCGTCCTTCACGCTACCGGCGCGCGCAGCGTGTTGGCCGTGGCGACGGCGCGCAGTACGGCGGCGGCCTTGTTGCGGCACTCGGTGTCCTCGCTCGCCGGGTCGGAGTCGGCGACCACGCCCGCGCCGGCCTGGACGTAGGCGGTGTGGTCGCGCAGCACGGCGGTGCGGATGGCGATCGCGGTGTCGGCGTCGCCGGCGAAGTCGAGGTAGCCGACGCAGCCGCCGTAGAGGCCGCGGCGGGTGGGTTCGAGCTCCTCGATGATCCGCATCGCGCGGGGCTTGGGCGCGCCGGAGAGGGTGCCGGCCGGGAAGCAGGCGGTGAGCACGTCGAAGGCGGTGCGGCCGGCGGCGACCTCGCCGGTGACGGTGGAGACGATGTGCATCACGTGGCTGTAGCGCTCGACCGACATGAAGTCGACCACCTCGACGCTGCCCGGGGTGCAGACCCGGCCCAGGTCGTTGCGGCCGAGGTCCACCAGCATCAGGTGCTCGGCCCGCTCCTTGGGGTCGGCGAGCAGCTCGGCGGCCAGCTCGGCGTCCTCCTGCGGGGTGGCGCCGCGGTGCCGGGTGCCGGCGATCGGGTGCACCATCGCCTGGCCCTGCGTCACCTTGACCAGCGCCTCCGGGCTGGAGCCGACCACGTCGAAGCCGCCCTCGGCCTCGCCGTCCGGGCCGGGGAACCGGAACAGGTACATGTACGGGCTGGGGTTGGTGGTGCGCAGCACGCGGTAGACGTCGAGCGCGGAGGCGGGGCAGGGCGCCTCGAAGCGCTGCGAGGGGACCACCTGGAAGGCCTCGCCGGCCCGGATCCGCTCCTTGACCTGCTCGACGGCGGCCCGGAACGGCGCCCCGCCGAACGGTGACACGGCGTCAGCCGCGGTGGGGGTGAAGGTGGCCAGGCCCGGATCGACCGGCTTGGCCAGCTCCGCCTCCATCGCGTCGAGCCGGGCCACCGCGTCCGCGTAGGCCTCGTCGGCGCCGCTGGCCAGGTCGTTGTGGTTGACCGCGTTGGCGATCAGCAGCACGCTGCCGTCCACGTGGTCGAGCACCGCCAGGTCGGTGGCGAGCATCATGGTGAGCTCGGGCAGCCGCAGGTCGTCCGGGTTGAGGTCGGGCAGCTTCTCCAGGCGGCGGACGATGTCGTAGCCGAGGTAGCCGACCAGGCCGCCGGTGAGCGGCGGCAGGCCGTCGTCGAGGTGCCGGGGGGTGTGCAGGGCGGCCAGGGTGGCCCGCAGCACCTCCAGCGGGTCGCCGGTGCGCGGGATGCCGACCGGGGGGTTGCCCAGCCAGCGGGCCCCGCCGTCCGGGCCGACGGTCAAGGTGGCCGCGCCGCGCACCCCGACGAACGAGTAGCGCGACCAACTGCGGCCCTGCTCGGCCGACTCCAGCAGGAAGGTGCCGGGCCGCTCGCCCGCCAGCGAGCGGTAGAGGCCGATCGGCGTGAGGCCGTCCGCCAGGAGCCTTCGGGTGACCGGGATGACCCGGGTGTCGACGGCGAGCTTGCGGAAGGCTTCGAGGTCCATCAGGCGGGCACCGATCTCTCAGGGGTTGGCGGGAGTGCGGTCAGCGGGGCAGCAGCACGTCTTCGTCGAAGCAGGTCCGGGCGCCGGTGTGGCAGGCGGCGCCGACCTGGTCGACCCGGACCAGCAAGGTGTCCCCGTCGCAGTCCAGCGCCACCGACTTCACGTGCTGGAAGTGTCCGGAGGTGTCGCCCTTCACCCAGTACTCCCGGCGGCTGCGGCTCCAGTAGGTGCAGCGCCCGGTGGTCAGGGTGCGGTGCAGGGCCTCGTCGTCCATCCAGCCGAGCATCAGCACCTCGCCGGTGTCGTGCTGCTGGGCGATGGCGGGCAGCAGGCCGTCCTCGGTGCGCTTGAGGCGGGCCGCGACGGCCGGGTCGAGGGCGGTGCTGCCGGGGACGGCGGGGACGGACGGCGGTACGGATGACATGCGGACATTGTCGCAGGCACCGGGCGCCGACGGGGAACCCCGACGATCTTTCGGACGGCAGTTGTGGCAACTGGGCCACGAGGCGTACCGCACTGCGGGATTCTGGTGCGCATGACCCAGCCCGCACGCCGCACCGGCCCGTTGCTCACGCTCGCCGTCGTGCTGCTGCTCACCGCCGGCGCGGTGACGGCGGCGCTGCTGTGGCCCGGTGGCAAGCACTCGGCCGCCGCGCCACCGCCCGCGCCCTCCGCGTCCCCGTCTCCCAGCCCCTCGCCGTCCCCCTCGCCCAGCCCCAGCAAGCAGCTGCCGTACCCCTGGTACCCGGTCGGCGGCTGCCTGGACGACCCGCAGTTGAGCCCCGTGATCACCGTGTCGCAGGCCCGCGCGTGCGACCAGCCGCACGACGCGGAGGCGATCGGCAACCCGACGCTGCCCGACGGGCTCACCAAGGAGAGCCAGCTCGGCCTCGCCCTGGTGAAGGCCTGCCAGCCGGTGGCGGCCGCCTGGGAGGCGAAGCAGGGCGGCGGGACGTGGTACCCCTTGCAGTTGGAACCGTCGCTGACGTACTACCAGCAGGGCTACCGGGACGCGACCTGCCTGCTGGCCGCCTCCCGCGCGCAGGGCGGGCCGAAGCTCACGGCGCCGCTGAAGAACTGAGACCGGCCACTACCGGACCGGGTGCCCGGCCTCGCGCAGCGCGTCCTTCACGTCGCCGATGAGCAGGTCGCCGAAGTGGAAGACGGAGGCGGCCAGCACCGCGTCCGCGCCCGCGGCGACCGCCGGGGCGAAGTCGGCGAGCTTGCCGGCGCCGCCGGAGGCGATCACCGGGACGGCGACCCGCTCGCGCACCGCGTGGATCATCGCCAGGTCGTAGCCGTCCTTGGTGCCGTCCGCGTCCATCGAGTTGAGCAGGATCTCGCCGGCGCCCAACTCGGCGGCGCGCTCGGCCCATTCGACCGCGTCCAGGCCCGTGCCACGCCGCCCGCCGTGGGTGGTCACCTCGAAGCCCGAAGCGGTCTCGGTGCCGGGCTGGACCCGGCGGGCGTCCACCGAGAGGACCAGCACCTGGCGGCCGAAGCGCTCGGCGATCTCGCGGATCAGCTCGGGCCGCGCGATCGCGGCGGTGTTGACGCCGACCTTGTCGGCGCCGGCCCGCAGCAGCTTGTCGACGTCCTCGACGGACCGGATGCCGCCGCCCACGGTGAGCGGGATGAAGACCTGCTCGGCGGTGCGGCGCACCACGTCGTAGGTGGTCTCCCGGTCGCCGGACGAGGCGGTGATGTCCAGGAAGGTCAACTCGTCGGCGCCCTGGGCGTCGTAGGCCCGGGCCAGCTCCACCGGGTCGCCGGCGTCGCGCAGGTTCTGGAAGTTGACGCCCTTGACCACCCGGCCCGCGTCCACGTCCAGGCAGGGGATCACACGTACCGCGAGCGTCACTGCTGTCCTTCCAGGGTCTGCGCCAATCCGGCGCGGTAGGCGTCGAGTTCGACCTCGACCAGCATCCGGGAGTCGATCAGCCCGTCGACCACCACCATGGTGGCCACCGGGCGGACCGCGTCGAAGAGCTGCTTGTGCGCGCGGCCGACCTCGTCGACGTCGCGCAGATGGCTGATGTACATCCGGGTGCGGACCACGTGGTCCGCCGTCAGGCCGTACGCGGCAAGGGCTTCGAGGCCGATCCCGAAGGCGCTCAGGGTCTGCGTGAAGGGGTCGCCCTCGCGCTCGATCTGCCCGTCCACCCAGGCGGTGCAGCCGGCGACGTACACCTGGTCGCCGACCGCGACGGCCCGGGCGCAGCCGAAGTCCTCCTCCCAGGGAAGGGAGCCGAAGACCCTGCCGCGCACGATCTGACGATCCGTCACTAGGACACAGCCTCCAGGGCCTGCTCAAGGGTGAACTTCTGCTCGTAGAGGGCCTTGCCCACAATCGAGCCCTCGACACCTTCGGGCACCAGGGTGGCGATGGCGCGCAGGTCGTCCAGCGAGGAGACGCCGCCGGAGGCGACCACGGGCCGGTCGGTGCGGGCGCAGACGTCGTGCAGCAGCTGCAGGTTGGGGCCGGTCAGGGTGCCGTCCCGGTTGACGTCGGTGACCACGTAGCGGGCGCAGCCCTCGGCGTCCAGGCGGGCCAGCACCTCGTACAGCTCGCCGCCGTCCTTGGTCCAGCCACGGCCGCGCAGCGTGGTGCCGACCACGTCCAGGCCGACCGCGATCTTGTCGCCGTGCTCGGCGATCACCTTGGCCACCCACTCGGGGCTCTCCAGCGCGGCGGTGCCCAGGTTGACCCGGGTGCAGCCGGTGGCCAGGGCGGCGGCGAGCGAGGCGTCGTCGCGGATGCCGCCGGAGAGTTCGACCTTGATGTCCAGGCGCCCGGTGACCTCGCGCAGCAGCTCGCGGTTGTCGCCGGTGCCGAAGGCGGCGTCCAGGTCGACCAGGTGCAGCCATTCGGCGCCGGCGCTCTGCCAGGCCAGCGCGGCGGCCAGCGGCTCGCCGAAGGAGGTCTCGGTGCCGGAGGCGCCCTTGACCAGGCGCACGGCCTGACCGTCACGGACGTCGACGGCGGGGAGCAGTTCGAGGCGGCTCATTTACGTACAACCTTCGTGGAACTAGAGGGTGTTGACCCAGTTGGTCAGCAGGGCGGCACCGGCGTCGCCGGACTTCTCGGGGTGGAACTGGGTGGCCCAGAGCGGGCCGTTCTCGACCGCCGCGACGAACGGCTGCCCGTGGGTGGTCCAGCTGACCAGCGGGGCGTTGATCTTCTCGTTGGTGATCTCCAGCTCCCAGCGCCGCACCCCGTAGGAGTGCACGAAGTAGAACCGGCTGTCCTGGTCGAGGCCGGCGAAGAGCCGGCTGCGCTCGGGCCAGGAGACCGTGTTCCAGCCCATGTGCGGGATGATCGGCGCGTCCAGCGGCTCGACCGTGCCGGGCCACTCGTCGCAACCCGCCGTCTCCACCCCGTGCTCGACCCCGCGCTCGAAGAGGATCTGCATGCCCACGCAGATGCCCAGCACCGGACGGCCACCGGCCAGCCGGCGCCCGATGATCTGCTCGCCGCGCACCGCCTTCAGCCCGCGCATGCACGCCTCGAAGGCGCCGACGCCGGGCACCAGCAGGCCGTCCGCGTCCAGTGCCTGCTGGAAGTCGGAGGTCACCGTGACGGTGGCGCCGGTGCGCTCGACGGCCCGCTGCGCGGAGCGGAGGTTTCCTGATCCGTAGTCGAGGACCACGACGTTCTTGCCCATATCGGGGACAGCTCCAGGGTCTAGAGGCGCAGGACGCCGGCGGCCAGGCAGAACGCCGAGCTGATGGCGAGCAGGAAGACGACGCCCTTGGGCAGCTTCTGCTTCCAGAACGAGTACACGCCGCCGGCCAGGAACAGCCCCACGACGATCAGCACGGTGGCCGTGTTCACAGCGCGCCCTTCGTCGAGGGGAGGATGCCGGCCGCCTTCGCCCGCGGGTCGAACTCCGAGGCGTAGCGCAACGCCCGGGCCAGCGCCTTGAACTGGCACTCCACGATGTGGTGCGCGTTGCGCCCGTACGGGACGTGCACGTGCAGGGCTATCTGCGCCTGGGCGACGAAGGACTCCAGGATGTGCCGGGTCATCGTCACGTCGTAGCTGCCGATCATCGGCGCCATGTTCTCGGGCTCGGTGTGCACCAGGTACGGGCGACCGGAGAGGTCGACGGTCACCTGGGCCAGCGACTCGTCCAGCGGGACGGTGCAGTTGCCGAACCGGTAGATGCCGGTCTTGTCGCCGAGCGCCTGCTTGAAGGCGGCACCCAGCGCGAGGGCGGTGTCCTCGATGGTGTGGTGGGTGTCGATGTGCAGGTCGCCCTCGGTCTTCACGGTGAGGTCGAAGAGGCCGTGGCGGCCGAGCTGGTCGAGCATGTGGTCGTAGAACCCGACGCCCGTGGAGATGTCGGTCTGGCCGGTGCCGTCGAGATCGATCTCGACCAGGACCGTGGTCTCCTTCGTGGTGCGCTCAACGCGCCCGATGCGGGACATCAGTTCTTACAGCTCCTTGGTGACAGTTCCTTGGTGACGGTGCGGACGGCGTCCAGGAAGGCGTCGTTCTCGGCGGGGGTGCCGGCCGTGACGCGCAGGTACCCGGGGACGCCGTTGTCGCGGATCAGCACGCCGCGGTCGAGGATCGCCCGCCAGACGGCGCGCTGGTCCTCGAAGGTCCCGAACTGGATGAAGTTCGAGTCCGAGTCGGTGACGGTCAGGCCCAGCGCGCGCAGCGC
The DNA here is from genome assembly GCF_029892155.1 of Kitasatospora sp. GAS204B. Taxonomy (GTDB): domain Bacteria; phylum Actinomycetota; class Actinomycetes; order Streptomycetales; family Streptomycetaceae; genus Kitasatospora. The sequence goes on along the minus strand of NZ_JARZAG010000001.1, from coordinate 290,789 downwards.
CTCGACCAGCCGGTCGCGCTCGCCCTTGAGCTTCTGGACGTAGCCGAGCAGCGTGTCGGTGTGCTCCAGGCAGGCCAGCGCGGTCGCCTGGGTGACGGCCGAGAGGTGGTAGGGCAGCCGGACCAGTTGCACGGCGTCCACCACGGCCCGGTCGGCGGCCAGGTAGCCCAGGCGCAGGCCGGCTGCGCCGAAGGCCTTGGACATGGTCCGGGTGACCACCAGCAGCGGGCGGCCCTCGATCAGCGGCAGCAGCGAGGCGCGGTGCGAGAACTCGACGTAGGCCTCGTCCACGATCACCACGGTCGGCTTGACCGCCTGCGCGGCGTCGTGGAGCGCGAGCACGGTGTCGCGCTCCACGGCGGTGCCGGTCGGGTTGTTCGGCGAGCAGATGAAGAGCACGTCGGGGCGGTGCTCGGCGAGTGCCGCGATCGCCGCGTCCACGTCGATGGTGAAGTCGGCGTTGCGCGGACCGGCGATCCAGCGGGTGCCGGTGCCCCGGGAGATCAGCTCGTGCATCTGGTAGGACGGCTCGAAGCCGAGCGCGCTGCGGCCCGGGCCGCCGAAGGTCTGCAGCAGCTGCTGGATGACCTCGTTGGAGCCGTTGGCCGCCCAGACCTGGCCGAGCTCCAGCGGGTGCCCGGTGGTGCGGGTCAGGTAGCGGGCCAGCTCGGTGCGCAGCTCGACCGCGTCCCGGTCCGGGTAGCGGTTGAGGCTGCGGGCGGCGTCGGCGACCCGCTCGGCGATCCGGGCCACCAGCGGCTCGGGCAGCTGGTACGGGTTCTCGTTGGTGTTCAGCTGGACCGGGACGTCCAGCTGCGGGGCGCCGTAGGGCGACTGTCCGCGCAGCTCGTCACGGACGGGCAGGTCGTCGATCTTCAAGAGTTCGGCACCGTCCAGTCGAAGCGGGCGCGGATGGCATCGCCGTGGCCGGGCAGGTCCTCGGCGTTGGCGAGGTTCACCACGTGCGCGGCGACGTCCGCCAGCGCCTCGCGGCTGTAGTCGATCACGTGGATGCCGCGCAGGAAGGACTGCACGGACAGGCCCGAGGAGTGGCAGGCGCAGCCGCCGGTGGGCAGCACGTGGTTGGAACCGGCCGCGTAGTCGCCCAGCGAGACCGGCGCGAACCGGCCGACGAAGATCGCGCCCGCGTTGCGCACCCGGGCGGCGACGGCGGCCGCGTCCCGGGTCTGGATCTCCAGGTGCTCGGCGGCGTAGGCGTTCACCACGACCAGGCCCTGCGCCAGGTCGTCCACCAGCACGGTGCCGGACTGCCGGCCGGTCAGCGCGGTGGTGACCCGCTCGCGGTGCTTGGTCTCGGCCACCTGCTTGGCCAGCTCGACGTCGACCGCGTCGGCCAGCGCGAGGGAGTCGGTGACCAGCACCGAGGCGGCCATCGGGTCGTGCTCGGCCTGGCTGATCAGGTCGGCGGCCACCTCGGCGGGCACCGCGCTGTCGTCGGCCAGCACGGCGATCTCGGTCGGTCCGGCCTCGGCGTCGATGCCGATCCGGCCCTTGAGCAGGCGCTTGGCGGCCGCCACGTAGATGTTGCCCGGGCCGGTGACCAGGTTGACCGGCGCGCACTCCTCGGTGCCGTAGGCGAACATCGCGATCGCCTGGGCGCCGCCGACCGCGTACACCTCGGTGACGCCGAGCAGCGCGCAGGCCGCCAGGATGGTCGGGTGCACCTGGCCGCCGTGGTCCTTCTGCGGCGGCGAGGTGACCGCGATGCCCTGGACGCCAGCCTCCTGGGCGGGCACCACGTTCATCACAACGGAGGACGGGTAGACGGCCAGCCCGCCCGGCACGTAGAGGCCGACCCGGTCCACCGGCACCCACCGCTCGCTGACCGTGCCGCCGGGCACCACCTGGGTGGTGTGGTCGGTGCGGCGCTGCTCACGGTGGACCAGGCGGGCCCGGCGGATCGACTCCTCCAGGGCCGCGCGGACCTTCGGGTCCAGGGCGGTCAGGGCGGCGGTGATCGCCGCCTCGGGCACCCGGGTGGTCGCCAGCGTGACGCCGTCGAAGCGCTCGGTGATCTCGATCAGCGCCGCGACCCCGCGATGGCGTACGTCCTCGCAGATCGGCCGCACCGTCTCCAGGGCGGCTTCCACGTCGAACTCGGCACGGGGCAGCAGGTCACGCGGGTCGCTGGTGGAGCCGCGCAGGTCGATTCGAGAGATCACACGGCCCAGTGTAAGGAGTGGCCGGAATGGGTGGCCCCACATATCAGTCCGTGATACGAACGCTGAGACGTCCGCTGCGCGGCGTCCAGGGGCAGGGAACAGCAGGGGACGCGGGGATGGCGGGGAACATGGGGAGCACGGGGAACTCGGGAACGCAGGCGGCGCCGGCCGACTGGAACCCGGTCGAGCAGCGGTTATGGGAAGCCTTCCGGCGTGGCGAGGTCTACGACCTGTCGGTCGGCGACCGGCACGCGGACGATCCGGCCTCACCGGCCGGCTGGGGCCCGGAGCGGACCGTACGGGCCGAGGTGCTGGCGCTGCTGCTGCTCGCCGGCCCGGCCGCCATACCCGGCACGGTGCGCGGCCTCAAGCTCACCGGCGCGCTGGTCACCGGGCGCCTGGACCTCGCCGGCGGGCGGATCACCGACTTCCTCGAACTGCGCGCCTGCCGCTTCGACACCGGCGTGCTGCTCTCCGAGGCCCAGGCGGGCACGGTGCGCTTCGACGGCTGCTGGCTGCCCCGGCTGGACGGCTCCCGGCTGACCACCGCCGGCGATCTGGTGCTGGCCCGCTGCGTGGTGCCGTTCGGGGTGCGGCTGACGGACGCGCAGATCGGCACCGACCTGATCGTCAACTACCTCATGGCGGGCTGCGACCAGTACCAACACGCCTTCTCGGCCGACGGCATGACGGTCCATCAGGACTTCGAGGCCGACCGGCTGATCACCTACGGCGACCTGAGCCTGCGCACCGCCAAGATCGGCGGCCGGCTCTCGCTGCGCGGCGCCGAGCTGCGCGCCCGCCCCGGGCAGAGCAACTGCCTCAACGCGGCCCGGATCAACGTCGGCAGCACCTGCTACCTGAGCGGCTGGCTGCCCGCCGGGCCGATCCGACCGCACCCCAGCGCCCACCCGCTCGCAGTGCAGGGGGTGCTCTACAGCCTGCGCAACGCCGACCCGGGGCCGTTCTACCGCGCGCAGAGTTCGGACCCGCGCGCGGAGGAGGTGGCGGAGACCGCTCCGGGAGTCCCGGGGCCACGACCCGAGGCCGAGGCTCTCGCCGGGACGCCCATGGCGCAGGGCAGCGCGCCCGGTGACATGTACGGCCACGGATTCGGCGAGGCGGCCGCCCTCGGCAGCCTCAGCGTGCCGTTCCGCGCCTTCGGCGGGGTCCGCCTGGAGGACGCCCGCTTCGAGTCCGCCTGCCTGATCGCCAACGCCGAGTTCCACCTGGCGGACGGCCAGGAACTCTCGCTACGCCGGATCCAGACCCCCGAACTGCGCTTCACCTGCCCGACCCCGCCTACCGGCACCGTCGCTCTCTCCCGGGCCCGGATCGGCAATCTGGTCGACTCCCCCAGCGCCTGGCCGACCAACCACAAGGTCCGGCTGACCGGCTTCGCCTACGAGTACCTGCGCCCACCGGAGGGCAGCGCCTTCACCGTCGCCCAGCGGGTCAACTGGCTGGACCACGCACTGGACGCCTACCACCCCGAGCCCTACGAGCAGTTGGCCGCCGCCCTGCGCCGCGACGGCCTCGACGAGGACGCCCGCGAGGTGCAGTACGCCAAGCAGCACCGCCGCACCCAGAACCTGCCCCTGCTGGGCCGACTCTGGTGCCGCTTCCAGGACATCACGGTGGGCTACGGCTACCGCCCGCGCCGCGCGGCGGCCTGGCTGCTGGCCGCCTGGCTGCTGGGCACCCTCTGGTTCGCCGGCCACCAGCCGCCGCCTGCCAAGCTGGACGAACACCCGCACTGGAACGCCGCGTTGTACTCGGCCAGCCTGGTGCTGCCGATCGTCAACCTGGGCCAGGACGGCTGGGCACCGGCCGGTTTCAGCCAGTGGCTGAGCGCGGGCCTGGTGATGACCGGCTGGCTGCTGGCGACCACGGCGGTGACGGGGGCGACCCGCGTGCTGCAGCGGGGGTGACACCGTGGCGCAGAACGTGCACAACGAGTTCCACGGCCGGGCCGAGTTCGTGGTGCAGGCCGGCAGCATCACCGGGCCGATCACCTACGTCGCCGCGCCGCTCACCGAAGAGGAGCAGGCCGCCCGCCGATTCGCGCGGATGGTCCATCTCCAGTGGTCACGCGAGGCCGGCCTGCGCGGACTGCTCGACCCAGCTCCGCTGTCCACTCGCTGGGTCGACGCCCACCACGAGTACGGCGACCACGTGCGTCTGGCCGGGCAGGTCGAGCAGGCGCAGGCGGGCGACCTGGCCGCGTTCGCGGCGGCGTTCCTGGCACTGCCGAAGCAGCGGTTGGTCCTGCTCGGCGAGGCCGGTTCGGGCAAGTCGAGCGTGGCGGTGCTGCTGACGCTGCGCCTGCTGGCGGACCGGACGGCCGACGACCCGGTGCCGGTGCTGCTCTCACTGGGCTCCTGGGATCCGCTGCGAGAACACTTCCAGGCCTGGCTGGCAGCCCGGCTGGCCGAGGACTACCCCAAGGCGCAACGACAGCTGCTGCTCGACGCCCAGCTGATCACGCCGGTGCTGGACGGGCTCGACGAGATGTCACCACCGCGCCGGGCCGCCGCACTTGATCGGCTGCACAAGGGTGCGGCGGGTACCGCCCCGCTGATCCTGACCTGCCGTGCTGCCGACTACACCGGCGGCGTGCTGCGGTCCGCCGCGGTGGTGCGGGCGCAGCCAGTGATGCCGCAGGACGCACTCGCCTACCTGGAGGCGGTGGTGCCACCACAGCGACACGGGCCATGGCAGCCGGTCTTCGCGGTACTGGCGGGCGAGCTGTCCGGGCCACTGCTGACCGTCTCGGCCAACCCCCTGATGCTCGGCCTGATCCGCGCGGTACATGGCGCCGGCCACCCGGACCCGGCGCATCTGCTGTCCTTCACCGAGGTCCGCGAGCTGGAGAACCATCTACTCGACGGCCTCCTCCCAAGCGTCTTCACCGATGTGCCGGCAGCGCCGGCACAACCGGCAGCGCGGCGACGCCGCTGGGCGCTCGATCGCGCCGAGCGCTGGCTGGGCTTCCTGGCCACCGATCTGACGGTCCGCCACTCGGATGACCTCTCGTGGTGGCAGCTGCATCAGCGGGTTTCCTCGTGGCGGCGGGCGCTGCTGACCGGGGCAGCCACCTGGCTGCTCGCCATCCCGCTGCTGGCAGCGGACCTCCTCGCGATCGGCCAGCCGTACCAGGTCCTGCCCTGGAGTGCTCTGCTGTTCGGCGGCGGCGTCCTCGGCTTCTCGGTCGGCGGATGCGCCGGGGCTGCCGGGGCTCGCGGAAGTGCCATCAGGCCGGCGGTGATCCGGACCACCGAACGACCGGGCCCCGCCGTGCTCGGCGCGCTGCTGCGCCGGCCTTGGGCTGCGCTTCTGCTGTGCTGCTGGCTGCTCTGGGCGGCGGCAAACGGCATCTCGTTCGTCCGCTGGACGCAGCACCGGTCAGGGCCGGTGCCGAACCTCTTCCCGCTGGCGTCCTTCGCGGCACTCGTCGGTACCGTCGCGATCCAGTGGCTGTTCAACCTGCTGACCGCGCCGATCAGGCGGGAGGAACTGGCCGATCCAGCAAGCGCGCTGGCACGCGGCCGACGGAGCGCGGTGCGACCCGCCCTCGGGGTCGGTCTGCTGTCGGCAGTCGGCTGCGCGCTCTTCTTCGTCGTCGTGGGCGCAGGCATGTCGCTGACGTGGTCAGACGCATGGGTCGGGATGTCCGTACTGGCGATCGAGGCCGGCGTGCTGGGCGCGGCGATCGGGCTGGTCCGCACATCGTGGTTCGCCTACCGCCACGCCCACCTCCACCACGCCCTCAGCGGCCGCCTCCCCTGGCGCCTGTCGAAGTTCCTGGCTGATGCCCACCGCCTCGGCGTGCTGCGGCAGGTCGGCCCGGTCTACCAGTTCCGCCACGCCCGCCTGCGGGAGCGGCTCGCGGAGCGCCGGGCACGCTGAGACGGTCGGGCTCCGCGCCTCCGATCAGCGATCGGCCACCACGAGCCGGTCACCGCCCGCCGCATCGGCGAACACTGCCCAGGCCTTCGCGGAGAAGCGGAGGGCGGGGCCTGCGGGGTCCTTGCTGTCCCGGACGGCGACGTCGCCGGAGGCGGCGGCGCACTCGACGCAGTTGCCGTCCTCGTTGCTCCGACTCGACTTGCGCCAGAGCGCCGACAGGGCAGACGCATCAGGAAAGCTGCTCACTTGATCATGTCCCTTTTCTCGATGATGAGCGCGTGCGAGTCATCGAGGTTCAGGGCTGACGCGATGATCTGGTTGAAGCCCGCTCGGTAGATCTCCACCCGCTCCGGCTCATCCTCCCACCGACTGCCCGCATGACCTGGCGCGAGGACGACATCGAGTGCGCGCGCGGGGAACTCCAGCAGTGTGTAGGCACCGTTCATCCCCGGGTGCGGTGGCGCCGCCGACTCCATGATCTGAATCTTGATGTTCGGGCTGCCACACAGGCTGATGAGCCTGTCGAGCTGATCGACCATCACCCCCTCGCCCATGTTGGCCGAGAGCGCAGACTCATGGATGACGGCCCACATCGTGACCGGGTTCTCCGCCCTGGACAGGATGGCCTGCCGAGCGATCCGGACATCGATCATGGCCGGAATGCTCGCCGGGGTTCGGCTCAGCCTGGAGAAGATCGCCTGCGCGTATGACCGCGTCTGGAACAACCCGGGGATGAACGAAGCCTCGTACGTCTTGATCCCGATGGCGCTTGCCTCCAAGGTGATCAAGTCAGTGTGGAGAAGGTTGAGCGCGTCGCTGTAGCCCTGCCACCAGCCGCGCCTCGGCTTCTCCTTGACGATCTGCAGAAGCACGGCCTTGAGGTCGGCATCGCACTCGTAAACGTCGAGCAGCGCCCCGACCACATCCGCCTTCGGATGTGCAACGCGGGCATTCTCGTAGCGACTCAGCTTCGGAAGGTTCATCCCAGGGATCCGGCTCACAACCTCCTCAGCCGAGAGGCCCGTTGACTCACGCAGTCGGCGAAGCTCGGCTGCGAGACGCCGATGCCGAACCGTGGGCACATCGTTAGCGGCCATCCTTCCCACCCCTCCTTGCTGTCAGGTGATCAGTCTGCCTGCACCGCAAGGACGTATGCCACCACCAAGCCCACTTTCGAGGAAGGCGAATTCACGTTCGATTTGAATGTTTTCACATTTTGCTTGACCTACTTGCATGCGGATCGAGCCAGCCATCATGCTGAGAGTGACGGATTGGCCGCCCAGAGCGATCATCAGCCTCGGCCATCCGCCATCTCCTCCTGCCCGAAGCCTGCCTGACGACCGTCAGAACCAAGCAAGGAGACGCCATGACCGCAAGACTCGACCCCTCCGAGCAGCGCGCCGTCACCTCCGCCGCCGCCCTCACCGCCATCCTCACCGAGGCCGACATCACCATCCCCTCCCTCGGCGTGGACTGGCCCACCATCACCGGCCACTACCTCGTCACCCTCGGCCGGGTCCGCCCCGACGTGGCCGACGAGTTGACCGCCCTGCTCCGCGACGGCCTGAACGCCCGTGCCCAGCACCAGCGTTGAGTCCCCCGAGGACCGCGCCTGCCGCGAGCAGCGCGAAGCCGCCGAACTCGCCGTCGCCGCCCTGGTGGACGCCCTCGCGCTGGCCGGACTTCCGCCGCTGGTGGCCCTGGAGGGCGGCGCCCGGATCACCATCACGCCCGCCGGGGCGCACATCGAGATCGGCGGTTGCGGCGTCCGCACGCTCACCGCGATCACCGACCACATCGCCGCTCACGCGCACTGCACGGGCCGGGTCCTCCGGGGTTCCGTCGTGCCCACTGGGCTGGCCGAACTGCCCTCTCTGCGCGAGGAACTGAGCCACCCGTGAAGAAGAGCGTCATGACCCTGCACGTCTACCGGATCACCGCCACCGGCCGGCGCATCAAGCTCTCCTCCCGCCGGATCCGGTCTGACGAGCCGGACACCCGCCCGCTCCCCGACGTGTGGCCACGCTGCCGCTGCCGTCGGTGCGAGCGCCCAGCCTCATCTCCCGTCAGCGCCGTGGGAGGGACAGGGCTATGAGGCGACGTAGCCAAGGAATGGCAGATGTGGCGCCAGAGAGAACGGTTTCAGCCGAAACCGGTTGGTGCAGAAGTTATTGATGAGATGCCAGGGATTAAGCAGGCGAGACGCGGGGCCGCACCGGCGTCCCCGACTTGGGCCCTGACTGCCGTCGTCAGGCCCTGGTGGGTGGCACTGCCGGGTCGGCCGGCCCGGTCAACCGGACCCGGCTGCCGGAGGTCGGGCTCCAGGTGGCAACGGCGGGCAGCCGGGCAGCGGCTGTGTGTCCGGGAATCTCCGGTGAACTTCCGCCTCCCCTAGCACAAGCGTTCTCCAGCCTCGACCATCGGACCGGGCCGGCCACCAACACACCGCCTGCCCCCATGCCCCCAAGGGCATGGCCGTTGCCGGCCTTTGTGGGCTGGATGAAACACGGGGGAAGCCATGCCCAAGCTGTTGAAGACACCCAAGCTCCGCCGCACCATAGCCATGGCCGCCGCCGTGCTGACCATCGCCGGCGGTGCCACCCTCACCACCGCCGGCACAGCCAACGCGAACGTCGGCGGCGAGCAATGTGGCCCCTCTCAGGGCCCCTGGTGGGGCTGGACCCTGCAACCCTGCGTCGATGAGGTCTCCCCCGGCGTGTACTACAGCAGGGTCCTCATGATGGGTGGCAGCACCGACGTGCGCGTCTACACCGGCGTCTACGACAAGTGCAACGGCGTCACCTACGGCATTCCCGGTGACTCGCCCGCCAACGACATCTTCCCGGGCACAGCCTGGTTCTACAGCTACCAAACCCCCTACATCAACTGCTCCCAAGGTGTGTGGGGCATCGCGCGGGTCGCTGACGACGGGATCGGAGCTTCTTGGGCTCCGGCCTTGGCGCCGTGCGGTGTTCCGTCGAGCGCTGCCCGAGGCGCCTCTAGGGGTCGCGGTAGTCGTCGAAGTTGTCATGCCTCGACACTAGCGTCTACATCTGTGTAGACAGTACCGGTGTCGCGTGTCTGCAGATGCCGATCACGGCATCGATCACCGCGTGGGTGCCGCACTCCACCCGTGCCTACCGTGAGTGGCGGCGCGGCGCAGCTCCCGGGGTCCGCTGATGAGGCGGCGTTCCGGGTGAGGCACGACAACAATGGATCACATGGACGCCGTGCAGGGGTACATCGACGGGATCGCTCTCGAACACCGCCCTCTCTTCGATCGGGTGAGCGGCCTGATCCTGGAGGCGTTCCCGGAGGCGGGCCTGGTGCTGTCATACGGGATGCCGACCTACCGAGTTGGAAAGCGCAAGCTTCATGTCGGCGCCTGGCAGCACGGTGTCTCGATCTACGGGTGGGGCAAGGACCGCGATGCGGGCTTCAGCTCCCGACACCCCACGCTCGTGAGCGGGAAGGGGACCATTCGGCTGCGGTCCCAGGACGCGGTAGTGATCACCGATGACGAGCTGCGCGATCTCATCCGCGCCACACTGAAAGCCTGAGCGAACCTGCCGTCGCGGCGGACCCAGCCTCGTCAACGCCGCGTGTTCCGGGGGATCGGGTGAGGCCCGGATGCCGCTGGGAGCCGCTACTGACCGTGATGACGACTGCGGCCAGGTGACTCCCCGTCAGGTGGCCGAGGGGCCGGCCGTTCCAGGCCGCGGGTGCTCGCCACCACCGCGTACCCGAGCAGCCCGAGGCCCAGCACCGTGGGCAGGCCCCACAGCAGACCGGCCTGCTCCAGCGAGGCCGAGTCCGCCAGCACCGGCCGCAGCGGCGAGTCACCGCCCGGCAGGTAGAACGCACTGACCGGGGCGCCCTCGGGTGCCGGGCAGGAGCCGGTGGTGCGCAGCGGCTCGATGCCGCCCGGCAGGTCCAGGTAGCACTGGCGGTAGTGGGTGCCGTGGCTGCCGATCTCGGAGTCCTCGTAGGCGATGTGGACGGTCCCGTGGGTGCCGAGCGCCATCACCGCCACCGCCCCCGCGGACGCGGTCGCGTAACAGAGCGCGAGGGCGCCCAGCACGTAGGCGACCTTCACTGCGCGCGGCGCGGTCCGCCTGCCGTAGACCAGCCGGCGCACCGGCAGGAACCAGCCGACGATCAGTCCGATACCGCCGATCACGATGCCGATGCCCAGGTCCACGAAGCCCAGCAGCGCCTGGACGATGACCAGCAGCAGCACCAGCGCCCAGCCCAGCACCGCCCGCCTCGGGGTGCGCGGGCGCAGCGGTTTGCGCTCCCGCTCTTCCAGCGCCTTGCGGTCGCCGAGCGCCGAGCGCGTCAACCCGTTGTCCGGGTCCAGGTGGCCGAGGCCGCGTTGCTTCAACTGCTCGCGCAGCACCGACCCGGGCCGATGGCTCGCCATCCGCCACGCCTCGCCCACCCGCGCCACGTCCGCGGTGCCGGGCTGCTCGCCCGGGTAGCAGTCGGTGAAGCAGAGCAGCACGCTGCGGATCTGCGAGACGCCGTACTTGCTGCGGCTCAACTGGTAGAGCCGATCGAGGTCGAACCCGACCTTGGTGAGCTCCCTGCGCTGCTCCTTCGTCAACGCCGGAAGCCCAGGTGAGCGCCAGTCCTGTGGATCGTCCATGGTGTCCCCCGTTCGCCTGTCGGGCGGACCATACCGCACGGCGCTCACAGGGTGTTCGTGCGTTCGACGCGTCCACAGGTCCATCACTTCCGGATCCCCTGACGGGACAGCGGCACACCGACAACCCGCCTGTCGCATATCTGATTACTATGCGATTCGACTGCTCAAGCAGTGCGAGGACCCGGGGGCGTGCGCGTGGAGCTGGAGCTTCGACACCTACAGGCTCTGTGCGCGATCGCGGACGCGGGGAGCCTGGGCCGGGCCGCGGCCGAGTCGGGGTACTCGCAGCAGACGATGAGCACGCAACTGCGCAGGATCGAACTCCACTTCGGCGAGCCGCTGTTCGAGCGCAACGCTGCGGGCGTGCGGCCGACCAGGTTCGGTGTGGAGGTGGTCGCGCGGGCCCGGGACGTGCTGGCCCGGGTCGAGGCCATCGGACGGGGCCCGGTCGAGGACGCGGCGCCGCGACCCGTGTTGCGGCTGGCCGCCACCAACTCCCCGATCCTGTCGGGCATGGTCGGACGCCTGCGGACCGAACTGCCTGATCTGGTACTGACGGTGAGCAGCGTGTACCGGTCCTCCCAGATCGTCGAGCTCCTGGAGACGGGCATGCTCGACGCCGCCATCGGCGTGGACTACCCGGGTCTGGAGCTGCGGCACTCCATCGCCATCGAGCATCGCGGGATCGTCACCGAGCCCTCGTTCGTGGCCCTGCCCGCCGGGCACCGGCTGAAGCACCGCACGGCGGTCGAGCTCGCCGACCTGGCCGAGGACCCCTGGTTCCTCACCCCCGACGACGGTGCCGGCTGGCCCGGCGTCTTCTACGCGGCCTGCGCGGCGGTCGGCTTCGCGCCGGCGATGGTGCACGAGTTCCTCGGCGACCGGCTCCAACTGCTGGACATGATCGCCGACGGCCTCGGCGTCTCGCTGGTGCAGGCGACGACCCGGACGATCCCCGGCGTCATCGTCCGGCCCCTGATCGGCACGCCCGTCTGGTGCCGCTACCTGCTGGCCTGGCGCAAGGAGAGCGTGGCCGAGGACGTGGCGGCGACGCTCTTCGGCGCGGCCGCCGCCTCGTACCGGGACCTGATAGCGCGGTCGCCGCACTTCAAGACGTGGGCGGCGCGGACCTACCGCGGGACGCTTCCGTAACGGCACTGCCACGCGTGTTGAGGCGAGGACAGGTCAATCGCTGTGCCCGGCCGCACTGTTCGGCGCAGCCGCGGTGAGAGGTCGTGCGGTGCGGGGTGGAATCGGAACTCGCGGTCAGTACCAGTTCGGTTGGGGGCGGACGAAGAGCACGTTCTGCTGCCCCTCGGCCCGGACCTCGTGCTCGGTGCGTCCGTCCAGGCTGACGTTGAGCCGCGGATCGGAGTGCTGGGTGTAGCGGACGTCGCCGTCCGGGGTGACGGCGGTGACGATCGCGGTGTGGTGGATCTGGCCCTGCGGGAGGCTGGGGTCCTGGTTGTTGTTCTCCTGGAAGAAGACGAGGTCACCCGGCTTCACCTGATCCTGTGTCACCTCCTGGCCGCCGTTGCCGGTCAGGAAGTCGTGCAGGTTCTGCGCGGCGCTCCAGCTGTCGCTGTGCTCCTGCCCGGCGATGAAGCCCAGGCCGAAGTCCCAGCCGCTCTGGCCGGCGATGCTCTGGTTCCAGCCGTTCGAGTCGTACGTGTTCCAGCCCTTGTACTGCATCCCGGCCTCGTGCAGCGCGTTCGAGGTGAAGTTGGTGCAGTTGTCCTCGCCGCTCACGTCCCCGTGGCCGTCGTTCCAGTGCGCCTGCGCGTACTGCACGAACGCCACCCGGTCGTACTTGCCGTCCGTGCCGTGCAGTTCGGCCTTGACGTCGTCGGGGATGCCGGGCAGGCCGGCGATGGCGACCGGTTCGGAGAGCATGAACTGGTGCTGCTGGAGCGGGGTGAGGCCGTTCCACCAGTCGGTGACCAGTTGCGGATTGTCACCGCTCGGGATGTCGCCCTGGTAGGCGGCGAGTTCGACGTTGGAGGCCTCGCCCTGGATCTGGTCCAGGGCCTGACCCAGGTCCGTCACATTGGTGTCGTTGCCCAACTTGGCGAGCTCGGCGGCCACTTGCTGGTCGGCCTGCGCGGCCTCGCCCAGCGCCTCGACGAGCAGCCCGTTGACTTCGGCGAGCGCGTCGCGGTTGTCGGGCGAGTCGGCTCCGCCGGGCGGGATGCTGGCACCCGCGCCTTCGAGGTCGACCGACAGGTTGAACTGCTGGGCGAGGGCCAGTGCGCGGTTGAGCGTGCTCTGGGCGTACTCGATGCTGTGGGTCAGGCCGTGCAGCACCATCGCCACACCACGCATGATGTCGGAGGCGGCCTCCAGCGCGTCGGCCTGGCCGGAGAGCTTCTGACCGGCCGCCTGGCCGACCGCGTCCTGCCAGTGGTCGCCGAGCGGGCCGACGCCCTGCGCGTGCAGGTCGTTGGAGGCATCGGTCGCCTCCTGGGCGGCGAGCATCCAGCCGTCGGCGGCCGTCATCCACTGCGTGGGGTCGGCCTGTTGCAGGTCCGCGAGGGTGATCATGGCGGCCTCAGCTCGCGTTCAGGTCGGCGACCGCCTGCTGGAAGCGGCGGCCCGCCTCGGCGTCGGCCGCGTCATAGGAGTTGGCAGACTGGTTCAACTGGTCGGAGTAGGCCCGCAGTTGGCCGACGATGTCGTTCAGCCGAGCCTGCCAGTTGGTGGCGCAGGTGGTCAGCGCCGAGGAGGACTGCCAGGCGGGCTGCGCCTGAGCCACCGTCAGGCTGTCGTCCAGCAGGTGGTCGGCGGTCGGCGAGGCCTGGTCGGAAATCGCGCGCACCGCCCTGGCCGTGCCACGCACGCCGTCGGGATGGACCTGGATGTCATTCATTTCTTTCGCGCTCCCCCGTCATCCACCGGCGGCGAGCCACCCCCGGTGGCAGGATACTAGCGCGTGCCCGGGCCCGTGGTCTGCACTCAATCGCAGGCGTACGGAGCCAAGTTGCCCGGCATGAAGTCCTGGTGCACCGCCAGCACGTCGACCAGCAGCAGCACCACCGCGACCAGCAGCAGCAGCGCCAACAGCGCCGTCCCGAGGCCGACCCCGGCACTACCGTCGCGTGGGGAGCGGACCAGCGCCCACACCGCGACCGCCGCACCCGCCAGGGTCAGCAGCAGCGCCGCAGCGCTCGCCACGCTGGCGAGCGCCGGCACCCCCGCGACGTGGTGGCAGTGCGCGAGCACCTGGGTCACCTGCTGGTCGTAGACGTGCGCCTCGAAGGACAGCCCGGCGACCCCCAGCGCGAGCAACCCGAAGACCACCGCGATCCGCCGTCCGAACCGCCCGGCCCCTGCCTCGGCGGCGGGCGAGCGAAGTCCCTGCTGTGCCGGCCTGTCGTTCATGTCAGTTCCCCCTCGTGAGGCGCGCCACGTGCCTTCAACCTGGGGAATTGTACGGACGGACGGGAGTAGTGCGCCCACCAGGGCCACGGTGTCCGCTAGGGCCTGTACGGCGGATCTTTCCGGGCCCGCGACGCCGGGCATCCCGGCTGGACGCACGCCCGAATCGCCCAAGTACGTCCAGTACGAGGACGACTCGGGCGCACGCCCAGCCGGGCGCCCAACGCCGCGGGCTCATCCGAAAAGATCCGCCGTACAGGCCCTAGGCCACGTTCGGGTTGGCGGGCCGCTCCCCGCCCGCCGCCACGCGGGGACCCCTGCCGCGCCTTCCGATGACGACCGTCTTCATGGTGACCTGGGGGTAGTGCGGGCTGTAGTAACCGCCGGTCCAGTAGTCGTGGAACGATGACGTCGAGCCGACGGTGTACGTCCCGGGCTCCGGGGCGGTCTGCCCGCTGCCGGCGAATGCCTCCATGGTCACGGTGTCGTCGCCGTCGACCCCCACGACCGCCGCCGCGTGGTACTGCGACATGACCGTTTCGCCCGGGTTCATGGCGACCATGACGTAGGCCTGGCCGACGACCGGAGCTGCCCGGCGGTCCGGCTCCCCGTCGAAAGCATCCGCACGCTCGCGGTTCAACTCGTCCGACGTACCGAAGGGCAAGGTTCCGCCGGTCGTGCGGATGTTGCTGTTCAGAGCGCCGTCCTTCAGTTCTCCCACGGCGTTGTGCATGATCTCCTCCGCGGTGTGGAGGCAGTCGTCGAAGATCTCCCTGGCGAGCTGGTACTCCCGGTAGTTCCCGGTACCGAAGAAGTCCTGCGGCTGCGCGCGCGTCGGCCGCAGGGCCGGGGAGATGCTCGCGGCCGGCGCTCCGACGTGCACCCAGATCGAGGTGGGGGTATGGGCAGCGACCGCGAACAGCCCGCCCGCCGAAACCGTCATGGCTTGCTGGGCCTGGGAGTTCTGGTTCGCCCAGCGCTGGACCGCCTGCCCCGGGGCCTGCTCGGCCGCCCGCGCCTCGTTCTCGGCCTGCCGGGTCGTCGGCACCGGGCCGGTCAACACGCGGCGTGCGGTGCTCTCCGCCTCCCGCTCGAAGCGGTCGGCGGGGTCGGACACCCGGAGGCCGGCTCCGTTGTCGGTGCCGGCCACCGGCCCCTGGCGCTGCTGGATGACGTGGGTGAGCTCGTGGGCCAGGGTGTGCTTGTCGGCACCGCCCTCGCCGATGACCACGTGCTGGCCGGCGGTGTAGGCGCGAGCGCCGATGGCGGCCGCGGACGCCCTCGCGGCGCTGTCGTCGTGGATGCGGACATCGGAGAAGTCGGCGTCGAGACGGCTCTCCATCTCGGCGCGCGTGCTGTCGTCGAGCGGCCGTCCGTTGGTTCGCAGGACGTCCTGGACCTCTGCGCGCTGCACCGCCGCCGGCTCGCCGGGGTGCCCGGCCTTGCGAAGCATCTGCACGACGGCGGAGTTCCCGACGGTCGACTGCAGGCGCTGGAGACCCGGGAGTTGCCCGCCCTGGGCGGCTTTGCGGACCGCCGGAGCGGCCTCCTCCTTGTCGGTGCCCCTGGTGTTGGCGTGGTCCCGCACAGTGCCCCCTTCCGGCGTAGGAGTACGTCTCCTCCTGGATACTCGGGAACGGGGCGCGGACGTCAGGTCCGCAGGGGTAGATTGCACCGGCTGTGAGGGCAGACCGCAGGGACCACGAGGGCATCTTCGCCCGCGACGGCCAGGACCTCGTCCAGCCGGCGGCGAGGCCCGGCCGGGCGGCCGGCCACCGCACGTCGAGCCCCGACCTGGAGGATTGCGAAACCATGGCGACTGACAACGACCGAGCCGCCGAGTCCCGCGCGCACCTGTTCGCCCGGCTGGAGGACGTGGTGCGAGGCGGCTTCGAGAGTCGCCAGGACATCCTCGACCGCGTCGAGGAAGACGTGGAGGACGAGTTCGGTGAGCTCGATGCCGACGACCTGGCCGACCTGGTCGCCGAGTTGGAGGCACACGTCAGGCGACTCTGGGACGACCAGCGCGCCCGCGAGGCGAGTTGGCGCGAGCCGACCACGAACGACGCCATCGACCAGGCCTTCGCCGAGCTGAACGCACGCGGCATCGTCGCGTTGCAGAACGCGGGCTACACCATGTCCGACGGCTGGTGCGAGGTGAACGAGATCGCCACCGAGCGCCGCACCCCGCCGCGCGGGGCGGTCTTCTACCACGGCCAGGATTTCGAAC
Source organism: Kitasatospora sp. GAS204B (assembly GCF_029892155.1). Classification (GTDB taxonomy): domain Bacteria; phylum Actinomycetota; class Actinomycetes; order Streptomycetales; family Streptomycetaceae; genus Kitasatospora. The sequence continues at coordinate 274,444 of NZ_JARZAG010000001.1, read as the reverse complement.
GCGCCGTCGGAGGCGGCGGGTTGCTGCTGGCGTTCGGTGCCTACGAGGACGACGACGCGAAGCGTGACGCGGCGAGTGCCGCCATAGCCCGCGAGGCCTGCGAGACGCTCGCCCGCCACGGCGTGGCGACGAAGTGGAACGGCTCGGTCACCTCGCGCGTCTCGATCCTCCCCTTCGAGTGGCGCAAGCGCTGCCGCCCGCACACCGCCCGCTGAGCGCGCGGCCCGGCGCTTGCGTCTCCCCCAGGGGGAGGCGCGAGAGTTGGGCCCATGGACGGCGACACGCTCTACTCGATCGGCGATCTGGCCCAACGGACCGGACTGACGGTCAAGGCCATCAGGTTCTACGCGAACCGTGGCATCGTGCCACCGACCGACCGCAGCCCGGCCGGCTACCGGCGCTACGACACCGACGCCGTCGCACGCCTGGACCTCGTACGGACCCTGCGCGACCTCGGCCTCGACCTGCCCACGATCCGCAAGGTGCTGGATCGTGAGCTCTCGCTCCCCGAGGTCGCCGCCGCGCACGCCGAGGCACTCGCGGTGCAGATCCGCACGCTGCGCCTGCGGCACGCGGTGCTCACGGCGGTGGCCGAACGCGGGTCGACCCCGGAGGAGATGGATCTCATGCACAAGCTGGCCAAGCTCTCGGCGGACGAACGTCGGCGTCTGATCGGCGAGTTCCTCGACGCCGTCTTCGGCGACCTGGACGCCGCTCCCGAATTCGCCGGGATCAGCCGGACGATGACTCCCGAACTGCCCGACCACCCCGAGACCGACCAGGTCGCGGCCTGGGTGGAACTGGCCGAGCTCGCCCAGGACCCGCACTTTCGCGCCGCCGTGCGGCGCATCGCCGGGCACCACGCGGCCGACCGCGCCCGGGACGGCGCCGTGGGCCCGCGTCGCGATCCCGCCTCAGTGGTCCGCGACCTGGCCGGCCCTGCGTTGGCGGCCGGCACCGACCCGCAGTCGGCGCAGGCCGATCCGGTGGTCGCGGCGGTCGTGGCCCACTACGCGCACGTCCTCGGCCACCCCGACGATGTCGGGCTCCGGGAACGACTGTTGGCCAGGCTGGAGGCCGCGAACGACCGACGGTGGGAGCAGTACCTCCAGCTGCTCGCGGTGATCAACGGCTGGCCCGCCCCGGACAGCCTGGCGCCCGCACTCGACTGGTTCATCCCGGCCCTGCGCGCCCGGGTGCAGGAGTGCTGGTCGGGCATCCCGAACTAGGCCCCGCCCGTCGCCAGCAACGCCGCGAACGCCGTCGCGAAGGCGTGCACGTCGCCCGGCCAGCGGGCGGAGACGTAGTGGCCGTCGCGCACCACGAAGGACGGACGGTCGTCAGCCGCGCTGTCCCGGTGGCGACCGTCGGACTTCAGCCCGGCGTGCGGGGTGCCGGGTGGCACGTCGAGGAAGTCGGCGGGGGTGGCCAGCGCCCTGGTCACCTCCTGCTGGACGGACATGTAGCCGTCGGGCTCGCCGGGCTCCTCGCGGTACGTCCGGTAGTAGTCCGGGTCCCAGAAGCGGGTGCGGCGGGCCACCGACCAGGCGCGGCGCTCCAGGCTCCAGGTCAGGGCGGTGGTGCGACGGCCGTGCAGCACCGAGCGCCCGGTGGCGGGGTCGATGCTGCGGGCGGCGAGCAGGACGCCGTGGCAGATCGCGGCGACCGGCAGTTCGCGTCGGAAGGCGTCGACCACCAGGTGCTGGAGGATCTCGCTCTCCAGGTAGGCGCGCATGCCGCGGGCTCGGTGGCCGCCCGGCAGCAGCAGCCCGTCGATCCCGGCCGCCCCGTCCGCCGCGTCGAGGCCGGCCTGCTCCCAGCTCAGCGGCGCCCGGAAGGCCGGGTCCCGCTCCAGTGCCCGGTACGCCGTCAGCGCGTCCTGGCCGGCCCGCAGCACCCGGCCCACCAGGACCAGGCGTTCCAGCCCCGGCACCCGGCTCCAGAGATCGAGGCCGCGACCGGTGACCATCAGCTCGTCGGCGCTCGCGGGGCGGCCGTCCGGGGTGGCGAACAGCACCCGGTGGCCCGACCCGGTCAGGATCTGCCAGGGGACGGCCACCTCGGAGGGGTCGAAGTCCCGGGTCGGGAGCGGGATGAGCACGGTGGCCACGGCGGGGTACGCCTTTCGCTGGGGGTCGGGACGGGTGGGCCCCAGCTAACTCCACCTACCGCACGAACCGGACGTCAGGGTAGGCGGCCGAGGGCTGGTCGAGCAGGTGGTCGTCCTGGCCACGCAGCCAGCGGTCGAAGAACGCGCCGAGATAGGCCCGTTGAGCGGCCACGGCACGCTGGGGTGCGATCGTCCCGAGGGTGCCGGTGACAGTGGCCGGCGGCAGGTTCAGCTGCCGCGCGAGCTGCGGCAGCATCGATTCCTTGTCGGTGTAGGTCGTCTCGGTGGCACCGTTGAGCGTCAAGTCCCGGTGCCAGCCGGTGCTGTGCTGCCACAGGGCGCCCCAGGACGGGTTGGTGTGGTGGTCGTCGCCCTGACTGCCCATCAGCAGCATCGGACGGTCCAGCCCGTCGGTGGCGGCCGTGCCGGGATTGGCGGGATCGGTGTCGTCCCCGACGTAGCCGAGGACGCCGTCCAGGTCGGCGGCGGCCTTGATCCGCGGGTCGTCGTGCATCGCCTGGGCCGCGGTGAAGCCGCCGCCGGACTGGCCGAACATGCCGATCCGGTGGGGATCGAGGGCGCCCGCGAGGCCACAGGGCAGCTGCCGCCGCTCGACGTCCGGGTTGTGCCCGGCGGCCAGCGCGTCCAGCTGGTCGAGCACGAAGCGGGTGTCGGCCACCCGGACCGCGACCAGCTTGCGCAGCAGGGCGGCGAGCTTGGCGGGGTCGTTCCCGACACCGGCGGCCTGCTGGGCCAGCACGCCGGTGACGACGCGGCCGCCGGGGAACTCCACCGCCGGCGCCTCGTAGGTGTGGTCGATGGTCACCACGAGGTAGCCGCGGGAGGCGAGGTCGTCGGCCAGCGTGCTGTTCAGCGCGGCGGGGTCGCCGGCCCCGGGCGAGTAGAGCACCACCGGGAGCGGACCGCCGCGCCGGTCCACCGGCGCGTCCTGGTGGGCGTAGCTGCGGGTGGCCGCCCAGTCGACCTGGTCGAGCGGGATGCCGTCCGCGTTCAGGTACTGCGCGGGGAAGGCGGCCGCCACGCCGGGCGGCAGCTGCGGGGCGAGCGGGTGGCGAGCGGTGTCCCGGGCGGGGTAGCGGATGGTGACCATCAGCTCGCGGAAGGGCTGGGCGGCGACCCACGGGTCGGCGCGGGAGTCGTCGACCAGATGGAGCGAGACGGTGCCGACCTGGTGCGACCCGGTGGGCGCCGGCAGCACCGCCCGGGCACCTTGCCGGGGGGCAGCCGCTGGAGCGGCAGCCGAGGCGTCGGCGACCGGCCCGGCGGCAGCGAGCCCGGCCGACGCGACCACACCGACGGCGGCCAGCAGGGCCGAGGCGAGCAGCAACCGTGGCCGCCCCGTACGACCGGCGGGTACGGCAGCGACGGCAGACCCGGTAGCGCTCCCCCGGGCGGACTGGCTGGTGCTGTGCATGGCGTAACTCCCCTTGCTGGTAAGCGTTTGCGAGCGGTCCCCGCCGGTGGCAGCAGACTCCCGCGCCCGCGCACCCGCACGACAGCGTGGCAGCACCCCGACCGCAGGTGGTGCCAGCACGAGTCGGCCTCGGCGAACCCGGCGGCACGCGTCCGCCACCGGTGCCGCCCGGCCGTACCCGGATCTCGGCCATGACAGCGAAGACCTCGGACTTCACCGTGCTGGCGAACGACGGTCCGGCAGGCGCGCCGGGACGCCCCGCCGGCCGGGGGCCGCGCACCGCTCCGCACCTGATCCGGGGCGCGGACCGGCCCCGGGATCACTCCCGGCGTCAGGCTGACAGTGCGGGCGGATACGCTGTGCGCCGTGACAGAACGGCTGCCGATCTTCCCGCTCAACGCCGTGCTCTACCCCGGGCTGGTGCTCCCGCTGCACGTGTTCGAGGACCGCTACCGCCAGCTGGTGGCCGATCTGCTGGCCGGTCCCGAGGACCAGCCGCGGCGGTTCGGAGTGCTGGCGATCAAGGACGGGCGCGAGATGACGCCGGTGACCGAGAGCGACGAACCGGCCGGACCGCTGGGCGGGCTCGGCACGGCGAGCGGCGACCCGCTGGAGGCACTGCACCAGATCGGCTGCGTGGCCGACGTGGCCTCGGTGACACCGCAGGCGGACGGACGGTACGAGCTGCTGATCACCGGGACCACCCGGTTCCGGCTGCGCGAGGTGGACACCGGCGGCCCGTACCTGGTCGGGCAGTGCGAGCTGATCGAGGAACGGCTGGGCAACGGGGCGGGCGCCCTGGCGGGCGGGGTCGAGCGGGCCTTCCGGGTGTACCAGAAGCGGCTGGCCGGGGCCCGGCAGGCGAGCCTGAGCGGTGAGCAGGAGCTGCCGGACGACCCGCAGGTGCTCTCCTACCTGGTGGCGGCCGCGTCCGTGCTGGAGGTCCCCGTCAAGCAGCGGCTGCTGGCCTGCCCGGACACCGCGACCCGGCTGAGCACCGAGCTGGAGCTGCTGCGCCGCGAGGCCGCGCTGCTGGCCTGGCTGCCCTCGGTGCCGGCGGCGGAGCTGACCCGGCAGGCGTTCAGCCCGAACTGAACCGAGGCCCGAACCGGGCCCAGCCCGAACCGAACCGAACCGAACCGACGGGAGTCACCGACGGATGGCGAAGAAGAGCGGCAGCAACGGCGGCAAGGGCACCCCTGCCACGGTGGCCCTGGAGTCGGCGGGCGTCCCGTTCACCGTGCACGCCTACCAGCACGACCCGGCCGCCGCCTCCTACGGCGGCGAGGCGGCCGCGGCCCTCGGGGTGGACCCGAGCCGGGTGTTCAAGACGCTGGTCGCCGAGGTGGACGGCGCGCTCACGGTGGGCGTGGTGCCGGTGGCCGGGCAGTTGGACCTGAAGGCGCTGGCGGCGGCCATGGGCGGCAAGCGGGCCGCGATGGCCGACCCGGCGGCAGCCGAGCGCAGCAGCGGGTACGTGCGCGGCGGGATCTCGCCGCTCGGGCAGCGCAAGGCGCTGCCCACCGTGCTGGACACCGGCGCGCTGGCCCACCCGACGATCTACGTCTCGGCGGGCCGGCGCGGCCTGGAGGTGGAGCTGGCGCCCGCCGACCTACTGCGTCTGACGGGCGCTGTCAGCGCCCTGATCAGCCGAGCCTGAGCCGGCCGGGCTGGAGCTGGCCGGGCTGGACTTGGCCGGGCTTGCGGAGCCGCCCCGGGAGGACGGCGGCGGGACCACCGGGGCGCCGGCCGCGTCCGAGCCGGGCGCGGTGGCCGGGTCGGACGGAGCTGACGGCACGTCAGCAGCGGGAGCCGGCGGCGCCAGCTCGTCCACCGGACCACCCGCCGACGGCACCGTCGGCCCGGCCCAGTACGGCGGCGGGTCCTGCTCACGCTTGCCGAAGGCGGCCGTCAGCGCGAGCAGCACCACCAGGGCGGCCATCGGCCAGGCCAGCAGCGCGCCCTTGGCGCCCAGGTCGAGCGCCTCGCTGAAGGTGTGCCCGTCACCGACCTGCTTGGCGTGGGCGACGATGTCGCTGGTCGGGCCGAGCGCGATGCCGAGCCACATGGCGATCAGCGATCCGACCAGCCCGCCGGCCGTGAGCCCGGCGGCCACCACGATGCCGCCGCCGCGCCGGCGGGTGTAGAGGAACGCGGCCAGCGCCGTGACCAGCCCGAAGCCGAGGCCGAGCAGTACGAAGGTGCCGTCCGCACCGGCCCGCTGCTCGCCCTCCGGGTCCACGTACAGCACGCTCTGACCGTGCACCACCAGCGGCACCTCCGGCGCCAGCCAGTACCACATCGCCGCCATCAGCACGCCGAGGACCAGGCAGGCGCCGAAGATCGGGGCGCCGACCCGGAGCTCGGGCGACAGCCGGGCCCAGCGGGCGGCGGGCGACGGGTGCGGGTCCGGCAGCGCTTCGCCATCCGCCGGCGGGGCCCACGGCGACGGGGAGTCCGACGACGGAGAGTCCGGGGAACTGTTCGGTACGGTCACGTCACCCATCGTTTCACGCCAACCCCGCGAATCCCGCTAGCGGGTCGTGGCGCGGCGGTAGGACCAGGTGGCGAGCACCAGTGAGAGCACCCCGACACCCGCACAGACGGTCAGGTCGGCCAGCACCAGCGGCCAGTCGGGGTGGCGGGCGAAAGTGGCGGCGAAGGCGTCCACCCCGTAGGTGGAAGGCAGCAGGTCGCGCAGTGCCCGCACCGCCGCCGGCAGGTGGGAGGCGGGCAGCACGCCGAGCAGCAGCGCGGCCGACATGCCCAACTGGCCTGCCATGGTGGCCAGTTCCTGCTTCGGTGCGAGCAGGCCGAGCGTGGCGCCCAGGCCGGAGAGCGCGGCGCCGGCCAGCGGGACCACGGCCAGCAGCACCCAGACGTGGGCCAGCGAGAGCCCGAAGAGCACCGAGCCGAAGGCCGCGGTGACGAGCGCACCGGGCAGCGTGAAGGAGGCGTAGGCGGCGGCCGCGCCGAGCACCACCGAGGCGGCCGGGACCGGCAGCGTCGCGAAGTGGTCCAGGCCACCGGTGGCGCGCAGCTTGCCGAAGTACTGGGCGAGCAGGTTGAGCGCCACGAAGGCGACCACCAGCACGCTGGATCCGGCCACCACCGCGCGCGCCGACGGGTTGTCGCCGCTGTCGACCACCCCGCGCATCATCACCAGGATGCCGACCGACTGGAAGGTGGCCACGAACATCAGCGGGATCCGGGCCACCTTGGCCCGGGCCAGCTGCGCCCGGTAGACCGCCGCCAGGGCGGGCAGCAGCCGGGCGGCGGGGGCCAGCGGGGCGGCGAGCGGGGCGGCCTTGACGGGGGTGGGGGTCAGTACGCTCACTTCGCCAGTCCTTGGTGGCGGCCGCCGAGCCGGAGGTAGACGTCCTCCAGGCTCGGGGTGGCCAGGGTGAAGTCGTCCAGCGCCGCGAAGGCCGGTCCGGTGGTGACGGCGGCGACCAGCTCCCTGGCCTCGTCCGGGGTCGTGCGCAGGGTCCAGCGCCGTCCGGTGCGCTCCGCGCGCTCGGCCAGCCGGGCGACCGCGGCCACCTCCAGCGGCGGCTCGGTGCGCCAGACCAGGTCGAGCCGGACGTCGCCGTCGACCATCGCCTTCAGCCCGCCCGGCGTGTCGCAGGCGATCACCCGGCCCTCGTCCAGCACGGCGACCCGGTCGAGCACCGTCTCGGCCTCGATCACGTTGTGGGTGACCAGCAGCACCGTGGTGCCGCGCTCGGCCCGGCGACGGTCCACCGCCGACCAGACGGCGCGGCGGGCCACCGGGTCCATGCCGGTGGTCGGCTCGTCCAGCACCAGCAGCGGGCGCTCGCCGACCAGGGTGGCCGCGAAGCAGGCCAGCCGGCGCTGGCCGCCGGAGAGCTTGGCCAGCGGACGGGCGGCCAGCGGGGTCAGCCCCAGCTCGGCGAGCACGCCGGCGCTCTCGGCCCGGGCGGCGGCCCTGGTCAGACCGCGCAGCCGACCGGTGGTCTCGGCCGCCAGCGCCACGGTCAGCTCGTCCAGCGCGGTGGACTCCTGCCCCAGGTAGCCGAGCAGCCGGGCGGCCCGGTCCGGGTGACGGACCACGTCGTGGCCGAGGATCTCGACGCTGCCCGCGTCCGGGCGCAGCAGGCCGGTGAGCTGGCGGACCAGCGTCGACTTGCCGGCGCCGTTGGGTCCGAGCAGCCCGAAGATCTCGCCCTGGCGGATCTCCAGGTCGACCCCGTCATTGGCCAGGATCTCGCCGTGGCTCTTGGTGAGGCCCCGGACGGAGCAGCAGGGCAGGGGGGCGTCACTCACGAACGCAGACTCTACGCGTCGACCATGAGGAATCCGGACCAGGGGGCGACCGCCGGCCCACCGGGACCAGGCCGCCCGATCGGCGAGGATCAGTCGATCGGGATCAGGCCGCCCGACCGGCGAGGATCAGTCGTCCACCACGATCAGCTCGCCGCCCGGCACCCGGGTCGCCAGCTCCTTCCAGAAGCCGGCCCGGATCGCGTACCGGTCGTGCTCGTCGATCTGGTCGTCCTTGTGCGCGAGCAGGCCGAACCGGGCCGCGTACCGCAGCAGCTCGCCGTCCACCCGGTGCGGGATCCGCGGGTAGTCCGACCAGAGCATGGTCAACCGCTCGCGATCGCCCAGCCGCTCGGTCCAGCGGCGGGCGAAGACCTGGCCGACCTCGTGCGGGTCGCCGCCGATCGCCGTGATGTCCTCCTCGCGGTCGGCCCAGCGCTGCTCGGCGGTGGTGAGCTGGGCCAGGGTCGGCAACGCGTCACCGGCCGTGGGGGCCTCGGCGGGGCGGTCCACCCAGCCCCGGTCGGAGGACCAGCGCAGCACCGGACCGTTGCCGGCGACGGCGGCGCCCGGCTGCTGCTGGTGCGACTGCGCGGCGGTGCGGCCGGCCAGATCCTTGGGGGTCGGCACCACCTTCAGTGCGGTGGGCGGCAGTTCGGCGGGCTCGGCCGGCGGGGCCGGGGCCTCGGCGGCGGCCGGCGGGGCGGCGGAGGGCGCGGCCGGCGGCGCGGCGAGGATCTTGGCGATCTCCGGGCGCGGCCCGGCCGGCGGGAACGCGAGGGCCGGATCGCGCAGCCGCACCGAACGGGTGATCCACTCGCGGTCCAGCACCCGGCGCTCGTCGGCCTCGCCGACCAGGTCCTCGGACTGGTTGAAGTCCCCGTCGGCGGCCTGCAGCGCCCACAGGTGGACGGCCACCCCGTGCTCCTTGGCGGACATCATGCCGGGCAACAGGTCGCCGTCGCCGGTGACCAGCACCACGTCCGCGCAGGCCCGGTTGCGGGCGAGTTCGGAGAGCTCGGCGTGCATCGCGGCGTCCACGCCCTTCTGCACCCAGCGGCCCTCGGCCCGGGTGAGCGCGCCGAGCCGCACGGTGACCCGGGGCAGCACCCGCAGCCTGCGGTGTTCGGGCATCGGGCGGCGCTCGGGGGCCGCGTCGAACCAGTAGATCCGCAGCAGCGGAAGGCCGGTCTCCTCCTCGGCCCGCTCGCGCAGCGAGGCGATCAGCGCGGTGTGGTCCACCGTCACCCGGGACCTCGCGGACTCACCGGCGAGCAGGCTGGCCGCGGCGCCCAGCAGGTATCCCGCGTCCACCAGGACGACGCAACGGTCCATGAGGTACCCCTCTTCCTGTGCTCTGCCGCTGAGCACGGGCAGTCCGTGCAGTCTGCCCGAGCGAGCCTCACCTGGGCACCCTGCCGGACCGTTGCGATCTCCTTTACCCCCCGAAGGCGTGGTGAATCACCCGGCTGCGCCGCCCGATCGCCCACGTGAGCGCCACCCCGTCACCCGGCTGCGCGTCGCCCGATCGCCGGTGTGAGCGTCACCCGATCGCCGGACGGCAGCTGCTCGCCGACCGGCCCGGCCGCCGTCCCGCCGCCCGCGCCGCGTTACCGACCCGTCAGACCCGGAAACGCCGCAGGGCGCCTGACGGTCCGTCAGGCGCCCTGGTCCGTTTTGACGGGTCAGCCGCGCCGTGCCGCGACCAGCTCGGCGATCTGCACCGCGTTCAGCGCCGCGCCCTTGCGCAGGTTGTCGTTGGAGAGGAAGAGGGAGATGCCGTTCTCCGCCGTCTCGTCCCGGCGGATCCGGCCCACGAAGGTCGGGTCCTGGCCGGCCGCCTGCAGCGGGGTCGGGATGTCGGTCAGCACCACGCCGGGTGCGTCGGCCAGCAGCTCGGCGACCCGCTCGGGGCTGATCGGCCGCGCGAAGCGGGCGTTGACCTGCAGCGAGTGGCCGGTGAAGACCGGCACCCGGACGCAGGTGCCGGACACCTTGAGGTCCGGGATGCCGAGGATCTTGCGGCTCTCGTGGCGCAGCTTCTGCTCCTCGTCGGTCTCGTTCAGACCGTCGTCCACGATCGAGCCGGCCAGCGGGACCACGTTGAACGCGATCGGGCGCTGGTAGACCTGCGGCTCGGGGAACTCGACGTTGGAGCCGCCGTGGGTCAGCGCGGCTGCGCCGTCCACCACCTTGGCCGCTTGCTCCTGCAACTCCGCGACGCCGGCCAGGCCGCTGCCGGAGACGGCCTGGTAGGTGGCCACGACCAGGCCGGTCAGCCCGGCCTCCTCGTGCAGCGGGCGGAGCACCGGCATCGCGGCCATCGTGGTGCAGTTCGGGTTGGCGATGATGCCCTTGGGCAGCTCGGCGATCGCCTCCGGGTTGACCTCGCTGACCACCAGCGGGACCTCGGGGTCACGGCGCCAGGCGGAGGAGTTGTCGATCACCACGGCACCGGCCGCGGCCACCTTGGGCGCCAGCTCCTTGGAGGTCGAGCCGCCGGCCGAGAAGATCACGATGTCCAGACCGGTGTAGTCGGCGGTGGCCGCGTCCTCCACCGTCACCTCAGCGCCCTGCCACGGCAGGGTCTTGCCGGCCGAACGGGCCGAGGCGAACAGCCGCAGCTCGGTCACCGGGAACGACCGCTCCGCCAGGATCTCCCGGACCACGCCGCCGACCTGGCCGGTGGCACCCACGATGCCGATCTTCATCCGTACTTCCTCCTCCGGTCTACTGCTCTGCTTCATCTTGCCCGCTGCCTGGCCTTTCTCCGCACGGTATTCACCTGGTGGACAGCTGCGGCGCGACCAGCGGGTCGAGCGCCGCGAGCGCCCGGTCCACGCTCGCCGAGCTCGCGGCCAGCAGCGGCAACCGCACCGCCGGGCTCGGGATCCGACCCTGGGCGTGCAGCACGCCCTTGATCACGGTCGGATTCGGCTCGGCGAACGCGGTCGCCGAGAGCGCGGCCAGCCGGTGCCCCAACTCCCGGGCCCGCACCAGATCTCCGGCCCGCCAGGCGTCGGCCAGCGCGACGAACCGCCCGGTGGCCAGGTGCACGGAGGCCAGGATCCCGCCCGCCGCGCCGAGCGCGAGCAGCGGCGACAGCACGGCGTCGTCGCCGGCCAGCACCGCGAAGCCGGGCGGCGCGGCGGCCAGCAGGGCGACGACCTGCGGGTCGAGGGCCCCCGTGGCGTACTTCACACCCGCCAGGCCCGGCACCTGGGCGAGCGCGCAGAGCGTCTCGGCGTCCAGCGCCTGACCGGTGCGGTGCGGGATGTGATAGGCGATCAACGGCACCGGGCTGCGGGCTGCCAGGTGCTCGAAGTAGGCGAGCACCCCGTCCGCCCCGGGCCGCACGAAGGCCGGCACCGGAGTGAGCGAGGCCGTGACCTCGGGACGCTCCCCCAGCTCGGCCAGCGCCCGCAGGCCCTCCCGGGCGCCACCGCCCGCGCCGACCACCAGCGCGGCCCCCCGCTCGCGGCAGACCCGGGCGCAGAGCTCGACCACCGCGGCCCGCTCGGCCGGGTCCAGCGCGCTGGGCTCGCCGGTGGTGCCGAGCGCGACCAGCCCGGCCGCGCCCTCGTCCAGCACGCCGTGGGCGAGCTGCTCCAGCGCGTCCAGGGCGACGGTGTCGGCGGCGGTGAACGGAGTGATCAGCGGGACGAGGATCCCGTGCAGTGACTGGCTTCCGTGCAGTGGGTGGCTCATGGCCTGATCCTCGCCGCCGACCGCTGTACAGGTCCAGTTCGCGTTTCCACCGTGAACCGTAAGCTGTGCTGATGCTCGATGTCCGCCGTCTGCGGCTCCTACGGGAGCTGGCCCACCGGGGCACCATCGCCGCCGTCGCCGAGGCGCTGGCCTTCAGCCCCTCCGCCGTCTCCCAGCAGCTCTCCGCACTCGAACGCGAGGCCGGGGTCGCACTCCTGGAGCGCACCGGACGGCGGGTGGCGCTCACCCCGGCCGCGCACAACCTGGTCCGGCACGCCGAGGCCGTGCTGGCCCACCTGGAGCAGGCCTCGGCCGAGCTCGCCGAGGCCCGGCACGGTCCGGCCGGACCGCTGCGGATCGGCACCTACCCGTCCGCCGCCCGGGTGGTGATCCCGCCCGCCCTGATGCTGCTCGCCGAGCGCTGGCCCGAGCTGGAACCGATGGTCGCCGAAGTCGACCCGGCGGGCGTGGCCGACCTGCTGCGCGCGGGCGAGCTGGACGTCGCGCTGGTGCACGACTACGACTTCGTCCCCGCGCCCGTCGAGCCCGGCATCGCCGGCGAGCCGCTGTTCGCCGAGGCGATGTACCTGGCCACCCGCACCTCTGACCCCGGCAACCTGGCCGCCCACGCCGCCGACCCGTGGATCCTGGCCACGCCCGGCACGCTCTGCCACGCGATGACCATCCGCGCCTGCCAGGCGGCCGGCTTCAGCCCGCGGATCCGCCACCGCGCCGACGACTTCGTCACCGTCCTCGCCCTGGTCGCCGCCGGCCAGGGCACCGCCCTGGTCCCCGAACTCGGCCTGCTGGACCCGCCGCCCACCGTCCACCTGCACCGCCTGCCGATGTCCCGCCGCACCGCCATCACCTTCCGCCACGGCGCCGCCGGCCACCCGGCGATCACCGCCTTCGGCACGGCGGTGCGCGACGCGCTGCCGACGGTGCTGCGGAGTTGATGTCCGTTCAGGTCAACGTGTTGTTCGCATAACAGTTGTGATCAAAGTCTTTTCGCGACCTCCCCACACGGATAGAACTTCTCTGGGCAGGTCCCCACGAGACAAGCGAGCGGCTTCATGAGCAACGACCAACCTCCGGGCTACGGTTACCCGTCGGACCCGCAGAACCCCTACGGCCAGCAGCCGCCCCACGACCAGCAGGCCTACGGCACGCCGGGCTACGGCCAGCAGGCACCCGGCTATGGCCAGCAGCCGCCCGGTTACGGCCAGCAGCCCTACGCCGCGCCCGGCTACGGCCAGCAGGCACCCGGCTGGCTGGCACCCCCGAACCCCTACGGCCCGCCCGCCCCCGGCACCCGGCAACTCGCCTCCGCCGGCGACCGCTTCGTGGCCCGGCTGATCGACCTCGCCGTGCTGATCATCCCGATCTTCCTGATCGAGTTCGTCGCCGCCACCGCCGTGGGCAGCATCGTCGCGAGCATCCTCGGCGCGGCCCTGGTCTTCCTCTACGAGATCGCGATGCTGCTCACCCAGAACCAGCAGACCGTCGGCAAGAAGGTGATGAAGCTCCGCGTCGTCTCCCTGGCCCACGGCGCCCGCCCGACCGACAACGAACTGTGGACCCGCGCGGCGGTCTACGGGCTGCCTCAGGCGGTCTACTGCGTCGGCAGCCTGTTCAGCCTGCTCAACATGCTCTGGCTGCTCTGGGACAAGCCCTACCAGCAGTGCCTGCACGACAAGGCCGCCAAGACGGTAGTGGTCAAGGAAGCCTGAATCAAGGCGAGTTGAATACCCCGGCCGGGCCCGATAGGGTCCGGCCGTCGCCTTGTGCGACGTCTGTGAGCATGGTCACGGCGCGAGGTGTCCGAAGCACCCTGGGTGGCCCGAGTGGCGGCGAATGATCAGAGTGGCGGCGCGCTAGGGTGGATAACCCCCAGCCGCAGACCTACGCCGAGGAGCCTGCCCCCGTGGCCGACAGCTTCGTTCACCTGCATGTCCACACCGAGTACTCGATGCTCGACGGGGCGGCCAAGAACGGCAAGCTGATGGCCGAGGCCCAGCGCCAGGGCATGCCCGCCATCGCGATGAGTGACCACGGCAACATGTTCGGTGCCTACGAGTTCTTCCAGCAGGCCAAGAAGCTCGACGGCGCCGTGAAGCCGATCATCGGCATCGAGGCCTACGTCGCACCTGGCTCGCGCTTCGAGAAGAAGCCGGTCTTCTGGTCGCCCGGCGGCCAGCGCCCGACCAACGCGGACGGCGAGGGCGGCAAGGACGTCTCCGGTGGCGGCCGCTACACCCACATGACCATGTGGGCCGAGAACGCCACCGGCCTGCGCAACCTCTTCAAGCTCTCCTCGCTCGCGTCGATGGAGGGCTACTACATGAAGCCCCGGATGGACCGCGAGCTGATCGCCGCGAACGCCACGGGCATCATCGCCACCACCGGCTGCCCCTCCGGCGAGGTGCAGACCCGGCTGCGGCTCGGGCAGTACGACGAGGCACTCAAGGCGGCCTCCGCCTACCAGGACATCTTCGGCAAGGAGAACTACTTCCTGGAGCTGATGGACCACGACCTGTCCATCGAGCGGGACGTCCGGGCCGACCTGCTGCGGCTGGCCAAGGAGCTGAAGATCCCGCTGCTGGCCACCAACGACTCGCACTACGTCACCGCCGACCAGGCGGACGCGCACGACAGCCTGCTCTGCGTCGGCGTGGGAAAGAACAAGGACGATCCGAACCGCTTCAAGTTCAACGGCAGCGGCTACTACATCAAGACGCCGGAGGAGATGCAGGCGCTCTTCAGCGAGCTGCCCGAGGCCTGCGCCAACACGCTGGCGATCGGCGAGCGGATCCAGCCGTACGACGAGGTCTTCAATTACGTCGACCGGATGCCGCAGTTCGACGTGCCCGAGGGCGAGACCCAGGCCTCCTACCTGCGCCAGAAGATCAAGGCCGGCCTGCAGCACCGCTACGGCGACAGCCCGAGCCAGGAGGTGCTGGACCGGATCGAGCTGGAGATGGGCGTCATCACCCCGATGGGGTTCGACGCCTACTTCCTCGTGGTCGCCGACATCTGCCAGTACGGCCGGGACAACGGCATCCCGGTCGGCCCCGGCCGTGGCTCGGCGGCCGGCTCGATGGTCGCCTACCTCACCGGCATCACCCAGCTGGACCCGCTGGAGCACGATCTCCTCTTCGAGCGCTTCCTGAACCCCGAGCGCATCAACCCGCCGGACGTCGACATCGACTTCGACGACCGCCAGCGCGACCAGATGGTGCGCTACGTCACCGAGAAGTACGGCGAGGCGTACACCGCCCAGGTGAACACCTTCGGCACCATCAAGGCCAAGGCCGCCGTCAAGGACGCCAACCGGATCCTCGGCTACCCCTTCGCCATGGGTGACCGGATCACCAAGGCGATGCCGCCGGACGTCATGGGCAAGGGTGTCCCGCTCACCGATCTCTTCAACGAGTCCCACCCTCGCTACAACGAGGGCACCGAGATCCGCACGATGTACGCCAACGAGCCGGACGTCAAGAAGATCATCGACACCGGTATCGGCATCGAGGGCCTGATCCGCGGCACCGGCGTGCACGCCGCCGCCGTGATCCTCTCCTCCACCCCGCTGCTCGAACTGATCCCGCTGCACAAGCGGGACAAGGACGGCGTGATCATCACCGGCTTCGACTACCCGTCGTGCGAAGCCATGGGCCTGATCAAGATGGACTTCCTGGGTCTGCGGAACCTGGGCATCATCGACCACTGCATCAAGATCGTGAAGGCCAACCGCGGCGTCGACGTCGACATCGAGAAGATCCCGATCGACGACCCGACCACCTACGAACTGCTCGCCCGCGGTGACACCCTGGGCGTCTTCCAGCTCGATGGCGGCCCCATGCGCGCGCTGCTGAAGCTGATGAAGCCGACCGAGTTCGCCGACATCTCCGCCGTCTCGGCGCTGTACCGGCCCGGCCCGATGGGCATGAACTCGCACACCAACTACGCGCTGCGCAAGAACGCCCAGCAGGAGATCATCCCGATCCACCCGGAGCTGGAGGAGCCGCTCAAGGAGGTCCTCGGCCCCACCTACGGCCTGATCGTCTATCAGGAGCAGGTGCAGCGAGCCGCCCAGGTGCTGGCCGGCTACAGCCTCGGACAGGCAGACCTGCTCCGCCGCGCGATGGGCAAGAAGAAGAAGGAGGTCCTGGAGAAGGAGTTCGTCCCGTTCCACGCGGGCTGCCACGAGCGCGGCTACTCGGACGAGGCCATCCAGGCGGTGTGGGACGTGCTGGTCCCGTTCGCCGGCTACGCGTTCAACAAATCGCACTCCGCCGCGTACGGGCTGGTCTCCTACCAGACCGCCTACCTCAAGGCGAACTACCCCGCCGAGTACATGGCCGCGCTGCTCACCTCGGTCGCCGACGACAAGGACAAGATGGCGATCTACCTGGCGGAGTGCCGCCAGATGGGCATCAAGATCCTCTCTCCCGACGTCAACGAGTCCGTGGTCGACTTCACCGCCGTCGGCAGCGACGTCCGGTTCGGCCTCAAGGCGGTGCGCAACGTCGGCGTGCCGGTGATCGAGTCGCTGATCAAGACCCGGAAGGAGAAGGGCAAGTACACCTCCTTCGCGGACTTCCTGGACAAGGTCGAGCTGGTCGCCTGCAACAAGCGCACCGTCGACTCGCTGATCAAGGCCGGTGCCTTCGACTCGCTGAACCACACCCGCCAGTCGCTGGTCGCCGTGCACGAGCAGGCGATCGATGCCGTCACCGGAGTGAAGAAGCAGCAGGCGATCGGGCAGGACGACCTGTTCGGCGCGCTGGACACGGGGGACGACACCCCGACCATCGGCCTGGACTTCGAGCTCACCGACCGCGAGTGGCCGCGCCGCCAACTGCTCAGCCTGGAGCGCGAGATGCTCGGGCTCTACGTGTCCAGCCACCCGCTGGACGGCGCCGAGCACATCCTGGCCCGCAACCGGGACGTCTCGATCGCCGAGCTGATGGGTTCGGGCCGCACCGAGGGCGAGGTCCGGCTCTCCGGTCTGATCACCGGCGTGGACCGGCGGATCAACAAGGCGGGCAACGCCTGGGCGATCATCACGCTGGCCGACCGCGACGGCTCGGTGGAGGTGCTCTTCTTCCCGGCCACCTACAACCTGATGGCCGATCAGATGATCGAGGACAACGTCATCTCGGTGCGCGGCCGGCTCAACGAGCGGGACGGCGCGCTGAGCATCTTCGGCCAGGAGATCACCAGCCTGGACATCTCGGCGGCCGAGCACGGCGGCAAGCCGCCGGTGCAGATCACCGTGCCCTACCCCAAGGTGACCCCGAACATGGTGCGCGAGCTCAAGCTCACGCTGCAGGCCCACCCGGGCGACGTGCCGGTGCGGCTGATGACGACCAGTCGGCAGCGGGACGTGCTCTACGAGCTGGGGTTCCTGGTCAACCCGGACACCGCGTTCGCCAGCGAGGTGAAGACGCTGCTCGGCCCGGCGGCCTGGAGCGCCTGAGCCTCGAAGCCGGACGTCTGACGGGCAGCCAGCGGACCGCGTTCCCCGGCTGCCCGTCGGCGCGCTAGTCTCGGCGCGCGCGAGATTCCGTGGCACGGCTGCGGCGCGCCCACCTCGAGGGGGAGACGATGAGCTATGCGCCGCCGGTCGGAGGCTTTCCGACGCCACAGCGGGCGCCGGCCGGGCCGCGCGCCGCGGCGCTGCCCGGGCTGGCGGTCCTGCTGATCCTGATCCTGCTGCTGGACCTGGCGATCCTGGGCTTCGACCTCAACCGGGACGGCGTGAACTACCTGCCGACCGCGCTGGGGATCAACTACGACCACTACATCCAGGGCGTCCCGGTCTACTACGTGGGCGGGAACACCGCGTTCGACCTCGGGCTGATCGCCATGATCATCGGGGCGTTCAGCGGCGGTGGCTGGGTCCGCCCGGCCGGCAGCGCCGTGCTGCTGGTGGCCGTCTACAGCGACGTGATGTCCGTGGTGGCGCAGCTGACCGGGAACTCCGAGTCCCGGCACGAGTTCTCCTCGCCGGGATCGAACCTGCTGCTCAACCTGGACGTGATCGGCCAGGCCGTGCTCGGGGTGCTCTTCGCGGTGATCGTGGCCGCCACGGTCAAGAGCAAGAGTGCCCCCGCCCTGCCCGGCCCCGGCGCCCCGGCCGGCTTCGCCCCGCAGTTCGCCCCGCCGCCCGGCCCCGGCCGCGCGCCGGCGGCTCCCGGCTTCGGCGGGCCGCCCGCCCAGGGCTACGGTGCCCCGATCCCGCCGCAGCCCACCCCGGGCTACCCGGCACCGGCCGCACCCGCCATGCAGCCCCCGGCGCCGGCCCAGCCCCCCGCGATGCCGCCGGCGCCGCCGGCCACTCCCCCGGCGTACGGCTACCCGCCGCGCCCGCAGGACGGCCCGCCGGCGCCCTGACGCCCGGTCAGCCGCCGGCTAGGAGTCCAGCTCGCTCAGGAAGGCGAGCGACGCCGCCCACGCCGCGTCGCTCGCCTCCTCGTCGTAGTCGGCCAACTCGGGGTCGGTGAACAGGTGCCCGGCGCCCCGGTAACGGTGCACCTCGACCTCGGCACCGGCCTTGCGCATCCGCAGGTACCAGGCGTTCAGCCAGTCCTCGGTCTCGAACGGGTCGGGCTCGGCCACGTGCAGCTGCACCGGGATCTCCGCCACGGCCTCGTCCCGCACGTCCGAGGTGCCGTGCAGGAGCAGCAGGCCCAGCGCGTGCTCGTCGGCCAGTGCCAGGTTCTGGGCGAGCGCGCCGCCGAGCGAGAAGCCCGCGTAGACCAGCCGGGTCCCGGGGGTCAGCAGCGGGGCGGCCGCGCCGATCGCCCGGCGCAGCAGCTCGTCGGTGCCGACCTGCTCGTGGTACGCCAGGCCGGCCTCGATGTCCTCGAAGACCTCGCCGTCGTACAGGTCGGGCACGTGGACGGTGTGCCCGGCCGCGCGCAACCGGTCGGCGGCGGCGGTCACGGCGGGGCGCAGCCCGTAGGCGGAGTGGAGGAGCAGGATCTGGGCCACGGGGACTCCATCAGCAGACGTCGGGGGACGTCCAATGATCGCTCAGGACACGATGTCCTTGCGCGCGAAGCCCCGGAAGGACAGTGCCAGCAGGATCGCCGCGTAGGAGAGCGAGAGCGAGACCCCCTGCACCATCCCGCCCCACTCCAGCTGCGGCTGCAGTGCGTCCGCCCAGGCGTACTGCCAGTGCGCCGGCAGCCACTCGCGCAGGCCGCCGAGCGCCGTGATGGCGTCCAGCACGCCGGTGATGATGGCCAGGAACACCGCACCGCCGACCGCGCCCAGCGGGGCGTCGGTGGCGGTGGAGAGGTAGAAGGCGAGCGCGCCGATCACCAGCTCGCTGAGGATCACGAAGCCGACCGCGATGGCCAGGCGCGGCAGCACCTCGGCGGCCGGCAGGCTGCCGCCGGTGGGCAGCCGCAGGTCGCCCCAGCCGTAGGCGGCGGTGCCCACCCCGAGGCCGACCAGTGGCAGCAGCACGATCGCGGCGGCCGAGTAGAGCAGCCCGATGGTGAGTTTGCTGGCGAGCAGCCGGCCCCGGGGCACGGGGGCGGCCAGCAGGTAGCGCAGCGAGGACCAGCCGGCCTCGGCGGCCACCGTGTCGCCGCAGAACAGCGCGACCGGGATCACCAGGATGAAGCCGGTGCCCATGAAGAGCAGGGTGGCCGCGAAGTTGGGTCCCGAGGCGGTGGCCAGCGTCACGAAGGTGGTCTGGTCGGGCCGGGTGGGCGTGCCGCCGATCTGGAAGGCGGCCAGCACGATGAACGGCAGCGCGAAGAGCACCGCCGCGATCACCAGGGTGCGGCGGCGGCGCAGCTGGCGCAGCGCCTCCACCCGCAGCGGCAGGGTGTGCTGCGGGCGGTAGCCGGCGGCTCGGTCAGCAAGCGTTCCGGTCACGCGGACCCTCCGATCATCGAGAGGAACGCGTCCTCCAGGCGGCGGTGCGGGCCGGCCCGCTCCACTGGGACGTCCAGGCGGACCAGTTCGGCGACCAGCTGATGGGCCGTCAGGCCGTCCAGCCGCACCAGCAGCCCGTGCCCGGCGACCTCCACCGAGGCGACGCCGGGCAGCGCCGCCGCCTTGTCGGCCGCCGTGACCAGTTCCTCGGGCGGGTAGTCGGCGGGGGTGCCGACCAGCAGCACTTCGCCGCCGCCGACGATCTCGCCGACCTCGCCCGCGCTGACCAGCCGGCCGCGGTCCATCACCACCAGGTGGGTGCAGCTCTGCTCGACCTCGGAGAGCAGGTGGCTGGAGACGATGACGGTCCGTCCGGTGGCCGCGTAGCGGATCATCACCTCGCGCATCTCGCGGATCTGCGGCGGGTCGAGCCCGTTGGTCGGCTCGTCCAGGATCAGCAGGTCCGGCAGGCCGAGCATGGCCTGGGCGATCGCCAGCCGCTGGCGCATGCCCTGCGAGTAGGTGCGCACCGCGCGTTCCAGCGCCTCGCCGAGGTCGGCGATCTCCAGCGCCTCGGCCAGTTGCGCGTCCTCGGCGGGGCGTCCGGTGGCCTGCCAGTAGAGCTCCAGGTTGGCCCGGCCGCTCAGGTGGGGCAGGAAGCCGGCGCCCTCGACGAAGGCGCCGACCCGGGAGAGCACCGGGGCGCCGGGCCGCACGGCGTGGCCGAAGATCCTGATCTCGCCCTCGTCGGGACGGATCAGACCCATCAGCATCCGCAGGGTGGTGGTCTTGCCCGCGCCGTTGGGGCCGAGCAGGCCGAGCACCTGCCCGGGCTGGACGGTGAAGCCCAGCTCGCGCACGGCGTAGCGGTCGGCGGCGCCCTTGTAGCGCTTGCTCAGGCCGGTGATCTGCAGCGGCACCTCGGCGAGCGCCGGGTCCGGCGGCGGCATCGCGCGGCGGCGACGGCCGGTCAGCAGCAGCACGGCGGCCGCGGCCAGGGCGAGCAGCGGCAGGATCCAGGTGCGGGCGGGCAGCGCGGTGGCCTCGGTGGTCAGCGCGTTGTCGGTGGGGACGGTGAGCGGGCTGGCCAGGCCCACCTGGTAGGTGGCGGGCTGGTTCGGCGAGGCGTAGGCCAGGTCGGTGCTGGCGAGCACCAGGCGCAGCCGGTGTCCGGCCGGGAAGTCGTGGTCGACGGCGGGCAGCCGGACGGTGACGGTCTTGCCGTCGGGCGCGTCGGCGCCGGTGATCCGCAGCGGGGCGGCGAGTTGCTCGGGGAGCGTCTGCTTGCCGTCGGGGCCGACGTCGTAGAGCTTGCCGAAGAGCACCGCGTCGGGCTGGTCGGCGTGCACGGTGAGGCTCACCGTGGGGCTGCCGGTCAGCTGGAGTCCGGAGCTGAGCGGGGCCGAGTCGAAGGCGGCGTTCTGGCCGGGGAAGTCGATCGAGATGCCGACGCCCAGCTGGGCGGCCTGGGCGAGCGCGCCGAGCCCTGGCACGGTGGAGATCGCGGGCGGTGCGCCGCCGGGCGGGTTGGCGATGGTCTGCGGGCGGCCGGTCAGCTGGACGGAGCTGTCGGCGGTGCCGTCCAGGCCGGGGTAGCGGGAGCCGTCGGCGCCGCGCAGCACCACCTGGAAGCCGGTGGAGTCCACGCCTCCGGTGCGGGTGACCCGGAAGGTCGGCCCGGTGTCGTTGCTCTGATGCTTCAGGCCGCGATTTTTCAAATAATGGTCGAACCAGGAGATCACCCGGTCGTCCACCCGGTCGCTGGTCTCGGTGCCGCCGTCGTGGCCGCCGTCGAACCAGTCGACCGAGACCGGCGCGCCGTTGGCGGCGATCGCCTTGGCCATCGCGTCGCCCTGGTCGAGCGGGAAGAGCGAGTCCTGCTGGCCCTGGACCACCAGGGTGGGGACCTTGATCTGCGAGGCGTAGCTCGACGGGCTGGACTTCGCGAGCAGCGCGACCGCGGCGGCGTCGGGCCGCCCGGCGGTGGCCACCCGATTGTACATCGCGCAGAGTTCGGGGGTGAAGCGGCCGCAGCCCACCGGCCCCGTGGTGTTCTCCGAGGGGGCCGGCTTGCCGGTGGTGGAGGCGGTCAGGTCGCCGGCCGAGCCGTCGGTGAAGAAGATCCCGGCCCAGAGCTTCTTGAAGACCCCGTCGACCGGGCTGCTGCCCTGGACGTTCTGCGGGAAGAGCGCCTGCGGCAGGTCCCACCAGGTGATCCGCGGCGCGATGGCCTTGATCCGGGGGTCCGCGGCGGCGGCCAGCAGCGAGATGGCGCCGCCGTAGGAGGCGCCGGTGATCCCGACCACCGGGTCGCCGGGCTTGTCCTTGAGCACCTCGGGCCGGGCGGTCAGCCAGTCGACCAGGTGCTTGACGTCCTGCACCTCGCCGTCCGGCGAGTCCAGGCCGATCTGCCCGGTGGAGTGCCCGAAGCCGCGCGAGGACCAGGTGAGTACGGCGTAGCCGGAGCGGGCCAGCTTGCGGGCCTCGTCCGCCTCGTCGGTCTTGCTGCCGCCGAAGCCGTGGGCGAGCAGCACCGCCGGGCGCGGGCTGCTGCCGGTGGTGAAGAAGGAGGTGTCGATCGAGACCTGCTCGGCGCTGCCGGGCGCCTGGGGCATGGCGAGGAACTGGTCCTGCTGACGGACCGTCACCGGGGTGTTGGCGATGGCGTTCACCGCGCCGAGCCCGACCAGTACGAGCAGGGCCAGCGTGCTGGCCAGCAGCCGGCGGCGCGTCGACATGCTCCGTGTGCGCGAGCGCCGCCAGCGGCCGGGGAGGTCCATGGATAGCGATCGTATCCGTGGCTTCTGAGAATCAGCCAGGAGGGCGGCCCGGCGGCGACGAACTGCCCATTTCTTACGCTTTGCCGGCTTTCTCCGCCGGCCGCTCCGAGGTCGGCCGTCAGAAGTTGGTCAGCTTCTCGCCCTTGGCGTCCTGCAGGATGTGGTCCACGCAGACCGCCAGGATGATCATGAGATAGGCATCCGGCTGGCTCATCACGTCCACCGCGTAGGCGTCCCTGATGGTGAACCAGCGCCGCGAGACGTGGGCCAGTGTGGTGCCCTCGGCGCGTATGTCGAACTCGCGGTCCCACAGGTTGCCGACGACCTTCAGCCGCCGCCCGTCCCGCAGCTTGACCTTGAAGCGGTCGCCGAAGAGCTTGAAGAGCTTCTTGCTGATCTTGGCGATCACCTCGCCGTCGTGCTTGATCAGGATGGTGTGGTGGACGGTGAAGAACTTCTTGACGATCGAGCCCACCACGGTGCCGTCGGTGTCCACGAAGGTGAAGGTGCTGCGGAACCGGAGCAGCTTCTTGTTGACCCGCCAGACCTTCTCGCGGTGCTCGGTCTCGATCCAGGCCTCCTCGTGGAAGGCGAACATCCGGTCACGCACCAGGTAACGCATCAAGATCCCCCGTTCGGGTCAGTGCAGAGCCGCCCCAGAGTAATGGGGCGGCCTGACGGACCGGCAGGGGGATCGGGTCAGAAGACCTTGACCATGGTGCGGTGCGGGATCCCGGCGTCGTCGTAGACCGGGCCCTCGGCGGTGTAGCCGAGGCGCTCGTAGAAGCCCATCGCCTGGACCTGGGCGTGCAGCTCGCACTCGGTGGCGCCCAGCTCGCGCCCGGCCCGCTCGACGGCGCCGACCAGGGCCGCGCCCAGACCGGTGCCCCGGGCGGGCTTGAGCACGGCGAGCCGCCCGAGCAGCACCCGGCCCTTGACGCCGGTCAGGGCCAGCGCCTGCTCGCCGCTGATCAGCCGGGCGGCGCCGACCGGGCGGCCGCCCTGGTCGAGCGCGACCAGGTGGGTCGAGGTGGCGTCCAGCTCGTCGTACTCCAGCTCGGCCGGGATCTGCTGCTCCACCACGAAGACCTCGTGCCGCACCTGCTTGGCCAGCGCGACCTCGCCCTCGGTGCGGGCGGTCCGTATCTCCATCGCCGGGCTCTCCATCGGGGGGCCTCAGCTCTCGGCGGCGATGACGTCGAGGGCCGTGCGCAGGTCCTCGGGGTACTCGCTGTCGAACTGCACCCACTGGCCGTCCCCCGGGTGCTCGAAGCCCAGCGAGACGGCGTGCAGCCACTGCCGGGCCAGCCCCAGCCGCTTGGCGAGCGTCGGGTCGGCGCCGTAGGTGAGGTCGCCGACGCACGGGTGGCGCAGCGCCGACATGTGCACCCGGATCTGGTGGGTGCGGCCGGTCTCCAGCTTGATCGTCAGCAGCGAGGCGGCCCGGTAGGCCTCGATCAGGTCGTAGTGGGTGATCGAGGGCTTGCCCTCGCGGGTCACCGCCCACTTCCAGTCCGAGCTGGGGTGCCGGCCGATCGGGGCGTCCACCGTGCCGCTCATCGGGTCGGGGTGGCCCTGGACCAGCGTGTGGTAGGTCTTCGAGGTGATCCGGTCGTGGAACTGGCGCTTGAGGTCGGTGTAGGCGCGCTCGGACTTGGCGACCACCATCAGACCGGAGGTGCCGACGTCCAGGCGGTGCACGATGCCCTGGCGCTCGGCGGCCCCCGAGGTGGAGATCCGGTAGCCGGCGGCGGCCAGGTGACCGATCACGGTCGGGCCGGTCCAGCCGGGGCTCGGGTGCGCGGCGACCCCGACCGGCTTGTCGACCAGCACGATGTCCTGGTCGTCATGGACGATCCGCATGCCCTCGACATGCTCGGCGACGATCTGCACGGGTGCGGCGGGCGCGGGGATCTCGACCTCCAGCCAGGATCCGGCGATCACCCGGTCCGACTTGCCGGCCGTCGCACCGTCGATCCGGACCTTGCCCTCGGCGGCCAGCTCGGCCGCCTTGGTGCGCGAGAGACCGAACATGCGGGCGAGGGCGGCGTCGAGACGCTCGCCCTCCAGGCCGTCGGGGACGGGAAGCGTACGGATCTGCGCTGCGGTACTCACCCGTACGAGTATGCCGCACCGACCGACGGCGCTATTCGCCCTTCGGAGCGGGCTTGTGCGTCGAGCCGTCCGGGTTGCTGCCGCGGAACGAGAGCAGCACCACCAGGATGCCGCCGCAGACGATGGCCGAGTCGGCCAGGTTGAAGACCGCGAAGTGCTGCACCGAGATGAAGTCGACCACGTGGCCGCGCAGTACCCCGGGGGCGCGGAACAGCCGGTCGGTCAGGTTGCCGAGCGCCCCGCCGAGCAGCAGGCCGAGCGCGATCGCCCAGGGCAGGCTGTAGAGCCGGCGCGAGATCCGCCAAATCACCACGATCACGGCGGCCGCGATCAGGGTGAAGACCACGGTCATGGTCTGGCCCATGCCGAAGGCCGCGCCCGGGTTGCGGATCACCTGGAAGGTCACCATGTCGCCGATCACCTTGATCGGCGTACGGCCCTCCAGCCTGGCCACCACCAGCAGCTTGCTGCTCAGGTCGATCAGGTAGGCGAGCAGCGCCACCGAGAAGAGCACCCCGAGCCGGCGACGGCGCACCGCGGCCGACCCGCCGACGGCACTCGCACCGGCCGGCTCAGCCTGCTCGGTCGACTCGACCGGCATGGTCGGCGCCGACACCGCGGCCTCGGCGGGCCCGGTGGGCTCGTCCTGGGTCTGGGGAGAACCTGGCGTAGTGATGATCCGCTCCGCTGCCGAGAGAGAAGGGCCGACGTTACGGGGTCGAGCGTACGGCACGCGGTGCCCGCGACGACTCGACCCCGAGGGGCGACCGCCCCTCGACCGCCGTGGTCAGCGACGCTCCTGCTTCGCCTTGCAGGAGACGCAGAGAGTGGCCCGCGGGAAGGCCTGCAGCCGGGCCTTGCCGACCGCCTGGCCGCAGGACTCGCAGACCCCGAAGCCCACGCCCTCCAGCCGGAGCAGCGCGCGCTCGGTCTGATCGAGCATGTCGCGGGCGTTGTTGGCCAGCGCCAGCTCGCTCTCCCGGTTGATGTTCTTGGTGCCGGCGTCCACCTGGTCGTCGCCGGCCCCGTCGTTGGAGTCGCGCATCAGGCCGGTGATCGCCGCCTCGGCGGCGTCGATCTCGTCGCGCAGCCGGACCAGCTCGCCGTTGAGCTCGGCGTGCACCTCGGCGACCTCGACGGCCGTCCAGGGCTCCTCGCCCGGGCGGACCGGCAGGTCGGCCCGGTCGACGGCCTCGGCGCCGGCCGCGACCGCCGCCCGGGCGCCGGTGGCGGCGGGGGTGTGGTTACGGCTGGTCACCGCGCCGCGTCCGGTGGTGGTGCTGGTCTTCCGCCGTGTCGTGGTCACGGAACCCTCCCCTTGGTCGCCCGCCACGGCCTTTCGGGCCCGCCTGGTGGCGGTGCCCGTGCCCGTTGCCTTCTCAGCCATGGCTCGACCCCATCTACGAATGACTACGGCCGACGGTTCCCGTCGGCCTCCGGTGCCGGAACGATAATCCTGAACGAATCAGGTCACAACGGGACATACCGATACCCTCGGTGTTCCCACCCGGGCAGCCGGGGTGGCACGGCCGAGGAAGCTCCGTGCCTGGGCATTGACAAAGTTGTGCCCAGATCGTCACTTCCTAACCGCCCGGGCGCGCGGTGACGTGCGGCGGCAATGGCGCAAATGGCCTTGCGCCGCCCTATAGACTGGGCCGGCAAGGCGCAGATGGGACGAGTACCGACGTACGCAGCCACGAGCGACCCGGGGACGGTGCGAGCCCGGGGGTGTGCGCGGCGGGAAGATCACCCCGGAGCCGCCGGAAGAACGGCCGCGAGAGCGGCCTACTAGACCCGGCAGCAAGCCCAAGGAGTGGGCCGTCGGCAGGTCGCGGCGGCCAAGGAGGGTGGTACCGCGGGACGCCTGGCCGTCTCGTCCCTCCGTCGGAATGCCCGTCCACGCATCCGCCGGAGGCGCAGTGAGCACGTACAACCCCGTCCCCGCCCAGGTCGACCTGCCCGTCCTCGAGCACGGAATCCTGAGCTTCTGGCGTGACCAGAAGATCTTCGCCAGGAGCCTGGAGCAGTCCGAGGGTCGCCCCGAGTGGGTGTTCTACGAGGGTCCGCCGACCGCCAACGGCATGCCGGGCGCCCACCACATCGAGGCCCGGGTCTTCAAGGACGTCTTCCCGCGCTACCGGACCATGAAGGGCTACCACGTGGCCCGCAAGGCCGGCTGGGACTGCCACGGCCTGCCGGTCGAGCTGGCCGTGGAGAAGGAGCTGGGCTTCTCCGGCAAGCCGGAGATCGAGGCGTTCGGGATCGCCGAGTTCAACGCCAAGTGCCGCGAGTCGGTGACCCGGCACACCAGCGAGTTCACCAAGCTCACCGAGCGGATGGGCTACTGGGTCGACCTCGACGAGGCGTACCGGACCATGGACCCGTCCTACATCCAGTCGGTCTGGTGGTCGCTCAAGCAGATCTTCGACAAGGGCCTGCTGGTCCAGGACCACCGGGTGGCGCCGTGGTGCCCGCGCTGCGGCACCGGCCTGTCCGACCACGAGCTGGCCCAGGGCTACGAGACCGTGGTCGACCCCTCGGTCTTCGTCCGCTTCCCGCTGACCAGCGGCCCGCTGGCCGGCCAGGCCGCGCTGCTGGTCTGGACGACCACCCCGTGGACCCTGGTCTCCAACACCGCCGCCGCGGTGCACCCCGAGGTCACCTACGTGGTGGCCACCGACGGCAACGAGCAGCTGGTGGTCGCCGAGCCGCTGGTCGGCAAGGCGCTCGGCGAGGGCTGGGAGGTGACCGGCCGGTCGTTCACCGGCGCCGAGATGGAGCGCTGGGCCTACCGCCGCCCGTTCGACCTGGTGGAGATCCCGGACGCGCACTACGTCCTGAACGCCGAGTACGTCACCACCGAGGACGGCACCGGCATCGTGCACCAGTCGCCCGCCTTCGGCGCCGACGACCTCGCCACCTGCCGCAAGTACGGCCTGCCGGTGGTCAACCCGGTCGAGGCCGACGGCACCTTCGCGGCCGATGTGCCGCTGGTCGGCGGCGTCTTCTTCAAGAAGGCCGACGAGACCCTGGTGGCCGACCTCCAGGCGCGCGGCCTGCTCTTCCGCCACCTGCCGTACGAGCACAGCTACCCGCACTGCTGGCGCTGCCACACCGCGCTGCTCTACTACGCGCAGCCGTCCTGGTACATCCGGACCACCGCCGTCAAGGACGCGATGATCCGCGAGAACGAGGCGACCAACTGGTACCCGGAGACGGTCAAGCACGGCCGCTTCGGCGACTGGCTGAACAACAACATCGACTGGGCGCTCTCCCGCAACCGCTACTGGGGCACCCCGCTGCCGATCTGGCGCTGCGAGGAGGGCCACCTGACCTGCGTCGGCTCGCTGGCCGAGCTGAGCGAGCTGACCGGCGCCGACCAGAGCGAGCTGGACCCGCACCGCCCCTACATCGACGACGTCACCTTCGCCTGCCGCACCTGCTCCGGCACCGCGGTCCGGGTGCCCGAGGTGATCGACGCCTGGTACGACTCGGGCTCGATGCCGTTCGCGCAGTACGGCTACCCGTACCAGAACAAGGAGTTGTTCGAGAGCCGCTACCCGGCCCAGTTCATCTCCGAGGCGATCGACCAGACCCGCGGCTGGTTCTACACGCTGATGGCTGTCGGCACCCTGGTCTTCGACAAGTCGTCCTACGAGAACGTCGTCTGCCTGGGCCACATCCTGGCCGAGGACGGCCGCAAGATGTCCAAGCACCTGGGCAACATCCTGCAGCCGATCCCGCTGATGGACCAGCACGGCGCGGACGCGGTGCGCTGGTTCATGGCCGCCGGCGGCTCGCCGTGGTCGGCCCGCCGGGTCGGGCACGGCACCATCCAGGAGGTGGTGCGCAAGACCCTGCTCACCTACTGGAACACCGTCGCCTTCCAGGCCCTGTACGCGCGCACGGCCGGCTGGGCGCCGAGCGCCTCGGACCCGCGCCCCGCCGACCGGCCGCAGCTGGACCGCTGGGTGCTCTCCGAGCTGAACACCCTGGTCCGCGAGACGGATGCCGCGCTGGAGGCCTACGACACCCAGCGGGCCGGCAAGCTGCTCTCCGGCTTCGTCGACGACCTCTCCAACTGGTACGTGCGGCGCGGGCGTCGCCGGTTCTGGCAGGGCGACGCCGCCGCGCTCGCCACCCTGCACGAGGCGCTGGAGACGGTCACCCGGCTGATGGCGCCGCTGACCCCGTTCATCACCGAGCGGGTCTGGCAGGACCTGGTGGTGCCGGTCGACCCGCACGGCCCGGCCTCGGTGCACCTGGCCTCCTGGCCGGTGACCGACGAGTCGCTGATCGACGGTGCGCTGTCCCGGCACATGGCGCTGGTGCGTCGCCTGGTCGAACTGGGCCGCGCCACCCGCGCCGAGTCCGGGGTGAAGACCCGTCAGCCGCTGTCCCGCGCGCTGATCGCGGCCCAGGGCTGGGAGGAGTTGCCCGCCGACCTGCGCGCGCAGATCGCCGAGGAGCTGAACGTCGCCACCCTGGAGTCGCTGGCGGCCGTCGGTGGCTCACTGGTGGACACCACCGCCAAGGCCAACTTCCGCGCGCTGGGCAAGCGCTTCGGCAAGGGCGTGCAGGAGGTGGCGAAGGCGGTCGCCGCCGCGGACGCCGCCGTGCTGGCCGCCGAGCTGCGGGCCGCCGGCACCACCTCGGTGGTCATGGGCGAGGAGACGGTCAGCCTCTCACCGGACGAGGTGATCATCACCGAAACCCCGCGCGAGGGCTGGGCGGTGGCCAACGAGTCCGGCGCCACGGTCGCGCTCGACCTGGCGATCACCCCGGAGCTCAAGCGGCTGGGCGCCGCCCGCGACGCGATCCGCCAGATCCAGGAAGCCCGGAAGAACTCCGGCCTGGACGTCTCGGACCGGATCGTGCTGCGCTGGCAGTCCACCGACACCGAGACGGCGGCGGCGATCACCGAGCACACCACCCTGGTCGCCGACGAGGTCCTGGCCACCGACTTCGCCGCCGGCGAAGCCGACTGGGCCTCGGAGAGCTTCACCGACGAAGGCGCGGGTCTGACCTTCCAGCTGCGCAAGGCGTAGCGAATCGGACAGGAGCGCGACTGCCACTCGTTGGAGTGGCAGTCGCGCTTCTCCCTTGGAGCAGAATCACACACGGTGTTACGTTTTCTGCATGGCCAAGACCCGCTTCTCGATCTCGATGGACGACCACGTCGCCGAGCAGATCAAGAGAACCGCCGCCCAGCTCGGTGAGGACGTCTCCTCCTTCATGACGTCCGCCGCGATGGAGGTCGTGCGGAGGAAGAACCGTGAGAAGGAGATCTTCGCGGAGATCGACGCGGCGATCGCTGCGATGGAGGCAGCGCAACCCGAGCCGATCCCGGTCGATCCTGAGCTGGAGTTGGAGGTCCACGAGCAGCTGAACTCGTTCTTTGCTCCGGAGAGCCACCGGGACGTCGCATGACCGAGGCCGTCGTCTACGACACGGGGATGCTCATCGGCCTCGCCAACCGCAGCTCCGCTGTCGCCAGCTTCCACAGTGGCGTGCTCCGCTCCCACACTCCCATCGTGCCCGGCCCCGTCGTGGCACAGGTCTGGCGGCGCGGCGCCGCGACCGAGTTCACGCTGGGGATGTACCTGAAGGACTGCGAGGTGGTCACCGACTACGACCTCGACCAGTACAAGCGCGTCGGCGTGATACTGGGCCAAGCCGCACTGCCACCCAAGAAGCGTCCCGATGTGCTCGACGCTCTTGTCGTCATGACCGCTGCCCGCTACGGAAGCGCCGCGATCCTGACCTCTGATCCCGAAGACCTCAAGGCCTACGCGGCGACGCTCCCGAAGAGCCGGCTCCTGATCCGGGGCATCTGACCACACGCATGAGGGTGCCCCCACCGCGGCACGGTGGGGGCACCCTCATGCGTGTGGAACACCGGGACGCGCACACCAGGCTCAGCGCAGGAGCCCGGGGCACGCGCCTCGGTGTGACGGAGACCTTAGTTGTCGCCGTCCTCGTCGATCAGGAAGCCGCGCATCGGCGCCGGGGCCTGCTGCATCGGCTGCATGGGCTGCGGCGGCTGCGGGCGGACCGCGGCCATCGGCTGGGTCATCCCGGCCGGGGCCATCTGCGGCGCGCCGTTGCCCGAGGGCTGACCGCCGAAGGACGGGGCGTTGCCGCCGCCGAACGACTGGTTGCCACCGAAGGACTGGTTCCCGCCGAAGGACGGCTGACCGCCGAAGGACGGGGCGCCGGTGGAGGCCATCGACGACGCGGCCGGCGGCAGCGAGGCGGTGGCGGGGATCCGCGGCGGGGCGAGCGAGTCGTCGGCCTGCGACTCCAACTGGCGCAGCTGGGTCTCCAGGTAGGACTTCAGGCGGGTGCGGTACTCGCGCTCGAAGGCACGCAGGTCCTCGACCTTGCGCTCCAGCGTGGCGCGCGCCGACTCGAGCGAGCCCATCGCGACGCGGTGCTTCTCCTGCGCGTCCCGCTCCAGCGCGTCGGCCTTGGCACGGGCGTCGCGCTCCAGACCCTCGGCGCGGCTGCGGGCCTCGCCGACGATCTTGTTGGCCTCGGAACGGGCCTCGGAGATCGCCTGGTCAGCGGTCTGCTGAGCGAGCGCGAGCACGCGGGCCGCGCTGTCGCCGCCGGGGCCCTGCTGCTGCATCGGAGCGCCGAGCGGGCCGCCCATCTGCTGGCCGAGCGGGCCACCCATCGGGGCGAGCTGCTGCTGGCCGCCCATGGTGCCCATCTGCTGCGGCATGCCCTGCTGGCCCATCTGCTGCTGGCCCATCTGCTGCTGGCCCATCTGCTGCTGCATCTGGCCGCCCATCGGCTGCAGCATCTGACCACCCATCGGCTGCACCAGCTGCTGCTGGCCGCCCATGGTGCCCATCTGCTGCTGCGGCATGCCCTGCTGCTGCATCTGCTGCATGGGCTGCATCTGCTGCTGGCCGGGAATCTGGCCCTGCATCGGCGCGCCCTGGCCGGGCGGCAGCTGCGGAGCGCCGGACGGCAGACCCAGCGGCTGGCCGCCCATCTGCTGCTGCGGCTGCTGCTGGCCCGGGCCCTGCTGGCCGGGGACCGGCGGGCCGGATATGGCCGCCGGCACGGGGCCACCGGGACGCGGCGCGTCCTGCGGCTGCTCCTTGCGCATGTTCGCCTGGTTCTGCGCGGCGGCCCGGGTCGCGGCGGCCAGCTTGGCCCGCAGGTCCTCGTTCTCGCGGTGCAGCCGGGTGAGTTCGGCTTCGACCTCGTCGAGGAAGGCGTCGACCTCGTCCTCGTCATAGCCTTCGCGCAGGCGGACGGTCGTGAACTGCTTGTTCCGAACGTCCTCGGGGGTCAACGGCATCTCTTCACCTCAACGTGATCGTCGGCACACTGGCATCCCGCCGCATCGCTCATCACGGCAGCTGCTGCACGAGCCAGATCAGGAAATACACAATGATCAGCAGTACGAAGAAGGACAGGTCGAGCGCCACGCCCCCGAGACGCAACGGCGGGATGAACCGCCGAAGAAGCTTCAGTGGCGGATCCGTGACAGTGTACGTGGCCTCCAGGACCACCACCATGGCCTTGCCGGGTCGCCACGAGCGGGCGAACTGGAAGACCCAGTCCATGACCAGGCGGAACAACAGAATCACCAGGAAGACGGTCAGTGCGTAGTAGAGCACTGCCCCCACGATCCCCATCGGGTATCCCTCTCCCAGCTTCTTCCGGCTCTGCCTGCTCTTGAACTGCTCTTACTGTTCTGCGACTACTGTTCTGCGACTGCTGGGTCACTCACTGTCCATCAGGTCCACACATGACGTCGTGGCCGGGTCAGCTCTGGTTGAAGAACCCACCCTCGGCGATCCGAGCCTTGTCCTCCGCCGTGACATCGACGTTAGCAGGAGACAGCAGGAACACCTTCTGCGTCACGCGCTCGATACTGCCGTGCAGACCGAAGACGAGTCCAGCCGCGAAGTCTACGAGCCGCTTCGCGTCCGTGTCGTCCATCTCGGTCAGATTCATGATCACCGGGGTCCCGCCACGGAACTGTTCCCCGATGGTACGGGCCTCGTTGTAGGTCCGCGGGTGCAGCGTGGTGATGCGGTACGGCTCCCGCTCGTTCACGACCTTGGGCATGATCACCGGCGCACTCTTCTCCAGGTTCTGACGGCGTTCGGATGTGATGGACGACACGGGGGCCATCCGCGGCGGGTCCTGCCGGATCGGCACCGCGGCCGGCACCGGCTGGGGTGCGATCGAGGCGACCTGTGCCGTCGGGGCGGCTGCGGCGGGCCGGGGAATGTCCTCGGTCCGCCCGGTCCGGATCGGCTCGGGGTCCGTGTCGTAGTCGTCGTCCGGGTCGTAACCCTGGCCGTCGTACGTCTCGTCCTCCACGAGGCCGAGGTAGACCGCCATCTTGCGCATTGCGCCGGCCATGCTCCTGTCCTCCGCTCTGTGGTGGATCGGCTTCGTCACCGGCCGGGCCCGCGAAACCCGCTCCCGTCGAGTACGGTGGGCTTCCGGACCCGCGGTCCGCTCACATCCCGTCAGATCTCGGCTACTCTGTGCCGATGGTCCGTCAGTTCATGAGCGTGGCCGCGGACATACGATCCACGATTTGGGTTGCCAAGCATTTCAGTTTGGCGACCGCAGGACGAATCGGTGCATTGTCCTGATTTGTCCTGCAGTCTGATCTACTACCCGGTGACGTTACCCGAGCCGCGACCGCGCACCGAGCACCGCCGTACCGACGCGTACATGTGTCGCTCCGGCCGCGATCGCCTGCTCCAGGTCATTGCTCATTCCCGCCGAGACCATCGTGGCAGCAGGATGGGCCGCGCGTACGCCGGTTGCGATTTCCGCCAAGCGCTCGAACGCGGCCGCCGGGTCGCCGGCCAGCGGGCCGGAGAGCGGAGCCACCGTCATCACCCCGTCCAGGCGCAGGCCCGGCGTCCCGGCGATCTTGTCGGCCAGCGCGAGCACCTGCTCCGGAGCCACCCCGGCCCGGCCCTGCGCTCCCTCGCCGCGCTGCTCGGCGTCGAGCGCCACCTGCACCAGGCAGCCGAGCGGCGGCCGTTCGGCCTTCGACACCGCGTCAGCCAGCGCTGTGACCAGCCGCTCCCGGTCGACCGAGTGAACATGGTGTGCGTAGCGCACCACCGAGCGCACCTTGTTGGTCTGCAACTGTCCGACGAAGTGCCAGGTCAGCGGCAGGTCGGCGCACTGCGCGGCCTTGGGGGCGGCGTCCTGGTCGCGGTTCTCGGCCACTTCGCGCACGCCGAGCGAGGCCAGCAGCCGGGTGTCCGAAGCCGGGTAGGTCTTGGTCACCACGATCAGCGTCACCGCCGAGCGCGGCCGGCCGGCCGCCGCACAGGCGGCCTCGATCCGGTGCTCGACGGCCGCCAGGCCGGCCCGGAGCTCGGCGAGGCGATCGGCTGCCGGAAGCCCGGTGAACTGCTGGTTCGTCATATTCACTGCCTATCACACACGACGATGCCCACTCCGGCCTCATCGGCCGGAGTGGGCATCGAGCCCCGCAGAATATTCTGGAAATTCCTACAAATTACTTAAGGAAATCCGGGACGTCCAACTCCTCGGCCTGGCTGTCCACATACGGCAGTCGGGACGGCTGCACCTGGGGCGGCACCGGCGCAGCGTGCGCGGTGTCGGCCTTGGCCGCGGCCGACGCCGTGCTGCCGCCGTCCTCGGAACGACCCGTCACCGAGCCCATCTGACCGTAGGGCCGGGTGGTCGGACGCTCGGTGGGCGCCGCCGGGGTCGCCTTGACCACCGGGTCGCGCACGATGGCCGGCGGCTGGCCGCCGTCGAAGCCGGCCGCGATCACGGTGACCCGGACCTCGTCGCCGAGCGCGTCGTCGATCACCGCACCGAAGATGATGTTCGCCTCGGGGTGCGCGGCCTCGCTGACCAGCTGGGCCGACTCGTTGATCTCGAAGAGGCCGAGGTCGGAGCCGCCGGAGATGGAGAGCAGCACGCCGCGCGCACCGTCGATCGAGGCCTCGAGCAGCGGGGAGGAGATGGCCATCACGGCCGCCGCCTTGGCCCGGTCCTCGCCGCGGGCCGAGCCGATCCCCATCAGCGCCGAACCGGCGTCCGACATGACCGACTTCACGTCGGCGAAGTCGAGGTTGATCAGGCCCGGGGTGGTGATCAGGTCGGTGATGCCCTGGACACCGGAGAGCAGCACCTGGTCGGCCGAGCGGAACGCGTCCAGCACGCTGACCTGGCGGTCGGAGATGGAGAGCAGCCGGTCGTTCGGGATCACGATGAGGGTGTCGACCTCCTCGCGCAGCCCGGCGATGCCATCCTCGGCCTGGTTGGCCCGGCGGCGGCCCTCGAAGGTGAACGGGCGGGTGACCACGCCGATCGTCAGCGCGCCGAGCGAGCGGGCGATGTTGGCGACCACCGGCGCGCCGCCGGTGCCGGTGCCGCCGCCCTCGCCGGCCGTGACGAAGACCATGTCGGCCCCCTTGAGGACCTCCTCGATCTCCTCGCGGTGGTCCTCGGCGGCCTTGCGGCCGACCTCGGGGTTGGCGCCGGCGCCGAGGCCCCGGGTCAGCTCGCGGCCCACGTCGAGCTTGACGTCGGCGTCGCTCATCAGGAGGGCCTGGGCATCGGTGTTGATCGCGATGAACTCGACGCCCTTCAGACCGACCTCGATCATCCGGTTGATGGCGTTGACACCGCCGCCGCCGATACCGACGACCTTGATGACTGCGAGGTAGTTCTGCGGTGCTGCCACGTCGAAGGCCTCTCGCCTCGGATGTCCGGGTCGGCTTCGAACCAAGATGCCGACGGATGTCGATGGGTGGGGAGCCCGGTTTCTGACTGATTGTCCGAAATTGAGACCGCCGACCCGAACCCTAAACTTGACGTTGAGAGTTCATGCTGTGCCCGTGCCACATCGTGAAGATGCCTCAGATCACTGTGGAGCACAGCCTGGTGACACAGGACACTAAGTGCCGAGCGGGTCCGTGTTCAACGAACACGCCGAGCTTCCCTTTTTTCTTTTGAGCCTATGTGATCACCGTCCGGCGTTGGGCACCGGGGTGGAGCACCCAGGGTCGGGGAATCACCGACGAATCGTCAACAGTGGCGAATCACGCGGTAAAGCCCCCCGGGAGTACAGAACCTACCGGATCCGGACTCAACCGGAGATCGCCGGGGCATCCGGAGCGCTGACGTCGTAGTTCGCCGCCTTCTGCTTCAGCAGTGCGATCAGCACGCTCGCCTTGCGGTCGGTCCGCTCCGGACTCCCCCACCGCACGGTGGTCCCACCGGCCAGTCTCAACTCGATGTCGTCATACGAACGAACCAGCAACGAAGGGGCCAGCTTGGCGACTTCGGCCGGCAGCCCGGCGGCCACCCGGACCGCGCCCTGGACCAGCGCGCTCTGCGGAATGGCCGAAATCGCATCCTGGGCCGGCTGGCTCAGCTGGAGTTCGACCACGGGAACGCCGGGCGGCGGCGTCGGTTCGGTGGCGAAACTCACCCCAGATGCATCCATCTGAGTGAACTTTCCATCATTGCCCTTGACAGCTGCCACCGGCTGACGCTCTATCACCTTCACCCGCAGGGTGTGCGGCCAGCCGCGCCAGACCTCGGCCTTCGCCACCCGGGGAACGGCCTGGACCCGGCGCTGCACCGCGTCCAGGTCGACCCGGGACAACGGCCCGTGCTGCACCGGCCCTATCGCTGCGCGCACCTGGTCGACCGTCAGCTGGTCGTTCTGCAGCCCCTGGATGGCGACGGTGCGGACGTCCAGCACCGAGGAGAAGAAGAACAGCCAGCCCAGCAGGCCGAGCACGGCCGCGCCGAGCCCGCTGAGCACCAGGATCCCGCGGCGCGACAGGCGCAGCGGCGGCCGCTCCTCCTCGTCGTCCTCCGCCGCCTCCTCGACGAGCGCGGCGTCGAGCCGCTCAACCACGTCGGCGACCGCCCCGGGCCGCGTCGATCGCCTCGTACACCATGCCGACCAGCAGGTCGTCGGCGTCCCGGCGGCCGAACTCGCCGGCCGCCCGGCTCATGTCCCAGAGCCGCTGCGGGTCGGTGAGCACCGGCAGCACGTTGCCCAGCACCCAGTCCGGGGTCAGTTCGGCATCGTCCACCAGCAGGCCGCCGCCGGCCTTGACCATCGGCTGGGCGTTCAGCCGCTGCTCGCCGTTGCCGATCGGCAGCGGGACGAAGCAGCCCGGCAGCCCGACCGCGGCCAGCTCGGCCACCGTCATCGCGCCGGCCCGGCAGAGCATCAGGTCGGCGGCCGCGTAGGCCAGGTCCATCCGGTCCAGGTAGGGCACCGCGCGGTAGGGCGGCATCCCCGGGATGTCGTCGATCTGCGGCAGCTCGTTCTTCGGGCCCACCGCGTGCAGCACCTGCACGCCGTACTGCTGCAGGCGCGGGGCGATCGCCTGGACGGTCTCGTTCAGCCGGCGCGCGCCCTGCGAGCCGCCGGAGACCAGCAGGGTGGGCAGCCGCTGGTCGAGGCCGAAGTAGTGCCGGGCCTCGGGGCGCACCGCGTTGCGGTCCAGGGTGGCGATGGTGCGGCGCAACGGGATGCCGATGTAGCGCGAGTCGCGCAGCTTGCTGTCCGGGGTGGAGACGGCGACGAAGTCGCTGTACCGGGCGCCGATCTTGTTGGCCAGGCCCGGGCGGGCGTTGGCCTCGTGCACCACGATCGGCACCCCGGCCCGCTTGGCGGCCAGGTAGGCGGGCATCGCGACGTAGCCGCCGAAGCCGACCACGGCGTCCGCCTTGACCCGCTCGATGATCTCCTGGGCGGCCCGGACGGTGCCGCGCAGCCGGCCCGGCACGGTGATCAGCTCGGGGGTGGGCTTGCGCGGCAGCGGCACGGCCGGGATCAGCTCCAGCTGGTAGCCGCGCTCCGGCACCAGCCGGGTCTCCAGGCCGCGCTCGGTGCCGAGCGCCGTGATGCCGATGCTCGGGTCATGCCTGCGGAGCGCGTCCGCGAGCGCCATGGCCGGCTCGATGTGTCCTGCGGTACCCCCGCCGGCGAGTACGACATGCACCGAAAATCACCGCTCCCTGCGCGGCGGCCGGGCGGCCGGGCGCGCTGTGGTTCGTCGTGGCAGCACCCGGCGCAGACCTGTCCTGAACCGGGACTTCGAGCTCCGGGCGGCAAGTGCCGCCTTCGCCCCCGGGACGCTGCGAGCGAAGCAGAGCAGCATCCCGAGTGCGCACATGGCCGACAGCATGGCGGACCCGCCGTAGGAGAACAGCGGGAGGGGTACGCCCGCGATGGGCAGCAGTCCCAGCGCCGACCCCAGGTTGATCATGGCCTGGGCCATGATCCACGTGGTGGCGGCTCCCGCGGCATACCTGACGAAGGAGTCCTTCGTGCCGATGGCCACTCGGATACCCGCATACCCTAGTGCCGCGAAGAGACCGATCACTGACAGCGTCCCCACCAGACCGAGTTCCTCCCCGGTGGCGGCGAAGATGAAGTCGGTGTGCGCCTCGGGCAGCTGGCCCCATTTCTCGTAGCCGGCGCCCAGTCCGGTCCCGAACAGCCCGCCCAGACCGAAGGCGTAGAGGCCGTGCAGGGCCTGGAAGCAGTCGTGCGCCGCGTCCGGCTTGGTGGTGCCGATGCAGGCCAGCCGGTCCAGCCGGTGCGGCACGGTGATGATCAGCGCGGTGCAGGCGACCACGGCGATGCCCAGGGTGGCCACGAAGAGCCGCAGCGGGGCGCCGACCATCCAGAGCAGCGCGAAGACCATGGCGACCAGGATCATCGAGGTCCCCATGTCGCCGCCGAGCATGATCAGCAGCAGCAGCAGGAGGGCGCCCGGCACCAGCGGCACCAGCAGGTGCTTCCACTGGGTCAGGGTGCCGGCCTTCTGCTTGCGGGCCAGCAGGTCGGCCCCCCAGAGCAGCAGCGCCAGTTTGGCGAACTCCGAGGGCTGGACCTGGAAGAAGCCGAAGTTCAGCCAGTTCCGGTTGCCGTTGACGGTCATCCCGATGCCGGGGATGGCGACCAGCACCATGGCCCCGATCGAGCCGAGCAGCACCGGGTAGGCCAGCACCCGGTGCACGGCCACCGGAACCCTGGCGGCGGCCACCAGCAGCACCGAGCCGAG
Source organism: Kitasatospora sp. GAS204B (assembly GCF_029892155.1). Taxonomy (GTDB): domain Bacteria; phylum Actinomycetota; class Actinomycetes; order Streptomycetales; family Streptomycetaceae; genus Kitasatospora. Next base: position 236,050 of record NZ_JARZAG010000001.1, on the reverse strand, counting down.
CAGCACCGCGACCAGCTGCTTGCGGAAGTAGAAGAGCCCCGGCAGGCCCTGGTGGATCGCGGTGATGTTGGAGGAGGAGAAGACCATGATCAGGCCGAGCACCAGCAGCAGCGAGGTCGAGCCGAGGATCAGGTAGTACGGCGTCAGCGGGCGGTTCAGGAACCAGCGCAGCCGCTCGCGCAGCGCGCGCAGCCGTCCGGTCAGGCCCTCGGTCTTGAAGACCGTGCTGGTCGCCGAGATCAGCGCCGGGGAGGGGCCGCGCTCCGGCGGCGCGGCCGTGTCCGCCTTGCCCTGACCCGCCACGCGTGCCTGCCCCTCTCCGATGTGCCCGGTTCTACTGCGTCAGCCCTCGCACCGCCTCGGCGAAGAGGTCGCCCCGCTCGCCGTAACTGGTGAACATGTCCATCGAGGCGCAGGCCGGGGCCAGCAGCACGGTATCGCCCGCCCGGGCGACTTGGGCGGCCACCCGTACCACCTCCGCCATCGCCGTCGCGCCAGTCTGGCCCTCGGCCGGCTCGATCACCTGTACATCCGGGGCGTGTCGCGCCAGCGCCTCGCGGATCAGCCCGCGGTCCTCGCCGATCAGCACCGCGGCGCGCAGCCGGCTCGCAGCGCCCTTGACCAGCTCGTCGAAGGTGGCGCCCTTGGCCAGGCCGCCGGCGATCCACACGATCGGCTGATAGGCCGCCAGCGAGGCGGCCGCGGCGTGGGTGTTGGTCGCCTTGGAGTCGTCGACGTAGCTGACCGAGTCGACCTCGGCGACCAGCGCGATCCGGTGCGCGTCGGGGCGGAAGGCCCGCAGGCCGTCGCGCACCGCCTTGGCGTCCACCCCGTAGGCCCGGGCCAGCGCGGCGGCGGCCAAGGCGTTGGCGATGTTGTGCGGGGCCGGCGGGTTCACGTCGGACACCGCGCCGAGTTCGGCCGCGTTCTTGGCCCGGTCGGGGACGAAGGCACGGTCCACCAGCAGGCCCTCCACCACGCCGAGCTGGGAGAGCCCGGGGGTGCCGAGGCCGAAGCCGATCGCCCGGCAGCCCTCCTCGACGTCGGCCTCGCGGACCAGCTCCTCGGTGGCCGGGTCGGCCAGGTTGTAGACGCAGGCCACCTGGTTGCCCTGGAAGATCCGGCCCTTGTCGGCGGCGTAGGCCGCCATCGAGCCGTGCCAGTCCAGGTGGTCGGGCGCCAGGTTGAGCACGGCCGCCGAGTGCGGGCGCAGCGAGGGCGCCCAGTGCAGCTGGTAGCTGGAGAGCTCGACGGCGAGCACGTCGTACGGGCGCTCGCCGGTGCCGGCAGCGTCGTCGAAACCCGCGAGGACGGCGTCCAGCACCGAGACCCCGACGTTGCCGACGGCGGCGGTGTGCTTGCCGGCCGCGGTGAGGATCGAGGCCAGCATCTGGACCGTGGTGGTCTTGCCGTTGGTGCCGGTGACGGCCAGCCAGGGGGCCGGCTCGCCGGTGCCGGGCAGCGGCTCGCGCAGCTGCCAGGCGAGTTCGACGTCGCCCCAGATCGGCAGCCCGGCCGCCTCGGCGGCGGCGAACAGCGGGCTGCTCGGCGGCCAGCCGGGCGAGGTGACGACCAGCCGGGTCCCCTCGGGAAGCGTGTCACCGTCCCCGAGACGCACCTCAATGCCCGTCAGCTCGGCCGCCCGGTCCCGCAGGACCGGGCTGTCGCCGCCGTCCACCACGGTGACCTCGGCGCCCAGCCGGTGCAGCACCCGGGCGGCGCTGATCCCGGAGACGCCCAGGCCCGCGACCACGACCGGCAGGCCGGGCCAGGCGACGGCGTCGGTGCTCACTGGCTCACCCAGCCCGCGTAGAAGATGCCGAGGCCGACGGCCACGCAGAGGCCCTGGATGATCCAGAAGCGGACCACGATCAGCACTTCGCTCCAGCCCTTGAGCTCGAAGTGGTGCTGCAGCGGCGCCATCTTGAAGACCCGTTTGCCGGTCAGCCGGAACGAGCCGACCTGGATGATCACCGACAGGGTGATGATCACGAAGAGGCCGCCGAGCAGCGGCAGCAGCAGCTCGGTGCGCGAGCAGATCGCCAGACCGGCGAGCGCGCCGCCGAGCGCCAGCGAACCGGTGTCGCCCATGAAGATCTTGGCCGGCGAGGTGTTCCACCACAGGAAGCCGAAGCACGAGCCCATCAGCGCCGAGGCCACCACCGCCAGGTCCAGCGGGTCGCGGACCTCGAAGCAGTTGGCGGTCGCGGTCACGAACCGGTCGCAGGACTGGCCGTACTGCCAGACGCCGATGAAGACGTAGGCGCCGAAGACCATCACCGAGGCGCCGGTGGCCAGGCCGTCCAGACCGTCCGTCAGGTTCACGCCGTTCGACATGCCGGCGATCATGAAGTAGGCCCACATGACGAACAGCACGGGGCCGATCGACCAGCTGAAGTCCTGGATGAAGGACAGGTGGGTGGAGGCCGGGGTCAGCCCGCGCGGGTCGTGGAACTGCAGCGACAGGATCGCGAAGGCCAGGCCCACGAAGGACTGCCCGAGCAGCTTCGCCTTGGCCCGCAGGCCCAGCGAGCGCTGCTTGACCACCTTGATGTAGTCGTCCAGGAAGCCGACCAGGCCCAGGCCCGACATCAGGAAGAGCACCAACAGGCCCGAGGCGCGCGGCTGGTCGCCGGTGATCACCTTGGTCAGTGCGTAGGCGATCAGGGTGGCCAGGATGAACGCGATGCCACCCATGGTCGGCGTACCGCGCTTGCTGTGGTGCGCCTTGGGGCCGTCGTCGCGGATCATCTGGCCGTAGCCGTGCCGGGCCAGCACCCGGATCAGCGCGGGGGTGCCGAAGAGCGACAGCACCAGGCCGATCAGTCCGGAGTAGAGAATCTGCTTCACCGCGTGGCACCGTCCGCCAACAGGGCCTGTGCGACCCGCTCCAGGCCCACCGAGCGACTGGCCTTCACCAACACCACGTCCCCTGGCCGCAGCTGACCGCGCAGCAGCTCGACCGCCGCGTCCGCGTCGGACACCAGCACCGACTCCTCACCCCACGAACCTTCGTTCCTCGCGCCCAGTTCCATGCAGGCCGCTTCGCGTCCGCCCACCGCCACCAGCTTGGTGACGTCCAGTCGAACCACGAGCCGCCCGATGGCGTCGTGCTCGTCGAGGCTCTCCTCGCCGAGCTCCCGCATCTCGCCGAGCACCGCCCAGGTGCGGCGGCGCTCCGGGCCACGGCCACCCATCGTGGCGAGCGCGCGCAGCGCGGCCCGCATGGACTCCGGGTTCGCGTTGTAGGCGTCGTTCACGACGGTGACACCGTCGGCCCGGTCGACGACCTCCATGCGCCAGCGGGACAGCGCACCCGCCTCGCCCAGGGCGGTGGCGGTGTCGTCGACGGACAGTCCGAGCTCCATCGCCACCGCTGCGGCGGCGAGGGCGTTCGAGACGTGGTGCTCACCGTACAGGCGCAGTTGGACGTGCGCGGAACCGGCCAGGGTGGTCAGCGTGAACGATGGACGGCCGGTGGAGTCGAGGCGAACGTCCTGTGCGCGGACATCGGCGCCCGCGCTCTCCCCGAAGGTCACCACCTTGGCCCGGGTGCGTCCGGCCATCGCGCGCACCAGCGGGTCGTCGGCGTTCAGGATCGCGGTGCCGTCCGCGCCCAGCGACTCGACCAGTTCGCCCTTGGCCTCGGCGATGCCCTCCTTGGAGCCGAACTCACCCAGGTGCGCGCTGCCGACGTTGAGCACCAGGCCGATGCCGGGCCGGGCCAGCGAGCAGAGGTAGGCGATGTCGCCCTTGTGCCGGGCACCCATCTCCAGCACCAGGTGGCGGGTGTCCGGCTCGACCCTGGTGGCGGTCATCGGGAAGCCCAGCTCGTTGTTGAGCGAGCCTTCGGTGTAGACGGTCGGGCCCAGCCGGGTCAGCAGCTGCGCGATCAGGTCCTTGGTGCTGGTCTTGCCGACCGAGCCGGTCAGCGCCACCACCGCGGCCTCGGTCCGCTCGGCCACCGCCTGGGCGAGCCGGCCCATCGCGACCTGGACATCGGCGACCAGCACCGCCGGCACGCCGACCGGGCGCTCGGCGAGCACCGCCACCGCGCCGGCCGCCACGGCCCGCTCGGCGTAGTCGTGCCCGTCCACCTGCTCGCCACGGAAGGCCGCGAAGAGGCCGCCGGAGGCCACCTTGCGCGAGTCGATCGCCAGCGGGCCGGTCACCAGCGCCTGCGGGTCGGCGCCGTCGGCCGGCTTCCCGTCGGTCACGGCGGCCACCTCGGCCAGGGTCAGTGCGATCACGGCTGCTCCACTCCTCGGTCGGGATGCCGGCGCGTGATGGCCGCGCGCAGCACTTCCCGGTCGTCGAACGGGCGGACCTCGCCCTTCACGTACTGGCCGAGCTCGTGGCCCTTGCCGGCCACCAGGACGGTGTCGCCGGCGTGTGCGCGGGCCACCGCCGCGGCGATCGCCGCGGCCCGGTCCGGCACCACCAGCACGTCGCCGCGCTCGTCCTCGGGGACCTCGACCGCGCCGCCGAGCATGCTGGCCAGGATCGCCAGGGCGTCCTCCGAGCGCGGGTTGTCGCTGGTCAGCACGGCGGTGTCGGCGAGCCGGGCGGCGCTGGCCCCCATCGGGCCGCGCTTGAACGGATCGCGGTCGCCGCCGCAGCCGACCACCACGTGCAGCCGGCCCTTGGTGACCTCGCGCAGCGACTCCAGGACGGCCCGCAGCGCGTCCGGCTTGTGCGCGTAGTCGACCACCGCGACGAAGTCCTGACCGGCGTCCACCCGCTCCAGCCGCCCGGGCACGCCCGGCACCGCGGCCACCCCCGCCACCGCCTCGGCCAGCGGCAGCCCGGCGGTGACCAGGGCGGTGATCGCGGCCAGCGCGTTGGAGACGTTGAACGGGCCGGGCAGCGGCACCGAGGCGTCCGCCTGGCGGCCGTCGGGGCCCAGCACCCGGAAGGTCGAGCCGATCGGACCCAGCTGCACGTCCAACGCCCGCCAGTCGGCGTCGGCGGCGCCCTTGGCGGAGAAGGTGGTGACCGGGATCGCGGCCTCGGCGGCCAGCCGGCGCCCGTAGGCGTCGTCCAGGTTGACCACTGCGACCCGGCTGCGGCCCACCTCGAACAGCCGTGCCTTGGCCGCGAAGTAGTCCTCCATGTCCGGGTGGAAGTCGAGGTGCTCCGGCGTCAGGTTGTTGAAGACCGCGACGTCGTACTGGACGCCGTCGGCCCGGCCGAAGACCAGCGCGTGGCTGGAGACCTCCATCACCACCGCGTCGGCGCCGCGCTCGCGCATCACCGCGAGGATCGCGTGCAGCTCGGTGGCCTCGGGGGTGGTGCGCTCGCTCTTGATCCGCTCGGTGCCGACCCGCATCTCCACCGTGCCGATCACCCCGGGCGTACGGGCCGCGCCGCGCAGGCCGCCCTCCACCAGGTAGGAGGTGGTGGTCTTGCCGTTGGTGCCGGTGATCCCGATGGTCAGCAGTGCCCGCGACGGGTCGCCGTAGATCCGGGCCGCCAGCGCGCCCATGAAGGCGCGCGGGCTCGGGACCACCAGCAGCGGCACCGCGAGGCCGCCCGCCTGCTCGGCGCCCGCCGGGTCGGTGAGCACCGCCAGGGCCCCCGCGGCGGCGGCCTGGCCGGCGAACGCGGCGCCGTGGTGGTTGGCCCCGGCGAAGGCCACGTAGAGGTCGCCCGGACGGACCGCGCGCGAGTCGTGGGTGATCCCGGTGATCCCGGTCGCCGCGGCGCCCTCGGCCGCCGCGACACCCAGGATCTGGGCGAGCTCGGCGAGCGGGACGGGCGGCACCGCGCTCGGGCGGGGCGGGCTCACGCGGGTTTGGTCTGATTTCGGCACGGCGGGCAGGCTATCGGCCTCGGGGTGGAAGAAGCCAAGCGAGCCTTCCGCCGCCGCCTGGGGCGGGCGGGCCTCGGCACTCCCGGGTGTGACACGGTTCACAGCTGTGGCCATGGTTCAGGGCTTCCAGTCGACGGGCAGGTTGGGCGCCGCGCTGCCGCTCGGCGGCACCTGGAGGGTCTTCAGGGCGAACTCCATCACCTGCTTGAAGACCGGTCCGCACAGGGGGCCGCCGAAGTGGCCGTTGATCGGGTTCTGGATCGTGCAGGAGACCGTGAGCCGGGGCGCGTCGGCCGGCGCGAAGCCGATGAAGGAGGCGGTGTAGCCGTTGTACTTGCCGGTCCTGGGGTCCACTCGGTTGGCCGTGCCGGTCTTGCCGGCCACCCGGTAGCCGGGGATCTGGGCCGTGTTGCCGGTGCCCTGGTCGTCGGTGACCACCGACTCCAGCATCTGCTCCAGGGTCTTGGCCGTCTCCGGCTTGACCACCTGGGTCTGCGCGCCGGGCGCGGCCGGGGTGTACCGGCCGTCCGGTCCGGTGATGCCCGCCACCAGGCTGGGCGCCACCCGCACCCCGCCGTTGGCGATGGTCGAGTACACCGAGGTGGCCTGCAGCGCGTTGACCGAAAGACCCTGGCCGAACGGGATGGTGTACTGCTGGGTGCCCTGCCAGGTCGCCGGGTTGGCCAGGATGCCGCGGGTCTCGCCCGGGAAGTTCAGGCCGCTGGGCTGGCCGATGCCGAACTTCTGCAGGTAGCCGCCGAGGATCCGGTTCGACTGCTGCTGGTCCTTGCCCAGGTGCTCGGCGGCCTCGATGGTGCCGATGTTGGAGGACTTGGCGAGCACCCCGTTCAAGGTCAGGTACCAGGTGTCGTGGTCGACGTCGTCGTGGAAGACCTGGCCGGCACGGGTCAGCGTGCCGGGGACGGTCACGTGGGTGTCCCAGGTGGCGGCGCCGCTGTCCAGCACGGCGGCCATGGTCATCAGCTTGGCGGTGCTGCCCGGCTCGTAGGCGTCCTGCAGGGCCGGGTTGCCCAGCTCGTCCGGGCCGGCGGTGCTCAGGTCGTTGGGGTTGAAGCCGGGCGAGGTGGCCATCGCCAGGATCTGACCGGTCTTCACGTCCTGGACGACCACGTAGCCCTTCTCGGCGCCGGCCGCGGTCACCTGGTCGGTGATGGCCCGCTGGGCGGCCCACTGGATGTCCGGATCGATCGTCAGCCGCACGTCGCTGCCGGGCACCGGGTCCTTCTCGGTGGTGCCGCCGCCGGTCGGGATCGGCTGGCTGCCGGAGACCGCGGAGGTGCGGTGGCCGTCCTGGCCCGCCAGCTGCTTCTGGTACTGCTGCTCCAGGCCGCCGGCCCCGGCGCCCTCGCCGTTCACGAAGCCGACCAGGTTGGCCGCCAGGCCGTCCGCCGGATAGACGCGGTTGGTGGTGTCCTGCGAGAAGACGCCCTCCAGCGGGTTGGCGCAGCTCTCGTCGATGGTGGTCCGGCCGCCCTGGCCCACGGGCTTGGCGGTGAGCGCCTTCTGGGCCCGGCAGGTCTTGGTGTCGACCTTCTTGGTGAGCGCGGTGCGCAGGTCCATGATCTGCTTGCGGATCTGCGGGGTCTGCCGGGGGGCCAGCGTGATGCCCCTGGTCTTGGCGCGCAGCTTGGCCGCCACCTTGTCCCGGGGCATGTTCAGGATCGGGGCCAGCAGGCCGGCGGCCTGATCGGGGCCGTCGGCGATGTGCAGCGCGTCCTGGGTGAACATGGTCGGGTCGGCGGTGATGTCGTAGGCGTCCACGGTGGTGGCCAGGGCCGTGCCGTCGGCGGACGTTATCGCGCCGCGGGTGGCGGGCAGCGCGACGTCGACGTAGCGGTAGGTGCTGGCGTCGGCGGCGAGCGTGCCCGCGTCGAACAGCTGGATCTGCATCAACCGGGCGGCGAAGAGCGAGAAGACCACCGCGAGCGAGATCAGCACCACCCGCAGCCGGCGCTTGGGGTCGGCGAGCTTGAGGCGGCGCGGCTGCGGGCGGCTGCCGGGGCCCGGGCGCCTGGTGGCCGGGCGCTTGGCGGCCGGGCGGCTGCCGGGCGCGGCGGGCCGGCGGGTCGGCGGCTTGGCGGCGGCGGCCTTGCGGGGAGCCGGCTTGCGGGTGCCCTCGCCGGGCCCGCGCTGCTGCGGGGCGGCGGGGCGCGCGCGGCGCTCGCCGGGGTTCTGGGGGCGGCGTGGGGTACTCATCGTGCGCTTCCGCTCGGGCTGCTGCTCGGGGTGGGAGTCGGGCTGGTGCGCTGGCCGGCGCTCGGCGAGGGGCTGACCGGGTCGACCCGCAGCGCCCCCTCGGCAGTGGCCGGATCGGTCGATGGCTGGGCGGCGGACGGGCCGGCGGCGGGCGCGGGCGCGGCCGACGGGCTGGGCGCGGCGCCCGGCTGGGCGACGCCCGGCCACAGGTCGGCGCCCGAGCGCTTGACCGGCGGACTGTCCTTCGCGGCCGACGGGCTGCCCAGCACCTTGCCGTCGGCCAGCAGGAAGGCCGGGTCGCCTCCCGGCACCATGCCGAGCTGACGGGCCCGCTGCTCCAGCGCGTCGGGCGCGGCGGCATGGTCGATCTGCTGTTGCAGGCGCTGCTGCTGGTCCGTCAGCGTGGTGGTCTGGTTCTGCAGTTTCGTCAGCTCGAAGGAGCCCTCGTTCAGCGCGGTGTTCAGCATCAGCAGCCCGAGCAGCCCGAGCGCCAGCAGCAGCACCGTCAGCACCACGAACGGGGTGCGCCCGCGCCCGCCGCTCGATGGGCGCCCGGGGCGCACGGTGATCCGGGCCCGCCCCAGTTGCCCCGGCAGCAGCCTGCCCTCCTGGATGCCCTTCCCGGCCGCCTGCACCATGTTCTCCCGGTCCGCCCTCACGCTCTCGCCCGTTCGTCCCCCCGTACGGCAGCTAGCCCCGGGTTCCCGTACTGCGGATCCTCTCCGCCACCCGCAGCCGGACGGGAGCGGCGCGCCGGTTCTCCTCGATCTCCGCCTCGGTGGCCAGTTCGGCACCTCGGGTGATCAGCTTGAGCCAGGGCTGGTGCTCCTCGGGGATGAACGGCAGCCCGGGCGGCGCGGTGGTGGTGGCACCCGCCGCGAAGTACTGCTTCACCAGGCGGTCCTCCAGTGACTGGTAGGACATCACGGCGATCCGCCCGCCCAGCGCGAGCACCTCCAGCGCGTTCGGGATGGCCCGGTCCAGCACCTCCAGTTCGCCGTTGACCTCGATCCGCAGCGCCTGGAAGGTCCGCTTGGCCGGGTTGCCGCCGGTGCGCCGGGTGGCCGCCGGGATCGCGTTGCGTACCAACTCCACCAGACGCGCGCTGTTGCTGAACGGTTCCTTCTCGCGCTCCCGGAGGATGACCGAGGCGATCTTCCCGGCGAACCGCTCCTCGCCGTAGACCTTGAGGATCCGGGCCAGCTGGCCGTGTGTATAGGTGTTGAGCACCTCGGCCGCGCTCAGCCCGCGGGTCTGGTCCATCCGCATGTCCAGCGGGGCGTCCTGGGCGTAGGCGAAGCCGCGCTCGGCCTCGTCCAGCTGCATCGAGGAGACCCCGAGGTCGAAGAGCAGGCCCTGCACCCGGTCGATGCCGAGGTCGGCCAGCACCTCGGGGATCTCGTCGTAGACCGCGTGCACCAGGGTGGCGCGCTCGCCGAACGGCGCGAGCCGCTCGGCCGAGAGCCGCAGCGCCTGCGGGTCGCGGTCCACCGCGACCAGCCTGACCTCGGGGAACTGGGTGAGCAGCGCCTCGCTGTGGCCGCCGAGACCCAGCGTGGCGTCCACCACCACGGCGCCGGGAGTGCTGATCGCCGGGGCCAGGGCGTCCATGCAGCGTTGCAGCATGACCGGGACGTGCTTGGGTTCCGGTGTGCCAGTGGCCATGCGCGCGGGCGCCTTTCGGTAGCGGGAAGCCGCCCGCCGGCCTTCTCAGGGCGCCGGGAGCTGTGGTTTCGCCCCATTCTGGACCACGGTGCCGGCGAGCCCGGACGCCGCCCGGGGTCCCCGCCCGCTCACTGGGGGGAAGGGGTGCCGCCCGGCGCCGGGGAAGGTGCGTCAGGTGGCACGGGAGCGGGAGGAGGCCGCGGGCTGCGTACGGAGCGTCAGACTACCGGCCTGGTCCGCGCCGCCCGCGCGCGCCACGCGCGCCCTATGCGCTCCATCACACCGGTCCGGGTTATTCGTCACACGGCGACCATGACCGACAGATTCCTACTAACGTCATACCTATGACAGTGACCCCTGACCGGTCGTCCCCCGGCGATCCCACCGCCCCGGCCACTGAGACGATCATCGATCGCTTCGTCACCGCCAACCGCGTCTACGCCGAGACCTTCCGGGACGGCGGCATGGACGCGCGTCCGGTCCAGAAGGTCACCGTGGTGGCCTGCATGGACGCGCGGCTCGACCTGTTCGCCGCGCTCGGCCTGGACTTGGGCGACGCGCACGTGATCCGCAACGCCGGCGGCGTGGTCACCGACGACACCATCCGCTCGCTGACCATCAGCCAGCGCGCACTCGGCACCCGGTCGATCGCGCTGATCCACCACACCGGCTGCGGCCTGCTCGGCCTGACCGAGGACTTCCGCCACGAGCTGGAGCGGGAGGTCGGCCAGCGCCCGCAGTGGGCGGTGGAGTCCTTCCTCGACCTGGACGCCGACGTGCGCCAGTCGATGCAACGGGTGCGCACCTCGCCGTTCCTGCTGCACACGGACGACGTGCGCGGCTTCGTCTTCGACGTGCACACCGGCCTGCTCCGCGAGATCCACTGACCTCGCGGCTCGCCCCGCAACCGATCATGCGGGCCACGCGTCGCTCCTTCGGGTGACTTCTGGCCACCCCTCAGGGAAGAATGCGGCTGCGGCGGGTCCCGGACAGGTGGACCGGCACGGAGCGGGGCGAGGAGCGAACGGGTGACGACCTACAACGAGCAGACCGGCCTGGACCGGCACGGGGCCGACCCGCGGCCGGCGCGGCCGGTCGCGGTGCCACCGGTGGGTCTGCCCGAGCTGAGCGCGGTCATCGAGCGGGTCCGCGCCTCGGTGGAGAGCGTGATCGAGGGCAAGCCGGAGGCGGTACGCCTGGCGCTGACCGTGATGCTGGCCGAGGGCCACCTGCTGCTGGAGGACGTCCCCGGAGTCGGCAAGACCATGCTGGCCAAGGCGCTGGCCCGGTCGGTGGACTGCACCGTGCGCCGGATCCAGTTCACCCCCGACCTGCTGCCCTCCGACGTGACCGGCACCAACGTCTTCGACCAGCAGCGAATGGACTTCGAGTTCCGCCCCGGCGCGATCTTCGCGCAGATCGTGGTCGGCGACGAGATCAACCGCGCCTCGCCCAAGACCCAGTCGGCGCTGCTGGAGTCGATGGCGGAGCGTCAGGTGACCATCGACGGCACCACCTACGAGCTGCCCTCCCCGTTCATGGTGATCGCCACCCAGAACCCGGTGGAGATGGAGGGCACCTACCCGCTGCCCGAGGCGCAGCGCGACCGCTTCATGGCCCGCGTCTCGATCGGCTACCCGAGCCCGGACGCCGAGCTCGCGATGCTGGACTCGCACGGCGGCGCCTCCCCGCTGGACGACCTGCAGCCGGTCGCGCACGCGCACGACATCCTCAAGCTGATCGACGTGGTCCGCACCGTGCACGTGGCCGACAGCGTGCGCCGCTACGCGGTCGACCTGGTCGGCGCCACCCGCAACTCCCCCGAACTGCGCCTGGGCGCCTCGCCGCGAGCCACCCTGCACCTGGTCCGGGCCGCGCGCGCCGCCGCCGCGCTGGCCGGGCGCGAGTACGTGGTGCCCGACGACCTGCAGGCGCTGGCCGTGCCGGTCCTGGCACACCGTCTGCTGCCGACCGCGGAGGCCCAGCTGAGCCGCCGCAGCGCCGAACAGATCGTCGCCGAGCTGGTCCGCCGGGTGCCGATCCCCGGCCCGCAGGGCCCGCAGTACTCGGGCCCCGCACGGAGGGCCTGAGGTGGCGGCACCGGACGACCCATCCGGCTTCCGGGCCGGGACGCGCGGCCTGACCACCCGCGGCCGCTCCTTCCTGGCGGGCGGGGTGACCGCGCTGCTCTGCTCCTACCTGCTGGGCCAGAGCGCCCTGCTGCGGGTCGCCGTGCTGCTGATCGCGCTGCCGCTGACGGCCGCGCTGCTGCTGGTGCGCACCCGCTACCGGGTGGCCAGCGGGCGCCGGCTCGCCCCGCACCGCGCCTCGGCCGGCCAGGAGGCCCGGGTCCACCTGCGGGTGGACAACATCTCCCGGGTGCCCACCGGCCTGCTGATGCTGGAGGACAAGGTGCCCTACGTGCTCGGCCCGCGCCCGCGGTTCGTGCTGGACCGGGTCGAGCCGCGCGGCTACCGCGAGGTCTCCTACCGGGTCCGCTCGGACCTGCGCGGCCGCTACCCGCTGGGCCCGCTGCAGCTGCGGCTGACCGACCCGTTCGGGATGTGCGAGCTGACCCGGGCGTTCAGCGCCGCCGACACCCTCACCGTGGTCCCGCAGGTGCAGGCGCTGCCGGCCGTGCGGCTCTCCGGCGAGTGGGCCGGCTACGGCGACAGCATGTCCCGCGCGGTCGCGCTGGCCGGTGACGACGACACCGTGCCGCGCGAGTACCGGCACGGCGACGACCTGCGCCGGGTGCACTGGAAGTCCACCGCCAAGTACGGCGAGCTGATGGTCCGCCGGGAGGAGCAGCCGCTGAAGGCCCGCGCCACCGTGCTGCTGGACAGCCGCGAGATCGGCCACCGGGGCAGCGGCCCGGCCTCCTCCTTCGAGTGGGCGGTCGGGTGCGCCGCCTCGGTCGCCAGCCACCTGCTGGAGCGCGGCTACCAGACCCGGCTGCTGACCGACAGCGGCGTGCAGGTCCCGGAGACCAACGCCCACGGCAGCGGGTCGGTGAGCGAGTCGATCGGCCTGGTGCTGGACGCGCTCGCGGTGGTCGACCACTCCACCGGCAGCGGCCTGGCCCGCGCCGAGGAGGTGCTGCGGACCGGCGGCGAGGGGTTGCTGGTGGCGATCCTCGGTGCCCTGGACGACGAGCAGGTGGCGAGCCTGGGCCGGCTGCGCCGCCGGGCCGGGACGGCGATCGCCTTCGTGCTGGACACCGGCAGCTGGGCCGGGCTTCGCCAGATCTTCCCCGAGTCGGGGTCCGACGAGCTGGAACGGCCGATGCGGCTGCTGCGCGAGGCGGGCTGGACGGTGCTGCCGGCCCGGGCCGGTGACACGGTGCCCGATCTGTGGCGGCTGGCCGACGGGCAGAACGCGGCCGCCGCCCGGACCCGGAAGGGGGCGGGCGCATGACCACCCGCGCGAGACTGACCGTGTACAGCGCTCTTGCCACCGCACTGTCCATGCTGGGCCTGACCCCGCTGCTGACCCCCGCCGGCTGGATCATGCCGGCCGGCGGGCTGATCCTGGTGACCGCGCTGGTCGGCGCCGGGCTGCGCCGGCTGGCGGTGGCCCGGCCGCTGGTCGTGCTGGCGCAGCTGTTCGCCGTCCTCTACCTGATCCTGTTCGGCGCGATCCGCGACAGCTTCGTGCTCGGGGTGCTGCCCGGCTCGGGCAGCCTGCAGGCGTTCAACAACCTGCTGCAGTCGGCCGGCAACGACATCACCCAGTACGCGATCCCGGCACCGGCCACCCCGGGCCTGCGGTTCCTGCTGATCCTGGCGGTGGCCGTGGTGGCGGTCGTGGTGGACGCGCTGGCGGTCACCTACCGCCAGGCGGCACTGGCCGGGCTGCCGCTGCTGGCGCTCTACTCGGTGGGCACCGGGCTGGCCGGCTCCGCCGACGGCGCGACCTGGCTCTGGTTCCTGGCGGCCGCCGCCGGCTACCTGATGGTGCTCTTCGCCGAGGGCCGCGACCGGCTCTCCCGCTGGGGCCGGGTCTTCCGCGGCGCCGGCACCAGCGAGAACCGCGGCGGGCTGCCCACCGGCGGCCACCGGATCGGCGTGGTCGCGCTGGCCTGCGCCCTGCTGCTGCCGGTGCTGGCACCCAACTGGGACCTCAGCCTGGTCAACGGCGGTTTCGGCGACGGCGGTTCGGGCGACGGCGGCGGCAACATCAGCACGCTCAGCCCGGTGGTCTCGCTGACCGACGGGCTGCGCCGCACGGACAACCAGCAGCTGATCCGCTACCACGGCACCGACCCCGCGCTGCGCACCGCCTACCTGCGGATCACCGCGCTGGACGAGTTCAACGGCCAGGAGTGGAAGCCGGGCAGGCAGAAGGACGAGCTGCTGCAGAACCCGCTGCCGCGCCCCGACGGGCTGGCCGGGGATGTGGCCAGCCCGAGCTTCGAGGCCCAGATCACGGTCTCGCAGAACCTGAGCAGCAGCTGGCTGCCCGCCCCGTACCCGATCGACCGGCTGCCGGGGCTGCCGGGCGACTGGCGCTACGAACCGGAGGTCGGCTCGGTGGTCGGCGCCCACGGCCAGCAGGCCACCGGGCTGAGCTACACGCTGACCGCGCTGAACATCGATCCGACCGGCGAGCAGCTGCGGGCGGCCCCGCCCGCGCCCAAGTCGATCACCGACACCTACCTGCAGCTGCCGGCCAACCTGCCCGGCCAGGTGAAGGACACCGCGCTGCAGGTGACCGCGGGCAAGGACACCGCCTACGACAAGGCGGTGGCGCTGCAGGACTGGTTCACCACCAGCGGCGGCTTCACCTACAGCACCTCGGTCGACGCGGGCACCGGACCGACCGCGATCCTCAAGTTCCTGCAGGACAAGAAGGGTTTCTGCGTGCACTTCGCCGCCACCATGGCGGCGATGGCCCGCACGCTGGGGATCCCGGCCCGGGTGGCGGTCGGTTTCGCGCCCGGCCAGGACCTCGGCAACGGCGACTACGTGGTGGGCAGCAACGACTACCACGCCTGGCCCGAGCTCTACTTCTCGGGCGCCGGCTGGCTGCGCTTCGAGCCCACGCCCAGCCGCGGCGTGGCGCCGGACTACAGCGGCGGGCAGGCCGCGCCGACCTCGACCGCGAGCTCCGCGCAGCCCTCGGCCACGGCCGGCGACCCCGGGGCGGCGCCCTCGGCGGACGCCTGCCCGGCGGTGCAGCGCAAGCAGGGCGGCTGCGACCAGCCCACGCAGAACTCGCAGTCGGCGGCCCCCGCGCCACTGGCGGCGACGCCGGCGACGCACGGGCTCCCGGCGCAGCTGCTCGGCCTGATCGCGGCCGGCGTGGCGGTGCTGCTCCTGCTGTTCTGGCCGATGCTCTGGCGGGCCCGGCTGCGCCGGCGCCGGCTGGGCGGCGGTCGCCGACGGCCCGGCGGGCCCGGCGGCGGGCTGACCGGGGCGCAGGTGCTGGCGGCCTGGCAGGAGGTGGTCGACTCCGCCTGGGACCTCGGCATCCCGCCGGACGAGGCCTACAGTCCCCGGCACACCGGGGAGCGGATCGGCGAGGCCGGCGGCCTGGACGAGTCGGCCCGGGCCGCGGTCGGCCGGGTGGCGCTGGCCACCGAGCAGGTGCTGTACGCCCGCGCGCCCGAGCCGGCGGCCCCGCTCGGACCGGACGTGCGGGAGGTGCGGGCCGGCCTGCGGGCCTCGGCCGCCCGCCGGCGGCGGCTGCGCGCGCTGCTGCTGCCGCCCTCGGTGGCGCGGGTCGGCTGGCGGCTGGCGGACCGGGTGCTCGCGCTGCGCCTGCGCGGCCGGGCGGCCGTCACCCGGGCCGGTGCCCCGCTGCGGCGGCTCGGCCGACCGGGACGGCGCGACTAGGGCCTGTACGGCGGAACGACGTGGGCGGGTGATCCTCTTCGGATCACCCGCCCACGTCTTTCGTTTCACTGCTTTTCGTGTCAGTACGTTCGTGCGGTCGACTCAGTGGTCCAGTGCGCTGCCGGCCGGCCCGTTACAGGCCGTCGTGCTCGTCCCGGCGGCGCTGCCAGCGCTGCTCCATCCGATCCATCACGCTCGCCTTGCGCCGGGCCGGCGGAGCCGCCCGCAGGCCCGCCCCGGGCCCTGCCACCGGGTGCTTGCGCCAGCCGGCGACGGCCACCAGCGCGCACCCGAGCATCACCAGGAAACCGATCACGCTCAGCCAGATCAGCTGCGGCGATACGATCATGCCCCCCATCAGGAGGGCCACTCCCACCACGAATCCCGCCGCGGCCAGGAACACCCGTCGACGGGTGTAGGTGCGCAGCCCGGTTCCCTCAAGCGCCGTCGCGAACTTGGGATCTTCGGCGTACAGCGCTCGCTCCATCTGATCGAGCAGTCGCTGCTCGTGCTCCGAGAGCGGCACGGAGTCCTCCTACTCGTCGGTCGCGGGGCGACCGGTCCGCCACCTGGCCTTGTGTGGTCCATATGCCCCATGCGCCTGGCCGTCATGCGTTCTGGCTTTACCCAGATCATACGGTCCATCGACGGGTTCCGGAGCGGGCGACGATCGGTCGTGTCCGCCACATTCGCCGCACCCCACAAGGGTGCAACGCGCGCGGCGGCCGCCGAGTGCCCGGCCGGGTCAGCCCAGGGCGGCGAGCAGGTGCAGCTGGGTGGCGACCGCGTGGAAGGAGGGCTGCTGGGCGGCCGCCTCCTCCAGCCTGAGCAGCGCCTCCATGGCACCGGGCTCGGTGTCCACCAGGACCCCCGGCACCAGGTCGGCGAAGACCCGCACGCCGTGCACCGACTCGACCCGCAGCCCGGCGTCGGCGGCCAGCCCGTGCAGCTCGTCGGCGGTGAAGCGGCGCGGCATCGGGTCGCCGGCGCCCCAGCGGCCGTCGGTGGCGTCCAGCACGGTGCGGGCCTCGTCGAAATGACCGGCCAGCGCGCGGGCCAGCACGGCGCCGTTGCGGTTGGCGGCGAGCAGGCTGACCAGGCCGCCCTTGTGCAGGGTGGCGGTCAGGTGGCCGAGCGCCTCGGCGGGGTCGTCCACCACCTCCAGGACGCCGTGGCAGAGCACCGCGTCCACCGAGGCGGGGGCGATCAGCTCGGGCAGCGTCTGGGTGTCGCCCTGCACCGCGCGGACCAGGTCGGTCACCCCGGCCTCGGCCGCCCGGCGCTCCAGCGCGAAGAGCGCGTCCGGGCTCGGGTCGACCACGGTGACGCGGTGCCCGAGCCGGGCCACCGGCACGGCGAAGTTGCCCGTGCCGCCACCGGTGTCCAGCACGTCCAGCACGGGCTGGTCCAGTTCGGCGGCCCGACGCTCCAGCGCCGTGCGGACCACCTCCCAGACCACGGCGGTGCGCAGGGCGCTGCGGGGGCGCGTCGGGTACAAGGGTCGTCTCCTCAAGAGGCGGGCGGGCCGGACTTCTCCACCCTATTGCCTCCGAACTGCAGTACCCGCTCGACCAGACGAACGAAGAGCGCGGCGTTGCGGATCAGGTCGTCGGCGTCCCGAGCGGTGGCGGAGCCGGGCACGCCGGCCTCGGCCGCCGCGCGTTTGCTCGCGCCGGCCGCGAAGTAGACCGCCCACTCCGCGAGTTCGGGGGCCACCTCGGGCAGCACCTCCCAGGCGCTGCGGATCGCCTTGCGCCTGCGCGGGTTCTTCTCCGGGCGGCCGCGCACCGCGAGCACGGCCGCGGTGGTGCGCAGCGCGGCCAGGTGCGCGGTGGCGTACCGCTCCAGCGGGTCCTCGGCGGCGGCGGCCGCGAGCAGCGTGCGGTGGGCGTGGGCCAGCAGGTCCCGGGCGGCCGGCGGGGCGCCGGCCTTGAGCAGCACCGGGTGGACGTCGACGGAGTGCAGCGGGAGCTCTCCGCCGGCCGCCGGCCGGGAAGTGCCCCCATGGAGGTCGGTGTTCGGGAGGTCGGTGACGGTCATGGTCTTACTCCCCCGGTCCAGAGCGGGTGCCCGGACCGGTCGGCCCGCGCACCGTCATGGTCGCGCCCGGCACTGACAATCCGGCCGGGTCCGCGGGAACGCCGGCCGATTAGGATCACCCCCTATGGCACGGATCGTCATCATCGGAGCAGGCATCAGCGGACTGGCGGCGGCCTCGCGGCTGGCCACCATCGGACACCGGGTGACGGTCTGCGAGGCGGCTCCGACCTACGGCGGGATGCTCGGGCGCCAGCAGCGCGACGGCTTCGCCTTCGACACCGGACCGACCCTGCTGACGCTGCCCGCCGTCTACCGTGACCTCGCGCTCAAGACCGGCCGGGAGCCGCTGGAGCAGCTGGTGTCACTGGCCCCGGTGGACCCGGAGAGCCGGCACCTGTTCGCGGACGGCACCACCCTGGCGCTGCCGAACGCCTCGCGCGGCGGCGTCGCCCAGGCGCTGGACGCCGCGCTCGGGGCCGGCGCGGGCGAGCGCTGGGGCACCGTGCTGAACCGCGGCCGGGCGGTCTGGGAGGCCACCCGCCGGCCGCTGCTCGAGGAGCCGCTGCCCGCCGACCCCGCCGCGCTGGCCGTCGACCCCTACCCCGCCGCCCGGCGCCGGGGCCTGGCCCGGCTGCTGCCGGGCGGCGGGACCGCGACGCTGGACCAGGTCGCCGCCCGCGAGCTCGGCGGACACCCCGCGCTCACCGCCCTGCTGACCGAGTACGCGTTGCGCTTCGGGTTCGACCCGCGCAGCGTGCCGGCCGGCGCCACGGTGATCCCGTACATGGAGCAGACCTTCGGCGTCTGGTACGTCCAGGGCGGCCTGCGGGCCCTCGCCGACGCCGTCTACCGGCGGTGCGAGCAGCGCGGGGTGGCGTTCCGGTTCGGCGAGCGGGTCGAGGACCAACTGCCGGTCGAGGCCGACCTGGTGCTCCGCACGGCGCCGGGCGAGGCGAGCGCCCCGGGCCGGTTCACCGTGCTGCTCGCGCTGCGCGGGGCCCGCCCGCCCGGTGCCCCGCACCGCACGGTGCTGCACGCCGCCGACCGGGCCGACGAGCTGGCCGCCCTGTTCGGCGCCACCGCCCGACTCTGTGACCGACCGACCGTGCAGGTGCTGCGCCCTGACGACCCGTCACTGCGCCCCGACGCCGACCACGAGACGGTCACCCTGACCGTCACCGTGCCCTCCCAGGCCCGGCTGGACTGGACCGTCCCCGGCCGCGCCGAGCAGTTCGCCGACCAGTTGCTCGCCCGGCTGGACGAGGCAGGGCTGGGCCTGGCCGAGCGGATGCTGTGGCGGGAGCTGCGCACCCCGGCCGACACCGAGCGGGAGACCTCGGCCCCCGGCGGCGCCGTGCCGCGCCCGTCGCTGGCCGGGGCCGGCGGCGCCTTCTTGCAGCCGGCCAACACCGTCGCCGGGCGGCCGGGCCACTACCTGGTCGGCGGGGCCGCGCACCCGGGCGGCGGGCTGGCCAGGGCCGGCATGTCGGCCTGCGTGGTGGCGGGGCTGATCGGGCCCGCGTAGGGCCTGTCCGGCGGATCTTTCCGGATCAGCCCGCGGCGGTGGGCGCCCGAGGGCCTGTCCGGTCGACGCCGGGGGATCCGCTACTGCCAGCCCTCGTGCTGCGGCTGCGGCTGGTAGTACTCGTAGGTCGGCTGCTGCGGCTGCTGCGGGATGCCGTACTCGGGCTGGTACTGGGCCGGGTCGTAGGCCTGCTGCTGCCACTGCTGCGGCTGCTGCTGCTGCTCGTAGCCGACGTACTCCTGCGGCTGCTGGTAGTACCCGTACTCCACCGGGACCTGCTGCTGGTAGCCGTAGTTCGGGTCGAACTGCTGCTGCGGCTGCTGCTCGCCGTACTGGTACGCCATCGCCTGCTGCTGCTGCGGCTGCATCTGCTGCTGGTGGTGCTGCTGCTGGTGCTCGTACACCGAGTCGTAGACCCCGTACTCCCCCGCCGCCATCGCCAGCTCGACGGCCTCCTCGGCGGGCTGCGGCAGCAGCTCCTGCTCGGGCTCCTCGATCGGGCCGACCTCGCCGACCTTCTCCTCGGCGGCCGCGGCCGCCACCGCCGCCGCACCCCCGGTGGCCGCGCTGAGCAGCGGCACCTTGGCGAGCGGTCCCGGGAGCGACCCGTCGGTGGCGCGCAGCGACCAGCCGGTGGAGTAACCGCGCTTGACCGAGAGGGTCACCAGGGCCTGTCCGAGCGCGAAGGCGAGCGCCCCGGCGGCGATCACCGGCACCGAGTGGATCGCCATCCCGGCCGCCACCAGCAGGAATCCGCCGAGCGCCAGTCCGCGCCAGTGCAGCGGGGCCCGGTTCTGCAGCAGCAGCTCGGCCAGCAGCCAGAGCGCGACCACGGCGAGCGCCGCGTACAACGCCAGCATCCCGATGCCCATCTGCGTCCTCCACCACAGCCCGGCGCGCGGCGCGCGTGTCCGGCGACTGTACCTGGTCGGCAGCCGCCGCCCCACATCCCGGACGAGACCGGACGAGAGCGGACGAGACCGGCCGGGGCCGGAGTTCAGCCCCGGTGCAGGCCGAGGTTCTGGTAGATCTGCAGCGTGGCCGTGGACCCGTTCAGCGTGATGAAGTGCAGCCCCGGCACGCCCTCGGCGAGCAACCGCTCGGACATCGAGGTGGCGTGCTCCATGCCCACCTCGCGCAGCGCCTTGGGATCGTCCACCACCGCGCGCAGCCGCGCCTCCAGCCCGGGCGGGAACGGCGCGCCGCTCAGCTGCGGGAAGCGCTCCAGTTGCTTGGCGTTGGTCACCGGCATGATCTCCGGGATGATCGGCACCGAGCAGCCGGCCGCCTCCACCCGGTCGCGCAGCCGGAGGTAGTCCTCCACCTCGAAGAACATCTGGGTGATCGCGTAGTCGGCGCCGGCCCTGATCTTCTGGACGAAGTGCCGGATGTCCTCGTCCCAGTCGGTCGACCGGGGGTGCATGTTCGGGGAGGCGGCGACGCCCACGCAGAAGTCGCCGATCGACTTGATCAGCTCGACCAGCTCGTAGGCGTAGGTGACGCCCTGCGGGTGGCGCACCCACTCACCGCTCGGGTCGCCGGGCGGGTCGCCACGCACCGCGAGCACGTTGCGCACCCCCTGGTCCGCGTACTGGCCGATGATGTTGCGCAGTTCGGCCACCGAGTGGTCGACCGCGGTCAGGTGGGCGACCGGGGTGAGCGTGGTCTCGGCGGCGATCCGGCCGACCAGGTTGACGGTGCGGCCGCGGGTGGAGCCGCCGGCGCCGTAGGTCATGCAGACGAAGTTGGGGTTGAGCGGCTCGAGACGGCGGATCGCGGCCCAGAGCTTGTGCTCGGCCGCCTCGTTGCGCGCGGGCATGAACTCGAAGGAGTACGAACGCTTCCCGGCCGCCAGGAGTTCGCGGACTGTGAGCGCGCGGTCGGTTCTGGTGGACGGTACGCCGAGTGCCATGGTCGCAGGGTATCCGGCGGGGCTGTCGCACGGACAAACCCCGCTCAACCACTGAGACGATCCGTCCACCAGCTGGGGCAAGCGCGGCGCAGGCCCGTCCACCGGCGGCCGGGGTGGGTCCCGCTGTCGCACTGCTGTCCGGTCGCCCGGTTAACCTGATCCCGATCCCGATCACTCCGGAGTGCGCCGTGACCTCGCCCAGCCCCACGCCCGTGCAAGCGCTCGACCAGGCGGCCGCCCGCACCCGGGTCGACGCCGCGCTCGCCGCCTTCATGACCGAGCAGCACGCGCTGCTGAGCTCGATCTCCCCGGACCTGGTGGCGGCGGCCGACGCGCTGCGCGACTTCCTGCTCGACGGCGGCAAGCGGCTGCGTCCGGCCTTCTGCTACTGGGGCTGGCGCGGCGCCGGCGGCGCGGACGACAGCGCGGGGATCTTCCGGGCGGCCGCGGCGCTCGAACTGCTGCAGGCCAGCGCGCTGGTGCACGACGACCTGATGGACCGCAGCGACACCCGGCGCGGCCTGCCCTCGATGCACCGCCGCTTCGAGGCGCTGCACCGCGAGCGCGGCTGGCGCGGGGACCGCGAGCAGTACGGGTCAGCCGCCGCGCTGCTGCTCGGCGACCTGCTGCTGATCTGGAGCGACGAGCTGTTCGTGCGCTGCGGCCTGGACCCGGCGCCGGTGCTGGGCGCCAAGCCGGCCTTCGACCTGATGCGCACCGAGGTGATGGCCGGGCAGTACCTGGACGTCCTGGAGCCGGTGGCCGGCGACTCGACCGACGAGCGGGCACTGACCCGGGCGACGACGGTGCTGCACTACAAGTCGGCGAAGTACACCATCGAGCGCCCGCTGCAGGTCGGCGCCCGGCTGGCCGGTGCGAGCGAGGAACTGGTCACGGCCTACGGCGAGTTCGGGCTGCCGCTCGGCGAGGCCTTCCAGCTGCGCGACGACCTGCTCGGCGTCTTCGGCGACCCGGCCGTCACCGGCAAGCCGGCCGGCGACGACCTGCGCGAGGGCAAGCGGACCCTGCTGGTCGCCCTCGCTCTGCGGGCGCTGCCCCGGGAGCGGGCCGCCCGGCTGGACGCGCGGCTCGGCGCCACGGACCTGACGGCGCCGGAGATCGCCGAGCTGAGCGCCCTGGTGGCCGAGAGCGGCGCGCCCGCCCAGGTGGAGCAGCGGATCGAGCAGCTGATGGCGCGCTCGCTGGCCGCGCTGGCGGCGGCGCCGCTGAAGGACGAAGCGGCCCGGGAGACGCTGCTCGCGCTCGCCCGGGCCGCCACCGTGCGTCGTTACTGACGGACGCTCAGCTTGCGGCTCGCACTCGCCGTGCGAGTTCGGCTGCCGCCGCGCCCGGGTCCTCGGCGGCCGTGATCGCCCGGACCACCACCACCCGGCGGGCACCCGCCGCCAGCACCTGGTCCAGGTTGCCGAGGTCGATCCCGCCGATCGCGAACCACGGACGGTCCGTCGACTGCTTCGCCGCGTACTCCACCAGGCCCAGGCCCGGCGCGGGCCGGCCCGGCTTGGTCGGGGTCGGCCAGAGCGGCCCGGTGCAGAAGTAGTCCACACCCGGCTCGGCGATCGCGCCCGCCACCTCGGACTCGGCGTGGCAGGAGCGCCCGATCAGCACGTCCGGGCCCAGGATCGCCCGGGCGGCCGGCACCGGCAGGTCGTCCTGCCCCAGGTGCAGCAGCTGCGGGCGCGCGGCGTGCGCGACGTCCGCCCGGTCGTTCACCGCGAAGAGCTTGCCGTGCCGCTCGGCGGCCGCGGCGAAGACCTCCAGGAACTCCAGCTCCTGTTTGGCCTCCAGGCCCTTGTCGCGCAGCTGGACGAGGTCCACGCCGTTCGCCAGCACCGCGTCCAGGAACTGCTCCAGGTCGCCCTGCTCGCGGCGGGCGTCGGTGCACAGGTAGAGCCGGGCGTCGGCGAGCTTCGCCCGCAGGTCGGCGCCGGCCGTCACAGCGACATCGCCTGCGCGCGCCGCTTCACCTCGGTGCCCCGGTTCTCGCGCAGCGCCTGGATCGGGCTGCCCGGCAGCGAGGGGTCCTCGGTGAAGAGCCACTCCAGGATCTCCTCGTCGCTGAACCTCCCGTCCCGCAGCACGGTCAGCGTCCCGGCCAGGTGCTTGACCAGGCCGTCGTCCTCGATGAAGGCCGCCGGGACCTGCAACGAACGGTTCGGGCCACGGCGCACCGCGATCAGCTTGCGGTCCTTGACCATCTGGCGGACCTCGGTGACCAGCACGCCCCAGCGCTCCGAGATGTCGGGCAGGTACACCCAGTCCTGGACCAGGTTTTCGATCTTCGATTCGCTCTCACTCACGTCACTCACGGCACCAGCCTGCCACCTCGCACGGCCACCGCGCACCAACGGCCGGTCCGGCGGGCGTCAGCGCAGGGCCGACTTGAGCGGCACGGCGGGGTCGGCGGCCAGCGCGGGATCGAGCGCCTTGCCCTGGTCGATCAGCCGCCGCGCCTGGGCCAGGTCCCGCGGCCGGTCCACGGTCAGCACCGCCACCGGGCGCTCCTCGCGCAGCCAGAGGACGCTCCACTGCGGCTCGGCCGGCGAGCCGCGCCAGAGCAGCCGGTCGCCCGCGCCGTGCCGGCCGGCGTACTGCACCATCCGTCCGAACTGCTCGGACCAGAAGTACGGCACCGGGTCGTACGGGTCCTCGGCCCCCAGCAGCGCGGCGGCCACCGCGCGGCCCGAGTGCAGCGCGTGGTCCCAGTGCTGCACGGTGACCCGCCCGCCGTACCGGGCGGACGGGTAGCCGGCGCAGTCACCGGCCGCCCAGACGCCGGGCAGCGAGGTGCGCAGCCGCTCGTCGACGCGGATCGCCCCGGCCCCGTCCAGCTCGACGCCGGTGCCGGCCAGCCAGCCGGTGTCCGGGCGGGCGCCGACCCCGACCACCACCTCGTCGGCCGGCACCGACTCGCCGCCGGCCAGGTGCACCGCGCCCGGCTCGATCCGGTCCACCCGGGCGCCCAGGCGCAGCTCGACCCCGGCCTCGGCGTACCAGGCGCGCATCGGCGCGGTCAGCTCGACGGGCAGCGCGCCCGGCAGCGGCGCGTCGGCCGCCTCCAGGACGGTGACCCGGCAGCCGAGCAGGCGGGCGGCGGTGGCGGTCTCGGCGCCGATCCAGCCGGCCCCCACCAGCACCAGGTGGGCCTGCGGGCGCAGGACCGCACGCAGTGCGAGCGAGTCGTCGATGGTCCGCAGCACCCGGGCCGCGCCGTCCCCGGGCAGCCGGATCGGGGCCGCGCCGGTGGCGATCACCAGCCGGTCGTACGGCAGGTCGCCGGCCTCGGTGTGCAGCGTGCCCGGGGTCAGGCCGGTGGCCCGGCGGCCGGTCAGCAGCCGGACGTCGAGCGCCTCCCAGTCCAGGTCGAAGGCGGTCCGGTCGGCCTTGGCGAGCAGCACGTCCTTGGAGAGCGGCGGCCGGTCGTAGGGGCGGTGCGGCTCCGCGCCGACCAAGCTCAGCGGCCCCCGCCAGCCCCCCTCCCGCAAGGCCACCACGCACTGCGCGCCCGCCAGGCCCGCGCCGACCACGACCACCCGATCCGTGCTCCTCAGCTCTGCCACCCGGCCACCTTAGACCGGCCCCCGGCGTCCCATGGGGCGATCGCCGCATTCAGCCGCCGGTCACCCGGCGTTATGGTGGGGGCGTCCTCACGGGAGCCCGGCGCACCGGGCTGAGAGGCGGGCTGCGGCGGCCCGCGACCGTCCGAACCTGATCCGGGTCATTCCGGCGAAGGGAGAACCGGTCCTTTGTCACGCATCAAGGACGGCACGACGACCGACGTGCTGGTGATCGGCGGCGGCATCATCGGCCTCGCCGTCGCCTGGCGCACCGCGCAGCGCGGGCTGCGGGTGGCGGTGGTGGACCCGGACCCGGGCGGCGGCGCGGCGCGGGTGGCCGCGGGCATGCTGGCCCCGGTCACCGAGCTGCAGTACGGCGAGGAGCCGCTGCTGCGCCTGGGCATGGCGTCCAACGAGCGGTACGCCGCCTTCACCGCCGAACTCTCCCAGGCGACCGGCCTGGACACCGGCTACCGCGGCACCGGCACCCTCGCGGTCGCGCTGGACGCCGACGACAAGGCCGAGCTGAGCGAGCTGCACGCGTTCCACCAGCGCCTGGGCCTGACGTCCGACTGGTTGACCGGCCGCGAGGCCCGCCGGCTGGAGCCGATGCTGGCCCCGGGGGTGCGCGGCGGCCTGCTGGTCGGCGGCGACCACCAGGTGGATCCGCGGCGGCTGTCCGTCGCCCTCGTGCGCGCCTGCGAGCTGGGCGGCGTGCGGCTGCACCGGGCCGAGGCCGTCGAGCTGCTGGTCGAGGGCGATCGCGCGATCGGTGCCCGGCTGAGCACCGGCGAACGGCTGCTCGCCGACCAGGTCGTGCTGGCGGCCGGCGCGCGCAGCCACCAGCTGCCCGGGCTGCCGTCCGGTGTGCTACCCGCGATCCGGCCGATCAAGGGCCAGATCCTGCGGCTGCGGATCCCGCCGGCCTACGCGCCGTTCCTCTCCCGCAACGTGCGCGCGGTGGTCCGCGGCGGCCACCTCTACCTGGTGCCGCGCGCGGACGGCGAGCTGGTGATCGGGGCGACCACCGAGGAGCAGGGCTACGACACCGTGGTCACCGCGGGCGGCGTCTACGAGCTGCTGCGCGACGCGCACGAGCTGGTCCCCGGGATCACCGAGCTGCCGCTGGTGGAGACCAGCGCCGGGCTGCGCCCCGGCTCCCCCGACAACGCCCCGCTGCTCGGCCCCACCGCACTGCCCGGCCTGGTGGCCGCCACCGGCCACTACCGCAACGGCGTGCTGCTCACGGCGGTCACCGGTGACCTGCTGGCCGAGTACCTGACCACCGGCAGCGTGCCGGAGCTCGCCGCCCCGTTCTCCCCCGACCGCTTCGCCGCCAGGAGCCTGACATGAGCGCGATTCCCCAGACCGTCCCCCTGACCGTCAACGGCGCACCACGCCAGGTGCCGGCGTCGGCCACCCTCGCCGA
This sequence comes from Kitasatospora sp. GAS204B, assembly GCF_029892155.1. Taxonomy (GTDB): domain Bacteria; phylum Actinomycetota; class Actinomycetes; order Streptomycetales; family Streptomycetaceae; genus Kitasatospora. Next base: position 210,035 of record NZ_JARZAG010000001.1, on the reverse strand, counting down.
GCTGGTCGCCGAGCTGTCCAAGGCGCCCTCCGGCGTGGCGGCGGCGGTCAACGAGACCGTGGTGCCGCGGGGCGCGTGGACCGGTACCCGGCTCGCGCCCGGTGACCGGGTGGAGATCCTCACCGCCGTGCAGGGAGGCTGACGCTCCGATGGCTGACACTCGCCTGGTCGACGAAAAAGACGGTCTGACGATCGCCGACACCACCTTCACCTCCCGGCTGATCATGGGCACCGGCGGCGCCCCGAGCCTGGAGATCCTGGAACAGGCGCTGCGGATCTCGGGCACCGAGCTGACCACGGTGGCGATGCGCCGGGTCAAGGCGGACACCCAGGGCTCGGTGCTCGACGTGCTGGTCCGCAACGGCATCCGGATCCTGCCCAACACGGCCGGCTGCTTCACGGCGGGCGAGGCCGTGCTGACCGCGCGGCTGGCCCGCGAGGCGCTCGGCACGAGCTGGGTGAAGCTGGAGGTGATCGCCGACGAGCGGACCCTGCTGCCCGACCCGATCGAACTGCTGGACGCCGCCGAGACCCTGGTCGACGACGGCTTCACGGTGCTCCCGTACACCAACGACGACCCGGTGCTGGCCCGCAAGCTGGAGGACGTGGGCTGCGCGGCGATCATGCCGCTGGGCTCACCGATCGGCTCCGGACTCGGCATCCGCAATCCGCACAACTTCCAGCTGATCGTGGAGAGCGCGGGCGTCCCGGTGATCCTGGACGCCGGCGCGGGCACCGCCTCGGACGTGGCGCTGGCCATGGAGCTGGGCTGCTCGGCGGTGATGCTGGCCTCCGCGGTGACCCGCGCCCAGGACCCGGTGCTGATGGCGGACGCGATGCGCCGGGCCGCCGAGGCCGGCCGCCTGGCCTACCGGGCCGGCCGGATCCCGCGCCGCTTCCACGCCGAGGCCTCCTCGACGATGGCAGGCCGGGCCGACCTGGACCCGCAGCTCGACCACCGGGAGCGGCCCGCCTTCTGACGCCCCGTCGCCCACACTGATGACGAACCATGACAGCCAGGTCACCCAACCGTGTTCTGACCGCCCCTAGACTCCTCTGGTGGACACGACCTTGAACGACCCCCTGCTCGGGACGCTGCTGGACGGGCGCTACCGGGTCGAGGAGCGCATCGCGGTGGGCGGCATGGCCACCGTCTACCGGGGCACCGACACCCGGCTGGACCGGGTGCTGGCGCTCAAGGTCATGCACCCGTCGCTGGCCGGCGACAGCGGATTCACCGACCGCTTCATCCGGGAGGCCAAGGCGGTCGCCCGGCTGTCGCACCCGAACGTGGTCAACGTCTTCGACCAGGGCGCGGACGGCGGTTCGGTCTTCCTGGCGATGGAGTACGTGCCCGGGTGGACGCTGCGCGACCTGCTGCGCGACCGCGGCGCGCTCTCCGTGCGGGCCGCGCTCGACGTGCTGGAGCCGGTGCTGGCCGCGCTGGGCGCCGCGCACCGGGCCAGTCTGGTGCACCGGGACGTCAAGCCGGAGAACGTGCTGATCACCGACGGCGGCCTGGTCAAGGTGGCCGACTTCGGTCTGGTCCGGCTGCTCTCCGGTGCGGACACCGCGGTCACCGACACCACCACCCCCGGCGTGATCATGGGCACGGTCTCCTACCTGGCCCCCGAGCAGATCCAGCCGTCCGCCGCCACCGACCAGCGGGTCGACGTCTACGCGGCCGGCATCATGCTCTACGAGCTGCTGACCGGCAGCAAGCCGTACTCCGGCGACAACCCGATGCAGGTGATCTACCGTCACCTGCACGAGGACGTCCCGCCGCCCTCCCTCGTGGTGCCGGGCCTGGCGCCCGAGTTGGACGCGATCGTCGCGGCCGCGACGTCCCGCGACCCGCAGGGCCGGCCGTGGGACGCGGTCGAGTTGCTGGCCGCGCTGCAGCGGGTGCGGCGCGTGCTGACGCCGGCTCAGCTCGACGCCGAGCCGCCCGCCGCCAGCCGGCCCGCCCCGCAGTTCTCGCCGGTCGACGCGACCTCGGTGCTCGCCGCCCCGGTGGTGGAGCGGACCAGCGTCTTCACCGCCCCGCCGCCCTCGATGATCACCAAGCCCCGCCCCTACCACGAGCCGCCCCGGCCGCCGCGCCGCCAGCGCAAGCCGCGCTCCCGGCGCGGGCTGCTCTGGGGCTCGGTGCTGGCGGTGGTCGCGCTGGTGGTCGCCGGGGTCAGCTACCTGCTCTCCGGCGCCGTCTACGCGACGGTGCCCAGCGTGCTCGGCCAGACCCAGGCGCAGGCCGTCAGCACCCTGGACGGCGTGGGCCTGCGCGGAAACTTCGTCCAGGCGTTCAGCGAGTCGGTGCCGCCGGGCCAGGTGATCAGCAGCGATCCCGGAGTGGGCCAGCGGGCGCGCAAGAGCGACGCGGTCAAGGTGACCGTCTCCAAGGGGCCGGAGCGGATCGCCGTACCCGACGTCACCGGCAAGCCGCTCGACCAGGCCCAGCAGCAGCTCACCGCCGCCCGGCTGACGCCCGGCAGCACCACCCAGGACTACAGCCCGAGCGTGCCGCAGGGCTCGGTGATCTCCACCGCCCCGGCCGCCGGGCAGCCGCTGCCCGTGAACGCGCCGGTCGCGCTGGTGGTCAGCAAGGGCCCGGCGCCGGTGGCCGTTCCGGACACCACCGGGCTGGCGGTGGCCGACGCGCAGAGCAAGCTGATCGCGGCCGGCTTCAAGGTGGCGCTGGCCACCGACCAGAGCTACTCCGACTCGGTGGCCGCCGGCTCGGTGGCCGCGCAGGACGTCACCGGCACCGCGGCGCCCGGCAGCACGGTGACCCTGACCCTCTCCAAGGGACCGCAGCCGGTGCCGGTGCCGTCGGTGACCGGGATGAACGAGTCGGACGCGACCAAGGCGCTGACCGCGGCCGGGTTCAAGGTGCGCAGCAGCGGGCTGAACTTCTTCGGGCTGAGCAACGTCTCCGGGCAGAGCCCGACGGCGGGCACCATGCTGCCCAAGGGGTCGACGGTGACCATCAACTTCTGAGGCGACTAGCTTCCGAGGCGGCCGACTTCCGGGGCGGCCGACTTCCGGGGCGGCCGTCGGCGGCTCAGCGCAGCGGACCGTCCTGCGGCTCCTCCTGGTAGGAGTAGCGCTGCTCGGTCCACGGGTCGGCCCGGTTGTGGTAGCCGCGCTCCTCCCAGAAGCCGCGCCGGTCGGCCCGCATGTACTCCACCGCGCGCACCCACTTGGGGCCCTTCCAGGCGTAGAGCTGGGGGACGATCAACCGCACCGGGAAGCCGTGCTCGACGGTCAGCGGCTCGCCGTCGTGGTGGGTGGCGAAGACGGTGCGCGGGTCGGCGAAGACGGCCAGCGGGAGGTTGGCGCTGTAGCCGTACTCGGCCCAGACCATCACGTGGCTGACGCCGGGGGCGGGCGGTACCAGCTCGAGGACGGTGCTGGCGGCCACCCCGCTCCACTCGCTGTCGAGCATCGAGAAGCGGGTCACGCAGTGGAAGTCGGCCCGGATCGTGGTCCTGGGCAGCCGGTGGAAGCCCTCGTGGTCCCAGCTGTGCTTCTCGGCCGAGGCGGTCGCCCCGAACACCTGGAAGTCCCAGGTCAGCGGCTTGAAACGGGGCACCGGACCGTAGTGCAGAACCGGCCAGCCACGCTGCAGGCGCTGTCCGGGTGGGAGCCTGGGGTCAGACGGCGGCGGTGGTTCTTGTTCGGACTGACCCATGGCTCCATGGTGACAGACGGCGGACGGCGGAAGCTTCACGCCCCTCACGGCGGTCGCACGCCCCATCAACTGGGGCAATCCACCGGAAAACGGCTAATCCGACACATTTCCGAGTGAGCGTGAACTTACTGGAAATACCACCCATAGCGATGCCAGGATGCGTCCAGCCGTTTCCCGAGCGAGGCAGGAAGGCACCGCCATGAAGGGCGACCCCGAGGTCATCGAGTTCCTCAACGAGCAGCTCACCGCCGAGCTCACGGCGATCAACCAGTACTTCCTGCACGCCAAGATGCAGGAGAACTTCGGCTGGACGAAGCTCGCCAAATACACCCGGCACGAGTCCTTCGACGAGATGAAGCACGCCGAGATCCTCACCGACCGGATCCTCTTCCTGGACGGCCTGCCCAACTACCAGCGGCTCTTCCACGTCCGGATCGGCCAGACGGTCAAGGAGATGTTCGAGGCCGACCGGCAGGTGGAGGTCGAGGCGATCGACCGGCTGCGGCGGGGCATCGTGGTGATGCGGGCCAAGAACGACGTCACCTCGGCCAACATCTTCGAGGACATCCTGGCCGACGAGGAACACCACATCGACTACCTGGACACCCAGCTCGAACTGCTGGAGAAGCTCGGCGACGCGCTCTACATCGCCCAGTTGATCGAACAGCCGGAGAGCTAGGGCGTTCAGGGACTCCGGACGATCAGGCGCTGCGGCGCAGCTCGATCGGCCGGTTGGCCGGCAGGTTGGCCGGCAGCTCGGCCTCGGGATCGGCCAGCCCCAGCTTCGCGGCCAGCCGGGCTGTCGGGCACGGCCGACCGCCGTGCTCGCCGAGCAGCGTCTGGATCCGCCGCACGCAGGAGCCGCAGTCGGTACCGGCCTTGCAGCCCTTGGCTATCTGACGCGGGGAGTTGGCACCGCTGTCGATGGCCCGCTTCACCTGGTCCTCGGTGACCGCATGGCACATGCACACGTACATCGCGGCCTCTCCCGGGGGTCTCGGCGCCTTTGAGCTAAGCCTTACCTTACCCGGCCTTCCGGGCGCGAAAAAGGCCCTGCCCCCACGAGGGGGACAGGGCCTTCGTCACAGTGCCGGCGGGGCAGGTCAGTGCCCGCGGTACATCTCCGCCACCAGGAAGGCCAGGTCCAGCGACTGGCTGCGGTTGAGCCGCGGGTCGCAGGCCGTCTCGTAGCGCTGGTGCAGGTCGTCGACCAGCACCTCGTCGCCGCCGCCGACGCACTCGGTGACGTCGTCGCCGGTCAGCTCCACGTGGATGCCGCCCGGGTGGGTGCCGAGTGCGCGGTGCACCTCGAAGAAGCCCTTGACCTCGTCGAGCACATCGTCGAACTTGCGGGTCTTGTGCCCGGTCTCGGCCTCGAAGGTGTTGCCGTGCATCGGGTCGCAGATCCAGACCGGCTGCGCACCCGAGGCGGTGACCTTCTCCACCAGGGTGGGCAGGTGCTCGCGGACCTTGCCCGCACCCATCCGGGTGATGAAGGTGAGCCGGCCCGGCTCGCGCTCGGGGTCGAGCCGCTCGATCAGGGTCAGCGCCTCGTCGACCGTGGTGGTCGGGCCGAGCTTGACCCCGATCGGGTTGCGGATCCTGGCGGCGAACTCGATGTGCGCGCCGTCCAGCTGCCGGGTCCGCTCGCCGATCCAGACCATGTGGCCGGAGACGTCGTAGAGGTCGCCGGTGCGGGAGTCGACCCGGGTCAGCGCGGTCTCGTAGTCGAGCACCAGCGCCTCGTGCGAGGAGTAGAACTCGACGGTCTTGAACTCCTCCGGCGCGACCCCGCAGGCCTGCATGAAGCTCAGCGCGTTGTCGATCTCCTTGGCCAGCCGCTCGTAGCGCTGACCGGCCGGCGAGTTGCGCACGAAGTCCTGGTTCCAGGCGTGCACCTGGCGCAGGTCGGCGTAGCCACCGGTGGTGAAGGCGCGGACCAGGTTGAGCGTGGCGGCGGAGGCGTTGTACATCCGCTTCAGGCGCTCGGGGTCGGGGCGGCGGGACTCCGGGGTGAACTCGAAGCCGTTCACCGAGTCGCCGCGGTACACCGGGAGGGTGACCCCGTCGCGGGTCTCGGTCGGCTTGGAGCGCGGCTTGGAGTACTGCCCGGCGATCCGGCCCACCTTGACCACCGGAACCGAGGCGGCGTAGGTGAGCACGGCCGCCATCTGCAGCAGGGTCTTGAGCTTGTTGCGGATCTGCTCCGCCGACACGCCGTCGAAGGCCTCGGCGCAGTCGCCGCCCTGCAGCAGGAACGCCTCACCACGCGCGACGGCAGCGAGCCGGGCGCGCAGCTGGTCGCACTCGCCGGCGAAGACGAGGGGCGGATACGAGGCGAGGTCCGCCAGAGCGGTGCGCAGCGCCTCACGGTCCGGCCAGTCAGGCTGCTGCGCCGCGGGCAAGGATTGCCAGGAATGGTGATTTGTCACGGTCACGGTGTCCAGGCTACGGGGTGTGACAACCGATTTGTGACCGCCTTCCGATGGGTGAGACACCGCGCGGACATTTCCCCACCGCGCGTTCACTCCGGTGGGCGATCGGCTACTGTCGCTTCCATGCACGCGCCGCACACCCTTTCCTGGTGGTGGGCCAACCCTCGGGTCGGCCCACCGCTCGCGCGTCCCTGACGACTCGACGGCCGCCCCACCCGGGCGGCCGTCGTCGTATCCAGCAGACGGCCTTCCCGGCAGAGCGGACCGCCCCCGCCCCTCCTCCCGGAAAGCCGCCGACGATGACCGGTTCCCGTGCCGCCGCCCTGCTCGCCCGCCTGACCGCCCCCGGCGCCCCCGCCTTCGCCGTCCTGCACCGCCGCACCCCGCGGCTGGCGCCGGACACGGTGGAGGTGCTGATCGGCGAGGTCGGCCACTACGACACTCTGGCCGAGCTGCCGCTGCCCACCGGTGCCCCCGCCGACGGCCGCCCACGGCACGACCTGCTCGCCCTGGTCCCGTACCGGCAGATCCGCGAGCGCGGCTTCGTGGCGCACGACGACGGCACCCCGTTGCAGGCGCTGCGGGTGACCGAGCAGTACGCCCTGCCGCTGGCGGAGCTGCTGGCCGCGCTGCCCCAGCTGCCGGTGACGCTCACCGACGGCGCCTTCGACATCGACGACGAGCGGTACGCCGAGATCGTCCGCACGGTGATCCGGGACGAGATCGGGCGTGGCGAGGGCGCCAACTTCGTGATCCGCCGGGACTTCCACGGCACTCTGGCCGACTTCTCCCCCGCGCTCGCGCTCAGCCTCTTCCGCCGCCTGCTGGCGCAGGAGCGCGGCGCGTACTGGACCTTCGTGGTGCACACGGGCGACACGGTGCTGGTCGGCGCCTCGCCCGAGGTGCACGTGCGGCAGAGCGGCGGGACGGTCGTGATGAACCCGATCTCCGGCACCTACCGCTATCCGGCCGGCGGCCCGACCCTGGACTCGCTGCTCGCCTTCCTGCACGACCCCAAGGAGCTGGAGGAGCTCACCATGGTGGTCGACGAGGAACTCAAGATGATGTGCACGGTCGGCGACCTGGGCGGTCAGGTGCTCGGCCCGCGGCTGAAGGAGATGGCCCACCTCGCGCACACCGAGTACGAGCTGCGCGGCCGCACCTCGCTGGACGTGCGCGAGGTGCTCAGGGAGACCATGTTCGCCGCCACCGTCACCGGCAGCCCGGTCCAGAACGCGACCCGGGTGATCCACCGCTACGAGGGCAGCGGGCGCGGCTACTACTCGGGTGCCCTCGCGCTGATCGGCCGCTCGGCCAGCGGCGGGCAGCAGCTGGACTCGCCGATCTGCATCCGCACCGCCGACATCGACCCGGCCACCGGGCGCCTGGTGGTCCGGGTCGGCGCCACCCTGGTCCGGCACTCCGACCCGGCCGGCGAGGTGGCCGAGACGCACGCCAAGGCGGCCGGCGTGCTGACCGCGATCGGCGCCCGCCCGGCGCCGTCCGGGCAGAGCGCGCGCGACGGCGGCCCCCGGCTGGCCGACGACCACCGGGTCCAGGCCGCGCTGGACGGGCGCCGCGCCGATCTGGCCCCGTTCTGGCTGCGGATGCAACAGCATGTGACGCCCGATCAGCCGCTGGAGACGCTGGTGGTGGACGGCGAGGACACCTTCACCGCGATGCTGGCCCACCTGCTGCGGGCGCTCGGCCACCGGGTCTCGGTGCTGCGCTACGACACTCCGGGGCTGCGCCGGCTCATCGCCGCGCACCGCGGTCCGCTGGTGCTGGGCCCGGGCCCGGGGGACCCGGCGGACGCCGCCGACCCGAAGATGGCCCTGCTGCGCCCGATCGTCGCCGAGGCGCTCACCGCCGCCCGCGCCGGCGCCCGCACCGCACCGCTGCTCGCGGTCTGCCTGAGCCACCAACTGCTCAGCGCTCAGCTGGGCCTGGGGCTGCGCCGCAAGGCCGAGGTCTACCAGGGCGCCCAGGAGACCATCGACCTCTTCGGCACCCGGCAGACCGTCGGCTTCTACAACACCTTCACCGCCCACTGCACCGACGCCGACGCCGCCCGGCTGGCCACCGAGGGCGTCGAGGTGGCCCGCGACCCGCTCACCGGCGACGTGCACGGGCTGCGCGGCCCCGGCTTCGCGAGCCTGCAGTTCCATCCCGAGTCGGTGCTGACCCGGGACGGCGTGACGCTGGTGGCCGAACTGCTGCGCGGCGCGGTACCGGTGGCGCGCTGAGCACGGGCGAGGCGGCTGTGCCAGGTCCGCACCTACTACGTGCAGTCCTGCCACAGCCACTCGTTGTGCCGGCGCCGGCGCCGCGGTGGCGCGCAGCACAATGGCCGCCATGCGAATCGGAATCCTCGGCAGCGGCTCAGTGGGTCAGACCCTGGCCGACAAACTGCTGACCCTCGGGCACGAAGTCACCCTCGGCTCCCGCAGCGAGGCCAACCCCACCGGCACCGCCTGGGCCGAAGCGGCCGGACCGCACGGGCACAACGGGACCTTCGCGGACACCGCCGAGTTCGGCGAGCTGGTGATCAACGCCACCCTGGGCGCGGTCGCGCTCGCCGCGCTGGAGGCGGCCGGTGCCAAGGCGCTGGCCGGCAAGGTCCTGGTGGACGTCTGCAACCCGCTGGTGTTCGCCGCCGACGGCACCGTCACCCTCGACCCGGTGAACGACGACAGCATGGGCGAGCGGATCCAGCGCGCCTTCCCCGACACCCGGGTGGTCAAGGCGCTCAACACGCTCTCCGCCCCGGTGATGGTCGACCCCACCCGGGTCCCCGGCCGGCACCAGCTCTTCGTCGCGGGCGAGGACGCGGGTGCCAAGCGGGAGGTCACCGCGCTGCTGGAGTCCTTCGGCTGGCCGGCCGCCGACATCGTGGACCTGGGCGGCATCCAGGCCGCGCGGGGTCTGGAGATGCTGATGCCGTTCTGGCTGAGCATGATGCGGCACCACGGGCACACCGACTTCAACTACGCCTTCCAGGTGGCCGGCTGACCGACCATCGGACCGGGTCAGCTCGGGTCGTCGTCCAGCCCCCGCTCGATGGCGTAGCGCACCAGCTCGACCCGGTTGTGCAGTTGGAGCTTCCCGAGGGTGTTCTGCACGTGGTTCTGCACCGTGCGATGCGAGAGCACCAGCCGCTCGGCGATCTGACGGTACGACAACCCCTTCGCCACCATGCGCAGCACCTCGGTCTCCCGTGCCGTCAGCCGCGGCACCGGCGCCCCCGCCGAGCCCGATCGCGCCTCGTCGACGGGCTCGGCGGCCAGCCGCCGGAACTCGCCGAGCACCAGGCCGGCCAGTCCCGGGGTGAAGACCGCGTCCCCGGCGGCCGTGCGCCGCACCGCGTCCAGCAGTTCCTCGCGCCCGGCCGACTTCACCAGGTACCCGCTCGCCCCGGCCTTCACCGCCGCCAGCACGTCCGCGTGCTCCCCGCTCGCGGAGAGCACCAGGACCCGCAGGCCCGGATCGGCGGCCAGCACCTGGCGGCAGACCTCGGCACCGGGCAGCAGCGGCAGGTGCAGGTCGAGCAGCAGCACCTGCGGCCGGCTCGCGGCCGCCCGGCGGACCGCCTGCGCACCGTCCCCGGCGGTGGCCACCACCTCGAAGCCCGCGTCGGCCAGGTCCCTGGCCACCGCCTCCCGCCACATCGGATGGTCGTCCACCACCATCACCCGCAGCCGCCCACCGAACACCTGCTGGCCCGCCATCAGCCCTCGCCTTCCCTGGGTACCCGCAACTCGATCTCGACGCCTTCGCCTGGCGCCGAACTGAACTCCGCCGTGCCGCCCAGGTCGCTCAGCCGGCCCTCGATCGACTGGGCGACGCCGAGCCGCCCGTCCTGCCGAGCCTCGGCCAGCCGTCCGGCGGGGAACCCCGGGCCGTCGTCGCGGATCGAGACGGTCACCGCCGCGGGCTCGTCCTCCAGCAGGATCCAGGCGCGGGCGTCCGGCCCGGCGTGCCGCCGCACGTTGTCCACGGCCGCGCCCACGGCGGCCGCGAGTTGCTCGGCCACCTGGCCGGGCAGCAGCACCGGGGTGCCGGGGGCCGCGACGGTGATCCGCTCGTCGGCGTAGCCGCTGAGCAGCTCGCGCAGGTCGCGGCCCTCGCCGCGGGTCTGCGCCGGGAGCCGGCCGCTGGTCATCAGCGTCCGCAGCGCCCGTTCCTGCTCCCCGGCGAGCTGCCCGAGCCGCTCGTCGACCGCGCCGGCCCGCCGCTGCACCAGCGCCAGCACCTGGAGCACCCCGTCGTGGATGTCGCGGGAGAGCCGCTCCCGCTCGCGGGTGGCCGCATCCACCCGCAACGCCTCGCCCAGCGTGGCCTCGCTCGCCCTGGCCAGCTCCATCACCTGGCCGACCGGGCAGCCGACCATCAGCAGCAGCACGGTGTTGTGGATGTTGTCCAGGGTCGGCCCGCCGTGCCCGAGGACGTTCGCGGCGCCGATCACCAGCGCCGCCGCCGCGGCCAGCCGCCAGCCGCCCCGGCCGCCGAAGCCGAGCACCGTGGCGGCCGCCCAGATGGTCGGCAGGGTCAGCGCGCCGGCCGCGGTCTGCTGCGGGGTGTCGACATATCCACTGAGCACGATGCCGCTCACCGCGATGGCGAGGTCGAAACCCAGCATCGGCCAGGAGCAGCGGGCCGGGTTGCCGAAGGCGCGCGAGGTGGCCAACGTCCAGAGCACCAGGGCGCCCAGGTAGATCCAGCCGGCCACCGGATGCCGCACGTGCGCGAAGACCAGCGAGAACCGGAACAGCGCGTAGCCCAGCGCGAGCAGCCGGTATCCGCTGATCCCCCGCCAGAGCGGCAGCTCCACCGACATCCCGCCGGCCGCCACCGCCGCGCTCGGGCCACCCCCCGGTACTGCCACCGCGCCCGCTCCCCCGGTTCGCGCCGAACGAACAGACCCTAGGAGTCGCCCGACTCCTGCTTGCCCTGCTCCAGTTCCTGCTTCTCCTGCTCCAGCTTCTCCAGCTCCTGGCGCTCCTTCTCGGCCGCCTTCTCCGCCGCCCGCTCCGCGCGCTGCTCGGCCCGGCGCTCGGCGTCCGCACGCTTCTTCTCGTCCGCGATCTGCCGCTTGGCGGCGGTCGCGTAGATGTCCACGTACTCCTGGCCGGAGAGCCGCATGATCTCGTACATCACCTCGTCGGTGACCGAGCGCAGGATGAAGCGGTCGTTCTCCATGCCCTGGTAGCGGGAGAAGTCCAGCGGGCGGCCGATCCGGATGCCGGGGCGGATGCCGAAGTTGGGGACCACCTGGCCGGGCGGCTGCACCTTCTCGGTGTCGATCATCGCCACCGGGATCACCGGCGCGCCGGTCTGCAGCGCGACCCTGGCCAGGCCGCCGACCTTGCCGCGGTACAGCTTGCCGTCGGGCGAGCGGGTGCCCTCGGGGTAGACGCCGAACAGCTCGCCGCGGTCGATCACCGCGACCGCGCTGCGGATCGCCGCCTCACCGGCCCCGCGCACTCCGGAGCGGTCCACCGGGAGCTGGCCGACGCCCTTGAAGAAGGCGGCCGTCAGCTTGCCCTTGAGGCCCGGCGTGTTGAAGTACTCCGCCTTCGCGATGAAGGTCACCCGACGCTTCATCAACGCGGGCAGGAAGAAGGAGTCCGAGAACGAGAGGTGGTTGCTGGCGATGATCGCCGGGCCCTCGTCCGGGATGTTCTCCGCACCTTCCATCCACGGCCGGAAGAAGATCCGCAGCATCGGCGCGACGATCATCTTCATCAGTCGGTAGAACAACCCGGACCTCCTGTATTGCAGACCGGTCGATCCTAATGCCCCCGCGACCCCCTCGACGCACCAGTGCGGCGCCGCCGCGCGACCGTGAAGGTCTGTACGCCCCGCCGACCCCGTGCAACGATGGCCGCGGCCCCTCACCTTCACCGCAGGATTCCCGAAGGAGCTTCCCCGGATGCCGCTGCTGCCCGGTGCCGAGCCCTACCACTACCGCGGCGGCCCGATCGGCGTGCTTCTCTGCCACGGCTTCACCGGCTCCCCGCAGTCGCTGCGCCCCTGGGCCGAGCACCTGGCCGAGGCGGGCCTGACCGTGGCACTGCCGCTGCTGCCCGGCCACGGCACCCGCTGGCAGGACCTCCAGGTGACCCGCTGGCAGGACTGGTACGCCGAGGTGGCCCGCGAACTGCTGCTGCTCGCCGAGCAGTGCGAGCAGGTCTTCGTCTTCGGCCTCTCGATGGGCTGCTCGCTGGCGCTGCGGCTGGCGGCCGAGCACCCGGCGCTGGTGGCCGGGCTGGTCCTGGTCAACCCCTCGGTGCGCTCGGACAATCCGGCCACCGCGCTGCTCCCGGTGGTCCGTCACCTGCTGCCCAGCCTGCCGGGCATCGCCGGCGACATCGCCCGGCCCGGCGCCACCGAGCTCGGCTACGACCGCGTTCCGCTGGACGCCGCCTGGTCACTGGCCCAGCTCTGGCGCACCGTGCAGCAGGACCTGCCGCGGGTCGGGCAGCCGGTGCTGCTGCTGCGCAGCCCGCAGGACCACGTGGTCTCCCCGGCGAACTCCGCCTTGGTCCGCGCCCGGATATCCTCGGTCGATGTGACGGAGCGGCTGTGCGAGCGCAGCTACCACGTCGCGACCCTGGACCACGACGCCGAACTGATCTTCGAGGAGTCCCTCGGGTTCGTCCGTCGGCTGTCCGGGGTCACGCAGGGCACCGACGCCACCGACCAGCGGGGCTGAGGGCCACCAGGACCGAAGGGCCGGCAGTGCACGAGCACGAGAACAACACGGCGGGCGACGACGAGGACCGCCCCCAGGAGAGCGAGCAGCGCCCCACGCCCGCGCCCGGCAGCCAGGCCGAGCAGGACGCGATCTTCGCCGCCCTGGTCGCGCAGTTCGACGACCCGGTGGACCTGAACCGTCCGGACTGGCCCGAGATCGAGAACCTGCGCGCGAAGAACCCGCCGCCCCCCGCGCCCTCCACCGTCCAGTCCCCGGGCCCGCGCGACTGGGAGGCCGCCGAGGACCCCGACGAGGGCCACTTCGTGCCGCCCGAGCCCCCGCCGCTGCCGACCGGCGACACCACCAGCAGGTTCGCCTGGATCGCCGTCCTCGGTGGTCCGGCGCTGCTCCTCTTCGACGCCCTGGTCTGGCGCCAGGTCTCCGGCTGGCCCGCCTGGGTCGGCCTGACCGCCTTCCTCGGCGGCTTCACCACGCTCGTCGTCCGGATGAAGGACCGCGATCCCGACGAGCCGCACGACCCGCACGGCGGCGCGGTGGTCTGACGCGCCACCGTGGCGCGCCGCGCCCCCGGACCTCGGGTCCCGGGGGCGCGGCGCGCTCATGGTGTTGACACTGCGTCAGATCGGTCAGTAACTCGTCGTCACCGTCGCACCGGTGAAGCCGCTGATCGCCTGCAGGCTGATGTAGTTCGCACCGGCCGGCGGATTGGCGATGGTCAGGGTGTGCGCGCCGGGGCCGGTGGCCGAGGCGCTGTTGCCGGCGGCGGTGGCCCAGCCGGTGCCGGAGTAGTAGAGGTCGGCGGATCCGCTGCCGGGGGTGGTGGTGATGGTCAGGCTGGGGGTCCCGGCGGGGATGTCGAGGTAGAGGTAGCTGGAGTTGCCGGCGTCGGCCGCCAGGCCCGAGCGGGTGCAGTTCTGGCCCAGCTCGCGGGCGTCGGCGCCGGTGCACTCGGGGGCGGCGGCGCTGACCGTGACGGTGCTGGTGGTGGCGGCGGAGGCGCCCTGGCTGTCCAGCACGGTGAGGTGCACGGTGTAGACGCCCGGGGTGGTGTAGGTCTTCGTCGGGTTGGCGTCGGTGGAGCCGGTGCCGTCGCCGAAGTCCCAGGTGCGGGCGGTGATCGTGCCGTCGGGAGCGGTGGAGCTGTCGGCGAAGGTCGCCGCCAGGCCGGACGCCTGGGCGGTGAACGCGGCGGTCGGCGGCTGCGGGACGGTGTTGCAGGCGCCGGCGGCGCAGGCGGCCAGCCAGCTGGACCAGTCGGCGTCGTAGCCGGTGCCGATCGAGGTGAGCAGGTTCAACGCGCCCTGGTAGTCACCGGACCGGTAGAACCCGAGCAGCGCGTCGACGTCGGAGCGGTGCCGCTCGAGCATGTAGCGGACCGACAGGTAGCCCCAGGGATAGACCCGGTCCTCGCCGCTGCTGTAGGTGTTGGCGAAGACGGTGCTCAGCGGGTAGCTGCCCTTGGCTGCGTCGGCCACCGCGTCGGTGTCGACCAGTCCGCGGTAGGTGTAGGAGTCGTACTCGGCCAGGCCCTCGATCCACCAGATGGTGTCGGCGGTGGAGGTGGCGGCGGTGAAGTCGCCGTAGGTGTCGAAGCGGCCGTCCAGGTAGTGGGTGAACTCGTGGTTCAGGTTCCAGATCTGGAAGGTCGGGCGCAGCCAGTCCGCCTCGTAGGCGACGAACCGCGGCTGGTTGCCTGCCTGGTTCGGCTCGCCCTCGATGTACTCGCCGCCGTTGTCGGTGCTGACGCCGAAGATCTCGCCGGCGTAGGTCTGGTAGTCGGCGGTGGAGTGGAAGACGTCCACCTCCAGGGTGGTGTTGCCGTCGTCCGCCACCGGACCCGGGTCCTTGATCAGGTTGTGGAAGAACGCGGTCTCCCCGATCAGGCTGTTGCAGGTGGCGTTCAGCTCGTCGGCGGTCAGGTCCTGCGCGACGATCCGCAGGTTCGCATCACAGGTGTAGTTGATCGTCAGGACGGCGGCCTGCAACTTGGCGGCCAGGTCACAGGTGTTGTAGTCGGCGCAGTTGCTCTGGTCGTACTGGTCCGCCTGAGCGGCCACGCCGACCCAGAGCGGGGCGGTCGGGCCGGTCATCGCCGAGTCGGCCAGCAGGCCCTTGAGCAGCGGGCGCACCGTCGGAGCCAGCGTGGCGTCCTGCAGGAAGCGCGCCAACTCGGTGCCGGCGTTGGAGTCCAGGTAGCTCTGGGCACCGCCGAGCAGCGCCAGGTTGCCGGTCGCGAAGGTGTCCAGGGTGGTCAGGATGCTCGGGTCGGCCTCGGTGGCGGCGACGAAGTCCGCGTTCTGGTGGCCGCGGAAGAGCACCGTGTAGACGTTGTTGACGGCCGCCAGCATGCCGGCGGAGCTGTTGTACGTGCTGTTGTAGCCGGTCAACAGCCGCTGCTCGACCGGCAGATAGCGGGCGTTCTGGCCGGCGCTGTCGATCAGCGTGACCGCCTCGGAGAGCACCGCGCCATTGGCGTCGGTGACGTCCTGGCTGTGCGGCGAGGCGTAGAAGGCGTCCAGTGCGGCCTGGATCGCGCTCTGCAGCCCGCTGCCGTACGTGCCGACGTCCGCCGCGTCGTTCCACTGGACGTAGTAGCCGGCCCGCAGGTACAGCACCAACTCCAGTACGTGGGTGCTGTCGTCGCCCGGGTAGCTCGGCGAGGCGGCGGCCAGCGCGTTGGCGACGGTCGTCAGCTGCGACTCCTGGAAGGCCTGGTGGGCCGCGGAGCCGGCGACGGTGAAGAAGGTGTTGACGCAGTCGGAGCCGGCCGCCTCGACCGCCTGGACCAGCGCGTCACCGGTGTTGGCGCTGATCGCGGAGGTGTCACAGGCGGCGGTCGCCGCGCGGGACATCGGGTGCGCCGGCTTGCCGACGTCGCGGTGCAGCGCGGCGTTGTCGGACGGCAGCGGCGGCCGGTCCTTGGCGCTCACCCGCTGCGCGTCGTCAGCGGATCGGACGGCGCCGGCGGCCGGCTGCGGAGCCAGGCCGGGCCGGGCGGCCGGCGTCCTGGCGGCGGCCTTGGCCGGCGCGAGGCCGGCGGGTGCGGCGTGCGCCTCGCTGGGGGGCGCGGCGAGCCCGAGCCCGGCCGTCAAGGCCAGGGCGGCTATCAGGAGTCGGGGCAACTGCTTCCCGACCGATGTGGCACTCACGTGGGGGTCTCCCGGTGTGGGGGTCGCGCCCTGCGGCACGGCCTTGCGGGGTGAGGACCGTGGCAGGCAATGGGGCATGACGATGCGTCAGAGCTCATCGATGGCACCGGAGTTGAGCGAGTGGGGCCGGCGACCGGGACGAGCTGGACCGTCTGAGCATGCACACGGTGGGGCGTGTGACATGTACCATTGCATACATCACATGGTTCGTGAAGACGTCCGACGCAGAGATGTATGGACAACTCCAGCCGACGGCCTGTCAGGCCGCGCTGGCGCCCGGTACTCGCAACACCGCCACCACCGGCAGGTGATCGGTGGCCGCCAGCAACTCGGCCAGCGACAGCGGCGGCACCCCGCAGGCGAGCACCTCGATCCCGGGCGAGGCGAAGACGGCGTCCAGCCGCTGCAACGGGTCCCCCGGACGCGAGGTGTACTCGCCGCCCCACGGCGCGGTGGCCCAGCCGTCCTGGTACCGCCCGGCCAGCGCACCCCAACCCGGGTCCTCCGGGTGCTCGTTGAAGTCCCCGGCGATCACCGAGAGTTCGCGGATCGCCGCCTGCTCGTGCAGCAGCTCGAACTGCTGCGCCCGCTCGGGGCCGATGAAGCTCAGGTGACAGCTGGTCAGCGCGAACGGCGCGGACCGGCCGAGCCGCACCACGGCGCCGGCGAAGCCACGCGCGTGCCAGCCGCGGTGCTTGGGGAGCAGCCGGTCGTGCCGGCTCAGCACCTCGACCTCCGGCCGCCCGAGCAGCAGCGGACCGGCCGCGGTGCGACCGCCGCCGGAGACGACCACGGTGCCGGTGTGGCGGGCCAGCCAGGCGGCCTGCCCCTCGGGCCGCCAGTAGCGCGGCGACTCCTGCACGCAGACCAGGTCCGGCTCGCAGGCCCGGATCACCCGGGCCAGCGCCCGGCGATCATCGCGCTGCGAGCGGATGTTGTAGCTCAGCACGCGGACCAGTTCGGCACCGTCGGGCTGCGGACCGGAGGGCGGCAGGTCAAGACTCACCCTGGACACGCTACCGGCTCCGCCGGGGCGGAGCCGGTGCGAACGCGGGGAACCCGACGGAACGTCAGCTGGGAACTCGACGGAACGTCAGCGAGGAACCCGACGGAACGTCAGCAACCGTGCTCAACCCGGGGATTCAGCGAGTACGCGCCAGATCGCCCGCACCCACGATGCCCGCCGAGGATCCCATCGAGGCCAGCACCACCTCGGCGCGCGGCCGGTGCGCCCCGCCGGTCAGGTACTTCTCGCAGTCCTTGGCCACCGGGTCGAGCAGCAGCCGCCCGGAATCCGAGACCCCGCCGCCGAGCACGAAGACCCCGGGGTCGAAGAGCGCGGCCAGGTCGGCCATCCCCCGGCCCAGCCAGTCGGCCAACTCGGCGTAGCACTCCAGCGCCAGCGGGTCGCCCTCCTCCGCGGCCTGGGTGATGTGGATGCCCCGCAGGGTCTCGGCGACCCCTTCGTTGAGCTCCAGCATCCGCTTGCCGCGCACCGGGTCCGCCGCCGTCTTCTCCCGGCCGTAGCGGCGCAGCGCCCGCCCGGAGGCGTACTGCTCCCAGCAGCCCTTGCCGCCGCAGCCGCAGAGCAGGCCGTCCGGCACCATGTTGAGGTGGCCGATCTCGCCGGCCACGCCGAACCGGCCGCGGTGCAGCCGCCCGTCCAGCACGATGCCGCCGCCGATCCCGGTGCCGACGGTGATCAGCACCATGTCGGTGTGCTCGGCCGCCGCGCCGAACCGGAACTCGGCCCAGGCCGCGCAGTTGGCGTCGTTCTCCACCACCGTGTCCAGGCCGGTCAGTTCCTCGATCCGGCCGCGCAACGGCTCGTTCTCCCAGTCGATGTTGGGCGCGAAGATCACCGTGGAGCGGTCGCGGTCCACGAAGCCGGGTGCGCCCACGCCCACCGCGGTGACCTCGGCGAACTGCTCCTTGAGCTCGCGCACGGCCTGGGCGATGGCATCGACCGCCCACTGCGGGTCCGCCGGGGTGGGAACCCGGGTCCGGGCCAGGATCTCGCCGTTCTCGTCGACCACGCCGGCCGCGATCTTGGTCCCGCCGACGTCGACGCCGATGGTCAGAGCCATGTGTCCCTCAGTCATTCGCTCGTGCCCGATGGGCGGAACGGTACCCGCCCGGCCGTGCTCCCGTACACACCTGGCCATACATTATCCGAAGACAAGGCGGCGGAAGCCTCGCCGGAAGGCTTCAAAAGTCGTACGATTCGAGGCAGACGGTAGTACCAGCACACCGCTGGGTGACGGGCTCGGGACAGGGCCGTAGAGGCCCTAGTCGTCCAGGTCGATGGGCTCGGAGTCGGCCGGCTCGGGGGCCGACCAGCGGCGCTCGTGCCCGGCCACCGCGGCCCGGTAGGCGGCCAGCAGCTCGGTGCCGGCGGCGGCCAGGTGTCCGAAGACCTCGGGGTTCTCGGCCTTCACCCGACCGAAGATCCGCTCGGCCTGCCCGCCCACCGCGGAGGCCAGTTTGCGCACCTCGTCGACCAGAGGGTTGTCGACAGGATCTGAATTGGTCATGACGCGCGCCTCCCGGTGCCACGGCGGCGGCCGGCGCCTGTGCGGCGCACCCGCCCGATCACTCAGACGCTACCGGGTCGCGCCGCCGAACCGGCAGCGGTCAGCGCTCGCTGGGCCAGAGGTCCGGGTCAGGAGCGAAGCGCAACGTCAACTCCCCGTCGCGCAGCGCCGCCCCGGCCACCGTGCAGCGCCGCAGCGCGCCGGGCAGCGGCAGGATCCGACGGTACGGGCCCAGGCCCACCACCAGCTCGTCGCCGCGCCGCATCAGCTCCAGGTCCGCCCGCTCGGCACCGGGCGCGGCCAGCCGCCAGAACAGCACGCCCTCCTCGGCCAGCCGGTCCTCGGCGGTCCACGGCCAGCGAGCCGGCGACTCGGGGCCATCGCCGTCGCCGTACAGCTGATCGGCCAACGACGCCAGGTCCGTCGCCCCCTGATCCGCCGTCAGCAGCGGTACGCCGAGGCCGATCCCGGCCAGCCGCCCGCGTTCGGCCAGGGCCTGCCCGGCCAGCCAGGCATCGGCGGAGTCCGATGCGGCGGCCGGCAGCGCGCGGTGCGCCACCACGGCGTCCAGCCGGTGGCCGAAGAGCGCGAGGCCGGCGGCGGCCCGGCGCAGCCCGGGCACCGAGCAGGAGCCGGCGTCCACGGCGAGGCGCACCGAGGTGTGCGCCGACTCGATCACCGCGCGGGTGGCGGCCAGTTCGCCGGCCACCCAGGCGCGGGCCGAGTAGAGCCAGTCGGCGGGCATCGGCACCCCGGCGAACGCGGCCAGCAGCGGGCGCAGCGCCCGGGCCGCCTGACGCTGCTCGGGCAGCAACCGGGACAGGTAGCGGTCCAGTTGCTCGGGCAGCGCGAGCGCGGCGGTCAGCTCGGCGGGCGGCGGGGCGGCGGCCACCACCAGGTCGTACCGGTCGGCCGGGACCCGCACCGCGCGCAGCAGGGCGAGCTGCCGGGTGCCGGGCAGCGCGGTCAGCTCGTCGTCCTCCAACGGCTCGACGCCGAGCAGGTCGAAGCCGGCCCGCAGCTTGCCGTCCAGCCCGGCCACCGCACTGCGGAACGCCTGCTGCTCGTCGATCCGAACGGCCTCCAGCCGTTGCGACACGGGCTGCGCGACGGGGCCCAGCCGCATCGCCAGCGCCTCGTCCACCAGCCGGTGCGGGTCGTCGGCGGCGAGCAGCAGGGTGCGCAGACCGCGTCCGGCGGCGTGCGCGGCGGTCGCGGCCGCCACCACGGGCACCGCGTTCGCGTCGCCGGTGACCAGCACCGTCCGGATCACTGCCGGGCCTGCCTAGCTCGCCGCGCTGCCGGGCTTGGTCTCCACCCGCTTCTTCAGACCGGCCAGCGCCCGGTCGATGATCACCTTCTCGGCCTTGCGCTTGATCATGCCGAGCATCGGGATCTTGACGTCCACCGCGAGCTGGTAGGTGACCTCGGTACCGCCGGCCGCCGGGGCCAGCGCGTAGGAGCCGTCCAGCGCGCGCAGCATCTGACTCTTCACCAGGGTCCAGGAGACCTCGCGGTCGGCGTCCCAGGTGTAGGCGAGCACGTGCTCGTCGCGGATGGCGCCGGCGTCCAGCAGCAGCCGGACCTGGGTGGCACGGCCGTCCTCGGCGCGGCCGAGCACCTCGACCTCCTTGACCTCACCCGTCCACAGCGGGTACGCCTCGAAGTCGGCGATCACCGCCATCACCTCGGCCGCCGTCGCCTCGATGACGATGCTCGACCTGGTGTGTTCCGCCATGGGTGGGCCTCCGCGTTGTCCCGTGCCACTCGTCAGGTGCGCTCGACAGGTGCGCGCGACAGCCGCGCTCGAAGTCGTTTGGTGCTCTCGACGTCGTCAAGTGCCCTCGAAGGCTATCGCGGCCGCCGGTGCCCTCGGCCCCATGGGGCGTGGGCCGGAGGGCTACCCGCGGGTCACCCGGCGGCTGTCGTAAGGTGCGTCTCGAAACGATCAGTGGCTCACCCGAGTGGTGTGACACTTCGAACAGAGCGGCTGACCCCCTACCCGAATCCGACTACCGGGCAGTAACGTCCTGCCGTCCCGCAGCGTCGCAGACGAGGAGCAGCAGTGCTCGACTTCAGCCTTCCGGCCCGCTACCAGGTCCCGAGTGGTGGCAACCTCTCGGACCTGGTCCACCAGAACGCCATCGAGCACCCCCGGGTCGCCGTGGTCAGCCGGAAGCTCGAAGGCCGCTGGCAGGAGGTCACCGCCGCCGCGTTCCTCACCGAGGTGCACCGCGCCGCCAAGGGCCTGATCGCGGTCGGGGTCAACCCGGGCGACCGGGTCGCCGTGATGTCGCGCACCCGCTACGAGTGGACGCTGCTGGACTTCGCGATCTGGTCGGCCGGCGCGATCACCGTGCCGGTGTACGAGAGCTCCTCCGCCGAGCAGGTGCAGTGGATCCTCGGCGACTCGGGCGCCGTCGCGCTGGTCACCGAGACCGACAGCCACGCCGCGGTGGTCGACTCGGTCCGCGACCAGCTGCCCGACCTGAAGCACACCTGGCAGATCGAGCGCGGCGCGCTCGCCGAGCTGGCCGCCGCGGGCAGCACCGTGTCGGACGCGACGGTGACCGAGCGCCGGTCCATCCCGACCGAGGACTCGATCGCCACCATCGTCTACACCTCGGGCACCACCGGCCGTCCGAAGGGCTGCCAGCTGACCCACGGCAACTTCCTGGCCGAGCTGGGCAATGTGACGGCCCGGCTGCCGGAGCTGTTCCGCACCGGCGAGAGCTCGGTGCTGCTCTTCCTGCCGCTGGCCCACGTGCTGGGCCGGATCGCCGAGATCGCCGCCGCGATCGCCCCGATCAAGCTGGGCCACGTCTCGGACATCAAGGACGTCACCGCCGAACTGGCCTCGTTCCGCCCGACCCTGATCCTGGGCGTGCCGCGGGTCTTCGAGAAGGTCTACAACACCGCCCGGGCCAAGGCCCAGGCGGACGGCAAGGGCAAGATCTTCGACCAGGCCGCCGCGACCGCGATCGCCTACAGCAGAGCGCAGGACCAGGGCGGCCCCGGCCTGCTGCTGAAGCTCAAGCACACGGTCTTCGACAAGCTGGTCTACAGCAAGCTGCGCGCCGCGCTCGGCGGCCGGGCCACCCACGCGATCTCCGGCGGCGCGCCGCTGGGCGAGCGGCTGGGCCACTTCTACCGCGGCATCGGCTTCACCGTGCTGGAGGGTTACGGCCTGACCGAGACCTGCGCGGCCACCGCCTTCAACCCGGACGACCGGCCGAAGATCGGCACGGTCGGCCAGCCGCTGCCCGGCTCGTCGGTGCGGATCGCCGAGGACGGCGAGGTGCTGCTGAAGGGCCCGCAGGTCTTCACCGGCTACTGGAACAACCCGACCGCGACCGCCGAGGCGCTGCGGGACGGCTGGTTCGCCACCGGCGACCTCGGCAGCCTGGACGAGGACGGCTACCTGACCATCACGGGCCGCAAGAAGGAGCTCATCGTCACCGCCGGCGGCAAGAACGTCGCCCCCGCGGTGATCGAGGACCGGATCCGCGCGCACCCGCTGATCGGCGAGGTGATGGTGGTCGGCGACCGCAGGCCGTTCATCGCCTGCCTGGTCACCATCGACGAGGAGTTCCTGCCCAGGTGGCTGGAGCTGAACAACCGCCAACCCGCCACCCTGGCCGAGCTGGTGGACGACCCGCAGCTGCTGGCCGCCGTCCAGGAGGCGGTGGACGAGGGCAACAAGGCGGTCTCGCACGCCGAGGCGGTGAAGAAGTTCCGGATCCTGCAGACCGACTTCTCCGAGGCCAACGGCTACCTGACGCCCTCGCTCAAGCTCAAGCGGAACGTGGTGCTGAAGGACTTCGCCGGCGAGATCGAAGCCCTCTACCAGCGCTGAGCTGGTCAGCGCTGATCGGCCCAACGCCGGTCGGCCCAACTCCGGTCGGCACAACGCCGGTCGACACAGTGCCGGCGCTGCTCAGCTCAGCAGGCCGGTCAGGCGCTGGGCCAGCAGGTCCCAGCGCCAGGCGTCCTCCACCCAGCGCCGCCCGGCCGCGCCGAGCTCGCGGCGCAGCGCCTCGTCGCCGAGCAGCCGGGTGATCCGCTCGGCGACCGCGCCGGGCGAGCCGCCGGGCACCACGTAGCCGGTCTCGCCCTCCAGCACCGCGTCCGGCGCGCCCCCGGAGTCGCCCGCCACCACCGGCAGCCCGGTGGCCGAGGCCTCCAGGTAGACGATGCCGAGCCCCTCCACGTCCAGCCCGCCGCGCCTGGTCCGGCAGGGCATCGCGAAGACGTCCCCGGCCCCGTAGTGGGCCGGCAGCTCGGCCCACGGCACCTCGCCGGTGAACCGCACCGAGGCGGCCACGCCCTTGGCGTCGGCGAGCCGGCGCAGGTCCGCCAGGTAGGGCCCACCACCGACGATCAGCAGCACCGTGTCCGGCTGGGCGGCCAGGATCCGCGGCAGCGCGGCGATCAGGGTGTCCTGCCCCTTGCGCGGCACCAGCCGGGAGACGCAGACCACCACCGGACGGTCCGTCAGCCCGAGCCTGGCCCGCACCTCGGCGCCGCCCGACTCCGGATGGAAGGTCTTCTCGTCCACCCCCGGCGGCAGTTGGACCATCCGCGCGGCCGGGCCCGGGCCCACGGCCCCGGCGATCCGCGAGCGGGTGTACTCGCCGAGGTAGGTGAGCGTGTCGGTGCCCTCGCCGATCCGCCGCAGCAACTGGCGGGCGGCCGGCAGCTGGGCCCAGGCGGCCTCGTGGCCGTGCGTCATGCCGAGCAGCCGGCGCGCGCCGGCGCGGCGCAGCGCGGGTGCCATCAGGCCCAGCGGCGCGGCCGCGCCGAACCAGACGGTGTCGCACCCCTCGGCCCGGAGCAGTTCGGCGGCGCGCCTGGTGACCCGGGGCGTGGGCAGCAGCATCGTGCTCCGATCCCGGATCACCGGGAACGGCTGCTCGGCGTCGAACCGGGCGACCTCCCGGCCGTCCCGCCAGGATGAGGCATACACCACAATGTCACCGGCCGGCTGGCGGATCGCCATGTTGTGGACGAAGGCCTGGATTCCGCCTGGGCGCGGGGGAAAGTCATTGGTCACCACAAGGGTCTTCGGCATACTGTCCACGGCTCGCTCGGTCGGGGGGTGCTCGGTTCACCGCTCGCTGATCCGTACCATAGGTCACCATGCCGATTCGGCGGGAACGGATGAAGGGTCCGGAACCGTTTCCCCCGTGGCTCTGTCCTAGTCGACACGGGTTCAGGCGGGTGCGCGCAGCTAACGAGGGAGCACAGTGGTGTTGGCCAACGACGGCCCGGCCGACCAGAACGGCAGCAGCGGCGGGGGGCTCGCCCTGGCGACGCCCCCGAATCCGGGTGCGACCGCGGTGACGCCCGCTGCGCCCTCGCGCGGCGCGGGCTGGCGGGTCGGCGGCACCTGGCTGCTGACCCGGATCCTGCTGGTCCTGATGGTCACCGGTGTCCTCAAGATAGCGCCGCTGGACGTGACCACCGACGTCTCGGTGATCTACCACAGCTGGTTCAGGGTGCTGCAGACCGGCACCTTCCCGATGGACGACGTCACCTGGCAGTACCCGCCGGGCGCCGCGCTGGTGATCCTGGCCCCCGGCCTGCTGCCCTGGTCCTACCTGACCTCCTTCTTCGTGCTCTGCGGGGTCTTCGACACCCTGGCGATCGGCATGCTGCTGCGCTCCGGGCTGCGCCGGGGGCGCAGCCTCGCGGGGGCCTGGATCTGGGTGATCGGGGTCCCGCTGCTCGGTCCGACCGTCTACTGCCGCTACGACATCCTGGTCACCGCGATGGCCGTGACCGGCCTGCTGGTGGTGCTGCGCCGGCCGGTGCTGGGCGGCATCCTGCTGGGCGTCGGCGGCCTGATGAAGCTCTGGCCGCTGCTCGGCCTGGCCGGCACCCCGCGCGGCCGGCGGACCCGGCGGTCCTGGACGGCGGCGGTGGGCGCGGTGGCCACCCTCTCGTTCCTGCTGGCCGCGGGGATGAACGGGGCCTTCCAGTTCCTCACCTTCCAGGCCGACCGCGGCATCGAGGTGGAGTCACTGGGCGCGCTGCCGATGCACTTCGCCAAGCTGTTCGGCGCCTGGCACGGCTCGGTGACGATGAACTACGGCTCGGTGGAGTTCCTCGGCCCCTGGGTGCCGGTGATCTCCAAGCTCGCGATGGGCGCCACCGTGGCCGGCTTCGCCTGGCTGCTCTACTGGCGGCTGCGGGCCCGCCGCTGGCAGCCCTCCACCACGTATGACGCGGCCCTGGCGACACTGCTGATCTTCACCGTGACCAGCCGCGTGATCAGCCCGCAGTACATGGTGTGGCTGGTCGGCCTGGCGGCCGTCTGCCTGACCGTGCGCGGCACCAGCCAGCGCCCGGTGGCCGTGATGATCCTGGTGGCGACGGTGCTGACCACACTGGAGTTCCCGATGAACTTCGGCCAGGTGGTCAACAGCATGCCCTGGGGCGTCACCATCCTGGCCTCCCGCAACCTGACCCTGCTGGCCGCCACCATCCTCTCCTGCCGCCGGCTGTGGCGTTCCACCCAGGGCCCGGCACCGGTCGCCGTCGAGCAGACCGAGGAGCCGGCCGAGCCGGAGCCCACCTACCCGGTGCGCCCGGGGATCGCCTACGAGCAGAGCCTGTTGGACGACATCCAGCACGGCTGATGGACCGTCAGGTAGCTGCGAGCCCTCAAGTCCCGGGCCCGAGCCGGCGGACCACCTCGGCGATCCACCGCCTGGTGAACTCCGCCAGCCCGTAGCCGAGCCGCTCGCCGAGGATCCGGTCCAGCTGCCGCTCCCGGCCCGCGCCGGGGCCGGCCGCGCCGAGCGACCGGTAGACGTCGACCAGGGCCCGCTGCCCGTGCTCGGCCGCGATCAGCGAGCAGGCCAGCCAGGAGAGTTCGTAGGCCTGGGCGATCCCGCCGGAGCCGGCCTGGAAGTCGGCGTCGGCGGGCAGCGCGGTCGGCAGCCTGCCGGCCGCCACGTCCGAGGTCAGCTCGGGGGCGATCTGCCGGGCGCTGCGGCCGGTGTTCAGGTACCCGGTGTAGTCGGCCACGCCCTCGGAGAGCCAGAGCGGGGTCCACGGATGGGTGTCGGCCCGGGTGGCGACGTGGGTGGACTCGTGGGTGATCACCACGTGCTTGCCGAACTCGCTGAGCCGGTGGTACGCGTCGGGGTTGACCAGCACCCGGTCGGCGGGCGTGTGCACCGGCGCGCCCGCGGCGGCGACGGTGACCGCGGCTATGTCCGAGTAGCTGCTCGGGTCGACCCCGAGCAGCTGGGTGAACTGGGCCTCGGTGGTCGGCAACTGGAGCACCAGCCGGCCGGCCCACCCGCTGCCCCAGACCGCGCTGACGGCGGGCACCGCCTGGTCCGCGATGGCGGCCAGCTCGGTCAATTGAGCGGCCGCGGCCGGCCCGAGCACCAGGCAGTGCGTCCCGCGCACCGGCGTCGGGTCGCCCAGGTCCCACGGCGCCGCCGGGCTGCCCGGGGCGGCGCCCTCGCCGCTCACCGCTCCGCCGGCCAGGGTGAGCCGCCGGTTCAGCACCGCCGGGTAGTCGTCGAAGCCGGCCAGCCGGTAGGAGAGTTCGGCGGTCACCGTCCGCGCGTCCCAGGAGGTCGGGCGGTAGTCCAGCTGGGCCGGCCGCAGCGCGGCCAGCTCACCGGTGCGCAGCGCCTGGGCGTGCGCGGCCAGCAGCGCCGTCGGCGGGCCGGACGGCGCCGCGACCGCCCGCCCCGGCAGCGCCCGGGGCAACGAGAGCTGGACGAGCCCGCCGGCCGCCAGCAGCAACGCGGTACGCCGGGGCACGCTCGTCCCGTCGTCGGTACTCAGACCCGCACCACCGTCGCCACCGGCATCGCCGCGACGTTCTCGTAGCGCACCCGGGCTCCGGGGTAGGGGGCGTGGATCACCGTGCCACCGCCGACGTACATGCCGACGTGGTGCATGTCGTGAAAGAAGATCACCAGGTCTCCCGGTCGCGCCTCGGCCAGGCTGATCCGCTGCCCCCCGAACGCCTGTGCCTGCGAGGTGCGAGGCAGGCTCACTCCCGCCTGCTGCCAGCTCCAGTACATCAGACCCGAACAGTCGAAACTGCCGGGCCCGGTGGATCCGTACACGTAAGGGGAGCCGAGCTTGCTCAGCGCCGCGGCCACCGCGAGCGCGGCCCGGTCCGACGCGGGCGGCTGGTTGCCCAGGTCCACCCGCTCGGCGCCGCGGGCGGCCCGCTCGTCCGCCTCCCGGGCGTCCTGCGCGGCCAGCTGGGTCCGCTCGGCGGCGGAGAGGCTGTCGAGCAGCGCCTGGGCGCTCTTCAGCCGCTGCTGGACCTGCTGCTTGCTCTGCGCCAGCGTGCTGCGCACCGTCTCCAGCTCGGCCAGCTTGGCGCTCGCCTCGCTGCGCCGCTGGTCGAGCCGGCGCTGCTGCTCCAGCACCTCGTGCAGCGAGGCGGCCTGCTGCCGGCCCGCCTCGGCCAGGCTGCGCGCCTTGATCAGGTAGCCCGCGGGGTCGCTGGAGAGCATCAGTTGAACGGCCGGGTCCATCCCGCCCGAGCGGTACTCGGCGGCCGCGACGGTGGCCAGCACCGAGCGCATCCGGTTGAGCGTGTCCTGGCCCTGCGCCACCTGCGCTTGCAGGGCGCTGGTCTCGGCCTGCAGCCGCTTGGCGTCCTCCTCCGCCGCATTGGACTTCTCCGAGGCCTGCTCGGCCTCGGTGTAGAGCTGGTCGACCTGCGCCTTGACGTCGTTCTTGTCCGGCCCGGCCGGTGCGCCCTGGGCGCTGGCCGTCATCGCCAGCGCGGTGGTCGCGGCAGCGGTGACCGCCAGCACCCGGGCGAACCGGCGCGCGGTACCCGACGGGGGTGTAATCGCCATCGTCTGACGACTCCAATCGCCGTGAGAGCTCGGGGAGAGCCCTCGGAGGAGCTGAGGTCCGAGCGCAGACGTTAGCGAGTCGGGACGGATGAGTCCAAACTCCTGCCAATACGAATATTTGATCCACAATCAGACAGCAGAACGGCGAAGGCCCGGTCTCCGCACGGGAGACCGGGCCTGGGTGACGCTTCGCCAGCGGCGTCGGGGGGTGTCAGGGGCGGATGATCGCCTCGACCCCACCCATGTTGGCGACCGACTCGTACTTGACGTTCTCACCGGTGCGCGGCGCGTGGATCATCGTGCCACCACCGACGTACATGCCGACGTGGTCATAGTTGTTGAAGATGAGCAGGTCGCCCGGCTGCGCGTTGGCGATGTTGGTGCCCTCGTTGGTGCCGATCGCGGCCTGCTGCTGGGAGGTGCGCGGCAGCGAGACACCGGCCTGCGCGTAAGCCCACTGCATCAGACCCGAGCAGTCGAACTCGGAGGGACCCGTCGAACCGAAGTGGTACGGGTCGCCGAGCCTGCTCTCGGCGGCGGCGATCGCGGCGGCGGCGGCCGAGTTGCCGGTGGTCGGCGCGGCCGGCGGCGTCGTGGTGCTGCCGAGGTCGGTGCGGGACGAGCCGCGCGAGGCGGCGCTCTGCGACTGCGCCGCAGCGGCGGCCTGTGCCTGCGCTTGCGCCTGCTGGGCGGCGGCCTTCGCCTGCGCGTCGGCCTGCGCCTGCTGGGCGGCCATCTGCTGGCGCTGCTGCTCGGTGAGCGTGTTGAGCAGGTTCTGGGCCTGCTGCAGCTTGGCCTGGACGGTGTCCTTGGCGGACTTCAGCTGCTGGGTGGTGGCATCCAGCGCGGTGAGCTTGCTCTGCGTCTCGGCCTTGCTCTGGTCGAGCACCGTCTGCTCGCTCCGCAGCTCCTTCAGCGTCTCCGCCTGGGTGGTGTTCAGCTGGTTGAGCGCGCTGGCCTGGCCGAGGAAGCTGTCCGGGTGGGACGAGAGCATCATCTGCACGGTCGGCGATATGCCGTTGTTGGCGTACTGGTCGGCGGCCACCGAGGCCAGCCCCGCCTGCAGGTTGGTCACCTGGTCCTGCTGCCGCGCCACCTGGTCCTGCAGGTCGCCGACCTGCTTCTGCAGCGTCTGCTGCTGGGCCTGGGCGCCGTCGTACTGCTGGGTGGCCTGCTCCGCCTGGTTGTTCAAGTCGTCGACCTGGGACTTGACCTGGTCGAGCGAGGGCGCCGGGTCGGCGTGCGCCGCGCCCTGCGAGGAGAGCGCCACGGCGGTGGCGGCAGCGGCGGTCAGAATCGACGCGCGGGTACGGCCAACGGGCTTGGGACGACGATGGGACGCCACGAATCCTTCTTCCCTCGGACCGCCTACCGGGTGAGCTGACGGGTTCGGGCTGGAAGACTTGCCCTACGACGCCTCACCGGCCCACGGCCGACCTGGCGCCGATTCACCCCGGAGGAACGTGGTTCCCCGGCTCCGGTCCACAGCTCCCCCGCAGGGGTTCCCCGTCGGACAGTCAACTGCCCGTGCTGCTTTCCAGACTCGGCGGTAACCCGCGCCGCCACCCGGGTCGGGTGATCACCATCGCGTGGGTCTGGTTGCCGACCCTAGTAACAAATCTGTGATCCGTTCAAATCCTTGTCAGAAAAACTCGGCAACTTTGACTCTGGGTGCTATGCAGATCACCAACAGGTGATCAAGTAGCGTGCGAACAAGTGTCCCCCGTCACACCTGGCGGGTGACGGGGGATCAGGAGCGCGGCGTGCGCGGCGGAGCGACGGCGGGTCAGACCCGGCGAATGATGTAGGACTCGCCCATCGTGCTGACGCTGGCGATCCGCACCACGTCACCGGTGTGCGGCGCGTGCACCATGTTGCCGCCGCCGATGTACATGCCCACGTGGTGCCGGTCGCCGCCGAAGATCACCAGGTCGCCCGGCTGGGCGTCGGCCAGGCTGGGCACCCCGGTGCCCACCGTGGCCTGCTCCTGCGAGGTGCGCGGCAGCGAGACGCCGGCCTGCTCGTAAGCCCACTGCATCAGACCCGAGCAGTCGAAGGTGGTCTGGCCGGTGGCACCCCAGACGTAGGAGTCGCCCAGGCGGGTGAGCGCCGCCTGCACGGCCTGGCCCGCGTAGCCGGAGGCCGGCGGCAGGTTGAGCGTGCTGAGCTGGGCCCGGGCGCTGCCGCGCGAGGCGGCCGCCTGCTGGGCGGCCAGCTGGGCGCGCTGCGAGGCGCTCAGCGAGTTGAGCAGCTTCTGCGCGGCGGCCAGCTTGGCCTGCACGTCCGACTTGGCCTGGTTCAGCTGCGCGGTGGCCGAATCCAACTGGGCCAGCGTGTCGGCGGCTTCCTTCTTGATCTGGTCGAGGTTGCGCTCCTCGCCCTGCAGCGACTTCAGCGCGTCCGCCTCGGTGCTGGTCGCCACCTGCATGCTGGAGGCCTGGTCAAGATAGGTGCCCGGGTGGGAGTTCAGCATCAGTTGGACCGACGGGTCGATCCCGCCGTCGCGGTACTGCTGCCCGGCCACGGCGGCGAGGCCGCCCTGCAGCTGGGTCACCTGGTCCTGGGTGCGGGCCACCTCGTCCTGCAGCTGGGAAGCCTGCTGGCGCAGCTGGTCACCGCGCTCCTTCGCGCCGTCGTACTGCTCGGCCGCGGCCTCCTGCTGGTTGTTCAGCGCATCGATCTGCGCCTTGACCTGGTCGACCGTGGGCGCCGGGTCGGCCCAGGCCCCGCTCTGCGAGGAGATCGCGACCGCGGTCGCCGCAGCGGCGGTGAGCACGGTGATCCGCGCGCGGCTCGACTGCTTGGGACGGCGGTGGGACGCCAAGGGACTGCTCCTTCTTCTACCGGGTCACCCGATCGGGTGAGTGACCGGAAAAATAGGTTTGACGCCAGACCCTAGTGAACATCAGATCCCTGCGCCACTCCCCCACCCCCACGAACTCACGGTCCAGGCCAGGTGTTCACCGGGTCTTCACCAGCTGAGCGCTGGTCAGCTGCGGGCCAGCCGGTTCAGCAGCAACACCGAGGCGACCGGGCGCGCGCCCGCCTTGCGCACGCCGTCGGCCACCTCCCGGTCGGCCGAGACCACCACCACCGGCCGGCCCTGCGGCTCGGCCCGCACCAGCTGGCGGATCAGCTCGTCCGCGGTCTGCCCGGTCCTGCTGAACCGCACCCGCACCCCGCGCGGTGGCGCCATGATCACCGGCACGTCCAGGTCCTGCCCGTCGAAGACACAGGTCACCTCGGCCTGGGTGCGCTGCGCGAGCATCGCCAGACCGCCCAGCAGCCGCAGCCGCTGCTGCTCCAACGGCAGCGTCGGGTAACCGGTCTTGGTCACGTTGTAGCCGTCCACCACCAGGTGGACCTGCGGGATCGCCAGCAGCTGGTCGAGCAGCGCCGGGTCGTCCTCGGCCAGCCCGCGCCGGGCCACGTCGTGCGGCGAGGCGGAGCCCGGGACGACCGCGTCCACCAGGTCGGCCGGGTGCAGCTGGGTGACCGGCAGCGCCAGCTCGCGCTGCAGGCCCTGGGCGGACTGCAGCACGGTGTCGAGCAGCAGCCGCAACCGCATGTCCTCCACGCTGCGTCCCTCGCGGGCCGAGCGGCGCCCGGCCTCCAGGGCGGTCTCCAGCTCGGCCACCCGGTGCTTCAGCCGCCGGTTCTCGCTCTCGGCGGCGCCGCGCTCGACGGCGGCGGCAGCGGCGGCGGAGGTCAGTTCGGCCTGCACCTTGCGGGTCTCGGCCTGGGCCCGGCGGGTGTCGCTCTCCAGCCCGCGGAGCTTCTTGCGCAGCGTCTCCAGCTCCTTGCGGGTGCCCTCGGCCTCCGCGCGCTGGCGGTCCAGGTCGGCGCGGGCGGCGGTGCGGGTGGCGGTCAGCTCCTCCTGGAGCTTCTCCACCAGTCGGGCCGCCTCGGCGGCTGCGTCCTCGGCGCCGGCCCGCTCGACCTGCTCGCCGGCCTCGGCGACCAGCCGGGTCCAGCCACGGCTGCGCAACAGGTAGGCGGCGGCGGCCACATCCAGGGGCTCGGCCGCGCCCGGGACCTGGCCCGCCTCCAGTGCCTTCACCAGGTCGGGCTGGCCCAGCCGCAGCCGGTCAGCTATCCGCAGGCGGAAGACCGGCTCGGCCTCCAGGGCGGCGGCCAGCGCGGTGCCGGCGTACTTGGCCCGCCGGGCGGGGGTGAACTTGGCGTACGGGCGCAGCGAGGGCGGCAGGTCGGCGGGCGGCAGGCCGCCGAGCGCGTCGGCGGCCAGGCCCACCACGCGCCGGCGCACACCCTCGGGCAGCGGGCGGTCCAGCTGCTCGGCGGGCTGCTCGTCCTCGACCGACGACTGGACCGACGCCTCGGCCGACGGCTCGACCACCTGCTCGCCGGCCGGGCCGACGGCTGCGGCCGGGTCCACAGCGCCGTCGGCGGACGTCGCGGACGCGACCGGCTCGCCGGCAGCGGGCAGCGGCCCCTGCGGCTCGGCGGCCTGGCTGGCTGCGTCCATCGCGTCCTCGGCTCCGATCATGATCTGCGCGGTCGCCCGGCCCAGGGCCGTGGCGCCTCGACTCACCACCCGGTGACTCTCACCGCTCGATGCAATTGTCGCGTGCGCGGCGACTGTTTTTCAGCAGCGCCCGCTCAGCCGGCCTGCCCGGCCCCGTCCCCGGCGGGCGCCGCGTCGGGCTCCTCGGCGTCCGGGCGAGCCACCAGCTCGACCTGGTCGACCGCGTTGCACCAGCGGCAGCGGATCGACTCCAGCGTCTCGCTGAGCACCTCGGTCTCCTCCACCTTGGGCTCACCGGCCAGGTCCAGGTGCAGGTACTCGACCACGCGGGAGGACCGGGTCACATCGAACCGGGTCAGGTTGCCGCAGAGCGTGCAGCGCCAACGGGTCTCGGCGGTGGGCACGGGGACGGGCATGAGCGAGGTCCTCTCGGCTGGTACCTGGTCCGGGCCGACGTGCCGGCCAGGTCTCAAGCCTAGGGCCTCCTGCTGAGACGGCGGGCACCGGATACCGGTTCCCACCAGCACCGCGGCCCGCTCGAACGCCTGCTCGCCCGCTCACCCGCTCGCCGTACACCGCGGTGTCACGAGCGCGCCGGCGCGGAATGGATCCGGCCATGGCAGACCAGCGCCACGAGGGGCCGACCCCACTCGTCAGCTATCTCCTGATCGCGCTCAACTGCCTGGTGTTCCTGGCCGGCCCGAGCGGGATCAACCCCGGCTACGGCTCGACCGCGCCGGCGCGCGCCTGCGCCGCCCAGCACTACCAGCAGCGGTGGGGCGCGATCCCCGCCGAGCTGCTGAGCAACCGTCCGCTGACCTCCGCTCAGCTGGCCGGCCTCCCCGCACCGCTGCCCGGCTGCCCGCTGCTCGCCACCCCGCACAAGGTGCCGGCCCTCTCCGCGCTCAGCTCGCTCTTCGTGCACGGCGGCTGGCTGCACCTGCTGGGCAACATGCTCTTCCTCTATGTCTTCGGCGCGGGTGTCGAGGAGCGGCTGGGCCGGCTGCGCTTCCTCCTCTTCTATCTGGCCGTCGGCGTGCTGGCCGGGTACGGCTACGCGGCCGTCGGCGGGCACGGCCCCGAGTCGCTGCGCCCGCTGGTCGGCGCCTCGGGGGCGATCGCCGGGGTGCTCGGCGGCTATCTGCGGCTCTATCCACGGGCCCGGGTGACCACGCTGGTCCCGGCGCTGCTCTTCCTGCCGCTGCGGCTGCCGGCCTGGCTGGTGCTCGGCCTCTGGTTCGGCGTGCAGTGGTGGTCGCTGCGCCAGGCGGGCAGCGGGGTCGCCTACCTGGCCCATGTGATCGGCTTCAGTGCCGGGTTCCTGGCCTTGTGGGTGGCGGCCCGACGCGCCGGATACGCTGGCCCCACCCTCGACCCAGGAGTCCAGCCGTGATCACCGCCATCGTGCTCGTCAAGACCAGCGTCGACCAGATCCCGGAGATCGCCGAGGCCATCGCCGCGATCGACGGGGTGAGCGAGGTCTACTCGGTGACCGGCGGGTACGACCTGGTCGCCATGGTGCGGGTGCGCCGCCACGACGACCTGGCCGAGGTGATCCCCGGCCGGCTCAACAAGGTGCCGGGGGTCGCCCACACCGAGACCCAGATCGCCTTCCGGACGTACTCGCAGCACGACCTGGAGGCCGCCTTCGCGCTCGGCCTGGACGGCTGACAGCTCTAACGTCGAGTGTCGGCCACGCAACGGCCGCCTTCGTTGCGGTAGTTCCACCGCGCGCCGTCGCTGACCAGCTCGCGCACCGCCGCCAGGAAGCGGTCGAGGTGCTCCTCGGGTGTCCCCGCCCCGAAGCTGACCCGGATCGCGTTCAGGCTGCGCTCCCCCGGCAGCGAGGCGTCGGGCGCGCCGCACGCCGAGGAGGGGGCGGGCGCGTCCGACCCCAGCAGCGTGCGCACCAGCGGGTGCGCGCAGAACAGCCCGTCGCGCACCCCGATGCCGTACTCGGCCGAGAGCGCCGCCGAGAAGTGCGAGCTGTTCCAGCCCCGGACCACGAACGAGAGCACCCCGACCCGGGCCGCCCGGGCACCGAACAGGCTGAGCACCCTGACCTCGGGGATCTCGGCCAGACCCGCCGTCAGCCGGTCGATCAGGTACTGCTCGCGGGCCTCCAGGGCTTCGAAGCCGGCCTCGGTCAGCGCCCGGCAGGCCGCGGCGATGGCGTAGGCGCCGATCACGTTCGGCGAACCGGCCTCGTGCCGGGCCGGACCCTGGTGCCACTCGACCGCCACCGAGCCGTCCGCCTCCCGCGCCACCGTGCGCGAGGCGCCGCCGCCGGCCAGGTAGGGCTCGGCCGCGTCCAGCCAGTCGGCGCGCCCGGCCAGCACGCCCGCGCCGAACGGGGCGTAGAGCTTGTGGCCGGAGAACGCGACCCAGTCCACCGCCAGCTCGCGCACCGAGACCCGGTGGTGCGGGGCCAACTGCGCGGCGTCCAGCACCACTCGGGCACCGTACCGGTGGGCGACCCGGGTCAGTTCGGCCACCGGCCACAGCTCGCCGGTGACGTTGGAGGCGCCGGTGACGCAGAGCAGCCGCGGCCCGGCCCCGTGCCGCGCGACGCAGACCGCGAGCGCCTCGTCCAGTGCGGCCACCGCCTCCTCGGGCGAGCTCGGCGCCCGCAGGTAGCCGACCGGGAATCCGGCCTGGGCCCAGGGCAGCAGCGAGGCGTGGTGCTCGGTCTCGAAGGCGAACACCCGGGTGCCCGCCGGCAGTGCGCCCGCCAGCAGGTTGAGCGAGTCGGTGGTGGCCCGGGTGAAGACCACCTGGTCGTCCTCCCGCAGGTCGAGGAAGTCGGCGACGGTGCGCCGGCTCTGCTCGAACAGGTCGGTGGAGAGCTGCGAGAGGTAGCCGGCGCCGCGGTGCACGCTGCCGTAGTACGGGGCGTACGCGGCCACCTCGTCCCAGACCCGCTGCAGGGCCGGAGCGCTGGCCGCGTAGTCGAGCGCGGCGTAACCGACCCTCGCACCGGAGACCAGCGGGACCTGCACATCGGCACCGAGCACGGCGAGGGGGGCGCAGAGGTCAACGGAAGTGGACATACGGATGCACTCCTTCGAGGGTCAGGACCCCGGGAGTGCGAAAGATGCCGGTGGTCCGCGCTTGCCGTGCGGACCTGTCGCCGCCTGGCCTGGTCTTCACCCAGGGCACCCCGCCACGGACGGAGGGTTGCCGGACAGCAAGCTGGGGCTTGTCGCGCTGTCACTCATGACCTGGCGAAGACTGTAGATCAGCGCCCGAAGCGTGGTCAAACACCGTTCCGCCATGCGGACAGCGTGGCCAGGGGCACCCTTGACCGTGCGGCGAACCGAAGGACCCGCGCACCTCAACGGCGCGCGGGTCCTTCGGTTGGTGACGTGCCGTCAGCGCCCGGTGGCCTCGGCCCAGCGCTTCAGGGTGTGCTGCGCCTCGCCGGAGTCGATCGCGGCGGCGGTGCGCACCATCGCGGCGGCCAGCTGCTCGACCAGCGGCGCCTCGGTCAACTCCAGCGCGACCAGTGCCGCCGCCGAGTTCAACACCACCGCGTCGCGCACCGCCCCGCGCTCCCCGGCCAGCACCCGCCGCGCCACCTCGGCGTTGTACTCGGCGTCGGCACCGCGCAGCGCCTCGATGCCGACCAGCTCGATCCCGAGTTCGCGCGGGTCGAGCACGGTCTCGGCGACCGTGCCCTGGCGCACCACCCAGACCCGCGAGGTGGTGCAGACGGTCAGCTCGTCCAGCCCGTCGTCACCGCGGAAGACCAGCGCGGTGGAGCCGCGCTCGGCCAGCACCCCGGCGATCAGGGCGGCCAGCCGGGTGTCGAAGCAGCCGACCGCGTGCGCGGTGACGTGGGCGGGGTTGGTCAGCGGCCCGAGGATGTTGAAGGCGGTGGCCACTCCGAGGTCGCGGCGGGCCGGGGCGGCGTGCCGCATCGCGGGGTGGAACTTGGCCGCGAAACAGAAGGTCAGGCCGACCTCCTCGGCCACCTCGGCCACCCGCCGGGCGCTCAGGTCCAGCCGGATCCCCAGCCGCTCCAGGACATCGGAGGAGCCGCTGGCCGAGGAGGCGGCCCGGTTGCCGTGCTTGACCACCTTGGCGCCGGCCGCCGCCGCGACGATGGCCGACATGGTGGAGATGTTGACGGTCTTGGCCCGGTCGCCGCCGGTGCCGACGATGTCCACCGCGGGCCCCGGGATGTGCAGCGGCTCGGCGTGCGCGTACATCGCCTCGACCAGCCCGGCGACCTCGGCCACCGTCTCGCCCTTGGCCCGCAGCGCCACCATGAAGCCGGCCACCTGCACCGGGCTGGCCTCGCCGCTCATGATCCGGTCCATCGCCCAGGCGGCGTCCGCCCGGGACAGGTCACCGCCGTCCAGCAGCGTGCTCAGCAGGTCGGGCCAGGTGCGGACCACCTGCGCGGGGTCCTGACCGCCGTTCGCAGGGTTCACATCCACCATGGCCTACTCCAGCTCGCATCCGGTGCTCGTTACAGAGGATGCGGCCAGCCTAGCGACCGGCGAAGGGCCGCCAGGCCATCCACGGCGACCCTTCTCTCCTGCTGAGACGGCCGCGCCGCCCGAGGGCGGCCCGGCGTCCAGGCTCAGCGCGTCAGGCTGCGCGCACCGAGCCGGGCCCGCAGCAGCTTGGCCACCGCCTCGGCGAGCGCGACCGGGTCCACCGGCTGGGAGATCGCGGCGTCCGCCCGGCTCCAGGCGGCCAGCCAGCTGTCCTGCGGCCGGCCGATCAGCACCAGCACCGGCGGGCAGCCGTAGATCTCGTCCTTCACCTGGCGGGCCAGCCCCAGGCCGCCGGCCGGCACCGCCTCGCCGTCCAGGACGCAGAGGTCCACCCCGCCCTTCTCCAACGCCTTGAGCACCGCCGGCACGGTGGCGCACTCCAGGTAGTCGACCTCCGGCAGGTCGGCGGCCGGCCGGCTGCCGAGCGCCGAGGTGACCTGCGCCCGGGTGTTGCGGTCATCGCTGTAAACGAGAACGGTGAGCGTCTCGTCACTCGTGTGCGTCGCCATCGACCTGCTCCCATGTGATCCAGACCACGTCCAGCACGGTGGATGCTACTCCCGATCACCGGCCGTGGAGGGCGACTGGCGGGATCTCTTCCGGATCGGCTCCGGTCCGAAGATCACCCCGGCGACTGCCGGGCCATCACCCGAGCGGGCGAGGACCCGTCACCCTCGGCGGTACAGTCCACCCGGACGGCCCAGAGCGGTACCGCACCCGCGCTCCGCCCACCGTCAGGACGCGCCGCGCGAAGGAGTGGTCAGGCCGGACGCGCCGTCAGAAAAGTCCCATCAGTGCGACGAAAGCCCTCGTCAACGAGCGCCCGCCGGGTACGCACGGCCCGTGGCGCAGCCATCCGGGCATACCGCACGCACCGGACACTCCGAGGGAGACCCCCCGGCGTGAAGACGGAATAAGGGACCGACATAATGTCGGTCGTGGCGACAGCAACAGCAGTAGAAACCGGGCACGCACATGGATCGGTCAACCGACCGAACATGACCAGCGTCGGAACCATCGTCTGGCTGAGTTCCGAGCTGATGTTCTTCGCGGCCCTCTTCGCGATGTACTTCACGGCACGTTCCGTGAAGGGGCCAGGCTTCTGGGCCGAGAAGGCACATGCCCTCAACGTCCCTTTCTCCTCCGTGAACACCACGATCCTGGTGCTCTCCTCGCTCACCTGCCAGCTCGGCGTCTTCGCCGCCGAGCGTGGTGACGTCAAGAAGCTCCGCTCGTGGTTCTCGCTCACCTTCGTGATGGGCGCGATCTTCATCGGCGGTCAGATCTACGAGTACACCAACCTGGTGAAGAAGGACGGCATCTCGCTCTCCTCCGACCCGTACGGTTCGGTGTTCTACCTGACCACCGGCTTCCACGGGCTCCACGTGACGGGCGGTCTGATCGCCTTCCTGCTGGTGCTGGGGCGGACGTACGCAGCCAAGCGGTTCACGCATGAGCAGGCCACCGCGGCGATCGTCGTGTCGTACTACTGGCACTTCGTCGACGTGGTCTGGATCGGCCTCTTCGCGACCATCTACCTGATCAAGTAACCGATCAGGTCGCTGGCCGCCGGCCGGGACCCGTATGCCCTCACCGGCGCCGGGTCCATTGCCCGTGCCCACGCCAGGCCGATGCCCCCACGGCACCGGGCCTCCACCAGCCGACCAGATCCTGATCCTGACACCGGGGTTATTCCGTGAAAAAGCTCTCCGCACGACGGCGCCACCCGCTGGCGGCGCTGGTCGTCCTACTCTTCGCCCTCGCGGCCACCGGGGGGCTGTATGGCATGTTCGCGCCCGCCGAGGCGGCCAAGGCCGACAGCTCCGCGCAGTCGCTCCAGATCGATGAGGGCAAGCGGCTCTTCGCCGTGGGCTGCTCCTCGTGCCACGGCCTGAACGGTCAGGGCAGCTCCACCGGCCCGAGCCTGGTGGGCGTGGGCTCCGCCGCGGTCGACTTCCAGGTCGGCACCGGCCGGATGCCCGCCCAGCAGCCGGGTGCGCAGGTCCTGAAGAAGCCGAACATCTACAGCCAGGACGACATCGACGCGATGGCCGCGTTCGTCGCCTCGTTGGGCCCCGGCCCGGTGACGCCGACCAAGGACCAGTACACGTCGACCGAGACCGACGCCATCTCCAAGGGCGGCGAGCTGTTCCGTACCAACTGCTCGCAGTGCCACAACTTCGCCGGCGCCGGCGGTGCCCTGACGCAGGGTAAGTTCGCGCCGTCGCTGGAGAACGTGGACCCGAAGCACATCTACGAGGCCATGCAGACCGGCCCGCAGAACATGCCCTCCTTCCCTGACAGCACCATGCCGGAGAAGCAGAAGCAGGAGATCGTGGCCTTCGTCCGCTACCAGGCGAACGAGGCGCCCAACCCCGGTGGTCTCTCGCTCGGCAGCCTCGGTCCGGTGACCGAGGGCCTGTTCGGCTGGATCTTCGGTCTCGGTGTCCTGATCGCCATCGCGATCTGGGTCGCCGCTCACACCACCAAGGCCAAGAAGTCATGAGCCACGACATGTCAGACGACAAGCTGCCGGCGAACCACGCCGAAGGGCACGGCGATGTAGCCGCTGCCGACAACCCGTTCGCGGACCCGGGCCTGCCGGCCCACGAGGTGCGCCGGACCGATATCGACGAGCGGGCCGCCAAGCGGGCCGAGCGCCAGGTGTCGCTGCTCTTCATCGTGTCGATGCTGGCCACGGTCGGCTTCATCGCCAGCTACGTGGCCATCGACCCGACGAGGATCGTCTACATCTTCCCGCTGGGCCACATCAGCGCGATGAACTTCGCGCTCGGTATGACCCTGGCCGTGGCGCTCTTCTGCATCGGCGCCGGCGCCGTGCACTGGGCGCGCACGCTGATGTCGGACGTCGAGCACCCGGCCGAGCGTCACCCCATCGAGGCTGACGACGAGGTCCGCGCGGACGTCATCGAGCAGTTCAAGACCGGTGCCGCCGAGTCCGCTTTCGGCCGCCGCAAGATGATCCGCAACACCCTGATCGGCTCGATGGCCCTGGTCCCGCTCTCCGGCGTGATGCTGCTGCGCGACCTCGGCCCGCTGCCCGAGAAGTCGCTGGACAGCACCGCGTGGTCCGAGGCCACGCCGAGCATGCCGATCCAGCTGATCAACATGAACACCAACGAGGCGATGAAGCCCGAGGACATCCAGGTCGGCTCGCTGACGTTCGCCAGGCCGGGTCCCTCGGCCCTGCGCCCCAACGGGCTGCAGGAGTCGGACGAGGACTTCCAGCAGCAGATCGCCAAGGACGCCCTGATGATCGTCCGGATCCAGCCGGAGGACATCAAGGACCCCAACTCGGCCGCGCTGGGCTTCCAGGGCGTGCTCGTCTACTCGAAGATCTGCACCCACGTCGGTTGCCCGATCTCGCTGTACGAGCAGCAGACCCACCACGCGCTCTGCCCCTGCCACCAGTCGACCTTCGACCTGGCGGACGGCGCTCGCGTCATCTTCGGCCCGGCCGGGCACCCGCTGCCCCAGCTGAAGATCTCCACTGACTCCCTGGGCTACCTGGTCGCCACCGGGGACTTCAGTCACCCCGTCGGCCCGAGCTTCTGGGAGCGCAGCCAATGAGTTCCGCGTCCACCGGCGGGAAGCAGGCCGCTCCGGCCAGCACCCGCGCCAAGCCCGCGAACAAGGCGGAAGCCGCCGCGGACTACCTGGACGGCCGGCTGGGGATCTACTCCCTGGCCAAGTCCAACCTGCGCAAGATCTTCCCGGACCACTGGTCCTTCATGCTCGGCGAGATCTGCCTCTACACCTTCATCATCATCATCCTGACCGGTGTCTACCTCACCCTGTTCTTCAAGCCGAGCATGGGCGAGGTCATCTACAACGGCTCGTACGCGCCGCTGAACGGCGTCCGGGTCTCGGAGGCCTACGCCTCGACGCTGAACATCAGCTTCGAGGTCCGCGGTGGTCTGCTGATCCGTCAGATCCACCACTGGGCGGCCATCGTCTTCGTCGCCGCGATGTTCGTGCACATGATGCGCGTCTTCTTCACCGGCGCGTTCCGCAAGCCCCGTGAGATCAACTGGGTCTTCGGCTTCCTGCTGCTCTTCCTGGGCTTCTTCGACGGCTTCCTCGGGTACTCGCTCCCCGACGACCTGCTCTCCGGTACCGGTATCCGGTTCATGGAGGGTGCCATCCTGGCCGTCCCGCTGGTCGGTACCTACCTGTCGTTCTTCCTGTTCGGCGGGCAGTTCCCGGGTACCGACATCGTGCCGCGGTTCTTCACGATCCACGTGCTGCTGATCCCCGGGATCATGCTCGGCCTGCTGGTCGCGCACCTGATCCTGGTCTTCTACCACAAGCACACCCAGTGGGCGGGCCCGGGCAAGACCGAGAAGAACGTGGTCGGCATGCCGCTCATGCCGGTCTACATGGCCAAGGCCGGCGGCTTCTTCTTCCTGGTCTTCGGCATCATCGCGGCGATGTCCGCGATCGCCTCGGTCAACCCGGTCTGGGCGTACGGCCCGTACCGGCCCGACCAGGTCTCCACCGACGCCCAGCCCGACTGGTACATGGGCTTCGCCGAGGGTCTGATCCGCGTCATGCCGGGTTGGGAGATCCGGGCCTGGGGCCACACCCTGAACCTGGGTGTCTTCATCCCGCTGGTGCTCTTCCCGCTGGTGCTCGTCGCGATCGCGGCCTACCCGTTCATCGAGAACTGGATCACCGGCGACAAGCGCGAGCACCACATCCTGGACCGTCCGCGCAACGCCCCGGTGCGCACCGGGCTCGGCGCCGCCTGGATCAGCCTCTACCTGGTGCTGCTCTCCGGCGGTGGCAACGACCTGATCGCCACCCACTTCCACCTGTCGCTGAACGACATCACCTACTTCGTCCGGGCGGGTTCGTTCATCGTCCCGGTGGTGGTCTTCTTCATCACCAAGCGCTGGTGCCTGGGGCTGCAGCGCCGCGACAAGGAGAAGGTGCTGCACGGCCGCGAGACCGGCGTCATCAAGCGCCTGCCGCACGGTGAGATGATCGAGGTGCACGCCCAGCTCCCGCAGGGGGCGCTGCACACGCTCACCTCGCACGAGCAGTACGAGCCGCTGGAGCTGCCCGCCGAGGTCGACGAGAACGGTGTCGCCCGCAAGGTCGGCCTGGTCACCAAGACCCGGGCCAAGCTCTCCGAGAGCATGTTCGGCGAGGGCAACCAGATCCCCAAGCCGACCGCCGAGGAGCACCAGGAGATCACCAGCGGCCACGGCCACCACTGATCCCCGGCTCCTGACATCGCGTCAGCCACCTGAGGGCCCCGTCCGGCACCGCCGGACGGGGCCCTTGGCATATGCGGGCACAATAGGTGACGCCCAGTCAGCCTGTGGAACGACCGAGGAGAACCGCCCCGTGCAGGTGAGCATCGACCACGCCGCCGCCACACCCCCGTACGAGCAGCTGCGCGGGCAGATCGCCGAGCAGGCCAGGACCGGCGAGCTGCCGGCCGGCCTACGGCTGCCGACCGTGCGGGCGCTGGCCGAGCAGCTCGGCCTGGCCGCGAACACGGTGGCCCGCGCCTACCGCGAGCTGGAGGCGGACGGGGTGGTGGAGACGCACGGCCGACGGGGCACCCTGGTGGCCGCCACCGGCGACACCGCGCACCGCTTGGCGGCCGGCGCGGCCGGCGAGTACGCGGCTCGGGCCCGGCGCCTGGGCGTCACACGAGACGAGGCCCTGGCGGCCGTGAGCGGCGCGCTGGACCTCGTCTACGGACCCGACCCCGGGTGATCGATCCCCCTGAGCTGCTGACGGCCGCACGGGCCGTCAGCAGCTCAGGCCCCGCAGGCGTTCAGACCTGCGGGCGCAGGGTGGCCGTGGCGGGAACGGCCACCGCCGGCGCCTGGGTGTTCACCGGCTTGCCCAGGGCACTGCCCTTCAGCCACTCGTCCCAGCTCAGGTTCCAGTCCCCGAAGCCGTTGCCGAACGGCTCCATGTCGTGCCCGTGGCTGTTCACCACCTGCACGATGTCACCCACCCGGGTGTGCTCGTAGAACCACTCGGCATTGTCGGTGCTCATCCCGGTGCAGCCGTGGCTGACGTTCTCCACGCCCTGCGAGGCCACCGACCAGGGCGCGGCGTGCACGTACTCGCCGCTCCAGGTGACCCGGGTGGCCCACTCGACCTTGAGGTCGTAGGCGTCCTTGCTGCCCTTGGCGATGCCGATGGTCTCGCTGCTCATCTGCACCACCCGCTCCTGGCCGAGCACCACCTTGATGCCGTTGCGCGTGTCGAAGCCGGGCTTGCCGGTGGTCACCGGCAAGGTGGTGACCACCTCGCCGTTGCGCTTGTAGGTGAGCTCGTCGCTGGCCGCGTCCACGATCGCCTCGACCTTGTCACCGGTCTTGAAGGCGACCGAGCCGGCCGCCCCGCCGTAGAGGCCGCCCTCGATCTGCTGCCCCTGCGGGTCGTAGACGAGCTTCACCGCGGCGTTGGCCGGCCAGTAGTCCTTCGGCCGGAAGTGCAGGTCCTTGTCGTCCACCCAGTACCAGGCGCCGGTCACCGCGGGCTCGGAGACCACGGTCAGTGCGCTCTCCACCTTCTGCCGGGCGGCCTGGTCCTTGACCTCCGCGGAGAGCTTCACGGTGAGCGGCTCACCGACGCCGTAGGTGTCCCGGCCGAGGTCGGGGCCCAGCTCGGCGGTGAGCAGCTGGTCGGCGGCCTTGGTGGTGAAGTCGTCGGTGTACTCGCCGCGCCCGCCGTGGTTGTCGGCGGCGGCGATCCGGGCGGCGTAGCGGGTGCCGGGCAGCAGCGGGACGGTGCTGTGCCAGCCGTGGCCGTCG
Source organism: Kitasatospora sp. GAS204B (assembly GCF_029892155.1). Lineage (GTDB taxonomy): Bacteria > Actinomycetota > Actinomycetes > Streptomycetales > Streptomycetaceae > Kitasatospora. The sequence continues at coordinate 166,868 of NZ_JARZAG010000001.1, read as the reverse complement.
GGATCCAGCGCGCCGGGCAGCTGCTTGCCGTCCGGGCCGGTCAGCATCACGTCGGTGATGTTGTCCCCGCTGGCGGCGGTCACCGTGAACGGCTTGCCGGGTTCGGCGACCGGCACCGACGAGGTGCGGACCAGGCGGGCGGCGTCCACCACCCGCGGTGGGCCGTTGCCGCTGCCGTGACCGCCGCCGGAGCAGGCCGCGAGCGGCCCGAGCACCAGCGGGGTCAGGACCAGCCAGGCGGATGCCCGCCGACCGGTCCCGGTCTTCCGTCCCCCTACCGCACATCTGCCGGCCACCGGAGCCTCCTGAGGGTTCGGATGATGCATCAGATGGTAGGAACATCACCGCATCTGGCGGCCCCCGACGCACGCCGCTGCGCCCGGCCGGGTGAACCACGAACGGGCAGGCCCCCTCCGAGGAGGGGGCCTGCCCGGTGCGAACGGGGGGGAACCTACTGGTTCTGGTTCTCGCCGCGGTAGAACTCGAAGACCCAGCCGAACAGCCCGATCATGATGACCGGAGCGGCCCAGAACATCAGCCACCAGCCGAAGATGACGCTGCAGAAAGCCAGCGCGCCACCGAGGGCCAGGGAGAGCGGCTGCCAGCTGTGCGGGGCGAAGAAGCCCATCTCACCGGCGTCGTCGGAGACCTCGGCCTCGGGGTTGTCGCCCGCACCCAGGTCCACCCGGCGGGCGGTGAAGCCCAGGTAGAAGGCGATGAAGGCACACAGGCCGAAGGCCAGGAAGAGCGCGGTGGTACCGGCGGCCTCCGTGCCGTGCGAACTGTGCGTGGTCCAGACGCCGTAGACCACGGCCATGATCAGGATGAAGACGGCGAAGCCCGCGAAGATCTTGCCCTGCTCCTTCATCAGGCGTCGCCCTCCTTCTTGCCCTTGGTCTTGGTCAGCTCAGGCCGGTCGTACTCGGCCGGCACGACGCCCTCGAGGTGCTTGGCCAGGTGGCCGTGCAGCTCCAGGTAGTCGAGCGCGGCGATGTCCGGGTGGTGCAGGTCGAACGCCGGGGATTCGGAACGGATCCGGGGCAGGGTGAGGAAGTTGTGCCGCGGCGGCGGGCAGGAGGTCGCCCACTCCAGCGAACGGCCGTAGCCCCACGGGTCGTCGACCTCGACCTTCTCCCCGTACTTGGCGGTCTTCCAGACGTTGTAGAGGAACGGCAGGATCGACAGGCCGAGCAGGAAGGAGCCGATGGAGGAGACGGAGTTCAGCGTGGTGAAGCCGTCCGAGGGCAGGTACGAGGCGTAGCGGCGGGGCATGCCCTCGGCGCCGAGCCAGTGCTGCACCAGGAAGGTGGTGTGGAAGCCGATGAAGAGCGTCCAGAAGGTGATCTTGCCGAGGCGCTCGTCCAGCATCTTGCCGGTCATCTTCGGCCACCAGAAGTGGAAGCCGGCGAACATCGCGAAGACGACGGTGCCGAAGACCACGTAGTGGAAGTGCGCGACGACGAAGTACGAGTCCGAGACGTGGAAGTCGATCGGCGGGGAGGCGAGCAGCACACCGGTCAGACCACCGAAGAGGAAGGTGACCAGGAAGCCGATCGTCCAGAGCATCGGGGTCTCGAAGCTCAGCGAGCCCTTCCACATGGTGCCGACCCAGTTGAAGAACTTCACACCGGTCGGGACCGCGATCAGGAAGGTCATGAAGGAGAAGAACGGCAGCAGCACCTGTCCGGTGACGTACATGTGGTGCGCCCACACCGTCACGGAGAGGCCGGCGATGCCGATGGTGGCCGCGATCAGACCCGAGTAGCCGAACATCGGCTTGCGGGAGAAGACCGGGATGATCTCCGAGATGATGCCGAAGAACGGCAGCGCGATGATGTACACCTCGGGGTGGCCGAAGAACCAGAAGAGGTGTTGCCAGAGTAGGGCTCCACCGTTACCCGGGTCGAAGATATGGGCCCCGAATTTCCGGTCCACCTCCAGCGCGAAGAGCGCGGCGGCGAGCACCGGGAAGGCGAGCAGCACCAGCACCGAGGTGAGCAGGACGTTCCAGACGAAGATCGACATCCGGAACATCGTCATGCCCGGGGCGCGCATGCAGATGACGGTGGTGATGAAGTTGACCGCACCGAGGATGGTGCCGAAGCCCGAGAAGGCCAGACCCATGATCCACATGTCGGCGCCGACGCTGGGCGACCGGACCGCGTCCGACAGCGGCGAGTAGGCGAACCAGCCGAAGTCGGCCGCGCCCTGCGGGGTGAGGAAGCCACCGACCGCGATGGTCGAGCCGAACAGGTAGAGCCAGTACGCGAACATGTTCAGTCGCGGGAAGGCGACGTCAGGCGCACCGATCTGCAGCGGCATGATCCAGTTGGTGAAACCGGCGAACAGCGGCGTCGCGAACATCAGCAGCATGATCGTGCCGTGCATCGTAAACGCCTGGTTGAACTGTTCGTTCGAGAGGATCTTGCCATCGGGCTGGGCCAGCTGGGCGCGCATGACGAGCGCCAGGATGCCACCGATCAGGAAGAACGCGAACGAGGTACCGAGGTACAGCGTGCCGATCGTCTTGTGGTCGGTGGTGGTCAGCCACTTGATGATGGTCGCGCCCGGCTTGCGGGTGCGCGGGGCCGCGCCGGCCCTCGCGGTGCCCCCAGGCGCCCCGCCGGCCGCGGCGGGCTCGTTGAGGATCGTCACTTCGTTTCACTTCCCATGCTCGTGATACCCGAAGGCACCGCGCCGGCCTGGCCGTTGGCCCGCAGCTGCTGCAGGTGGTTGATGTAGTCGTCGTGCGAGACGACCTTCACCTTGAAGAGCATCCGGGAGTGGTCCACACCGCAGAGTTCCGCACACTTGCCGTCGTACTCGCCGATCACCGTGGGGGTGACCTGGAACTTGTTGACCACGCCCGGCACGACGTCCATCTTCATCATGAAGTTGACGGGCCAGAAGTCGTGGATCACGTCACGGGAGGTGAGCTTGAACTCCACGCTCTCGTTGACGGGCAGCCAGAGCGTCGGGATCTGGTTCGGGGTGCCCACGTCGTACGCGGCGAGCTGGCTGTTGGGGTCCGGGGTCTCGGAGTTCTCGTAGTTGAACGCCCAGCTCCACTGGAAGCCGACCACGTTGACGACGTGCTGCGGCTTGTCGATCTGGGTCAGCTTCGCCTCGTCGCGGGCGACGAAGTAGAAGAGGACCGAGACGATGACGATGGGGACCGCGGTGTAGAGCGCCTCGATGGGCACGTTGTACCGGGTCTGCGGAGGGATCTGGATACCGGTACGGCTGCGCCGGTGGAAGATCACGCTCCAGATGATCAGACCCCACATCAGTACGCCGACCACCAGCGCCGCGATCCAGGACCCCTGCCACATCTGAAGGACGAGATGTCCAGTCGTGGTCACAGGGCTGGGGAGGCCAAGCCTGGGCAGGTCGTTGGCCGAGCAGCCGGTAGCGGTCGCGATGACGAGGCCCAGTGCCAGCGCCTGAGGCAGCTTCCGCCGCATCGTGCGCCGCGGCGAGCGGTCGGAGCCGTTGGGACTCACGTAGCGCCTTCCCGAAGTCTCGCCCGCGATCGCGCCGCCCCCGGGAGTACTGTGAGCCTCCCCGGCGACCCGTCCACGGGCACGGTTTGAATGCTTATGCGGGCCAAACCCTACTCCAGCCTTATGCGCACCTGACGAGCAGGTCCCGGTAACGCGCCGCCCCGCTACCCGATCAGCCCCGGCAGGCGCGGACTCCCAGGTCATGGAGGACTTTCGGGCTCCGTACACCCGATCGAGGGACGGTCTGTCGACGATCGGATGACGGTCCGTCGGACACGGACGAACCGGACAAAACGGCACGCCGCCGGGTGATCGTCTGACGGGCCGTGAGGGCCGGATAGCGTGTCGGTCGTGACGTCGACTGACAGTCTGTATTTCGATGTGGCCTCCACGGCTCCGCTGCACCCCGTCGCCCGGCAGGCGCTGACCGCCGCGCTGGAGGAGGGCTGGGCCGACCCGGCCCGGCTCTACCGCTCCGGACGGCAGGCCCGGATGCTGCTGGACGCCGCCCGCGAGACGGTCGCCGAGCTGATCGGCGCCAGGCCCGACGAGGTCTCCTTCACCACCAGTGGCACCCAGGCGGTGCAGCTGGGCGTGCTCGGCGCGCTGCGCGGGCGGCGGCGGACGGGCCGTCACCTGGTGCACTCGGCGGTGGAGCACTCCAGCGTGCTGCACACCGCCGAGCAGCACGAGGGGGCGGGCGGCGAGGTCACCGTGGTCCCGGTGGACCGCGGCGGCCGGGTGGACGCCGAGCGGTTCGCCGCCGCCGTGCGCCCCGACACCGCGCTGGCGGTGCTCCAGTCGGCCAACCACGAGGTGGGCACGGTGCAGCCGGTGGCGGAGACCGCCGCGCTGCTCGGTGAGGTGCCGCTGCTGGTGGACGCCGCGCAGAGCATCGGCCGGCTGCCCGCGCCGGACGGCTGGTCACTGCTGACGGCCAGTGCGCACAAGTGGGGTGGCCCGGCCGGGGTCGGCGTCCTCGCGGTCCGCAAGGGCGTCCGGTTCAACTCCGCGCTGCCGGCCGACGAGCGCGAGGGCGGCCGGGTGCCCGGGTACGTCAACGTCCCGGCGATCGTGGCGGCGGCGGCCTCGCTGCGTGCCGTCCGGGCCGAGGCCGAGACCGAGAACGCCCGGCTGCACGCGCTGGTGGAGCGGATCAGGACCCGGGTCCCACAACTGGTGCCGGAGGTCGAGGTGGTCGGCGATCCGGTGCGCCGGCTGCCGCACCTGGTCACCTTCTCCTGCCTCTACGTGGACGGCGAGGTCCTGCTGGGCGAACTGGACCGGGCCGGCATCGCGGTCTCCTCCGGCTCCTCCTGCACCTCCAGCACCCTGACCCCCAGTCACGTGCTGGCCGCGATGGGGGTGCTCACCGAGGGCAACGTGCGGGTGTCGCTGCCGCCGGGGACGACCGGGGCGCAGGTGGACCGCTTCCTCGCGGTACTGCCCGAGGTGGTGGCGCGGGTCCGGGCGCCGCTGGGGCTGGAGTTGACGGTGCCCTCAGATCCACCGACCGGACAGCTGGTGATCGACGCGCTGGGGAAGCGGTGCCCGCTGCCGGTGATCGAGCTGGCCAAGCGGTTCGGCGAAGTGCCGCCCGGCGGGCTGGTGGTGGTGCTGGCCGACGACGAGGCGGCCCGGCTGGACATCCCCGCGTGGTGCGAGATGCGCGGCCAGGCCTACGAAGGCGAAACCCCGGCCAGCGCCTACGGGGCGGACCGGGGGTTCGCGTACTCGGTGAGGAGAGTCAGCTGAGCGACTGAGCTGCGACGCAGCGGAGGGTGGGGGCCGCCGAGATGGGGACACCTCCCGGCCGAAGGCTGGGGGCGAGGCGGCACCCGCCCGCAGCGAAGGAGCAGCTCACCAAGCGGCCCGGGGTCAGCTGAGCTTGGCGCGCACCTCGGCCGCCGCCTGCTCGCCGTAGGCGGCGGCGAAGCGCTCCAGGAAGTGGCCGGTGCGCAGCTCGTACTCCTGGGTGCCGACGGTCTCGATCACCAGGGTGGCCAGCGCGCAACCGATCTGGGCGGCCCGCTCCAAGCCGAGCTCCCAGTGCAGGCCGGCCAGGAAGCCGGCCCGGAAGCCGTCGCCGACGCCGGTCGGGTCGGCCTTCTTCAGCTCGGGCACGCACGGCACGGTGATGTCCGGCTCGCCCTTGCGCTCGATCCGCACACCCTTGGCGCCCAGCGTGGTGACCCGGATGCCGACCCGCGTCAGCACCTCGGCGGCGTCCCAGCCGGTCTTGGACTCGATCAGCCCGGCCTCGTACTCGTTGGTGAACAGGTAGGCGGCGCCGTCCACGATCTCGCGGATGTCGTCGCCGTCCAGCCGGGCAAGCTGCTGCGAGGGGTCGGCGGCGAAGGCGTAGCCGCGGGTGCGGCACTCCTGGGTGTGCCGCACCATCGCCTGCGGGTCGTCGGCACCGATCAGCACCAGGTCCAGGCCGCCGACCCGGTCGGCGACCGGCTTCAGCTCGATGTTGCGGGCCTCGGCCATCGCGCCGGTGTAGAAGGAGGCGATCTGGTTGTGGTCCTCGTCCGTGGTGCACATGAAGCGGGCGGTGTGCCGGGTCTCCGAGATGTGCACGGACTGGGTGTCCACGTTGTGCCGCTCCAGCCAGGCCCGGTACTCGGCGAAGTCCGCGCCGGCCGCGCCCACCAGCACCGGGCGCAGCCCGAGCAGGCCCATGCCGAAGGTGATGTTCGGCGCGACCCCGCCGCGGCGGATGTCCAGGGTGTCGACCAGGAAGGAGAGCGACACCGCGTGCAGCCGGTCGGCGACCAGCTGGTCGGTGATCCGACCCGGGAAGGTCATCAGATGATCGGTGGCGATCGAACCGGCGACGGCGATGCGCACGACTGGGCTCCTAGTGGCGAAGGCGAGGTGAACCCCCCTACGGTACCGGGCACCGGCCCGGTCAAGGGCGCGAAGGCCCGCGATCCCGTCCGGATGACTACCTGCGGGTAGGGCTGGCCGGGGCCGTGCGGGCGGCCTAGGGTCGCGATCAGCGGGTCCTTCGGGGCCCCTGTGGCGCGCGGCGACACGGCCGCGGCCGGCGATCGGAGCCGCCCCATGCTGCCCAGTCACTCCCCCGTCGAAGTCCCCCGCACGCTGCTGGACGAGGCCGATCCGGACACCCTCGACGCCCTGGTGGACTCCTCCCGTCGACTCGGCGCCTTCTGGCCGCTGCTGGCCGACAGCCCGTGGCGGCCGAGCGAGCCCGGCGGCCCGATCACGGTCCCGGACAGCACCCGCGCCCTGGTCGCCGGCATGGCCGAGTACGGCCTCTGATCAGCCGCCGATCAGCCGCCGACCGGTTCCGGTCGGCTTCTCGTCCGCCCGGGGAACCGGATCCCGTCCTGCCACGTCAGATCCGCGCAGCCACAGCTGCTGTAGGGATCCGCACCTTCTGGAGGACGTCGCACCATGGACGAGAACACCACCGCCGAGCAGCTCCGCCGTCCGTCGGCCCCGCTGAACCGTCGGCGCCGGAGTCTGGCCGCCGCCGCCCTGCTGCTCTCGGTCGCCGCGACGGTGAGCGCCTGCGGCGGCAGCAGCAGCCCGAAGAGCGCGGCCGCGGCCGCCAGCGCGAGTTCCTCGCCGTCCGGCAGCGTCGCCCCGTCGGCCGGTGCCTCGTCCAGTTCGGCTCCCACCGCGTCGCCGTCCTCCCCCGCCGGCGGCGCGGCGGGTACCCCCACCGCCCCGGGTTCCGGTTCGACACCCGCGCCCACCGGCGGTGGCGCCGCGCCCGGCAGCGCGACCCCCGGCTCCCCGGTCAAGCCGGGCGCCCCCGGCACCCCCGCCCCGCAGCCGCCGGTGAACCCGCAGTCGCAGCTCAAGCCGACCGGCTACCTGGCCAAGGACAACCAGCTGACCGTCTTCTTCTTCGGCGTGGTCTGCGACAAGTACGGCCTGCAGGTGGACGAGGGCCGGGCGGGCACCGTCCGGGCGCAGGTGGTGATCACCCAGCACCTGCCGGTCGGCCAGATGTGCCCGGCGCTGGTCAAGCAGCAGTCCGTGGTGGCCAACCTGGCCCAGCCGCTGCAGGGCCGCGAGGTGGTGGACGCGCTCACCGGGGCGAACATCCCGCTTGAGTCGGCGCCGAACGGCGGCCCGGTCAGCGCCGGCAACTGAGCCGATCCCCGATCCCCGTCCGCACAGACGACAGCGGCGGCCCCGGAACGCTCCGGGGCCGCCGCTGTCGGGACGACTAGCTGAACGAGTCGCCGCAGGCGCAGGAGCCGGTGGCGTTCGGGTTGTCGATGGTGAAGCCCTGCTTCTCGATGGTGTCCACGAAGTCCACGGTGGCACCGCCGAGGTAGGGGGCGCTCATCCGGTCGGTGACGACCTTGACCCCGCCGAAGTCCTTGACGACATCGCCGTCCAGCGAGCGCTCGTCGAAGAAGAGCTGGTACCGCAGGCCCGAGCAACCACCGGGCTGGACGGCGACACGCAGCGCGAGGTCGTCGCGGCCTTCCTGCTCGAGCAGGCCCTTCACCTTGGCCGCAGCGGCATCGGTAAGGAGCAGACCACTCTCGACGGTGGTCTCGTCCTGGACGGTCATCTGCTTACTCCCGGTCTATGACGACAAACTGCCGCCAGTGCCAACCAGCGGCCGCCCGGATTGATTCCGGGCAGTGGATCCGAGTTCGCGGACGATGCTCCGCTCCCTGGTCTGTCCATGCTCGCACACCGCGCGTCAAGCGGGCACCGGCCGCCGGCTGCCCGCCGCGTCGGCCGGATCGGCGCAATCGCGCGCTTGCCGGCCGGCCGAGCGGGGAGGATGGACGGATGATCCTGCGTCAGGTCCGCGACAGCCGCGTGGACGCCGAGACCGTCCGGCTGATCGCGGCCGAGTGCTTCGGCGCGCCGGGCACCGGGCCCGCGCGGTCGCCGAGCGAGGCCGAGATCGCCTGGCAGCAGGCCAGGACCAGGCACCTGGCGACCACCGACCCCGAGGGCTGCTGGCTGGCCGAGGAGGGCGGTCGGGCGATCGGGTTCGCGCTCTCGATGCGCCGCGAGGGCGTGTGGATCCTCGCGCTCTTCTGCGTGCTGCCAGAGTTCCAGGGCAAGGGGGTCGGCCGGGTGCTGCTGGAGCGAGCCGCCGCGCACGGCCGGGCCTGCCTGCGCGGCATGAGCACCGTCTCCGGCGACCCGGCCGCCGCCCGCCGCTACCGCCGGGCCGGCTACACCCTGCACCCGACCATGCGGCTGACCGGCCGGGTCGATCGGGCCGGTCTGCTGGACGCCGGGGACATCCCGGTGCACCTGGGCAACGCGGGCCACCGGGACCTGCTGGACTCGATCGACCGCCGGCTGCGCGGCGCGGCGCACGGCCCGGACCACGAGCTGATGCTGGCCCACCACGACGAGCTGCTGGTCGCCGACACGCTGGCCGGCAGCGGCTACTGCTACCGCCGGGGCGGCGCCGTCAAGCTGCTGGCGGCCACCTCCAAGCGGCTCGCGGTGCGGCTGCTGCGCGAGGCCCTGGCCCGGGTGCCGGAGGGCACCGAGGCCAGGGTGGAGTACCTCACCGCCGAGCAGGAATGGGCGCTGGACGTCGGCCTGGAGCTGGGCCTGAGCCTGCACAACCACGGCTTCCTCGCGCTGCGCGGGATGCGGCCGCCGGCCCCGTACCTGCCCAGCGGCGGCTTCCTGTGACCGGCGTCGCACGCCCGGCAAGATCCGTGGGAGAGCCCTACGCCATGGTGTCCAGGATCTCCTGGACCATCGCCATCGTGGTGCCCGGGTGCAGGAACGCGAAGCGGGCCACCGTCTCGCCGTCCCAGCCGGTCGGCGTGACGAAGCCGATCTGGTCCGCCAGCAGCCGGTGCGACCAGGTGTAGTAGTCCTGCTCGGTCCAGCCGATGCGACGGAAGCAGACGGCGGAGAGCTGCGGGTCGTGCAGCAGCTCCAGGTGCTCGGTGCGCCGGATCAGCTCGGCGCTCTCCCGGGCCAGCGTGAGGCCGGCCTCGATCGCGTCGGTGTAGGCCTGGGTGCCGTGCACGGCGAGCGAGAACCAGAGCGGCAGGCCGCGGGCCCGGCGGGTCAGGTGGTAGGCGTAGTCGGTGGGGTTCCACTCGTCGCCCTCGTGGTGCAGGACGTCCAGGTAGCCGGCGTCCTGGGTGTGCACGGCCTTGGCCAGCCACGGCTCGCGGTAGAGCAGCGCGGCGCAGTCGAAGGGCGCGAAGAGCCACTTGTGCGGGTCGACGACGAAGGAGTCGGCGTGCTCGATGCCGTTGTAGCGCTCGCGCACCGAGGGGGCGAACAGGCCCGCGCCGCCGTAGGCGCCGTCCACGTGGAACCACAGGCCGCGCTCGCGGGTGACCTCGGACAGGCCCTGCAGGTCGTCGATGATGCCCTCGTTGGTGGTGCCGGCCGTGCCGACCACCGCGATGACGGTCTCGGGGTTGGGGTCGGCGGCCAGCGCCGCGCGCAGCGCCGCGCCGGTGAAGCGGCGGTCGACGGTGGGGACCTTGAAGGCCTCGACGCCGATGATGTTGAAGGTGTTCTTGACCGAGGAGTGCACCTGGTCGGCCACCGCGATCCGCAGCCGGGTCTCCGGGCCGACGCCGAGCCTGCGCCGCGCGGTGTCGCGGGCCACCACCAGCGCGGACAGGTTGCCCGCCGAGCCGCCGGAGACGAAGGTGCCGCCGGCCGTCTCGGGCAGTCCCGCCCGGTCGGCTATCAGGCGCAGCACCTGGTTCTCGGCCGCGATCGCACCGGCCGCCTCCAGCCAGGAGATGCCCTGCAGCGAGGCGCAGGAGACCACCATGTCGAAGAGCAGCGCCGCCTTGGTCGGGGCGCACGGGATGAAGGACAGGTAGCGCGGGCTGTCGGCGGAGATCACCGCGCGGGACAGCTCGTGGTCGTAGAGCTTGAGCACGTCGGCGGGGGCGTTGCCGTGCTCGTTCAGCAGCCCGGCCAGGTGGGCGCGCAGTTGCTCGCCGTCGCCGGGGTGGTCCAGGGGCACCGGGTCGTACTGCAGGCGCTCGCGCATGTAGCCGAAGACCAGGTCGACGAGCTCGTTGTCGGGCTGGTGCATGCGGTGCGGGACGGCGGCGGTCACGAGGTGCTCCTTAGGCTCAGAACTCAAGATCAGCCTAGGCAGCGGGGGTCCGAGCCCGCGCGTCCGAATGCGCCTGTTCGAGCAGCATTCGAGCGTGTTCGCGCCCGGCGGCGCAGGAATCCTGCGCTGGTATGAAAGTCAGCCGATCAGCCGGGAGAGCACCACCGAGCTGCGGCTGCGCTGGACGCCCGGCTCGCGCCGGATCCGCTCGATCACCGCCTCCAGGTGCCGGGTGTCGGCGGCCCGCAGGTGGATCAGGGCGTCCGGGTCGCCGGTGACCGTCCAGGCGGCGACGACCTCGGGGAACTGCCGCAGGCTGGCCAGGATCTCCTCGGGCGCGGTCCGCTCGCGGCAGTAGATCTCCACGAAGGCCTCGGTCTGCCAGCCGAGCAGCTCCGGGTCGAGCACCACGGTGAAGCCGCGCACCACGCCGCGCGAGCGCAGCCGGTCGATCCGGCGGCGCACGGCGGTCGCGGAGAGGTTGGCGAGCAGGCCGATCTCGGCGTACGAGGCCCGCCCGTCGCGGCCCAGGTGGGCCAGCAGCAGACGGTCGGTCTCGTCCAGGGAGACACCGCCCACCTCGGGCGGTCGACTCGTGCTCATGGGTGCGCGCTCTCCACGGCTCGGGGGCAGGGCGGAACGTTCCGCTCACCGCCCCATTCTCCCGGACCCGGTTGGTCAGTCCACCAGCAGCACGATCTTGCCCCTGGTGCGGCCCTCCGCGCTGAGCTGCTGGGCGGAGGCCGCCTGCGCCAGCGGGAAGGTGGAGGCAACGGTGACGGTGAGCTTTCCGGCGTCCACCAGCGCGCCGAGCGCCGCCAGGTCGGCGGCATCGGGGCGGGCGAAGTGGTAGTGGCCGCCGAACTCGAGCACCGCCCCGTCCACCGCCGAGGCGATCCGGCCGCGCTGCTTGACCAGGTGCTGGGAGGCGACCAGGGACGGGCCGCCGACCAGGTCGAAGGCCGCGTCCACGCCTTGCGGCGCCAGCGCCCGGACCCGCTCCACCAGGTCGTCGCCGTAGCGCACCGGCTCGGCGCCCAGCGAGCGCAGGTAGGCGTGGTTGTGCTCGCCCGCCGTGCCGATCACCCGGGCGCCGAGCGCCACCGCGATCTGGGTGGCGAAGCCGCCGACCCCGCCGGCCGCGGCATGGATCAACACCGTCTCGCCGGCCTCCACCGCGAGCGCCTTGACCAGCCCCTGATAGGCCGTCAGTCCGGCCAGTGGCAGTCCGCCGGCCTGCGCCCAGCTGAGCCCGGCGGGCTTGCGGGCCAGCGTGCGCACCGGGGCGGCGACCAGCTCGGCGTAGGTGCCGTGCTCGATGGCGTCCTTGCGCACGTAGCCGACGACCTCGTCACCGACGGTGAACTCGGTGACGGAGGGGCCCACCCGCTCGACCACGCCGGCCAGGTCCCAGCCCATGATCAGCGGGAAGTGGGCGTCCGTCACCCCGTCCATCCGGCCCTCTCGGACCTTCCAGTCGACGGGGTTCACGCCGGCCGCCCTGACCCGGACCAACACGGAGTCCGGGCCCACCTTCGGGTCGGGCAGGTCAAGGTATTCGACGACCTCGGGGCCGCCGTAGCGATTGATCGCGATGGCCTTCATAGCCCTAGAGAACACGCTCGGCGCTCCGGGCGCAGCCGCCGCGCGGGGACTGCGTCGGGTCCGTCCGCCAAGCCGACGAGGTGGCGCGCCGATCACGTCACATCGACACGATGGCCATCGTCAGAGTGACGCGAACCGGTTATCATAGATAACGTCAGAAAGACGAGAAGGCTGGGAGCGTCCGGCCGCACAGGAGGGCACCCGCCCGTGACCACCACCGTTGACACCGCGTTCGCCGAGCCGACCGCCACACCGCTCGCCCTGCTGCTGCTCGGCCGCCAGGCCGATCCGAACAGCGAGCGCGGCGTGGAGTGCCCCGGCGACCTGCCGCCCGCCTCCGACCCCGACCTGGTCGAGCGCGCCCGCGCCGCCAAGGCGAAGCTCGGCGACCGCGTCTTCATCCTGGGCCACCACTACCAGCGCGACGAGGTCATCGAGTTCGCCGACGTCACCGGTGACTCCTTCAAGCTGGCCCGGGACGCCGCGGCCCGCCCGCAGGCCGAGTACATCGTCTTCTGCGGCGTGCACTTCATGGCCGAGTCGGCCGACATCCTGACCTCCGCGGCCCAGCAGGTCGTGCTGCCCGACCTGGCGGCCGGCTGCTCGATGGCCGACATGGCCACCGCCGAGCAGGTCGCCGAGTGCTGGGACGTGCTGCGCGAGGCCGGCATAGCCGACGTCACCGTGCCGGTCTCGTACATGAACTCCTCCGCCGACATCAAGGCCTTCACCGGCAAGCACGGCGGCACCATCTGCACCTCCTCGAATGCCAAGCGGGCCCTGGAGTGGGCCTACGAGCAGGGCCAGAAGGTGCTCTTCCTGCCCGACCAGCACCTGGGCCGCAACACCGCGGTGCGCGACCTGGGCTTCTCGCTGGACGACTGCGTGCTCTACAACCCGCACAAGCCGAACGGCGGGCTGACCGTGGAGCAGCTGCGGGACGCCAAAATGATCCTCTGGCGCGGACACTGCTCGGTGCACGGCCGGTTCACCGTGGAGTCGGTCGCCGAGGTCCGCGAGCGGATCCCGGGCGTCAACGTGCTGGTGCACCCCGAGTGCAAGCACGAGGTGGTCGCCGCCGCCGACGAGGTCGGCTCGACCGAGTACATCATCAAGGCCCTGGAGGCCGCCGAGTCCGGCTCCAAGTGGGCCATCGGCACCGAGCTCAACCTGGTCCGCCGCCTGGCCAAGGCGCACCCGGACAAGGAGATCGTCTTCCTGGACCGCTCGGTCTGCTTCTGCTCCACGATGAACCGGATCGACCTGCCGCACCTGGTCTGGGCGCTGGAGTCGCTGGTCGAGGGCCGGGTGCCGAACGTGATCACGGTCGACCCGGAGACCGAGAAGTACGCCAAGGCCGCGCTGGACCGGATGCTGGCCCTGCCGTAGCGGGCCGCAGGACGTGACGCGAGGACGTGGGAGGGGCGGCACCCGGTGGGTGCCGCCCCTCTCACGTCGACCGGAAGTCGCCCTCCGGGAGTGACTACTCCGGGATGCCCGGGATCAGTCCGTCGCCCTCGGCCCGCAGCACCTGCCGGACCTCGTCGATGGTCCCGCCCTCGTTCGGCAGGATCGCGTCGGACGGCCCGAGGTAGTCGTCCGCCACCGGCTCGCCCACCTCGCGGACCGCGGCGAGCAGATTGCCCAGCGTGGTCCGGAACACCGTCTCGTCCCCCGAATCCAGGGCGGCGAGCAGCTCGTCGTCGAGCTGGTTCAGCCGGTTCAGGTGCTCATCGGCCACCCGGAACTGGCCCTCACCCATGATCCTCATGATCATGCTGGCGTTTCTCCCTGCTGTCGAAGCGGGCGCTTTACTTGTGGTAGTTCACGGACGGCGGCGGGGTGTCCTGCTGACCGCCCTCGCCCTGCTCGATCGCGGCCGGGCCGGTGGAGCCGCCGCCGAGCTCGGCCTTCATCCGGGCCAGCTCCAGCTCGACGTCGCTGCCGCCGGCCACCCGCTCCAGCTCGGCCTCGATGTCGTCCTTGCGGCCGAGACCGGAGGAGTCGTCGAGCGCACCGGAGGCGAGCAGCTCGTCGATGGCACCGGCGCGCGCCTGCATCTGGGCCGTCTTGTCCTCGGCCCGCTGGATCGCCAGGCCGACGTCGCCCATCTCCTCCGAGATCCCCGAGAACGACTCGGCGATCCGGGTCTGCGCCTGGGCGGCGGTGTAGGTGGCCTTGATGGTCTCCTTCTTGGTACGGAAGGCGTCCACCTTGGCCTGCAGCCGCTGGGAGGCGAGGGTGAGCTTCTCCTCCTCGGCCTGCAGCTGCTGGTACTGCACCTGCAGATCGCTGATCTGGGACTGCATCGCGGACTTGCGGGTCAGCGCCTCGCGGGCCAGATCCTCGCGGCCGAGCGAGAGCGCCTTGCGGCCCTGGTCCTCGTACTTCGAGGACTGCTGCTGGAGCTGCGTCAGCTGCAGTTCCAGGCGCTTGCGCGAGGTGGCGACGTCCGCCACGCCCCTGCGCACCTTCTGCAGCAGTTCAAGCTGCTTCTGGTACGAGTAGTCGAGCGTCTCGCGCGGGTCCTCCGCCCGGTCCAGGGCCTTGTTCGCCTTGGAGCGGAAGATCAGCCCCATACGCTTCATGATTCCGTCGCTCATGGGCCTCGGGTGCCCCCTTCTCCGGGCTGCGGGTTCTATCTCGTACCAAAATCTACTGCGAGTGTATGTGCAGCGGGGCCTGGACCGCAGTCACCTACCTGCAACAAGACTGCTACGTCCGCACCGGTCGTGGCCTCATCCCACAGGGGGATCTCGGGGCACCCTCCCTGACAGGGACACCTACCTGTGATCAGGGGATGGGGGGGATTCTGGGGCCAGCACGTACGCTTGTCATGTGTTCCGACGCCGTTCAGATGATTCCCCCTCCTCCGCCACCGTGCTGGCCGAGCAGGACGACATGTCCCAGAGCCGCGATCCGCAGGCGAAGAAGGGCCGTCCCACGCCCAAGCGCAGCGACGCCGAGGCCAACCGGCGGACCCGGGTGACCGTGCCCAAGGACCGCAAGGAGGCCGCCAAGCAGTCGCGCGAGCGGCTGCGGTCCGAGCGGGAGAAGCAGCGCCTGGCGCTGCTCAACGGCGACGAGCGTGCGCTGCCGCCCCGTGACAAGGGCCCGGTGCGGCGCTTCACCCGCGACTACATGGACTCGCGCTGGTCGCTGGCCGAGTTCTTCCTGCCGGTCGCCGTGGTGATCCTGGTGCTCAGCGTGCTGCGGGTGCCGTCGCTGCAGCTGCTCTCCACGCTGCTCTTCCTGCTCTTCCTGGTGCTGGTCGTCGTCGACTTCCTGCGCCTGGGCCTGGGCCTGCGCAAGGCGATCGCGAACCGGTTCCCGAACGAGAACGCTCGCGGCGCGGTCGGCTACGGCCTGATGCGCAACCTGCAGATGCGTCGACTGCGGCTGCCCAAGCCGCAGGTGAAGCGGGGCGAGCACCCCTGACCGCCGAGCCGCAGGCGTACGACTGGGCCCCCGCCACGCCGGGGCCCGGTCCGTACCCGCTGCCCGGACAGCACGACGGCGGTCACGACCGCGAACCGTCGTACCCGGGCTACGGCTATCAGGGCACCACGTACCAAAGCTCCACGTACCAGGGCGTCGCCCCCTACGGCTACGGCCAGCACCACGGGCTGCCCGCCCGCAGCGGCTCCTTCGCCGGCGGCGCCGGGGCCTGGCTGGAGCGGCAGGGCGGCCTGCACAACCTGGTCCGCCAGGAGATGGTGGCCCGCCAGCTCGCCGAACAGCTGGCCGCGCACTTCGGCGCGCGCGCCCAACAGACGTCGCTGCGGGTGCTGGACGTCGGCTGCGGCCAGGGCACCCAGGCGCTGCGGCTGGCCCGGGCCGGACACCTGGTCACCGGCCTCGACTCCGACCCGGTCACCCTCGGGGCCGCCCAGGCGATGCTCGCCGCCGAGCCGCCCGAGGTGCGCGAGCGGGTCCGGCTGCTGAGCGGCGACGGGCACCACTGCGGACGCTGGTTCGGGCCCGGCAGCTTCGACGTGGTGCTCTGCCACGGCGTGCTGATGTACCTGCCCGACCCCGACCCGCTGATCGCCTCGCTCGCCCGGATGGTGGCTCCCGGCGGGCTGCTCTCGCTGCTGGCCCGCAACCGGGACGCGCTGGCCATGCGGTTCGGACTGACCGGCGACTGGCGGGCCGCGCTGCAGGCCTTCGACTCCGACCACTACGCCAACCGCCTGGGCCTGACCGCCCGGGCCGACCGGCTGGCCGACCTGGCCACCACGCTGCGCGAGGTCGCCGTGCCGCTGCGGCACTGGTACGGCGTGCGGGTCTTCACCGACGGCATGCCGGACCACGCCGCGCCGGTGGACGGCCGCCAGCTCGGTCAGCTGCTGGAGGCCGAGGACCGGGCCGGACGGGTGGACCCGTACCGTCAGGTCGCCGCGCTGATCCACCTGGTCGGCGCCAAGTAGCCCACGCGGCAGACGATCTGACGCCGGTTCAGGCCGCGCGCAGGCTCATCGGGTAGATCTCCGCGTCGTCCTCCAGCAGGACCACCCGTTCGACACCGTCCTCCAGCAGGCGCTTCCACTCCTCGCCGATCCACGACTCGGCGTCGCCCTGGCTGGTGAACTCCTCGGCCCCGTCCTGCGGGGTGAGGACCGAACCGTCCGCCGCCTCGTACCGCCACGTCCAGACCATGCCCGGCTCCCTTCCTGCTGCTCCTGGGTTCTGCTGCGCGCAGGCTACCGCGCAGGGATCAGGCTGCCCGCCGCACCACCGCTCAACCCCGTGCGCCAGGATGACCCGCATGACTCGTACCTTGATCCTCGGCGGCGCCCGGTCGGGCAAGTCCACCCGGGCCGAGTGGCTGTTGCGCGAGCACACCGACGTGCTCTACGCGGCCACCGGCGGCCGGCGGGCCGACGACCCGGACTGGGCGCAGCGGGTCGCCCTGCACCAGGGGCGGCGGCCGGCGAGCTGGCGGACCGCCGAGACCGTGGACCTGGAGCCGATCCTGGCCGCCACCGACGATCCGGCCCCGGTGCTGATCGACTGCCTGGGCATGTGGCTGACCACCGTGATGGACCAGGCGGACGCCTGGGACGACGCGGCCTGGGAGCGACGGGCGGCCGGCTCGGTGGAGCGGCGGTGCGCCGAACTGGCCGAGGCGGTACGGGTGACGCGGCGCCAGGTGGTGGCGGTCAGCAACGAGGTGGGGCTGGGCGTGGTCCCCGCCACGGCGGCCGGGCGGCGGTTCCGGGACACTCTGGGCCGGCTGAACATGGCGGTCGCCGAGGCCTGTGACGAGGTACTGCTGGTGGTGGCGGGGCAGCCGCTGACCATCAAGGGCCCGACCGCCGGCGGCACACCCCGGACAGCCTGAGGCTCGGTTGGTAAGGTTCCGCACGATGGACACCACCGTGGATCTCGATTCCTTCGCCTCGCTCGTCGAGCGCCCCGACGACGCCGCCCGCCGCGCGGCCGAGGAGCGCCGGCTGGAGCTGAACACGCCGCGCGGCGGGCTCGGGCAGCTGGAGGAGCTGGGCAACTGGCTCGCCTCGGTCCAGGGCGGCACCGAGGTACGGGCGTTGAGTGCCCCCAAGGTGCTGCTCTTCGCCGGCGACCACGGCATCGCCTCGCTGGGCATCTCGGCACTGGCCGCCGACGGCGGCACCGCCCGGCGGGTGCACGCGGTGCTCGACGGCAGTGCGCCGGTGGCCCGGCTGGCCGGCCGGTTCGGCGCCGGGCTGCGGGTGGTGGACCTCGCGGTGGACGCGCCGCTCGAGGAGTTCGACCCCGAGGTGAGCGAGTACCGGATCCGGCGCGGCTCCGGGCGGATCGACCTGGAGGACGCGGTGACCGCCGAGGAGGCCACCAGGGCCTTCGCCGTCGGCATGGCGATCGCCGACCAGGAAGCCGAACTCGGCACCGACCTGGTGCTGCTCGGCGACCTGGGCGTCGGCTCGACCACGGTGGCCGCGGTGCTGATCGGCGCGCTCTGCGGCACCGACGCGGCCGCGGTCTGCGGGCGCGGCTCGGGGATCGACGACAAGGTCTGGATGGTCAAGTGCGCGGCGATCCGGGACTCGCTGCGGCGGGCCCGGCCGGTGCTGGGCGACCAGTTGGCGCTGCTCGCGGCCACCGGCGGCGCCGACTTCGCGGCGATCACCGGGTTCCTGCTGCAGGCCGCGGTGCGCAAGCTGCCGGTGGTGCTGGACGGTGTGGTCTCGGCGGCCTGCGCGTTGATGGCGCAGCGGATCTCGTTCCGGGCCCCGGAGTGGTGGCGGGCCGCGCTGCTGACCGGCGAGCCCGCGTTGGCCAAGGCCTACGACCGGCTCACCCTGACCCCCCTGCACGACGAGCGGATCACCATGGGCGAGGGCGTCGGCGCGCTGATGGCGCTGCCGCTGCTGCAGGCGGCCTCCGACCTGCTGGCCGAGCAGCCCTTCACGCCGGCCGCTCCCGCCGCACCGCGCCCGCCGGCCAGGTTGCCCTCGGCCGCCGAACTGCTGGGCCGGCTCTGATGGACCGGCGCTGAGCAGCACCGCTGAGCCGAGCGGCACCGGGCCAGAGCTGACGGATCGTCAACCGATGGACCGTCAACTACGGCTGCCTGGGCTGCGGTTCGCCTTCGGCACGCTCTCGGTGCTGCGGGTGCGGGTGACCCGCTGGGACCGGGTGGCGGGCGGCCGGGCGATGGCGGTCGCGCCGCTGGTCGGGCTGGTGCTGGGCGCATCGGCGGCCGGGCTCGGCGCGTTGGCCTGCTGGCGCGGCGGCCCACTGCTCGGCGCGGTGGCCGCGGTAGCCGCGTCGGCCGCGCTGACCCGCGGACTCCACCTGGACGGACTGGCGGACGTCGCCGACGGACTGGGCAGCGGCAAGCCCGCCGAGGACGCGCTGCGGATCATGAAGCAGTCCGACATCGGCCCCTTCGGCGTGCTGACCCTGCTGCTCGTGCTGCTCGCCCAGATCGCCTGCCTGACCGGCCAGTTCGCACACTCCGAGTGGCGCGGCGCGCTCGCGGTGCTGACCGCCGCGGTGGCCGGACGGTGCGCGCTCGCCTGGGGCTGCCTGCGCCCGGTGCCCGCCGCGCGGCCCGGCGGCCTCGGGGCGATGGTCGCCGCGAGCGTGGCGGTACCGACCGCTCTGGCCGGCACCCTGCTGAGCGCCCTCGCGCTCGCCCTGCTCGGCCTGCACCCGCGCTACGCAGTAGCCCTGACGCTGAGTCAACTCGCCGCCGCCGCACTGCTGCTGCGCTGCCTGCGCCGGTTCGGCGGGGTCACCGGGGACGTGCTCGGCGCGCTGGTCGAGACGGCGGCACTGGCCGCGCTGCTGGTGCTCGCCCTGGGACCCTGGCCAACCTGACGCCAGCTGTGACGCCAGTCGCGACACCGACCGCGACCTCAAGCGCGGCATAACGCCCCGTAACGGCCTTGCCGCGAACCGCGCATGGCCGGCGCGGCACCGGGCCGATGCCGCAACCGGAGGGCCGCCCGGGAGCGGCGGCATCCCACTATGCGGACTACCATGCGGTGAGCACCGTAGCCCTGCGCCGTCACGGCGGAGCATGCTGGGGCTGATGCCATACGGCAGATCCGGCCGTGGACCGCGAAAGAACAGGACGCAAATACGTGACTGCATTGTCTGTGAGCACCTCCTCCGCCGCCGCGCTGCGCGCGGATGCCTTGGTGATCGGTGTCGCGAAGGGGCCCAAGGGCCTGGTGGTGGCCTCCGGCGCGGAGGCGCTGGTCGAGGCGTTCGAGGGCAAGCTGGCCGACGTCCTCACCACTCTGGGCGCCACCGGCGGTGAGGGCGAGGCCGTCAAGCTGCCGGCCCCCGCCGGGCTCAAGGCCGGCTTCGTGCTGGCCGTCGGCCTCGGTGAGGTCGCCGAGGGCGGCTACTCGACCGAGACGCTGCGCCGCGCGGCGGGCGTCGCCGCCCGCACCCTGGCCGGGACGAAGAAGGCCGGCCTGGCGCTGCCCGCCGAGTCGGCCGAGGAGATCGAGGCGGTCGCGCTGGGCGGCCTGCTCGGCTCCTACGACTTCACCGTCTACCGCACCACCGAGGGCGGCAAGGAGCCGGTCGGCGAGCTGATCGTGCTGACCGGGCGCAAGGGCAGCAAGGACGCGAAGGCCGCCGTCGAGCGCGCCACCGTGCTCGGCGAGGAGATGAACCGGTCCCGCGACCTGATCAACACCCCGCCGAACGACCTGAACCCCAAGTCCTTCGCGACCATCGCGCAGGGCGTGGGCAAGGACCTGGGCCTCAAGGTCGAGGTGTGGGACGAGAAGGCGCTGGCCAAGGGCGGCTTCGGCGGCATCCTGGGCGTCGGCAACGGCTCGGACAACAAGCCGCGGCTGGTCAAGATCGCCTACACCCACCCCAAGGCCAAGGCCACCCTCGCCTTCATCGGCAAGGGCATCACCTACGACTCGGGCGGCATCTCGCTCAAGCCGGCCGGCCACAACGAGACCATGAAGTGCGACATGTCCGGCGCCGCCGCCGTCTTCGCCGCCGTGGTCGCCGCCAAGCGCCTGGGCCTGGCCGTCAACGTCACCGGCTGGCTGGCGCTGGCCGAGAACATGCCCTCCGGCTCCGCCACCCGCCCCGGCGACGTGCTGCGGATGTACGGCGGCAAGACGGTCGAGGTGCTCAACACCGACGCCGAGGGCCGCCTGGTGCTGGCCGACGCGATCGTCCGGGCCGGCGAGGAGAAGCCGGACGCGATCGTCGACGTGGCCACCCTGACCGGCGCGATGATCATGGCGCTGGGCAACCGCACCTTCGGCGTGATGTCCAACTCGGACGCCTTCCGGGACCGGCTGCACGGCGTCGCGGGCCGCGCGGGCGAGCAGTCCTGGCCGATGCCGCTGCCGGCCGAGCTGCGCAAGGGCATGGACTCCCCGGTGGCCGACCTGGCCAACATGGGCGAGCGGATGGGTGGCGGCCTGACGGCCGGCATCTTCCTCAAGGAGTTCGTGGCCGACGGCATCGACTGGGCGCACCTGGACATCGCCGGTCCGGCCTACCACGAGAGCGCGCCGTACGGCTACATCCCCAAGGGCGGCACCGGCAGCGCGGTGCGCACCCTGGTGAAGCTCGCGGAGGAGACCGCGCAGGGCTGATGCCCTGAGCAGTTCCCGAAGCGGTCCGCCGAGCGGCGGGGCCCGGTGTCCGAGACACCGGGCCCCGCCGTTTTTTCCGCTCGGCCGCGAGATTCTCCGCTCATTTCCCGGGAGCTACTCATTGGTAGCTCCCGATCCCGCATTCACCTGCGTGTTCGCCCGCACGTCCGTCCACTTGTTCGCCTCCGGCGAAACTTTGTTCCACCAAGCGGAATCCCTCCCGCCGGCGATCGCCGCCCGGGCCGCGGCCGGCGCTGTCAAGACCGGGTTGACCTGCGCAGACAGGCCTACCGACGGGTGTCGACCACCCTGCGGAGGCGGCCTGGGACCCCCTGCGGGGTGGGCCCGGACACCAGCCGCCGTGAACAAGTGCGAAGATGTATTTCCGGCACGACTGGGCGCCCCACAAGGGCTTCCCGCATACCGGACCAGCACCGGCCCGGACGGATCCACACCCCATGGCATGGAGGACGTGACGTGGCGAACGACGCCAGCACCGTTTTCGACGTAGTCATTCTCGGAGGCGGAAGCGGCGGCTACGCCGCGGCGCTCCGCGCCGCTCAGCTGGGCCTGAGCGTGGCCCTGATCGAGAAGGGCGAGCTGGGCGGCACCTGCCTGCACCGGGGCTGCATCCCCACCAAGGCGCTGCTGCACGCCGCCGAGATCGCCGACGAGACCAAGGAAGCCGCCGAGTTCGGCGTGCTGGCGACCTTCCAGGGCATCGACATCAACGGCGTCCACAAGTACAAGGACGACGTGGTCGCCGGCCTGTACAAGGGTCTGCAGGGCCTGGTCGCCTCCCGCAAGGTGCACTTCATCCAGGGTGAGGGCCGGCTCTCCTCGCCGACCTCGGTGGACGTCAACGGCCAGCGGGTCGAGGGTCGCCACATCGTGCTCGCCACCGGCTCCGTGCCGAAGTCGCTGCCGGGCCTGACCATCGACGGCAACCGGGTCATCTCCTCCGACCACGCCCTCAAGCTCGACCGCATCCCGCAGTCCGCCGTCATCCTCGGCGGCGGCGTGATCGGCGTCGAGTTCGCCTCGGTCTGGAAGTCCTTCGGCGTCGACGTCACCATCGTCGAGGCCCTGCCGCACCTGGTTCCGCTGGAGGACGAGAACTCCTCCAAGCTGCTGGAGCGGGCCTTCCGCAAGCGTGGCATCAAGTTCGAGCTCAAGGCCCGCTTCTCGGGCGTCGAGTACACGGAGACCGGTGTCCGGGTCTCCACCGAGAACGGCAAGCAGATCGACGCCGACCTGCTGCTGGTCGCGATCGGCCGCGGCCCGGTCTCGCAGGGCCTGGGCTACGAGGAGGCCGGGGTCGCGATGGACCGCGGCTACGTGCTGGTCGACGAGTACATGCGCACCAACGTGCCCACCATCTCCGCCGTCGGCGACCTCGCCCCGACCCTGCAGCTGGCCCACGTCGGCTTCGCCGAGGGCATCCTGGTGGCAGAGCGGCTGGCCGGCCTGCGGGCCGTGCCGATCGACTACGACGGCGTGCCGCGCGTCACCTACTCCAACCCCGAGGTCGCCTCGGTCGGCATCTCCGAGGCCAAGGCCGTGGAGCTGTACGGCAAGGAGAAGGTCGTCACGGTCAAGTACAACCTGGCCGGCAACGGCAAGAGCAAGATCCTCAAGACCGCCGGCGAGATCAAGCTCGTCCAGGTCAAGGACGGCGCCGTGGTGGGTGTCCACATGGTCGGCGCCCGGATGGGTGAGCAGGTCGGCGAGGCTCAGCTCATCTACAACTGGGAGGCGCTGCCCGCCGAGGTCGCGCAGCTCATCCACGCCCACCCGACCCAGTCCGAGGCGCTCGGCGAGGCGCACCTGGCGCTGGCCGGCAAGCCGCTGCACGCGCACGACTGATCGCTCCCGCCCCGCCTTGTTCTTCCTTTCCCTGAACTTCCTGAACGCAAGACTTGATAGGAGTCGCTGAAACCATGGCGGTCTCAGTAACGCTGCCCGCGCTGGGCGAGAGCGTGTCCGAAGGTACTGTCACCCGTTGGCTCAAGGCCGAGGGCGAGCGAGTGGAGGTCGACGAGCCGCTGCTCGAGGTCTCGACCGACAAGGTCGACACCGAGATCCCCGCGCCGGCCTCCGGCATCCTCGCGTCGATCAAGGTCGCCGAGGACGAGACGGTCGAGGTGGGCGCCGAGCTGGCGATCATCGACGACGGCTCGGGCGCCCCGGTCGCGGCCGCCGCTCCGGCTGCCGCCGCGCCGGCCCCGGTCGCCGCTCCGGCCGCCCCGGCCCCGGTCGTCGAGGCTCCGGCCCCCGTCGCCGCTGCCCCCGCCGCGCCGGCTCCCGTGGCCGCCCCGGCTGCTCCGGCCGCCGACGCGACCCCGGTGCTGCTGCCCGCGCTGGGCGAGTCGGTCACCGAGGGCACCGTCACTCGCTGGCTCAAGGCCGAGGGTGAGACCGTCGAGGTCGACGAGCCGCTGCTCGAGGTCTCGACCGACAAGGTCGACACCGAGATCCCGTCGCCGGTCGCCGGTGTCGTGGTGAAGATCCTGGTCGGCGAGGACGAGACCGCCGAGGTCGGCGCCCAGCTCGCGCTGATCGGCGCGGCGGGTGCGGCTGTGGCCGCGCCGGCTCCCGTCGCCGCGCCGGCTCCGGTGGCTGTTCCGGTAGCCGCGCCCGCGCCGGCTGCTCCGGTGGCTGCCCCGGTTGCCCCGGCCCCGGTGGCCGCTGCTCCGGCTCCGGTCGCTGTCGCCCCCGCTGCCCCGGCTCCCGTGGCCGCGCCGGCTCCGGTCGCGGCTGCCCCGGTCGCCGCCGCGCCGGTGGCCGACGCCGGTGACGCCTACGTCACCCCGCTGGTGCGCAAGCTCGCCGCCGAGCACGGTGTCGCGCTCTCCGCCGTCACCGGCTCCGGTGTCGGCGGTCGGATCCGCAAGCAGGACGTCATCGCCGCCGCCGAGGCCGCTGCTGCCGCCGCCGCTGCTCCGGTCGCCGCCACCCCGGCCGCCGCGCCGAAGGCCGCTGCCGCCGCGCCGTCCCCGCTGCGCGGCCAGACG
Organism: Kitasatospora sp. GAS204B; assembly: GCF_029892155.1. Taxonomy (GTDB): domain Bacteria; phylum Actinomycetota; class Actinomycetes; order Streptomycetales; family Streptomycetaceae; genus Kitasatospora. Next base: position 142,594 of record NZ_JARZAG010000001.1, on the reverse strand, counting down.
GTCAAGATGACCCGGATGCGCAAGGTCATCGGCGACAACATGCTGAAGGCCCTGCACGAGCAGGCTCAGCTGACCAGCGTGGTCGAGGTGGATGTCACCAAGGTCATGAAGCTGCGCGGCAAGGCCAAGGACGCCTTCCTCGCCCGCGAGGGCGTGAAGCTGTCCCCGATGCCGTTCTTCGTCAAGGCCGCCGCCCAGGCGCTGAAGAGCCACCCGTCGATCAACGCCCGGATCAACGAGGCCGAGGGCACCATCACCTACTTCGACACCGAGAACATCGGTATCGCGGTGGACTCCGAGAAGGGTCTGATGACCCCGGTCATCAAGGGAGCGGGCGACCTCAACCTCGCCGGCATCTCCAAGAAGACCGCGGAGCTGGCCAGCAAGGTGCGCGGCAACAAGATCACCCCGGACGAGCTGTCCGGCGCCACCTTCACCATCAGCAACACCGGCTCGCGCGGTGCGCTGTTCGACACCGTCATCGTGCCGCCGAACCAGGTCGCCATCCTGGGCATCGGCGCGACGGTCAAGCGCCCCGTGGTCATCGAGACCGAGGAGGGCACCGTCATCGGCGTCCGCGACATGACCTACCTGTCGCTCTCCTACGACCACCGCCTGGTGGACGGCGCCGACGCCGCCCGCTACCTGGTCGCCGTCAAGGAGATCCTGGAGTCCGGCGAGTTCGAGGTCGAGCTCGGCCTGTAAGGCTGCTGGTCGGATTGACTGTTGAGCCCCGGTCCGCTTCGGCGGGCCGGGGCTCGATCGCGTTCGGGATCGGCGACGGTGGCTCAGACCTGGACGACCGTGACCCGGGGCTCGTCGGCGCAGAAGCGGCGCAGGTCGTCGACATCGCTGGTGAGAACGGCGACGGGGCCGGGTCGATGCAGCGCTGTGGCGGCAACAACGGCGTCGGTGGCGTACTTGTGGCCGTGCAATCCATGCTCCCGAAGCAGATCGGTGGCCCTCAGAGCGATCGCCTCGGTCACCGGCTGGATGGCGAGCCGGGACAGGACGTACGACAACCACTGCCTGGACACTCTGTCGTGGTAAGCCTCCGGAACAGTCATCGCGCTGACCACGACGGCGGTGTTCTTTCTGACCGCCATCGCCAGGTCCGCGAGAGCCGAGGGCTGCCTGCTCAGCAGGCGGGACAGCCCCTCACTGTCCAGCACCCAGGTTCCGGGCATGTCTACCGTCCGAACGCTTCGTGCCACCGGTCCTCGGCCTCTCGCATCAGGTCGTCCGGGATCGGTCCGTTCTCGGCCTCATACGCATCCGCGATCTCGCCGAGCTTCATCATCGCGATCCGGTGCGCTGCGGCCTCCGCCACGAAGCGGCTGAACTCACGCTTACCGACCCTGGCTCGGATGTCGCTGACCAGATCGTCAGGCATGGAGACGCTGACCTTGATGGCATGCCCCACGGGCTCTGTGACTCTCGGCGCGAACTCCTCCGCCTCAACCGATTCGGGCGCTGCGCTGGACTTCACCATGCGTTGTGCTCCCATGCTCCGGACCGTACTACCCCGAGTATCAATCCCCTCCCCCTCTTCCACCAGCTTCACCCCTTCCAGCGAGCGCGCGCCCCTCTCCTACGGCGCGTAGGCATGCATCCGGGCCCTCGAACAGGGATGCTGGAGCGGTGATGTACGAGACGGACTTCTGGCAGATCATCGACGAGACCCGCGACGCCGCCGACGGGGACCCGGACGATCAGGCCGACCTGCTGGTGGAACGGCTCGTGCAACTGACGCCGGATGAGGTGATCGACTTCGCGAGGCTGTTCGAGGCGCGGTTCCAGCGGGCGTACACCCGGGAGCTGTGGGGGGCGGCGCGGCTGCTGCTGGGCGAGGTGTCGGAGGACTCCTTCGACTACTTCCGGTGCTGGCTGATCGCGCAGGGGCGGGAGGTGTTCGAGGGGGCGGTGCACCACCCGGACGACCTGGCGGACCTGGTGCCGGACTTCGACGAGGACGAGGACGGCGATGCCGAGGAGTTCGGGTACGCCGCCGACGAGGCGCACGAGCAGCTGACCGGGCTGCCGCTGCCGGACCTGGGCAACAACCAGCCGCGACAGCCGGAGGGCGCGCCGTTCGACGACCGCGACCCGGCCGTGCTGGCGAAACGGTTCCCCAAGTTGTGGGAGATCTACGGGGATTAGGGCCTCAGCCACGCAGCAGGCGGAGGATCTCGGGCCAGGCGCGGGCGCCGAGTTCGGCGTCGGCCTCGGGTGTGCCGCCGTGGCGGTGCAGGGGTGACGGGGGCAGCGGGGTCTCGCCGGGGAGCCGGACGCGGTGGCCGGCCCCGTCGTGGCTGATCAGCGTGGCCTTGCGGGCCCGGGCGGCGAGGGCGCGGGCGTGGTCGAGCGCCGGCCACATCTCGTCGTCGCCCCCGGCCACCAGCAGCACCTCGGCGTCGGTCCGCTCGATCGGGATCGTGGCGAGCCCGGCCGCCTCGGCGAAGGTGCGGCGGCTGCGCTGGTAGTGCGAGCGGAAGGCGACCGGGGCGCCCTCGGGCTCGGCCCGCTGCCAGGTGTCGTCGTACGGGACGAACGGGAGCGGGACGCCCTGCCAGGACCAGCTCGAACGGTAGGGCGCGGTCACGCCGTCCGCGCCCGGACCGACGTTGGCCCAGACCAGGTCCGTGGGCGCGAGCGCGACCACGGCGTCCACCCGGGGATCGCGCAGCGCCAGCAGCAGCGCGGCCTCGGCGCCCTTGGAGGTGCCGAGCACGCCGATCCGCTCGGCGCCGTCGGCGCGCAGCCGGTCGATCGCGCGGGCGAAGGTCTCCAACGGGATCTCGCAGATGCCGGCCGGCTGCCCCGGGCCGCCGAACCAGCGGATCGACAGCGCCATCAGGCCGGCGCGGGCCAGCAGGCGGCAGCGGTCCGTCTCGATCCGGCCGCTGGAGCCGGCCAGCACCAGGACGCCGGCCCTGCTGCCCGCTGCGGGAGCGCAGCGCACGCCCTCGACCGGGTCGGCCAGCTGCTGTTCGACGATCTCGACGGACTCGACGGACTGCATGCGGGTCCTCCGGATCAGGTCGCGTTGCGCGGCAGGGCGGCGGACGAGGTCGTGGGGGCGGCCGACGGGGTGGCGGGGCCGCCGGGCGGCAGGTCGGCGGCGCGGATGCCGGCGGCGATCTGGTCCAGCACGGCGGGCGCCGGGGCCTGCGGGTCGTCGTCCACCGAGCCGACCAGGGTGGTGAACCCGCCGCCGGGGGCCGGCAGCGCGATCAGCAGCAGGAAGCCGGGGCCGGCCTGTTGCGGCACCACGTGCCAGCGGACGGCGAACCCGGTGAGGCCCGCCACGCTGATCGGGCCGCTGGTCAGCTCCTGGTGCGTGCCGAGCGGGCCGAAGAGCTGGGGGGCGTAGCCGGCCATGGTCTGGCGGGCCACCGTCTCGGCGTCGGGGCCGGGCGCCGGGTTGCTGTCGATCGTGAAGTTGCCGCGTACGCAGCCGCCGGGGGTGGCGCACTGGTAGGGACCGGTGACCAGCAGGGCGGCGGTCGAGGCGTCGTGGTCGGCGGAATCCCAGCCGGCGAGGAGCGGGACGCTCCAGTTGTGCACGGCGTCCTGGACACTGCCGCCGTCCGGCGAGAGCGGGGACTTGCTCTGCGGCGCCGAACCCGGGGAGGAGCCGGAGCCGGCGGACGAGCCCGGGGCCGGGGCCGCGGAGGAGCCCGGGGCCGGGGCGGCGGAGCCGGTCGGGGCGCCCGCACCGGGCAGCGGCTGCGGCTGGGGCAGGCCGGGAGCGGCGACCCCGGGCCGGCCGGCGGTCTGCGTCGATCCCCTGACCAGCGAGATGGACACCCCGGCCACGACCACGATCAGCGCGAGCGCACCCGTCAACAGGCCGAGGACCAGCCCGGTGCGCTTGACCGGCGCGGACGCGGCGGGCGGCACGGGTGGTGCCGACGGGTACGGGAGCGGGCCGGCCGTGGGGTAGGCGGGCGGCGGGTAGGCGTGGGGCGAGAGCGGGGGCGCCTGCGGCACCGGCCCCGCGGGGGGCACGGGCACGGGCATGGGCACGGGCGGCGGCGGGGTCATCGGTGGCGGCGCGAGCGCGGCCGCCGGGATGCCGTAGCCGACCGGGGACTCGGGCTCGGGGATGGCCGGGTGACCGTACGCCGGTGAGGCGTCGGAGAGCGACATGGCGGGCTCCGACGGCCCGGCTGCGACCAGCCGTCCGAACGGCGGCGGGACGCTGGGCGGCGCGGACGGCTGCGGCGCGGGCGCCTGCGCGACGGCACCGAGCGTGGCGGCAACAGCCGCTGCCAGCGGGCGGCTCCTGGCGGTCCAGCCGGAGCCGTCCCAGAAGCGCTCGTGCGCGCCTTCGGTGCCCGGGGCGGGCTCCGGGTCGGGGTACCAGCCGGGAGGAGTGGAGTTGCTCACCGCCGTACCGTATCGGGCCCGATGAGGGTACGTCAGCGGTGCCCTGACCAGCCCGGCATCCCGGCCGGGCAGCTCGAGCACGTCCGAGCCCGGCGCCGCACCCGGCCTCCCCCGCCTGGCGTCCTGGCGGGTTGGGCACCACCGTGGCTGCCCCGCCTGCCAGGATGACCGCATGCGTATCGCTGTCACCGGTTCCTCGGGCCTGATCGGCTCCGCCCTCGTCCGCTCCCTGCTGGCCGACGGCCACCAGGTGGTCCGGCTGGTCCGGCACCGTAGCGCGCTCGGTCCACGCCCGGACGGCTCGGTGGCGATCGGCTGGAACCCCGAGCGCGGCGAGGTCGACCGGGCCGGTCTGGACGGGGTGCACGCGGTGGTGCACCTGGCGGGTGCCGGGGTCGCCGACCACCGGTGGACACCGGCGTACAAGCAGGCGATCCACGACAGCCGGGTGCTCGGCACCCGGACCCTGGCCGCGGTGCTGCCGACGCTGGACGCACCGCCCGGCGTGCTGGTCAGCGCCTCGGCGGTGGGCTACTACGGGCAGACCGGGGCCCGGGTGATCGACGAGACGGCGCCGGCCGGCGACGACTTCCTGGCCGAGGTCTGCGTGGCGTGGGAGGGCGCGGCCCGCCCGGCCGCCGAGGCCGGGGTCCGGGTGGTGCACCCGCGCACCGGGCTGGTGCTGACCGCGGCGGGCGGGGCGGGCGCCCGGCTGTTCCCGCTGTTCAAGCTGGGACTGGGCGGGCGACTCGGCTCGGGTGAGCAGTACTGGAGCTTCATCTCGCTGACGGACCAGATCGCCGCGCTGCGCTTCCTGGTCGAGAACCCCGAGCTGAACGGCCCGGTCAACCTCAGCGCGCCCGAGCCGGTCACCAACGCCGAGCTGACGGCGGCGCTCGGGCGGGTGCTGCGCCGGCCCACGCGGTTCCCGGTGCCGCGGTTCGCGCTGAAGCTGGCGCTGGGCGAGATGGCGGTGGAGGTGGTGGGCAGCCACCGGGTGGTGCCGGCGAAGCTGCTGGCGGCCGGGTTCGACTTCACCCACCCGGGGGTGGACGCGGCGGTGCGCGCCGCGCTCTGAGCCACCCGGGGAGCAAGCGCCCAGGGGCGCACGCGACGGCGCACGGCGCGCATGCGTGCCCCCTGGGCGTGCCACCGGCGCGGTGCGGCGCCCACCGATTCGAGCGAATGCCCTTGCCTGATCAAGCTACTGACGGGGCATCACCCGTTCGAACCGTCCCGGCACGCTCCGCAGCCGGCCGCCGGCCGGAGCTCCGGGACCAGGGAGGGAGCTCGCCCGTGACCCCACACGACATCACCCGCCGCAGCCGCGCCGACGACCCCGACGTGGTCGTGGTCGGCGCGGGGCTGGCCGGCCTGGCCGCCGCCCGGTCGCTGACCTCCGCCGGACTGCAGGTCCAGGTACTGGAGGCGACCGAGCGGATCGGCGGCCGGATGGCCGGTCAGCAGCTGGACGGCTACCGGCTGGACCACGGCGGTCAACTGCTCAACACCGGTTTCCCCGAGCTGGTCCGCCGGCTCGACCTGGACGGCCTGGCGCTGTGTCGACTGGCCCCCGGGGTACTGGTGCACAGCGGCGGCCGCCGCTACCGGGTCGGCGATCCGCAGCTGCCGACCGCCCGGCAGGCCGCCACCCGTTCGCCGCTCGGCAGCCCGCTGGAGAAGGCCCGCCTCGGCGCCAGCCTGAGCCGGCTGGCGGCCACCCCGGTGCCCAGACTGCTGGCCCGTCCCGAGACCAGCACCGCCCGCGCGCTGGCCGAGCGCGCACTGCCCGCCAAGGTGGTGGACGGCTTCCTGCGTCCATTGCTCACCGCCCTGCTGAGCGATCCGGCACTCGGCACCAGCAGCCGGATCGCCGATCTGGTGCTGCGCGGCTACGCGCGCGGCCGGCTCGCACTGCCCGCCGCCGGCACCGCCGCGGTGCCCGGCCAGTTGGCCGACTCGCTACCGCCGGGCACGGTGCGGCTCGGCGTGCGGGTGACCGCGATCGGCGCGGACGCGGTGTGGACCGCGGAGCACGGCCGCCTCGGCGCCCGCGCGGTGGTGCTGGCCACCGACGCCCGGTCGGCGGTCGAGCTGCTGCCGGGCCTGCGGCTACCCGACTTCCACCCGGTGACGACGTACTTCCACACCACCGCCGGCACGCCGCTGAACGAGGCGGTGCTGCTGCTCGACGCCGACCGGGACCAGGGTCCGGCGCCGGTCTCGCACTCGCTGATCCTCAGTCAGGTGCACGAGTCCTACGCCCCGGCGGACCGCTCGCTGGTGGCCACCACGGTGCTCGGTCGGCGCGCCTTCGGCTCCGGCGGGCCCGCCGCCCTGGAGCCCGCGGTGCGCGAGCGGCTGGGGCGGCTGTACGGGGTGGCAGCGCGCGAATGGGAGTTCCTGAGCGTGCGTCACCTGCCGGACGCGGTACCGGCGATGCCGCCGCCGCACAACTTCCGCCGCCCGGTGCGGGTGCTGGCCGGACTCTACGTCTGCGGGGACCACCGGGACACCAGCAGCGCGCAGGGGGCGCTGGTCTCGGGACGCCGGGCGGCCGAGGCGGTACTGCGCGACCTGGGCGTGCCCCGCACGGCGGAGCTCGACCAGCCGCGCGCTGCGGCCTGACGGACGGCCGGGGGCGGGGCGCCGATTCCCGCCCCCGGCCACGCTGCGGGCAACCGCTCAGAGCACCCCCGCCTGCCGCGCCGCCTCCTCGAAGGCGCGGGCCGCCGCGCTGCTCCGGTACGGGGCGAGCCGGCGGTGGAAGTCGCGCAGGTACTCCACCGTGCGGGCCGAGCGCATCTCGCCCGCCGCGCGCAGCGCCTCGGTGGCCAGCGCGCAGGACTCGTCCACGTCGCCCATGCCGAGCCGGGCGGCGGCCAGCACGATCCGGCAGAAGACCCGGCTGCGCGCGTAGGCGGCGCCGCGCAGCCGCAGCGACTTCTCGGCGTGCTGGGCGGCCGGGCGCCACTGCTGCAGGTCGCGGTAGCAGTGGGCGAACTCGTCGGCCAGCTGCGCCTCGTCGAAGAACCGGGCCCAGGAGGGCAGTTCGTCACCGCTGCGGGCCAGCGCGAGCGCGCGTTCGGAGCGGACCAGCGCCGTGGTGCAGGAGCGGACGTCGCCGAGCACCCCGTGCCCGCGCGCCTCGGCGGCGTGCATCAGCGACTGGACGGTGGCGGGCGCCGCCGTGCCGACGCCCTGCTGGGCCACCCTGGCCAGCTGGACCGCCTCCCGGCCGTGGCCGAGGTGGACCGCCTGCTGGCTCATGGTGATCAGCACGTAGCCGCCGAGCACCCGGTCGCCCGCCGCCTGGGAGAGCCGCAGCGCCTGGACGAAGTAGCGCTGCGCCAGGCCGTGCGCGGCGATGTCGAAGGAGGTCCAGCCGGCCAGCCTGGTGAGGTCGGCGACCGCCGCGAAGAGCGCCCGGCCGATCTGCTCGCCGTAGCGGCCGCGCAGCATCGGCTCGGCCTCGCTCTCCAGGTAGCGCACCAGGGCCTGCCGGGCGTGGCCGCCGCCGTAGGCGTTGTCCAGCGCCCGGAACAGGTCGCCGACCGCCCGGACGGCGGCGATGTCGCCGCGCCCGACCCGCAGGCCGGCCCGGCTCCCCCGGGCGCTCGGGTCGGCGGTGGGGCCGCTCTGCGCGGGCAGCGTCGCGGTTCTGGTCCCGGAGACCAGCGGCCGGCGGGCCTGCGAGGGCACCCGCCCGGCCGCCGTGCCGCGGCCACCGGGGCCGGCGCCGGCCCGGGGCGGCTGGTCGCCGTGCTCCGCCGTCGGGTCGAGCCGGGCGAGCGGTCCGTCCGGCCCCGAGACGTAGATCCCGGCCGAGCCGTCCCGGGCCACCTGCTCGTCGCTGCGCCCGATCAGCCAGTCGCGGCTGGGCACCACCAGGCCGGCCGGGGTGAAGGCGATCCGGCGCAGCTCGGACTGCGGGCCGGTGTCCTTGCGCCACATGCTGGCGACGATGTCCACGGCCTCCTGCGGGGTCTCGGCGAACTCCAGGCCCGCGTAGACCGGGGCGCAGGCGTCCAGCCCGATGTCCTGGGCGGAGAGCCGGCGGCCGAGCCGGCGGGTGAAGACCTCGGCGATCAGCGCCGGGGTGGCGCCGCGCGGCTGCTGACCACGTAGCCAGCGGGTCACCGAGGTCTTGTCGTAGCGCAGGTCGAGCCCGTGCTCCAGGCCGAGCTGGTCGACCCGGCGGGCCAGGCCGGCGTGCGAGAAGCCGGCCTCCTCGATCAGCGCGGCGAGCAGCGGATTCTGCGCGCGGCTCGCCTCGGTGCGGGCGGCGCCGTCCTCGTCCGTGCCGAGGTCCGCGCCGAGCGGCAGGCCGCCCGGGGCGCGGTCGTGCTCCTCGGCGGCGGTCTCGCCGTCGCCCGGGCCGTGGTGGAGCCGGTCGGTGCCGGGGTGGAGCTCGTCGACACCGTGGTGGAGGTCGTCGGGGGCGTGCACCCGGCGTTCCAGCAGCGGTGTGTCGTCGTGGCGTTGCCCGGGCAGGGCGGCCGTACCTGGACGGTCCGGCTCGCCATGGCGTTCGTGCGGGTCCAGTGGGTCGAGCGGACCGTAGGCCGGACTGTCGTCGGTTGCAGGCCGTTGGGGCATGTCAGTCAACACCTCTCGAACGCCGCGGTCCGGCCCCCCGGTGCCTTGCGCGACGCCCCTGTCGGGAATCGGCGTGAATGTAGCGAGCATTCGGGCGCTATGGGCGGATCTGCGCGGGCAGTCCTCCGAACGGGTGACGGACGGGCGCCCGTTCTGAGGAAGGTGCGGCGCTCGGGGTTTGAAGCGCGCGTACCCTTTGCGCCCCCGTCCGCCAGGGGCCGACGCGGGCGGCTTCGGACGGGTGAGCGAGCGGGCGTACAGTGGCGAGGTTGGTCGCGAACACCTGGGCAAGGAGCAGCGGTGAGCGAGAACGTGCGATTCGTCCGGATGCGGATAGGCGAAGGCGCGGTGCCGTACCAGGAGGCCTGGGAGGAGCAGCAGCGGCTGCACGCGCTGCGGCTCGCCGACGAGATCCCCGACACCGTGCTGCTGCTGGAGCACCCGCCGGTCTTCACCGCCGGCAAGCGGACCAAGCCCGAGGACCTGCCGCTGGACGACACCCCGGTGGTGCAGGTCAACCGGGGCGGCGAGGGCACCTGGCACGGTCCGGGCCAGCTGGTCGGCTACCCGATCGTCAAGCTGCCGGAGCCGATGGACGTGGTCGCCTACGTCCGCCGCCTGGAGGAGGCGCTGATCCGGGCCTGCGCCGACCTCGGCGTGGCGACCAGCCGGGTCGAGGGCCGCAGCGGGGTCTGGGTGCTGGGCCAGGAGCTGCCGGACGCCGTGCCCGACCCGGCCAAGGTGATCGACATCGGCAGGCTGACCCTGCGACTCGGCCTGCCGCTCGGCATCGACCCGCGGCTGGCCGGCCCCGAGTACGCGCCGTCCAACGCCGGACAGCGCGGCGACGACCGCAAGCTCGCCGCGATCGGGGTGCGGGTGGCGCGCGGCGTGACCATGCACGGGTTCGCGCTCAACTGCAACCCGGACATGACCTGGTTCGACCGGATCATCCCCTGCGGGATCCGGGACGCCGGGGTCGGCTCGCTCTCCAGCGAGCTGGGCCGGGACGTCCCGGTCGCCGAACTGGCGCCGGTGGTGGAACGGCGGCTGGCGGAGGTCCTCGCCGAGCTGCCCGAGCCCGCGCTGGCCCACTGAGCACGCCCTGACCACGCCGCCGGCCCGCTGAACCGCTGACCGCGAGCTGGTGGTCACCCGGGGATCAGCCCCCGGGAATCAGGCGGCGCCGGCCACTGTTGCCCTGCGAATGCGGGGCGTGAGCCCGGCGCAGACCGTACAAGCACAGGCGTACCCTGGGGGTACCCCGTCTACATCTAGGAGCTGCACGTGTCCGCTGTCGCGCCCGACGGCAGGAAGCTTCTCCGCCTGGAGGTCCGCAACAGCGAGACCCCCATCGAGCGGAAGCCCGAGTGGATCAAGACCCGGGCGAAGATGGGCCCGGAGTACAACGCCCTCCAGTCGCTGGTGAAGAAGGAGGGGCTGCACACGGTCTGCCAGGAGGCCGGCTGCCCCAACATCTTCGAGTGCTGGGAGGACCGCGAGGCCACCTTCCTGATCGGTGGGGACCAGTGCACCCGGCGCTGCGACTTCTGCCAGATCGACACCGGCAAGCCCGCCGACTTCGACCGTGACGAGCCGCGCCGGGTCGCCGAGTCCATCGTCACCATGGACCTCAACTACGCGACCATCACCGGCGTGGCCCGCGACGACCTCGAGGACGGCGGCTCCTGGCTGTACGCCGAGACGGTCCGCCAGGTGCACGCACTGACCGCGGACCGCGCGGCCGGGCGCACCGGCGTCGAGCTGCTGATCCCGGACTTCAACGCGGTTCCCGAGCAGCTGGCCGAGGTCTTCTCCTCGCGTCCCGAGGTGCTCGCGCACAACGTCGAGACGGTGCCGCGGATCTTCAAGCGGATCCGCCCGGCGTTCCGCTACGAGCGTTCGCTGGACGTCATCACCCAGGCCAGGGCGGCCGGCCTGGTCACCAAGTCCAACCTGATCCTGGGCATGGGCGAGACCCGCGAGGAGGTCAGCCAGGCGCTGGCCGACCTGGTCGGCGCGGGCTGCGAGCTGATCACCATCACCCAGTACCTGCGTCCCTCGCTGCGCCACCACCCGGTCGAGCGCTGGGTCAAGCCGCACGAGTTCGTGGAGCTGCAGCAGGAGGCCGAGGAGCTCGGCTTCGCCGGCGTGATGTCCGGGCCGCTGGTCCGCTCCTCCTACCGCGCCGGCCGGCTCTACCGGCAGGCGCTGGAGCACCGCGAGCGGACCGCGGTCTGACGGTCGTGCGTGCGGTGGGGCCCGGAGGAACCTCCGGGCCCCACCGGCGTTTCACCGGGGTTTGACCCGCGGGTCACGGGGGCTTAACAACGGCGGCCGAGACTGGACGCAGGCTCGGCGAGGGGAGTGGCCGCGATGCGTACCACGATCGGCACGGCGATCAGGCTGGCGGAGAGCGTGCTGCTGGCGGGCGGTCGACGCCAGGCGCAGTTGAACGCCTGGTCGGCGGTCTGCGAGAACCGCCGCCATGCGGCCGACCGCGCGGCGGCCCGGGCCGGCCTGCCCGCGCACCGTCCGACGCGCCCCCTTCGCTCACCTGGGGTAACGATTTCCCGCACGGTTGCGCCGAATCGGGACCGTGCTTCGTGTTCCGATGTCCCCGCCACGTAGCATGGCCTTCATGGCGAGGGAAACATCCGAAACTCCCGGGCGGCTCAAGCAGATCCGCCAGGCGTACATCATGACCCAGAAGGTCGACACCAAGATCGGCCTGATCATCGGGGGCGTCGGCCTCCTCACCTTCGGCGTGTTCCTCGCCATCGGTTTCCTGATCGGTCACCCCATCATCGTGGGGATCCTTGGCTTCATCCTGGGCTTCCTGGCCGCGGCGATCGTCTTCGGCCGCCGGGCCGAGCGGGCCGCGTTCGGCCAGATGGAGGGCCAGCCGGGCGCCGCCGCGGCCGTGCTGAACAACATCAAGCGCGGCTGGAGCGCCAACCCGACCCCGGTCGCGGTCACCCGCAACCAGGACGCGGTCTACCGCGCGGTCGGCCGCCCCGGCATCGCGCTGATCGGTGAGGGCAACCCGAACCGGGTGCGCCCGCTGCTCGCCGCCGAGAAGAAGAAGATGGCGCGCGTGGTCGCCGACGTGCCGGTGCACGACATCATGGTCGGCGACGGGCCGGGCGAGGTGCCGCTGAAGAAGCTGCAGATCCACCTGATGCGGCTGCCGCGCGCGATCACGCCCGCCCAGGTCACCGAGACCAACGACCGCCTGCGCGCGCTGGGCGACCTGCTCTCCAAGGCACCGATCCCCAAGGGCCCGATGCCCAAGGGCGCCCGGATGCCCAAGGGCGGCCAGGCTCGCTGAGCCGCCGCGCCACCGGCACCCATACGCAAAGAGGCCCCGCCGACCGGCGGGGCCTCTCCACATTTCAAGAACCTCACATGTCAAGAACCTCGGGGTCAGATCCGCACCTCGACCGTCGCGACCGCCTTGTCGTGCAGGCCGCGGGTGTCCCGGTCCCAGACCGCGGCGGGCACCACCAGGCAGAGCAGCACGGTGCGCAGCAGCACCTGCGGGATGGTCGCCCGCCCGCCGTCCAGCCGCACCACCCGCAGGCCGAAGAGCCGCTTGCCGATCGTGGTGCCGGTGGTGGCGAGCAGCAGCGCGCTCATCGCGAAGAAGACCGGCAGGCTGAGCAGGTTGGCCTTGGCGGGGTCACCGTGGGCGAGCAGGCCGAAGGCGATCAGGCTGGCGATCCAGCCGTCCGCGAAGAGCGCGCCGATCCGCCGGCCGGGGCCGGCCACCGCGCCGGAACCCTGCTGCGGGCGACCGAGCCGCTCACCGCGGTAGCCGAAGTCGGCACCCATCCGCTCGGCGGCGGCCTTCGGGCCTTCCAGCCACGATCCCATTGCTTCTCTGCTGTCCACGAACCCACAGTAGCCGGGCATACCGGAGCGGCCGGCGTCGACTCCCCCTGCGGGTGAATCCGCGTGGCGCGGCCCCTTCCAGTGGTTCAGACCAATTGCGGAGAACGGCGCTGCCCCCGGCACGTTTTGCCCCCACCCGGGTGACTTTGCCGCCCATTCGGGCTCGCCGGTTAACATGGGCGAAACGATCGGGTCATAGCCAGGAAACGGCCTGTTCCTAAGGTGGCCCGCACCGTGGCCGGTTGGGACGACTGGTCCGTGCAGGTCTGATCCCGGCCCTCGTCGCGGTCGGGCAGAGGAGGACATCGATGTTCAAGAATGCGGATGAGGTCAAGGCCTACATCGCGGAGAACGACATCAAGTTCGTGGATGTGCGGTTCTGCGACCTGCCGGGCGTCATGCAGCACTTCGCGGTTCCGGCGGCCACCTTCGACCCCGCCGAGACCCTGATGTTCGACGGTTCGTCGATCCGCGGGTTCCAGGCGATCCACGAGTCGGACATGGCACTGGTCCCGGACCTGGCGACCGCGCGGCTCGATCCGTTCCGCAAGGAGAAGCACCTCAACATCAACTTCTTCATCCAGGACCCGATCACGGGCGAGGCCTACAGCCGCGACCCGCGCAACGTGGCCAAGAAGGCCGAGGCCTACCTGGCCTCCTCCGGCATCGCCGACAGCGCCTTCTTCGGTCCCGAGGCCGAGTTCTACGTGTTCGACGAGGCCCGGTTCGAGACCACCGCGAACGCCTCCTACTACCACATCGACTCCGAGGCCGGCGCCTGGAACAGCGGCCGGATCGAGGAGGGCGGCAACCGCGGCTACAAGGTCAAGTACAAGGGCGGCTACTTCCCGACCCCGCCGGTCGACCACTTCGCCGACCTGCGCGCCGAGATGTCGCTGGAGCTGGCCGCCTCCGGCCTTCAGGTCGAGCGCCAGCACCACGAGGTCGGCACCGCCGGCCAGGCCGAGATCAACTACCGCTTCAACACCCTGCTGCACGCGGCCGACGACCTGATGCTGTTCAAGTACATCATCAAGAACGTCGCCTGGCGGAACGGCAAGACGGCCACCTTCATGCCGAAGCCGATCTTCGGTGACAACGGCTCGGGCATGCACGTGCACCAGTCGCTCTGGGCCGACGGCGCCCCGCTCTTCTACGACGAGCAGGGCTACGCCGGGCTCTCCGACACCGCCCGCTACTACATCGGCGGCCTGCTCAAGCACGCCCCCTCGCTGCTGGCCTTCACCAACCCCACGGTGAACTCCTACCACCGCCTGGTCCCCGGCTTCGAGGCCCCGGTCAACCTGGTCTACTCGCAGCGCAACCGCTCGGCCGCGATCCGGATCCCGATCACCGGCTCCAACGCCAAGGCCAAGCGCATCGAGTTCCGGGCGCCCGACCCGTCCTCCAACCCCTACCTCGCCTTCTCCGCGATGCTGATGGCGGGCCTGGACGGCGTCAAGAACAAGGTCGAGCCGATCCAGCCGGTCGACAAGGACCTCTACGAGCTCGCCCCCGACGAGCACGCGGGCGTACCCCAGGTCCCGGCCTCCCTCCCCGCCGTGCTGCAGGCCCTCGAGGAGGACCACGAGTACCTGCTCGCCGGCGGCGTCTTCACCCCGGACCTGATCGAGACCTGGATCGACTACAAGCGGACCAACGAGATCGCCCCGATCGCGCTGCGGCCGCACCCGCACGAGTTCGAGCTGTACTACGACCTGTAGTAGGTGCTCTGACCTGCGGAAACGCAGTTCGATCTCTTGTCGTTTCCGCAGGTCAGCACGTCTCTGACCTGCGGAAACGCAGTGCGGCTGACGCGCGTCGAAGGCTCTGGGACGCGCGATGTGAAATGAGAGTGAACTGAGTTCGCTCTCAGCACGCCGGCTTCCTACGCTGTCGTGAACGACACCGGGAACAACGCCGAGACCTTCACCGAAGGGGGAGTCCAGGCGGCGAACCACTTCGACCACGTGACCTGCGCCTGCCCCGTCCCCACGGGCTCCGACCTTCATCAGCAGACCTTCGCCCTCCCGCACGGCAAGTACAGCAGCACCCAAGCGGACAACTACACGGAAGGTCCCGCAGCGAAATGACCCGGAGCGCAGCACCGTCCCTCCGCTGAGCTCGGCTCACACCGGTAAGTGGTGCGGCGTCACGGAGGCGACGCCGCACCACTTACCGACCCGAACCAGATCCCCCCGGTCGCAACCTGACCGCCCGCCACCCGGGCGGCGTGGCCATCCCCCTGGCCCGGCCGGCGAGGTGGATCCGCTGATTCGGATCTTGTCGGGTCAGCGGTCCGGGTACGGATCCGGCACCGGTCCTGACGACCGGTCCGCACCCAGCTCGTGTTCGCCGATCCGGGACAGCAGGACGTCGTTGGGCGCTCCGATGATCGGCAGTGCCAGCGCGTCGCGGTAGTGGCGTCCCAGGGCGTGGTCGGCTGCGGCGTAGCCGGCCCCGCCGCACAGCGCGGCTGCCTCCCGCAGCACGTCCAGCAGGGTTGTGGTGCAGAACACCTTGGCCACCGCGGAGGTCATCGGCGGGTTCGGCGCTCCAGGAGGCGTTCCGTCCTCGGGCGGCCGCGGGTCGAGCAGGGCGCGCCAGACCGTCCGCATCACCGCGACCTTGGCCGCCAACTCGCCCGTCCGCAGGCGGATGGCGCCCTGGACGTCGGCCGGCCGGTGAGTCAGGCCGTCGCGCACGAAGCGCACGGCGTGTTCGAGGACGGCGTCGGCCGAGCCCACGGCCCGGGCGGTGTAGCTGGTCACGTCGTGGGCGAGCAGCGAGGCGGTCAGGTCGTGGCCCCAGCCGCCGAGCACGTCCTCCTCGGGATCGAACTCGTAGTCGTGGAAGGTGATTTCGGCGAGCGAGACGCCGAGCAGGCCGGGCCTGGGCAGCTCGGGTCCGACGGTAACCCCGGGCCGGGCGGGGTCCACGAGGACGCCCATGGTGGCGTTGTCGCCGCGGGCGATCGCCAGTACCCGGTCGGCGTTGCGCGCGTTGGTCACCCAGCTCTTGCGTCCGTTGAGCACGGCGGCCCGGCCGCGCCGGGTGGCGCGGGTGCGCAGCTGGGAGGGGTGGCCGATGCCCTGTTCGTGGTAGGCGCGGGCGAAGACGCTCTCGCCGCGGGCCATCGCGTCGAGCCAGCGCTCGCGCTGCCGTGGGGTGCCGTGCTGCGTCACCTGCCGGCACAGCTTGAGGTGGGTGCCGACCAGAGCGGCCAACGGCTGCCAGCCGCGGCCCAGTTCGTATCCGATGAGGGCGAGGTCGCGCCGGCTCCAGTCACCTCCGCCGTACTGGGTCGGCACGGCCGCCCCGAAGGCGCCCAGTTGGGCCAGTTGTCGCACCAGGGGCAGGGGGTAGCGGTCCTCCGGGTGGGCGGCCAGGTAGGGGCCGATCTCCTGCCGGGCGAACTGCGCGATCCGGTCCAGGCCCGTGTCGTCCATGCGTCGCGTGCTCACTTCCGCTCCGGGGCCGCGCGGCGCGGTGCCGGCACGGCCGGGGGTCCGCCCGGACAGCGACCCCGAGTTCGGCCCCCATGGTGGCGGCGGAGCCGGCCGAGGAGGTGTCCGCCGGGCCAATGATCACTCGTGCAGGTGAGTTTCGGCTGTCGGATGCCGGGGCGAGGTGGGAGCGCCGGTTAGATGGACCGCGACGAGCCGGGTGCGACCCGGGAACGTCAGCGGCGCCGGACCACTGCGAGCACGAGGACGAACATGACCCCCACCGCCCGAACCGCCGCCGAAGGTACCGACCTGCTGATCGACCTGGAGCGCTGGCGCACCGGCGAGCCGCACGATCGCGACCAGGTGGCCCGTCAGCTGGACGCCGTCTTCGGTTCGTACGGCTTCTGCCTGGTCACCGGGCACCAGGTCCCGGCCGAGCTGCTCAGGGAACTCCGGGCGCTCGCCAGGGAGTTCTTCGCACTTCCCGAGTCGGTCAAGGCCGGCTACCGCGCCGAGAGGGGCGGCAGCGGTTGGAGCACCGACTACCCGAACGCCCAAGGGGGCCCGGCCGACCTGAGAGAGACGTTCAGCTTCCGGGACGGCGGTGCCACCGGCTCGGCGGTCCTCGACGAGCGCCGCGTGCAGCGCTGGCCCTCGCAGGTGCCCCGGCTCGCGGAGCTGGCGGATGAGTACCTGCGGTCGATGCGCGCGCTCAGCGACGAACTGCTGACGCTGTGCGCCCACGCACTCGGCGCGCCCGCCGATCACTTCACCGCGCTGCGGTGCGACCCCACCCATGTCGGCGCGTTCAAGTGGTACCCGTCGTTGCGCCGTCTGGGAACGACTACGCCGGGCGGGTACCGGCACGCCCCGCACACCGACCTCGGCGCGCTGACCGTCCTGGACCGCGAGCACGGGCTGGGCGGCCTGCAGCTCCACAGCGCCGAGGGCGGCTGGGTCGACGCTCCGTTCGTCCCCGGGACCTTGGCCGTCAACGTCGGCCAACTTCTCGCCCGGTGGACCGGGGACCGCTGGCCGGCGTGCCTGCACCGGGTCGCCCCGCCGCCCGCCACGGCCCCCGAGGAGGACCTGCTCTCGCTGCTCTACGCCAGCGGGGCCGACCAGGACGCCGTCATCGAGGCGTTCGCGCCGCCCGTCGGCCGCACCGACTACCCGCCGGTCCGCTGGAGCGAGTACCTGCGCAGCCATTTCGCCGCCGCCCGTTAGCGGTTGCGGGGAGGGCCCGGCCATGGAGATCTACGCGCAGGACGACGTCGTGCGGCGGTATGCCGCGCACCTGTCGGCCGACCCCGAGCGGATCCGCCGGGCGAGCCTCCAGGAGAGCGCACGCATCGTCCAGTTACCGCCCCAGGGCGGCGTTCTCGCCGACGTGCTGGACCTGTCGACGGGCAACACCACCGGCACCTTCAAGTCCTGGCTGGTCTGCCTGGCCGTCTCCCGCTACGTGGGGCAGGAGCAGCCGCTCGTCCTCGCCCAGAGTTCGGGGAACACCGCCAACGCCCTGGCCGCCTACGCCGCCCACGTCGGCCTGCGCGCGGTGATCCTGCACCCGCCGGCTTCCCGCCGCCGCATCGTGCCCCGGCTCGCCGAGTCCGACACCGTGCAGTTCGTCGAGGTCGACGCACCCGAGGACCGGATCAAGGCCGTCCTGGCGGCCTGCGCCCAGACCCTGGGCGTCCCGGTCATCCCTGCCCCGGCCGACCAGGACGAGGCGAACAAGCTGCGCGCCCACGTCCTGCGCGACGCCGGACACGAGCTGGGCCGGCAGTGGGACTGGCACGTCCAGGCGCTGTCCAGCGGGTACGGGCCGCTCGGGTTCTACGCCGGGCTGCGCGAGCTCCAGCGCACGCAGTCCGTCCAGGTGCCCCGCTTCCTCGGCGTCCAGCAGCAGGCCGTCGCCCCGTTCGTCAAGGCCCTCGGCGGGCGGCCGGGCGAGGCTGGCGAGGTCCCGGTGCTCGAACCCACACTGTTCCGCCAGAGGCTCACCGAGGACCTCGTGCGGCGCATGCGGGCTCTGTGCGCCTACAGCCGCGGCACCGTGCGCGCCCTCACCAACAGCCGCTACCTCCAGCTGGAACCGCGTGCCATCGCCCTGCTCCGGGAGGCCGGCGTCGCCGTCGCCCTCGACCCCGACGGCACACCCCGCGAGCGGGCCGGCCTCTACTCGCTGGCCGGCACGCTCGACGCCATCGAGCAGGGCCTGATCCGCCCCGGCGAACGCGCCCTGGTCGTCTACACCGGTGGCGCCGCTCCCACGCCCGCCGGTACCTACCAGCCCCACTGGCACGCCCACCAGGACGAGGCGGGCGAGGTCGTCGCCCGCGCGGTCGCCAAGCTTTCGTCACCGCTGTCACTTTCGGGGAACCATGGGTGAGTTGAGCAGGTCGTTGCCAGCGCTGCCGGCCGAGTCCGCCTCCTACTACGCACAGGGGTGGTGGCGCCACGGCACCTTCCTGGACGACCTCCACGCGCTGGCCCGCACCGCGGCCGACCGACCCGCGTACCTCAACGCACGCACCCTCCTGGGCGAGACGGCGACGGTCACCTTCGGCGAACTCGCCCGATGTGTCGAACAGTTCGCCGCGGTGCTGCGGGAGCGGGGGGTCCGTCCCGGCCAGGTGGTGGCCTGGCAGCTGCCGAACTGGTGGGAGTCGGGAGCCTTGTGGCTGGCCTGCGGCCGGGTGGGCGCGGCGGCGCTCTCACTGCCGCCGGGCACCGGCGCGCGCGAGCGGGAGGTGATGACGGCCAGCACCGGGGCCGGCCTCCTCGTCACCGCGGACGCCGGCGACTCCGGTGGGCACGGGACCGCGCAGGTCATCACCCTCGGCGACCTGATGCGCGACGCGGCGTCCGCCGAACCGCTGCCCGTCGCCGAACGCCCGACCGTGCAAGCCGACGACGTGTGCCAGGTGCTCTGCACCTCGGGGACGACCGGCCGGGCCAAGGCCGTGCTGCACACCCACAACACCAGGTACGCCGCCCTCCGGGCCGCACGGACGCACCTGCCGGAGAACGGCGTGACGGCCGCCGTCTCCACCCTGACCCATGCCATCGGGCTGCTGTTCGGGCTGCTGTCTCCGCTCGCCACCGGACAGCCCTCGATGTTCACCGACACCCACGACCCCGGGACGTGGCTGGACCTGCTGGCACAGCACGACGTGAACTGCCTGATCGCGGCCCCGCGCAGCCTCGGTGAACTCGCCTGCGAGCAGCAGCGTCACCCCCGCGAGCTGAGCGGGCTGCGCCAGGTCATCAGCCTCGCCGCGCCACTGCCCGCCCCCGTCGCCGCACAGGTGCGCACGCACCTGTGCCCGCGACTGGTCAGGTTCTACGGCATGACGGAGGCAGGCCCGGTCATGGCGACCCGGCCGGACGACCCGGCGGGCACGCAGGAGCGGACCCTCGGCGAACCGTTGCCGGGCATGCGGATCCGGATGACCGGGAGCGACGCCACCGGGGCCGACCGGCTGCACGTGCGCGGCCCCGGCCTGTGCCGCGGGATGTTCGACCTGCGCACCAGGCGCGTCCTGTGGAGTCCCGCGGACGACCAGGGCTGGTACGACACGGACGACCTCGTCCAGGCCGACGAGCGGGGGAACCTGCGCTTCCTCTCCCGCGCGGCCGATCGCATCGGCTGGGGCTACGTGATCCCGGTGGCCGAGGTGGAGGGCGAACTCCTGGGCCACCCCCGGGTGGCCGAAGCCACCGTCGTCGGCGTGCCGGACGACGACGGCCACGAAGTCGCCTGCGCGGTCGTGGTCCCGCGCGGTGCGCCGCCCTCGCTCGATGACCTCCGCGCCTTCCTGCGGGGCAGGAAGATGACCGAGTGGTACCTGCCGGCCCGGCTGGCCCTCGTGGCCGCGCTGCCGCGAACGGCGCTCGGCAAGGTCCGCAAGGACGAGGTCCGCCGCGAGATCAGCGCAGGTGCCCGCGCAGTGTGCGGCGAATCCGCGTGATCGGGGAGTCGTACAGCAGCGCGGCAACTGTCCGGCGGAGCGAGCGTCGGGACCACGGGCGAGCAGACCAGGACGGCACCGCAGCCGCCCCGGACCGCCGCAGGCGAATCCGCCGATCCGGTGCAACAGGGCCCGACCGGATCCCGCCCGTGGACGCGTCCCGCGCACGAGCGGCTTCACAACACCGAAGTCGGGTAAGGGTGGTAAGGGAAGCACAGGCGATTCGAGCCTCGTCGACGGAGCCCGCATGAGCGCCCTCCTGATCCTGCTGATCGCGATCCCGGCAGCCGCTGCCACCGCGGCGGTGCTCGCCTTCGCCGCCCACCCGCGCCTTGCCGCTGCCTACCGGTTCCGCCTGCTCACCAAGGACGACGGCCCGGCCGGCACCCCGATGATCCGCCTGCCGAACCAGGACATCCACGGGCCGGTCCTGGAGGAGCTCTTCGCCCACGAGTCCGCGAGCCACCGCGGCGACACCCACGCGCGGCGGGCCATCCGCCACTTCCACCGCCCGGCCGACGAGCACCAGGAGAACATCGACCCCGACCACCCCCGTTACGCGGAACTGGCCAGGGCGACCTTCCGCGCCCTCGCCGTCCCGCGCGAGGAGATCGTCGCGATGGCCCGCAGGTGTACCCGCCAGGTCCTGGACGACGCCTGGCCCCTCGGCACCACGAGCCGCGTGCTGCGGCTCATGGACCTCGCCGTCCCGATCTCCGCCCGCCTCATGTTCGAACTGGCCTTCAGAACCGCGCCGACGCAGGAGCAGATCACGCTGATCGCCCGCTCCGCCAGGGACTCCATGCGCACCTCCAAGGGACTTCGGCCCGCCGGCGACGCCGACGCCGCACTGGCACTCCTCGACCTCGTGCGGACCAAGGTGACCGAGCACGGTGGCTGCCCCGAGATCTTCGGCCCCGACAGCACACTCGACACGACCTCCAGGTCGAAGCACCTGCAAGGCGTGTTCTTCAACACCGGTGTCATCCAGCTCTCCGAAGGCGTCTGCCACACCGTGCTCGAGGCATCCCGCCATCCGCACGTCGTCGAACGGATCGTCGAGAACGATCCCCGCTACCTTGACCACCTCCTCTCGGAAGCACTGCGGCTCTACCCCCTGCACGCAACCATCCAGCGACTCGTGACGGACGACATCCCGCTCAGCCCGGCCGTGACGATCCCGCGCGGAACCCAGCTCCTGTTCGACATCGGCCGGCACCAGCGGACGGGCCACACCGAGCCGGATGCCTTCAACCCGCACAGATGGGAGCAACGCGGCCGAGCGGACAGCGGATTCGTGGGCTTCGGCCTGGGGCGACGCAAGTGCCCCGCCGAACGGTGCTCCCGGACAGCGGCAGCGGTGATCGTGCGCGAACTCCTGAGCTCCTTCGCCGTCCACGCTCCCACCCGCCACACCAGGGGACTGGAAGGAGGCGGCCTGTGCTGCCTGACGGCCTACGGCTCACCGGCACCCGCCGGGTTCGTGCTCGGGTTCAAGAAGGCGCTCGTGCGAACCCGCGACCAGGCGGAGCGAGTTGCCGTCGGCGCGGCCCAACTGGTCTGCCTGCCGCTGACCGCGCGAGCGGTGCGACGCCTGCCAGGCGACAGTGGCAGCACGTGAGGAGCTTGCACCCCTTGAAGACGGACGGCTGGCTCAAGGAGAACGGGGCCCACTGCCCACCTGCACGCTCCGGCTAACGGCACTCAGCAATCACGACGGTAGCGCCTGGCTCTGTTCACGGGAGCCGGCCTACACCCACGCGAGCGCCAGGCGGCTGCTCACCTTCTCGGAGGCCGTCCGGATCACGCCTCGACGTACTCCACGGTCTGCATCATGCCGAGGTCCTCGTGGTGCAGTTGGTGGCAGTGGGCGATCGCGCGGCCGGTGAAGTCCTCGTAGCGGACCAGGAAAGTCACCGACTCGCCCGGGGTGCCACCCGCCAGGCCGACGGTGTCGTGCCAGATGGGCGGGTCGATCCGGACGCCGTCGCGGTGGGTCACCAGGAACGGGTTGGTGTGCAGGTGGAAGGGGTGGTTGAAGCCGGGGGAGGTCTCGCCGGTGCGAACCGTCCAGCGCTCCGTACGGCCCAGCGGCAGCACGTGGTTGACGTACCCCGGGTCGTACAGGCCGTACGCCGGGTCGAGGCGGAGGTCGCCGTGTGGGTGCGCGGGCGGGGTCGGGTGGGTTCCCAGCACGCGGAAGGCGTCGGGGAACGGCAGGGGGAAGACGCCCGGGTCGACGTGGAAGAGCACCTCCCGGTCCGGACCGGTGACCTCCCGCTCGTCGAGGAACGGCCGGCCGGGCGGCAGCGCGCGCGGCAGGGCCATCGGCGGGTCCAGCGGCGGGCCCGCCACCTCGACGGTCAGCAGCGGCTGCGGCACCCGGTCGGCCCGCAGCTCGTACCGGCCTGGCGCCGCACCCCGGACCAGCACGTCCACCCGGTTGCCCATCACCAGCTCCACCGTCTGCGCGGGCACCGGCGCGGGCAGCGTGATGCCGTCCTGGGCGATCCGGTGCATCGTCAACTGGCCCTGTGGACCGGTGAGTCGTAGCGTGAGCGCGGTGAACGCGGTAGCCCCCACCAGGCGCCAGCGCTGCACCTCGCCCGGCCGCAGTGCCAGCAGCGGGTTGACCGCGCCGTTCACGGTGAACACGGACGGCACCCCCGTCAGCCAGGCTCCCGCGTCGAACGGCGGCACCCGGCCGTCGCGCAGCTTGAGCTCGTTGACGCAGACCACCACGTCCGCGGCGGCCCGCACCTCCGGCACCTCGTCGATGTCCCCCTCCACCACGATCACCCCCGCCATGCCCCCGGCCAGTTGTTCGGCGGTCGAGCCGTGCAGGTGCGGGTGGTACCAGTACGTCCCGGCGGGGTGGTCGGCTGGGATGTGCAGCACCGTGCGGTAGTGCGGCTCCGGGTTGCCGGGCGCGGAGCGCGGCGCGAACTCCCGCAGCACGTTGTCGGCGAGCCCCGACGGGGAGACGTGCATGCCGTGGGCGTGCAGGTTGAAGCTGTGGGGCCGGTGCGGCATCCGGTGACCGTACTCGGCGCGGCCGTCGTGGACGGGGTTCGGCGGCAGTCCGTTGACGTGCGTGAGCAGCAGGGTGTCCCCGGCCCGGACCCGCAGCGTCGGCCCCGGGAAGCCCCCGTTGTAGGCCCGCGTGGTGATCGGCCCGTGGCCCGGCACCTCGACCTGCGCGTATCGGACGTCCAGCACCTGCTCCAGCACCGACGGCACCAGCCCCGGCGCCGGCCGCCGCCGCACCGTCACGGGCTGCGGGAACGCCACCGGGCCCAAGGCCGCTGCCGCTCCCGTGCCCGTCACCGACACGAGACCGGCGGCGACCGTCCTGAGCACCGACCGGCGACTGATCTCGCGACTCTCTCCCATAACCGGGCAATCTAGAGCAAAGCACCCGGACGGTCGGGACCGCCGCACCGCGCTGCCGCGCCGACCCCCGCGGCTCGGCCCCGCAGCGGCACGCGGCCCCGGCCGCGCGGGCCCGGGGCACTCGGGCGATGGGGAGCCACCGATCGCCGCGATCACCTGCCAGTCAACGACACGACCGGCCAACGATCCGATGCTCGGAAGGAAACGCCCTAGTTGGCCAAGCTGAAATCGCCGCCGACCGGCGCGGCGATCTTGTCGACACCGGTGAGCGCGGTCAGGCTGGTGACCGGGGTGGTGCTGTCGGTGGTGGTGCCGTTGCCGAGCTGGCCGGAGCCGTTGGCGCCCCAGGAGCGCACGGTGTTGTCACCGAGCAGGGCGATGGTGTGCTCGCGGCCGCCCGACACCAGCTCGACGCCCTTGATGCCCGGGACAGTGACGGGGGTGATGCGGTAGTCCGTCGTCCCGTCACCGATCTGGCCGGAGGTGTTCTGTCCCCAGGCCTTGAGCTTGTTGTCGCTGTCGGTGACGGCCAGGCTGTGGTTGCACCCGGCGGCGATCTGGGAGACCCCGCCGAGCCACGGGCCCTGGGTGTCGACCGGGGTGTAGCGGTTGATGGTGCTGTTGTCACCGAGCTGGCCGGTGGCGTTGTAGCCCCAGGCCTTCACCGTGTTGCCGCTGGTGGGCCCGGTGCTGCTGCGCGGCGGGCCGACGAGGGCAAGGTTGTGGTTGCAGCCGGCCGCGATCCGGCTGACGCCGGTCAGGTTGCTCACCGGGGAGGGTACGCTCCGGCTGGCCGAAGTGCCGTCGCCCAGCTGGCCGTTGATGTTGTAGCCCCAGGCCCAGACCGTGCCGTCCTCGCGCAGCGCGAGGCTGTGGTTGAGCCCGGCGGCGATGGCGATCACCTTGTTGAGGCCCTCGACCCGGACCGGCACGCTGCTGTCCAAGGTGGTGCCGTTGCCGAGCTGGCCGTAGTTGTTCTTTCCCCAGGAGACGACCGTCTGGTCGGCCAGCAGGGCCAGGCTGTGCGCACCGCCCGCCGCGATGTCGGTGGCGTTGGAGAGGTTGACGACCTGTCCGGGCGCGTTGTGGCTGAACACGCTGCCGTCACCGAGCTGGCCGGACCCGTTCGCACCCCAGGACTGCACCGTACGGTCCGTCAGCAGCGCCAGCCCGTGGCCGGTGGTCGGCCCGGCCCCGCCGGCGGCGATCTTCACCACCTCAGCGCTCGTCAATCCGAGCACGGTGGTGGCTGTGGTGCGGAAGTCGGTCCAGGTGCCGTCCCCGAGCTGGCCGGAGCGGTTGTTGCCCCAGGACTTGAGGCGCTTCTCCTGGGCGTGCGCGGTGTCAGCCGACACCAGGGTGTGAACAGCGACAGGGGCGAGGACGGCCATGAGGGAACAGAGCGCGGCGGCAAGCCTGCGACCTGTGCGATATGCGCGCACGAGTTGGTCCTTTCGAAGATCACAAAACGAACGTGATCTTCGTATCGGCCCCAGCTGGTCCCGAGGCGTGCCTTGCCGCCTCTTTCACTCTCCGGGCTGAACAAGTCACATGATCGACTTCCTCGACCGACCTCAGTGCGGTGACGTTTGCCTGAGGGAAGGGACACGGCACCCACGAGACACGTCTCTGCCAGAACACGGACCTGTAAAGGGCCCCGCTGAGCTGCGGAAACGTCGTGCGACTGACGCGTCTCGAAGGCCCTGGGGCTCGCGATGTGAAATGGGAGCGCACTCAGTTCGATCTCAGCCCGAGGTCTGTGGCGCGCCTCCACCCGCCTGGCCGATTCGCACGGGCTATCGGCTGCTGTTCGGTTGGTCGGCGCTGCCCGGCATCAGGCGGGATTCCCAGGCCCAGGCGGTGATCTCGCTGCGGTTGCGGGCTCCGAGTTTGTTCTGGATCGCGGCGAGGTGGCCCTTCACGGTACTGACGGAGATGAACAGGGCGGCCGCGATCTCCTGGTTGGTGCGGCCCCGGGCAACGGCGCGGACGACGTCGGTCTCCCGGTCGGTGAGCGCGGAGTCGGGCTGGTGGGCCGGGGAGGGTTTGACGGAGGCGAGGTCGCGGAGCAGGCGCCGGGTGATCGACGGGGAGATCATGGCGTCCCCGATGCTGGCGGCCCGCACGGCGGCGGTGAAGAGGGTTGGGTCGCCGTCTTTGAGGACGAAGCCGAGGGCTCCGGCCTGGAGGGCGCCGTAGACGTACTCGTCGAGTCCGAAGGTGGTGACGATGACCACCCGGAGCGGGTCGGCGACGCCCGGGCCGGCGAGTGCGCGGGTGACGTCGATGCCGTCGAGGCGGGGCATCCGGATGTCGATGAGGCAGACGTCGGGCCGCAGTTGGCGGGCGAGGGCGACGGCCTCGGCGCCGTCGCGCGCTTCCGCGACGACGGTGATGTCGGGCTCGTCCTCCAGGATGAGGCGCAGGCTGGTGCGGATCATGGCCTGGTCGTCGGCGACCAGCACGCTGATGCTCACGGGCGGTCTCCGGCTTGCATGGGCAGGGTGGCCCGTACCGACCAGCCGGTGCCGGGCTGCGGACCGGCGCTGAGCGTACCGCCCAGTGCCTCGACGCGTTCGCCCATGCCGACCAGGCCGTAGCCGCCGCGCTTGGAGGCGTGGATCGCGGGGTGCGGCGGAGCATCGTTGCCGATCTCGACGGTGATGTCCGTGCTGTCCTGGGAGATGGTGACGGTGGCCGCGCGGGTGCCGCGGGCATGGCGGGCGATGTTGGTCAGGGATTCCTGGACGACCCGGTACACGGTGGTGGTGACGATGGGTGGCCAGGTCGGCGCCGCGGTGGGCAGCCGGAGGTCGACGGCCGGTCCGTGCTCCTCGAAGCGGCGGACCAGGTCGACGAGTTGCTCCTGTCCCGCGGTGACGGCAGCGCCGTCCTCCTCGTCGCGGAGCAGGGCGACCACCCGTCGCATCGCGTCCATGGCGTCGGTGCCCGAGCGTTCGATGTCCGCCAGGGCGTCGCCGAGTTGGTCGGGCTGCTTGCGGAGCATGATCTGGGCGGCGTGGGCGTGCATCACGATGCCGGACACGTGGTGGGCGACGACATCATGCAACTCCCGTGCCAGGGCCAGTCGTTCGTCACGCCGCACAGCCTCGACGGCGGCCCGGCGGCGATGCTCCGACAGCCGCAGGACGAGCCCCGCGCCGAGGCCGGCCAACCAGCCCTGGACGCCCATGTGGAAGTGGGCGGCGGCCTGCGAAGTGGTCACCAGCCAGCCGAGTCCGGTGACCGCGAGCCCGGCCGCGGCGACGGCGGCCGCTCGCCGGGGCGGCACTGCCCGGACGGCGGAGCCGGCCAGCACGGTCAGCGCCAGCGACGCGGCGAGACCGGGCTGGCCCGTCAGGTACCCCGTGGCGGCGACGAGGACGGCGGCAGCCGCGACGGACAGGCCGACCGCCACGGCGACCAGCCGGTCGCGCTCCCGGAGCAGCGCCGCGACGCACACCACCGCACCGATGCCGCAGTCGAGCGCCCAGCCCCGGCCACCCGGGTGGCCGGCGTGCCAGTAGGCCGTCGCCGCCAGCACCGCCGCGAAGGCCAGCCCGAGCAGCACGTTGATTCGCCTGGCGGCCAGTGCGGCCAGCCGTTCCATCACCCTCACGGTGCTCAGGCTACGGAACCGGCC
This sequence comes from Kitasatospora sp. GAS204B, assembly GCF_029892155.1. Lineage (GTDB taxonomy): Bacteria > Actinomycetota > Actinomycetes > Streptomycetales > Streptomycetaceae > Kitasatospora. The sequence continues at coordinate 115,247 of NZ_JARZAG010000001.1, read as the reverse complement.
GCGACCGCGGCACCGGCCAAAAGGACCGGTCCACGCCGCCCGATCAGTACTTCTGGCCGTTACCGACTCCGGTCCGTGTGAACAGGCTTGACGGCATGAAACGAGACCTCGAGACACCCCGCGTCGACCCGGGGCCCGCACCAGCCGGCAGGTGGCCGTGAACCGGTCCACCTGGACCCGCCTCCGATTGGAGCTGCGGGTCATCGGCATCGCCCCGCCGGTGACGGCACTGGCGGCAACGCTGGGCGGCGCGGTCCTGGTGATCGTCATGCATGCCACCGGGGCCGGCGCGGAGCACCTCGACATCGCCGCCGGCGCTGTCCTGGCGGGCTTCGCCCCGCTCGGCACCGCTGTCGCGGCCTCCTCGGTCGTGGGGCGTGATACCGGCGCCGAGCTGGTCATGACCAGCACGGTCTACCGCCGGGTGCTGTTCCTGCGGGTCGGCCTGGTGGTGGCCCCAGCGGCCCTGGTCACGCTGGTGGACGCCGTCGTGTTCCGCGCCTTGAACGCCTGGCCCGAGGGGCAGGGCACGGACGGTTACGTCCTGGTGTGGGCCCCGCCGATGCTCTGGCTGGTCGCACTGGCGATGCTCATCGCGATCGGCCTGCGCAGCCCGGCCGGCGCAAGCGGCCTGATCGGGGGCCTGTGGCTGGCCCAGTACCTGATGGCGCGCGCCATCCTGGACAACACGGTGCTGCGGGCGCAGTACATGTTCATGGGCGTCGCCGCCAAGGTCCCGGCGCACGAATGGACCGTCAACCGGATCGCCCTGCCCGCCGTCGGCGTCGTCGCCGTGATCGCGGCCGGCCTGCTGCTGGGGCGTCCCGAACGATTTGTGGGGAGCGATGCCGCATGACCGCCGTCCTTCAGCGAACCGCTCCGCCGACGGCAGCTCGCACCTGGTGGGCGAAGACCGTCGTGGCCGCCCGCTACGAGTACCTGATGCAGGTGCGCCGCCCGGCGGTCTGGGTGGTCGTGCTCGCGCTGATCGCGCTGCGCTGCGCATCGCCCTTCCCGCCGGGTTTCACCAGCACCACGGACAACACCTTTCTGGTCGCGGACTGGGCGGGCAACTTCATGCTGTGCCCGATCGGCGTCGGCGCCGTCCTCGCCGACCGCGTCCGGCGGGAGTCCCGGCTGGGGCTGAGCGACCTGCTGACCTCGACGCCCACCGGCATCGGCCCGCGCCTGTGGGGCAAGGCCATCGGCGCCGGCGCGGCAACCAGCACACCGGTCGTCGTCGCCTGGGTGGGCCTGCTCGGCTACCTGACCGCCCAGCGCGGGGCCGGGGTGATCCCGGTCGGCCTCGGGGCGTTCGCCGCCATCATCCTGCCCGCGCTGGTCTTCGTCGCGGCCTGCTCGGTCACCGTCCCGTACCTGACCGGGCCCGTGCTGTACCGGCTGGGTCTGTTCGGCTACTGGATCTGGGGAAACATGGTCGGCCCGCGCTTCGGGATCCCCACCCCCGCCGGCACGCCCTTCGAAGCCATCGGCGAGTACCCGGCCGGTGCCTGGTTCCACGGCACCCTGTTCGACGCCAGGCAGCGGGGAATCACCCCGACCGGCGGCGAGGCCGTCCTCAGCATCGCCTTCCTGCTGCTCGTGGGGCTCGCCGTCCTCGTGATGACCCAGCTCGTGCTCACCAGGAGGAGCCCGTCATGACCGCGCCCAACGTGACCATCACCGATCTGACCGTCACCTTCCGGCGCGGCGAGGTCCGCGCCCTCGACGGCATCAGCCTGCGCCTGCCCACGGGCATGGTGGGTCTGCTCGGCCCCAACGGAGCCGGCAAGACCACCTTCATGCGGGTCCTGACCGGGGTGCTGCTGCCGACCTCGGGCACCGTCGCGGTGGACGGCACCGATCTCACGTCGCGCAGCCAGCGCCGGGAGGTCAAGGCCACCACCGGCTACCTCCCCCAGGAGCTCGGCCTGTACCCGGACTTGACGGCCAGCCAGTTCCTCGACTACATGGCGCTGCTCAAGGGCATCACCGACCGGCGCGCCCGCCGCGCCCGCGTCAAGGAGGTCCTCGAACTGGTCTCGCTCAGCGATGTCGCCAACCGGAAGGTGAAGGGCTACTCGGGCGGCATGAAGCGCCGCGTGGGCATCGCCCAGGCCATCCTGAACGACCCCCGGCTGCTGATCGTCGACGAACCCACCGTGGGACTGGACCCCGAGGAGCGGCTGCGGTTCCGCAGCCTGCTCGCCAGGCTGGCCGGCGACCGGACGGTGCTGCTCTCCACCCACATCGTCGACGACATCGTGCAGACCTGCCCGAACGTCGTGGTGATCAAGCGCGGGCACGTCGCCTTCCAGGGCGCCATCGGTGCCCTCGCCGCCCGCGCCGAGGGCATGGTGTGGCACGTCACCCAGCCGGCGACCACCCCTCCGCCCGACCTGCCCACCGTCACCGTCACGCCCGGCACAACCGGCACCACGTACCGGGTCATCAGTTCCATCGCCCCCGCCCCCGACGCGGAGCCCGTCAGCGCCACCGTCGAGGACGGCTACATCGCCCTGATGCACGGCACCACCCCGGAGCGGGCCCAGCACGGCCCCGACCTCCGCGTCATCTGACCCCAGCCCCGTCAACACCCAAGGACCAGAAGATGTCTCAGCAGCCGCTCACCACCGTCCTGGCCGCCACCAACACCACCACCGGCTTCCACCCCGGCCTCGTCTACTTCGTGTTCTGGGCCCTGGTCATCGCAGCCATCATCGGCGCTCCCATCTACGTCGTCCGCCTGGTGCGCGACCGCCGCAAGAGTCGTTGAACACTGCCTGAACACACGGAGGTCGCCACCAGCCCGATCGCGTCGACACGCCCACGACCGGGTGACGGTCCGCCGAGTCGCGGCCGGGAGGCGATACCTGTACCGGGACTCAGCTCCAAGTCCCGTAGAAGGAGAGCACCATGGCCACCGGAACCGTGAAGTGGTTCAACGCCGAGAAGGGCTTCGGCTTCATCGCCCAGGACGGCGGCGGGCCGGACGTGTTCGTCCACTACTCCGCGATCAACGCCGCCGGCTTCCGCGCGCTGGAGGAGAACCAGCAGGTGACCTTCGACGTCGTCCAGGGGCCCAAGGGTCCGCAGGCCGAGAACGTCACCCCCGCCTGAGCCCGGTCACCCGAGCCCGGTCAGCCGAGCGGGCTCAGCGCCAGCAGCGCGAGGTCGTCGGTGGCCGGTCCGCCGTGGGCCTGGACGTCGTCGCCGACGAAGGCCACCAGCTGTTCGGGAGCGACCGTGCTGCGGCCCTGGAAGCGGCCGGCGAGGCGCTCGGTCAGCGGGTAGAACCGGCCGGCGCGGTCCCGGGCCTCGGTGACGCCGTCGGTGTGCAGCAGCAGGGTCTGGCCGGCGATGAGCGGGACGACGGCGACCGGGGACGGCGCGTCCTGGGCCCGCAGGTGGCCGAGGCCGAGCGGCAGGTCCTGCGGGCAGTGCAGGGTCTGCACGGCGCCGCCGGCCAGCAGCACCGGGTCCAGGTGCCCGCGGTTGATCAGCCGGACGGCGCCGGTGCCCTGGTGGTGCTCCAGCAGCACGGCGGTGACGAACAACTCCTCGTCCCCGCACTCCACCGCGCCCCGGCGCACCTGGCGGTCCAGCAGCGCCGCCAGCTCGGCCAGGTCGGCGGTCTCGTGCGCGGTGGCCCGGAAGGCGCCGAGCAGGTCGGCCACCGTGCGCACCGCCTCCAGGCCCTTGCCGCGCACGTCGCCGAGCAGCACCCGGGTGCCGAACCGGGTGTCGCACAGCTCGTAGAGGTCGCCGCCGATCGCCACCTCCGCCTGCGCGGCCCGGTAGCGGCCAGCCGTGCGCAGCGCGCCGACCTGCTCCGGGACCGGGTGCAGCACGGTGCGCTGCAGCGCCTCGCTGACCGTGCGGGCCCGCACCAGGTGCCGGGCCTGCCGGGTGCGCTGGTGGGACAGCATCACGCCGGCCAGCGCCGCGATCAGGGTGGAGAGGTAGACCCACAGGTGGTGGTGCTCGTAGAGGTGGCCGACACGGGCGGCCAGCACCAGTTGCAGCGCGACCGCGCCGACGCCCGAGAGGGCCGTGGCCAGCGCGCCGAAGCCGAAGGCGACCAGCACCGGCAGCGCGGTGAGCAGGAAGCCGGCGGCGGTGGCCTGCGGGAGGACGACCTCGATCAGCAGGTCGGCGAGGATCAGCAGCGCTGGCAGCCAGCGCACCCAGCGCGCGGCGACGTCCGGCTCGCGATCCGCCGCGGTCGGGCCCGCCAGGGCCCGGCGCAGCACCGCCGCGGGTGCGCGGCGCGACTCGGCGGCGGGCTTGCGGCTCGGGGCAGCGGCCGGGCCGGTGGCCAGGGGCGTTTCCGGCCTCGCGGACATGGCTGACCTCACGGACACGGCTGACCTCCTCGGCCGCTGGGGAGCATCGGGTGAGCTTCCATGGTCGCGTACCCGGTCGACGCCTGCGGGAGGTCCTTGGACCCGCCGAGTCGGGTCGAAAGTCCCGGTTGGCGGAGGCCGACTTCCCGGGCTGCGTAGGCTGAGCGCCATGGAGATCTGGATCAACCCCCGCTGCGGCAAGTGCCGCGCCGCGCTCACCGAGCTGGAGGCAGCCGGCCTGAACTACACCGTGCGCCGCTACCTGGAGGACCCGCCGTCGGTCGCCGAGCTGGAAGAGGTGCTCGACCGGCTCGGCCTCGAGCCCTGGGACATCACCCGGCCGGACGAGGCCGTCGCCAAGGAGCAGGGCATGCGGGACTGGGGCCGCACGGCGGCGGACCGCCCGCGCTGGCTGGCGGCGCTGGCGCAGCACCCGATCCTGATCCAGCGCCCGATCATCACGGCCGACGACGGCCACGCCATCATCGCCCGCACCCCGGAGGCGGTGCGCTCGGTCCTGCCGTAGCCCAGGGTGCGCCACACTGGGCGGGTGGCAGACCAAACCTTCATCGCCTTCCTGCGCGCGGTCAACGTCGGTGGACGCACGGTCAAGATGGAACGCCTGCGCGAGCTCTTCGCCGAGCTGGACCTGCGCGACGTCCGGACGTACATCCAGAGCGGCAACGTCTTCTTCAGCACGGACGCCGGCGTCGACCGGGCCGCGCTGACCCGGCGGATCGAGGAGCACCTGGCGGCGGCTCTCGGCTACCAGGTCCCCGCCATGCTGCGCACCGTGGCGGAACTGGCGGCGGTGGTCGACGCCGACCCGTTCCGCGACATCGAGGTCACCCCGGACGTACGGCTCTGCGTGGTCTTCCTCTCCGAGCCGCTGCCCGCCGACCTCGCCCTGCCTCACCTCACCCCCAAGGGCGACCTGGAGGTGATCGCCGCCACCGCGACCGAGGCCTTCGTGGTCGCCCACCTGATCGGCGGCCGCCCGACCGGCAACGCGACGACGGCCTTCGGCAAGGCGTACCGGGGGCACGGGACGGCACGGTTCTTCCATACGACGGAGAAGATCCTCGCGGCCGCCCAGAAGGGGTGAGCACGGCGGGGTGACCACTACTGGGTGACCGCTGCTGGGTGACCGCGGCGAGGTGACCACGCTGGGGCGCGCCACCCGCCGCCCCGCCCCCAGGTGGCGAAGCGGCGGGGGCCGGGCGGGTCAGGCGCCGGTGAGGCGGGCGATGGTGGCGGTGCTCAGGCCGAGCGAGTCGGTGGAGAGCGGCACCAGCGCCGACTGGACGGTGGCCGGGTCGGCCTGCTTGGCCGAGGCGGCGGTGACCAGGGTGGCGGCGTCCTGCTGGATCGCGGTGAGCTGCTCCTCGACGCTCGCGGTGGGCATCGCGGGCGCCGAGCGCTGCATCGGGCCGCCGGGCTGAACAGCACCGGGCAGCGCGGGCGTGCCCGGCACGGAGGGTGTGCCCGGCAGCGCCGCCTTGAGCTGGTCCGAGGCCAGTCCCAGTTGCCGCAACTTGCCCTTCAGCGTCGCCGCGTCGACGGCGCCGTTCGCCGCGCCGGGGCCGGCGTCCTTGCTCGGGCCGAGCGCGGCGGCCAGGTCGCCGATCCGCTCCAGGACGCCGCCGAGCGCGCCCATCGCCGCCACCGTCCGGCGCGCGTCCGGCGCCGCGGGCGCCACCGGTGCGGACATCGGCGGCTTGATCATCGGGTGGCGGTCGACCGCGGTACCGACGGCGATGCCGGTGGTGGCCGCGACGGAGCCGACCAGTGCGGTGCTGAACAGGACCGTGGTCCACTTGCAGTGCATGGGGGTGAGCTTCCTTCCAGGGAACGGGAGTCGGGGGTTCCGGCCGGAAAACGGCCTTCCTCCACCTTGGCCACCGGCCGTCACGCTCCGCCATCGCGCCTAGCCCGAATGCACGTCAACTCCCCTTGCTCACCGCCGGGTCACTCCACGGTGGGCGTCGCTCCCCAGAGCTCCGCCGAGCATCGCGCGTAGACCGCCTGCCAGTGCGGCCACTGGCGGGCCGTCAGGTCGTCGCACTCGGCCAACAGTGCCTCGATCTGCTCCGTCGCGACCCCTTCGAGCAGCCAGGCCAGCGCGTCCGGGGCGCCCGGGCCGTCGGCCAGCCGCAGCAGGTCGAGCAGCTCACCGAGCGTGCCGACCCGGGAGTGCGCGGCGAACAGGTCGGCCATCACCGGCAGCAGTTGCTCCTCTTCGATCCGCAGGTGGGTCTCCAGGCGGGCGGCCAGCTCCTCCACCGCGTAGGCGACCGGCCAGGCGCTGGCCGGGTCCCGGGTGCCGACCCGCATCAGCGTCGTGGTGCGGGTGAAGGAGTGGTCCAGGTTGTGGTGGTCGTCCTCCAGCCAGTTGACCAGCAGCCGCAGCTCCGGGGCGAAGCGGCGCAGCAGCGGCCAGAGTCGCACGTCCTGCTGCTCGTGGTGGCAGGTGAGCATCGCGGTGAGGAAGTCCCAGTGCCGGCGCAGCGCCTCGGCACCCGCCTCGTCGCCGGGCTGCAGCAGGCGCAGCGCGGTGGGCAGCCGGGCGAGGTCACGACGCAGCGCGGCGTGGACGAGGCGAAGACCGGCGAATCGGACGGGTCGCACGGCCGGCACCGCCTCACTGGGGCCACGCTGGGCGGGAACGGTACACAGATGCGACTGCATGGCACTCTCTTCAGGACTGTCATGGCGGGGGATCGGGACCAGTCGGCGCTGCCCGCGGCGGGTGAGTGGGCGAGCGGCGCGATGGTGTGCTCCAGGGTGGCCACAGTCGATCGGAAGTGAATCAATGGCGGATTGCTGCGCAGGTCAGCGGGGGTGGGGAGGGAAGAAGCGGGGTGCGGAAGGTGATCGGGGTGCGGACCGGGAGACGGCTGCGCGGACACGGCAACGGGCGGTGCCGACGAATCGTCAGCACCGCCCGTTCGGTCGGCCGGGGGGATCAGGCCGGCGTCGGCCCCGCCATGTTCTGGGTCAGCCACTGCAGCGTGTCCGGGATCATCTTCTTGAAGTGCGAGGTGAGGTGCTTGCCGCCCGGCTGCTCGTAATAGTCGATCTTGGTGGGCGGTGCCGCCTTCGCCACCCAGTCCTTGACCAGCTTGACCTCCTCCGGCGTCGCCCCGCCGGCCGTGGCCAGCATCCGCACGTCGGCCTTGCTCTGGCTGACCAGCACGTCGGGGCTGTTCGCCAGCCGGTCCGCCTCGTGGCCCTTCCAGAACTCGGAGTCCGGGTTGAAGTACCCGTCGATCGGCACCGCGGCCTTGTAGAGGTCCGGGTGCTGCATCGCCATCTTGGCGCTGCAGAAGGCGCCGGTGGAGGCACCCATCAGGCCCCAGCCGTCACGGCTCTTCAGGGTGCGGAAGTTGGCGCGCACGAAGTCGGGGACGTCCTGGGACATCCAGGTCCCCATCTTCGGCTGGCCGGGGATGTCGCTGCAGTCCAGGGTCTGCTTCTCGTCGGCGACCAGGTTCTGCACCGGCATCACCATGATGAACGGGTGCGCCTTGCCCTGCTTGACCAGGTCCTCGTCCGCCACCTGGATCGGCAACTGGTCGTCGGTCCAGGTGTTGTAGCCGTTGCTCTGGCCGCCCGCGTAGAGGGTGAGCACCGGGAAGCCGTCGTTGGCGTACTTGGGGTCGTTGTACTCCGGGGGGAGCCAGATCCAGACCTTGGCCGTGACGCCGGACTTCTTGCCGGCCAGCGTGGTCATCATGATCGGCCCGGCGGCGGTGTCCCGGGCCTTGGTCAGCTGGGTCGCGGGGCCGGTGGGGAACTGCACCTTGGCCGAGTCCGCGGCCGGCGTCGCGCTCGCCGACGGCGCACCGCCCGGGGCCGCGCCGCCCGAAGCGCCGCCCGATGCACCGGACGGGGCGCCGGGCGAAGCGGCGGCGACCGGCGCGGCATGGGCCGTCGGCTTGTCGCCACCGCTCCCGCCGCACGCGGAGAGCGCGACCGCCAGAGCGAGGACGGCGGCGGAGGACAGGACGGCACGTGGACGGACGAACGGCGGCTGCACGGCGGAACTTTCCGAGGGAAGGGTGGCGCCCGGACGACGGCTCCGGGCGGCGTCGACCCGGGTGGAGTCGGCGCGCGGTGAAGTCGATCCTATGACGTGGCCAGGACCAGCCGTGGTTGCGACCTGACGGCCCACCAACCAACATCTGGCACCCGTTCGGCGACATTCCAGCCGACCGGCCCCCGCCGATCGGCGGGCCGATCCGCCGGTCGACCACCCCGCCGCGGACCACGAACCGGCCACCGCCACGGTTCCGCGTCAGAGCGTCCGCAGCGTGCGGTGGCCAGGTTCGGGCTCGGCGTCCCGCGTGCGGGTGGCATCCGGTGCGACGGTCGTGGTCACAACAGCCCCAGGGCGGTGAACGGTTCGGTGATGACGCGCTCCAGCACCGGCACCGCCGAGGACCGGACCAGGGTGCGGGCGCCGAACACGGCGGGCACGATGTCCTCGGCCACCGCGGCGCCGCGATGGCTGCGCTCGGCGACCTCGGCCCGCAGGTCGTCCAGGTACTCCTCGGCCACCAGGATGCCGCCGGCCAGCACCACCCGGCTCGGGTTCAGCAGGTCGACCAGGGTGGCCACCGCCCGCCCGGCCCGGCGGGCCCGACGGCGCAGCAGTCGCTGGGCCCGCTCGTCCCCGCTGCCGGAGCCGGCCGGGCGGGCCGCGGCCACCAGGCGCTCCAGGTCCAGCGAGCCGCCGGCCGGGCCGCTCGGCGCGGAGTCCAGCAGGCCGGCCGCTCGGGCCTCGGCGACCAGCGCGAGATCGCCGGCCGCCACGCTCAGGCAGCCGGTCCGGCAGCGCGGGCAGCGCACCGCCGGGTCGTCGGTGACCGGCAGGTGCTCGATGCCGCCGGCCGCCGCGCCGGGGCCGCGGTGCACCGTGCGGTCCACCACGATGGCCGCGCCCAGCACGTTGCCGATGAAGACCAGCGCGAAGTCGTCCACCTCGCGCCCGGCGCCGAACCACAGCTCGGCCCGGGCGATGGCGCGCACCGTCTGCTCCAGCACCAGCGGGCCCGGCAGCTTGCCGGTCAGCTCGGCCAGCAGGTCCACGTTCCGCCAGCCGAGCGGCCCGTGCTCGACCACCACGCCGCGGGCGCCGTCCACCCAGCCGCCGACGCTGACACCGGTGCCGACCAGGCGGCGCCCGGCCAGCTTCTCGTCCAGGAAGGTCCGCACCCCCTCGGCGGCCCGCGCGGCGAGCCGAGCCGGCGTCAGCTCCTCGGCTCCGCCGTGCGCCAGCTCGCGCTCGACCAGCACCCGCCCGTCCAGTCCGACCAGCCCGAAGGTGGTGCGCAGCAGGCCGAAGTGCACGCCCAGCGCGACGGTGCGCTCGGGGTCGACCCGAAGCGGCACTCGGGGGCGGCCCTGGGTGGGCTCCATCGGGGCGAGCTCGCCGAGCAGCCCGGCCTCGATCAGGGTGCTGGTGAGCTTGGTGACGCTGGGCGCGGAGAGCCCCGTGTGCCGGGCGATCTCGGCCCGGGAGACGGGGCCGTAGGCGAGGACGGCGCGCAGCACCGCGGAGGCGTTGCCCTGCCGCATGTACTCGGCGCGCTGGCCGGGGGTGATCAGCCCTTGGGGCTGGTCGCTGCGGTTGATCACGGTGATCGCCTCCTTCCGGGCACCCTATCGTTTCCCGAGGTCTACTAAATTTCGGAAATTTAATTGTCTCCGGCACTCCTGCCAAGCCCCCGATCCACCCGACACTGCTCTTCGGTGCGCTCCTACCAATGACAGCGGGCGCGGCGGTCGGTCATCATCGGCACACCACCAGTCCAGGGAGCACCAGATGCCGCAGCAGATCGCCGTTGTCACCGGGGCCGGCACCGGGGTGGGCCGGGCCGTCGCGCTGGAACTCGCCGCGGCCGGCTGGCAGCTCGCGCTGGCCGGGCGCCGGGCCGAGCCGCTGCACGAGACCGCCGCGCTCAGCGGCACCCCGGCCGCCGTCATCCCGACCGACGTGACCGACCCGGTCGCGGTGGACGCGCTCTTCGCCGAGACGGTCGAGCGGTTCGGGCGACTCGACCTGCTCTTCAACAACGCCGGCACCTTCGGCCCGCAGACCCCGCTGGAGGACCTCTCCTACCAGGACTGGCGCGCGGTGGTGGACCTCAACCTGACCGGCGCCTTCCTCTGCGCCCAGGCCGCCTTCCGGCAGTTGAAGCAGCAGCGGCCGCAGGGCGGGCGGATCATCAACAACGGCTCGATCTCGGCGCACGTGCCGCGCCCGCAGAGCATCGCCTACACCGCGACCAAGCACGCGGTCACCGGCCTGACCAAGTCGCTCTCGCTGGACGGGCGGCCGTACCGGATCGCCTGCGGCCAGATCGACATCGGCAACGCCGCCACCGACATGACCGCCGCGATGAGCGTGGGCGTGCGCCAGGCCGACGGGCGGATCGCACCCGAGCCGACCATGGACGTGGCGGAGGTGGCCCGCACCGTGCGTCACATGGCCGAGCTGCCGCTGGAGGCCAACATCCAGTTCGCCACCGTGCTGGCCACCGCCATGCCCTACATCGGACGTGGCTGAGCCCCGCCGGCACTACGGCGGCGGTCGACCCCCTCCCCCCGAGCCGACCCCACGCACGCAGCCGACGGTGCGTCAACCTCGAGCACGGCCACTACCTTTACCTACAACTTGACGATATTTTACATCCCGTGTTTGATCGGCATCGGGTCGAGACCGGGCTACAGGGGGCGGGATGGCAACGGACAGCGCGACATGCGGCGTGGAGTTACGCCACCTGCGGTCCTTCCTGATGGTGGCCCAGGAGTTGAACATCACCAGGGCGGCCGCGCGCCTGCACCTGGCCCAGCAGGCCGTCTCGGTCCAGATCCAGCAGCTCGAACGCACCCTCGGCACCGAACTGCTGGTGCGCACCTCACGGGGCGTCAGCCTGACCCCGGCCGGTGCCGAGCTGGCCGCGGGCGCCCGCAGCGTGGTCGGCGAGCTGGACAGCCTGACCGCGCGACTGCGCTCCCGGGCCGAACCGCTGGGCCCGGGCCGGCCGCTGCGGCTGGCCTGCTGCCCGTACGCCACCGCGCCGTTCGCGCTGGAGGCGGCGGCCGCGATGGAGGAGGCGATCCCCGGGCTCGCCATCGACCTGGTCACCGTGCCGGGCCCGGCCGAGGAGCTGGCCCTGTTGCGGGCCGACGGGGCGGACGCCGCCTTCCTCTGGCTGCCGGCCGGTTCCGGAGCTCTGCGACTGGCCCGACTGCGCACCGACCGGCGGGCGGTGGCGGTGCGCCGGGGCCACCGGCTGGCCGACCGGGCCTCGGTCTGCCTGGCCGACCTGGCCGAGGAGGCGGTGCTGGTACCGGACGGCTTCGACGGCGCCGAGGTCCGCGGCGGCCGAGCCGCACCGGAGAGCTGGGGGAAGGTCGAGGACTGCCTGCTGGCCGTGGCCCGCGGCCGGGGCGTCCTGCTGGCATCCGAGCCGCTGAGCCGCTGGGCGCCGACCGCGCCCGGCGTGCACTGGCTACCCGTGCGCGACGCCGCCCCCTCGCACCTGGCGCTGGCCTGGGGCAGCCGCTCCCCCGAACTACTGCTCACCCGGCTGGTCGCCGAACTGCGCAGGTTCACCGGCTGGTCGGCGGCCGCCTGACACCAGGCCGTCCGACCATGATTGACGGTCCATCAGGAGAGTGCCCGCCGCCGGTTCTGGACGATCGCCGGGCCGGCCGGCATCCCCAGGATGGTGAGCGCAGACTGGTAGGCCGACATCGCCGGTCCCGGCTGCCGCCGCTCCGCCCAGCAGTCGCCGAGCCTGCGCCAGATCAGCGCGATCTCGCGGTGCCCACCGGCCTGGACCAACAGCTGCCCGCAGCGGTGCAGTTCGGCTTCCCCCAGGGCATCCTCGCCGGCCACCAGGTGGGCCCGCCCGAGCGCCAGCGCGAGCGCCGCCCGCTCCCGCCACAGCTGATCACCGATCTCGTCGAGCAGCCCGACTCCTCGCCGGGCCCAGGCCAAGGCCTCGGCCGGATCACCGAGTTGGACCAGTGCCTCGGCCAGCAGCGTGACGCAGAAGACGACTTCACCGATGGTGGCGTTCTCCCGCACGATCCGGTAGGCGGCGACCAGCAGGTTCAGCGCCCGGGCCGGCTCGCCCCTGGCGATCAGCACCAGCGCCAGATTGCACCGCAGCATGCCCTGATGCCGGGCGTTGTCCGCCTCCGCCATCAACGCCAGTGCCCGCTCGGCCAGTTCCAGCGCCTCGTCGAGGCGGCCCTGCTCCCGGGCGATCAGCGAGGCGTTCCATTCCACCGCGCCGAGCGCCACCCGGGAGCCGGTGCTCCGGGCCAGCGGCAGCAGCCGCTCGGCCAACAGCTTGGCCGAGGTCAGATCGCCGCGCGTGACGTAGCAGCCCATCAGCGTCGAGCCGAGCTGCAGGTGCTCGTCCAGTGGCGGCAGCCGGCGCTCGTGCAGCTCGGCCATCGCCCGCTCGCCGAAGTCCACGCTCATCGCCTGATCGCCGACGTCCCGGTAGCAGCGACACAGGGCCACCGCGAGCAGCGCCCAGTCGGCGGTGCCGAACTCGGTGTCGGGCTCGGCCAGCAGCGCGCGATAGGCCTCGATCGCCTCCTCCAGCCGACCCAGCTTCTCCAGCGCCCAGGCCCGGCCGCGCCGGGCCCGGCGGGCGGTGTGCCGGTCCGGCGGCGGGTCGGCGGCCAGCACCCGGCCGAAGACCGCCAGCGCCTCGGCGTCGCCGCCGTTGCGCAGGGCCAGTTCGGCGAAGGCCGTCTCCAACCGAAGCGTCACCGGGCTGCTCCCCCTCTGTGGTCGGCCGGGCCGTGACGGGAGCGTGCCGGGTTCGCGCTCCTGATCGGCTGACCGGGGTCAACGGCTCCGGGTCAGGCTACCCGCCGACTGCCCGACCAATCCCGCCGGTCCACCGACCGGAGCGGTGCGGCAGGTCGGGGTCACAGCCCGGCCGGCCGCAGCACCGCGCGCAGCGGGGCCGCACCCGACAGGCCGGCCGCCGCGAGCCCCTGACGGTAGGCGTTCATCGCCGGCTCCGGGCAGCCGTGGTCGAGCCACTGGTCCCCCAGCGCCCGCCAGGCCTCGGCCCGCTCCCGCCCCGCCGCCAGTCGCAGCTCGGCCTCGCCGAGCAGCCGTTCCACCGTGTGCAGCGCCTCGGCGGCCTCCTGCTCCCGGCCCTGCAACCGGCGGGCCTCGCCCAACTGCAGCCAGGCCCAGACGCCGAGCCCGCTGTACTCGCGCCCCACCAGCTCCAGCGCGCGCTCGGCGTGGGCGGCCCCGTCCTCGTACTGACCGAGCATCAGCTCGGCTCGGGCCAGGCCTAGTTCGCAGCCGGCCCGGTCCAGCGGGCGCCCACAGCGGGCGAGTTCCGCACCGGCCGGCGCGAGGTACTGCTTGGCCAGCGCGGGCTCCGGCACCGGGCCGTCCAGCAGCAGCGAGCCGTAGCCGGCCTTGAGCAGGCCGAGGTGACGAGCCAGCTCGTCCTCGGCGGGCAGCGCGAGGGCGCGCTCGGCCAGGGTCAGCGCCAGCGCGGTCTCGCCGCGCTGCTCGGCCCGGCGGCTGCCCTGCCGGAAGGCGTCGGCGCGGGTGGCCGGGGAGGCGGTGTGCTCGGCGTGCGGCAGCAGCCGGTCGGCCAGCTCCCTGGCCGCGGCCAGCGCGCCGCTGCGGTGCTCCGCCTCGATCAGCACGACGCCCAGGCCCAGATGGTCCTCGGTGGGCGTGGCGAGCACGGCGTTCAGCCGGGCCAGCGCCCCCTGGCCGAGCTCCGCGGCGCGGGCCGGCTCGCCCGCCGCCAGGTGGCAGCGGCAGAGCGCCACCGCGAGCCGCAACCACTCGGCGGAGCCGGGCCCTGGCAGCTCGTCGCGGTACAGCTCGTGCAGCACGGCCAGCGCCTCGGCCGGGCGGTTCAACCGCTCCAGGGCGGCGGCCCGGGCGGTCTCGGCCCGGCGCCGGGTGGCCGGCTCGGCCGGCGGCTCCTCGGCCAGCACCGCATCGCAGGACGCCAGCGCCGCGCCCAACTCGCCGCCGCGCAGCGCCAGCTCGGCCCGCGTGGTCCGGAGCAGCAACTGCTGCTGGCGCTCCAGCTCCTGGTCACTCGCCAGCCCGGTGCGCAGGTACTCCACCGTGCAGTCGAGTCGGGCGGCCAGCCGGCGCAGGATGACCGGGGTGACCGGACGTTTGCCGGACTCCAGCAGCGACAGGTAACTGACCGACATGCCCTCGCCGGCCAGATCGCTCTGCTTGAGCCCGCGCTCACGGCGCAGGTCGCGCAGTCGTCGGCCGATCTCCGCTGTGCCGTCCTGCCCCGATTCCATGCCCGCCCTTGCCTCGACCGTCCGGGCGCTGCCCAGCACCGCGTTCACTTGACTCCATTGTTTACAGGATTGACAACGCCGGTCCAAGACCGCGGACGGATTGAACGGCGCGCGACCGCCCGACTCGACCCCGCCACGCGCTCCGGCGCGAGCCGGCCGTGCGCCGTGACTCGAGCCGTCCTCGACCGGCGTCGGCCCGGCGTCGACCCGGCACCGACCCGTCCTCGGAGGGGCGTCGACCGCTCGGTGCCCCGGGAGCAGCGGCCCCTGGGAGCGATCGGGACCCCGCCTCGCCCCGGGTATTGCGAACGGGTAACAATGGAACGCATGTGTGTCCCTCTGACGCGCGGTGCCCGCGCGTACTGTGCCGCCTCCCCCACCCCGGTCGGGGGCAGCCGCCTCGCACTGAGGGAGGACAGCCGGTGAAGAATCCACGACCAGAGGATGATCGGACGGCCACGGAACGTCTGGCAGACTTCTCGCCCATGGGGGAACCGACCGACATCCAGACGCAGGACGGCGACGACGCCCTCCGGCGCTCCAGCGGCGGTTCCGTCCAAGCCCCGGCCCGTTCGGCCGAACGGGCGACGGACGGAGCCGGTGGCAGCACGGCCGTACGCGCCACCAACTCGCTGCGGCGCCGGATCATGGCGCAGCGGCGCGGTCCGGCCCGCCCGCGGCTCTGGTTCGAGCTCGCACTGATCGGCGTCAGTTACTGGATCTACTCGCTGGTGCGCAACGCGGTGCCCGAACAGGCGGCGGTCGCCCAGAAGAACGCGATGTGGGTCTGGCACAGCGAGCAGTTCTTCGGCGTGAACGTCGAGCGCTCGATCAACCACGCCGTCAACTCGGTCGGCTGGTTGATCGTCGGGATGAACTACTACTACGCGACGCTGCACTTCATCATCACCATCGGTGTGCTGATCTGGCTCTACCGCAGCCATCCGGGCCGCTACGCGGCCGGCCGCACGGTGCTCTTCATCACCACCGGCATCGCCCTGGTCGGCTTCTACTTCTTCCCACTGGCCCCGCCGCGGCTGACCGGGCTCGGCTTCATCGACACGGTCGAGGTCCACCACACCTGGGGCTCGCTGGCCTCGGGGGCGGGGGCCAGCGTGAGCAACCAGTTCGCCGCGATGCCGTCGATGCACATCGGCTGGTCGACCTGGTGCGGACTGACCGTCTTCTTCCTGGCCGAGCGCAAGTGGGTACGGGCCCTGGGGCTGATCTACCCGCTGTTCACCCTGTCGGTGATCATCTCCACCGCCAACCACTACTGGATGGACGCGGTGGGCGGGCTGCTCTGCCTGGCCGTCGGCTTCGCCGTCACCCGGCTGATCTACCACCGCTGGGCCTACCAGTTCCCGCAGATCCCGGCCTCCTGGCAGGGCCAGGGCACCGTGCCCGAGCAGCGGCCCACCCCGGTCGGCGCCGGCTCCCAGCGCTGAGGCCCCGGTGACCCCTCACCCGTAGAAGAGCCGCTCCACCACCGAGCGAGCCCGCCGCGTGGTGCGCCGGTAGTCGTCCATCAGTTCGCCGCTGTGGCCCGCCCCGTAGCCGAGGTAGCGGGCCACCTGCGCGAGCTCCCGCGGCTCGCTCGGGAAGCTGTCGCCGGGGCGCCCGCGCACCAGCATCACCGCGCTGCGGACCCGGGAGGCGAGCACCCAGGCGGCGTCCAGCACCGCCGCGTCCTCGCCCGCCAGCAGGCCGGCCTTGGCGGCCGCGAGCAGCGCCTGCCGGGTCCGGGTGGTGCGCAGCCCGGTCACCTCGTGACCGTGCTGGAGCTGGAGCAGCTGCACCGTCCACTCGACGTCCGCCAGGCCACCGCGCCCGATCTTGGTGTGGGTGGTCGGGTCGGCCCCGCGCGGCAGCCGCTCGCTCTCGATCCGCGCCTTGATCCGCCGGATCTCGATCAGGTCCCGCTCGGGCACGCCCGCCTGCGGGTAGCGCAGCGGGTCGATCAGCTCCCGGAACCGCTCCCCCAGCTCGACGTCGCCGGCCACCGGCTCGGCGCGCAGCAGCGCCTGGCTCTCCCAGACGTGCGACCAGCGCGCGTAGTACGCCGCGTACGAGCCGAGCGTGCGCACCAGCGGGCCCTGGCGGCCCTCGGGGCGCAGGTCGGCGTCGACCAGCAGCGGCGGCTCGGTGGACGGCGCGGCCAGCAGGGTGCGCAGCTGGTTGCAGACCGAGCGGGCGGCGGCGGTCGCGTCGTGCTCGGTCCCGGGCAGCGGATCGTGCACGAAGAGCACGTCCGCGTCCGAGCCGTAGCCCAGCTCGTGCCCGCCGAACCGGCCCATCGCGATCACCGCGAGCCGGGCCGGGAAGGCCTCGCCGTGGGCCTGCTCCCACTCCGCCGTGCAGGCCGCCAGCGCGCCCGCCAGGGTGGCGGCGTTGAGGTCGGTGAGCGCGTTCGCGGTGGTCTCCAGCGCCTCGCCCGGGTACTCGCCGTAGCGGCCGAGCAGGTCGCCGGCGGCAGTGCGGAACAGTTCGCGACGGCGCACCGCGCGGGCCGCCGCCACTCCCACCGCCGCGCTCGGTGCCCGGCCGACCGCCGAGCGGATCTCCGGCTCCAGCACGGCCCGCCCGCGCGCGGCCAGGCCCTGCGGGTCGCCCAGCATGGCCACCGCCTCGGGCGCGCGCAGCAGCAGGTCGGGGGCCAGCCGCCCGGCCGACAGGATCCGGGCCAGGCCCTCGGCCGCCGCGCTCTCGTCCCGCAGCAGCCGCAGGTACCACGGAGTGCGGCCGAGCGCATCGGAGACCTGGCGGAAACCGAGCAGCCCGGCGTCCGGGTCGGCGGAGTCGGCGAACCTGGCCAGCAGCACGGGCAGCAGGGTGCGCTGGATGGCGGCCTTCCGGCTCACCCCGCTGGCCAGCGCCCCCAGGTGCCGCAGCGCGGCCGACGGGTCGGCGAACCCCAGCGCCTTGAGCCGCTGCTCGGCCGCCGCCGAGCTCATCGCCTGGGTACCGGGGGTGATCGCCTCGCCGGCCGACAACTCGGCCACGGCCGCGAGCAGCGGTCGGTAGAAGAGCTTCTCGTGCAGCCGGCGCACCTCGAGGGCGTGCCGCTTCCACTCGCGTTCCAGCGCCGCGACCGGGTCGGCCCGGGTGTCGTCGTTGATCATCGCGGCCAGCGAGCGGGCCAGCCGCCGCAGGTCGGCCGGGTCCTTGGGCATCAAGTGGGTGCGACGCAGCCGGTGCAGCTGGATCCGGTGCTCCAGGGTGCGCAGGAAGCGGTAGGCGGTGTCCAGCGAGGCGGCGTCGGCCCGTCCGACGTAGCCACCCTGTGACAACGCGGCCAGCGCCTCCAAGGTGTTGCCGCTGCGCAGCGCCGGGTCGGTGCGGCCGTGCACCAGCTGCAGCAGCTGCACCGAGAACTCGACGTCGCGCAGCCCGCCCGGGCCGAGTTTGAGCTGGCGGTCCAGCTCGATCGCCGGGATCGCCTCGATCACCCGGCGCCGCATCTGCTGCACGTCCGCGACGAAATGCTCCCGCTCGGCCGCCTGCCAGACCATCGGCGTCAGCGCCGCGAGGTACGCCTGGCCCAGCTCGGCGTCGCCCGCCACCGGGCGGGCCTTCAGCAGCGCCTGGAACTCCCAGGTCTTGGCCCAGCGCTGGTAGTACGCGACATGGCTGGCCAGGGTCCGCACCAGCGGCCCGTTGCGGCCCTCGGGGCGCAGATTGGCGTCCACCGGCCAGATGCTGCCCTCCCGGGTGGTGTCCGAGCAGAGCCGCATCATGGCCGCTGCCAGCCGGGTGGCGGCCCGCAGCCCCACCTGTTCCTCCACGCCCTCGCGCGGCTCGGCCACGAAGATCACGTCCACGTCGGAGATGTAGTTGAGTTCGCGCCCGCCGCACTTGCCCATCGCGATCACCGCCAGCCGGCAGGCGTCGGCGGCTTCCGGCTCCTGCTCGGCGGCGATCTCCAGCGCGGTGCGCAGCGTGGCGCCGGCCAGGTCGGCGAGCTCGGCGGCGGTCTGCGCCAGGTCGATGGTGGCGCTCAAGTCGCGGGCGGCGATGGTCAGCAGGCAGCGGCGGTAGGCGGCGCGCAGCGCGTCGGCCGGCTCGCCCGCGGCGTCCCGGACCCGCTGCTCCAGCTCACGGCGGAATTCGCGGCTGCCCGGGTGCATGTCGCGCTGCTCGAAGGTGACCAGCGCGTGCCAGTCGCGCGGGTGGGTGGCCAGGTGGTCGCCGAGCGCGGCGGAGGCGCCGAGCACGCCGAGCAGCCGGTCGCGCAGCGGCTTGGAGGCGGTCAAGGTGTCCCGCAGGGTGTGCCGTTCGGCCTCGTTCAGCGCTTCGAGCAGCCGGGCCAGGCTCTGCAGCGCGAGGTCGGGGTCCGCGCCGGCGCCGAGCGCGTCGAGCAGGATCGGGTCGTCGGCCAGCCCGTGCAGAGCGGGGGCGGCCAGCCGCCGGACGGCCGCCTCGGGGTCGGTGAAACCCCGGCGGACCAGGCGGTTCTCGGGCCTGCTGACGCGGCTGCCACCGGTGGTCATCGCGCTCCTCGGTGCTTGCGGGCTTGCCGGGTTGAGGGGGCTGAGGGGTTGAGGTCTGCGGGATTGCGGCCTCATAAGATGATCAGCTCATAGCGTAGGTACTTATTCCCCTGAGCGGGCCCCTGACGCACAACTGCCGCAGGGCCCGACCGGGTCGGTCGGGCCCTGCGACTGAGGGAGGATCAGCGCCGACGCGAGCGGCGGGAGAGCAGCACCAGCCCGCCACCACCGGCCAGCAGGACCACCGTGGCGACGATCATCACCGGGTTGAAGTCCGTGCCGGTCTGCGGCAGGGTGCCGCCGGGCGGAGTCGAGCCACCAGGGGGCGTGGAGCCACCGGGCGGCGTGGAACCGCCACCGGGAGGCGTCCAGCCACCGCCGGGAGGCGTCCAACCGCCGCCGGGAGGCGTGGAACCGCCACCGGGAGGCGTCCAACCGCCACCGGGAGGGGTCGAGCCACCACCGGGAGGCGTCCAACCGCCGCCAGGAGGGGTCGAGCCACCACCAGGAGGCGTCCAACCGCCGCCAGGAGGGGTCGAGCCACCACCAGGAGGCGTCCAACCGCCGCCAGGAGGGGTCGAGCCACCACCAGGAGGCGTCCAACCGCCGCCAGGAGGCGTAGACCCACCGGGCGGGGTGCTGGGCACGCAGATGTCCACGTGCGCGTGGCACCGGGCGTCGGTCGAACTCTCCTGGCAGTCGGTCGACTGCGCCGACGTGATGGTGTTGTCGAGCCACGGGTCGCCCTGGTACGGGTCGTTCACCTTCACCTGGTAGCTGAAGGAGCCGTGCTGCCCCGCGTCCAGCTGCCCGGTCCAGGTGATCGTCCGGGCGCTCTCGTCGAACGTCGCGTCCGGCACCGTGGAGTGCAGCGAGCCCGGCACGAACGCGGCGTGCTGCAGCACCTGGCTCAGGTCGTCGGTGACCACCGGAAGCTCGCCGGCCGGAAAAGCGTCGTGCCCGACGTTGCGGTACTCGACCCGGTAGGTCACCACGTCACCCGGGCTCGCCGTGCCGCGGTCCACCGACTTGGCGACGACCAGGCTCGGCGAGTCGACCTCGACGGTGCAGCCCGGTTCGGTCCCCTGCGGGCAGTTGCTGAACTGCGGACCGGTGACCGCGTCGCGCATCCGCATCGGGCCGCGGTCCGGGTTGTCGGCGGTGAGACTGTAGACGATCTTGGTGCTGTCCCCCGGGTTCAGGTCACCGATCCAGGTCAGGACCGGCTGCTGGTACCGGAGCTGCCCGGTGCCGACCGTGGCGTCGTTGTCGTAGACGGCGTCGGCCAGGTCCCCGGACAGGTCGTCGGTGACCACGGCACCGGTGATCGGCACGTTGCCGTCGTTGGTGAGCGTGATGGTGTAGCTGACCTTCTGCCCCGGGAGGTAGACGGAGCGGTCGGCGGTCTTGAGGATGCTCAGGTGGCAGTAGGTGTCGTCGTCCCGCCCGCCCTGCGCGGCGGGGGCCGGCACCGAGGCAGCCGGGTCGGCCGCGGGGGCCGAGGGCGCGGCGGACGGCGCAGCCGGCGCGGGTGCCGCGATAGCCGACGGTGACTCAGCAGCGGCCGGGGAGGCGGGAGTCGAAGGCGCGGCCGGACCGGATGCTGGAGCAGCAGCCGACGCGGAGCCGGCGGCGGACGCCGACCCCAATGGCGATGCCGACGCCGACGCCGACGGAGAGTCAGATGCCGATCCCGCAGCGGACGCTGATCCGGAAGCGGAAGCGGAAGCGAACGCCGAAGCGACTGCCGCAGCCGCCACCTTGGCGGGCGGATCCACCTGCGCGCTCACCGGCAGGGCGGCGGCCAACAGGCCGGTGCTCGACGTGCACAGCACCACGAGCGGGACGATCCAGCGGCGCATGCCTCTCATCGACCCACCCCGCAGCGGCCCGCCGACTGTCTACTGTTGCAACCCACGGCAACTCCTTCACGACACTGAGTGAACATCACTTCAGAGCATGAATCCGCCCCCCGATAAGTACGATCAACCCGCCGTTCGCCGCATCAGCACCCGGGGAAGTTCACCCGGACCGCCTAATCTCCGACATGGCGAAGGCCCGCCCCCCAACCACGGGGACGGGCCCACCAAAGAAAACCGACGCGAAGTCAGAGCACCTGGAGGTTCTTCCGCAGCTCGAACGGCGTGACCTCGCTGCGGTACTCCTCCCACTCCTGGCGCTTGTTGCGCAGGAAGAAATCGAAGACGTGCTCGCCCAGGGTCTCCGCGACCAGCTCGCTGCGCTGCATCAGGTCGATCGCCTCGCCCAGGTTCTGCGGCATCGGCTGGATCCCCATCGCGCGGCGTTCGGCGTCGGTGAGGGCCCAGACGTCGTCGTCGGCGCCCGGGGGGAGTTCGTAGCCCTCCTCGATGCCCTTGAGGCCGGCGGCCAGGGTGACGGCGTAGGCGAGGTAAGGGTTGCAGCCGGTGTCCAGGGAGCGGACCTCGATGCGGGTGGAGCCCTGCTTGCCGGGCTTGTACATCGGGACCCGGATCAGGGCCGAACGGTTGTTGTGGCCCCAGCAGATGTAGGAGGGGGCCTCGCCGCCGGCGCCGGCGGTGCGCTGGGATCCGCCCCAGATGCGCTTGTAGGAGTTGACCCACTGGTTGGTGACGGCCGCGGTCTCGGCGGCGTGCCGGAGCAGGCCGGCGATGAAGGAGCGGCCGACCTTGGAGAGCTGGTACTCGGCGCCGGACTCGTGGAAGGCGTTGCGGTCGCCCTCGAAGAGCGAGAGGTGGGTGTGCATGCCGGAGCCCGGGTGCTCGGAGAAGGGCTTGGGCATGAAGCTGGCGTGCACGCCCTGCTCCAGCGCGACCTCCTTCATGACCAGACGGAAGGTCATGATGTTGTCGGCGGTGGAGAGCGCGTCGGCGTAGCGCAGGTCGATCTCCTGCTGGCCCGGGGCGCCCTCGTGGTGCGAGAACTCCACCGAGATGCCCATCGACTCCAGCATGGTGATCGCCTGGCGGCGGAAGTCGTGGCCCACCCCGCGCGGGGTGTGGTCGAAGTAGCCGGAGTGGTCGGCGGGTTGGGGCGCACTGCCGTCACCGGGGAGGTTCTTCAGCAGGAAGAACTCGATCTCCGGGTGGGTGTAGAAGGTGAACCCCTGCGCCGAGGCCTTCTCCAGGGTGCGCTTGAGCACGAACCGCGGGTCGGCGTAGGAGGGCGAACCGTCCGGCATCATGATGTCGCAGAACATCCGCGCGGTGCCGGGGGTCTCCGAGCGCCAGGGCAGTATCTGGAACGTGGTCGGGTCCGGCTTGGCGATCATGTCCGACTCGTAGACCCGGGCGAACCCCTCGATCGCCGACCCGTCGAAACCGATGCCCTCCTCGAACGCCTGCTCCAGTTCTGCCGGCGCCACTGCCACCGACTTCAGGAACCCGAGCACATCGGTGAACCACAGCCGGACGAACCGGATGTCACGCTCTTCGAGCGTACGAAGCACGAACTCCTGCTGCTTGCCCATGGGGACAGTCTCACCTCTGCTCTTTACGCCCGTGTTACGCAACGGCCCGCCCGCGACCGGACAGGCGAGCGACTACGTCCCATCATTCCGGATTCCGGCACCTGTGGGGCACCCAGGGCGGCGGAACAGCTCGGGAACGGAGCCGAGACGAGGGATGGAGCCGGCCAGGGTGACGGACAACGCCGTCCCCGACCCCCCATAGCGTCAGAACGACGATTACACTGACCCCATGCCGAATCTCCGCCTGGCCATGGCCCAGTTCGACCCGCACGTCGGCGACATCGCGCACAACAGCGAGGAGGTGGTGCGCTGGACGAGGCTCGCCGCCGAGCGCGGTGCGCGGGTGGTCGCGTTTCCCGAGATGGCGCTGACCGGGTATCCGGTCGAGGACCTGGCGCTGCGGGCTTCCTTCGTGGACGCCTCGCGGGCGGCGCTGGTGGAGTTGGCGCAGCGGCTGGCCGCCGAGGGGCTGGGCGACCTGGCCGTGGTGGTGGGCTACCTGGGGCGGTCCCGGGAGAGCGGGCGGCCACAGAACTGTGCGGCCGTGCTGCACGGGGGACAGGTGGTGACCCGGTTCGCCAAGCACTTCCTGCCGAACTATGGGGTGTTCGACGAGTACCGCTGGTTCGAGCCGGGCGACCAGCTCCAGGTGCTGCGGGTGGACGGCATGGACGTCGCGCTGGCGATCTGCGAGGACATCTGGCAGGAGGGCGGCCGGGCGCGGGCCGCCGGGGAGGCCGGGGCCGGGCTGCTGCTGGTGGTCAACGGCTCGCCGTACGAGCGGAACAAGGACGACCAGCGGCTCGACCTGGTCCGGCGCCGGGCCGCCGAGGCGGGCTGCCCGCTGGCGTATCTGAACATGGTGGGCGGCCAGGACGAACTGGTCTTCGACGGCGACTCGCTGGTGGTGGACGCGGCCGGGCAGGTGCTGGCGCGCGCGCCGCAGTTCGAGGAGAGCCTGCTGGTGGTGGACCTGGAGCTGCCGGCCGCGAGCTCGGAGCACCCGGACGGTCAGGTCTACAGCGACGGGCTGCACCTGGTGCGCACCGCGATCGGCACCGAGCCCGCCGAGCAGCGCGAACCGGTCGCGGCCGAGCTCGCGCCCCGGCTCACCGACGAGGCGGAGGTCTACGCCGCGCTGGTCACCGGCACCCGGGCGTACGTGCGCAAGAACGGCTTCAAGTCGGTGCTGATCGGGCTCTCCGGCGGCATCGACTCGGCGCTGGTGGCCGCCATCGCGGTGGACGCGATCGGCGCCGAGAACGTGCACTGCGTCTCGATGCCCAGCCAGTACTCCTCGCAGCACTCCAGGGACGACGCCGCCGAGCTGGCCCGGCGCACCGGACTGCACTTCCGCACCGTGCCGATCGCGCCGATGTTCGACGCCTACATGGCGGCGCTCGGCCTGACCGGGCTGGCCGAGGAGAACCTGCAGTCGCGGCTGCGCGGCACGCTGCTGATGGCGATCTCCAACCAGGAGGGCCACATCGTGCTGGCCCCCGGCAACAAGAGCGAGCTGGCGGTCGGCTACTCGACCCTGTACGGCGACTCGGTGGGCGCCTACGGTCCGATCAAGGACGTCTACAAGACGCTGATCTTCCAGCTCTCCAGGTGGCGCAACGAGGTCGCCGTCGAGCGCGGCGAGCTGCCGCCGATCCCGGAGAACACCATCGTCAAGCCGCCGAGCGCCGAGCTGCGCCCTGACCAGGTGGACACCGACTCGCTGCCCGACTACGACCTGCTGGACACCATCCTGGACGCCTACATCGAGGGCGACCAGGGCCGCGACGCGATCGTGGCGCGCGGGTTCGAGGCGGCCGTGGTGGACCGGGTGGTGCGGCTGGTGGACACCGCCGAGTACAAGCGGCGCCAGTACCCGCCGGGCCCGAAGATCTCGCCCAAGGGCTTCGGGCGGGACCGCCGGCTGCCGATCACCAACGGGTGGCGGCGCGGCTGATCACACCGGTCGGTCCTAACGGTTGTAGCGGTAGTCGGCGGCGACCGCGCGGTGGTCGCTGCCGTCCGCCGGTAGCACCCAGGAGTCGGTGGGCCGCATCCCGCGGCTCATGATCTGGTCGATCCGCGCCATCGGGAACTCGGCCGGGTAGCTGAAGCCGAAGCCGGAGCCCGCCGTGCCCTGGGCCGAGCGCAGCTGCGAGGTGACGGGGGCCAGACTGCTGTCGTTCATCGTCCCGTTCATGTCGCCCAGCAGCAGCACGTGGCCGAGCGGCTCGGCCTGGATCGCGTCGCCCAGCGCCTGCGCGCTGACATCGCGCTGCCCGGCCGTGAAGCCGCTGTCGAATTTCACCCGGACGGAGGGCATGTGGGCGACGTAGACCGCGAGCGGGCCCTGCGGGGTGGCCACCTGGCTGCGGAAGGCCCGGGTCCAGCCGATCTTGATGTCCACCACGTGGGTGTCGCTGATCGGGTACTTGGACCAGAGCCCGACGGTGCCCTCCACCACGTGGTACGGGTAGCTGCTCGCCAGCCCCTTGGTGTAGACGGGCAGCGCGGCGCCGGGCAGTTCCTCCAGCGCGACGATCTGCGCACCGGAGCCGTCGATCATGCGGGCCGTGCCGGCCGGGTCGCGGTTGGCGGCCCAGACGTTGTGGGTGAGCACGGTGAAGTCGCCCTTGCCGGTGCTCTTGTCGCCGAGCAGCCCGCCGAAGAGCCCGAACCAGAGCACCGTCGGCAGCAGCAGCACGATCAGCGCGGTGGCGGAGCGGCGCAGCAGCGCGGCCAGCAGCAGCACCGGGATGAAGACGCCCAGCCAGGGCAGGAAGGTCTCCAGGAAACTGCCGAAGTTGCCGAAGGAGTTGGGCACCTGACGGTGCAGGCCCAGCAGCAGGGCGACCACGACGGCGCACCCTCCGAGCACCCAGCCGCGCCGCCAGGTCGAGCTGCCGCGGGCGTCCTTGCCCCAGTCGAGCAGCCGGTGCCACCGGCGCGCGGCACCGAGATCGGCGTCGGCGTCGGCGTCGGACCCCTCGACGCCGTCGGCGTCGGGCCCCTCGACGGTCGCGGTGAGCGCCGTGGCGCCGGTCGCCGCCGCGGCGTCGTCCGCCGGAGCAGCTTCCTGGTCGGCCTGCGTCATCTGTGACCCCTCGCTGGTCGTCCGGTACCTGTCCAGGCCGAGCCGGACTTATCCCGTCTTAGTGGGATCCTCGGCTCAGCCTATGCCGAGACAGACGCGCGGGACGGCAGCGCGGGTTCCGTCGGGCGACGGGTCAGCCGGCCTGGACGGCGTGAGCCGGGCCACGCAGCCCCTCCAGCAGGGAGTCCACGATGGTGGCGGCCAGCGCGGGGTCGTCCAGCGGTGCGTCTTCCCACATCACCGAACGCAGCAGCATCGGGCCGATCATCATCTCACCGAGCAGCGCGACGTCCAGGTCGGCGCGGAGCTCGCCGTCGGCGATGCCGCGCGCCACCACGGCCTGGATGGCCCGGCGGCGGCGCATCACCACCTGGTCGTAGTAGATCTCCTTGAGCGCGGGCATCGAGTTCATCTGGTCCAGCACCACCCGCAGCACCCAGCGGGAGCGCTTGGCCAGGCCCCGGCGGCGCATGAAGTCCAGGATCACCACCAGGTCGTCCCGGGCGCTGGTTCCGGGCAGCACCGGCTCCGGCTCCTCCAGCCGGACCAGCACGTCGACCAGCAGCGCCTCCTTGTTGGGCCAGCGCCGGTAGATGGTCGCCTTGCCGACCCCGGCGGCCTGGGCGATGCCCTCGATGGTGAGGTCCGCCAGGCTCTTGCCGTCCGTCATCAGCCGCTCGACGGCCTCGCAGATGGCCTGCTCGGCCGCCTCGGAACGCGGCCGCCCCCGCCGCGGCGGCACGCAGTGCGGCCCCGCGGCGGGCGCGGTGAGGGTGCCCTGACGGTCCGAGTCCATGGCCCCATTCTCCATCGTGCCGGTCAGGCCTTGGTCGACTGGACCGCCGGCACCGCGTCACCGGTCTGCGCGTCGGCGGGCACCGGGTCACCCGGACGGCCGGGGGCGGCGATCCTGGCGGGCAGGAAGAACCAGGCCAGCGCCACGCCGAGCAGGGTGACCCCGGCCGAGACGGTGGCCACCACGTGCATCGCGTGGACGAAGGAGTCGAAGGCGGGGTTGATCAGGCCCGGCCGGCCCGTGCTCTGGGCGACCCCGACGGTGGCCTCCACCGACTCCCCCGCCTTGTCGCGCAGCGGCTGCGGCAGCGGGGCGAGGTGGCCGGCGATGCCGTTGCGGTAGCTGGTGGAGAGCACCGCGCCGAGCACCGCGACGCCCAGCGAGCCGCCGACCTGGCGGAAGGTGTTGTTGATCGCCGAACCGGCGCCGGCCTTCTCGCGCGGCAGCGAGCCCATGATCGCCACGGTCACCGGCGGCATCACGTGCGCCATGCCGGCGCCCATGATGAAGCCGATCACCTCGAGCACCCAGATCGGGGTGGTCCGGCCGAGCAGCAGGTAGCCGAGGAAGGCGATCGCGATCAGCGCCATGCCGCCCGCGCAGGTGGCCCGCACACCGAACTTGTCGACCACCAGCCGGGCCCTGGGGGCGAAGATCAGCTGGGCGCAGGCCAGCGGCAGCATCAGCGCACCCGAGGCCAGCGCGCTGTAGCCGCGCACGCTCTGGGTGTAGAAGACGCCGAAGAAGGAGACGCCCATCAGCGCGAAGAAGACCATGCCGACCACCGTCACCGAGGTGGCGAAGACCTTGTCGCGGAACCAGCCGACGTTCAGCGCGGGGTGCTCGACCCGCTTCTCGTAGAACACGAAGGCGACCAGCGCCAGCACGCCGATCAGCACCGGCACCCAGGCCGCGGCCGCGGTGAAGTCGGCCAGGTCGCCGCCCTTGATGATGCCGTAGATCAGCGCCACCAGGCCGACGATCGACAGCAGCACGCCGACCGGGTCGAGCTTGCCGGGGTTGGGGTCGCGGGAGTCCGGGACCAGCAGCGTCATCACGACCAGCGCCACCACGACGATCGGGACGTTGATCAGGAAGACCGAGCCCCACCAGAAGTGCTCGATCAGCAGACCGCCGGTGATCGGGCCGATCGCGATCGCCAGGCCCACCGCGCCGGCCCAGATGCCGATCGCCTTGGGCTGCTCGTGCCGCTCGAAGACGTTCATGATGATCGCCAGCGTGGCGGGCATCACGAAGGCGCCGCCCAGGCCCATCACCGCGCGGAAGGCGATCAGCTGGCCGGGGCTGGTGGCGAGCGCGGAGAGCAGCGAGCCGGCGCCGAAGATCAGCATGCCGGTCAGCAGCGCCTTCTTGCGGCCGAACCGGTCGCCGAGCAGCCCCGAGGTGAAGAGCAGGCCGGCGAAGACCAGGGTGTAGGAGTTTATCGCCCATTCGAGGTCGCTCTGGCTGGCCCCGAGGCCGACCGGGGCGGGGGTCGCGATGGTCTTCATCGCGACGTTGAGGATCGAGTTGTCGAGCACGACGACGAGGAGCGCCAGGATCAGCGTGCCGAGGATCGCCCACCGACGGCGGTGGATGGCTTCCGGTACGCGCGGTGCGGCGCCGGCTACTGCGGTGGTCATACGTCTGTCCCGTTCCGTACGGAGGTGTGCGGGCTTCCTGGGACTCGGCGAGACGCGAGCGTCTCGTAATCCCCCGCCGAGAACTGTACGCCGTTTTGCGATACGAGACGTATCCGTATCGCAAAACGGCGGGCAAAGACTCGGTGGCGTGCTCCGAAACCCCGGCTCTTTGCTCCGCGCCCGGGCCGTGCAAGCATGGAGGAGATCCGGGGACGCCACACGGCGCCACGAGACCACAACCCTTCAGGAGCCTGTTCCATGAACGCTTCTCAGCTTCCGCCTGCCCAGACGCCTGCCGCGGGAGCGGCGCCGACGTCCGGGGGGCGCTCCCTCTACGGCGGGGTGACCAACCGCCGGGTCACCGTCCGGGACCTGGCCGCCGCCAAGCGCCGCGGGGAGCGGTGGGCGATGCTCACCGCCTACGACGCGCTGACCGCCGGGGTCTTCGACGAGGCCGGCATCCCCGTCCTGCTGGTCGGCGACTCCGCCGGCAACTGCCACCTCGGCTACCAGACCACGGTGCCGGTCACCATGGACGAGATGGTGATGCTCTCGGCCGCCGTGGTGCGCGGCACCGAGCGCGCGCTGATCATCGGCGACCTGCCGTTCGGCTCCTACCAGGAGTCCCCCGCCCAGGCCCTGCGCAACGCCGCCCGGCTGATGAAGGAGGCCGGGGTCGGCGCGGTCAAGCTGGAGGGCGGCGAGCGCAGCGCCCGCACCATCGAGATGCTGGTCGAGGCCGGGGTCCCGGTGATGGCGCACATCGGGCTGACCCCGCAGTCGGTGCACGCCCTCGGCGGCTACCCGGTGCAGGGCCGGGGCGACGAGGCGGCGCACAAGCTGCAGCGTGACGCCAAGGCCGTGCAGCAGGCTGGCGCCTTCGCCGTGGTGCTCGAAGCGGTGCCGGCCGAGCTGGCCACCCAGGTCACCGAGTCGCTCTCGGTGCCGACCGTCGGCATCGGCGCCGGGGCCGGCTGCGACGCCCAGGTGCTGGTCTGGACCGACATGGCCGGGATGACCGCGGGCAGCGTGCCGTCCTTCGTCAAGCAGTACGCCAACCTGCGCAAGGTGCTGGGCGATGCCGCCCGCGAGTACGCCGCCGAGGTGCTCGGCGGCAGCTTCCCGGCGGCGGAGCACAGCTTCAAGTAGCGCAGCTTCAAGTAACGGAGTCCGGTCGGTCGGCCCGCTGTCGGTGACGCTGACAGCGGGCCGACCGCCGTGACAGCGGGCTGAGAGCGGTCTGGCAGCGGCGCCGGACAGTCTGACGGCATGACAACGACGACCGCCGCCCCGAACGACCAGGGGCACCGCTTCACTCTCCGCACCACCGCGCAGGTCGGCGCCGAACCGGCCAACGCCGTCGAGGCGCGAGGGATCGTCAAGCACTACGGTGCGACGAAGGCCCTGGACGGCGTCGACCTGACGGTCCGCCAGGGCACCGTGCTCGGCGTGCTGGGCCCCAACGGGGCCGGCAAGACCACGCTGATCCGGGTGCTCTCCACGCTGATCAGGCCGGACGCCGGCAGCGCGACCGTCGGCGGCTACGACGTGCTGCGCCAGCCCAAGCAGCTGCGCCGCACCATCGGCCTGACCGGGCAGTACGCCTCGGTGGACGAGTACCTCTCCGGCTCCGAGAACCTCTACCTGATCGGCCGGCTGCTCGACCTCTCCCGCAGGGACGCCAAGGCCCGCGCCGTCGAGCTGCTGGAGCGCTTCTCGCTGACCGAGGCGGCCGGACGGCCGGCCAAGACCTACTCCGGCGGGATGCGCCGCCGCCTCGACCTCGCCGCCAGCATGATCGGCCGCCCGCGGGTGCTCTACCTGGACGAGCCCACCACCGGTCTGGACCCGCGCACCCGCAACGAGGTCTGGGAGGAGGTGCGCCGGATGGTGGCCGAGGGCTCCACCGTGCTGCTCACCACCCAGTACATGGAGGAGGCCGAGCAGTTGGCCACCGACCTCACGGTGATCGACCGCGGCCGGGTGATCGCCAACGGCACGGTGGACGGCCTCAAGCGGGAGGTCGGCGGCCGGACGCTGCGGGTGCGCCCGGCCCGCCCGGGCGAACTGGCCGAGATGGTCCGCTGCCTGACCGACGCCGGGGTCCTCGGAGCCACCGCCACGCCGGACGGCGAGCTGCTCAGCGTGCCGATCGGCGGGGACGAGCAGTTGACCGCCGTGATCGGGGTGCTCGGCGGCCGGGGCTTCGGCATCGCCGGCATCGACACCGTCGTACCCAGCCTGGACGAGGTCTTCCTCGCCATCACCGGCAAGACGTCCACCGATTCGACCGCCGTCATCGAGGAGACCCAGCGATGAGCGCCGCCACCGCCACCCTGCCCCGTCCCACCGCCACCGCGGTCGCCGACAGCCGCACCACACCGCGCGACCACCTGCGGCACATCGGCGCGCTGACCCGGCGCAACCTGATGCGGATCAAGGCCGATCCGGAGTCCCTGTTCGACGTGCTGCTGATGCCGATCATCTTCACGCTGCTCTTCGTCTACGTCTTCGGCGGCGCGGTCTCCGGCAACCAGCAGGCCTACAAGCAGTACCTGATCCCCGGCCTGCTCGGCGGCACCGGGCTCAACCTGGCGATGGCGGTGGGCACCGGCCTCAACAGCGACCTGCAGACCGGGGTGATGGACCGGTTCCGCTCGCTGCCGATCGCCCGCTCCTCGGTGCTGATCGGCAAGATGCTGGCCGAGGCCTGCCGCGGGCTGGTCTCCTTCACCGTCCTGATCGTCTTCGCGCTGATCCTCGGGCTGCAGTTGAAGACCGGCCTGCCCGGGGTGCTCGGGGCGGTCGGACTCGCGCTGGTCTTCGGGATGTCGCTGGTCTGGATCTCCATGCTGCTCGGCCTGACGATGAAGAGCGCGCAGGCGGTCCAGGGGGTCGGCATGCTGGTGGTGATGCCGCTGCAGTTCGGCAGCTCGATCTTCGCCCCGACCAGCACCATGCCGGGCTGGCTGCACGAGTTCACCAAGGTCAACCCGCTCTCCAACCTGGCGGACGCCTGCCGCGCCCTGATCAACGGCGGACCGGTGGCCCACTCGGTGAGCATGGTGCTGCTCTGGTCGGTGGCGATCACCGCGATCACCGCACCGCTGGCCGTGAACCGGTTCCGCAAGCGGGTCTGACGAACCGTCAGACCCGGTCGGACGGATCAGAGTTCGGCCACCAGCTGGTCCAGCAGGGCCGTGGTCTCCGCCCAGGAGAACGCGCGGCCCTGCTCGCACGCGTCCTGGAATCCCGCCTCGCCCAGCAGCCCGTTCAGCACCGACTCCCGGGTCTCCCGCTCGATCCGCTCCAGGAACGAGCCCTGCGCACCGAGCCGGCCGCCGTGCACCCCGCTCAGCAGGCCGGCCTGGCGGGCGAGTTCGCGGTCCCGGTCACGCTCGGCCCGGGCCGCCAGGATGCCGACCACCGCCGGGAGCAGCAGCAGGGTGACGTGCTGCGCGAAGACCAGCGCCGCCGCCGACACCTCGCGCAGCCCGCGCAGCCCGGCCCGCAGTTGGGCCACCGCCTCGTCCACCTGGCCGCAGCGGGCCAGCACCAGGCCCTCGGCGCAGGACACCAGGCCCTCCGTGATCCCCGGCAGTCCGGGACCGAAGCGGGCCTGTGTCGCACGCAGCCGGCGCAGTTCCTCGCGGGCGGCGGCGAAGTCACCGCGATGCGTGTAGAGCCCGCTGAGCAGGGTGTGGCCGTAGACCAGGGCGCCGTCGGCGTGCTGCCCACCGGCCAGGGCGCCCTCGATGCCCTGGCGGATCAACCGTTCGCCCTCCACCTGGTCGCGCTCCAGCACCGCCTCGCCGAGCCGCACCCGCAGCTGCGGCACATCCTGCGGAGCGCCGAGTTCCTGGGCCAGTTCGATCGCCTGCCGGTAGGCGGCGACCGCGGTGGCCGAATCACCCGCGTAGCCGGCCGTCTCGGCCTGCGCCGCGAGCGTCTCCGTCATGCCCCAGCGGTCGCCGAGCCGGGAGTAGATCGCCATCGCCTCGTCGCCGTCCTGGCGGGCCTGCGCCAGGCCGGCAGCCCTGTCGTTGGACATCTTGGCGCGCAGTTGCAGGGTCCAGGCCAGCTCGCTCTCCCGCCCGTACCGGCGGCAGCCCTCGACCGCCTGGTCGATCAGGGTGAGCATCTCGTCGGCCTGGCCGGCCAGGAAGCAGGCGAAGATCCGCAGCAGCGCGGGGTAGGAGTAGGACTGCGGCAGGTCGGGGTGGTAGGCCCGGAGGATCCGCGGCGCGCGCTCGACCAGCGCGTGGTCGCCGATGACGTCCATGTCGCCGTCGAAGCGGGAGATCAGCTGGTAGATCCAGGCCTGCCGGCGGGCCTCGGCCAGCATCGCCGGCGGCCAGGGCAACGGGTGCTGAAGCGGCCCGAGCTCCAGCGGCTCGGGCGCGGGGGCGTCGTCCGCGAACGGGTCGGAGCTGAGCGCGCAGACCTGGTCGAGCCAGTCGCGGGACTCGGTGCGGTAATCGCGCAGCAGCCAGAACCAGAGCATCCCCAGCACCAGGCTGAGCGCGTCCGGCTCGGCGCGGGTGTCCAGCGCGTGGCGCAGCGCGGCCCTGACGTTGTCCTGCTCGCGCTCCAGCACGCCGAGCCAGTGCATCTGCTGGTGGCCGTGCAGGTTCGGCTCGGCCGTGCGGACCAGTTCGCGGAAGGCGGCCAGGTGCTGGTCGGCCACCGCGCGGTGCTCGCCGGACTCGGCGAGCTTCTCGACGCCGTACTCGTGGATCGTCTCCAGCATCCGGTAGCGCGGCGGGCCGTCCGGATCCAGCCCCGCGACCAGCAGCGACTTGTCGACCAGCGAGAGCAGCAGCTCGGCCACCTCGCCGGTGGCGACCGACTCGCCGTCGGCGCAGACCAGTTCGGCGTCCGCCAGGGTGGCACCGCCGGCGAACACGGCGAGCCGGCGCAGCACCGCCCGCTCGCGCTCGTCCAGCAGCTCCCAGCTCCAGTCCACCACCGCGCGCAGCGTCTGCTGCCGGGGCAGCAGCACCCGGCTGCCGCCGGTGAGCAGGGCGAACCGCTGGTCCAGCCGGTCCGCCAGCTGGCGGGGCGTCAGGCCGCGCAGCCGGGCGGCGGCCAGCTCGATGGCCAGCGGCAGGCCGTCCAGCCGGCGGCAGATCTCGGCGGCCGCGGCCGGATCGTCGGCGACCGAGAAGCCGGCCCGGGCGGCCGCGCCCCGCTCGGCCAGCAGGCGCAGCGCGACCGGGTCCGGCAGCGGCTCGACCGGCAGTACCGTCTCGCCCGGCACGCCGAGCGGCTCGCGGCTGGTGGCCAGGATGCTCAGGTGCGGGCACTCGGCGAGCAGCCGGTCGGCCAGCTCGGCGGCGGACTGGATCAGGTGCTCGCAGTTGTCGAGCAGCAGCAGCATCCGGGACCGGCCGCAGTGCTCGACGATCCGGCGCACCGGGTCGTCCTGGCGGGTGTCGGTCATCGACTGGTGCAGCACGGTGGCGCGCAGGCCGAGCGCGGAGAGCACCGCGTCCGGGACGGCGCTCGGGCTCTCCAACGGCGCGAGTTCGGCCTGCCAGACGCCGTCGGGCCAGCGCCCGCCTGCCTGGGCGGCCTGGCCGGCCTCCACCGAGAGACGGGTCTTGCCGGAGCCGCCGGGCCCGGTGAGGGTGACCAGCCGGGCCGAACCGATCAGCTCGGCGAGCGCCGTCAGGTCGTGCTCACGGCCGACGAAGCTGGTCAGCCGGGGGCGCAGGTTGCCGCCGGCGAGCATCACGGGCGCGGGCGCGGGCGCCGTTGCAGGTACAGGTGCAGGTGCAGGTGTCGGGGCCTGCTGGAGCAGTTCCTGGTGGACGGCGCGCAGCTCGGTGCCCGGGTCGGCGCCCAGCTTCTCGGCCAGCGACCGGCGCAGCCGCTCGTAGCGCTCCAGCGCCTCGGCGGTGCGCCCGCAGCGGTGCAGCGCGCGGATCCACAGCACGTGCAGCGGCTCGTCCAGCGGGTGGTCCGCGCAGAGCCCGGCGAGTTCGGCGGCCACCTCGACGGCCCGCCCGAGCGCGAGGTCGGCGCCGATCCTGGCCCGGCGCGCCTCGTCGCGCTGGGCCTCCAGCCGCACCGCTCGGCCCGCCCGGTCCGGCAGGTCGGCCAGGGCCGGGCCGCGCCACAGCGCCAGCGCCTCGCGCAGGTGCTCGGCGGCCGCCGGCGCGTCACCGGCCGCCAGCGCCCGCTGCCCCTGCTCGGCCAGGCGCTGGAACCGGGTCAGGTCGCTCTGACCCGTCGTCAGCCAGTAGCCGGCGGGCCCTGATTCGATCTCCGCGCGGCCGATGGTGCGGCGCAGCCGGCCGACCAGGGTCTGCAGCGCGGCGGCCGAGTCCTGCGGCAGCTCACCGTCCCAGACCTCCGCCACCAGCGCCTCGGCCGGCACCGGGCGGCCCTGGCGCAGCACCAGCGCCGCGAGCAGCGCGCGCAGCCGGGCACCGCCGAGCGGAACCGGGGTGCCGTCGTCGTGATGGGCGGTCGTGGTGCCGAGGATGCCGTAGTGCACGGGGACCATTCTGCTGCTTCGGCCGCGCGCCGAGCCCAACAGGGCGGGCCGGGCCCAACAGAGCGGGCGCAGCGGGGCCGGCTGGTGGGCGGAACGGGGCGGGCCGATGGGACGTTCACTTGTCGATGGCGCGGGCCGACCGGCATGATCGGTGGCGCCTGCCCCTCCATTCGCCACCATGCCATCCCCTGACGGAGACCCGTTCCCATGAGCTTTGCCACCACACGCGGCCCCAAGAGCGAGGAGCGCCGGATCAGCCCGGTGTTCTGGGTGCTGCTGGCGACCCTGGTCACCTCGGGCTGGGCGGTGTGGACCGGCTACGGATCGACCCGCTTCGGGGTCTTCCTCTTCGTGGTGGCCGGCTGGATGGTCTCGCTCTGCCTGCACGAGTACGCGCACGCCCGCACCGCGCTGCACGGCGGGGACATCACGGTGGGCGCCAAGGGCTACCTGACCCTCAACCCCTTCAAGTACGCCAACTCGGTCACCAGCTTCGTGCTGCCGGTGGTCTTCGTGGTGCTGGGCGGCATCGGCCTGCCCGGTGGCGCGGTCTTCATCGAGCGCAGCCGGATCCAGGGGCGGCTCAAGCACAGCCTGATCTCGGCGGCCGGGCCGCTGGTCAACCTGGTCTTCGGGGCGGTGCTGCTGCTGCCGGTGGGCACCGGCCTGCTGGACGGGGTGGCACCGGACTTCCTGGCGGCGCTGTCCTTCCTCGGCATGCTGCAGATCAGCGCGGCGCTGCTGAACCTGCTCCCGATCCCCGGTCTGGACGGCTACGGGATCATCGAGCCCTGGCTCTCGCTGCAGACCCGCCGCGCGGTCGCGCCGTTCGCGCCGTACGGGATGCTGGCGGTCTTCATCGTGCTGTGGCAGTCGCAGGTGAACGTCTGGTTCTTCAACCTGGTCTACGACATCATCGAGCTCTTCGGCGTCGACCGGTACTACGCCTGGGTGGGCTCCGACCTGTTCCGGTTCTGGACGCACTAGCCGTTCCGGCGAGCCGGAGGCCCTAGCCGTTCTGGCCGGCCGCCCGCTCCAGCTTCTCCTTGCGCAGGTAGTACCAGGCGATGTTGCTGGCCACGCCCGCCATCAGCACCCAGATCACGCCCAGCCAGTTGCCCTCCACGAAGGAGACCACGGCGGCACAGACCGCGAGGACGAAGACGATCGAGGCGTACAGGGCGTTGCGGGGCATGGCGGCCGGCTCCAGGCAGATCGGGTGGGTTTGCGTACCCCATTCTCCCGGAAGGTCCGGACCCGCCCGCAGCCGGGTGGGGCCGGACCTTCGGTATCGTCACGCGATCGTCACAAGCGGACGACAGTGCGTCACCTTTCGGGCGCTGCCGCCCACCGCTGTCAGACGTCGGTGACCCGCAGCCCCGCGTGCGCCTTGTAGCGACGGTTGACCGAGATCAGGTTCGCCACCAGCGACTCGACCTGGTGGGCGTTGCGCAGCCGGCCCGCGTAGATGCCGCGCATGCCGGGGATCCGGTCGGTCAGCGCCTGGACCACGTCGGTGGCCGCCCGCTCGTCGCCGAGGACCAGCACGTCGGTGTCGATCGTGGCGATCTGCGGGTCCTGCAGCAGCACGGCGGACAGGTGGTGGAACGCGGCGGTGACCCGGGAGTCCGGCAGCAGCGCGGCGGCCTGCTGGGCGGCGCTGCCCTCCTCCGGGGTGAGCGCGTAGGCGCCCTGCTTGTCGAAGCCCAACGGGTTGACGCAGTCCACCACGATCTTGCCGGCCAGCTCGCCGGCCAGGGCGGCCAGCAGCTCGCCGTGCCCGTCCCACGGCACCGCGATGATCACGATGTCGCTCTGCCGGGCGGTGCTCGCGTTGTCCATGCCGCGCACACCGAGTCCGAGTTCGGCGGCGGCGGACTCGGCGCGCTCGGCGCTGCGCGAGCCGATGATCACCTGCTGGCCGGCCTTGGCCAGCCGGTAGGCCAGGCCGCGGCCCTGGTCGCCGGTGCCGCCGAGGACACCGACCACCAGCTGCGTGACGTCGGGCAGCTGGGGTGCGGGGTTCGCTGATTCGAGGGAAGTCATACCGAGATCCTGCCAAAGCCGCGAGCCCGCCTCCATCCTGGCGCCATGGACGTGACGAGAGTGAGCGCGCTGCGCGAGGTCCTGTCCGGGTCGCCGCTGCTGGACTCGACCAGGAGCTTCGCCGGCTCGCTGCGGCGCGCCGTGACCCGGCGCTCGGCCTGCGGCCTGCTGCTGGTCGGCAGCCCTGACTACGAGCCGTGGCATCTGGCGGCGCACCTGGACGACGAGGCGGGCTGGTCCCAAGTGCCCAGCCTGGCCCCGACCTTGATCCGCCACCAGGTGCCAGGCGCGGCCACCGCACCGCCGCAGCTGCGGCACGACCTGCGGCGACTGGCGGCGGCCGGGCGCGGCGAGACGGTGCTGGTGGTCACCCCGCAGGCCCCCGGCGACGCGCTGCTGGAGCGGGTGCACGACGCGCGCCGAGGCGGCGCGACCGTGCTCGCGCTGGCGGCGGACGCCCCCGAACTGGCCGAACTGGCGCACGAGAGCCTGACGGTGGAGAGCCCCGACGAGCCGGGCTTCGACCTGGTGCAGCACCTGGTCGGCGCGGCGGCCGGCGAGCGGCCCCGGCCCTGGTCACGGCTGGCGGGGCCGGCCGGCCTGGCCCGGGTGGTGCGGCGGTTCACCGCCGAGCCGGTCGACCGCTGGTGACCCGCGGGCCGGACTCCCCCACCGGATAAACCCGTTGCGACCGCGGATCGGACCACGCAGGATGGCCGCTCATGACCGAAGCCGGCCCCGCCGAACCCGAGCCGCCCCACCCGAGCCTGCTGCGCCGCCTGCGCCCCGACCTGGCGCCGATGCGCACCTCCCGGGACTTCCGGCTGCTCTGGGGCTCGGGCTGCGTCTCCAGTTTCGGCAGCTTCCTCACCTACGTCGCCGTCCCGCTGCAGATCAAGCAGTTGACCGGCTCCTACCTCGCGGTCGGCTCGATCGGCGCGGTCGAACTGCTGCCACTGATCGTCTTCGGCCTCTGGGGCGGCGCGCTGGCCGACGCGCTGGACCGCCGCAAGCTGGTGCTCTGCGCCGAGGCCGGGCTCGGCCTGCTGAGCGGATTGCTGCTGCTCGACGCCCTGCTGCCGCACCCGCTGCTCTGGCCGATCTACCTGGTGGCCGGGCTGGTCGCGGCCGTGGACGGCCTGCAGCGCCCGGCACTGGACACGCTGGTGCCGCGGATCGTGGCGCACGAGCAGCTGACCGCCGCCTTCGCGCTGATCTCGATCTACCGCAACACCAGCACCATCGCCGGCCCCGCGCTGGCCGGCGTCGTCGTCGCGTACGCCGGCGGCCCGGCCACCGCCTACGCGCTGGACGTGGCGACCTTCGCCGTCTCGCTGCTGCTGCTGGTCCGGCTGCGCGCGGTACCCCCGCCGACCGGGGCCGCCAAGCCCTCGGTGGCGGCGATCATGGCCGGTGTCCGGTACGCCTGGAGCCGTCCCGAGCTGCTCGGGACCTACCTGGTGGACATCGCCGCGATGCTCTTCGCCTTCCCGAACGCGATCTTTCCGTTCCTGGCCGACGACCTGCACGCCGGCTGGGCGCTCGGGCTGATGTACGGCGCCACGGCGGTGGGCGCGCTGCTCGTCTCCGTCACCAGCGGCTGGGCCTCGAGCGTCCACCGGCACGGCCGGATGGTGCTGCTGGCCGCGCTGGGCTGGGGCGCGGCGATGACCCTGGCCGGGCTGGCGGGGAACGTCTGGCTGGTCCTGCTCTGCCTGGCGGCGGCCGGCGGTGCGGACATGATCAGCGGGATGGGCCGCTCCACCATGTGGAACCAGTCCATCCCCGACGAACTGCGCGGCCGCCTGGCCGGGGTGGAGCTGCTCAGCTACTCGGTGGGCCCGAACCTGGGCCAGGTGCGAGCCGGCGGCACGGCCGCGCTGGTCGGCGCCCGCGGCTCGGTCTGGCTGGGCGGGCTGGCCTGCGTGCTGAGCGTGGGCGGGCTGGCGGCGGTGCTGCCCAAGCTGCTCGCCTACGACGCGCGGACCGACCCGCACGTGGCGGCGGCCCGCGCGGCGCGCGAGCAGGCGGCGAACGCGACCGCGGCGAACGCGGCGGCGACAGCGCCCGCCTGATGGCAGGTCAGCTCTTGTCGTCCTCGGGCCGCACGTCGCTGTCGCTCCAGCGCGGGTCGGTGGCCCACTCCTCGTTGCGCTCCCGCGCGGTCTCCAGCGCGTGCCCCGCCTCCTCGCGGCTGGCGTACGGGCCGAGCCGGTCCTTGGCCGGGCACTCCGGCCCCTCCTCGACCTTCTGGTGCTTGAGGCAGTAGTACCACTCGCCCGGTTTCCCGACGGTGCCCCGCTTGAACAGCGCCATGAGTTCCTCCTCGTCCGCTACTGCTGATCATGCCCGTCGGCGCCTTCGCACACACAGCCGGGACGCCGGGAACCGGGCGCTAGAATCGCGGCCATGGCTCACCTCGTTCCCGGTATCCAGTCCCCCACTCGCAAGGTCCCGGCGCACATCGCCCGGCCGGAGTACGTCGGCAAGCCCGGCCCGACGCCGTACACCGGGCCCGAGGTGCAGGACGCGGAGACCATCGAGAAGATGCGGATCGCCGGTCGGATCGCCGCCCGGGCGATGGCGGCGGCCGCCGAGCTGATCGCGCCCGGGGTGACGACCGATCAGCTGGACGCGGTGGCCCACGAGTACATGTGCGACCACGACGCCTACCCGTCCGACCTGGGCTACCGGGGCTTCCCGAAGTCGGTCTGCACCTCGATCAACGAGGTGATCTGCCACGGGATCCCGGACTCGACGGTGCTGCGGGACGGCGACATCGTCAACATCGACGCCACCGCCTACATCCACGGGGTGCACGGCGACCTGAACGCCACCTACCTGTGCGGCGACGTGGCCGAGGAGTCACGGCTGCTGGTCGAGCGGACCCGGGAGTCGCTCGCCCGGGCGATCAAGGCGGTCAAGCCGGGGCGTCAGATCAACGTGATCGGCCGGGTGATCGAGTCCTACGCCAAGCGCTTCGACTACGGCGTGGTGCGC
The DNA here is from genome assembly GCF_029892155.1 of Kitasatospora sp. GAS204B. GTDB lineage: Bacteria > Actinomycetota > Actinomycetes > Streptomycetales > Streptomycetaceae > Kitasatospora. The sequence goes on along the minus strand of NZ_JARZAG010000001.1, from coordinate 75,526 downwards.
GACTTCACCGGCCACGGGATCAACACCTCGTTCCACTCCGGCCTGATCATCCCGCACTACGACAGCGACCGGGCCACCCAGGTGATCAAGCCGGGGATGACCTTCACCATCGAACCGATGCTCACCCTGGGCACCTACGACTACGAGATCTGGCCGGACGGCTGGACGGTGGTCACCAAGGACCGCAAGCGGACCGCCCAGTTCGAGCACACGCTGCTCGTCACGGCGGACGGGGCGGAGATCCTCACCCTGCCGTGACCCCCCGCTGTGGCCGCCCGCCGGAGCGGGCGGCGCCTCAGCCGATCAGCCACTGCTCCTCGGCGACGGCGCCCACCTCGGTGCACGCGTCGGTGAGCACGTCCAGCACCCGCAGCGGGTCCGGCAGCGGCTGCTCGGGCCCGCGCAGCCAGCGGACCTGCGAGCCGTCGGGCAGCGCGGCCGGGGGCAGCAGGGTGTAGGAGCCGCGGCAGTGCCAGCGCAGACCCGGGTGCTCGGACACGGTGTCCGGGTGGGTGTCCAGCGCGCTCGACCACCACTCGTCCTCGTCCTCCGGGGTGCCCCTGGTGCTGGTGAAGAAGAGGTAGCGCTCCTCGCCGACGGCAGCGACCGGTCCCTCCACGCCGAGCGCGGTGAGCCGCTCCAGCGCGAGCCGGCCGGCCTCGGCGGGGACGTCGAGCACGTCGTGGGCGCGGCCGGTGGCGGTGATGAAGTTGGCCAGCGGGTCGCGGGAGAGCCAGCGGGTCAACTGCTCGGCGTCGGTGGTGGCCTGCGACTGCCAGGCGAACGAGACCGGGTGCTGCGCCGGGGCCGGACAGCCGACCCGGTCGCAGGAACAGCGGTGACCCGCCGGATGCGCGGCCGGGGCGAGCGGGAAGCCGGCCTGGACCGCACCCAGCAGCAGTTCGAGCCGGTCCGCGGGGGAAGCCGCGCCGCCTGCGTCCGACCCGGTGCGCGGCCGATCGCGTCGCTGCCACCACGTCGTCCACCTGCTGCTGGCTTCCATCGGGCCCCTTTCGCACGGCTGTGACGTGTTGCGGCACAGTGTTCGACGCAACTACGGACGCAAACGCCCGGCGCTGCCCACGGCTTCCCGGGGTCACCGGAGCGCCGCTCCTCGGCGGCGGCGGTCGGGCGCGGTCGGGCGCGTCGACGCGCGCCGTAGCCGGCCCGTGACGGGCCGCCGACCCGGGTCGGGCCCGAGGGCGTACTGAGCAGGATAAGGGAGTATCGGGGTCGCCCGGACCGGGGGTGTCCGGGCCACGGCGTTCGAGCCGGGTGTTTGGGTCGACCGGTCGGATGGTGCGAAGCTGGCCGAATGAGGAGCGCGGATACGGAATTCATCGGGGGGCCGCTGGACGGCCGGGTGCTGCCGGTCTACCTGAGTCCGTTCAACGCGGTGCCCAAGCGCTACTCCGTGCCGGTGCCCGCGCACGGCGAGGAGCCGGCCCGGACGCTGGTGTACGTCCGGGCCAAGCGGTACAGCTCGAAGGGGCGGGCACGCTGGGTGTACGAGTACCAGGTGCCGGAGTCGGAGCGACCCGACGCCGAGCCGGAGCAGCCCGACCGGTCGGAGCCGGGCGCCGAGTGACTCACCCCTCCTCGGCCAGGATCAGGTAGAGCTTCTTCCTGGCCTCGACCAGCACCGCGAGCCCCTTGGTCCGCTGCTCCTCGGTGCCGGTCGCCATCACCTGGCGGATCGCCTGCTCCACCGAGGCCAGCGCCTGGCCGACCTCGTGCACCGCCTCCCAGTCGATCCCGCGCCCGGCCTCCTGCCAGGGCTCGGCGGCCCCCGCCTCCGCCTCCGTGCGACCGGTCTCGGTCAGCGTGAACAGCCGCTTGCCGCCGGTCTCCTGAGCCTCGATCAGGCCCTCCTCCTCCAGCAGCTGGAGGGTCGGGTACACCGAACCCGGGCTGGGCCGCCAGGCCCCCGAGGTCCGCTCACCGATCTCGGTGATCATCTCGTAGCCGTGCATCGGCCGCTCCTTGAGCAGCGCCAGCAGCGAGGCCCGCACATCCCCCCGCCGGGCCCGGCCACCGTGCCGCCCGCGCCCCCGGCCGCCATGACCGCCGAACCCACCGCCGAACCCACCGCGGAACGGCCCGCCGAAGGGGCCACCACCCGGCGGGAACGACGGCCCGTAGGCCCCGCGCTGCTCGGCGAACTCGCCGGGGATCCGGTCGAACGGCCGACCACCGTCGCGACGGCCACGACCGCCGCTCATCCTCTGCCTGCGCATGACGCGCACCACCTCTCTCATCGGCCGACGAAGCACTCACGAGGTTTCGCGAGCTACCTTCGTACGATCTCGATGCTTCGACGATATATCGGTAACTATCGCTCGTCAACGTTTTTGCGCATGGCGCGGCCTGCTGCCGTCCCGGATGGCGAGGAGGGTCACCGGACCGATGACCGGACCGATCAGGAATCGAGAAGCGTCGTCACCGGGCCGCAAGTAGCGTGGCCGCCGTGGACCGTTGCCGCGAAGGCGGCCCCGCCCGACAGATGGAGACCCGAAGCATGGCCACGAGGACGGACAGCACGTCGCCCGCGCCGCATGTCGCCGACAGCCACGACCTGATCCGCGTGCACGGTGCGCGCGTGAACAACCTCAAGGACGTCAGCATCGAGATCCCCAAGCGCCGGCTGACGGTGTTCACCGGGGTGTCCGGCTCGGGCAAGAGCTCGCTGGTGTTCGACACGATCGCCGCGGAGTCGCAGCGGCTGATCAACGAGACCTACAGCGCCTTCGTGCAGGGCTTCATGCCGACGCTGGCGCGGCCCGAGGTCGACGTCCTCGACGGGCTGACCACCGCGATCATCGTCGACCAGCAACGGATGGGCGCCGACCCGCGCTCCACGGTCGGCACCGCCACGGACGCCAACGCGATGCTCCGGATCCTCTTCAGCCGGCTCGGGCGGCCGCACATCGGCTCGCCCAAGGCCTTCTCCTTCAACGTCCCGTCCATCAGCGGGGCGGGTGCGGTCACCCTCGAGCGCGGCGGGAAGACCGTGAAGGAGCGGCGCAGCTTCAGCATCACCGGCGGCATGTGTCCGCGCTGCGAGGGGCGGGGCGCGGTCTCCGACATCGACCTCACCCAGCTCTTCGACGACTCCAAGTCCCTCGCCGAGGGCGCGCTCACCATCCCCGGCTACACGCCGGGCGGCTGGAACTACCGGCTCTACAGCGAGTCGGGCTTCTACGATCCGCAGAAGCCGATCCGCAAGTACACCAAGAAGGAGCTGCACGACTTCCTCCACCACGAGCCGGAGCGGATGAAGATCGCGGGCATCAACATGACCTACGAGGGTCTGATCCCGCGGATCCAGAAGTCCTACCTCGCCAAGGACCGGGAGGGGATGCAGCCGCACATCCGGGCGTTCGTGGACCGGGCGGTCACCTTCACCGTCTGCCCCGAGTGCGGCGGCACCCGGCTGAGCGAGGCGGCCAGGTCCTCCCGGATCGGCAGGATCAGCATCGCCGACGCCTGCGCGATGCAGATCAGCGACCTGGCCGATTGGGTCCGCGGCCTCGACGAGCCGTCGGTGGCGCCGCTGCTCGCCACGCTGCGGCAGACCCTCGACTCGTTCGTGGAGATCGGGCTCGGCTACCTCTCGCTCGACCGGTCCTCGGGCACGCTGTCGGGCGGCGAGGCGCAGCGGGTCAAGATGATCCGCCACCTCGGTTCCTCGCTGACCGACACCACCTACGTCTTCGACGAGCCCACCGTCGGCCTGCACCCCCATGACATCCAGCGGATGAACGGCCTGCTGCTGCGGCTGCGGGACAAGGGCAACACGGTGCTCGTCGTGGAGCACAAGCCGGAGACGATCGCGATCGCCGACCACGTCGTCGACCTCGGCCCCGGCGCCGGTACGGCGGGCGGCACCGTCTGCTTCGAGGGCACCGTCGAGGGGCTGCGGGCCGGCGGCACCCTCACCGGCCGCCATCTCGACGACCGGGCCACCCTCAAGGAGACGGTGCGCGAGCCCACCGGCACGCTGGCGATCCGCGGTGCGACGACGCACAACCTGCGCGACGTCGACGTCGACATCCCGCTCGGCGTGCTCGCCGTCGTCACCGGTGTCGCGGGCTCCGGCAAGAGCTCGCTCATCCACGGGTCGCTGGTCAACGGTTCGGGGACCCCTGGCGAGGGTGTGGTCTCGATCGACCAGGGCGCGATCCGCGGCTCACGGCGGAGCAATCCGGCGACGTACACCGGCCTGCTCGACCCGATCCGCAAGGCGTTCGCGAAGGCCAACGGCGTGAAGCCGGCGCTGTTCAGCGCCAACTCCGAGGGTGCCTGCCCCAATTGCAACGGCGCCGGCGTCATCTACACCGACCTGGCGATGATGGCCGGCGTCGCCACCACCTGCGAGGAGTGCGAGGGGAAGCGGTTCGAGGCCTCGGTGCTGGACTACCACCTCGGCGGCCGCGACATCAGCGAGGTACTCGCGATGTCGGTGAACGAGGCCGAGGAGTTCTTCGGCACCGGTGAGGCGCACACGCCGGCCGCGCACCGCATCCTGGACCGGCTCGCCGACGTCGGGCTCGGCTACCTCACGCTCGGCCAGCCGCTCACCACGCTGTCCGGCGGCGAGCGACAGCGGCTCAAGCTGGCCACCCATCTGTCCGAGAAGGGCGGCGTCTACGTCCTCGACGAGCCGACCACCGGCCTGCACCTCGCCGACGTCGAGCAGTTGCTCGGCCTGCTCGACCGGATCGTCGACTCCGGAAAGTCCGTCATCGTCATCGAGCACCACCAGGCGGTCATGGCGCACGCCGACTGGATCATCGACCTGGGCCCCGGCGCCGGCCACGACGGCGGCCGGATCGTCTTCGAGGGCACGCCCGCCGACCTGGTCGCCGCCCGCTCCACCCTCACTGGCGAGCACCTCGCGGCCTACGTCGGCGCCTGACCTGGGCCCTCGCGGACACCGCGCGGTGCTGCCCGCTGCCCTCGGCCGTTCTGTGGCACGATCGGACGGGTGACGAGCAGACCGGACGCGGCGCAGCACCTGCGCGACCTCGCGCGGCTGCGCCGCGTGCGCGACCGGATCGACCGGGAGTACGAGCAGCCGCTGGACGTCGAGGCACTCGCCCGCGGCGTGCACATGTCGGCCGGGCACCTCAGCCGCCAGTTCCGGCTCGCGTACGGCGAATCGCCCTACGGCTACCTGATGACGCGGCGGATCGAGCGCGCGATGGCGCTGCTGCGTCGCGGCGACCTCAGCGTCACCGAGGTCTGCTTCGCGGTCGGTTGCTCGTCGCTGGGTACCTTCAGCACCCGCTTCACCGAGCTGGTCGGCGTGCCGCCCAGCGTCTACCGCAGCGACGCGGCGCGCACGACGGCCGGGCTGCCGTCGTGCGTGGCGAAACAGGTGACCAGACCGATCAGGAATCGCGGCGGTGCCGCGGCGTCCACTGATCACGGCTCAACCGGGTGAGTTCGGGGCCCAGCTGCCCGGTCGGCCCGGCGGCGGCCGCTACGGTGGCGGACATGGCTGGTGAAACGGATCTCCAGAAGCTGCTCGCTGACATGCGCCCCGTGCTGAACCCGGGACGGTTCGTCTTCTGCACCTTCGGCGGGCGGGTGCCCACCGGGCTGCGGCCCGTCGTGACGGTGGCCGAGGCCGAGGGGATGACGGCGGTGGTGGAGCAGCAGGAGGCCGACGCACTGGGCCTGCCCTACGACTTCGTGGCCGCCTGGATCACGCTGCGGATCCACTCGGCGCTGGCCGCGGTCGGCCTCACCGCGGCGGTGGCCGGGCGGCTGACCGAGCACGGGATCAGCTGCAACGTGGTGGCCGGCTTCCACCACGACCACCTCTTCGTGCCGGCCGGCGAGGCCGAGCGCGCCGTCGACGCGCTGCGACGCCTCGCGGCCGAGAGCGCCTGACCGACACACCCCACCGCACCCCGCTACCACGCCTGCCCGGCCCCACCCTCGGGAGTGGCGCCACCCGGCGGTACGCTACGGCTTCTTTGACCGTAGGACAGGCGACGGGGGCGGGGAAGATGCGGATCGGCAACAGACAGAAGGTCGCGGCGGGCCTGATAGCGGTGACCGCGGCGGGAGCGCTGACGGCCTACGGGATCACCGGCTCGGGGCACGGGCACCGCACGGCCACCGCCGGCACGGTGACCGTCGCGGACGGGCCGTCCGCGAGCGCCTCCCTCACCGCCTCGCCCACCGCCAGTGCGTCCGCGAGCGACCCGGCCGCACCCAGCCCGTCCGCGAGCGCCTCCCTCACCGCCTCGCCCAGCGCCACGAGTTCGGCCGGCCCCTCGCGCGGCGCCTCGCACAGCCCCGCGCCGAGCGCCTCCCGCGCCACCACGCCGAGCGGCGCCCAGAACAACGCCGCGCCCGCCACCAGCGCCGCACCCCCGGCCAAGCCGCAGGCACCCGCACCCGCGCCGACCACCAAGCCCGGCCCGGTCGCACCCCCGCCGCCGGCGGCCGCCCCAGGGGTCCCGCCGCTGCAGAGCAGCTGCAAGCCGTCCTACACCGGCACCAACGCCGCCGACGCCGATGTCGCCGCCGCACTGACCGCCGCCGCCGGCAAGGCCCGCACGCTGACCCTGGGCAGTGGCGGCACCGACCGGATGCCGGCCCTGCCGGTCAACCTGGTCAAGGCGGTCGCCTGGCAGGAGAGCGGCTGGCAGTCGACCATCCTGGCCTGCGACGGCGGAATCGGCACGATGCAGATCATGCCGGCCACCGCGCCCTGGATGAACGGCAAGTTCGGCACCAAGAACGACGTGCAGACCCTGGCCGGCAACACCGACCTCGGTGCCGAGCTGCTGGACGAACTGGTCGCGTACTACGGCGACTCCGACTTCGGCGGCACGTACGACCTGACGCCCGACCCGACCACCGGCAAGAACCCGCTGCTCGACCTGGTGATCGCCGCCTACAACGCGGGCGCGGGCAACGTGCACTACAACACCGTCACCGACCCGAGCACCGGCGTCACCACCGGCAGTTCGGTGATCCCCAACCCGGGGTACGTCGCCGCCGTCGAGGCGCTGATGACCACCTGCCCGTGCATGGGTCACTGAGGCCGGCAGGGCCTGGCGGCGGCGCACCGCGAAACGCTGCACCGTAGCCCGGGCTGTTTCGAACGCGCGGGCGGCGTGCGGGAATCGTCGTCGGCTTCCGTCGATCGGAGCAGGACCCCCGGCTAGGCTGGTCGGCATGGACTCGTCTTCCCTCCCCGATGTGCTGCGGATCGTCTCTCGCTCCTCTCCGATGGCACTCGCCCAGGTCGAGCGGTTCCGGGCCGAACTGGCCGTCCTGCACCCCGAGATCCGCACCGAGGTGGTCCCCGTGACCACCGCCGGCGACCGCTGGACCGGCTCGCTCGCGGCGCTCGGCGGCAAGGGCGCGTTCACCAAGGAGGTGGACGCCGCGCTGCTGGCCGGCGAGGCGGACGTCGCGGTGCACTGCGTCAAGGACGTGCCCGCCGACCGGCCGCTGCCCGCCGGCACCGTCTTCGCCGCCGTGCTGCGCCGCGACGACCTGCGCGACGCCCTGGTGCACCCCGACGGCCTGACCCTCGATCAGCTGGCGCCGGGCAGCCGGATCGGTACCTCCTCGGTCCGCCGGGTGGCCCAACTGGCCGTCAGCCACCCGCATCTCAGCTGCGTGCCGATGCGCGGCAACGCCAACAGCCGGCTGGCGAAACTGGCCGCCGGCGAGGCCGACGCCCTGCTGCTGGCCGCCTCCGGGCTGGCCCGGATCGGCGAGCAGCAGCAGATCAGCGAGGTGCTGAGCCTGGAGACGATGTGCCCGCCGATCGGCGCCGGCGTGCTCGCCCTGCAGTGCCGCGAGGAGGACGCGGCCACCATCGAGGCGGTGCGCGGCCTGAACGACGAGGCGGCCTGGCGCGAGACGACCGCCGAGCGGATGTTCCTGCACGTCCTCCAGGGCCACTGCAACAGCCCGATCGCCGGCTACGCGCGCGCCGAGCGGGACGGCCGGCTCTCGTTGCGCGGCCGGGTCTTCACCCCCGACGGCAAGACGGTACTGGACGCCCACGAGTGGGCCGGCCCGCTGGACCCGGCGACACTGGGCACCTCGGTGGCGGTGGCACTGCTGCGGCAAGGGGCGCGGGAGCTGATCGACAGCATCCCGCACTGAGCCGCGCCGGACTCACTCCCGCTCGCGCCGGTTCTCCTCCGCCGCCTCGGCCACGCCCGCCTCGTGCCCGGCCGCGTAGACCCGCCGGACGAAGTCGGCGGCCTGCTCCTGGGTCAGATCGTCGGTCAGCGTCATCAGCTCGTCGGTGAAGCGGATCAGCCAGTGCTGTCGGTGTGCCATGGCTCCCATGGCACACCGACAGCAACCGGCTCGCGCGCGGTGTCACCCGTTCGGGGGTCCGGGTCCGCAGCCCAGCCACTCCCCGACGTGCAACTAATCGGTTGCACACGAGGGACTCCATGTGCAGCCCTCAGGTAGCGCATTTAGCCGCGCATCAGCGGGTCTGGGAGCTGCTCACCCGAGTTCCTCGGCAGCTGGTTCGGCAGCGGCCCGCTCACCAGGGTCGACCTGCGCCCCGGCGGGCGGCTGGTCTTCGACCACGGGGTGCACGGCAGCCTGCCGGCCGTGATCGAGCGGGGCGAGTCGAGGAGCTGGAAGTCGACCGGGCCGACTTCTGCGGTCACGACTCACGGCGGGTCAGCGCAGCTGGGCGCGGTGCAGATAGAGGTCGCGGAGCAGGGCGATCTCGGCGCCGTGGTGGACGACCTCCTGGTTGACCCACCAGACCACGTCCAGGAACCGCTCCTCCGGGTCGCCGCCGTACGGGTAGCGGCTGCGCCCGACCTCGTCGAGCGCGGCGTCGTCGGCGTCGAGCAGCGCCGCGCGCCAGGCCGCGGCGCCGGCTGTGAAGGCGGCGACCGCGCCGGCGGCGTCGCCGTGGAATCGGTACTCGTCCCGGGTCAGGGCGCGGCTGCCGTTGGTGTGGTCGGCGCGGAGGGTGAGCATCTCGGCGAGGTGGCCCAGGCGCCACGCGATGGTGGTGAACGGTGGCGGCACCGGATGCGGGCTCGGCGCCGAGTCGCGCCCCCAGTCGCCCGCGCCGACCAGCAGCGTCGCCCGCGAGCCGGGTCCGTCCGAGCGGCGGCGGATCGACCAGCAGTCAGGCACCGGCTCCCAGCGGTACTCGGCGTCGGTCATCGGGCTGACGGCGACCTCGGTGCCGTTGCCGCTGTCGACCCCGGGGCCCGCCATCCGGTGAGTCAGGCGTTCGCAGCCGAAGTCGAACTCCGCGAGCAGCGGGACCAGTCGGGCGGGCAGCGCCATCGAACACTCCTGGGTCGGCCGTACTGACGTGACCGTCCGCACCCTGCCACAGCCGATCCACCGGCGCTTCCGATTTCCCGGAGTGGGGTGCGGGACGCCAAGGTGGAGGCATGTCCGACAAGTACGCACGCGTGGAGCGGGAGCGCCGCTTCCTGCTCGCCGCCCCGCCCCCACCCGCCGCCGTCACCGCGACCCGCCGGATCGCCGACCGCTATCTCGACGGCACCCGGCTGCGGCTACGGATGATGGTCGAGCCGGACGGCGCGGCGCCGATCTACAAGCTCACCCAGAAGATCCCGGCCGAACACCCCGGCCCCGTCCAGGGATTGATCACCAACACCTATCTGACCCGGGCCGAGTACGAGGTCCTCGCGGCCCTCCCCGCGGCCACCCTCGACAAGACCCGGCTCGGCGTGCCGCCGCTGGGCATCGACGTCTTCGACGGCCCGCTGCGCGGACTGGTGCTCGCCGAGGCCGAGTTCGACAGCGACGAGGCGGCCCACGCCTTCCGCCCACCCGTGGCGGCCGTCGCGGAGGTGACCACGGACCCGCGCTTCACCGGCGGCCGGCTGGCCCGGGCCGAGCGCGGCGAACTGCTGGGCTGGCTGGCCGAGTACGGTATCTGAGCCGGGCAGCCGGGCACACCGACAGACTGGGACGACTACGGCCGAGGGGGCTGCATGGCACAGACGCGCGTCCTGCTCATCGACGCGGCACCGGGCCCGCTGCTGGACCGGGAGTTGGCCCGGCTGCTCGATCACGGCCTCTCCCCCACCCTGAACCTGCGCCGGGTGCCCGCCGCCGAGCGCGCGGCGGTGCGGGCGGCGTGGGACGGACGGGTGGCGTTCACCGATTTCGACGCCTTCGACGAGCGGGAGCTGATCACCGCGAACGTCGCGTCCGGCCTCGGCCACGACGCCGTCAAGTCCCGCTCCGGGCCGCCGTTGCGCGCAGCCTTCCTGGCGGCGGCGACCGATCCGGCGCTGGCCCATCCGCTGCGGGTGATCGGCCGCGCCGGGGCGGGCACCGACCACGTCGACCTGTCCGCCGCCACCGCGCACGACATCACCGTCACCCACACCCCGGGCTCCAACGCCACCGGGGTCGCCGAGTTCGCGCTGGCCCAGCTGCTCACCCTCACCCGGCGGCTCGCCTCGCACAACCAGGCTTCACATCAAGGAAGTTGGCCGCCGAGCGTGACTCCGGTGGCGGAGCTGTCGGAACTGACACTCGGGATCGTCGGCCTGGGCCTGATCGGGCGAACCCTGGCGAGCAAAGCCGCGGCGCTCGGCATGACGGTCCACGGCATCGGTCGCGACGGCGACCTGCGAGAGCTGCTGACGGTCAGTCAGGTGGTCTCGCTGCATCTGCCACTCACCGCGCGGACCCACCACCTGATCGGCGAGGCCGAGTTGGCGCTGCTGCCGCCCGGCGCGATCCTGCTGAACACCGCACGCGGCGGCATCGTCGACGAGCGCGCCCTGGCCGACGCGCTGAGCGATCCGCAACACCCGCTCGCGGCCGCCGCCGTGGACACCTTCGAGCACGAGCACGCCGCCTTCGCCTCCCCCCTCTTCGACCTGCCGAACGCGCTGCTCACCCCACACGTCGCCGGCATGACCAGGACCGCGATGACCACGGCCGCACTACGCTGCGCGGACCACCTCGCGGCCCTGCTCGCCGGGCGGGCGGAGGGTATCCCGACCGTGAACTGACGGAGCGTCACCACTTCCGGGCGGGCCGGTCGCCTGCCCGGCGAGCACACCGATCGTCGCAAGGAGCGAGGCTAGTGGCATCTGGTACCAGAAACTCGTACCATTACAGTACGGAAACTTGCTTTTTACGCGGAAGGCACGCCGATGGCGATCAGCGCGAGCGAGGCACGCACGCAGCTCTTCCCGTTGATCAAAAAGGTCAACGATGACCACACCCCGGTAAGGATCACCTCCAAGAGCGGGGACGCAGTCCTCATGTCCGCCGAGGACTACGACTCGTGGCAGGAGACGATCTATCTCCTGCGCTCCCCCGCCAATGCCCAGCGGCTCATGGAGGCCGTCGCCCGCGACAGGGTCGGCCACCCCGGCGCCACCAAGACCATGGAAGAGCTGGAAGCCCTGGCCGGTGAGGTGTGAGGAGCATCCACTTCGATCCGGACGTCTGGGAGGACTTCCTGTTCTGGCTCGGATCGAACCGGAAGATGGCTCAGCGGATCACCCGCCTGATCGGCGAGATCCAACGCGACCCGTTCAACGGGATCGGAAAGCCCGAGCCGCTGAAGGGCGACCTGGCCGGCTACTGGTCACGCCGAATCGATGACGAACACCGCCTGGTGTACCGAGCCGACGAGAAGGAAGTGAAGATCCTCAAGGCTCGCTACCACTATCAGTAGGAGTGGCGCGCCGGCTCCACGGAGGCCTGTCCCCTCAGGAACCGCTGGTCAGTCGGGGCGACCTCGCCGCGTGGCCCAGTCGCGCGCAGGACGACGTCGAGGACGGCGTCCGGATCGGCGGCATAACTGTGGGCGAACCACGGCATGTTCGCTTCGACGACCGCCCACTGCTCGCGACCGGTGTCCGGGTCCTGGACAAGGCCGACATCGACGGCCACCGCGCTCGGCAGCGAACCACGCTCCGCCGCCAATAGCCTCTGCGCGAAAGCACGCACCGCCGCCTCGTCACGGTTCCCGTCCAACGGCGCGGTGTCCAGACGTCCGTAACGGGCATAGCGGCTGCCGGTGACCAGCTGCCAGTCCAGCACGAACAACCGGAACTCGACAGCGAAAGTCACCACCTCGGAGAGCAGCACCGCCGTATCGGGGCCGATCCGCTCGCCCTCGCGGGGAAGCCGACTGCCGTCGGCGTAGACCGCTGCGGGGAACTGCTTGTCACTCGGCGGCTTCACAAAGAGTGGGCGACGTGCGGTCCATGCCTCCGACAGCGTGGTCAACTCGATGCGGCGGCCGGTGAACTCCTCGGGCAGGCCGCTGAGCCAGTCGTCGGCGGGCTCCAGCAACGCCAGGTCCAGCCGACCGGCGATCCGGTCGGCCAGCAGCGGACCGCCGTACCAGTGCACGATCCGGCCCGTCAGCTCCCCCGGGGCCAGCGGACCGTCCAGCGTCATGACCTCGAAGCCACGGCGCTCGGCGGCTTCGGCGAGCAGCCGGCTCGTGCTGGTCAGCTGCGCCGACGTCAGGAGGATCTCAGCACCCGTCTGACGAACTGGGTAACGCGTCAGGGGCATCGTTGCCCTCCTTCGTTCAGCTGATCGACTGCCCACCGTAGTGGCCGTCCCGAACCCAGGACGAGTGGATATCCACAGCCTCGTTCGTCAGTGCCGCCCGCTACGGTGCACGGCATGGCAACGGGGATCGAGTACGTGCGGGGCGACGCGACCACGCCGCTGGGCAAGGGCCCGAAAGTGATCGCGCATGTCTGCAACGACCTGGGCGGCTGGGGCAAGGGCTTCGTCCTGGCCGTCTCCCGACGCTGGCCCGAGCCCGAGACGGCGTACCGGCGATGGCACCGTGAGCGGGCGGGCAACGACTTCGGCCTCGGCGCCGTGCAGGTGGTGCAGGTCAACCGGCTGCTGTGGGTCGCCAACATGATCGGCCAGCACGGAACACGCACCGGCAGCAAGGGCGTCCCCGTGCGCTACGAAGCCATCGACACCGCTCTGGACACCCTCGCCGAACGCGTGGTCGAGCTCGCCGCGTCCGTCCATATGCCCCGCATCGGCTGCGGGCTGGCGGGCGGCCGATGGGAGCGGGTCGAACCGCTGGTCCTCGCACGGCTGGCGGACCGCGGCATCGCCGTGACCGTGTACGACCACGACTGACCTACTGCCAGGTATCGGTCTCATGACAGGCGTCCGTCACTCGGTCCGAGGGACTTTCGAGGGACGTTTCACCGGCTGACGCGGCTGCCCCCTGGAAGATCGGAAAGGGCCTCCGACACAGGTCAGAGGCCCTTTCCGAGGTAAAGCCGAGCTAGCGGCGGACGAGCCGGCCTGTACGCCGGGTTCTGTTCCTGGGTTGCTTGCGCGGGCCCAGGCGACGGCCATCCATCTAGGGCTGCCGTTGCCGACAGCCTCGTGCGGTCTACCCGCGAGCTCGGGCGAGCAGCCCTCGAACACCCGCGCACGGTGCCCGAGGGCACCGATCTTGACCTTGCTCCAGGTGGGGTTTACCGAGCCGGCCGAGTCACCTCGGCCGCTGGTGGTCTCTTACACCACCGTTTCACCCTTACCGGCGGCCGGAGCCGTCGGCGGTCTGTTTTCTGTGGCACTGTCCCGCGGGTCACCCCGGGTGGGCGTTACCCACCACCCTGCTCTGTGGAGCCCGGACGTTCCTCGGCGGGCCTGTTGAGGACCCGTCGCGACCGCCCGGCCGGCTCGTCCGCCGTACTGGTCATGGTAGCCGGTCGACGCGGGGCTTCCGGACAGCGGGGGCCGGGGCGGCGGGCGCGTCCAGGCGGGCGGCGACGCGGTCGGCGGTGGCGCGGGCCCAGGCGGTGGTGGTGATCAGGCCGAGCAGCGTGATGACCAGGCCGAGGCACGCGATGATCCACCAGCCGGCGTGGCTGGCGGGGGCGAAGCCGGTGGCCAGCGGGGCGACCACGGCGGCGGTGACCACGGTGCCGATCACCGCGACACCCAGCGACTGGCCGACCTGACGGCTGGTCGAGGCCACCGCCGCCGCGACCCCGGCCTGGGCGCGCGGCATGCCGCTGACGGCCGCGTTGGTGATCGGGGCGTTCACCAGGCCGAAGCCGAGGCCGAAGAGGCTGTAGGCGGTCAGCAGCAGGGCAGGCGAGGAGGTGGCGGTCAGCCGGGTGAGCAGCAGGCCGCTGGCGGCCAGTGCGGGACCGGCCACCAGGAGCGGCAGCCGGGGGCCGCGGGAGCCGACGATCCGGCCGGAGATCGGGGCGCAGACCAGGGTGAAGGCGGCGATCGGCAGCGTCCACAGGCCCGCCTCGACCGGGGAGTAGTGGCGCACGTCCTGCAGGTAGAGGGTGTTGAGGAAGAGGAAGCCGCCGAGCGAGGCGAAGGCACAGACCGCGATCACGGTCGCCCCCGAGAACGGCGCGCTGCGGAAGAACCGCAGGTCGAGCAGCGGCTCGCGGTGGCGGCGCTCCCAGAGCGGGAAAGCGACGAGCGCGCCCAGCGCGAGGGCGGCCAGCGCCAGGATGCCCGGCGAGGTCCAGCCGTGGCCCGGGCCCTCGATGATCACGGCGGTGCCGGCCGCGAGCGCGGCGACGGCCAGCAGCTGGCCGACCGGATCGAGGCGGCGCGGCTTCGGCGCCCGGGACTCGGGGACGTAGCGGGCGGCCAGCGCGATGGCGACCAGGCCGATCGGGACGTTGATCAGGAAGATCGACGGCCAGCCGAAGCTGTCCACCAGCAGCCCGCCGACCAGCGGGCCGAGGGCCATGCTGATGCCCACCACGCCACCCCAGACGCCGATCGCCTGGGCCCGTTCGCGCGGGTCGGTGAAGACGTTGGTGATGATCGACATGGCCACCGGGTTGAGCATCGAGCCGCCGATCGCCTGCACGGCGCGGAAGGCGATCAGCCAGCCCAGGCTCGGTGCGATGCTGCAGAGCACCGAGCCGAGCACGAAGAACAGCAGACCGAGTTGGAAGATCCGGCGGCGCCCGACCCGGTCGGCCACCGAGCCGGAGAGGATCAGCAGCGAGGCGAGCACCAGGGTGTAGGAGGCGATCACCCACTGCAGACCGGAGGCCGGCGCGTGCAGATCGCGCTGGATGGACGGCAGCGCGATGTTGACGATGGTGTTGTCGAGCCCGACGATCAGCAGGCTCAGGCAGCAGATCGCCAGGATCAGCAGGCGGCGGCGTCGGGTCAGGGTGGTCGGATCGGTCACCCGTTCATCCTAAGCAATTCATGGGATGAATCCGACCGGCCGCCGAATGCTGGACAAGCCGGCTCAGCGCTCGCCGCCAGGGCCTCGCAGTACGCCTTCAGGCCGGCCACAGGTAGCAGGTAGATTGCTCAGGTCTCAGCTCGTTCAACAAAACGTGTCGCCGCGGGGTCGCGACCCCGTCGTGACTCCAGCCGTGAGGGGAAGCCGCGCATGCCGTTCCTGGTCCTGCTGCCGCCGTCCGAGGGCAAGGCCGAGGCGCCCGACGGCGCGCCGCTCGCGCTCTCCTCGCTCTCGCTGCCCGCGCTGACCGAGGCCCGGACCCGGGTGCTGGACGCGCTGGTCGAGCTGTGCACCGGCGACCAGGAGACGGCCGCCGAGGTGCTCGGGCTGAGCAAGGGACTGCGCGGCGAGATCGCCCGCAACGCCACGCTGCGCACGGCGGGCACGCTGCCGGCCGGCGAGCTGTACACCGGCGTGCTCTACGACGCGCTCGGGCTCGGCAAGCTGGACGCGGCCGCCTACGCGCGGGCCGAGCGCTCGCTGCTGGTCTTCTCCGGGCTGTGGGGCGCGGTGCGGATCGGCGACCGGATCCCCGCCTACCGGTGCTCGGGCGGCGTGAAGCTGCCGCCGCTGGGCGCGCTCGGGGCGTACTGGCGCCGGGAGATGGCGCAGGTGCTGCCCGGTGAGGCGGACCGGCTGGTGCTGGACCTGCGCAGCTCGGCGTACGCGGCCTCGTGGAAGCCGGCCGGGGAGGTCGTCGCCCGCACGGCCACCGTGCGGGTGCTGCAGGAGAAGGACGGCAAGCGCACGGTGGTGAGCCACTTCAACAAGGCCACCAAGGGACGCCTGGTGCGCGACCTGCTGAACTCGGGCGCCGAACCGGGCACGCCGGGCGAGCTGCTGGACGCGCTGCGCGGGCTCGGCTACCAGGTGGAGGTCGCGGCCCAGGGCACCGCCCGCAAGCCGTGGCAGCTGGACGTGGTGGTCACCGAGATCCACTGATCCGCCCGAACATTCGCCTGATCGGCCGTCAAGGGCCTTGGCTGACAAGGTCCCTGACGGTGGCTCAGCGCAGGTGACCGGTGTCGTTGAGCAGCCGCAGCGAGGCGTTGCCGTCGCTGTAGTACTGCACCGCGCAGAGCGAGGCGGCGGACAGCTCCATCTTGTAGACCGCGTCCGGTGGCGCCCCGAGAGCGAGGCGGACCAGGCTCTTGATCGGGCCGACGTGCGAGACCACCAGCACCGTCTTGCCCGGGTAGCGGGCCAGCACCTTGTCCCGCGCCACCGCGACCCGCTGGGCCAGCGTGGCGAAACTCTCGGCGCTGCCGGTCGGCTTGACCTTGGTGGAGCCCAACCAGGCGCTCAGGTCGTCGGGATGGCGCTCCTGCGCCTCGGCGAAGGTCAGGCCCTCCCAGGCGCCGAAGTCCAGCTCGCGCAGGCCCTCCTCGATCCGCACCGGCAGACCGAGCCGGACCGCCACCGCCTCGGCGGTCTGCCGGGCGCGCAGCATCGGCGAGCTGACCACGGCCTGGACGGTGCCGCGCGCGACCAGCGCCTCGGCGGCCCGCTCGGCCTGCCAGCGGCCCTTCTCGGACAGCTCGGGGTCGCTCCCGGTGCTGCCGGAGAACCGCTTCTGCGGGGTGAGCGCGGTCTCGCCGTGCCGCAGCAGCACCAGGGTGGTGGGGGTGCCGAGGTCCGCGGCCGAGGCCCAGCCGGCCTTGGGCGCCGCCGACTCGGTCGTCAACGGCTCAGGCGTCAGCGGCTCAGGAGCCGACTCCGCGACCGAGAGCTCGGGCGCGGCCGGGCGGACCTTGGGCTCCCACTGCCTGCCCGCCTTGCCCGCGTCCATCGCCTCGTTGGCCAGCCGGTCGGCGTCCTTGTTCCGCTCGCGCGGGATCCAGCTGTAGTCGACCTGGCCGCGAGGGAAGACGGTGCGGGCCTCGGCGGCCAGCGGCTGCATGTCGGGGTGCTTGATCTTCCAGCGCCCCGACATCTGCTCGACCACCAGCTTGGAGTCCATCCGGACGTCCACCGTGGCGCTCGGGTCGATCTCGTGGGCGGCCCGCAGGCCGGCGATCAGCCCCTTGTACTCGGCGACGTTGTTGGTCGCCCGGCCGATGTACTCGGCGGCTTCGGCGATGATCTGGCCGGTGTCGCCGTCGCGGACCACCGCGCCGTAGCCGGCCGGTCCCGGGTTGCCCCGGGAGCCGCCGTCCGCCTCGACGATGAACCTGCGGGCCGGCACGGTCAGATGCCCGAATCGGCGGTCCGGACCAGGATCCGACCGCAGTTCTCGCAGCGCACCACGGCGTCCTTGGGCTCGGCCTTGATCGCGTTCAGGTCGGAGACCGCGAACTCGACCCGGCAGCCCTCGCAGCGGCGCTGGAAGAGGCGGGCCGCGCCGACCCCGCCCTGCTGCTCGCGCAGCCGGGTGTAGAGCTTGATCAGGTCGGCCGGGATCACCTGGGCCACGGCCTCGCGGTCGCGGGCGACCTTGGCGACCTCGGCGTCGATCTCGGCGAAGGCGGCGTCGCGACGGGTGAGCGCGTCCGCGAGCACCACGTCGGCGTGCTGCAGCCGGGCGGTCAGCTCGGTGACCCGGGTCTGGGCCGTCTCGGTGCGCTCCATCACCTCGAGGACCACGTCCTCCAGGTCGGACTGGCGCTTGGCCAGCGAGCCGATCTCGTGCTGGAGGTTCTCCAGGTCCTTGGCGGAGGTGACGGTGCCGGCGTCCATCCGCTGCTGGTTGCGGGCGGCCCGGGCGCGGACCTGCTCGACGTCCTGCTCGGCCTTGGTCAGTTCGCGGGCGGTGTCGCCCTGCTGGGCCTGGGCCGCGACCACCAGGTCCTTGAGCGCGGTCTGGTCGGCGGTGGCCTTCTCGATCTCCGCGTGCTCGGGCAGGGTGCGGCGCCGGTGGGCCAGCTGGTCGAGCTTGGAGTCGATGGCCTGGAGGTCGAGGAGGCGGATCTGGTCGGCGGGCGCGGCGTTCAAGCGGGGGGCTCCTGTGATGACGAGGTCGAGCGGGTGGGAAGTACGGGGGCGCCGGGGTCAGCCGGCTGACGGTGCGTCGGCGGACGGCTGTGCCTGGGCGTCGGGCATCGACGAATGAGCGTCGGGCATCGGCGCGTGGGCCGTCCAGGGATCGGTGACCAGGGTGGAGACCCGGGTCGCCAGCTCCCAGCCGTGCTCGGCGGCGGCCGCTTCGAGCGAACGGGCGGCGAGGTTCAGCCAGGGCCACTCGGTGGCCCAGTGCGCGGCGTCCACCAGCGCGACGGCGGAGGCCTCGGTGGCCTCGGAGGCCGGGTGGTGGCGCAGGTCCGCGGTGACGTAGGCGTCCACGCCCGCCGCCCGGACCTCGGCGAAGAAGCCGTCCCCCGAGCCGCCGCTGACCGCGACCCGGTGGATCGGGCGCTTCGGGTCGCCGGAGACCCGCACGCCGGTGGCGGTCGCGGGCAGGCCGGCCGCCACCTGGGCGGCGAACTCGGCCAGTGGCAGCGGCGCGGGCAGCTGGCAGATCCGCCCGATGCCCCGGCGGCCCGCCGGGTCGCTCGGGTCCGGGACCAGCGGGGCCAGCACGGTCAGGCCGATCGCCTCGGCCAGCGCGTCCGAGACGCCCGGGGCGGCCTGGTCGGCGTTGGTGTGCGCGACGTGCAGCGCGATGCCGGCGCGGATCAGGGTGTGCACCGCGCGCCCCTTGAAGGAGGTCGCGGCCACGCTGGTGGTGCCGCGCAGGTAGAGGGGGTGGTGGGTGACCAGCAGGTCGGCGCCCCAGGCCACCGCCTCCTCGACGACGGCCTGCACGGGGTCGACGGCGAACAGCACCCGGCGCACCTGCTCGTCCGGATCGCCGCAGACCAGGCCGACGGCATCCCAGGACTCCGCCCACCGGGGCGGGTAGAGCTCGTCGAGCGCGTTGATGACGTCGGACAGTTTCGGCACCCGTTGAGACTACCGCGCGCCGGGGCGCGGCCGGGGCCGTGGGGCCGCGCGCGGCACCGTTCGACCAGGTCGGGCCGTGTGCGTCAACCGGCGCGCGAGAGCACTCGCCGGCCCGCCGGAGCCGGACGGCCCGGGCGGAGCCGGTGTGGGCCGGGCCGTGCCTTGGCAGAACGGGACGGGGGTCCGCAGGCGAAAACGAATCCGGATCACCCGTACGAGTGAAGTGACCCCGGACGCGTTGAGCACCTCCAGCACCGAAAGTAACTTCTCTGGTGTGAACGGAAGTTGCCGTTCCAGGGGGACACCGACAACCGGACGGGACAGAGGGGGTGGGCGCGGATGGCGGCAGGCATACCGCTGCGACTGGCCGGGGGGCCGGAGTCGGTGGACCGGACGTGGCGGACCGGAGCACCCGCGGACGACACGCTGGTCGAGGTGGCCCGGGCGGCCGTGGCCGGCACCGAGGAGGAGCAGCCGGGGCGGGTCGCGGGCGGCTGGAGGGCCGCCTTCGACGGCTTCTGGTGCACGGTGCGGCCGCCCGAGCTGCTGGCCCGTCCCGAGCTGCTGCCGGAGCAGGGCTGGAAGATCCACGTCAGCGCGGCGAGCGCGGTCGCCGCCGAGGTGCTCTCGGCGGTGGCCACAGCGGTGGCCGAGGACCCGTGCGTCTTCAAGTTCGCCGCCGACCGGGAGCGCCTGCACCAGATCAACTCGCGTAACAGCGAGCGCGGTTCGGCCGGCAAGTTCATCACCGTCTACCCGCTGGTCGAGGCGCAGTTCGAGCGGCTGGTCGAGGCGCTGCACCGGGCCACCGAGGGCCTGCCGGGCCCGGTGGTGCTCTCCGACCGGCCGTACGTGCCGGACAGTCGGGTGCACTACCGGTACGGCGTGATCGCCCGGCGGGCCGAGCTGGGCAACGACGGCGGGTACCGCTCGCTGCTGCACGGCCCGGGCGGGCGGCGGGTGGAGGACGTGCGAGGGGCGGGCTACCGCCGCCCGTCGTGGGTGGTCGACCCCGTCGAGGGGAGGGGGTCGGACGCGACCCGCACGGCGCGGCCACAGGGCGCGGACCGGCGGCCGGCGAGCGCGGACCGAAAGGGCGGTGCGGTGCTGATCGGGGACCGGTATCTGCTGACGGCGGCGCTGCGGCACGGCAGCAAGGGCGGGGTGTTCCTGGGCACCGACACCCAGGGCGGCGGGAACGTGGTGGTCAAGCAGGCCAGGGCGTACATCGAGGTCGACCGGGCGGGCCTGGACGCCCGCGCCGCGCTGCGCCACGAGGCGCTGCTGCTCGCCGAGTTGGCCGAGCTGGAGCTCACCGCGCGGCCGCTGGAGCTGATCGAGCAGGCCGACTCAGTGCTGCTGGTGCAGGAGCACATCCCGGGCCAGCCGCTGGGCAGTTGGGTGGCGGCCCGACTGACCGGCGACGGCGCGCCCGACGTGCCGTGGGAACAGGCCGGGCCGATGGCGCTCGCGCTGGTCGAGCTGCTGGAGCGGGTGCACGCGACCGGACTGGTGCTGCGCGACCTGTCCCCCGGCAACGTGCTGGTCCGCCCGGACGGGTCGCTGCGCCTGATCGACCTCGAACTCGCCTGCCCGGCAGGGACGGTGGCGGGCACGGCGGGGACTCCCGGCTACCGGGCGCCCGAGCAGGAGGCCGGCTCGCTGCGGGCCGATCCGGCGGCCGACCTGTTCGCGCTCGGCGGGCTGCTCTTCCTGCTCGCCACCGGGCACGATCCGCTGCTGCCGCAGGATCTGCCGAGGGCCCGTCCGGTGCCCGAGCGGCTCGGGCGCTGGCTGGCGCTGGCCGCGCGCGAGGGGTCGACGGCCCGGCGGCTGGCGGCGGTGGTGCTCGGACTGCGGGCCCAGTCGCCCGGCGAGCGGTGGTCGGCGGCCCGGGTCCGGACGGCGCTGGCGGCGGCCGGACCAGCGGACCAGGGTGCGCGCGGGCCGGGCACGGTTCCGGACGGCGTGCTCGACCGGGTCCTGCTGGACGGGCTGCGGCAACTGGCCCGGACCGCCACTCCGCTGCGCCCCGACCGGCTCTGGCCCACCGTGCCGGCCGGGCAGCGCACCGACCCGTGCAACGTCCAGCACGGCGCGGCCGGCGTGCTCGCGGTGCTGGCCCGCGCCCTGGCGACGCCCGACCTGCTGGGCAGCTCGGCCCACGCCGAGGTCGAATTGACGGTGCGTCAGGCCATCCGATGGATCGAACGGCGGTGCGCCGCCGAGCCGATGGTGCTGCCCGGCCTGCACTTCGGACGTGCCGGGGCGGCCTGGGCGCTGCTGGAAGCCGCCGAGGCGCTCGCCGACCGGGAGTTGGCCACCCGGGCCCGCCGGCTGGCCGCGCCCGTCCCGGTCCACTGGCCCAACCCCGACGTCTGTCACGGCGCGGCCGGGGCCGGCTTCCTGCGACTGCGGCTGGGTGAGCGGGAGAGCGCGCTGGCCACCGCCCGCAGCCTGCTGGCGGCGGCCGTGCAGGAGCCGTACGGGACGGTCTGGCCGGTGCCCGAGGACTTCGACTCCAGCCTGGCCGGGATCACCCACCTCGGGTACGGGCACGGCGTGGCCGGCGTCGGCGCCTTCCTGCTCGCCGTCCACCAGGCCACCGGCGACGCCGGGTCACTGGCCGGCGCCGAGCGCGCCGCGCGGACCCTGGCGGCGACCGCGCGGTGGCAGGGCGAGGCGGCCTGGTGGCCGCAGAGCGCCGGCGACCCACCGGGTGTGCGACTCGCCCACTGGTGCAGCGGCTCCTCCGGGGTCGGGAGCTTCCTGGTGCGGCTCTGGCAGGTCAACGGCGATCCGGCACTGCGCGAGCTGGCTGCGGCGGCGGGGGCCGCCGTGCTGGACAACCGGTGGCACAGCGGCACCAGCGCCTGCCACGGCCTGGCCGGGGACGGCGAGTACCTGCTGGACCTGGCCCAGGCCACCGGCGAACCGCGATTCCAGGACGGTGCCCGGGAGTTGGCCCAACTGATCACGGCCAGGGCCGCGCTCCAGGACGGGCTGCTGGTGCTGCCCGACGAGACCGGCACCGGCTGCGCGGCCGGGTACGGGACGGGCACCGCAGGGCCGCTCGGCTTCCTGCTGCGGCTGCGGCACGGCGGGCCGCGCCTCTGGGTCGACCCGGTGTCGGGGATCCGCCCGGCCGTCCCAGTGGAAACACCCTCAGCGGAAGCATCGTCAGGGGAAGCACGATGACCGCCGCCCTGCAGACCGCCGCGCCGGCCCTGCGCCGGCTGAGCTTCACCTTCGCCGCCGACGGCTCGCACGCCGCCTGCCTGGCCGCCGGCGCGGACCGGGGCTGGTACGCGGAGAGCTGGCGACTGGCCGACGGCGAGCCCGCGCGACCGCGGCCGCTGCCACTGGCGGGCGGCCGCTCGGAGAGCCTGCGCTCGCAGCTGGTCGCGCTGCCGGACGGCCGGGTGCTGGTCTGCCGGCACGACGGCGAGCGGCACGATCTGGTGCTGCTGGCCGAGGAGGACGGGCTGACCGAGGAGCGGTCGGTGGCCACCCTGCGGATGGCGGGGCTGCGGCTGCTGCCGATGCCACAGTCGCTGTCGCCGCTGACGTCGAGCGCGGACGGGCCCACACCCGCCGGCCCAGCGGTGGCCGTGGCCCTGGGGACGGACACCCGCACCCGGGCCGGCGCCGAGGGCACGGCCGCGACCACCACCGCCTGGCTGGTGTACGCCGACGGCCGACCGCCGAGCCAGGTCGCCGAACTCCCCGGGCTGCACGGCGGCGGGGTCTGGCTGGACCGGACCGGTCGGCTGCTCAGCCTGGACCGGGTCCGCGCCGGGGTGGTCAAGAGTGTCGCGCTCGACCTGTGGCTGGGCACGGTGACTCCGCTGCTGGAGATCGCCGAGCGCAGCAACGACCGGCTACTGCTCTTCGACCCCGACACCCGGTTCCTGCTGCTGCGCAGCGACGCCCCCGGCGAGGACCGGCTCGGCTGGGGCGTGCTCGACGGCGCGGAGCCCGTCCGGTTCCCGCAGAGCCTGCACATGCCCGGGCTGTTCCCGCGGCCCGTGGTGGTCGAACCCGGGGCGGGTGAGGCCGCGCGCAGCCGGGTGGTGGTGCAGCTGGACCACGGCGCCTCGTCGGCACTGGCGCTCTGGCGGCCCGGGGACGCCCGGCTGGAGCCACTGCCGGTGCCGCCGGGCCGGCTCGGGGCGATCGGGTCCTGGTCGAGGTCCGGCGGGTTGCGGATGCCGTACTCGGCGCCGGACCATCCGGCCGCACTGGCCACGCTGGACGTCGACCTGCTGGCGAGGGAGGGGACGGTCGCGCCGCTGGGCGCCGGCGGTCGGCCGGCCGAACTCCCTTGTACGGACTACCCGGTGCTCGCACTCCGGTCCAGCGCGGCCGGACCCGGCTGGCGGCTGGACGGCAGCGCCGCGCCCAGCGGTGGCAACCATTGGCACGGCGCGCACAGCCGGCGACTGACCGGTCCGGCCGGGCCGATCGAGGCCGTGGTCTACGGCGGAGAGGCCTGGCTGACCAGCCCGCACCTGGTGATCGCGCTGCACGGCGGCCCGGCCGACGCCTGGCGGCTGGAGTTCGACCCGACGCTGCAGCGGATGGCCTCCGAGGGTCTGGCGGTGCTCGCGCCCAACCAGCGCGGCAGCACCGGCTACGGGCCCGCCCACGCGATGGCGATCCGCGGCGCCTGGGGCGGGCCCGACCTGGCCGACGTCCTCGCGCTGCTCGCGGACGTGGCCGACCGGCGCACCCCCCTGGGACTGGCACCGCCCGCGCTGTTCGGGGTCAGCTACGGCGCGTTCCTGGCCCTGCTGGCCAGCGCCCACGCCCCCAGCGGGCAGTTGGGGCGGTGCGCGGTGGTCGCCCCGTTCATGTCCGGCGCCCGGCTGCTGGCCGAGGCCGGGCCGCCGGTCCGGGCACTGACCACCCGCCTCGGCGGCGCCGACCCGATCGACGACGCGTACGGCCCACGTGACGTGCTGCAGCTGGCGCACCGCCTGACCGCGCCGCTGCTGGTCGTCCACGGCGACCGGGACGAGGTGGTCCCGGTGGGCCAATCCCGTTCGCTGCGCCATGAGTTGCTGCGGATCGGCTGGGCCGAGGGCAGCGACCTGCGCTACCTGGAGGTGGCCGGCGCGGGGCACGAGGTGCTCGCCGAGGAGGGCGCGGCCATGCTGCACGAGCTGCTGGCGGGATTCCTGCGGGGCCGCTAGCCCGCCCGCCGAACATCTGAGACTTCCTCAGCTTGCTTGCTCAGCAAGCGGGTTGAGGAGAAACGCCGGTGGCCGCGAACGGAGCGGCCGCACGGCAGCCATCACACACCGAAGCGCGCGGGGCGAGTTCGCGCTGCGCGCAACCAAGGGGAGGAACCCACCATGGAGAACATGACCAGCTTCGAGACCGACCTCGCCGCGCTGCAGGACCTGCCGGAGACGGAGTCGGCCGAGCTGACCGGGCACGGCAGCGGGTGCCAGTACACCTGCCTGATCCTGACCTGCCTGATCTTCACCATCGCCTGATCACCGCGATGGTCCGGGGCTGATCAGCCCCGGTGAGGTCCGGGCTGCCGCCGCCACACGGTCGGCGGCCCGGACCGGCGCCACCGATATCCGGCACCACCGATATCCGGCACCACCGCTATTCGTCACCGCCCCTGGAAGGCCCTACCGATGCCGCGACCCTGGACGCCCGCGCTGCTGGTCGCGGCGCCGCTCGACGCCGCCGTCACCCTGGCGCTGCCCGCCGCGATCGCGGGCGCCGCCGACGCGGTCCTCGCCCGCCCCGCCGGCAGTGGCTCCACCACCGCCTTCGCGCTGCTCGCCGCCACGCTGCTCGCGGGCGCGGCCACCAGCGCCGTGCTCGCGCTCGCCGGCCCCGCCTGCTCGGCGGAGGCCACCGCCGCGCTGCGCGAGCGCTTCCTCGGACACCTGCTGGCGCTCGGCCCGCAGCGGATCAGCCGGCCGGCCGGCGATCTGACCGCCCGGCTGGTGAGCGCCACCGCGGACGCGGGCAACCGGCTCCCCGTCGCCGTCGGCACCGCTACCGCGCTGCTGAGCTCGCTCGGCGCGATCATCGGACTCGGCGTGCTGTCGCCCTGGCTGGCGCTGGCCTTTCTCGGCGGGGTGGTCCCGGGCGTGCTGCTGGTGCGGCTGTTCGGACGCCAGGCCGGCGCCGGGTTCGTCCGCTACCAGCGCGCCCAGTCCGCGCTCGCCGCACGGCTGACCGGCGCGCTGGCCGGCCTGCGCAGCATCCACGCCGCCGGCGCGGAAGCCCGCGAGGCCGCCAGGATCCTCACGCCGCTGCCCGAACTGTCCGACGCGGGACACGCGTTGTGGCACACCCAGCGCCGCACGGTCTGGCAGGCGATGCTGCTGATCGCGGCGGTCGAGCTGGCCGTCCTGAGCACCGCCGGCACCCTGGTCGCCCAACACGCCCTGCCACCCGGCGCGCTGGCCGCCGCGGCTGGCTGGTCGGCCCTGGGCGTCGGGTTCTTCGAGCAGGTGGAGGCCCTGGCCGGGCTGGCCCACGCGCGGGCCGGACAGCTGCGGCTCGACGAGCTGTTCGCCATCCCCGCCCCAGCCGTCGGTCGGGCCCCACTGCCGCCGGGAACCGGCGAGTTGACGTTCCGTCAGGTCGTGGTCCAGGGCGAGTCCGCCGACCGACCACTGCTCGGGCCGCTCGACCTCACCATCGCGGGTGGCAGCACGGTGGCCCTGGTCGGCCGCTCGGGCTCGGGCAAGTCACTGCTCGCCGCGCTGGCCGGCCGGCTGCGCGAGCCGGACCAGGGCGAGGTGCTGATCGACGGTGTCCCGGTCACCGAACTCGCCCCGGACGCCCTGCGGGCCGCCGTCGGCTATGCCTTCGAACGGCCGGTCCTGGTGGGACGCACGGTCGCCGAGGCGCTGGAGGGAACCGGCCCCGAGCACCTGCGGGCCGCGCAGGCCGACGGCTTCCTGGCCCGGCTGCCCGCAGGACCGGCCACCGCCCCCGGCGAGTTGCGGCTCTCCGGCGGCGAGCTGCAGCGCCTCGGACTGGCCCGGCTGCTGGCCCAACAGGCCCGGATCGCGGTGCTGGACGACGCCACCTCCAGCCTGGACCTGGTGACGGAGTACCAGGTGACCCGCGCGCTCGACCAGGCCACCGCGGGACGCACCCGCTTGGTGGTGGCCCACCGCGCCCGGGTCGCGGCCCAGGCCGACCTGGTCGCCTGGCTCGACCGGGGCCGGCTGCGTGCCCTGGCCCCGCACGCCGCCCTGCTCGCCGACCCCGAGTACCGCGCGGTGCTGGCGGCAACCGGAACGGCGAGCTGATGGGACGCCACCGCGACCACCCGTCGGCGCTGCTCCCACTGCTCCGCGCCCAGTTGCGCGGCTCGCGCACCCCGTTGCTGCGGATCCTCGGCTGGGCCGCGGTCGAGGCCGTACCGCCGCTGCTCTCCGGGCTGCTGCTGGCCACCGCCGCCGACCACGGTTTCCTGGTCGGCCGCCCGCTGGCCGGCTGCGGGTGGCTCACGCTGCTCGGCCTGGCGCTGCTGCTCCG
The DNA here is from genome assembly GCF_029892155.1 of Kitasatospora sp. GAS204B. Taxonomy (GTDB): domain Bacteria; phylum Actinomycetota; class Actinomycetes; order Streptomycetales; family Streptomycetaceae; genus Kitasatospora. The sequence continues at coordinate 48,879 of NZ_JARZAG010000001.1, read as the reverse complement.
CGGCTGGGCCGCCCGGGCGGCCTTCCCGCACGTCGCGGCGGTGGTCGAACCGCTGCGCGACGCCCTGGTCCGGCAGGTGGTCGAGGCGGCCCTGAGCCGCCCGGTCGCCGATCCCGCCGAGGTCGCCCGGCTCACCGAACAGGTCGAGTCGGTACGGCAGTTGACCGCCACCCTGCTGCGCACGCTGCGCGGGGTCGGGGTCAGCCTGGTCGGCGCGCTGCTCGGGCTGGCACTGCTGGCACCCGCCGTACTGCCCCTGGTGCTGCTGCCGCTGGCGGCGGGCGGGCTGCTCTTCGCCCGGCTGCTGCGCCCGCTGGTGCGGCGCCGGCGAGCCCTGGTGCTGGCCGAGGAACGGGTGGCCGCCGAGGCGGCGCAGGCGCTCGCCGGGGTCCGCGACATCGCGGCCTGCGCGGCCGGCCCCCGGGTGGCGGCAGCCGTCGGCGAGGCCGTCCTGGCCCAGGGCGAGGCCGCTCGCGCGCTCGGCCGGGCCACCGCGCTGCGCTCGCTCGCGGTGGCGCTCGGCGGGCGCCTGCCGGTGCTGCTGGTGGTCGCGGCGGCACCCTGGCTGGTGACGCACCACTGGCTGACGGCCGGTGAGGTGCTGGGCGTGCTGGCCTATCTGACACAGCAGTTGGAGCCGGCCGTGCGCACGCTCTCCGGCGCCGCCGGCGGCTGGCTGCCGCAACTCGCCGTCACCGTCGACCGGCTGGCCACCACGGCGACCGGGCCCGAGCCCCGCCACCCGGCCGAGCCGGCCGCCAGCGCAGAGCAGGCGGGCGGAGCCGAGCAGGCGGGCACCCTGCGGGCCCAGGGCCTGTGCTACGCCCACGGTCCGGCCGCCGCACCCGTGTTGACCGGCCTCGACCTCACCCTCGGGCCCGGCGAGCACCTCGCGGTGGTCGGCGCCAGCGGTGCGGGCAAGTCGACCCTGGCGAGCCTGCTGGCCGGGCTGATCACCCCGGACCACGGCACGGTCACCCTGAGCGGCGTCCCGCTGCACACCCTCGCCGCCGCCGACCGCGCGGCCCGGGTGGCGCTGGTGCCGCAGCAGGCCTACCTCTTCGCCGGCACCGTCCGGGAGAACCTCGACTGGCTGAACCCCGGCGTCGACCCCATCCCGGCGATCGAGCTGCTCGGCGCCGCCCCGCTGGTCGCCCGACTCGGCGGGCTGGACGCCGAACTGGCGGACCCGGACGCGCTCTCCGCCGGCGAGCGCCAGCTGCTCACCCTGGTCCGCAGCTACCTCTCCCCCGCCCCAGTGGTGCTGCTGGACGAGGCCGGCTGCCACCTGGATCCGGCCGCCGAGGCCCGGGTGGAGGCGGCCTTCGCGGCTCGCCCGGGGTCCCTGGTGGTGATCGCGCACCGGATCGCCTCCGCACTGCGCGCCGACCGGGTGCTGCTGCTGGACGGCGGCACGGCGCTCACCGCGCTCCACGGCGACCTACAGGTCCTCTCCCCGCTCTACCGGGAGCTGGTCGGCCACTGGCTGGATTCCGGCGTGTCGGGCCACCGTCCACCAGGAGGTGACACGCCGTCGGCCACGCCCAACACCCCAGCGGACACACCTGACGCAACCAGCGCGGCCTTGCCGACCGTCCTGCAGTCATGACCGGCTCGATAGTCTGTTGTCCCACCCGGCCGTTAGGGTGACGGACCAGTGGGGCGTGAACGTCCTGGTGTGTCGCGGGGAATTCGCGCCACGCCGGACGCGACTTCCCCGCACCCGGCCCAGTCACGGCCGGCGGTGCCGTGCGGCACCACAGATACCTGCACCCTCGCACGGAAGACGAAGCTGATGTCCGAAAACCTCACCGACACCACCGACCTCGGCGCCGACGAGGCCACCTCGGAGGACGCCGTGCACGGCCGCCACCGAGGCGTTTCCGCCCCGGACGACACCAACGAGGCCGACCCGCACGGCCGCCACCGGCTGGACGCGGCCAGCAACTGAACCGCCCCGGTCCGACCGCGCGGCCGACCGCCGGCGGCCCGACCGAGCCGCCGTCCGAAGGCCCGGTGCGCAACCCGCGCACCGGGCCTTCGGCCTGTCCACCCCGCTACCGACCGGTAACCGGCGTGCCGACCCGATCGAGTAGGGTCCCGGGGACACGCGCATGCGGTCGTCACGCGAGTGCGGTCGTCACGCACACGCCGTCGTCAGGCACACGCGGTCGTACCGGACAGAGGGAGCAGCGGCACCATGAACGACACCCGGGAGCAGACCGGCCCCGCACCCGAGGTGCTCGCGGCCTTCACCGCGGCGGACGGCTTCATGCCCCTCGACGAGGGCCTCGCGCTGTACGCCGCCGCCGTCGAGGCCGCGACGCGCACCGGGCTGCCGGTGCTGGAGATCGGCACCTACTGCGGTCGCTCGGCGATCCTGTTGGCCGACGCCGCCCGGCGCACCGGCACGGTGGCGCTGACCGTGGACCACCACCGCGGCTCCGAGGAGCAGCAGCCCGGCTGGGAGTACCACGACGCCTCGCTGGTGGACCCCGAGGTCGGCCTGATGGACACGCTGCCCCGGTTCCGCCGCACCCTGCACGCGGCCGGCCTGGAACAGCACGTGATCGCGCTGGTCGGACGCTCGCCGCAGGTCGCGGCGGTCTGGGGCGGCCGGCTCGGGCTGGTCTTCATCGACGGCGGCCACACCGACGAGCACGCGAGCGGCGACTACGCGGGCTGGGTGCCGCATCTGGCGGCGGACGGCCTGCTGGTCGTGCACGACGTCTTCCCGGACCCGGCGGACGGCGGCCAAGCCCCGTACCGGGTCTACCTGCGCGCCCTCGACGAGGGTTTCGAGGAGATCTCGGTCACCGGGTCGCTGCGGGTGCTGCGGCGCCCGGTGGTGTGACCGATCGCGGCCGGGCGCGCCGACCCGCCCCCCGGGCCCAACACCCGACCGGTCGGCACCCGGAACGGACATGTCGGCCGAACCGGTCCGCGGCACGCCCTTTTCCGGGAGCCACCGCACGGGAAGCGGCGATCGGCCGGTACGGTGCCGGTACGGTGACGACGGGCGCGCACCGATACCGAGAACGCACCGGCGAGACCCAGCACCTGCGGGGCAGGACCTGAAGGCGGGGCCACACGATGACGGACCAGGGCGACACGACACCGGCGGTCTGGGATCCCACCGCGCGCGGCGGCGCCGGTGGCTGGGTCCGGCCCCGACCGGCCGACGCGCCGCAGGGAGCGGCCGGCCCCGGCTCGCCGCTGGCGCCGCCCCCCGCGACCGGCGCGGTCGGCGACCAGGGGCCCCCGCTGGCCGCCCGCCCGTACCTGGCGGGCCAGGCCCCGGCCCCCGGCGCGTTCCCCGACCACGCTGCGCCGCCCCCGGCCCCGGGCGGCTTTCCCGGTCACGTCACACCACCCCCGGCCCCCGGTGGCTTTCCTGGTCACGTCGCGCCGCAACAGGGCAGCGCCCCCTTCAGCCGACCCGCCCCGGCCGTCCCCCCGGCGCCCCCGCAGCCGCAGCCGCCGACCGGCTTCCCGGGCCACGCCGGGCCGCAGCAGCAACCGCCGGGACCGTTCGGCGCCCCCGGTGCCGGTGCGTTCGACGCCACCCAGGCGCTGCCGCCCGTCCCGCCGCAGGAGCTCACCAGCTACCAGCTCCGGCCACCCGTCCCGAGCTACCAGCCCACGGCCCCGGGCGGCTACCCGCCTCCGCCTCCGCAGCAGGCCCCGGGCGGCTACCCGCCCCACCCGGCCCCTGCCGGCATCAACCTGCCCGGCCGCTACGAGGAGTACCAGCCCGAGGGCCCCGAGCAGGACGACCGCCCGCGTCGCCGCGGCCCGCTGCTGGTCGGCATCGGCGTGGTGCTGCTGCTGGCGATCGGCGGCGGCACCGTCTTCGCCTTGCAGGGCTCGGGCAGCCCGGCCAAGACGGCGAAGGCCGCCCCGCCCACGGCCACGGCCTCCCCCACCGGCGCGCCGGCGGCCGCACCGACCACCTCGGGCGCGCCGTCCGGCTCGGCGGGAGCGAGCGCGAGCCCGTCCGCCAGCGGCTCGGCAGGGGCGAACGCGCTGGCCGAGGCCCAGGCGATGGACGCCCTGCTGACCCGGGGCGAGGCCGCCAAGTCCCCGATCGGCAGCGCGGTCGCCCAGGTGCAGAGCTGCCCGGCCAAGGCCGACATCGACAGCGCCGCGCAGACCTTCGACTCCGCCGCCCAGCAGCGCGACCAGTTGCTCGCCGACCTGGCCAAGCTCAACCTCGCCGACCTGCCCGGCGGTGCGGACGCGGCCGCCGGCCTGAAGACGGCCTGGCAGGAGTCCGGCGAGATCGACCGCTCGTACGCGGCCTGGGCCCGGACCATCAGCGCGCAGGGCTGCGGCGGCGGCAGGACCGCGCCGTCCACGCCGGACAAGCAGCACGCGGACGCGCTGAACCCGCAGGCGACCCAAGCCAAGCAGGACTTCGTGACGAAGTGGAACGCCCTGGCCACCACCTACGGCCTGACGCCCCGCACCTGGGACAGGATCTGACTCTCCGTGAACCACGCCTCCCGCACCGCCTCTCGCGCGCTCGCCGCCCCGCTCGGCCTGCTCACGCTGCTCGCCCTGAGCGCCTGCGGCACCAGCACGGCCGCCACCCGAGCAGCCGGCCCCGTACCGAGCGAGGTCACCGTCGCCCCGCCGTCCGCGTCCCCGTCCCCGTCAGGCACCGGCTCCCCTGCCGCCTCGCCCGCGCCGTCCAGCACCGCGCCGTCGGCCTCCACCACGACCGGCGCCAAGCCGCTCGCCGGTAAGACCGTCGTGATCGACCCGGGCCACAATCCGGGCAATTTCAGCCACGCCACCGAGATCAACCAGCAGGTGGACGTGGGCAACGGTCACAAGGAGTGCGACACCACCGGCACCGAGACCGACGCCGGCTACACCGAGGCCGCCTACACCCTCGACGTCTCGCACCGGATCCGCGACCTGCTGCAGAGCCTGGGAGCCACCGTGATCCTCACCCAGGACGGCAACCGCGCCTGGGGACCGTGCGTGGACGAGCGGGCGGCGATCGGCAACACCGCCCACGCGGACGCGGCGATCTCGGTCCACGGCGACGGCGGTCCGGCCTCCGGCAGCGGCTTCCACGTGATCATGCCCGCCAAGGTGGTGGCCGGGAAGGCCGACACCAGCGCGATCGTCGACCCCTCGCACCGGCTGGGACTGCTGGTCCGCGACAGCTTCCACACCGCCACCGGGGAGCCCTACGCCGACTACGTCGCCGACCAGGGCCTGGACACCCGCAGCGATCTCGGTGGTCTGAATCTGTCGACCGTGCCGAAGGTGTTCATCGAGTGCGGCAACATGCGCAACAGCGGGGACGCGGCACGGATGACCGACCCGCAGTGGCGCCAGCGGGCCGCCCAGGGCATCGCCGACGCGTTCACCGGCTTCCTCACCACCACCGGCTGAACCACCACTGGCTGACCACCCCGGCGCCGGGTTAGTAGAATCGCACGGCGTCACGCCGACAGGACACACCACCGAGGGGACCGATCAGTGAACTTGCGCGCTCTCACCAGGGGAGATGCCGCCGTCGCAGGCGCGGCCGCGCTCCTGCTCATCTCGTCCTTCCTTCCGTACTGGTCAATCGACTGCCCCCGGTACGTGTCGTCGGCGAGCTGCTCCTCCAGCGTCTGGAACAGCAACCTGTTCCCGATCCTGCCCTCGGTCTACCTGCTGGGCATCGTCGCCGCCGCGCTGATCCTGCTGCAGCGCTTCCAGGGGGAGGCGGCCAGGACCCGCCAGATCCTGGGGCTGCGGCTCGACCAGTGGGGCGTCTCCTTCTCGGTGGTCGCGCTGTGGACCGCGCTGTGGTCGCTGGTCGCCGGCTCGAACCACTCCTGGGGTGCCTACCTCGGGGTGCTCGCGGTGCTGGTGCTGGCCGGCGCCGCCGCGGCCGGGCCGCTGGTGCCCGCGCTGCAGGCGCCGCTGCTGACGGACAAGCCGGCCGCGCCGCAGGGCTACCAGCCGGCGGTCGGCGGCTACCCGGGCGCCGGCCAGGGATACCCGCAGCAGGGCGGCTACGGCTTCCCGGCCCCGGGTGTCGGCCAGCCCGGCCAGCCCGGCCAGCCGCTGCCCGGCCAGCAGGGTCCGGGGATGACCTTCGGCGGCGGCCAGCCGCAGCAGCAGGGCGGCTACGGCTTCCCCGCCCCGGGCGCCGGCCAGCCCGGTCAGCCGCTGCCCGGCCAGCCGGGTCTCGGCCAGCCCACCCCGGACTTCGGCTACGGCCAGCCCAACCCCGCCGCCGCCCAGCCGCAGGACGCCGGCGCCTTCGCCCCGGCCGCCGCGCAGGCCGCCCCGGCCCCGGCTCCCGCCGCCGCGCAGAGCGCTCCGGTCGCCGCCCAGGCACCGGCCCCCGAGCCGACCCCGGCCGCCCAGGCCCCCGCCGCCGACTTCGCGCCGTTCTGGTTCGCGGTGCCGGAGCCGCGCCGGCTGGCCCCGAAGGACGGCTCGGCCGGTCCGCCGGTCGGCGAGCTGCTGCCCGGCACCTGGTACCTGGCGGTGGACCAGCGCGGCAGCGCCCTGATCGCCCAGCTGCAGGACGGCAGCCAGGGCCTGCTGCCCGACAGCACGGGCATCCAGCGCGGCTGACCTCGGCCACGATCCGAGCACGCGCGAAGGGGCCGGCGGGAATCTCCCGCCGGCCCCTTCGCGCAGTCGTCTCAGCTCGCTCGGCAACACCCTTGCACGGCAAGCCCGTTCGGCAGCCGTTCGGCCCCGAAGACGGCGACCGTCGCCGGATCGCCGCCCAGCGCCGCGACCGCGAGCAGCAGCGCGCCGGCCGTCCAAGTAGTGCGCTCCTCGGGCCAGATGGCGTCGTCCTCGAAGACGTAGCCGGTCCAGTAGGAGCCGTCCTCGTGACGCAGGTGCTGGATCCAGCGCAGGATCTCCACCGCCCCCTCGGAGTCTCCCAACGCCCAGAGCGCGAGCGCGAGTTCGGCACTCTCGCCGCCGGTCACCCAGGGCCGGTCGCTGACGCAGCGGACCCCGAGGCCGGGCACCACGAAGCGGTCCCAGTCCGCCTCGATCCGCTGCCGGGCCGCCGGGCCGCGCAGCGCGCTGCCGAGCACCGGGTAGTACCAGTCCATCGAGTAGCGGCCCTTGTCGAGGAACCGCTCGGGGTGCTCGGCGACCGCGTGCTGCAGTCGGCCGGTGGCCAACTCCCAGTCCGGCTGCGGGTCTTCGAGCTGGTCGGCGATCGCCAGACCGCACCGCAGGGCGTGCAGGATGCTGGCCGAGCCGGTGAGCAGCGCCTCCTGGACGGGCGTGCCGTCCTCGTCCAGCCGCCAGGCGATCGCGCCGTCGGCCAGCTGCAGGCCGACGGTGAAGTCCAGCGCGCGGCGCACCACCGGCCACATCCGGCTCAGGAACGCGTCGTCGCCGGTGGTCAGGTGGTGGTGCCAGACGCCGACCGCCAGGTAGGCGCAGAAGTTGGTCTCCACCGCCCGGTTGCTGACGCCGGGTGCACCGTCGCCGAAGTAGCCCGCGTACCAGGAGCCGTCCGGGTTCTGACACTCCGCCAGCCAGCGGTAGGCGCGTTCGGCGGCGGCGTGCTCGCCGGCCACGTCCAGCGCCATCGCGGCCTCGGTGTGGTCCCAGGGGTCCAGGTGACCGCCGGCGAACCACGGGATGGCCCCGTCCGGCCGCTGCTCCGCCAGGATGCCGCGCACGGTGGCGGCCGCCTGCTCGGCGTCCAGCACCCCGGGCAGCAGCAGCGTGCGGGGGCTGGCCACCCCCTCGTGCGGCGTCACTCGCCGGCCCGGTTGGGCTTGCTGGCGTAGGCGACGAAGCTCTTGCCGAGCACCGGGTTGAGCGCGGCCTCGGCGGCCTTGGTGAGCTTGCTGATCACCGGGGTGCCGACGATGTCCCAGACCAGCAGCTGGTGGTAGGCCTTGACCGGCAGCGCCTTGTCGTTGTTCACGCCGACCGCGCACTTGATCCACCAGTACGGCGAGTGCAGCGCGTGCGCGTGGTGGGTGCCGTACGGGTTCAGGCCGGCCTCGCGGAGCTTGTCGAGCAGCTCGTCGCCCCGGTAGATCCGGATGTGGCCGCCCTCGACCTCGTGGTACTCGTCGGAGAGCGCCCAGCAGATCTTCTCCGGCAGCCAGCGCGGCACGGTCACCGCGAGCAGGCCGCCGGGCTTGAGCACCCGGAACATCTCGTTGAGCACGCCCTTGTCGTCCGGGATGTGCTCCATCACCTCGGAGATGATGATCTTGTCGAAGGACTCGTCCTCGAACGGCAGCGCCAGCGCGTTGCCCTCCATCGCCACCGCGCTCGACCCTGCCGGCGCCTCGCCGGCCGCCGCCATCGCGTCGAACCAGCGCTTGACCTCGGCGATCTCCTCGGCGTTCTGGTCCAGCGCCACCACGTTGGCGCCGCGGCGGTAGCACTCGAACGCGTGCCGGCCCCCGCCGCACCCCAGATCGAGCACCCGATCACCGGGGGCGAGCGGGAAGCGGGAGAAATCGACGGTCAGCACGGTGTGGAGCTCCCATTCGGTACACGGACGATCTGGTAACGCACTTTCAGGCCACGCACGCTGCGGTCGTGCACGCTGCGGCCATACATGCTGCGGCCACGCACGCCGCAGCGGCACGCCGTCAGGCGACGTAGCGCCAGCCCGCGCCGGAGCGGCCGCGCTGCCCGACGCCGCTGGCGACGGCCACGCGGTAGCGCTCGGCGGTCAGTTCGGCCGCGCGCTCCCAGGTGAAGTGGGCGAGCACCCGCTCCCGACCGGCCGCGCCGAGCCGCGCCCGCAGCTCGGCGTCGTCCAGCAGCCGGCCCAGCGCGCCGGCCAGCGCACCCGCGTCGCCCGGCGGCACGGCCAGGCAGGTCTGCCCGTCCGGTCCCGCCACCTCGGGGATCGCGCCGCCGGTGGTGGCCACCAGCGGGGTGCCGGTGGCCATCGCCTCGGCCGCGGGCAGCGAGAACCCCTCGTAGAGCGAGGGCACGCAGGCCACTTCGGCCGAGCGGTAGAGGTCGACCAGTTCCTGGTCGGTCAGGCCGGTGCGGAACTCGATGTGCCGTTCCAGGCCGAACCGCCGCACCGCGTCCGCCACCGGGCCCTCGCCCTGCTTCTTGCAGACCACCACCAGGTGCGCGTCCCGCTCGGTGCGGACCTTGGCGAGTGCCTCGACCAGGTGGACCAGGCCCTTGAGCGGCACGTCCGCGCTGGAGGTGGCGACGATCCGCCCGGGCACCACCGGGACCTCTGCGGACGGGGACCAGAGCCGGGTGTCGGCGCCGATCGGCACCACCGAGACGCTGTCGGCCGTGGCCCCCAGGTGCCGGACGATCTCGGCCTTGGAGCTGCCGGAGACCGTGATGATCTGGTCGAGCCGCGCGGTGACCCGGCGCTGCATCCGGGTGAAGGCGTACCAGCGGCGCAGCGACAGGCGCCGCAGCGGGGTGCCGGCCGCCTCCAGCTCCAGGCGGCGGTCCACGGTGACCGGGTGGTGGATCGTGGTGACCAGCGGGAAGCCGTGCCGGGCCAGGCCGAGCAGGCCGTAGCCGAGGGTCTGGTTGTCGTGCACCACGTCGTAACGGCCGCGGTGCCGGGCCAGGAACTGGCGGGCCCGCAGCGAGAAGGTGAGCGGCTCGGGGAAGCCGCCGGTCCACATGGTGGCGACCTCCAGCGCGTCGACCACCCCGCGCAGCTCCGCCAACGCGGGCGTGCGGAACGGGTCGTCGGCGCGGTACAGATCCAGGCTGGGCAGCTCGACCAGGCGCACCGAGCCGGGGCCCTCGACCTCGTCCAGCACCGGGTAGGGCTGCGCGCCGATCACCTCTACGTGATGGCCGAGCCGGGCCAACTCCCGGGAGAGGTGCCGGACATAGACGCCCTGGCCGCCGCAGAACGGGTCGCCGCGGTAGGAGAGCAGCGCGATCCGCAGCGGCCGGCGGTCGGCCGTGGAGGGTGGCTGCCCCGTCATGGTCAACCCCTTGAACCTGTGAACAGTGAGAGACCTCGAAGATACCGGCCCGTAGCTTCGGCATCCCAGGCGGGGAAGGTGATTCACGCCACGCTGCCCCGCAGGCCACGCCGACGCACGTGGCGGGCGGGCCTCGACGGGCCGTCGGCGGGCGGGCCCCGACGGGGCGGTCGGCGGCCGTCGGTGGGGCGGTCGGTGGGGCGGTCGGTGGCCATTCGCGGGCCGGTTAGAGTCGTACGGGCCGCAACCGGCGCCGACCAGAGCCGTCGGCCGGGAGAGCGGACCGCCCGACGTCCACCGAAAGGCCTCCGCACCGCCATGCTCTCGCCCGCCCGTACCGGCGCCGCCGTCCTGACCGCCACGCTGCTGGCGGGCCTCGCCGCGGGCCCCGCGCTGGCCGACGCCTCCCCGGCCGCGGCGCCCAGCGCCTCGCCCGCACCGGTGGCACCGCCCGCCGCCGTCTACGGCAAGGGCGACCCGACCTACGACGGCGTCTGGCGGCAGTCGCTCGCGCTGACCGCGCTGCACACCGCGAAGGTGACCCCGGCCGCCTCGGCGGTCGACTGGCTGACCGCGCAGCAGTGCGCCGACGGCGGCTGGCCGTCCTTCCGCGCCGACACCGGCGCGGCCTGCACGGCGGCCACCGAGGACAGCAACGCCACCGCGATGGCGGTGCAGGCGCTGGTCGCGCTGGGCGGGCACCAGGCGGCCGTGGACAAGGGCGTCGGCTGGCTGAAGACCGTTCAGAACGCGGACGGCAGCTGGTCCTACAACCCGGGCGGCCAGGGTGACGCCGACTCGACCGGCCTGGTGCTGAGCGCGCTGCGGGCCGCCGGCGGCGACCCGACGGCGGTGGCCAAGTCCGGCAAGACCGGCCTGGACGCGCTCGGCGCACTGCAGTTGGGCTGCGCCGCCCCGGCCGACCAGCGCGGCGCCTTCGCCTACCAGGCGGCGAGCGCCGGGCAGCCGGCGAGCGCCAACGCGCTGGCCACCGCGCAGGCCACGCTCGCGGCAGCCGGCGGTTCGCTGCCGGTCGCGGCCGGCAGCCCGACCGGGGCCGCACCCAAGCCGCTGGACTGCCCGGCCACCGCCGCCGGCGTCTCCGCCGAGGGCGCCTCCTCCTACCTCAGCACCACGCTGGCCGCGAGCGGGCAGCACCTGATGCTCAGCACGCCGGGCGCCGCGCCCAGCCCCGACTTCGGCTCCACCGCCTGGGCCGTGCTGAGCCTGGTACGGGCCGGGCACCCCCAGCAGGCCACGCCCGCCGCCGACTGGCTGAACGCCAACGCGGGCCCCTGGACCAAGGGCGCTGCGGGCACCGACCCGGCCGCCACCGCCACGCTGATCCTGGCCGCCGAGGCCGCCGGGCACGACCCGCACGCCTTCGCCGGCACCGACCTGGTCAAGCAGCTCGCCGACGCCGGCCCGGCGGCGCAGGCCGCGACGGGCGATTCCGCCGCGCCGAGCGCCAAGTCGAAGAGCGGCGGCTTCTCCCCGCTCTGGCTGGTGGGCGTGGGCCTGCTCGCGGGCATCGGCGGTGGCCTGTTCCTCAGCATGAACCGCAAGCGCTCGCTGTGACCCGGCCGAGGGCGCGTCTTCAAAGTCGCGTCGGATCGGTCCGCGGCGTTGGGCGCCCGGCTGGGCGTGCGCCCGGGTCGTCCTCGTACTGGGTCGTACTTGGGCGATCCGGGCGTGTGTCCAGGCGGGATGCCCGGCGTCGCGGACCCGGCGGGACTTTGAAGACGCGCCCTAGCTGGGTCGGCGCGGCCCGGATCCTCACCGCCGCCGTGCTGGCCCTGCTCAGCGCCCTCGCGCTCAGCACCCCCGCCGCGGCGGCCACCTACCGCTACTGGTCGTTCTGGCGTGGCACCGACGGCAGTTGGAGCTACCAGACGCAGGGCCCGGTCGGCTACCTGCCCGCCGACGGCAGCGTGGACGGCTGGCGCTTCGCACTCAGCCCCGACGGCGGGCAACACGCCGCCCGGCCGGGCGGCGCCCCCGACTTCGCCGCCCTGTGCGCCAATACCCCGGCACGGCCCGGGCTGAAGCGGGTCGGCGTGGTGCTGGACTTCGGCACCTCGGCTGACGCATCGTCAACAGCCGTCCCCCCGGCGGCTCGTACGGGCTGCGCCCAGGTGCGCCCGGACGCCAGCTCGGCCGAGGTGCTCGCCACGCTCGCCCCACCGCTGCGCTACGACAGCAACGGGGTCCTCTGCGCCATCGCCGGCTACCCGGCCACCGGCTGCGGCGAGGCCGTCACCGCCCCGACGGCCGCCGCCCCCACCGCCAAGAGCTCGGGCCCCGACCTGGGCCTGACGGTGGGCGGCGCGCTGATCCTGCTGCTCGGCGCGGGCGCCTGGTGGCAGGCCCGCCGACGCCGTCGCCCATGAGCCCGCTGAGGCAGAACTCCCGCCAGCTGCACCCCGGCGCCTGGTGGCTCTGGGCGCTCGGCCTGGCCGCGGCGGCCACCCGCACCAGCAACCCGCTGCTCCTGCTGCTGATCATCGCGGTGGCCGGCTACGTGGTCGCCGCCCGCCGCACCGAGGCGCCCTGGTCGCGCTCGTACGGCACCTTCCTGCGGCTGGGCCTGGCCGTGCTGCTGCTCCGACTGCTCTTCACCGTGCTGCTCGGCTCCCCGATCGCCGGCACCCACACCCTGCTGACCCTCCCGCAACTCCCGCTGCCCACTTGGGCCCAGGGCGTGCGGATCGGCGGCCGGGTGAGCCTGGAGTCGCTGCTCTTCACCCTCTACGACGGCCTGCGGCTGGCCACCCTGCTGATCTGCGTCGGCGCCGCCAACGCGCTGGCCTCCCCGGCCCGGCTGCTGCGCCTGCTGCCCGGCGCGCTCTACGAGGTGGGCGTGGCCGTGGTGGTGGCGATGTCCTTCGCGCCGAACCTGGTGGCGGACGTCGGCCGGCTGCGCGCCGCCCGCCGGTTGCGCGGCCGCCCGGACCGCGGCATCGGCTCCGTGCTCAGCGTCGGACTGCCGGTGCTGGAGAGCGCGTTGGAGCACTCGGTGGCGCTGGCCGCCGCGATGGACAGCCGCGGTTTCGGGCGCACCGCACCGGTGCCCCGCGCCCTCGCCCGGGCCACCGCCGCGCTCACCCTGCTCGGACTGCTCGCGCTCTGCGCGGCGGCCTACGGGCTGCTCGGCACGGACGGCGCGAGCTGGGCGCCGCCCGCGCTGCTGCTCGGCGTGGCCGCGAGCGCGACGGGCCTGGCGCTCGGCGGCCGGCGGACCGTGCGCACCCGCTACCGCCCGGACCGCTGGGCACTGCCGGAGTGGCTGACGGCCGGCTCGGGCCTGGCCACCGCCGCCGTGCTGAGCTTGCTGGCCACCCGCGACCCCGCCGCCTTCTCCCCGTCCGTGGTCCCGCCGACCGCCCCCGAACTCCCGCTCGCCGCCGCCCTGGCGATCCTGCTCGCGCTGCTGCCGGCCCTCGCCGCGCCCCGGCCACCCGGCTTCCGCCTGCCCGCCACCCGGAAGGACCGAAACCCGTGATCACCTTCGAGCAGGTCTCGGTGCACTACCCGGACGCGCCCGCGCCCGCGCTCAGCGGCCTCGACCTGACCGTCCCGGAGGGCGAACTCTGCCTGCTGGTCGGCCCGTCCGGGGTCGGCAAGTCCACCCTGCTGGGCACCGTCAACGGACTGGTCCCGCACTTCACCGGCGGCGTGCTGCACGGCCGGGTCACCGTCGGCGGGCGCGACACCCGCGACCACCGGCCGCGCGAACTCGCCGACCTGGTGGGCACGGTGGGCCAGGATGTCGGCGCACACTTCGTCACCGACACGGTGGAGGACGAACTCGCCTACGGCATGGAGTCGTTGGGCGTGGCACCAGCGGTGATGCGACGCCGGGTCGAGGAGACACTGGACCTGCTGGGGCTGGCCGAGCTGCGCGACCGCCCGCTCGGCACCCTTTCCGGCGGCCAGCGGCAGCGGGTGGCGATCGGCTCGGTGCTGACGGTACATCCGAAGGTCCTGGTGCTGGACGAGCCGACCTCCGCGCTCGACCCCGGCGCGGCCGAGGAGGTACTGGCCGTGGTGCAGCGGCTGGTGCACGACCTGGGCACCACCGTGCTGATGGCCGAGCACCGCCTGGAACGGGTGGTGCAGTACGCGGACCAGGTACTGCTGCTGCCGGGCGACGGGCGGCCCGCCGTGCTGGGCGAGCCCGCCGCGGTCCTGGCCCAGTCCCCCGTCAACCCGCCGGTGGTCGGCCTGGGGAAGCTGGCCGGCTGGCACCCGCTGCCGCTCTCGGTGCGCGACGCCCGCCGGCTCGCGGCCCCGCTGCGCGGGCGCCTCGCGCAGACCCCGCCGGTCGCCGCCCCACCGCCCACCGGCACCCCGGTCGCCGAGGCCGCCCGCCTCACCGTCCGGCGCGGCTCGATCCCGGCCGTCCGCGACCTCTCGCTCACCCTGTACGCCCGCCAGGTCACCGCCCTGATGGGCCGCAACGGCGCCGGCAAGTCCACCCTGCTCGGCGCCCTGGCCGGCCTGCACGCCCCCGCGAACGGCTCGGTCCGGGTCGGCGGCCTCACCCCGCACCGGGCCCGCCCGCAGGAGCTGGTCCGCCAGGTCGGCCTGGTCCCGCAGGACCCGCGCGACCTGCTCTGCGCCGCGACCGTGGCCGCCGAGTGCGCCGCCGCCGAACAGGACTGCGGTGCCACGCCCGGCAGTTGCCGCGCCCTGCTGGAACGCCTGGCGCCCGGCCTGGCCGACGACACCCACCCGCGCGACCTCTCCGAGGGCCAGCGCCTCACCCTCGCCCTCGCCGTGGTGCTGGCCGCCCGCCCCGCCCTGCTGCTGCTCGACGAGCCCACCCGCGGCCTGGACTACCCGGCCAAACAGCGCCTGGTCGAGATCCTCACCGCCCTGGCCGCCGACGGCCACGCGATCCTGCTGGCCACCCACGACGTGGAGCTGGCCGCCGAAGTCGCCCACCGCACCCTGGTGCTGGCCGACGGCGAGCTGGTCGCCGACGGGCCGTCGGCCGAAGTGGTGCTGGCCTCCCCGGTCTACGCCCCGCAGGTGGCCAAAGTGCTCGCCCCCGAGCCCTGGCTGACGGTCCGTCAGGTGGCCGACGCGATCGGGCACCCACGCCGATGACCCGCCCCGTCCCGCTCGGCCCGCGCTCGATCACCGCGCTCACCCTGACCTCGCTGGTGGGCCTGGTCGCCTTCGGCTGGCCGCTGCTCGCCGCGCCCTCCTCCGCCCTGGTCGGCCACGCGGCCGACGCCCCTTGGCTGTTCACCTTGCTGCTGCCGCTGCTGCTGGCCGTGCTGGTCGCCCAGCTCGGCGAGGGCGGCCTGGACCCGAAGACGGTCGCGCTGCTCGGCGTGCTGGCCGCCGCCGGCGCCGCGCTGCGCCCGCTCGGCGCGGGCACCGCGGGCCTGGAGCCGATGTTCTTCCTGATGGTGCTGGCCGGGCGGGTGCTCGGCCCGGGCACCGGCTTCGTGCTGGGCGCGATCACCATGCTGGCCTCCGCGCTGCTCACCGGCGGCGTCGGGCCCTGGCTGCCGTTCCAGATGCTCAGCATGGGCTGGGTCTGCCTGGGCGCCGGCCTGCTGCCGGGGCGGGCCACCCTGCGCGGCCGCCGCGAACTGCTGCTGCTGGCGGGCTACGGCGCCGGCGCGGCCGTCCTCTACGGCACCATCATGAACCTGCAGGGCTGGCCGTACATCGGCGGCCTGAGCAGCTCCATCGCCTTCGTCCCCGGCGGCCCGCTGACCGCGAACCTCCCCCGGTTCGCGGTCTACTGCCTGACCACCTCGATGGGTTGGGACCTGCCACGGGCCGCCCTGACCGCCGTCCTGAGCCTCACCGTCGGCACCCCGGTGCTGCGCGCGCTGCGCCGCGCCACCCGCCGGGCCGCCTTCGACGCCCCGGTCGCCTTCCACCCGGCCGAGCAGCCCGGCACCCGCACCCCCTGACCCCACCGCCCGACCGGCTCAGCCCGCCTTGGGCCCGGTCGACTGCACCACCTCGAACGACCAGAGCGTCGACCCCGCCGCAGCCGGCCGCTGCCCCGCCGCACCGGCCGGCCGGTGCGCGGCCTGCATCGGCCCGCTCATCCACGCCTGAAACGCCTCCTCCGACGCCCACCGGGTGTACACCAGGTACTGGTCGGTCCCCTCCACCGGCCGCAGCAACTCGAACCACTCGAACCCGTCCGAGTTCTCCACAGCCCCGGCCCGCGACGCGAACCGCTGCTCCAGCACCTCCCGCTGCTCGGCGGGAACGGTCAGCACATTGATCTTGACTACGCTCATCCCCCCATCCTGCCGCACCTCACACCCATCCGGTGCGCCGCCACCACCGCCGGGACCGGACGGACCGTCAGAGCGTGCGCCCCTCGTTGTGCGGGACGTGCTCGCCGGTGCTCCGGTCCGCCCGGTCCGGGCGGTCGTGCTGGTCGCCGGTCAGCGCACCGCTGAGGCGGGTGAGCAGGTCGGCCAGGTCGGCGAACTGCTTCTCGTCCCAGTCGCCGCACAGCCGGGACAGTTGGGTGCGCCGGGCGGCGACCAGCTTGAGCGCCACCTGCTGGCCCGCCTCGGTCAGCCGCATCGGCAGCCCGTTGCGCAGCGCCAGGCCCTTGCCCTCCACCTCGCGCGCGGCCGCCTCCACGATCTGGGGCGGGATGATCCGGTGCTCGGCCAGCTCGGCGGGCTCGACCGAGCCCTGGTGGTGCATCTGCAACAGCAGCCAGCTGGCGGCCGGTTGCAGGTCCAGGCCGGCCTCGGCGGTGATCCGTCGATACAGATCGCGGCGCGCTTCGCGGGAGTTGAGCACGGTCAGCGCGCGGGCGATCTCGTCCACCGAGGAGCGCTCCACCGGGTTCATCCCGATCGACTCGCCGAGGTCGGGCGCGGTGACCGAGGCGCGCAGCGGCTGTTCCTGGACGAAGAGCGAGAAGATGAAGGCGACGAACGCCACCGGCGCGGCGTAGAGGAAGACCTCCGCGATGGCGGTGGCGTAGGCGTGCAGCACGCTGTGTGCGACGGCCGGTGGCAGGGACTTGATGACGTGTGGGTCGGCGGTGATCGACGACGGGTGGAAGCCGGCCGGCAGGGGGACGCCGCGCAACGCGTCGTTCAGCTTGTGGGTCAGGCTGGTGGTGAAGATGGTGCCGAAGATCGAGACGCCGAAGGAGGCGCCGATCGACCGGAAGAAGGTGGCGGCGGCGGTGGCCGAGCCCAGGTCCTGGTAGCCGACGGAGTTCTGCACGATCAGCACCAGTACCTGCAGCACCAGGCCCAGGCCCAGGCCGAAGACCAGGAAGTACAGGCTCATCACGGTGGTCGAGGTGGACTCGGTGAGCCTGGAGAGCAGGATCAGACCCACCGTCACCACCGCTGTGCCGGCGATCGGGAAGACCCGGTAGCGGCCGGTTCGCGCGACGATCTGGCCGGAGCCGATCGAGGTGACCAGCATGCCGAGCACCATCGGCAGCATGTGCACGCCCGACAGGGTCGGCGAGACGCCCTGCACCACCTGGAGGAAGGTCGGCAGGTAGGTGAGCGCGCCGAACATCGCGAAGCCGACCACGAAGGAGATCACCGAGACCAGGCTGAAGGTGCGCGAGGCGAAGAGCCGGGGCGGCAGCACGGCTTCCTCGGCGGTGCGCTCTACCTGGACGAAGGCGATCAGCAGCACCACCCCGAGCACGCCCAGGCCGATGATCTGCCAGGAGCCCCACGGGTAGGTCACCCCGCCGAGCGAGGTCATCAGCACCAGGCAGGTGGCGACCGAGGCGATCAGCACGATGCCGAGGTAGTCGATCCGGTGCTTGCGCTTGACCTCGACGCTGTGCAGCACGACGGCGATCACCACCAGCGCGACCACACCGATCGGCAGGTTGATGTAGAAGACCCAGCGCCAGGAGAGCTGGTCGACGAAGAAGCCGCCGAGCAGCGGGCCGAGCACGCTGGTGGCGCCGAAGACCGCGCCGAACAGTCCCTGGTACTTGCCGCGGTCGCGCGGCGGCACCAGGTCGCCGACGATCGCCTGGGTCAGCACGATCAGGCCGCCGCCGCCCAGACCCTGCAGGGCGCGGAAGGCGATCAGCTCGCCCATGTTCTGGGCCACGCCGCAGAGCGCGGAGCCGATCAGGAAGATCACGATGGAGGCCTGGAAGAACCGCTTCCGGCCGTACATGTCGCCGAGCTTGCCCCAGAGCGGGGTGGCGGCGGTGGAGGCCAGCAGGTAGGCGGTGACCACCCAGGAGAGGTGTTCGAGGCCGCCGAGGTCGCTGACGATGGTGGGCAGCGCGGTGGAGACGATGGTCTGGTCGAGCGCGGCGAGCAGCAGGGCCAACAGCAGGGCGCTGATCGGGACCCAGAGGTTGTGGACCCCGGCCTCCTGGGAGATCAGCGGCTCGGGCTCGGTGGCCGGTTCCGCCATGGCGGGTCCTCCTCGGTGCTGTTTGCCGCTTATCTGACGGTTAGTCCGACTTCTCGCCTTCATCGTGTCAGATGTGTCCTGATTTGCCGGGAACGGTTGCGCCATTCGTAAGCCCGGCGCCCCTGTTGGCCACGGGACCCGTCCTGCATAATCGGGCGCATTCCACACCGTCGACGTTCCAGGAGGACTGGCCCATGCCGGGATACGCCCACCCAGGCCCCGGCTCGAGTCCCGCCCCGGACCCCGATGTCACCGAGACCGCCGTGCTGCCGCATCTGGAGGGGCCACCGCTGGTCCGCCCGTACATACCGGCGGTGCCGGTGACCGATGTGCTGGTCGCTGACGACGTCTTCAGCACCACCGTGCTGCCGCCGGTCCCGCCGCTGCTGCCCCCGGCCCAGCCCTCGGCTCCCCCACGTGAGCTCGGGCTCTTCCCGATCGCCACCGCGCCGGGCCCGCAGGGCGGCCGGGCCGCCTCCAGACGGGCCAAGCACCGCAGACGCGGCGTGGGCGTGGCGGCGGGCGCGGGCGTGGTCGCGCTCGGCGTGGGCCTGGCCCTCGCGCTCTCCCCCGGCTCGCAGACCAGCCACGAGACGCTGCCGGTGCTGCCCACCAGCGTGCCGGACCCCGTCCCGTCCCCGACCGGTCCCCCGCAGTCCGCGCCGACCACGGCCGCCGCGAGCAGTGCGGCGGGCAGCGCGTCCGCGACGTCGGCCCGGCCGACGTCCGCCTCGCCCCGCTCCTCGGCGACGACCGTCGCGCCCACCACCCAGGCCCCGGCCGCGCCCGTGCCGGCCAGCACCCAGGCTCCGCGGCCCAGCACCGCACCGGCCACCAACTCGGCACCCCCGACCAGCGCCGCGCCGAGCACCAGCGCCCCGGCCAGCCCGTCGCCGAGCGCCACCTTCCGCACCCTGCGCTACCGGATGTCCGGCGCGGACGTCGCCGCCCTCCAGCAGCAGCTCTCGGCCGCGAACTGCTTCAGCAACAGCTTCACCCCGGGCTACTTCGACAAGGCGACCGAGTACGCGGTCGGGAACTTCCAGAACAACAACATGCTCTGGCAGTCCACCTGGGGTGTCTACGACCAGCAGACCGCCGACGCGCTCAACGCCGGCGCCACCTGCTGAGCCTCGATCAGCCGGTCACCGCCCCCACCAGGCTGATCGCCGCTAGCACCAGCATCGCCGCCGCCGCGACCCGGATGATCACCTTCATCGGCACGTGCTTCAGCAGCTTCTGGCCGCCCACGATCGCCAGGCCGCCCACCGCGCAGAGGGCCAGCCAGGCACCCAGGCCCACCGAGAGCGGATCGGCGTACTTGGCGGCCAGGTTGGCGGTCATGATCTGGGTCAGGTCGCCGAACTCGGCCACCGCCACCACCAGGAAGCTGGCCCCGGCCACCTTCCAGAAGCCGGTGGAGGACGGCGCCTTCGCCTCGTGCCCCTCCTCCTCGGGCTTGTGCAGCAGCAGCATCACCGCGCCCGCCAGGAAGAGCGCCCCGCTGATCCCCTCCACCCAGCGGTGCGGCAGCAGCGCCAGCAGGCTGCCGGCCGCCAGCGCGAGGCCGACCTGGACGGCCATCGCCGCCGCGACGCCGGCGAAGACGTAGGCCGCGCGGTAACGGGTGCCGAGCATCAGCGCGGCCAGGGCGGTCTTGTCCGGCAGCTCTGCCAGGAAGATGATGCCGAAGGCGACGGCGAAGACGGTCAGGCTCATCAGGATCGATATCCCCACGGTCGGGCTGCCCGGCCGCGCGGCCTCGAAAAAAAGAGACCCCGGCCTGACAGCACTGGTCTCGAAGCACAGCACTGCGGCCGAAGGTCTCGCCGACACACGTGGTGTCCCGGGCGCCGGGCTCCTGTGCGAGCGAGCCGGTATGTCGACGGTCCGGTGGAGGGCTACTCCCCTTCAACGCCTCCACTCTAGCGGACGCCGCACCAGTCCCCGCCCGACCAGCTCCAGCACCACCACGATCGCCACCGCCTCCACCGCGAGCAGCGCGACCAGCACGAAGAGCTGCACCGCCCCCGCCGCCACCGGCGAGGAGCCGCCCAGCAGCATGCCGACGAAGGCACCGGGCAGCGTGACCAGGCCGACCGTGCGGGTCTGGTCGAGGGCCGGGACCAGCGAGGTGGCGGCGGCCGTGCGGCAGATCTCCAGACGGGCGTCCCGGTCCTCGAGGCCGAGCGCCAGCGCCGCCTCCACCTCGCCGTGCCGCTGGGTCAGCTCGTCCAGCGCCCGGCGGCCGGCCAGCGAGGTGGCACTGAGCGCGCCGCCGATCATGATCCCGGCCACCGGCACGATGGAGAGTCCCTTGAGCGGCAGCAGCCCGCTGCCGAGCAGCAGCACCAGCACCGGCAGCACGCCCGCGCCGATCGGCGCCGCCGCCCAGGCCCAGCTCCAGCCGGGCGCGTCGGTCATCCGGCGTCCGGCGGTGCGCACCGCCACGGTGAACATCACCAGCACGAAGAGCGCGGTCAGCCAGAGCGAGTGGACCACCCAGGTGATCACGAAGGCGACCGCCGCGAGCTGCACCACCGCCCGCACCCCGGCCCGCAGCACCGCCCTGCCGTGCCCGAGCCGCCCCCACCCGGCCACCGCGATCGCGGCCAGCAGCAGCACGGCCATGGCCACCCCGAGCAGCGGGGTGACCGGCAGCAGCTGGCTCGAGCCGGACGATCCCCCCGAAGCCAGCCCGATCAGATCCAACTGGTGAACCACATGCGGTCCTGCCAGTCGCTCATCGGGATCACCTGGGCGGTGTAGAGCGGCAGGAAGTAGAGGAAGCACCCCATGATCGCCAGCACGATGCCGCCCGCGGCGGCGCCGCCCACCGCCCGTCGCACCACCGTGCTGCCGGCGGGGCCGAGCATCGCCCCGAGCATCTGGGCCACCGCCAGGCACAGGAACGGCACCAGCACGACCATGTAGAAGGAGAAGATGGTGCGCTGCTGGAACTGGAACCAGGGCAGGTAGATCGCGGCCACCGCGCAGAGCACCGCGCCCGAACGCCAGTCCCGCCGGAAGAACCAGCGGTACAGCAGGTAGGCCAGCGCGAAGCAGGCGGTCCACCAGAGCAGCGGGGTGCCGAGCGCCAGGATCTGGGTGGTGCAGCCGCCCGAGGCGGTGCAGCCCTGCTGGCCGACCGGCACCTGCTGCCAGTACATGCTGACCGGGCGGCCCTGGACCAGCCAGCTCCACGGGTTGGACTGGTACATGTGCGGGGTGGTCAGCGTGGTGTTGAAGTGCCACATCTCGGACTGGTAGTGCCACCAGCTGCGCAGCGGCGCGGGCAGCAGGCCGGACCGGCCGTCCGCCCAGTGCCGGTCGTAGCCGCCCGAGGTGGCGAACCAGCCGGACCAGGAGGCCAGGTAGGTCAGCGCGCCGACCACCACCAGTGAGCCGAAGGCCGGCAGCGCGTCACGCCGCAGCATGCTGCGCATCGGGTAGCGGGCGCCGGCCGCCCGGCGGCCCGCCTGGTCCCAGAGCACGGTGAGCAGGCCGAAGGCGGCCAGGATCTGCGCGCCGTTCCACTTCACCGAGCAGGCCGCGCCGAGCAGCAGCCCGGCGGCCAGCCGCCAGGGCCGCAGGCCCAGCCGCAGCCGGTCGCCGTCCACTCCCGGCACGGCGAGCCTGGCCCTGGTCCGGTCGCGGTCGATCAGCAGGCAGCCGAAGGCGGCCAGCACGAAGAACATCAGCACGCCGTCCAGCAGCCCGGTGCGGCTCATCACGAACTGCAGGCCGTCCACCGACATCAGCAGCGCGGCGGTGCAGCCGATCAGGGTGGAGCCGAAGAGACGGCGCCCGATCCGGGCCAGCATCAGCACCGAGAGGGTGCCGAGCAGCGCGACCATCACCCGCCAGCCGAACGGGTTCAGCCCGAAGGCCGCCTCGCCGAGCGCGATCACCCACTTGCCGAGCGGCGGATGGGCGACGAACGCGGGCGTCGAGTCGAGCGGGATGGTCGGCGGGTGGGCCAGGATCAGGTCGTTGGCGGTGGGCGACCAGACGCCCTCGTAGCCCTGGTGGAGCAGCGACCAGGCGTCCTTGGGGTAGTACGTCTCGTCGAAGACGAAGGCGCGCGGGTGGCCGAGGTTCCAGAACCGCAGCACGCCGGCGAAGAGCGCCACCGCGATCGGGCCGAGCCAGCCCGCGTGGCGAACCGCCCAGGGCACCCGGGCGGTCAGTTCGAGCAGCAGGGACGGACGGGCCGGCGGCGCTTCCCGCGCCGCCGGCCGCTCGGTGACTGCCGTCTGTGCCATGACCCCACCGCTGTCGACTGGATGACCTGATCGCCGACGACCTTAGGGTGTGGCGGTCTCACCCGTCACCCTCTCATGCCGCCGTCTGGAGCTCGCGGACCGGCACGGTCACCGGAGCGGGCGCCTCGGCGTTGTCCTGGGCCGGGGTCAGGTGCGGACGCAGCCGCAGCGCGAGGACGATGATCAGCAGCGTGCAGGCGGTCATCGCGGCCAGGTAGAGCGGCCAGGTGCCGGAGCCGACCAGCAGCACGCCGACCGCCGGGCCGACCGCGATCGCGGTCTGCTTGACCAGCGCGAAGGCCGAGTTGTAGGTACCCAGCAGCCGGGCCGGGGCCAGGTCGGCAACGATCGGGCCCAGGGTCGGGGCCAGCATCGACTCGCCGACGCCGAACAGCACGTAGATCGAGACGATCGCGACGGTGGCGGCCGCGGCCTCGCCGCGGATCAGCCCCGCCAGCAGCGCCGCGCCCCAGGCGCCGAGCCAGACCACGCCGGTGGCGGCCATCGCGGTGGTGCGCCGACGGCGCGCGGTGATCCGCACCATGAACATCTGCAGCACCACGATGGTCAACGCGTTGGCGCCGATCGCCATGCCGAGGGTGGCCGGAGCGGTCTTGACCGTGTCGGTGGCGAAGGCCGCCACGCCCGACTCGAACTGGCCGTAGCAGGTGAAGAAGATCAGCCCGGCCAGCAGGCAGAGCCGCAGCATCGCCTTGTCCGCGGTCAGCGCGCGCAGCCCGGAGCGCTGCGGCTGCCCGGCGTCGGCGACCAGGATCGGCGCCGGGCCCGGGATCTTTGCGAAGCCCGTGACGGCGGCCAGGCCCAGGAAGGTCAGCGCCTCGATGGTGAAGAGCCGGGTCAGGCTGGCCGGGTCGGCCACGTTGACGATCTGCCCGCCGACCAGCGCGCCGATGCCCATGCCCAGGTTGACCAGGGTGAACTGCAGCGCGAAGGCGTGCGAGCGGGTCTTCGCGGTGGAGCAGCGCACGATCATGGTGGCCAGCGCGGGCTGGCAGGTGGTGACGCCGCCGCCGAACAGGAAGGAGGCGATCAGCAGCCCGGTGGTGCCGCTCGCCTGCCCGAAGGAGAAGGCGCCGGTGGCCGCCAGCGCGCAGCCGGCCAGCAGCACCGGACGCGGCCCGTACTTGTCGATGCCGCGCCCCGCGAACGGCAGCACCACGAGCGCGGCCAGCGCGAAGACGGTGAAGACCAGACCGGCGGCCAGCGAACCGAGCCCGCGCACCTGGTCCACGTACACGAACATGTACGGCATGGTGAACCCGCTGCCGAAGGCGCTGAGCGCGTTGCCGAGCTGGACCCGGCGCAGGGTGCCACCCGCGCCGTACTTCTGCTGCTTCATGGAGACACCCCTTAGAACTTTTAGGCTGCAAGATTTCAGAGCTAAACTCTAAGATCTGGAAGAGTGTCGTGTCAAAGGCTTAACTGAGGCAGCCGAGCATGGGAGACTGGGGCCATGAGCGCACCGAGGCCCGCGCCACAGGCCCGCACCGAGCTGGACATCGCCGAGCAAGTGGCCGTCTATCAGCGGGAGTTCCCCACTGTCGACCCGCAGGTGGAGACCATCGTGTCCTCGCTGTCCCGGGTCGCCCGGCGGCTGGGCACCGCCTACGGCCGCCAGCTGACTGTGCTCGGAATCACCAGCGCCGAGTGGGAGGTGCTCAAGGCGCTGGTGGTGGCGGGCAGCCCGTACCAGCTGGGACCCGGCGAGCTGGCCAAGCGGCTCGGGCTGACCCCGGCGGCGATGACCCACCGGATCGACCGGATGGTGGCCGAGGACCTGGTCACCCGGGAGCGCGACGAGGCCAACCGGGTAAGGGTGATCATCGAGCTCACCGAGAACGGCCGCGACAAGTGGCTGGAGTCGATGCGGATGGCCGCCGGTTTCGAGGAGGAACTGCTCC
Source organism: Kitasatospora sp. GAS204B (assembly GCF_029892155.1). GTDB lineage: Bacteria > Actinomycetota > Actinomycetes > Streptomycetales > Streptomycetaceae > Kitasatospora. The sequence goes on along the minus strand of NZ_JARZAG010000001.1, from coordinate 24,351 downwards.
AGGACGTCGGTCCCGAGGAGCGCACGGTGCTCTCCGAGCTGCTGCTGCGGATGCTGACCCGGATCGAGCAGACCAACCCCTAGCGCGTTGAGTGGCGCGAGCCTCCGTCAGGAGTGAAGGTGAGACCCGGGAGGGACCCCACCACACTCTGCGCCCCGGAGGCGACAACCATGCCCGTGGTCAGCACCCCGTACCCGCCCGGCACCCCGTGCTGGGTCGACCTGATGGCCCCCGACCAGCAGGCCGCCATCGACTTCTACCGCGACCTGTTCGGCTGGCAGGGCCAGCCGGGCCCCGAGGAGTTCGGCGGCTACGCGGTCCTCACCCTGAAGGACAAGCCGGTGGCCGGCATCATGACGGCCATGGCGATGGACGACAACCCGCCGCCGCCCACCGTCTGGACCACCTACTTCGCCACCGCCGACGCGGACGCCACCGCGGCGAAGATCACCGCGAACGGCGGCTCGCTGCTCTTCCCGGTGATGGACGTCGGCTCGATCGGCCGGATGACGGCCGCCGCCGACCCGACCGGCGCGGTCTTCGGCATCTGGCAGACGGTGGAGTTCGGCGGCGCGGAGATCGTCAACGAGCCCGGCGCGGTGATCTGGAACGAGCTGTCCACCTCCGACCTGAAGGCCGCGGCCGGCTTCTACCAGAAGGCCCTCGGCATCGAGCTCACCCCGGCGCCGGAGATGCCGGACTACCAGATGCTCAAGGTCGGCGGCAAGGACGTCGGCGGCGCGCAGGGGCTGCAGAACCACCCGCCCGGCACGCCCTCGCACTGGGGCACCTACTTCGCGGTGGACGACGTGGACAGCATCGTGGACGCGGCCGTCCGCAAGGGCTCCGACGTGCTGGTGCCGGCGATGGACACGCCGGTGGGCCGGATCGCGGCGATCAAGGACCCGCAGGGCGCGATCTTCTCGGTGATCGCGCCGAAGGCGCCGCAGTAGGACTCAGGGCCTACAGCATGGGCCGCGGCCCGGACCGATCATGTGATCGGGTCCGGGCCGCGGTGCTTTTCGGGGTGGCGCGGCGGTCAGCAGGGGCCGTTGTCGGTCCAGGCGCCCCAGGCGCCGCTCAGGGTCGGGTCGTCGCCGGTGGTCCACCACTTGTTGGTGTAGGCGTGGCCCTTCCAGGAGACCTTGGTGCCGGCCGTGGCGTAGACCGCCGATGCCGACCAGCCGGGCGCGGTGCAGGCGCCGGTGGGGGTGACGCTGGCGGTGCTGGTCGGCAGGGTGGTCGGGCTGCCGGTGGCCGAGGAGGTCGGGCTCGCGCTGCTCGACGCGCTCGGGCCGGCCGTGGTCGGGCTCGCCGAGGTCGGCGGCGCCGGGCAGTTCGCGGCGGAGCCGTTGGTCGCGTCCACCATCTTGTCGAAGAGCCCGGTCTGGGTGCCCAGGTCGTACAGCGAGAAGGCGAAGGACCCGCCCAGGCCGTTGCAGTGCAGGTAGTCGGCCTTGGCCTGGATCGACCGGGCGTCCTCACCGGACCAGAAGTTGCTGCCGTCGTAGAAGTACGCGGCCTGCGCCACCGGGTCCCAGAAGGTGTCGGCCGGGTTGTCGACGACGCCGTTCAGCTCCTTGTACATCCGGATGCCGTTCACGTTGCCGGACATCGCGGCCCCGGTCGCGGGGCCGGTCGCGGTCTGGAACAGGCCGTTGCCGCCACCGGCCGGTACTCCGGTCCAGCCGCGGTAGTAGAACGGGACCCCCATGTTGATCTTGCCGGCCGGGAAGCCGCCCTTGATCCCGTACTGCGGATCGCCGGCCGTCCAGGCCTTGACCGCCTCGTCGATCGAGTACTTGGCGGTGCCGGGTGCGACCGGGGTCATCGGGTCGTTCGGGTCCGAGTAGAGCGCGGCCTGGTGGTTGGTCGGGCCCTGCGCGTCCCAGGCGCCGTGCATGTCGTAGCTCATCAGGTCCAGGAAGGTCAGCGACTGGCCGATCCTGTCGGTCTCGTAGTTCTGGATCTTGTCCTGGCCCGCGCCGACCGCCGCGCTCAGCGCGTAGGTCCTCCCGTCCGCCTTGCCCTGGGCGTCCAGCTCGGAGCGCAACTCGGCGAGCAGGGCAGTGTAGTTCTGCTTGTCGGCCGGGGCGGCGTGGTTGCCGGTGTGGCCCCCACCGCCGGGGTACTCCCAGTCGATGTCGAAGCCGTCGAAGATGCCGGCCGCCGAGCCCGGTCCGCCGAAGCCGGCGTCGGTGGGCAGGTTGCCCTTGATGAACATGTCGATGCAGGAGGAGGCGAAGGCCTTGCGCGAGGCGTCACTGGCCGCCACGTCGGAGAAGTACTTGGAGTAGGTCCAACCGCCGATCGACAGCAGGATCTTGAGGTTCGGGTTCTTCGCCTTCAGCTCCTTGAGCTGGTTGAAGTTGCCCGCGATCGGCTGGTTCCAGGTGTCCGCGGTGCCGCTGACGCTGGTGCCGGCGTCGTAGGACTTCTCGTAGTCGGCGAAGGCGTCGCCCGCGCCGTCACCGGCGTTCGGGTTGTTGTCGTCCTGCGAGGCGGCCTTGGTGGCCTCGAAGCACTTCCCGCTGGTCGGGTCGATGTTCTCGAAGTCGTAGATCAGGTAGTCCAGTTTCCCGGCCACGCCGGTGTCCTGGATGGTCTTCGGGTAGTAGCCGTTGGCGTAGACCGACCACTGGTCGAAGTAGGCGACCTTGAGGCCGCCGCTGGTGGCGGCCGCGCCGGTGGTGTTGGTGGCGGCGGCCTGGGCGGTGGCGCCGGCGCTCAGCGAGAGGGTCGCGCCGAGCAGCAACGAGGCACCGGCGCCGAGGGCGAGCGCCGCCAGGCCCCGGGGGCGGCGGCGGCCGGCCGGCGAGCTCTCGGCTCCCCGGGCGAGTGTGCGGGTCAACATGGGTGCGTGACTCCTGGTTGTGGGGGACCGTCAGGCCCGTGGGGGTCGGCGGGGCGGGTGGGACCGCTCCGCCATGGGCATGACATGGGGTCGTGCGCGGAACCGGGCGGGCGCAGAGCGCCCCAGGGCCACCGCCAGAGATTCAGGGCTCTGACGGTGACTCAGGAGCTCCCTGCACCTGTCGATTAAAATGGACTAGACCAACCGTGGCGTCAAGGGTCGACCACCGCCCTTGAGCTGCCGTTAAGGTTCCGCACACCGGGCCGCTGCACGGCCGCGCCGCCTGCGACGAAGACCGGCCGGTCTGACGTCCGTATCCGGAGCAAGGTCCGTCTTGAGATGTAGTCGCGCTGCATCTGGCGTCGCAACCCTGCGCCGTTCGACTCCTCCCTGCGCGGCTCGTGGCCGCCGGTTCGGCCGCCTAGCGTGGACAGCGTCGCCCGTCCGCCCCCTCGCACGAGGATCAAAATGATCGAAGCCGTCGGCCTCACCAAGCGCTACGGCCCCAAAACCGCCGTCCAGGACCTGAGTTTCACGGTCCGCCCCGGCATCGTGACCGGCTTCCTCGGCCCCAACGGGGCCGGCAAGTCCACCACCATGCGGATGCTGCTCGGCCTCGACACCCCGAGCGCCGGCCACGCCACCATCAACGGCCGCCGCTACGCCGACCACGCCGCGCCGCTGCGCGAGGTCGGCGCGATGCTGGAGGCCCGCGCGATCCACACCGGGCGCTCCGCCTTCAACCACCTGCTGTCGCTGGCCGCCACCCACGGCATCCCGCGCTCCCGGGTGGACGAGGTGATCGACCTGGTCGGGCTGCGCCAGGTCGCCAAGAAGCGGGCCGGCGGCTTCTCGCTCGGCATGGGCCAGCGGCTGGGCATCGCCTCCGCGCTGCTCGGCGACCCGGCCACGCTGATCCTCGACGAGCCGGTCAACGGCCTCGACCCCGAGGGCATCCTGTGGATCCGCAACCTGCTCAAGTCCCTTGCGGTCGAAGGCCGCACGGTGCTGGTCTCGTCGCACCTGATGAGCGAGATGGCGCTGACCGCCGAGCACCTGATCGTGATCGGCCGCGGGCAGCTGATCGCGGACACCTCGGTGGCCGACTTCACCGAGCGCGCCTCGCGCGGCGGTGTGCTGGTGCGCACCCCCGACTCGGTGCGGCTGGCCGAACTGCTGGGTGAGCTGCCCGGCGTGAGCGTGACCGACGGCGAGGACGTCCAGGTGCTGACCGTGGACGGCGTCGACAGCGAGCGGGTCGGCCGGCTGGCCGCCGAACACGGCCTGACGCTCTTCGAGCTGACGCCGCAGAAGGCCTCGCTGGAGGAGGCCTTCATGGAAATGACCAAGGACGCCGTCGAGTACGACGCCGTGGTCGCCCCCCGCACGCTGGTCGAGGAGCACGCAGCATGAGCACCGCCACCCCCACCGCCGTCCAGGCCCGCCCGTCGGTCGGCGGCCCGGTCACGCTGCCGCGGGTGGTCCACTCCGAGTGGATCAAGTTCCGTACGCTGCGCTCGAGCTACTTCACGCTGCTGGCCGCGGTGGTCTTCATGGTCGGTTTCGGCCTGCTCGCCTGCTACGGCGCGATCGACCACCTGAACCACCCCGACGTGCGCGACCACGGCTTCTCGATCAACGCCGCCGACCGCAGCCTGCGCGGCTACCTGGCGGCCCAGCTGGCCGTCGGCGTGCTCGGCGTGCTGGTGGTCAGCGGCGAGTACAGCACCGGCATGATCCGTGCCTCGGTGTCCGCCGTGCCGCGCCGCCTGCCGGTGCTCTGGGCCAAGGCGGGCGTCTTCGGAGCGGTGACCTTCGTGGTGACCCTGATCACCGCGTTCGTCGCCTTCTTCGGCGGCCAGGCGGTGCTCTCCAGCCACAACGTGCAGACCTCGCTGTCGGCCGCCGGGGTGGCCCGCACCGTCGTCGGCACCTCGCTGTACCTCACGGCGATCGGCATCTTCGCGGTCGCGGTCGGCACGATGATCCGCAACACCGCCGGCGGCATCGCCTCGATCTTCGGCGTGCTGCTGGTGCTGCCCACCCTGGTCGAGGTGCTGCCGTCCAACTGGAGCAGCCACATCAGCCCGTACCTGCCCGGCGCGGCCGGCCAGGCGGTCGCCACGCTCAACCCGGACCCGGGCACGCTCGCGCCGTGGACCGGCTACGGCGTGCTCTGGATCTACGTGGTCCTCGCCCTGATCGGGGCTGCCACGGTGCTCAAGCGGCGCGACGCGTGACCACGCACGACAGGCCGGGCCGCATCCGTTGCACAATGGCGCGATGACTTCGCTCGACCAGCTCCCGGCAGCCCTCGGGCGGCGCTTTCCCGGCGCCGCCCGAGGGCTGGCCGCGTTGCGGGGCTGGATGCTCGACGAGCGCTACCCGATCGCCGTCGACCTCGCCTTCGCGCTGGCCGTGCTGGCGCTGGCCAGCGCGGCGCACGGACGGGAGCTGCGGGTCCATCCGTGGGTCTGGATCCTGCAGCTCGCGCTGATCCTGCCGCTCGCCTTCCGCCGCCGGGCCCCGCTGACGGTCTTCGGGGTGATCGCCGGGGTCGCCTTCCTCCAGTGGCTGGTCTACCAGCCGATGCCCGCCGACATCGCGGTGCTGCTCGCGCTCTACAGCGTGGCGGCGCACTGCACCCGTCGCCGCACGGTGCTCGGGTATCTGATCGCCGAGCTCGGCGTGCTGCTGGCGGTCTCCGACCTGCGCCACGCGGTCACCCTGGTCGACCCGGTGGAGACCTGGCTCAAGGCCGCCTTCATGCTCTCCGGCGCCACCACGGCCGCCGCCGTGCTCGGCCTCAACGTCCGGGCCCGCCGGTCCCAGCTGCGCGCGCTGCGCGCCCGGGCCCGCGAGCTGGAGCGCCAGCGCGACCAGCAGGCCGCCCTCGCGGTCGCCGAGGAGCGCTCCCGGATCGCCCGCGAGATGCACGACATCGTCACGCACAACCTCTCGGTGATGGTCGCGCTCGCCGACGGCGCCGTCTACGCCAACCCGATCGCCCCGGAGAAGGCCACCGCCGCGATGCGCCAGTCAGCCGAGACCGGACGCCAGGCGCTCACCGACATGCGCCGGTTCCTGGGCGTGCTGCGGGCCGACGAGCCCGACGCGCTGCGCCACCCGCAGCCGGGCCTGGGCCAGCTCGCCGCACTGGCCGCCCAGGTCCGGGCCGCCGGCCTGCCCACCGAGCTGCGGCTGACCGGCGAGGCCGCCGGCCTCTCCCCCGGCGCCCAACTGACCGTCTACCGGCTGGTCCAGGAGTCGCTCACCAACACCCTCAAGCACGCCGCGCCCGGCGCCCGGGCCCAGGTCACCGTGGACTGCACGACGGACCTGGTGACGGTGGAGGTGCGCGACGACGGCATCGCGCTGCGCCCGCCCGGCGCCCCCTTCGGACCGGCCGAGCTGCTCGGCGAGCCGGGGCACGGCCTGTCCGGGATGCGCGAGCGGGTCGCCGCGTACGGTGGCGGCCTGCTGGCCGGGCCGCTGCCGCAGGGCGGCTGGCAGGTGGCCGCCACGCTCGACCTCGGCCCCGATCCGCACCCGGCCGCCGACACCGTCCCCGACCTCCAGGAAGCCACCTGATGACCATCCGCGTCCTGCTGGTGGACGACCAGCCGCTGCTGCGCGTCGCCTTCACCCTGGTCCTCGACTCGCAGCCGGACATGACGGTGGTCGGCGAGGCCGCGGACGGCGCCGAGGCGGTGCGCCTGACCCTGGAGCAGGGCCCGGACGTGGTGCTGATGGACGTCCGGATGCCCGGGATGGACGGCATCGAGGCCACCCGCCGGATCGTCGAGGACTCCCCCGACACCAAGGTGCTCATCATGACCACCTTCGATCTGGACGAGTACGCCTTCGCCGGCCTGCGGGCCGGTGCCTCCGGCTTCCTGCTGAAGAACGCCCAGCCGGCCGAACTGCTCAGCGCGATCCGCAGCGTGGCGGCGGGCGACGCGGTGGTGGCGCCCCGGATCACCCGCCGGCTGCTGGACACCTTCGCCTCCCAACTGCCCGCCGACGGCGGCTCGCCGGACCGCGCCGAGAGCGCCATCGAGGCGCTGACCACCCGCGAGCGCAGCGTGCTGGTCCAGGTCGCCCGCGGCCTGTCGAACGCCGAGGTGGCCGCCGAACTCTTCCTCGCCGAGGCCACGGTGAAGACCCATGTGAGCCGGATCCTGCTCAAGCTCGGCCTGCGGGACCGGGTCCAGGCGGTGGTCTTCGCCTACGAAAACCGCTTGGTCCGCCCGACCTGACCACCGACAATCGGCGGATGAACGACGATCTCGGGGCCCGCCGCCTGGCCGCCCGACGCGCCAGCCGCCGCATCCTCTCCGGCACCCGGCCGGCCACCATGCGCGAGCGGCTGGCGGCACTGGGCGCGCTGGAGGGTCTGGACGGCCAGCCGGACTTCTACGGCGACGGCCCGGTCCGGCGGTTGGAGGAGCGGGTCGCCGCGCTGCTCGGCAAGCCGGACGCCGTCTTCTTCCCGACCGGCACGATGGCCCAGCAGATCGCGCTGCGCCACGGCGCCGAGCTGACCGGACGCCGAGCCGTCGCGCTGCACCCGCTGGCCCACCTGGAGCGCTGGGAGCGCCAGGCCTACAGCCAGCTGACCGGGCTGCGCGGACTGTGGCCGACCAGCGAACCGCGCCACTTCACCGCCGAGGAACTCACCGCGCTGGGCGAGCCGTTCGGCACCCTGGCGGTCGAACTCCCGCTGCGCGACGCCGGTTACCTGCTGCCGAGCTGGGACGAGCTGGTCGCACTGGCCGGGGCGGCCCGGGCCGCCGGCGCCCGCGTGCACCTCGACGGAGCCCGGCTCTGGGAGTCGACCAGCCACTTCGGCAAGGGACTTGACGAGATATCGGCACTCGCCGACAGCGTCTACGTCTCCTTCTACAAGACCCTGCGCGGCCTGAGCGGCGCGGCACTGGCCGGGGACACCGAGCTGACCGCCTACGCCCGCGCCTGGCGTCACCGCCACGGCGGCAACCTCTACCAGCAGTGGCCCGCCGCCCTCGCCGCGCTGGACGGCCTGGACCGCGAGCTGCCCCGGCTGCCCGACCAGGTCCGCCACGCGGGCACGGTCGCCGCCGCGCTGGCCGAGCTCCCCGGCGCCCGGATCAACCCCGAGCGCCCGCACACCCACGAGTTCCAGCTCTGGCTCCCCCACCCGGCGGCCGCCCTGAACCGGGCCGCCCTCACCCTCGCGGAGACCGAGGGCCTCTGGTTCGTCGACTACTGGGAGGACCGCGCCCCGGGGCTGGCCATGTCCGAGGTCATGATCGCCGCCGAGGCGCTGGAGTGGACCGCCGCGGACGTCACGCGGACGGGGCGGCGGTTCCTGGCGCTGGTGGAGCAGTGCTGAGCAGACCGCGCCTCAGTACCGCAGCGCGCTCCCCACGCTCGCTGTCACGGTGCCCGAGACCACCTGGACGCTGGTCGCCGTCACGGCCGCGGTGGCGCCCGGCTGAACGGGGCCGACGTTGACCGGCACGGTGTCCAGCAGGGTGCCGGCGGCATCCTTGAAGTTGATCAGGATCGTGTAACGCTCAGCCTGGGACTGGTGGTTGACGACGGTGACCGGGACCTGGGCACGGCTGGCGGAGTCGACGGTGACCTGGCCGAGCGAGACGTCGCCGCTCGCGTCGAAGCCGCCGGTGGCGCTGCCCAGCGCGGAGGCGGCAGCGGACTGGGCGGAGGCGAGCGCGGAGGATCCGGCGGTGGCCAGGCTGCTGGCCGCGGAGGCGCCCTGGGAGAAGACGGAACTGCCGGCCGAGCCGGCCTGGGAGGCGATCGACTGCGCCGCGGAGGCGGCCTGCGAGGCGAGCGACTGGGCCGCGCTGGCGGCGGCGGAGACGGTCGAGGTGGCCGGCTTGCTGGAGCTGGAGGAGCAGCCGGCCAGCGCGCCGCCCACGCACAGCGCCGCCCCGATCACCAGGGTGATCGGGGCGAGATGTGCCCGACGGGCGCGCGGACGGCGGGGGGCGAGCTGGCGCAGCGGCGGAGTGTGGCGGTGGTCCATGGCCTCACCTTCGGCGCCGACCCGGCCCGCCGCCAGCGGGCGGACGCATCCAGGTGACACACCGTCAGCCGCGACTCGCCGTCACCCGCTGAGGGCGTCAGATGCTCAGGTAGACCGCGCTGCCGACGCCCGCCAGCAGGCAGTAGATCGCGAACGGGGTCAGGCTGCGGTTCTCGAAGTACTTGGTCAGGAACTTCACCGAGATGTAGCCGGCCACGAAGGCGCAGATCGAGCCGACCAGCAGCGGCCCACGGATCCCGGCGTTCTCCGGCTTGAGCAGCTCGGGCATCTTGAGCACGGCGGCCGCGCCGATCACGGGGGTGGCCAGCAGGAAGGAGAAGCGGGCCGCGTCCTCGTGGTTGAGGCCTCGCAGGATGCCGGTGCTCATCGTGACGCCGGAGCGGCTGATGCCCGGCAGCAGCGCGATGATCTGCGCGGCGCCGATCCAGATGCCCTCGCGGAAGCTCAGCCGGGCCAGCCGGCGGTCCGACTCGATGGCCGGGTCGACGCCCGGCGTGTGCGCGCCCTGCGCGCCGGCCCGGCGGCGCCCGCCGCCGCCGCGGCGCAGCCGGTCGGCGCCGAGCAGGACGAAACCGTTCAGTGCCAGGAAGACCGCCGCGACCACCGGCTTGCCGAGCGCGTCGCGCAGTGCCTTCTCGGCGACCAGGCCCACCAGGCCGACCGGGATGGTGCCGACGATCAGCAGCCAGGCCAGCCGCTGCTCGGAGGTCTCTATTCGGCGCTCGCGTATGGAGGTGAACAGCCCGCGGATCACCCGGGCCCAGTCCTTGCGGAAGAAGAGCACCAGCGCCAGCGCGGTCGCCAGGTGCAGGCCGACCAGCACCGACAGGTACGGCGAGGTGGCGGTCGTGACGTTCAGGTCCTTCTGGACACTGCCGCCGATCAGCGCGGGGATCAGGATGCTGTGTCCCAGGCTGGAGACCGGGAAGAGTTCGGTGACGCCTTGCAGCAGCCCCACGCCGATCGATTCCGGGTAGGTCAGGGACATCGCACACCTTCAGCACTGGTACGGAATCGTCGGAGGGCGACAGCGTACCGAGGCGTGCGTAGAGCGCCTCAAGCCCCTCCCCGCGAGAACGTACTACAGATCTGTAGACGCCAAGCGGGCAGGGGCCCGAATTCACTTGCTGGTCATCTGCGGTGCTCGCACCGCTATTCGGGCTCGCCCTCCATCGCCCGCGCCGCCGACTCGCGGATGCCGCGCTCGCGCTTGCAGACCACCTGGAAGGCGCCCGCCGCGGCCGCGGCGAAGGCGACCGCGCCCAGCCACGGCCGGTTCAGCCGGTGGCCGGTGAGGTGGTCCAGGGAGAGCCGGCCCGGGCCCGCGAGGCCGAGCGCCAGGCCGCAGACGCCGAGCAGCGCCGGGTACTCGTAGCCGCCCTTGACGGCGAAGAAGCCGTGCGGGAAGTGCACCACGCTGGCGCCGAGCATGGTGCCGGCCACGATCGGCCCGGCCACCGGCGTGGCCAGCCCGGCGAACAGCAGCGCGCCGCCGCCCGCCTCACCGAGGCCGGCCGCCAGCGCGCTCTGCCCGCCCGGCTTGAACCCCATCGCCTCCATGCCGGCCGCGGTGCCCTCCAGGCCTCCGCCGCCGAACCAGCCGAACAACTTCTGGGTACCGTGTGCGAAGAGCACACCGCCCACGGCGGTGCGCAGGGCGAGCAGCCCGAGGTCCGTGCGGTTGACGCAGCCCATGGTGGTGTCCTCATCTCTCAGCCCCCGCCTTCCATCCCAGCCGACCCGGCACGGCTCCTCGACCGGGGCAGGCCATCCGGGGGACGCTGGAGCAGAGCACCCGAGGGAGTCAGCGATGGAGTTCCACCTGGACGGCGCCACCGCCACCGACCGGTCCGGGCTGTACACGGCGCTCGGCACGGCACTAAACGGTCCGGACGGCTACTACGGGAGCAACCTGGACGCACTCGCCGACTGCCTGCGCGGCGGCTTCGGCCCGGTGCCGCCGTTCACCCTGGTCTGGCACGACTGGGCGACGGCCGAGCACTCGCCGCAGCTGCCGCCCGGGTACGCGTGGGCGGTGGTCGAGCTGCTCGGTGAGACGGGCGTCACGGTCCGGCTGCGCTGACCCGCCGGTGCGGCGCCGGTGCGGCGCGGCGGGTCTCGAGCATCCTGGGGGAATGTCGACCCTGGATCTGAGCAGCACGTTCGTCACCTTCTTCGCCGTGGTCGGCCCGCCCAAGGTGCTGCTGGCCTACGCCGAGCTGACCCGCACCCGCAGCGTGTCGGAGATGCGCAAGCTGGTGGTGCTCAGCTCCCTGCTGGCGGCGCTGGTCGGGGTGCTGATGGCGTTCTGCGCGGACGCGCTCACCAACTTCTTCCACATCAGCGACGAGTCGCTGCAGCTGGCCGGTGGGGTGATCTTCTTCCTCTACGCGGTCGGGCTGGTCCTCGGCCTGCACCTGGGCGGTGCGAGCGATGATGACGACGAGACGCTGAACAACCCGATGGCCGACGGGGTGCGCGAGCTGCTGCTGCCGTACGTGGCGAGCCCGCTGGCGATGACGGCGGTGCTGGTGGAGTCGCTGACCAAGGAGGACTGGGGCTGGCGGTTCACCGTGGCGGGCGCCTACCTGGCGGTGGTGGCGATCAACACCGTCTGCGTGCTGGCGCTGGCCCCGCTGCTGCGGCTCACCCACCGGACCTCGCTGGAGGTGCTCTCCCGACTGCTCGGGCTGCTGCTCGCGGCGGTCGGCGTGGAGCTGTTCCTGAACGGGCTGCAGGGGCTGGGGGTGCACCTGCCCACCTCCGGCGGGCACTGATGGCTCAGGTGGCTCAGGGCGCGGTGACCGGGCGCCAGGGCACCGGGCTGGAGAGGATCATCGAGCTGCTCGGCTGCCCGTAGGCCGCCAGCCGGTCGACCAGTTCCTCGAAGCTCGCCATCTCCGCCACCGCCACCAGCAGCACGCAGCAGGCCCCGCCGGTCACCCGGTGCAGCTGGAGCACCTCGGGCCAGGCGGCGACCGAGGGATCGCGCAGCAGACAGCGCGGGCCGTAGCACTGCACCTGCACCAGCGCGGTGATCGGCAGTCCGGCCCGGGCCAGGTCGACGTGCGCGTGGTAGCCGTCGATCACGCCCTCCGCCTCCAGTCGGCGTACCCGCTCGGCGACGGCCGGGGCGGAGAGGCTCACCCGGCGGGACAATTCGTTGTAGGAGAGCCGCGCGTCGGCCTGCAGCTCGGCGAGCAGGCGGCGGTCCAGGGCATCCAGGGCCATGATGTTTCCGGGTTCCTTTCCGAGCGGCAGGCCGACGGAGAAAAGACCTTGCGAACGCAAGGCCGACTCACCGATCGGGTCTCCGTCGCCCATTCAAGAGCCGCGGTGGCCCGCCGCACAATAGTCCCCACCTGCCATCGAGGGGGAGCACGATCATGTCCCGGTCCACCGTCCAGACGCCGAACCTGGCGTTCGACCCCGTCCGCGAGGACGCCATCGCCGACCCGCTGACCAGCGGCGCGACACCGTACGAGCGATACGCCCGGCTGGACGTGCTGCACACCCTGCAGCAGCCGCGCAGCACCGTGGACGCCGAGCTGTCGTTCATCGTCACCACCCAGGTCATGGAGTTGCTCTTCGACCTGCTGCGGCACGAGTGGGAGCTGGCCCAGCGCGCGCTGCGGGCCGACGACCTGCCGGGGGCGCTGGCCGCGCTGCGCCGCGGGGCCAACGCGCAGGACGTGCTGAACAGCTCCTGGGACCTGCTGGCCACGCTCACCCCGGTCGAGTTCAGCGCCTTCCGCCCGCTGCTCGGCGAGGCCTCGGGCTTCCAGTCCTCCGCCTACCTGCGGCTGGAGTTCCTGCTCGGCAACAAGTCCGACCGGCTGCTGGCCATGTACCAGGGCGCACCCGAGACGCACCGGGAGCTGTCCGACGCGCTGGCCCGACCCGGACTGTACGACGACGTGGTGGCGCTGCTGGCCCGCCGCGGCTTCGCCGTCACGCCGAACGTGGGCCCCGAGCGGTACACCGCGAGCCCGCAGCTGGAGGCCGCCTGGCGCACCGTCTACACCGACCCCGCGCACGCCGAACTCGTGGTGCTGGCGGAGGCCCTGCTCGACACCGCCGAGCGGGTCACCCGGTGGCGGCAGCGCCACTACGCCTCGGTGAAGCGCTCGATGGGCGCCAAGCCCGGCAGCGGCGGTTCCAGCGGCCTGAGTTGGCTCAAGGCCGCGGCCGATCAGGATGTCTTCCCGGAACTGTGGACCGTACGAGGTGAGTTGTGAGCGTTGACCTGGCGACGATCCCGAGCTCGCGCGAGCAGTGCCTGGCGCTGGACGCGGCCGACCCGCTGGCGGCCTTCCGCGCCGAGTACACGCTCCCGGCCAACGGGACCTACCTGGACGGAAATTCGCTCGGCGTGCTGCCCGTACGCACTCCCGAGGTGGTCCGGCGGACCGTCGAGGAGGAGTGGGGCAAGGACCTGATCACCAGCTGGAACAAGCACAGCTGGATCGACCTGCCCTACCGGCTCGGCGACCGGATCGCACCGCTGGTCGGCGCCGGCGCGGGCGAGGTGGTGGTCTGCGACAGCGTCTCGGTCAACCTGTTCAAGCTGCTGACGGCCGCACTGCGGCTACGCCCCGGGCGGCGCACCGTGCTCGGCGAGCGGGACTCGTTCCCGACCGACCTGTACATCGCCGAGGGGGTCACCGGGCTCTTCGAGGGCGGCCGCAGCGTGCTGCTGCCCTCGGTGGACGACCTGGACGCGCACCTGGACGACGACGTCGCCGTCGTGGTGCTCTCCCAGGTGGACTACCGCACCGGGCGACTGCTGGACATGGCCGCGATCACCGCCAAGGTGCACCGGGCCGGCGCGCTGATGATCTGGGACCTGTGCCACTCGGCGGGCGCGCTGCCGATCGACCTGACGGCCTGCGAGGTGGACTTCGCGGTCGGCTGCACCTACAAGTACCTGAACGCCGGGCCGTGCGCGCCGGGCTTCCTGTACGCGGCGGCGCGCCACCACGACACCGTCGAGCAGCCGCTGACCGGCTGGTTCTCGCACGCGGCGCCGTTCGCCTTCGAGAGCGACTACCGGCCCACCCAGGGGATCGGGCGGTTCCTCACCAGTTTCCCGTCGCTGCTCGCGCTGGCCGGGCTGCGGGCCACCCTGGAGATCTGGGACAGGGTCGACCTGGAGCTGGTGCGGGCCAAGAGCCTGGCGCTGACCGGGCTCTTCATCGAGCAGTGCCGGGCCGACGGGCTGGAGGTGGTGACGCCGGGTCAGCCGGAGCTGCGCGGCAGCCAGGTGGCGGTCCGGCACCCCGAGGCGTTCCCGGTGGTCCAGGCACTGATCGAGCGCGGGGTGATCGGCGACTTCCGGGCGCCGGACCTGATGCGGTTCGGCTTCACCCCGCTGTACCTCTCCTACACCGAGGTCTGGGACGCGGCGCAGGCGCTGCGCGAGGTGCTGGCGAGCGGCGAGTGGCGGGCCGAGCGGTTCAGCGTGCGCGGTGCGGTGACCTGAGCCGAGCGGCCCGACCGGTGCGTGCGGACCGGTCGGGTCGGGTCGGGTCGGGTCGGCACAGCGTTCAAGTGGACCGCCCGTCCGAGGCCGAGCAGGCGGGTGTTAGCGTGCCGGGCGGGGCCGCCGCGACTCGTGGCCCCCGGGCTCCGCCCGCCGCTCGGGAAAGCACGAAGGCTGTCGATCACCATGGCCAAGTTTCTGTTGAGCCTGCACGTCCTGGCCGCGATCATCGCGATCGGTCCGGTGACGGTGGCGGCGAGCATGTTCCCACGCAAGGCGAAGGCTGCCCTGGCGGTGGCCGAGGACGGCGGGACCGCCGCCGCGGCCGATCCGGAGGCGGCGGCGTCGGTACGGCTGCTGTACCGGATCACCCAGGTCTACGCGGTGATCGGGCTCGCGGTGCCGGTGCTCGGGATCGGCACGGCGCAGGTGATGGGGGTCATGGGCAGCCCCTGGCTGATCACCTCGCTGGTGCTCACGGCGATCGCCGCCCTGGTGCTGATGGTCCTGGTGCTGCCCCGGCAGGAGGCGGTGGTCAGCGCGCTCGCGGGCGAGGCGGACGCCGATCCGGTCCGCGCGTTCGGCGGCCTGAAGCTGCTGACCACGAGCACCGGGCTGTTCGCGCTGCTCTGGGCCGTGGTGACGGTGCTGATGGTGCTGCGTCCCGGCTCGACCACGCACGCCTGACGAACCGTCAGTTCGCTGCCACCGGCCCCGGCCGGCCGCTCCCCTGGTGACGCGCCCGGCCGGGTTCCCATCGAGTGGCAGATCTGACGAATCGTCAGCCAGGGCTCGTAGCTCATGGCTCATGGCTCATGGCTCAGGAGATGCCGCAGGACACCTGGCGCGACTCCTGGTCGAGGTCGAGGAACGGGCAGTCGGAGGAGAGGTGGGAGCCGTCGCTGAAGACCAGGTCGACGTAGAGGCTCGGCTCCCAGTGGTTGTTGCCGTGCGGGTCGATCCGCAGGGTGGTGGCGGAGCCCTTGAGCGACTCCCACGAGCCGTGGTTGAGCACGGTGAGCTGGAACGGACCGACGTCGCTGTACTGGTCGAACTGACCGAAGGTGCTGGAGATCCGGGCGTCGGTGGTGCCGTTGATGTCGCGAACCGTGACGGTGACCAGCGTGTCACGGTCCTTCTGGTCGTGGTCGGAGTGGAAGCTGACGCTGGCGCCGGTCAGGACCGCGCCGGCTGCGCGGGGCATGGGCCGGGCGGCCGGGCCGCTCGCGGCGGCGGCCGGCATGATCGTCGCGAACGCGGTGAGGGTCACGGTCAGCAGGGTGAGGCCGAGGCCGGACATGGTTTTGCCGAGAAACATGTGGCGTCCCTTCAGCGGTGTGGCTCAGGCATCCAGCGTGGCATGACAGTTCGGCCACGACCATCACCCACAGGAGTGATGGTTCGCAGCCGTCCCACCAACTCGCCCCCGGTCAGCCCTGGTTCCACGCCAGGTGGGCCGGATCATCGGACCGGACCAGGACTTCGGCCGCCTCCTCCGGGCGCACCTCCTCCTCGTAGCGGACGAAGGCCGGTAGCGTCCACTGCTCCTCCTGCGGGGTGCGTCGCCGCAGCGCCGCCTCGGACATCCGCAGGTGCACCACCAGGTCGAACGGGAACCAGCGTCCGAGCAGGAACTGACCATCCATCAGCAGTGCGGTGCCGGGAGCGAGTTCGACATACGGGCTGCGCGTGGCGCGGTCGGTCTCCGGGTCGCGCAGATCGGGCAGCACCCGGCCGGTGCCGCCCGGGTCCAGCGGGGTGAAGACCTCGCGGAAGAGCGCGTTGTCGTCCAGCCAGAGATCGAGGTAGGCGTCGGCGTCCTGATGCCCGTACTCCAGCCGCAGCGAGGCGGGGCGCAGGAACGAGCGCGACCGCACCCGCAGCACCGGCCGACCGCGCAGCATCAGCTCCTCGGCGAGGGCGTCGGCCAGCTGCCCGGGACCGGTCGCCGGCGCGCCGTCCACCGCGATCCGGGGCCAGGCGCCGCCGTCCGCTGGGATCAACCCTTCGATCCGGTCAGCGAGTTCAGTGGTCAGCCGGGCCCGGCTGATCGGGTGCAGTCGGGTGCCGGCCATCAGCGGCCCGTCTCCAGCAGGGTCTTGCCCAGGGTGGCCCGGGACTCGATCGCCGCGTGCGCCTCGGCGGCCCGCTCCAGCGGGAAGCGCTGGCCGATCACCGGGCGCAGCCGGCCGGCGGCGGCCTCGGCGAAGGCGTACTCGGTGCAGGCGCGCAGCTGCTCGGGGCTGCGGTCGGCGCCGACCAGGCGCACCCCACGGGCGGCGGCCCTCTCCTCGGGGATCGCCGACCACTCGCCGCCGGCCAGGCCGAAGTTGTCCATCCGGCCGCCCGGCCGCAGCAACCCGAAGGCGGCCCGCCCGATCGCGCCACCCACGCCGTCGAAGACCACGTCCACGCCGCCCACCTCCCGCTCGATCCGCTCGACCCAGTCGGACTCGCGGTAGTCGAAGGCATGATCCGCACCCAACTCGCGGGCCAGCTCCAGCTTGCGGGCACCACCGGCCGCCGCGACCACCGTGGCGCCGGCCGCCTTGGCGAGCTGGACCAGCAGGCTGCCGACCCCACCCCCGGCCGCCTCGACCAGCACCCGGTCCCCGGGGCCCACCTCGGCGGCCCGCAGCTGCATCACGGCGGTGCGCCCGTCGGCCAGCAACGCGACCGCCACGTCCAGCGCCAGGCCGTCGGGGACGGCGAAGAGCCCCTCGGCGGGGACGGCGGCCTGCTCGGCATAGCCACCGGAGCCCCCGGTTCCGGTCACCACCTGCCGGCCGAGCAGCGCCGGGTCGACACCGTCCCCGAGCGCGCCGACCGTGCCACCGACGCCGTTGCCGGGGATCAGCGGCGGCGTGGCGCGGAACGGGCCCGTGCCGGTGGCCCGGAACTGGGTCTCCACGAAGGTGATGTTGGCGTACGCGACGTCGATCAGCACCTGGCCCGGGCCGGGGACGGGGTCGGGTGCCTCGCCGGGGACGAGGACGGAGGGGTCACCGAACCGCTTCAACCAGACTGCGCGCATGCTGACGCTCCTTGATCGACTCGAGCTCTCGTCAGCATCCTCGCTCATCAAGCCCGCTTGAGGTCAAGGCACGCATGGCGCGGGCCGGTCGGCGGCGCGGCGGTTGACATGGAGTGCACTTCAAGTGGTGGACTCGAACTCCTGACGGGCTTTCACAAGCACACGCACACGTACACGCACACGCAGGAGCTGATGAAGATGACGGACTCTCCAGTCACCCTGATCACCGGCGGCAGCAGCGGCATCGGCGCCGCGGCGGCCCGGCAGTTGCTCAAGCTGGGGCACCGGGTGGCGGTGACGGCACGCGGTGAGGAGCGGCTGCGCCGGTTCGCCGAGGAGGTCGGGCAACCGGCGGCACTGCTGACGATCACCGGTGACGCCGCCGACCCCGACGCCGTACGCGCGGCAGTGGCGGCCACCGTCGAACGGTTCGGCCGGCTGGACCACGCCGTGGCCAACGCCGGTTTCTCCACCCACGACACGCTGGCCGACGGCGACCCGGCCGGCTGGCGCGAGATGGTGCTCACCAACGTGCTCGGGCCGGCCCTGCTGGTCCAGGCCGCGCTGCCCGAACTGACGCGGTCGCGCGGGCGGATCGTGCTGGTCGGCAGCGTCGCCGGCTTCATCAACTCGCCCGGCAACCTCTACGGCGTCACCAAGTGGGCGGTGCGCGGCCTGGCCGAGAACACCCGGCTGATGGTGACCGACTCGGGCGTGGGCGTCACCCTGATCGCCCCCGGACGGGTGGAGACGGCGTTCTGGGACCAGCGCGAAGGCGGGACGCCGGCCACCTCACTGCTGACGGAGGACCAGGTCGCGTCCTCGATCGTGTGGGCGCTCGGGCAGCCGCAGGGGGTGGACGTCAACACGGTGATCGTCCGGCCGATCGGGCAGGAGCGCTGACCGTTCCCCCGCCCGGAAACTACCGGAAACTACAGGAGTCCAGCTGTTTCGAGCAGAGCCGGGCTGATCAGGAGGCAGTGTCGGGTGCCGACTTGGGCCGCCGCTTCCACTCCCCCGACCCGAGCGGCAGCCAGCCGTCGCCGTCGCAGTCGGCGCACGTCTCCGGTACGAAGCTCGTGCCGACCGCGACGATGTTCTCTCCCTCGTGGCGGACGGAGGACCTGATCCCCATCCGGGCCCGCGTGCGAACCCCTTGGCTGCAGTTGGGGCACTGCATGCGGAACTGGACGAATCCCGGGCTTGATGGCTCCTGCTCGTCATCGCTCATGCGGTCAGTGTTCCTTGGTACCTGCGCCGTTACACCCCTGGCAGAAAGTCGCGATGGTCCCGCTCGCGGCCGTGCGACCGATCTTCACTTCGGGGCTGGTGTGAGCTTCGCCACGCAGCCGGGAATTGCGTACCGTTGCCCGGTTGCGGCATGGTGAAACTTCTGTCAGGCCCCGCGTACGGCCCGTGTGTTGGGCGTCAACTGAATACCGATGGTCCGTACGCCGCCCGAACTCCTTGCCCGCACCGGCTCGTCCGGCACTCGGGCGCCGGGCCAGTGTCTCCCGTGACCAGTATCAGGTGGAGGCCAGTGACCAGGGCATGTTGCGTCCTCACGGTCACGCGGGGTCGACGCTGGAAGGAAACCATGTGACTCGGATCTCGGTCCGGGGAGTTGCTGTGGCCTCCGCCACCGCAGTCACCGCAGTCGGTGCCGTCGTGGGTGTGTCGTCGAGCAGCGAGGCCGCGCCCGCTCAGTCGGTCGACGTCGCGGGGTCCACCCTGCTCGCGGACGTGCCGTCGGCCACCCAGGCGCAGACCATCAGCGACAACTTCGCCGTCCAGTCCTCGGCTCAGCAGCAGGCGGCCGACCTCGCCACGCAGAAGGCCGCGCAGGAGACCGCCCGGCTGAAGGCCGCCGCCGACGCGCAGGCCAAGGCCGCCGCCGACAAGGCGGCTGCCGACGCCGCCGCGGCGCAGAAGGCCGCCGCCGACGCGAAGGCCAAGGCCGACGCTGCCGCCGCCGCCCAGCAGGCTGCCGCCCGCGCCGCGGCCACGTCGCAGCTCGCCACCACGAACTCCGCGCCGCCCGTCGGCTCGTCCACCGGGGGCTCGCCGCAGTCGATCGCGGCCGGGATGATGGACAGCACCCAGTTCCAGTGCTTCAGCAACATCGTCACGCGCGAGAGCGGCTGGGACGTCACCGCCCGCAACCCCTCCTCCGGCGCGTACGGCCTGGTGCAGGCGCTGCCCGGTTCCAAGATGGCCTCGGTCGGCTCGGACTGGCAGACCAACCCCGCGACCCAGATCAAGTGGGGCCTGGGCTACATGAACACCACCTACGGCAGTCCGTGTGACGCCTGGTCGTTCTGGCAGGTCCACCACGCGTACTAGCTTGATCTTCAAGCTATCGCGCCTTCCATGAGGTCGCGGGCGGGTTCTCCGACAGCCTGCCCGTCCGCGACTCGAAGGACCCCTCCGACGACGCGGCGGCCGGCGCGTGGGTGCGCAGGTCCTGGCGGACGGTGAGCGCCCTCGGTCAGCTGATCTTCAGCGCCGCGCCCAGCTCGGCCACGATCCGGCCGTGGACGGCGCGCATCACGGTGAGCGTGGTGTCCAACTCGGCAGTTACGGCGCCCCCGGGACGGGTCACCTGGTGGTCGAGCTGCCGACCGAGCGCGGCAAGGTCGGCGAGCGCTTCGAGTCGGTCGAACGGGCGGTCGAGGCTGCCGCGGGACCCGTCACTCGGCTCGGTGCTGGGCAGCTCGATCATGGCGGCAAGGGTGGGGGGCTCACTGGGCACTTCAGGTGCTCCGTTCAGCTGGGATGTCGGTGGCCGACGCGCGGGCCGCGCGGGCCAGGAACGCCGTGTGCGAGCGGGGGTTCACGGGGTCCCCTGATCGTGGCGGAGCGTCGCGCGCATCCTCATCCGGTGGACGTAGCGTGATGCTCGCTCGAAGCCGTCGACGCAGTACGGCAAGGTGACCAACTTGGCGTCGTCAACGGTGATTTGCGGCCCAGGGGCGACCAAGGTGTGCCGATCGCAGCAGGCGCACCGTCCGAGTCGCCACTGGTGCCGGGGCGGCAACGGGATCGGCCCGGCCGGCGCGCGGCTACTCATCGCCGGGTCTCATCTCACCGCGCACACGGGGCAGCTGGGCCAGCCCAGTGGGCACGATCTCACCTCGCTGGACCCGGCCCAGGCACCGCGCGTGCGCCAGGACGAAGGCCGTAAGCGCTTGAACAGTGCGGATGTTGCAGCCGCCCAGCTCGACATGAACGCCCTCGCGCATCAGGGTGGTGATCCGGACGCCCAGCAGGGGCGGCAGTTCGGCCACCTTGAAGGCGTCGTCGAGCTGGTCGAGGGCGGCTTCCGCCCACTCGCGCAGCTCGCGTGCCATGCACTGCTCTTCAGTCTCAAGACTGCCTTCCACCACGGGATCCGGGCCCACTACGCCACCGCCGGTCCGGGCTCGATGACTGCCCAGACGCGCTTGCCGTGCCCGCCGCGCGGGCCCCAGCCCCACTTGTGGGAGAGCTTGTCGACCAGGAGCAGGCCGCGTCCGGCTTCGCCGTCGGCCGTGACGCGCAGCTGCGGCGCTTTGCGGGACACGTCCTCGACCCAGAGCCAGAGCAGCTCGCCGTCGGTTTCGAGGCCCATCTTGATCAGGTTGCCGCGCGGGGTGCCGTGACGGAAGGCATTGCCGACCAATTCGGTGAGCACCAACACCCCATCCTCCACGAAGCGTTCGCCGCTCGGGACACGCGACAGGAACTCGCGCAGCAGGTGCCGCGCCAGGGCCGGGGAACGGGGGCTGCGCGGCAGCCAGCAGTGATCGCGCCCGCTGGGGGCGGGCGGGGTGGTGAGCGGTTCGGGCATGGCGAAGCTCCCTTGCGGCGCGGCTGGTTGAGGAAGCGGCGCGGGATGACGCGCCCTGGGGTGACGGCCGGCGCGGGCACAGGGATGCCCGGTGACGAACCGTCATGATCACGGTCTGTCGTGGAGTTCTCCACTCCCCGTAGCATCCTCCTGGATGTTCCTATGGTGCAAGTCCCCACTTTGGAAGCCGTTAAAGATTGTTGTCCCGCTCGGAGGAGGGCAGACTTACGAGCCACACCCGAGGGGAGGTCCAACGTGCCGGTGAACAGGAATCCGACTGTCCGTCAGCGGCGGCTCGCGCGAACGCTCAAGGAGCTACGGACGGCCAAGCGGATGACTCTTGCCCAGGCAGCGCAGCAGCTTGCCTGCGCCGAGAGCAAGATCAGCCGGATCGAGGCGGCACAGTCAGGGGTCCGACTTGTCGACCTGCGCCTGCTCCTCGATCTTTATGACGTTCATGACTCAGGCACGCGAGCAGGACTGGAGGCACTGTCCCGCGAGGGGCGGCTGCGCGGCTGGTGGGACCGGTACTCCGAGACGCTCTCTCCGCTTTATGCCGACTACATCGCGCTGGAAGCTGACGCTTCGGACGCGTACAGCATCCAGACCCTTCTCGTGCCCGGGCTCTTGCAGACCGAGGACTACACGCGGGCCGTGGTCCGTGCCCAGATAGAGGATGCGACGCCCCAGCAGGTTGAGACCCTTACCAAAGTCCGCCAGGAACGCCGCTCGGTGCTGACGCGGAACGCACCTCTGCGCCTGTGGGTGGTTCTCTCGGAGTCCGTGCTCAAGCATCAGATCGGCGGCCCGTCGGTGATGCGCGGTCAGCTCGATTTCCTTACTTCGGCCTCCGACAACCCGAACATCAATATCCAGGTCTTGCCAGAAGCCTCGGACGTGCACGCCGCTCTGTTCGGGCCGGTTGTCATCCTGAGCTTCCCGGAGACGACGGAGACGGACGTGGCCTATGTGGACAGCCTGCTCAGCACGCTCTACATCGAAGAGCCGGACGAGGTGTTCAAGTACTCCAACCTGTTCCGCCGTGCTCTTGCCGAATCGCTGCCACGCACCGAGTCAATCGCGCTGATCGAGCGCATCGCAAAAGGAATGGTCTAGATCATGACGAGCAACCTCCCCCCGTCCTCAGCTGCAGCCCGGCTTGCCTGGTACAAATCCTCCTACTCAGGCGCCCAGAGCGATTGCGTGGAAACCGGGCGCGTGGTCACCGGCGGCATGGCCGTCCGGGACTCCAAGGACCCGCACGGTCCCGCGCTGGTCTTCCGAGCCGAGGCCTGGCAGGCCTTCGTCACCGGCGTGCAGACGGCAGCACTGCCCATCGCCTTCTGACCCACAGTCACTCAGCTCAGCGGCCCCACCAGGGAGAACCCTGGTGGGGCCGCTGCGTCTCCCACCTGCACGGTCGCCGTCCCTCCCCAGGCCGTTGACCGGACTATATGCTTCGCCGCGTGACTGATGATCAGGAGACCGCCCTGGACTGGATGTCCGCCTCCGAGGAGGACGGCCAGGAGCCCACCGACCTGCGGCCAGACGTGCCCCACCCGGCCCGGATGTACGACTACTACCTGGGCGGCAAGGACAATTTCCCCGCCGACCGGGCCGCCGCCGAGAAGGTCATGGCGATCAGCCCGCGGGTGCGGCTCAGCGCACAGGCGAACCGGGCGTACCTGCAGCGGGCCGTGCGGTACCTGGCAGAGCAGGGCGTCAAGCAGTTCCTGGACATCGGCACCGGGATCCCGACCGCCGGCAACACCCACGAGATCGCCCAGCAGGTCCATCCCGACGCCCGGGTGGCGTACCTGGACAACGACCCGATCGTGCTGGTGCACAGCCGCGCGCTGCTGGCCGGGGCCAGCCACGGCAGCGCGACCGTGGTGCAGGCCGATCTGCGGGACCCGGCGGGGATCCTGGCCGAGCCACGGGTCCACGAACTGCTCGACCTCGGGCAGCCGGTGGCGCTTTTGCTCTTCGCGATCCTGCACTTCGTGGACGACGAGTCCGACCCGTACGGCATCGTGCGCACCCTGGTCGACGCGCTGCCCTCGGGCAGCTACCTGGCGCTCTCGCACGGTACGGCCGACTTCATCAGCCCCGCGCAGGCCGGCCGCGGCCCCGCCGTCTACTGCGCCGCCACCGAGCGGCTCACGCTGCGCAGCAGGGAGCAGGTCTCACGGTTCTTCGACGGCTTGGAGCTGGTCGAGCCGGGGATCGTCACCGCCCCGCTCTGGCGGCCCGAGCGGCCGGAGCAGGAGGATGACGCCTTCACCGGGATCTGGGCCGCGGTGGGCCGCAAGCCCTAGGCAGTGTCGTCAAAGGATCAGGCCCACAGGAGGAGTGGGGCGAGGGTGGCGACTGCTCGGTAGACACGGCGCTCTTGTCGTATCTGGCGGCCGGGCCCCGCCACTGCTTCAGACGCCGAACGCCAGCGGGTGGGGACGAGGTTCCGTCCACGATGAGCACAGTGCCCTCACGAGGAGCTTGAGGCCGTTCCGCGCGCTCGGCGGCGACAGCGTGCTCGCGCGCTGCTCTTGTCATACCTGATCGGTAGGGTCACGATCATGACCTTGGATCACGGCCTGAACGGCCATATCACCACGGGGACAGTACTCACGCGCGGTGGCGAGGCCGAGACCTGCTCCGACCCCAGTGAGCAGTTTTCATCCTGAAGTCGCTGGTCGCGGGGCTGGTGTGGGTCGGGGCTGGGGTGCTCGTGCGGGTCGGAGGCGTGATCGTCGGTAGGTGATCGTTTGTCAGCGCTGGACCTCAGCGTTCGTCAGCACGAGCAGGGCCCGCAGGAGCGTGGTCGCGTGCCGGGCGTTCATGCGGACCTTGGTGAGGATCCGCCAGTTCTTGAGGTCAGCGAAGCCGTGCTCGTTCGCCGCGCGCTCGCGGCTGACCAGCCGGTTCGCCTCCTTCTGTGCAGCGGTCAGCGGGTGGCCTCGGGTGGCCTTGCGGTCGGTGACGATCACCGGGTCGTCGGGGTCGTCGTCCAGACCGACGAAGCCGAGGTCCGCCAGCGCGCCGAGGCCAGCCGCCCGCAGATGGGTGGTGATCTTGTTGTGGCGGGCGGTAGTGATCTCGC